>NZ_JBIRAX010000007.1:0-453881 GCF_044326375.1 Actinomadura sp. 3N508
CCGTAGATCCTTCAGGAATCCCGACGAAACGTCAATCTTTTCACGACGGACGCAGCAACCCCACTGGCCTCGTCAGCAACTCAAGAACCAAACCCAGGGTGATCATGAACCCACGGGACTCCCGGTACCGTCCGACAACGGCGTCGGCGGAGGCGGGTAATGCGCGAACATCATGCCGCCTGCCCGCGCCACACAAACCTCACGCCGAGCGACCCCGGTGATCGCGGATCGGTGACGCTGGAACTCGTCATCTTCGCCCCCGCGTTGATCATCATGCTGCTGTTCGTCATCGCCGCGGGACGCGTCGCCCAAGCCCACCAAGCAGTGGAGGCCGCCGCACGAGACGCCGCCCGCCAAGCCAGCATCGCCCGCGACCCGGCCACCGCGCAGACGAGCGCGACCAGCAGCGCCCGAGCAGCGCTAACCCGCGAAGGGCTGAACTGTCCCGCGCACGTCAGCGTGGACACCGCCGGGTTCGCCCGCCCCGTCGGAGCCGCAGCCACCGTCACCGCTCACGTGACGTGCACCGTCCAACTCGCCGACGTTTCTCTGGCAGGGGTCCCTTCGACCACCGTGAGGTCGCGTTTCACCAGTCCGGTCGACCCATATCGTGGACGGCAACCATGAGGCGGAGCATCCTGACCCCCGCGCGGGAACTCCGAACCCATGACGACGGGACGATCAGCCTGCTCGTCATCGTGTTCTTCCTTGCCCTGCTGGCCGCTGCGGGACTCGTCGTCGACGGCGGCATCAAACTCCGTGCCGCCCGCGAAGCCTCCGCCGTGGCCGAGGAGGCTGCCCGTGCCGGCGTGGGACGAATCGACCGCGACCGCGCCTACACCCAGGGCGGCCGATTCGTCGTCGACCGAACAACCGCAGTGGGCGCCGCTCGTGCGTACCTGACGAGCAGCGGCAACATCGGATCGGTCAGCATCATCAGCGGTCAGCAGATTCGGGTCACCGTCACCATCAGCGAACCCACCCTCCTACTTTCGGCCATAGGCATCAACGAACTCCACGTGACCAAGACCGCCACCGCCGACCTCCTCCAAGGCGTCGAACGGGAGGACCGTGGGTTCTAGATTCATGAAGGCGTTGATGGCCCGAACCCAAAGGGTCGGCATCTTCAAGGATGGGCTTTGAGGGTTGCTGAGTTCTGTGCACGTGTGAGGTCACACCTCGCCTTCGTCCACGCGGACTAGCTCGCGGCGCCCCATCGACAGCAGATAGTGCACCAACTTCGCGGTCTCCTGCCCGTGGGAGATAGTCACCAACGCCGAGTCCATTGTTTCCAGTATGGTCCCACTACGCCGTTCGGTGACCTCCCGCTCCCGGATATGCGCCGCGCGCTGGTTCACCGCCGACACCATCTGATGGAGCAACTCAACGTTGCGCGCCAGCAACTCCAGCGCGCTCACGATCTCCGGCAATGGCGCGTCGTCCACGCTGCCGCGCAAGCGTTTCATCGCGTGCTGGGCCTGGCCAGCTAGGTCGTCCAGAACCCTCAGCATGCCGCTCGTCTGTTCCGGCGGAGCCTGCTCCTGCGACGGCACCTGCTCTGGCGGAGACTGCTTAGGGATCACGCCGAGCCTCCCTTTCCCGGCTGCTGGCTGATCTGTGGGTCAATAGGCTCGGTGGCCAGGGTCGCGGGGCGGGGCGTGAGTCCGGCCCGGCGGTCGCGGATGGCCTCGTCCTTGGGGTCGCGCGTGATCAGTCGCGCCACACCGGGCGTGGTCAGCAGCGCCCACGAGGCCACGACCGTCGCAGTCAGCGCGAGCAGTGGGTCGATCAGTGCGGGCGGGGACTCCGCGCACGGAACGGCGGGCGGTTGGGTGGGCGGTTCGGCATCCGGGCAGGGGATGAGGACCGTGGCCATTCCGGTGGTGGCCAGCGGACCGAATTCCTGCAGGACAAGCCGGGCTTCGCTGCGTGTCCAGCCTTGCTGGGTCATTTCGTTGCGGGCGACGACGCAGTTATCGGCCCAAAACGTCAGCCACGTGCCTTCCAGCGTGGGGCCCCAGTGGGCGGCGATCAACGGGACGCCGAGATTGTCGTAGCCGATGCCGCTGGCCCACCGCAGGAGGCCGGACGTGGCGGGCGGTGCGGCGACCGGGCTCCACGCTCGGTGAACGTCCGAGCCGGCACCGCTGGAGGTGAACTCGACCATGCGGGCGCCGAGGGTGACGGCGGTGGTGGTGGCCGCCTCATCCAGGCCGTACAGGTGAGCGTCGGAGATGCGCGCCGCTTCGTCGGTCGCCAGCGCCTTGGGGCGCCGACTGGCGGGGAGGGCGGTGATGGTCGGCGGGGCGGTGAGCCATCCGGAGAATTCCTGCTCGCCGGCCCAGTGTGCTTCGCCATAGCGGACGATGAAATGGTGTGTCGCGCGGCGCAGGCGGTACAGGTGGCGAATCCGCGCGGTGGGGTCGGTGGAGGCGAACGGGTCAACGTCGAGGGGGGACTTGATCATGTGGAATGGGTCTCTGGTTTGGAGTTGGGTGGGTCGGGGCGGCGCTATCCGCCGATGGTGACTCGGCCCAGACGGCGCAGTGGTTGAGGCCCATCACCTGGCTGGGGTAAACGCGGTCGCCGAACAGGCCGACCATGCCGGCGGAAGGGTCGCCGCGCAGGTCCTGGCCGGGCCCGGTGTTGGACACCAGTGCCGGAGCGACGGTGTCGAGTGCCCAGGTGGCGGCGGTACTGACCGACCGCTTGCCAGCACGAGGTCGACGACGTTGCGGCTGTTTGTCAGCGTGTGGCCGCAGTCGAGAGCCACGTGGGTGATGGAGCCGCCGCGTGCGTAGGAACGCCATCGGTATGGGTGATCCTCCGGGTCGGCGCCGTCGTGGGGGCCGCTGTGCGGGTTCGATGGCATGGCGGGGATCAGAGGTCGACGGTGAGGCTGACGCGGTGGTGGTCGGAGTCGGGCCGGTCCGGGTCGGGGAAGGGGTGGACGCGGTAGGAGTCGGGGACCATGGCTTTGGCCATGGGGTCGTTGAGGAGGATGGCGTCCAGCGCGATCGGCTGGCGGCCGTTGGGGCGCTCGATCTGGGTGGGGGTGAAGTCGCCCGCCAGTTCGGCGGCGTGGTGGAACCCGACGCCGCCGACGCGCCGCCCGGGAAGACGGCGCAGCCAGGCGCGCCGCCGGTCACGTGGTGCGTGCCAGTAGCCGATCAGGTAGTCCAGGGCGCGGCTGTCGTAGCGGTGCGGTCCGGCTTGGGCGAGGCCGTGCTGGAACAGGACCCGCCAGGCGAGCTGGCGCGGGCCGTGTACGCCGGGGGTGTTCAGGTCGGCTGGCTCGAAATGCGGCCCGGATGGGACCGCGTTCCAGTCGGCCAGGATCGCGCATGGGATCGCCGGGTCGGCGAACCGGTCGAAGGTGCGGGCGTCTTCCAGCCGCATGGTCGGGGAGTGGATGTCTCCGTGCCAGGCGATGACCCGCATGAGTGGCTCGTCGCGGTCGGGGAGGGTGAATTCGAGCAGGTTGCGGTTGCGCGCGTCGAAGTCGGGCAGCCGGTGGTCGTAGAACTGGCGCACGACGATCGTGTCGGGGTTGGTGAAGATGACCGGGGCGAACATGCCGTCGCGGGGCAGCGAGCAGCAGTGCGGGATGTAGGAGGGGCCGCGCGCGTCGCGCATCGCCGCCGCGGCACCCCACGCGCCCTTGCGGCCGAGGAGTTCGTAGCGGACGCCCTCGCCGAGTACCAGGATGTCGGGCCAGTCGTCGCGCATGACGCGGACCAGGCCGGTGTAGTCGCAGGGTCCTTCGGCGTCCCCGGTGTAGTTGCCGCCAGGCCGTCCGCCGTGTTCGAAGTTGAAGTAACTGAGCCGAACCTCAGTCATGCGCTGTACCTCGCAATTCAGGGAACGGACCGACGCGGGCACGACGGCGGCCCGGTGGCGTGACGCGTGGAGCTCGCCCGGCCGCAGACCACAGGTCCTGACCGTGTGACGGGGGCCGACGGACTCGACACGGTTCAGGTGTCCGCAGCCGGGCGAGGATCAGCGGGTTCGGGGATGATCAGCGAGCGGCGCGGGCGAGGGTGGTGACCAGACCACCTGCGTCAGCGACGGTTCCGACCCCGGATGGCAGGTCATAGCCCTGCCTGGCCGAGAAGCCGGGCACGCCGTTGGCGGTGTTGCTGCCGGTGGTCAGGTCGTACAGTCCGTGCCGGGGTGAGCCGGGCGCGGCGTACAGCGCCCGGTGGATGTCGCCGAGCGGCCGCCCGGCCTGCTGTGCGGCGAGCGCGACGATCCCCGCGAGCTTGGGAGCGGCGATCGAGGTCCCGGCGACCCGCAGCCACCCAGGCTTTTGACCGGGCAGCGGGTTGTAGCCGCCGCTGTAGTACCACTCGCGGGCCTGCCCCGAGGCGTTCAGCGCGAAGTCGACGACGCCGCGGCGGTCACCGACGACACCGGCGACGCGGCGCTGGAAGGCCGGGCGGGGGAAGACCGCCGACAGGCCGGCCCCGGTGGCGTGCCCGCTCTCGTCACCCCACACCTCGTCCGGTTGGGTGCGGCGGCCGTGGTCATCGAGATGGACACGGGTGCCGCCGACCCCGACGACCAGCGGGTCGGACGCGGGCCAGGCCACGGTGGGATGCGGATAGAAGGCCGTCCCGGCCAGGTTGGGTCCGGTGGGGCCGGTGTTGCCGGACGCGGCGATCAGCGTCGTCCCGCGCCGGTACGCCGCCCGGAGAGGACCGCGCAGGCCGGTGAGCAGCCGGTAATCGCCAGTGCGTCCGGCCTGCTCGGGGAAGTGCGCTTCGTAGGCGCCCCACGACATGGTGACGGCGTCGACCTTGCGATGCCGGATCACCCACCCGATCGCGTCGATCAGCTCGCGCAGCCCTTTGGTGCCGCCGGAGGGGATGCGGGGTGTCTCCACCACGATGATCTTCGCGCCGGGCGCGGTGGCGTGCACGGCCTGCACGTCCACGGTGGCTTCGGCGGCGCACAGCGCCTGTTCCGGGTTGTCGGGGTCGGCGGTCGGCACCTCGCCGTATTGCAGCACCTCCACCTCGGCCGGTGGGAGGCCCCAGTGCCGGGAGTAGACGGCCACGTCGCGGCGAATGTGGGGGTTGTGCGCGCAGATCGGGATGACGACGGTGCGGCCCGCGCCGACCAGGCCGCGGCGGTGCAGCCGGTCGATACCGTACGCCACGTTGATCTGCGACGGCCCGTAGCAGCCGGGGGAGCCGTAGACCTGCTGGCACTGCGAGGGCGGCACCGGCTCGACCGGCGTCCCGGCGGCGCCAGCGGAGGAGCGAGTGCGGGAGGAGGCCGGGTCGGGGGCGACATCCAGCGTCAGCCGGAGACCACCGACGGCGAGCTGCTGCCAGGCGGCGACCGGGTAGGCGTTCGTGGGGGTGGCGTCCGGGTCGGCGACCGACTGGATGAGGGGTGCAGCGATCACGCCGGTGGTCAGGACGGCGGCGGTGGCCAAGCTCAAGCGCCGTTTGGGGGTTGAGATTATGGACACGATGATCTTTCTGGGTTGGAGGGATCCGGTCAACCGGGGCACTTGAGGTGCGCCGGAGTCATCGGGACGGGCGCACTACGTTTTGCGGGCGACGCCGCAGAACTGGAGTACGGCAGGCTCCGGGGGCCACGGTTCGGGACGCCACTGGGAGCACGACACGACGCCGGGTTCCAGCAGTTGCAGGCCGTCAAAGAAGTCGGTGATCTGCTGTGGGGTGCGGGTACGGACGGAGGTGCCGCCCATGTTCACCACGAGCTGCATGGCCCGATGCAGGCGTTCGCCGTGCAGTTCGGCTGTGGGATGGGCGATGGCCACGTGGCTGCCCGGAGCCAGGGCGGCGACCAGCCGCGTCACGGTCGCGTGCGCTTCGGTGTCCTCTTCGAGGTGGTTCAGGATGTCCAGCAGCATCAACCCGACCGGCTCGCCGAAGTCGAGCGTCCGCGCGGCCTCGCGCAGGATGGTGTCGACGTCGCGGGCGTCGGAGTCGACGTAGTCGCAGAGCCCTTCAGGGGTGCTCTTGAGCAGCGCCCTGGCGTGTGCGAGGACGAGAGGGTCTTTGTCGACGTAGACGATGCGGGCGTTCGGTGCGATGCGCTGCGCGATCTCGTGGGTGTTGTCGTGCGTTGGCAGGCCGATGCCGATGTCGAGGAACTGGCGGACTCCCACATCGTCGGCCAGGTACCAGATGGCGCGACTGAGGAATGCACGGTCGTGCCGGGCCGCCGGAACGATCTCGGGCAGGACCTCGGCGACCTGCTCGCCGGCCTCACGGTCGACGTCGTAGTGGTCCTTGCCGTCCAGCCAGTAATTCCAGATGCGCGCGAAGTGCGGCACCTCGAAATTGATCGTGTTCGCCTGGCATTCGGTGACGGGCTGATCGTGCCGGTCACCGGCGCTTGAGGACACGGCCGTTCTCCCTCGTCGCGGGTATGTCTTGAGCTTGCGCGCGGAAATTGAGCGCCGTGCACGGACGCCACGGTGACACCAGGACCGGAGTCGCACGTCTCGGCTAGGCGGGACGCGGCTAGGCGCGGTCGATGAGCTTCTCCAGCTCGGTCGGAGTGTCCGCGCATACCCAGCCGGTCTTGCCGCGGACTCCGAACCAGCGCCGCCGGAACGGGTCGTAAAGGATGCACCAATGGCCACCGGACGGCCGGCTGAACCTCTCTCGGAGCCGGACGATCTCAATGAACGCGACTAGCTCCAGCTCGTCGTAGTCAGGGAGGTCGGCAGGTCCGGGCCAGGGTGGGGCGGTGTCGGTGCGCCTGGTGTTAGCGCTCATGGTTATCCCGTGGCGACGCCGTGCCCGTCGTTCTCGGTGGTGACCACGTGCGCGATGGCCTGCGCGACCTCGGCGATGGTGTCGCCCTCGATGTCGTCGCCCCAGGAGTAGGCGAAGGTGGGGCAGCCGTCGTCCACGCGGCAGGTGACCTTCTCGTTCAGGACCGAGTCGGTCGGGCTGATCACGGCCAGCGAGGTGTGGATGTCGAGCTTGGTCAGGCGGGTCCGGATGTCCAGGTCGTCCAGCGCGGACGCGAGCTGGTCAAGGAAGTCGTTCTCGGTGCGCTCGGGAGTGCCCGGCTCCGGGTGGGCGGGCTGTGTGGGCGGTGGGGTCTGGTGTGCGGCCTGGCTGGTCATGGTTGGCGTCCTGTCCTCCCGTGCGCAAGGCGCGGGTGATCCGATCGGTTCGGGTAGATGGGTACGGGATGCATTCGGCGGCGGGGATCCGGCGGGGTTGTGCGGTCTCCCACCGCTGCGGCCAAGCTCGTTCCCCGTGCGGGTGTCCTTGTCGTGGGAGGGTCCACGCTCCTGGATGCACTGCTGGACGAACACCGGTACCTCGTTCGACGGGTCGTGAATTGGCTGCTTTCAGCAGATCGCTTTCGCGTCCCGCGCCTCTAGCCGACTATGTTCGACAACTTCCGACATCTGTGATGTCGTGTCGTGACCCGGTCGGCTGCGAAGGTGCATGCTCATGGCGTATGAGACGACCCCTGAGATCCGCGCACGTCTGCGGCACGAACGCCGGGCCCGCGGGTGGGACATTCCGCGTATGGCACACGAATTGCGGGAATGCTCTGACTATCCGCACAAAATGCCGTCCGAGCGCAGCCTCACCCGGTACGTCGAGCGCTGGGAGGACGGGCAGGTCCGGCGGATCACCGAGCGTTACCGAATCCTCTATGCACGAGCGCTGAGCATGAGCCAGGAAGAACTGTTCGAGGACAGCCCCCAGCAGCAGCCGATCCCGGCCCCCACACAGGGCGACGTCGAGGCGATCCGCATGATGCTGAACGCCCTGATGGCCGCTGACCGCCGCTTCGGTGGAAGGCGCATCCGCCAGCAGGCCGACAACTATCTCACCGACGTGGTCGAGCCGATGCTGCGCGGACGAGCACCCGAACCCCTCAAACGGCAGATGTTCGGCGTGGCGACGGAGTTCACCTTGCGAGTGGCCGCGATGTACCTGGATACCGACCAGTTGGACCAGGCACTTGGCCTGCTAGGCAGAGCATCGAGCATGGCCGCAGAAAGCGCAGACATCACGCTGACCGCCTGGGTGCTGTCTCGCCGCGGTGAGCACGAGATGCACCAGGCCGCGCTCACCCCCCGACCAGAACGACGGGCGAACTACGTCCGACAGGCCCTCGCCTACACCGAGGGGGCCGCTGGCGTCGCACGAGCGGCGCCACCCCTCAGCCGCGCATTCTTGACCACCAAGCACGCGCTGGCCTGGTCACTGACGGGTGATAGGGCTCGGACCCAACGCGTCCTCGGTACCGTGTGGACGGCCTACGAGCATGCCGGCGATGCCCCCGAGCCGGAGTGGATGGGCGCCTATGAGTACGGGCATCTTCGCCACGAGGAGGCCCGCTGCTACGCCAACCTCGGCATGGGCCATCAGGCCGTCCACGCGGCCGAGCAGGCCCTCACCGCACGCACTGCCGCGCGGCCACGTGCGTTCACTCTCGGCGTCCTGGCCATCGGTCATGCGCAGACCCTGCAGGTCGAGGCCGCATGCGAGACAGCCCATGAGCTCATTGACCTGGCATCCCAGATTTCATCGCGCCGGGTGTGCATCCGGCTCGGCGAGGTTCTCGACGCGCTCGCCCCTTACGAGGACAACCGGCCCGTCGTCGAACTGCGGGAGGCGGCAGAGCCGGTGTTGCAAGGTTGCGGTCTCTGACAGCGGGGAGCGTCTTACCCATGCCCGCAATGCCGCCCGAAGTCGAGGCTGCTCTTGCCGAGGTGGGTGCCCGCTGCCAGGTTCCTGTTGACGATGCTCGATTGGTGCATCGGCACAGCAACAGCGCGATCGCACTTCCTGCCGCTCAGCTGCTGGTGCGCGTCGCGAGCAATCCCGATGCTTTCAATAGCGTCGTCTCCTCCGTAGCCATCACGCGTTGGCTGGCCCGCCAGGGCTACCCTTGCGTGATCCCTGCCGACGTGGACCCGTTCCTCGTCGTCGCACGAGTGGTCTCGGTCTGGCGACTGTTGGACACAGCCGATGAACCCCCGGCAACCGGTGCCGAACTCGGAGAGTTGCTCCGCGAACTGCACCACCAGCCCAGGCCACCGGTCCAGCTACGAAAACTTTCCGACCCCTTCGAATCAGTGGCGACCGCCATCCGCCAGCACCCAGACGCCATGACCGAAGAAGATCACACCTGGTTGAACGACCACGTGAGGCGGCTGCGGAGTAGTTGGGCTGATCTGAGCCCGGCCTTGCCGACCGGCCTGATCCACGGTGACGCTCACACCAACAACATCATCCGGCTCACGACGGGCCGAGGTGTGCTCGGTGATTGGGACCACGTTGCCCAAGGCCCTCGCGAGTGGGACCTCATCCAAGTGCACTACATGGCCCGCCGATTCGCCCGTCATACGCAAGAGGATCTGGGCCGGTTCACCGCTGCCTATGGCTGGGATGTCAGCGACTGGCCAGGTGCAGAAACCCTCATTCAGATTCGCGAGATCACCGGACTGAGCCCATACATTCGAAAAGCGTCGACCGACGGGCTGATACGCCGCGAGGTCGCGCACCGTGTCGCCTCGCTGCGCCTAGGGGATAAATCCGTCCAATGGCACTCGCCGACTCGCTAGCTGACGGTTGGGCTAAGTGGGGTTGAAGAACCCCTCGATCGGCTTGGTGCGACGGGCCGGGTCTATTTGGTCGACTCCGTCACGAGAACCGGTTCACGCGAGTCCCCTGACCTGGATCTGTTTGCGCCACTGCGTTCCGCCGGTGAGTTCCGACGTGGTTACGCGGCCATCTCCTGGCGGAGGCGGTCGAGGGCCTGTTCAGCATCGGCGTGAATGTCTGGCAGATGTCCCGACGCGGTTCGCAAGATGCGCTGGAGTTGGTGTGGGAGCCGCTGGGCGCTCGCTTCGCGGATGGCCGCCTCCAGGGATTCGCGAGAGCCGGTCCGATCGCCTGCGCGGAGCCGGACGCCGGCGATGGTGACGAACTGGATGACGTGCCACTGGGGGGCGACGGTGGTGGTCGCCGCTGGTGGGTCGTCGGCGAGTCTGATGGCGGTAGCGGCTCGATCCGTGGCGACCAGCCCGCGGAGCCGGATCTCATGCAGGGCGTAGGGGTTGAACAGCGAGGTGTGGTCGGCCTGGTCGAGCAGGGCCTCAGCTTGCCGAATGACGGTGTCGAACAGCGCTCCATCTCCGAGCGCGCCCGCCGCGCGAGCGAGCAGGGGAAGGGTCGCTGCGTGGGAGTCGAGCCCTGGCGCCAGCGCCAGAGCGTGCTGGAGGCGCGCAACGGCGGCCCCGCGCAGGCGTGCCTTGCGCAGTTCGTTGCCGTGCATTCGCAGCACATCGCAGGAGAAGTGCGGGTCTTCGAATTGCAGGGCGATGTTCAGGCTCTTGGCGGTCCAGTGCGCCGCGGTGCTTAAGCGCTCCTCAGGCAAGACGTTACCGAGAGCGACTCCCAGACCAGCGCGTGCACGGGCCAGCAGGTGCATGACCTCCCGCTCGGCGCGGCCGTCCTCGACGCGGGCCTCAAGGCGGGCGACCAGCGGCCAGAGCTCGGCGACGGCCTCGGTGGCGTGGCCGGACTGGCGGGCGATCTCGGCGAGCC
Organism: Actinomadura sp. 3N508; assembly: GCF_044326375.1. Taxonomy (NCBI): domain Bacteria; kingdom Bacillati; phylum Actinomycetota; class Actinomycetes; order Streptosporangiales; family Thermomonosporaceae; genus Actinomadura; species Actinomadura sp. 3N508. The sequence goes on from NZ_JBIRAX010000007.1 coordinate 10,569, forward strand.
GGACGGTGGATTCACCGAACTGGAGCATCGACCGATGGTCGGTGTCGGCGGGGTCGGTGACGCCCAGGATGTGCGGCGGCAGATGGAGATGGTCAGCGACCCTGCGCCGCGAGTTCACGTCGTCCAGCGTGCGCTTGCCGAGTTCGAGGAGCGAAATGTAGGTCTTGTCGTAGCCGAGGTCCTCGCCCAGGGTCGCCTGGTTGATGCCGTGGATGGCACGGTGGAACCGGAGGATCTTGCCTAGGTCGCCGGTGGCTACGATGCGCTGGGCCTGTGGGGTTGCCCAGCGCCACATGGCGTGGGTCGACGAACGGCGCTGTGTGAGGAGGCCCTGGTCGTGGCCTGCCATGGCTGGCTGGTCACCTCCGTTCGCGCCAAGCGGCGATGGATTGCTTGTACCCATCGGGCATCGGCAGTTCCGTCACCTGGTCGGCGGTGAACAGGCCCAGCCGTGAATGCTCGGTGCTCACGATCGGCTGGCGGTCCGGTGTCAGGACCGTGCAGCCGTAGGTGACGATGACGACGCGGCGCTCGGGCATGGTGTCGGGGAGCGGCTGGTAGATCCATACGTCCAGAAGCGGCCCGGCTTTGACGTCCCAGCCGGTCTCTTCGGCGATCTCGCGTTCGACCGCTGCCTCGGGGCTGGGATCGGAGGGCTCCAGACGACCGCCGGGCAGTTCCCACTCATCGCGCTCGTTCTTTAGCAGCGCCACCCGGTCACGGGCGTCGAGGGCAACGCCTTTGACGGACACGGGCCAGGTCGGGGGCGTGTATGCCATGACGGTCCTCGTTGGTCGGAGTCCAGTCGGGTCGCCTCGCGCAGGTTGGTGCGCGAGCGGCTGTCGGCCGGGTTTTCCGGACCGTAGCACTCGGGGACGGCGCCAGCCATGGCATGGCGGGTGCGCCGGGGTCGACAATCTGTCGCTTTACCGGGCGACCTCGTTGGACCAACAGTGAGAGCGGGCCATCCAGCAAAGGAGGCACGCGATGCACCCAGCCCTCGGCGAGGACCTGGCCAACGACCAGGCGGACGAACCGGACGACGACCTCGATGAGGACGTACTCACTCCTCATTCCGTCAGTTTCGGCACGCCGCAGGTCATCGCTCGGCGGCTGCGCGAGACGGGCTTGATCGTCCTTGATGGGCTGACGTGTCGTTCGGATGTGCTCTCCCTGGCTGAACGCGTCATGGAGGTCACCGCGCACCGTGACAGTGACCCCGATCAGCTGACGACGATCAGCGCACGGCCACCGACCTCGCGGCCTGGCTTCGCCGGGCTCGGTACTGGCGAGCTCGCCCCGCACACCGAGCGATCCGGGATGGTTGTGCCGCCCCGGCTCATGCTCCTGGCGTGCGCGAGAGAAGCCCAAACCGGCGGTGATTGCCGGCTGACCGATGGCCGCCAGATGTACGCCGACCTCGTGGAGCGCCAGCGCGAGGCCGCCGACGTTCTGGCTGAGCCACGTACCGCGTTCTTCGGCGCCGGCGACGGTGCCGGTGGCGGGCACACCACCCAGGTGTTCACCCGCCACCCCGACGGGCGCGTCTCGATACGCCTGCGATTGGACGGCCTGGCCCGCTTCAGCCCGATGGTTCAGCCCTACCTGAAGCATCTGCACGCTGCGGCGATCGGCCGTCAGATCTCGCTCCACCTTCGGGCGGGCCAGGCTTACCTGCTGGACAACAGCCGCTGGCTGCATGCCCGCACCGCGTTCACCGGTGATCGTCTGTGCTGGCGCGCTCTGGGCGATCCGAAGTTCCCGCTTCCCCTCGGATTCCGTCCTGCCCAACGCTCTTCCGCCGCCCCAGACACCGAAACGGCCTGATCGCATGGCTTTCGACACCCCACGCGGCACCACGACCCCGCGCACCCTCGACACTCCTCAAGCGGACGCGACCGCTCCGCCTCCCGGGTGGGATCACCTACGCCAGGCGCGGACCCGGCTCCTGGCGCTGTCGGCAGACCTGGACGACCTTGGCGTGAAGAGCCGGCTTGTCGACAGCGATTCCCGCTCAGGCAGTTCACCCATGGTGCTGCGTTGCTGGAAACCGCACATGATGTCCCGAGTCCGGGAGGTCGGGTGCGTTCCCGGCGGGCACGGACGCTCCTGGGAGTTCCAGCACCTGTTGCCCGCCGGAAGGGCGATCGGTGACGCAACCAACGCGCTCAACCCCGGCCAGGCGACCGAGGCAGCGCGGGTCGTCAAAGCCGACCTGGAGGTGAGCACATGATCGTCCACGACACTGATCCGGCCCCGACCGGCCAGTCCTCACCAGCGCTGCTCAGGCGCCCGATGTCTCGCGCCGAAGCCTTCGCACGGTCGGCACGAACCATCTGATCAGGCTCTGGGCCGCTCTCGCCGCTGGGCGGTGACGCGGCGAGCGTCACGGCCCACCCTCAGGCGAGACGTCCCTATGACCACGCCACGACCTTCCGGTATCCGCCCAGGTTGCCGGGCCGATGCGAGCCGACACAGTCACCTAGCACCACAGCGCCAGGACCCGAGCGGGTCCCGGAACCCCGCACCGCCCGTCATTACCAAAGGAGGTATGGATGACCGCCGTTCACTCCGAACAGCCGGTTACTCCCACGCAGCCGACCAACGTCGCCGACAGCGACGACCCGTTCCACCTCGACATCACCTTCATCGAGAACACCCCGGCGACCGAGGCGGTGCTGATGTGCAGCACCGGCGACAACTGCGGCAGCTCCTGCCCGAGCGCCTGCACCACCTCGTAGCCCCCGTCAGTCCGGCAGGGCGGGCCGGACGGTTCCGTCCGGCCCGCCGCGTGCCCGCCAAGAAACGGAGTGCGGGTGATGACCAGACCACGACACAGCCTCTACCAGGGCATCGGCCACGGGATGCTGCGAGCTGCGGTGAACCTCACTGGCCCGGACCTTCCGCCCTGGCCTGGGCATGCCGCTGCGAGCGAGCAGTGGCGTTCGTGGCTGGCCGCGGTGTGGGCCGATGATGCCTTTCGCGAAGCGGTCGCCAGCGCCAGCACGGATCTGGACCGCCAGGTGCAAGCGATCCTGGATGGGCGGCCGCGGAAAGCACACCGGGTGCGGCGGGCGGCCCTGGCCACCGCCCGTTACGCGATCAGGTACTCGCGTCGCTCCACCCCGTTCGGGCTGTTCGCGGGCGTCGCACTAGTCGAGTTCGGCGACCTGGTCGAGGCGCGGTTCGGAGACAGACACCGGGTCGTCACCCGGCCGGACCCGGTGGCGCTCGACGAGGCGATCAGTGCCTGGGAGACCGACAAGGAGCAGATGGCCGACGTGGACGTGTGCGTCAACAACCTCGCGAGTCAGCAAAGCGGACGCGTCGACATCCCAGCCGAGGGCGCGGCGGAGTTCTCGGTCGCGCTGACACCCGCAGTCGCGCTAGTGCTCGACGCGGCCCGCGCCCCGATCCGATACGCGGCCCTAGTGGACAAACTCGCCGCCGAGTTCCCGAACACGACCGAAAACCTCCGGGCACGGCTGCTCGCGGAGCTGTTGCGGGTGCGGCTACTGCGATCCTCACTTCGCGCGCCCGCCACCGTCGTCGACCCCACCGGAGTGCTGCCGCCCGCGCTGCGCGGGCAGCTCCGCAGCCGCCAGGCGGCGTCAGATCTGCGGCTGGACGCCACGGTACGGTTGCCCACGTCGATCCTGACGGAAGCGGATACGGCCGCGACGGCCCTGACCCGGCTCGCCGCCCATCGGGCGGGGATCCCGGCCTGGCGCCGCTACGCCGAGCAGTTCACCGATCGCTACGGCGAAGGCGCCGAGATGCCGTTGGAGCTGCTGATCGACACCGAGCGGGGCCTGGGCTTCCCGGACGGTTTCGGCCACGTGTCCGAGCCGCCGCGCGCGATGACCCACCGGGACCGGCTCCTGCTGGAACTGGCCGGTACCGCGGCCCTCGAAGGCAACAGATCGGTGGTCTTGTCGGAGGCGATGATCGAGCAGCTGGAGACCGCGGCAGGCAAACCCGCGCTCGTCCCGCCCCACATCGAAGTATGCGTCGGGGTCGAAGCCCGCTCGACCCGGGCGATCGACCGCGGGGACTTCCGTCTTCGGATCTCCACCGTCTCCCGCGCGGCCGGCTCGATGACCGGCCGATTCTGGCACCTGTTCCCCGACGCCGCCGCCTCCTATGCCGATCTCCCCACCGTCGAGCCCGACGCGGAGCTTGCCCAGCTGTCCTTCCATGCCGCCCGCGTCCCGGCCGACCTGCTCACCCGTGCCCCGCAGGCACTGCCCCGGCTGGTCAGCGTCGGCGAGTTCCGGCAGCGTGGCCACGAGGTGCTGTTCCCACGCGATCTGACCGTCGGCATCCGCGACGGGCGCCTCTACCTCGCCGAGGCCGCCACTGGCACGCGCCTGGAACTGCTCGCCCCAACCGCGATCAACTTCCTGTGGAACAACCACACCCCACCCCTGGCGCGGTTCCTGGCCGAGATCAGCCGAGCCTCAACAGCGCAAGTGACCTGGTTCGACTGGGGCGTGGCCTGGACCTTGCCGTTCACCCCCGCCCTGCACTACCGGCGTTCGATCTTGGTGCCCGCGCGATGGAAACTCCCGGCCCGGTACCTGCCCCATCGCACCGCGACGCTGGATGAATGGGCCGAGCAACTGCACACGTGGAGGGCACGGTCCGGTGTGCCCGAGCGGGTTCTCCTAACCGAGGACGACCAGCAACTCCCCCTCGATCTGCGCCACGACGTGCACCTGGACCTGCTGCGGGCCTATCTCGATGCCAGCCCGAAGAGCGTCGCGGTGCTGCACGACGCGCCGCCACCGGATGCCGACGGCTGGCTCGGCGGGCGAGCCCACAGCCTCGTCGTCCCCCTCAAGGCACGCTCATGACGGCGCCACCCCTGCCCAGGACGCAGGACCTGGCCCAAGCCGACCTGGGGATGGCGCTACTGCCCATCGAGCACGGCGACCTGGCCGCCGCGCGAAGCCACCTGACCCGCGCGGTCCAGGGCGGCGTCAGCACCGGCAGCAACGCCTCGTTGTTCCACGGCGCCCCGGCGCTGGAGTTCGTGCTGAGCCGCGCCGGACACACCAGCCGCGAAGTGCGCGAGGCTGCCGACCGGGTCGTGGCCGCACGGCTCACCGCCGCGCACCGGCGGCAGGAACAAGGCGTCCTGCCGCGTCTGGCGGAGTTCGACCTCATCCAGGGCCTGACCGGGCTCGGCGCTCTTCTCCTGGCACGCGGTACCGCTTCACCCTTGCTGAAGGAGGTGCTGGCCTATCTGGTCTCCCTGTCACGCCCGGTCCACGCCGACGGCCGGGACCTGCCGGGATGGTGGTCCACCACCGGACCCGCCGAAGAAGAGATGGACGGCGGACACGGCAACAACGGCGTCGCCCACGGCATCGCCGGCCCCCTCGCGATGCTGGCTCTCGCCGCCCAGCACGACATCACGGTGCCGGGCCAGCTAGACGCCATCGCCACGTACGCGCGCTGGTTGGACACCTACGGCGGCTGCTACTGGATCACCCGCGACCAGGTGTCGGCCCTCGACCCGCCCGCGTCCGTGCCCGCACGCCCGTCCTGGTGCTACGGCCAGATCGGCGTCGCCCGCGCCCAGCAGCTCGCCGCCATCGCCCTGGGCGATGCCGCGCGTCAACGCGCGGCCGAGAACACGATCGCGCGCACGCTGTCCGACCCCGGCCTCCTCGACCGGATCACCGACGCCTCGCTCTGCCACGGCTGGGCCGGTCTTCTGACCGTCACCCGCGCCGTCGCCGCCGACACCAGCGCCGCAAGCCGGTTCACCTCGCTGATCGACGACCTGACCAGGCGCCTGACCACCGACCTGGAACGGCTGCCCACCCCCGGATTCATGGAAGGCCGCACTGGTGCCCAGCTGGCCCTGGACGGCACCAACACCACCAACTGGACCCGCGCCCTGCTGATCACCTGACCCACCCGGCCAGCCCTCGCGGACAAGGAGCGAGCACGACCATGAACATCGACGACGAGGTCCTTCCGAAAGCGGCCGAGACCGGCTGGTGGCACGCCACCATGACCTTCCCCGGCGGCACCGGGATCAGCCCACAAGCCGCCCAGCAGCTCTCGCGCGGCCTGAAGGACCAGCGGTTCCACTTCCTGCGCAAAGGCGGCGAGCTGCGGCTGCGCACCCAGCGGCCCGTAGCCGACCTGCTCGACAGTCTGGTCGCCGACCAGCGGGCCAGCGGCTGGACCGGCAGCGTCTATGAGCCGGAGACCGAAGCCTTCGGCGGACCCGAAGGCATGGACATCGCACATGAAGTGTTCTGCGCCGACAGCCCCGCCGCGCTGGCCGAGACCGGCAGCCCCCACGCCAGAGAACGCTGCGTCCTGCTGCTGTCGGCCATGATCCGGGCGGCCGGGCTGGACCCGTTCGAGACCGGAGACGTGTGGGCGAAGATCGGCGCCCTGCGCCCGCCCGTCACCCCGCCCACCGGCCCCGGCCGCGACCGGGCCATCGCAGCCATACGCCGACTGACAACCGCCGACGCCGCCCAGCGACCAAACGCCGAGCCCGGCTGGGCCGAACGCGTCGCCGCGTTCGAGAACGCCGGTCACCAGCTGAGGCAGCAGGACGCCACCGGGCGCCTGACCCGAGGCCTGCGCGCGATCCTGGCCCATCACGCGATCTTCGCCTTCAACCGCGCCGCAGTACCCGCACACCAGCAGGCCGCCACCGCCTGGCTCGGACACCACATCGCCTTCGCCGAAGCAGAGCACCCCGCCGTGTCCGCCCAGCAGGACACCTCCACGGCCCCTAGCCTCACCCGAATGGAGAAGACCCTGACCCCCGCCGACCCTGCTGACCTGCGCGAAGCCCTCGTGAACCGCCTCATCCACAGCGGTCACCTACGCACCCCCGAGGTTATCGCCGCCTTCGGGGACACCGAGCGCCACCGCTTCCTGCCCGGCATCAACGCACCGACCGCGTACGCCGAAGACGCCATCCCCATCAAGCACGACGAGGCCGGCGAGATGATCTCCTGCATCTCCGCGCCCTCGATCGTGGCCACCCAACTGGAGCAACTGGACACCCGCCCCGGCCACAAGGTCCTCGAAGCGGGCGCGGCCACCGGCTACAACGCGGCCCTCCTCGGCCGGCTCGTCGCGCCCGGCGGCCACGTGTGGACCGTGGACGTCGACCACGACCTCATCGACCGCGCCCGAAGCAACCTCACCCAGGCCGGGGCATCCAACGTCACCGTCGTGCTGGCCGACGGCGCCGCCGGACTTCCCGAGCACGCCCCCTTCGACCGCATCCAGTTCACCGTCGGCGCCGGCGACGTGCCCGTGAAGATCCTCGACCAGCTCACCCCCACCGGACGCTTGATCCTCCCGATGCGCATCCGCGGCAGCATCTCGCGGTCCTTCGCCTTCGAACGCACCCGCGACAACACCTGGGCGACCGTCTCCTGCGAGATGGCCACCTTCGTCCCGCTGCGCAAGGGCGTCTGCGACGACATCTACACCCCCGTCCCCATGGCCGGGGAAGGCAACGTCCGCCTAGAGACCTTCAGCGAACAGAACATCGACCGCGAAGCGCTCCGCACCGCCCTCGACCACGAGCAGACCAAGGTCTACTCCGGCGTGAAGTTCCGCCAGGGCGACCCCTGGCAATGGCTCTACCTGTACCTGGCGTCGGTACTCCCCAACGGCCTATCCCGCATGCCCGGCTCCCGCCCCGGCTTCACCCCGCACTTCGGCTGGGGCTCCATGGCCGCACTCGACGGCGACACCCTGGCCTACCTGACCGTCCGCGAAGGCGCAGACGACCACGGACGATTCTGGGAGATCGGCGCCATCGGCCACGGCTCCCGAGCCACCGACCTCGCCGACCAGGTCACCACCGAAATCCGCGAATGGGACCAAGGCTGGGGCAACTCCGCCCCCGCACCCACCTTCCACATGGCCGTCGGCAACGCCCGCGACCAGCTCACGGCCACCGAACCGCGCTTCATCATCGACAAGCCCCACAGCCGTCTCGTCCTCGACTGGCCCCGCAGGAGCTGAACCGATGGTTCCCGCGATAGCCAGCCGCATCCCGCTGGTCCGCCGCCCCAAGGCACCGGCCTTACCGCTGGACGAGCGCATCGCCCACCTGAACGGGCTCACGGTCGCGCCCGCCAGCGCGGACCACCACGACCTAGTGGCCCGCGCTAGCGCGGTCCTCAACTACGCTGCCCTGATCGCCTCCGACATCGGCATGCCCGACCTGGCCACCGGCCTGTGCCGAAAACAGCACGAGGTCTTCGCCGACGCTGGACACCTCACCGGGGACATCGCCGTGATGGCACTCATGCCCCTGATTAACATCTCCCGGCTCTTGACTCGCCAAGGCGACGGTGAAGCCGCCTACGACGTGCTCACCCGGCTGTACCGCGCCGCCCAGAAACGCAACACAGCCGAGATCCACGGCAACACCATCGACCTCGCCTCATTGACCAGCACAGAAGCCGACCATCGAAGAGTCTGCGAGGAACTGTGGATCACCCTTCTCGTCGACGGCGCCAGGGCGCTGGCACGCATCGGCCGCTGGACCGAAGCCGCCGAAGCCCTAGCCGCACACCGCGGCATCGGCCAACGCCTCCTCGACGGCCGCCAAATCCAGATCATGGCACTAATGGAACGCGGCCTCGACCAGCAAGCCCGCGACACAATCGACTCCGCCACCCCTGCAGAACCCTGGGAGAACACCATCGCGGCCCTCCTACGGGTCTCCTGCAGCGCCCCTCACACGTCAGCGCCCGAGACCGAGCTGGATCTCGCAATGCGGGAGACGCTCAACCTGACCGCACCGCGCGACCCCAGCACAGCCGTATTCCAAGCACGAGTCGGACTAACCGCGCTCGAACTAGCCCGCGACCACACCAACGCTCACCGCATCCTGCCGAAGGCCCTCGCCGACGTGGCCGCACTGGACGCCTACGCCGCCCGCGACGTCCTGAACCATCCCCTCACAAGCGCTAACCTGAGCAGCGATCACCGAAATAGGCTTCAGGCAGTCCTGACTGCATCAGGGCTCGGCGCCGGGAACCTCTCACAGGACCATACGCACGCCCTCACCGAGGCCGTCGAAAAGGCCGCATGCGCCCTGCGCCACCTCCTATAGCCCTCTCTGGCCAGCCGAGCGTGCACGATACAGCGCATCTACCAGGGCACCATTGACATCGCCTCGATCCGCATCTGGCTCCGCGACCAACATGATCACGGATAGCCCTTGGGCCAGGCTGGGGCTGCAACCCTCCAAGGGAGCGCATAGCCACCTCGGTTGGGACGGCACACCAGTAGCCACCCTGTACTTCCAAAACCTGTGCTCCAAAAATGGCTCGGTTTTCGCATGGGCGTGCTCGAAAATGGCCGGATGTTCGACATGGGCAAGTTCGACGCGCTGAACTCGGTGACGAAGTACCCCTCGATCCTCACCTACCACGCCCTCGGGGAGCGTGGGGCGCTGACCGAGGAGCTGACGACGTTCGATGGCTGGGACGGTCCGACGTACCTGACGGAGAAGATCGATGGTACGAACGGCAGGATCGTCCTGCTTCCCGGCTCGGCCGACTACTTCATCGGCTCCCGCGAGGAGCTGCTGTACGCCCGGGGTGACCGTGTCGGTAACCCTGCGCTGGGCATTGTGCAGGCGCTGAAGCCGCTGGCGGAGCGCCTGGTGGACGGCCACCACTCCGACTTCCAGCGGCCGATCGTCACGCTGTACTTGGAGGTCTATGGCGGCAGGATCGGCGCGCAGGCCAAGCAGTACAGCACGAAGGGTGCGGTGGGTTACCGGCTGTTCGACCTCAACTCGGCGGAGATGGAAATCCTGGACTGGGAGCGCCACCGCATCTCCTCGTGGCGTGACGACGGCGGGCAGGAGTTCCTCGACGTCGGTACCCTGCAGTCGGTCGCGGAGCGCTTGAACGTCCCCCGGGTGCCGTACCTGAGCGTGGTCAGCGGTGAGGAGACGCCGAAGGACGTGGAGGGCATGGCGGCCTTCCTGGCCGAGCGCCTTCCCGAGTCCCAGGCGGGTCTGGATGAGACGGCGGGCCGCCGTCCGGAGGGCTTGGTGCTGCGCGACTTCGACCGCTCACGGATCGCCAAGGCCCGCTTCCAGGACTACGAACGCACCTTGAAACGCCGCCAGCAGCGGCGGTGAGCCCGGACCACCGAGCTTGGACACGTCCCGCAGATCTGTTGTCCTACTACCGCGATCCTCGGTGCAGATAAGACCCACGGAACACGCCCTTGTACACGTCAGCCGACATGGTTCCAACACGCTGAGCCATGCTTGTTTGTCAGACTGGGCCACTACCGTCCGTAGTCATCCACGTCCTCACCGAAGAAGGTAGGCAGCAGATGACACCCTCAGCAGCAGCAGCCGAGTTGGCAGTGCTGGCCGAACGGATCGCGAAATTGGCCATCGAGCGTGGCCTGAGGCTGATCCCGGCCACACCTACCACCAGCGGCCCCACCGTCCACCTGGAGCCCGAGGACCTGCCCGTGGACGCGTTCCTGGACCTGGTCGTGGCCGCCGACCAACACCTCGTCTACCTAGAGTCTGAACCCTTCGACCCCGAGGAGTTCTCCGAACTCGACGCGGTGGCCGCCGATATGGAGGCCGACGACGACACCCGCCGCCAAGCGTCGGCGCTGCTCGCCAAGGCCGCCCAGTACACGGGACGACCGATCCGCCTGGAAGCCGCGTTCGTCCTTCAGGGCGTTGTTCACCGCTGGCGCGTCCAAGCCCCATGGTTCGACGCCTTCGAAGAGGAACTGGCCGCGTTCACTCCCTCCGACGAGGAGCCCGGGCAGGAACTATCGGAGGCCGAGGAGAAGGCCCTGGTCGACCGCCTGACCGCAGAACTGGTAGCGCTCCCAGAGTTCCGCGCCGCCAACAGCGAACAAGGCCGCCGTCGCGCGGCCCAGCTCCACTACGCCACAGCCGAGCAAGACGGCACACTCAATGGTGAACATTCGCGGGGCGTGCAGTGGCGAGCAACCGACCGCGCAATCAAGCAGGCGATGGTCGAGGAACAGCGTCACTACGCCGACGCTGAGCAACGCCTCCCCGACTTGGTACAGCGCATCACCGCCGACCCCGCCTACCGGACCGCTCGTACCGCCCAGGCCCGCAAGCACCGTGCCCGCGACTATCTCATCGCCCAGGCCGACGGATACGCACCCCCGGGACGCCTCCTGGATCTGCTCGTGGACGCGTTGGGGACCACCCGGACGACTTCGCCCAGCACCCCCATGCTTCCTTTGCCGGACTGACCGGTTGAGCGAACGCGATCACCCCTAGATGACGCCCTGGACCCTGGCCACTGCGGGAGCTCGGCGTCCTCGACCATCCGGGCCAGCACTCGCACCTTATCGACGGCGGGTTGGCCGGCTCCTTCGACGAGTCCCGACCCCCTGCTCATGCACTGACGTGGCCAGGCGTCCTGCTGGTCGCCGCGGCCCTGCTGTTCCACTGCGTCAGGCGGAATCCCGTCTCAACCTCGCTGGCACGGGACACGGGGACATGGACGGCCATTCTCAGCATCGTCCACGTGGCCATCGGGCTCAAGGTCCACGGAAACGCGAGCGAGCTCTTCAACTACTACGGCACCTACTTCTTCTACGCCTATGGCACGCCCAAGGGCAGTAGTTTCGGCCTGGGAAACTGGGTCGGCCTCACCGCGCTGGTGATCGTGACGGGCTTGCTCGCCATTTCCAGCGACAGCGCCTTGCAGGAGCTCAAAGCCAAACCATGGAAGAGGCTCCAGCGCGTGATCACCCTCTTCGGCGGACGGGCCTTCCTCATGCCCATCGTGATCAGAGTCGTCGGCCTGACCATGTCCGGCCTCATGGCCTGCGTGGCCGTCTCCGTGGTGCATCTCGTCGGGCCCGTCGCCGTGGTCGTACTCGGACAGAGCCGCATGGTGGTGCTCATGGCTAGACATGTGATCGTCGTGCTCACCCATCCCACCGGACTCATCAGCGGGCGACCACGGTCCGCGATCTTTGCGGGCGACGGCGTCCGCCCATTGCGCGGGGACATCAGCCAGCTCCTGGGTCGCGCGGTCGAGCTCCGCCGGGACCTCCTCGGCCGACGCCGACTCGTCCAGCCGGACGAGCGAACGCGGCCCCGGCACGTCCTCCCAGACCGCGTCCACCGCCGCCGTCAGATCCGCGCCGGGACGCCCGCACACCACGAGCATCGACGCCGCCGCGGGCGACGGGACCGGACACCCACCGCGCCGCCGCAGCTCGACCTCGACGAACAGCCTGGTCCGCGTCGCACCGGGGGCCGTGACCACGAAGGCGCGGGGATGCGCGTGAGCGAAGCGGAAGAGGCGGGCCCATCGGAAGGCCCCCTCACGCCATGCGTAGACGACCCCGACGACGAGCAGCGCGAGGAACGCGAACATCTCGACGACGGCCTTCGTCCCGACCGAGGCAACCACCACCGCCCACGGATACCTGAAGACCATCTCCATGTCGAAGGCCAGGAAGACCGTCGTCACGACGTACCAGCGCACGTGAAAGCACGACACCGCGTGCTCCTGCGGACGTGCTCCCGACAAGAACGGCCCGGTACCCGGGGCGCCCGGCGGTGCGTAGACAAACGACAGCGCGTCCACGTGACGACGACGGCCGAATACTCTGCCGCTGTTTGGGGGCGTGTCAGGCAGGTGGTGGGTCGCGGCGCTGCTGGAGTTGGGCGTTGATGCGTTGCGCCTCGGCGAGTTGGTCTTCCAGGATGAGGATGCGGCAGGCGGCGTCCAGGGCGGTGCCCTGGTTGACCAGGTCGCGGGCGCGTTGGGCCAGGCGCAGCTGGTAGCGGGAGTAGCGGCGGTGGCCGCCGGACGAGCGTTGCGGGACGAACAGTCTGGCGGTGTCCAGGCTGCGCAGGAACGCGGGGGTGACGCCGAGGATGTCGGCGGCGCGGCCCATGCTGTAGGCGGGGTAGTCCTCGTCGTCCAGCTTGTCTTCCAGATCGTGGTCAAACTCGTCGTCCGGGGCGGCGCCGCGGGCGTTGTCGGGCGTGGCCCCGGCACCGCTGGTGGTGCTTGGCACTGCGCCGGTTGGCGTGGGCTGCGGGTCCTGGTTTTCGGTGTGGCTGTCGGTCTGGGCCGGCCGGGTTGGGTTCACAGCACCTTCCGTACTGCGCTATGCCCGTTTCCGGGCCTGGTGTTCGGGGCCTGACGTTCGAGGTGGGAACGTGACGGGGCCCCGGCGCCAAACCGCGGGCGCCGGGGCCGTGAGGTACAACACCATCTGTCCGGCACGAAGGCCGGTTGCCGTGCGCGCCGACCGCCCGGGGCGGGGCGCGGGGATCGCGGATGCGTGACCGCGGGCCACGGTCGAATCTGTGGCTGCGGTACCCGCGCGGCGTGACTGGAGCCCGCTGCGGGCGATCCCGATGGCGCCGAAACCCTCCTTCCGTGTTCTCCTACCTGCGTGCTTTCCTTCACTTGCCTTCGTGCTACCGGCGGCCCGTTGACCGCCGGGCGCGCGACCGGCTGCCGGAGTCCCTTGCGCTGCGTTGACCCCGGCACGCCCTGCCTGCGCCATCCACTTCACCGGGCAGTTCGTCATCTGCCACGTCTCATGGACTTGTTCCTCGTCGATGACAGGAACACTACCTCCCATCGCCGCAAATATCTACCGCGATCACTACAGGTTTTCGAGGGCCGAGTGAGGCGGTTTCTAGTGCCGAGCGTCGACATGCACGGCGCCGCGTCGTTGCTCGCGTGGTGGGTTTGTTCAGGGGGTGAGGTGGGTGATGGCGCAGTCGACCGTGGCGGTGGTGTGGATGTGCTGGTCCAGGCCGGTGCACTGCAGAACCCGGCGGCACATTGCCGATGGCCGGGCGATGGCCAGGTCGCCGTGGCGGGCGCGGACCGCGTTCCGGATCGCCACCAGGGCGCCCAGCCCGGAGGCGTCGCAGAAGGTCACCCCGTCCAAGTCCAGCACCAGCCGGGGCGGGCTGGCCTGCCCCGCCGCCGAGATCACCCGCTCGCGCAGCAGACCGCCGGTCGCGTAGTCGATCTCGCCGCCGACGCGCACCATGAGCACGCGCCCGTCCGGATGGGGCTCGGTATGCACCCTCGGCGGCTCGACGGGGGCGGTCGGCGGTCGCCTTCCGGCGTCATCGGTCACTCCGGTCACCTCCGTCCGGACACCCGGCCGCTCACCGGCCGGATGAACTGGAAACGCGCTGGCCAGCGAGGATAGTCCGATCCCGGCTCCAGACCAGGCCGGTAGACGCCTGATGCGGCAACGGCAGCCAGCGTCCGGAGCGGCGGCAAGATCACCACGCATTGTTACAGCGACGTGCGAAGGTCACACGTCACGGCCTGCGGGCAAGGCAGCTAACACCAGAGGTCATCCGGAACGTTCACGCGGGTAGACAAGCCAATATTGAGAAGCCCGCCCTCTGGGGCCTATCCCTTGGTTGGAGCAGGTTCCCGAACCTCGACCGTGGCGAGCGCCATGCGGGACGTCGAGTGATCGGGGCGGTCAGGCGTGGCGGAGGGCGCCTTCCAGGGTGGGATGGATGGTGATGTGACGGTCTAGTCCGGTGCGTTCCAGGATGCGGCGGCAGACGCCTGGTGGGCGGGCCACGACCAGGTCGCCGTGGTGTGCTCGGACCGCTTTCCAGATCGCGATAAGAGCGCCCAGGCCGGAGGAATCACAGAAGGTGACTTGATCGAAATCCAGCACCACATGGGGTGGACTGATCGCCAAGGCGGCGGTGATGACGTGCTCGCGGAGCAGGTCGGCGGTGGCGTGGTCGATCTCGCCGTCGACTTCTATGATCATCGTGGGGCCGTGCCGACGGGTGCAGGCTCGAAGTCGTAGTTGAGGATCAGGGTGTGATTGCCCGGATTCCGCCATGGTGCTACTCCCCCGCCGCCGGTTTCCTTCCGGTGGCTTGAGTCGCCGATGGGGCGTGGGTTACCCGACAGCACGTTGGTCATTCCGCGGGGTTCGCCGATTGGGGTTACTGACCGGGGTGCGGACGATCGGATGGGGATCGGCGCAGGATGTGCGGGGTACGCACCAGCCAAACCCTGGTCGCGCACGCCACCACCGTCGCCCAGGACGGCCACCCGAACCTGGTCCTCGACCTGACTCAGGTGCCGTTCAGCGACGTCACCAGGGACCGAGGTCGTCGGCTTCGGCGGCGCTGGGAGAGGGTTGGCGGTCGGGCGGCTTGGAGTGGGGCGGGTTCGAGCGATCCGGTCGTCATCTGGCCGCTGGTGTAGAAGGTGGTGGTGCGGTCGGCGGCGCCCCTGGCGGCTGTTGGGTCCGTCCCGAGCCGCGACGGTTGCCGCCCGCCAGGCGTCGCTGCTCAGCGCAATGAACTGTTTGCCCTCGTCGGAGGCGGGCCATGTGGCTTCCTGGGCGGGGTCCAGCAAGGTGCCGGTGGCCAAGTAGCGGGCCAGGCCGTGCAGGGCCAGGTCCCAGCCGACACCGCCCGCGCCGGACCTCGCGGTGACCGAAGGAGGTGCGGCATGACCGCCCCCGCCGCCGGGGAAGTGCCGCACGAACCCGCCCCGGACATCCCGCACCCGGATGGCCGAGTACCTGCGGTGGCCTGGCGAGCTGGTTTCGCCGACCCGGAAGGTTTATCGGGCGGTGAGCGCGAGGTAGGCGTCCTCGAGGCGCCGCCATCCGCCGTCTTGGCGTCGCGCCCACCCCGGCCGGATCGTAGATGCCGGCCAGCCCAGACTGGCGCCAGCGCCATCCACGGCACCCCGAGCCGCCGCCCCGTCCGGACCGCCGCCTCCAGCAGCTCGCGCAGCGGCGGCACCAAGATGAACCGGGGTGTCACGAGGGGGCTGACCTGGGCGCTTGAACGGTTGAGGAGATCGTTTCCAGGAACGGGATAGATCGCTTCCCGGTGCTGTCATGGTCTGGCCTGGGGCCTGACTGGGTCGTTATGGGTTGTCGAGCACGTGCCTTGAGGTATGCCAGTTGCCGCAGTAATCCCCCTTTCATTGGGGCGTGCTGGTATGCCTAGAGCCGTGACCGACACCGCTGAACGCCAGGGACCCGCGAATGAGCAACCCTCTTCTGAGCCCGGATCAGAGCGAACCCTTTCGCGGATGGTCTGGGATCTCACGAATCACCAGGTGGTCGGTGCTTTGGTGGTGACGTGTGTTCTTGCGGCAGCTAGCGGACTGCTTGGTTGGGTTTTCACGGGCGGCAATGAAGAGGATAGCAATAAGAATGGCGGTAAGACGCTTACGGGCAGCTTCCGCCTCTCTTATAATGGAGAGTTAGTCTTCGGTGAGACCCCCAAGGACTTGGATTCCGGCGTCCCCACTGACAGCCAGCCTGGTGGTGATGTCTACTTCAATTATCTTCAGTCGCCGCCGACGCTGGATGGTGTGGGAGGCGCGCGGATCGCCTTGTATTCGGAGTCCGGGACACCAACGGCGGCGCGTTGTGATCAGGTCGCGCAAGCCAATGGGACACCGAGGCTGACGGTCTACGGAGGGCGGGGACAGAGGGTGTGTATCCGATCGGCGCGCGGCTCCGTCGCCGTTGTCACTGTGATCCAGGTCAGATACGGCTACAACGACGTTCGCGGCACCGGCACCGTCTGGCGCAATTCGCAAGCGCAGGTTGGCGCGCTGGGAAAGCTCGATTTGATGCGGCTTCGCGCTCAAGCCGGCCTGGTTAGCACTGCGGTCAGTGCGGAAGCGTCGAGGTTGAGACCCTTGCCGCAGCGGTCTGATAGTTCGCTACGCGAGACTGGGGACCGGGCGCTCGGCCGACATTGACTCCGCGCACGGCACTGACGAAGTTGCCGCGCTCAAGGGCTTTCTTGACGCTGGCCTTGTCCGGTCGGCATCCGGCGCTGAGAACATCATTGGGCCCAAGGCGTCCTGGCTATCGGGGGAGTTTCGCGGTTCGTTCTGGGGGCGCGGCGGTGACGTAGCGCATCGCGGTCAGGCGGGTGATGCCGAACAGGCACATCAGGTGCAGCGGGTCTGCGGTCTCGGCGGCCTCGTTGAGGATGCGGTCCTGGCGCAGCTCGCTCAGAGTGAGGCCCATGGGGAGGGCTTGGCCTAGGAGACCGTTGCTGACGAGTGGGTGATCGGGATCGTGCGCGGGCTTCGGGCTGATCAGCCGTTGGGGGTTGGTGGAGGTGGGCCATTGGTGGGTGGCGGTAGGTCATCCAGTCAGCGACGAGTTCGTGGGTGAGGTTCTCCAGGTAGAGGTGTGGCGACGTGTGCCGCGGCGCATTTCGAGGACGCGGCGGGACAGGTCGAGGTGCGCGGGACGACGATATCGTGCCCGGGGAGCGCGTGGAGGGCGGTCAGCGCGATCACCAGGCGCCGTGCCGCCGTTGGTGCTGGTGACCTGCCCATCTTGGCATGCCGGGACAGGTCCATCACATCAGTTCTATCGGGTGTACGTCTTCGATTCCCGATGGCACTCCGCGGCACCTGGCCGCCAGAGCCACTCAAAGACGAGGTCGTCGCGCCAGACGCGCATCTGCACGTCATTGCCCACTGCGCCACAAACCCTCAAGGAGGCGTTCAAAAGGCTCCCCGGGCTCGGGCGCCGCGCCGCAGAAACGGGTACTAGGTCGTGGCCGGTGGAGCCTTGGTGAGGTCGCGGAGCCAGCTCTTGAGGGAGGCGACGTCCCGGGGGCCTTCGTAGACGAAGGCTCTCTTGTCATGGCGGGTGGCGACCGCTCAAAACTGCTTGAGTTTGCTGATGCGGCGCTCGACCACGTTGCGGTCCTTGTAACCGCGTGAATCGAAGGTGCTGGGCCGCCCACCGGCCAAGCCAGGTCACTTGCGCCCTTGACACGAGCCTCGCCCACGCGCGGTGGCGGGAGGGCGTTAGCCGTCGAGGCCGCCGGTGATCATGAGGCGGGGGGCCGCCGAACGGTTGGCGGCCGGGGCGTGGAACAGGTGCGGGTGCAAGAAGACCACGTCGCCGGGCCGCCCGGTCAGCTCCACTACGCGGACCGGGACACCGGCGATCGTCGTCCCCCGCGTCAACCGCTCGACGCGCCCGCCGGACCCTCCTGGGCGCAGGAGGTCCCGCAGCCAGGGATCGGATCCGAAGACCGCGTCACGTACCGCGGGCGAGCGGCCTGGATCAGCCGGGTCGGCATCGTCCAGGAACCGCTCGACCAGCCAGTGCGAGCCGGCCAGCACGACCGTGCCGCCGCCGCGCTCGCCCACCGGCGCGAGGTAGCCCAGCCACTTCAGCGTCAGGGCTGACCGCGCCGGGTAATCGAGGTGCCAGCCGCTGGACGGCACGTCCCAGGACCCCGGTGTCGGGAAGGTCACCAGCGGCACGCCCCAGGCGCCCGGCCGGGGCCACGAGGGATATCCCAGCAACTGCCCGATCGCGGCCGTCACCTCGGCAGTGGCCATGGCGTCGAAGACGCCCCGCTTGCGCAACGCGCCCAGGCCGCGGGGATCGGCCACGGTCCACGTGGACCGCCGCTCCCGCTCGATGCCGTGCCGGCGCTCCAACTCGGCCCAGACCGCGCCGGCCATCGACTCCGCCGTCCCGGCCGGAAAGCCGCCCGCGAGCCGTACGAACCCGTCCTGGGCGAAGCGCTCCCGCAGATCCGTGCCATCCATGTCCGCCTCCCGGGTCAAACCAGCGGCATCAGCCGAGCCCGCAGCATTATGGACACATGACCGCCCCACACGGCGATCGGATTTTCCGCGTCGTCGGCTCGGTCATCGACACACCAGCGCTCAGGACTCCTTGAAGGCCCGCAGAGCGGCGTCGCGAGCATCCCTCCCGGTTGCGCCCTTCTAATCCGGAGAGCCCGTGCGGATGCTCTTCGACGGGCTGCAGGCGCATCAGGTCGACGACGTTCACCACCCGGACCCGCAGATCTGGGAAGAACCGGCGTAGGAGGTCGGCGGCGGCGAAGCATCCGTGTTAGCAACCCGAGAGCGCAGGAGACCGCACGAGCACCTTCCGCTCGTGCCCATTCTCGTGGATGCCGTCCTCGCAGCCGCGAACCTGAAGCCAGAGCACAGCGGGTCAAGGGCCGGCCGCTGATTGCATTAGCGCCGTAATGCCCGAACGTGCTCGTGGAAGCCAGGCACCGGCCATTAAGAGCAAGATGTCCGCCCCAAAGCGGCCACTTCCCCCTGAAGTAGATCAAGTGACGGGCTCTCAGCTGATGAGGGCAAGCGGGGACCTCCTCACCAGCCAAGCCGCTTAGAAGATCCCGCAGCTCCAGTCAGTCTGACCGAATTTGGAACCAGAGTTAGAGTTTGTCAGATTATCATCCGTAGTGCGCAATTTGCAGGCATCGACGGTCCCGTGGGAAGCTGATTGCGTGGCTACAGCCTCGTTTGGCCGTTCGCGCACTGCTGCAGCGCTTGCTCACCATGGGAGCACAGGTCGCCGGCGCGCTGGCTGGCGAGGTACGTCGTGAATCTGTTGAGGTTTGGCAGCGAAACCTTGCAGCCCACGATGCCGCCACATATCTCGCGACTACGCGCCGCCAGCTGCATCCTGCTGGCCATCGCGTCTGCATCGCGCGCGCTCGCCCGGGCTCTGCGCGCGACGTGCTTCCATCTCGCGCGTCAAGGTTCAAGGTATTCGACTCGGAAGAGATACGAAGACCTGTCCCAATTTCACCAGGAGGAGCCGACCCGTGAAATCTACTGCTTCTGAGGTAGCTATGAAGCGGTAATCGAGCAGGTCCGCTCGCTGCGGGCGGCTTCTCCGCTACCGGGAAGTCGTCCTCATGAGTAATGAGGCAATTCACAAACTCCTGATCATTCTGTTCGCGTGCATGGCGGCGATCGTCATCGGCCTTATTGGTGGAGTCCTGGCCGCCCTCGACGGAAATTCTTTGCCAGCGGCATTCCTTTATGGCGCGGGAGCGTTCGGCGCGGCCATCACCATAGAGATACTGGTGGCGGGCTTCTGGTTCGGAGTGGGCGAGCGATCGTCCGGGTGCACAAAACACTGCTCTAAGTGCAAGGAGGTAGAGGAGAAGGAGGTAGAGGAGTAATAGGTGGCGGAGGCTCCCGATCCGAATCAGCGGGAGTCTCCGCTCTCATCGGCCAGTCGCGCGCTGTCAGAATGGGAATTAACCTGATCTCGCTGTCCAACGTCTCTGACCTGGTGTTGCAGGTGCCGCGAGTGACCGTGAAACGTGGCTGATCCCAGGTCACTACTGCGCTGACCTTGCTGTTCAGCCCTCGTAGCCCAATCAGCCCGGGTGCCTGACGCCCGCTCTCCCGCGCCGCCTTCCTCGTAGCCGAAAACACCAGGTCGAAGCGGAGCGGGGCCAGGGTCGGCGCAGCCGATCACGCAGCGACGCCATGGGCCCTTGACGCACTCCGTGAAGGCCGGACACACTGACCGCTCGGAGGGGAGACGGCGCCTCGCGTGACACTTCGCTCAAAATGCGGCTAAGCAGATCGCATCGGCAGCAGCGTTCTCGAAGGCGACATATCGGTACGTTACCTAATTCCGACGGCACTTTTGTCGGTTCATTGGATAGAGTCTAGCAACATGACCGGACACTCAAGTGATCGAGAATCGGCGGAAACAGTGGCGCGCTCCAAAGGAGCAGATATCGTGAGAGGCATTGGCGAAACCTTAAGGCCGCCGGGTCCGATCCGTGACTGAAATGATGCCCAGTCTTGGCTCTGAAGTCGGTGAGGCGAGGAAGACTGGTGGATGAGGCACAGCAGGTTCGGGAGCGGAGGAAACCGGCTGGGTGAGGAATTGATGGCTCACGCGTTTGAATTCGATGAGAGCATCCTAGATGCGGCAGAGAAGCTCTTCTCCGAAATCGGTTACGACTCGACGACACTAAGAATGGTCAGCGAGGTCGCGGGGGAAGGGGTTGACCTCCGCACACACGAAGGACGCGTCAAGCAGCAACTGTATCGGCAGGTGTTCGCGAGGCTCTACAACATCGAGATGGAGCAGATACAGACCGCCATCAGGACGAACCCGAAGACTATCGCGGGAATTCATGCTGCCGTGGACGCGTTCGTGGATTTCATTGTCGACCATCCTGAATATCCTGCTCTGTGGCGTCATCGAGGACTTGGCGATGCCGCCGACATCCAACTTTCGCCGCAAGACTACCTTTCGCCGTTGATAGTGCTCTTGACATCTACTCGCTGGGAGGGCGTCTCCGCCGACCTGGATCTCCGGCTCCTGTCCTGGTTCGTCATCTGGAGCAGCGGCGCGTTTGCCCACGACGGCTTCGTTGACGAGGCCGGACGTCGAGTCTTTCCCAACAACCCCCAGGCTCTCCACCGATTCCGAAACCAACTGCATGAAGTGCTGGAAGCGCTCAATAGAACGGGCGAATCCCGATAGTGCCTCGACTGAGCGGCTCAACGGCGAGCATTCAGCGATACCAGCCACGCGCGGACCTTGACCAACGGGCCGAGCGCCGCGTCCATTCGCGCTGCGACTTCGCGGCCGAGGCCTGCGCGGCCGCACCGGTGGCGAACCTGCGCGTCGCCCACGCCCGCGCCAGGGCATGCTCGTCCAGCGGGGTCGGGGTGAGGCCGTTCTGGGCGCGGATGAAGGGCGGCCCTCCGTACGCCCTTTCGATCCGACCGAGTTGGGCGCTGAGGGTTGGCTGGGAAACCCCAGGCGCGCGGGTGATGCTGCCCGTGCGCGACGCAGGGTGCCCCATTCCGCCACGGGCGGCGATAGTTGCGCCTTGTGGCCGCCCTGTCCCCGCCACAGGGCGGCTTCCGCGCGGCGATGAGGCATGCACCAGGGAGACGTAACCATGCCTCGGCCGCGAGCCTCTCCGGACCCGTCGGGCTGGCAGCGCACCGACGTCGGTGCGGGTCGGAGGGCCCGTCCTCCTGAAACAGACTGCGCACATCCCTGGCCAGGGTGCAGAGGACCGCGAGTCTCATTCCCGCTCTCCCCAGGCGTTCGATCCGAACGCGGTACACCAACCGGTACAAAATGATGCCGTTCCGTGGCCCGCCAGCTCTCTCGGCACGTCACCGCGGTCGCCGGAACCGAGATGCACCTGTCCGACGCCGGCCGGGGCCTCGACGCGGGTCTCGATGGCCTTCTCGACGGCCTTCTCGAACGCGCTCTCCGGCTGCGCACCGAAGAACGGCTCCCCCTGACATGCTCCCGGACTGATGCACCGCTACGTGATTCGACGAACGAGAACGGGCCCCTGATTCGAAGCTGGGTTGGCCCCAGTGGGGGATCTTTCTGTGCAGAGCCAGGGCCGAGCCAACGGGTTCTGTCCGCTGATCTTGTGATGGCTGCTTGGGCGTGGCTAGTGGGATGACAGCGTCATATTCGGAGGATTCTCGGGTGGTCGATCTCGGTGTTGTCGATGATGACCTCGGCCAGTCGGGTTGGCTCGACTTCGGCTATGTAGAGGCGCTCGGCGGGTAGGTAGCGGTCGCGGTGCAGAGTTTCGGCTTCGGTTCCCTCCATGGCGTGGTCTCGGGTGATGCCCCGCTGAATCGACACCTCGGGGTCCACTTCGAGCCAGATCCGTAGGTCCCAGTGCTGGTTGATCTGCGGGCGGAAGGCGAAGACCCCGTCGACGATGAGCACGGCGTCGGGTGCTGCCTGCACAACGCTCGATGAGTGGTCCCGCTGGGTGAGCGGGTCGATGCAGCACAGGGCGCACTGTCCCGAACCGTGCGGTCCGCAGGGGTCCAGCAGCAGCGTCGTGATGGCTGTGTAGTCGAAGGCATTGCGGTAGTAGCCCTCGCCGGAGGTGCGGTCGTAAAGGTGGGCCTCTCGCCATGGCCGTTTGAAGTCGTCCAGGCTCGCCCTGAGCACCGGGCGCCCAGCGGCGCTGATCTGCTCTGCGAGTTCGTGGCCCAGGCTGGTCTTGCCGGCGGCGGTCAATCCATCGATCGCCACCCTCAGTCGGCCCGCACCGAGGCGGAGGATGCGTTCGTTGATTCGCTCGACCACCGTGTTGCGCTGGGGCGTGCCCCGAGGCGGCGTAGGCTGCTGCCAGGTCGAGACCGAACGATGGACCGGCGCCCGTTCAACTCCCATGACGCGAAGCTAACTTGATCGACGGGAAGTCGCGCTTGGGCGGCTCCATTGGACGTCCTTGCTGGTTTGTCTCTATCAAGCGGGCTCGGGTCTGGGCCATGCGGTAGGAGTCGCTGCCGGTCTCGATTGTGGTGGCGTTGAAGGTGAGCCGGTCGACGATGGTGCCGCAGAGGCGGGGTCGGTGAAGGTCTTGGCCCGGCCATCCTCCCGTTCGCGGGGGTAAGGCGGCCGAGGGGGTCGTTGCGTCGCGTGATCAGCTGGCCAACCACCTCCGGCTCGATGACGCAGCCCCCGGCGGCGACCCGTTCGACTCCCTCCACGAAGTCGCCGACGTCGAGCACGCGGTCCTTGAGCAGGTAGCCGACGCCGAGGGCGTCGGCCGCCCACCCCCACCTGAACCCAAGATGTCACCATTCAGTTACCTACAGTGACAGCCTCTAGGTCGGGCGCGCTGAACAGTGTGCAGGAGGGGCTGGGTGGTGACCGGGAGGCTTCGGGCATCTCTGTCACCACCCGGGGCCCACCGCCACCCTGCCCGGGGTGCCGATCACATGCACGCTGTCACCTAACAGCATCGTGGAGCGGTTGGCGCGGTTCTGCCCCTGTTCGCTGATCGGGCTGGAGCAGGAACCGCTGCGACGGGCAGCTGCAGCAGCCACACGGGCGTGCGGAACCGGCCGTCGTACAACACGTGCATGGCGTACAGCAGGGTGTGCCAGACGCTGAGGACGTACACCAGCAGGATCGAGGCGTGCAGCTCCCGCCATATCCGCGCGCTGATCACCCTGCGCGTGTAGTCGGCGAGACCGAGCGGGGCTGCGGCTGGACGTTCGCGCCGCCCTCATCGACGCCACTGCCGCCGAGACGGCGCGGAGCGCCGTACGGGCGCCGCGTGAGCTGGTCGTGACGCTGCCCAAGGGACCTTCTTCTTCCAGCTTCGCGACGGCTGCCAGCGCCGCCTCCTTTGCCGCTTCCACGTGCCGTCTGGCGAGCTGGACAGCGCGGTCGGCGTCTCGGTCGGTGATCGCCGCTGCGAGGTCGCGATACTCCTACTCGGACTTCTCTCGGGCCGGGAATGCTGAGCGAGAGCCGGCGCAGCGCGTGGATGCGGGCGTGCAGCGGCGCGAGGGTGGACTCCAGCAGCGCGTTCCTCGCCCCAGCCAGCAACAGGTCGCCGAAGTGGTAGATCGACGAGAGCTGGTCGTCGTCGAATTTGCCCGGCCGGGTGAGCTTGACCAGTTCCAGGACCTCGAAGTCCGTGGCACTCCTGACGAACAGCGCCGCGGCCTCGGACTCCAGCGCCGCGCGCACCTCGTACAGCTGCCGGACCTCGTCGCTGCCGAGCACCGCGACCCGCACGCCCTCGCGGCCCGACGTCTCGACGAGGCCCAGCGTCTGGAGGTGGAGGACCGCCTCGCGGATCGAGGTCCGGCTCACACCGGTGAGCTCCATCAGCTCGCGCTCGGTGACCTCCGGCATGCCGTCTCCTGGATTTGTATGACGTAAGTCAGTCATACGCCAATGCCAAGGTCAACCTCCAGCGGACACGTCCACACGCTAGCAATGCGCCGCAATCAATGCTCATGGTCGACGACGTGACCTTCTCAGCCGTCCTTGTCCGGCCTCGTCATTGACCCTGCATAGTACGTCTGCTTTGGTACGTCATACAAAGTCCGACTCTGCCGGGCAGGGACGACCTTCTGTCCGCGCACGTTCGCGGAGCGCCGCACCCACGAACGGCCACCGGCATCGTTCCGGGCAAGAGCTCCGATCCCACCCCCACCAGCGTCTTTCTAAGGAGGAAGGATGTTGAGTCGATCGGACGGCAAGGAGCACAGGAGACGTCCCCGGATATTCGCGGCAATGGTGGCCGCCGTCATGGCCGCCGGCCTCGCGGCCGGATGCTCGTCAGGATCGTCGGACGCAGGCGGGGGCTCGTCCGGCGGCATGCTGCGCGTCGGCGTGGTCGCCAGCACGATCTCCACCCTCGGCGCCTACACCAACGTGCGGTCGCAGGACTTCTACGTGCGCAACGCGGGGATGTTCGAGCCGCTCGCCCACCGGACGAAGGAGGGGCCCTCCAGGTGGGCGCTCGCCACCGGCATCACGCACAACAAGGACAACACCGAGTGGAAGGTCAAGCTCCGTCCGAACGTCAAGTTCCACGACGGGTCCCCGTTCGGCGCGGACGACGTCATCGCGGTCTTCAAGCGGCTCCTCGACAAGAAGAACGCGCTCATCGAGCGCAACTTCATCGACTTCATGGACCCGGAAGGCATCGAGAAGGTCGATGACCTGACGGTGAAGTTCACGCTGCCCAAGCCGTACGGGCCGTTCGAGTTCGCCGTCACCAACCGCACCATCATCTTCGACAGAAAGGGATCCAAGCCCGAGCAGGCGATCGGGACGGGTCCGTTCAAGCTCTCCAAGTTCGCCCCCGGACGGGAGACGGAGCTCCAGAGGTTCGACGGCTACTGGGGGCCGAAGCCCAAACTCGACAAGGTCAAGGTCATCAGCTTCAAGAGCGTGGAGTCGGCGACCAACGCGCTGATCGGCCGGCAGATCGACGCGAGCTCCAACGTTCTGCAGACCTCGCTGCCGACGATCGAGAAGACGCCGGGCCTGAAGGTCATGAAGAGCGACAACGTCCTGAAGGTCGGCATCTACACGCGCGTCGACAAGCCGCCCTTCAACGACGTGCGCGTCCGCCAGGCGATGCAGCTGATCATAAACCGCAAGCTCGCGCTGTCCAACGCCTTCGACGGCCTCGGGGTGCTGGCGAACGACCACCCGGGCTTCGGCACCTGCCTGCCTGACGTCCCCCAGCGAGTACAGAACCTCCCCCAGGCCAAGAAGCTGCTCGCGGACGCCGGGAAACCGAACCTCACCGTCGACCTGGAGACGCCCGCGAACAAACCCGGCATGCTCCAGTTCGTCCAGATCCTGGCCGGGGACGCCAAGAAGATCGGCGTGACCATCAACGTGAAGAAGATGGAGCTCGGCGCCTACCTGGAGAAGTGGGGCGAGCGGACGTTCTACACCAGTTACGACACGCGTCCCTACATGGAGGCCGTGGACGAGCAGATCAGCACGGACGCCTCGTTCAACCACCAGCACTGGCACGACCCGGAGTTCGAATCGCTGGCCAACAAGCTCTACGCCACCGCCGACGCGCAGGAGCAATGCGAGATCCAGAAGAAGCTGAAGAAGATCGAATACGAGCGCGGCGCGAGCATCCTCGCCGCGTCGAACCCCGTCGTGAGCGTGTACTCCTCGAAGGTGCACGGCCTCGAACCGGAATTCCCCTCGGGGAACCTGTACCACTTCACCAAGGTCACCATCGACCATTGAGCAGGTAGAACGGCGGCCCCCCACGCGAAACCGGGCCCCCACGCGGAGGTATCTCCGCGTGGGGGGCCGGTTTCGGTCGTGGCAGGTGTTTGCGTCGGGGACGTGGGGTGGTGCCCCTAATCTCCCAGGTTACGGTCAGTGGCCTGACGGTCACTGGTGATCGTTTCGCGGAGGCGCGGGGATGTTCGGGGATCTGGTGCATCTGGCCGGGGACGTGACGCAGTACGTGACCTTGGCGGCGGGCGCCTATGGGGGCGCGGTGCTGGCGCGCACGCAGGACCAGGCGGCCGATGCCGCGGTGAGGGTCGGGCAGCGGCTGGCGCAGAGGATCTTCGGCGTCCGCGGAGAGGACGAGGAGGTGCCCGAGGCGCTGGCCGATGTGATCGACGATCCCGACGACGGCGACAATCAGGCCGCGTTGCGCAAGGCCGTCCGCAAGGCCTTGGCCGGCGATGCCGAGCTGGCTGCTCAGGTCCGGCAGTGGGGCCAGGTCCAGGAAGCGCACAAGACGAGGGTGCGGGTGATGACGTCCGGGGAGCGGTCTCCGGCAGTGCACACCAACCACGGCATCATCGCCACCGGCGACGGCAACACCCTCACGCGGTGACCGGGCATGATCGACGACGACACAACGGGAGCCGAGGAGCAGCGGGTCAGTTCTTCACCCGCCGCCCATTTACAGACTTCAGGGCCCGGTCGCCGGGGGTCGGCGTCAATCTCGGCAGCGTCAAACCGGTGATGAGATCACGCAGGCCGCGGTGTCGCTCCCGGCACCGGAGACGGTGCGGCCAGCCGCGCGGATCATCGGATTGCCGCGCCCGGACACGTCGGTCTTCCTCGGACGCCACGACGACTACCAGCGGCTTGAACAGGTGCTAACCACCGCCGATGAGACGGTCGTGGTGACGCAGCCCCTGTACCGCATGGGCGGTGTGGGCAAGTCGGGGATGGCGTTGCAGTACGCCAACCGGGCTCGGGAGCGATTTGAGGCGGTGTGGTGGGTTACCGCCGAGAGCCCGCAGCAGGTGGAGGCGGGGCCGGCCGGGTTGACCCACGAGGTCTTACGGAACAGCGGCGGCGACCCGGGCGGACGGCGGGTGAAGGCGGCCAGCACACGCTTCTCCAACGTCTCGGGGACGATCTTGCGGCGTGCTGTTCCCTCATACGGTCTAGAACTGACGATGATCATTGACACCTGGGTCTCCGACGTACTACGGAGATCCACATGTCAGAGCTCAGCCCCCAGCTCGATCGGCCCAACCCTCCCCTTGACCGTGAGGCCAAGCGGCGCCTGGCCGTCATCCGCCACGTCGAGGAGGTCACCGGCAACGTCGCGATGACGTGCCGGTACTTCGGCATCAGCCGGCAGGCCTACTACCTCTGGTACCGCCGCTACCAGGCCGAGGGCGTCGAGGGCCTGCGCACCCGCTCCCGACGCCCGAAGACGAGCCCGAACGCCACGCACGTCGAGGTGGTCGGGAAGATCATCTATCTGCGGCAGAACTATCACTTCGGGCCCGAGAAGATCGCGATGTACCTCAAGCGGTATCACGACGTCACGATCTCCAAGTCGGGCGTATGGCGGATCCTCAAGCGCCTGGACATGGGCCGCCTGCCGGCCTCGCAGCGCTACAAGCGGCACGACAAGCGGTGGAAGCGATACGAGAAGCAGCTGCCCGGCCATCGCGTTCAGATCGACGTGAAGTTCATCGAGCCCATCGCCGGGACGACCGGCCGTCGCGGCGGCCGCAACAAGTACTACCAGTTCACCGCAATCGACGACTGCACACGCCTGCGCGTCCTGCGCATCTACCCGACCCTCAACCAGAAGACCGCCATCCAGTTCCTGGACTACGTGCTGTCCCGGCTGCCGTTCCAGGTCGAGGTCATCCAGACGGACAACGGGTCTGAGTTCCAGTCGGCGTTCCACTTCCACGTCCTAGACAAGGGCATCGCGCATACCTACATCAAGCCGCGCACGCCGCGGCTGAACGGAAAGGTGGAACGCTCGCATCGCATCGACGCCGAGGAGTTCTACGCCATGCTCGACGGCGTCCTGATCGACGACGCCGAGGTCTTCAACGACAAGCTCCGCGAGTGGGAGGACTACTACAACTACGATCGGCCGCACGGCGGCCTCGGCGGCCAGACTCCCTACGAACGCCTCAAGCAGAAGACCCAGGCTCAGGCGTAAACGATCTACGTCGGTTGCACATCCACTGTGCCGTCCGTTGGCTTCTTGGGCTGGGCGCGATCGGCGCGATGGATCAGTTGATCATCAGGCATGTGTCCCATCCGGAGATCGGCGGCTTAGCGTCAACGGCGGAATGCAGGGCGAGCGCGAGACCGGTCCGGCCCTCCAGTAATCCGGCGGTCTCAGGCCGCTCCGCGGCGTGCCGGGTGAGCACTTCGGTGAGGTGTGGCAGCCGTGTGCTCATCTGCGAGGTGAGCGCGTCCCGCGAGGCTCGAAGGGTGGTCTGGTACAGACCGGCCCAGCCGTGGCACAGGCTCGCATCGATGATCTGGTCGAGCTGGGTGGGATCGGAGAGGCACGCGACCAAGCTGTCCTCGGCCAAGTGACGGCGGTGGTCGTCACCGGTGGCGATGCCGGCCAGTTGCTGGGCACGCGCGAGTCCTGGCGTGCCGTAACACCAGCTCGGTCGCCCGGGGCCAGACTGGTTCGGGCGGCCGGTAGGTAGGTCGTCCATCGTGATCCATTGCGGCCACCAGGTTCCGAAGTTAGTGCGCCGGCGCCAGGTGTCCAGAAAGGCGCAGATCCGTCCGATCGCATCGGTATGCCGATCAACGGTGATCCCGGCGCGCATGGCTTGGGCGAGCAGCGCGAGCGGCCCGGCGACGCCGTGGGCCATGCCGAGGTTCGCATGCCCTCCGCGGAGGCCGCTGGAATCCCTCAGGTTGGGGCCGTGCCGCGCCCACCAGCCAGGTAGTGACCGCCCGTCGGTGCGTAGCGGCTCGGTCAGGCGGACCAGGTATTGCAGGATCCGGCCCAGCGCATCGTTGCCTGGAGTGCGGGTGAGGAGGTACGCGCCGATCCCGGTCAGCCCGTGCAGCAGGTCGTACTCGGCGAACGCTGGACGTTGACCACGGCGGATGCGTTCGAGGGCGAGATCGACTCGGCGGTGTGCCAACGCGGTGAGATGGGTGTCGATCCGCCTTAGAGTGGCGCCGTAACGGGTGGTGCCGCCAGCGTCGGCTGCGCTGAGGACGAAGGCGACCGCAGGCACGCCGAAGTACAGGCATGCGTGGTCGTCGGCGCTGATCTGGTTGTGGGTGGCCGCCTTAACCCAGGTGTGTGCGGTCTGCCAGCTGCCCAGGCCGGTGTGGGCGCGTTCGATGTGCAAGAGCACAATTCCTGCGGCGCCGGTGGCTAACGATTGGCGCGAATTGGGGTTTTGCGCGCGCAGTGTCGATGGTGTCAGGGACTGGGCGAGTGTCTCGGCGGCCTGGCGGACGGTCGGCGCGACGGCGGTCGGGGCGATCATTGCTGGTCCAGGTGGCTGCGGGCGAGCTGGCTGAGCGCGGCGGCACGGGCCAGGCTGTTGCTGACCCGCTCGCCTTCGGGGTCGCGCCCCAAGCACCGGACGTGGTGCAGGTGGAGTAGGGATCGCATTGTTGAGAAAGGTTCGCGCTGGTCGGCTAGGTGGGTGCGGTAGGTGGTGAGCGCCTTTCTCCGTCTGTTCCAGGTCTCCACCACGTCGTCGCCGCCGGGAAGGGCGCGCATCGTCGCGTGTTCGTGGAAGGGGTTGGCCAGCTCTACCGCCTGATCGCGCAGCGCGTTTCCCGGTCTTGCCTGATGCGGGAGCTGGTCGATGAGCCAGTTCAGGCCACGCGTGGGGGTCTCGGCGTAGGAGGAGGCGAGGTCGACCATGCTGGCTGCGGCGAGTGCCCGTGCCGATATCCCGATACGAGTTGCCAGAGCGAGCTGGGCGAGTGCGGCGGCCGAGTCTGCGGCAAAGACGTCCTCCGCTGACGTCGCCGCCTGACCATGGCCGAACCGTCCAGTCTCAGGATGGTAGGTGCCCAACCGCAGGTGTGGCACCAGGCCGCGGTCACGTAGGTCGGCGGCCCAGCGGCCGACACGGGCCGCAGCGGCGCCGTAGTCATCGGATCCCGACAGCCGTACATACATCTCTAGGTATCGCTCATCGGTGGGGCGGGTCATATCCCGGTGCCGGGAAAACCACCAGAAGGGCTGCTCGTTCCAGGCGTCGAACAGGGAAGGCAGATAATCGATGAGGATCTCGTTCTGCCGCGCAGGGTGACCGCCGATTTGCGCATAGAGCACTGGCGCAAATCCTGGCAGGTGGCCGCCCCAACGTTCGGTCGTGCGCTCAACCCTGCGGGCCGTCGGTCTCGGCTTTCGTGTGTCTGATCGGTTTCCGGCGACCGTGGCAGGGGCGGGGAGGAGAGGAACGAGGATTTCGTGTGCGCGGCCGAGCCAGGCCAGGTCGCTGGGATCGGGCGCCTCGCGAAGCTCCACCTGACGGGCCCGTTCGAGCCGGGTGCGCAACAGCGCCCGGTGCAGGTCGTGGGCCAGATTGAGCGGCAAGCGCTGCTCACTCTCACACAAGACGATGGTCGACGGAACGCCTAGTCGACGACGCCATGCTTGGAACGCCTGGTCCCAGTCCGGCCAAGCAGTGCCCTGCGCGGGCAGGTCGTCTGCGGTCAGCCGCCAGCGGGCCGCCGACAAGATGGTGCGGCCACAGCGTAGGCGCGGCAGATAGGGCAGGCGGGCGGCTGCTCCCCAGTCGAAGGCCGTGTAGACGGCGCGGCGAGCCATGGTGACCTCGGCGAGGAACCGCGCAAGGGGTGGGGTGAGCACGCCGGCCTCCAGTGCGTGCAGCACCCGCGGCTCGATCCGCCTGCCGGTCGACAGTTGGAGGAGATGCATTTCCCGGGCGTCCGCGGTGACCGCTAGGTCGTCTACGGCGATCACACCGCGGTCGCCGGGGTGCCGATGCTCTGCCAGCGAGATCATCTGGCGGAGTAGCTGCGGCGTGCGGGCGACGTTCTCGCTACTGCGTCGCCGTGGCGGAAACGACAGTTGCACCGCCACCGCGTCGTCGTCACTCACCGCCTGGTAGAGGCGGGAGAGCCGGTCGCGCTCGTGGTCGGGCAGCAGGTGAGTGAACCGTCCGGCCATGCTGCTGCTTGAGCGAGGGGTCCCGACCACTGCAACACCGAAAGCCCCGTGGGAGACCGCCTCCAGCGAGGGGGCGTGAAGCTGGAAGACCAGCTCTGCGTACGGGGGAGGAAGAACCTCATCCTGATCACCAACGGTAAGAGCGCTGATGACGTCCTCGGTCAGCACGATTTCCTCGCGACCATCAAGCATCGCGTGCTGGACCAAGGCCAGCAGGGTGTGATCTCGTTCGGTCAGCGCGCGGGCTGGGGTGCCGTACGGCGAGCCGATATAGCCGGCGGGCAGACCGAGCCCGCTGTCGGCCACCAGGTCACGAAGGGGCACGACGGCATTAATGCCGTACCTGGCCTTGAAACGGACGTGGAAGTCCTTCCAGTGCGGAAAGCCGAACGGGTAGGGCGTCAGCCGCAGCAACGTCGCGGCGGCGCGCTCGGCCTCGCGAAACACCGTGCCAGGTAGAGTGATGTTGCAGTCCAAGCTCACATCGACAGCCAGCGACTGCCCGGCCGTGCCGGACACCGCTCGCATGCGGTCGACCAGCCCAGTCCAATCCTCTTGGGCGATATCCGGCACTGCGACAGAGCTCAGGCGCGAAAGATCGTTCTGGAGCGCCGTCAACTGCGCCGTTAATTCAGCGGCCTCGTGTATCTGCCCAAAAACGGCCGTCCGTAGGTGCGTGTGAACGTGCCTCAGCGGTTCGGGAGCCGACATTGGCGCCCGAAGTACGGTGACCAAGATATGCCGGGCGACGAGTGCAGCCAACATCGCTCGGACCTGTTCGGGCGTCGCGGCTGGGTGTTCCGCGCACAGCCATTTGGCCAGCTCACCGAAAGGCAACGGTTCTCGGGCGGCCTGAACCGCGGTACGCACCAGGCCGGTGAAGCGCACGGAGATCTCTTCCGGGGCCACCTGGCCGGGGTTGGTGTCCGATGGTTGACCGGAAATCACGAGCCGATCGCCGCGCACGTAGGCGGTGTTGTTGACCACCACGGGCAACCGTTCCAGCAGGCCGGGGTTGCGTTCGAGATCGTTGATGAGGGCACCGAGCCACGTCGCATCTGCCTGCGCCACCGCCCGGTGCTCTCGGCCCCATCGCACCATCGGCGTTCTGCCGACATCGATGACCGCGACACCCGCGAACAGCCCGAAGGGCGTCGCGCGGCCTCGCCAGCGCAGAATGTAGGAGGCCAGCGAGAGCACGACTCGGCGCATCTGCCGGGCGTCCGGTCGCTCCTCCAGCGTCTGCTGGATCCGCTTGCAAAGCGCCGGGCTAGCTAGCTGCACCGCCTGGCGGACCTCGCCGCGCTGCCAGGTCCGCGCCAGCCAGGCGCGCCCCTGCTCCACGACGGCCTCGCCGAACACATCCACATCGTCGGGAAGTTCCAGCCCACCGGAATCGGTCGTGGCGCGAATCAAGGCTAGGCCGGCATGCCGATACGACGCTCTCGCTGCCATGAGTGCTCGCCTTCGTTCCACCCTCGTTTCTCTGCCGACGGCTTTGTTGTGCGCCGAACGTGTGCTCGCCCGGCGCACAACTGACCGGCAGAACGTCAGGCGGGGTAGGCCATGGTGGAGGTGCAGGCGGTGCCGTCACAGGTGGAGCCGCAGTTGTCGCTGGTGCTCAGCAGCAGATTGCCGACCGGCTGGGATGCCTCGACCACGCGCACGTCCAAGGCGAACTCCTCCTCCAGGTCGCGGGTGTCTGCGAGCGCGATGCCACCCGAGACAGTGTTGTCTCTGCTCATCTCGATCACTTCTCCTTACTCTCCTTACTCGGTCGGAGATTCCGGATACCTAACTCACGGTCGACAGCCGGGCCGCCGGCCAGGAGACCGCGATGTGAACATGGCGCTTGCTGACGATCAAGCCGTCGGGCAGCCTCTCCTTGGGGGTGTGCGCCGGATAGACGGCGAACTGCGGGCCGGTTCCCGTGCGGTGGGCGCGGTCCCACACCCTGACCTGCTCGGCCAGCGCCTCAGCCAGCCGTGTGGCGGCAGGCCCAAAGGCATCAGCGCCGAGTTCGACCTTCGTCTCGTCCAGTGAGCGCACGGTGAGGTAGGCGAAACTCGCGCCCTCGACCACGGCGGGGCTGGCGATGCGGTTCACCGGGCGGACCGGGCCGCTGTCGCGTTCCTTGTCCACCGACAGGAGGCAGAAGCCGTCCAAGGCCGTTGCCAGCCACAGCTGCAGCGTGTCGAACGGCTCCCTGCGGCCGATCGTCACGCCGGACCACACTCGGGCCTGCCCAGCCTCGAAGGCGCCGTTTAGCAGCTCAGGATCGGCCGGACACCCATCGTCGAACCTCAGCCCGATCTCCTCGCCGCGCAGCAACAACAGCCGCTCGGAGTGTTGCCCGGCTCCCTGCATCGCGACGAAACCGCAGATCTCCGATGAGCGGCTCTCCAGATGCTCGCCGGCACGCGTGAAGGTGATCGATCGGGTCAGTCCCCGGATCCGCAGCGGCACCGTGATGGACCCGCCCACGGTGAGCTGGTTCACCCACGCTGGCGGGATGTCCCATGCCCCGACCGTAACCATGATCCGGTCGAAGGGAGCCTGCTGCGCGCATCCCTGCTCCCCGTCGGCTGCCACGACTTCGACGCGGGAGTACCCGGCTCCCTGGAGGCAGCGGCGGGCACGGTCGACCACGTAGGGGTCTATGTCGATCGTGGTGACCCGGCCCTCCGGACCGACCAACTCCGCCATCAGTGCAGCGTTGTAGCCGCCCGACCCGATTTCCAGCACCCGCATGCCCGAGCCCAGGTCGGCCTGCTCCAACATCATCGCCTGGATCTGCGGGGCAGAAACCGAGCTGATCGAGATCCCGCGCTCATCTCGCCTGGTGACCAGGTGATCCTGGGCGTACGCCTTCTCCATGGCTACCTCGGGAGCGAACAGGTGCCGCGGAACCGTACGGAAGGCGGTCTCAACTGCTCCTGAAGTGATCACACCGTCCGCGACGAGTTGGTCTGCAAGCCTGTTGCGCAACTTCTCCGCGCAAGCTGAGGCAGCATCATCAATCACTGGCCGTATCCCTCTCTCTCGGTAATGCGCGCCGCAGATCAACTCTGGGGGCAAGGTCCTGGTTCCCGTGGCAGGTTCGTGGATTCTTTCTGCCGGATCCCGGTGTCGCTGACTATTAGACCGAATTACTGCCAGTGGTCTCAATCAACGCCTTGAGCAGGCTTGCTCCGTCGCAACGCCAGATCTCCTGCTCACCATTGGCAGCAACCCATCTACCTCCCCGCAGGTCAGCGACGATGGCCCAGCCAGGGAAGCTTTCACGAAGCCGCATCAGAAGGTTGTCTGCATCAATTTGTTCGACACAATCTGGCCGATCTATTCCATTCCGGTCAGAACCGGAGAATTTCAACGCTCCCCTGGTCAAGCTGAAGTCTTGTTCGCTCTCTCGCATGGCCACGGCGATCACATCCGACAACCCGACGCCGCTGCGCTGATCGACTCACGCGCTTGTGCAATCGTCGTCGCCGCGCCAGCGTCGAGGCTACAGGCGCGCAAACTTCGCAATTCGCCGATGGCGTCGCAAGTAGAAAGTGTCACGGGTTGTCCCAAGCGTCAGCGAGTGGCACGTCCCGGCAGGAACCGGTGCCACCTGAACACTGACCGATCGCGACCGTAGGCGTCTAGGAGCTTGCACCAAATTGCAAGCGCTGACGCGCAGCCTCGATCTGCTCACGAGCCGCCGGGCCATACACGGCCTGACCTCTAAGCATCTCGAACACTTTCTCGAAGTAGGCGATGTCATAGGGGCGGGTCGACTGAAATGCCCCGGACCAGAACTCTTGCCAAACGTGCCGCTGGTCGAACAAGTAGAAGCCTTCGCCCGGGAAAAGCGTTGGGTGTAGTTCTTTCTGACGGAGTGGGCTGATCAGCCGGTCGGGTCGTACTGGTCCTGGTGGACGCGGTTGTGTTCTTGGCCGAGGTGGTGGTTCCAGTAGGTCGGGAAGTGGCCGTTGGCGACCACGGTTCGCAGTTTTAGAACGGCCTCTGCTCCCTCCAGGCCCCATCTGGCGCCGCTGATGTCCAGGCGGTCGGCGATGATGTGACGGACCGCTCCCTCGATGACGCCGGTGGCGATCGGCCACCCCGCTTCCAATGCCTGGTCATAGCGCAGGAACGCGGCGTGGTTGGTCAGGTAGCGGACGCAGATGTTGATCTGGTCCCGACGGTGTTCGCCGAGCGCGGCGGCCTGGGCGTTCAGGGCGGTGGTGACCTGGTCGATGTGTCCGGCCAGCAGCGCCACGGCATGGGTGGCGACCCAGTCCTCGGCCGCCGAGTCGCCGGGCCGATGCAGGTCCCAGGCACAGGCCCAGAGCTTCTCCATTACGTGAACGAAGTCGATCACGATGTGGATCGCTGTCTTGCGCCGAGCCGCCTCAGCCCGGACCAGATTGAGCTGGTGGCGGGCGCCGTCGACCAGCACGATCCAGGTTCGGGCATGGGTGGGATCGCGGGATTGGGCGTGATCGAAGACCTGGGCGATCACCTCGCCGGGTTCGGCGGCCACCGAACCACACAACCACTTGCCGGTCGCGTGCGGTCCGGGCCGCGGCGGCCGGGGACCGCGGCGCCCACCGGGAACGGCGATCACGTCGTGTGGGCGGCGGGGTGCCGGGGCGGCGTCGTAGACCGCCCCGAGGGTGGCCATCCTCTTGCGGGCGGGCTTCTCCCCGGCGGCCAGGCGGGTGCGGAAGGTGCGCACGGCGCGGGCGGCGGCTTTGGCGGTGGCCGGGCGCAGCGCCTCGGGCCGCATCACGATTCCCTTGGCGTCAGTGGACAGGACCAGTAGTTCGTCGGCGGTGCGCGGCACCGGCGTCACCGAGGCGTTGAAGGTGTCGATATCGACCGCCGCGCGTCGCACCAGCTCAAGGAGCTGCCGTTTGCCGATCACGTTCCCGCAGCGGGCACCGATCGCCTCCAGCGCGTTATCGAACGAACCCCGCACCGCCTCCACCGCGGCCAAGCGCGCCAGACCGTGCGAGTGCCGCCCGGCCGGTAGTGACAACGACCCATCGGCCGGATGCAGATACCCGGTCCCGGCGGCGCGCCAGGCGCAGCGGGTCACGGTCACCGTGCCGAACACCGTGGCCAGCAGCCGATGATGCCCGACCTCCAGCCGGCGCCGCGGGATCCCGTCGTTCCCGGTGATCCCGCCGCCGGTGCCGCGAAGGCGCTCGGCAGCCCGGCGTTCACGCTCGGCCCGCAGATCCAGATGCGCCTGCAGCAACAGCCGCTGCAGCTCGCGCCCCTGCTCGACCAGCAGGTCCTCCAGCCGATCGTGACTCAACGACAGAGCCTGGAAGTCGGCGAGCTGTCCGATCAGACAGTTGAATGTGTTCCTCGCGGCCGCAAAGACGTCAACATCGGCCCCGGCGACGTAGCTTCTCATCGCGGGCTCTTCTTCCCGGCGCGGTCTGGTTCTTTGAGGTGTGGTTGCCTTCGAACCTGCACCGGGGAAGAGCCCGCCGCAATCACCTGGCCGGTGACGAGGCGATGCCTTCTGGCCCATCGCCTGACCCGGCGGCCAGCTCGCCGGCCGCCGCTGCGGCCAAGGCGAACAGTCCCGGCTCGTTCTCTGTCGTCCAGCCGCGTTCGACCAGCCGCTTCAGCTTGGACCGCAGCCCCTCCCGCTTGGCCGCCGAGTCCTCCAGCCCCATCGCGGCCGCGATCTGCCCGGCCCGCATCGGCCCGGCCGCATCGGTCAGGATCTCCACCGCGTCTCGGTACGCGGTCGGCAACGCCGCGGCCGTCATGCCCGGCCGCCACGGCGGCACCGTCAGCACCCCAATCGGCGAGGATGCCACCTCACCAGAATCATCAACAGGGCCGGACGTAGTCACCGGTCCCTCCAGGGGCCCGGCGGCCTCACCCACCACCTCTTGCACGGTTTCCCGAGTGATGACCAGCCGAGAGAACCGGTCCTCCTCGGCTTCCAGCACCCCGTTCAACTCGGCGATCTCTTCCCGGATCTCCTCGATCCGCTGCCGGACCGCAGCCTCCCGCCGCGCCAGCTCCTCAAACAGTGAGCTCATCGTGGTCGCCTCCACCCCGAACGGTAGAAGACGCCCCATCCACAGCGACCAAACCCTCAAGGCCCCTGCTCAGCCAAGTCCTTCACGAGGAACCGCACCCGAATCTGCTCAGATGCAAGCCCAGATCAAGATCACTGTTAACGACCTCCGAAAAGTACCTGCCCACAATCCGAAGGCCACAGGCGAGGAAGCCGTTTTACCCGATCGGAATGGCTATTTGGGACGTGCGTCCACATCCGGACATTGCCAACAGCGATCAACATCTCTATAGTTTTAGAACTGAAACCGCCGAGTCAATATTCATGACGAAAGTCGTCAATGAAATCTCTTTAGGGCGCGCCACCCAGAGGAAAGGATGTGACACTGGCGCAAAGAAGATCCTGCATATAGCTTGGCAAAACTGCGGATCGGCGGCCAACAGATCTAATCGACGAAACGGCTATGGGATGAGACGCACAAGGTTTCCCAATCTGAAGGGACACCCCTTCTGTCGTTCACTAGTTCTCCTTCTTTCATGTGTACTTTTACTGTCGTTCGCCGTGGAGCCCGCTCAGGCAGGCTACGAATCGGTGAACGCCTGCGCCAACGCCACGATCCGGGGCACCAACGGTGACGACAGGCTCACCGGCACCGATGGCGATGACATTATCGCCGCTGGTAATGGCAACGACATAATTGACGGCGGTAGGGGTAATGACGTCATCTGCGGTGATGTCGGCAACGACAGGCTGATCGGCGGTCCCGGCGACGACAAGCTGTACGGCGGCGACGGCGCTGACACCCTGCGAGGTGGATCCGGAAACGACTCCTCAGACGGCGGCAAGGGCAAGGATGCCTGTACCACCTCCACGACCTCCGAGAAGTTCGCCGAGTGTGAGTCCTGCCCACCAGATCCGGGCTTCACCACAAAAGTCAGCGGATCGCGCAACGCTAAGGCCACCGTTCGCTCCGAGGACCGAATCCCAAAGTTCGAGCTTGGTGTCCGCAGCGACTACTTCCGCAGCCGGATCGCGCTCACTAAACGTGTGGCCTTCACGTATGAGTTCAACTCCGACCGAAAGTTCGCCAAAGCTGAAATCACGATTCCGTACTTCCCAAAGGCCAAGGCGCTGCGTGGCGGGGGCAACCCCCACCTGCGTATCTACGGCTACGACGACAAGTACGGCCTGTGGTACCGGATGCCGGGCAAACACAAAGTCGACACCAAGAATCACACCGTCACGGCCACTGTGTCGCACTTCTCGCAGTACAGCATCTTCCCCGAGGACCCGCGCCTGAGCACCTACTGGGAGACCAAACCGGTCTGGTGCCTGGCCAAAGACGACCAGAACATCCCCAATTTCGATGTCTCCTTCGTCGTCGGTGGCTCGGCTGGCATGGCCGCCAGAGATCCAGATGGCAAACGTGTGGAGGCTGCTAAGAAGTTTGTCGATGCGATGCGAGCGGCCGACCAAGCCTCGGTAATCGGTTTCAATGACACCGCCACCACGCACCGCGGCCTCACCAAGCTCGACAACCCGGGCAACATCGGGCTCGTCAAGGAGGCGCTGGACAAGACCAAAACGGCCACCGGCGGCAACAACCTCGACGAAGCGGTCAAGGCGGCCACCCGCGAGTTGACCGTCGCCCCCGGGCGCGGCCGACCTCGGGTCGCGGTCTTGATCAGCGATGGCTCCGGGCCACTCAGTGACACCACCGTCAACGAGGCCCGTGAAAAAGACATTGCCTTCTACACAGTCGGCTTTGGCGATAGCGATACCAGGCTGCTGGAGAGCATCGCCAGCAGCACTGGCGGGCGGTTCCTCAAGTTGAAGGATGCCGCTCAGCTCCCGGAACTGTACACCGAGCTGGCTCGAGACCTGATCGACGACGGAACCGACACCGACGCCGACGGTGTCACCGACTGCGTCGAACGCCGCGGAGCGCTGACCGCGCACGGCGTCTACGCCGACGACCAGCCATTCAAGACCGGGCGCTACGTGCGCACCGACCCTACCAAGGCCGACACTGACGGCGACTCGCTGTCTGACGGCGCCGAACTCGGGCCGCAGCTCGACCTCCGTGCCAAGCCGGAGCTTGCCGAGCAGTACAAGTTCCTCGTCGATGCCGGCATCACCCGCTTCTTCAACCCGACGTCCAATCCCGCCGACGAGGACACCGACAGAGAGGGACTGAAGGACGCCGAGGAGAAGCAGCTCGGCACCAACGCCTTCATCGCCGACACTGACCGGGACGGCGCAACCGACTACGAAGAGGTCAGGGCCAGGGTCACCGATCCAACCGAGCCGAACGGCTGGATCTGGGCTGGCCAGAATGGCGACGGCGGACCCGCCCAGATTCCGGGACTGGATCCGCTGACGCTGGTCAAACCGGATGCGAACAACTACCCGTGGGAATTCGACATCCTTGGATGGGCCACCCAAGGTGACCGCAAGGGCGACTGCGACGTCGAGTGCAAGGAGATCTACGACTGGGCGCAGGAGGAGTACTCCAAGAAGGGCTGGCTGTGCAAACTCCTGACTACATGCCAGCCAGACGACATCCGTAAAGAATGGATCAATCAGGCCGTCGACGTCCAGGCGTTGTTCACCTATGACGACGGCCATTTGCGCCCCGACTACGTCCGGGACCATCTGGCGGACGCTTGCCAGGCACTGGCAGCCAGGCCGGAAGAATGCTTCTCCGAAACCATCGAGGAAAAGGCTGACAAGGAGTACTACTACCAGGACCTGCCCCAAGCCCTCGCCGAGATCCTGTCGGTAATCCCCGGTGGTGTCCGGCCACCCCGGCCAGACATCCAAGAGGCCCAAGGCAAGCTCGACAAGCTCGCCAAGCAAGCCTGCGCCGAGGTCCCGAGGGGACCAGGCCAGTCGGCGCAATCTTGGGGCAAGCAGGTGCACGCCCGCTTCGACGAACTCGTCAGGCAGAGCGGTGATGCTACTCTGTTCGGCGAGACCGGCTACCTGAACGGCAACATCGTCAACAAGATCGGCACTCGGTTCCCGAAGGGCACTACGGCCCCTGACGCTGGTTTCGGCACTCCACAACAGCCGGAGGCGCTCTTCGACCTGAAGACCGGAGAGAAGGGCATCACTGCCAAGTGGCTCAGAGACCTGGTTACTAACCTCAAGGGCATCGCCACTGGAGTTCCCGTCTTCAAGCTCATCTGCTGAGCTGAGCCCGACGTAGCTCGCTGGAAAGTCAACAGGTGATGGCTCCGCTCCACAGGCGGGGCCATCACCCGCGCCAGACCACTGTAAGTACCGGAGGTACGCTGTGAAGTCGGCTATCTGGAAGCGAGCGGTGGCCAAATACGTCGCTCCACGACTACCCGGGAGTTGGCTCGTGCAGGGCAGTCAACTCATCCAACAACCGGTGGAACACATAGCCTGCGTGATTAGTCGCCGCAACAGCAGTCACAGCTCCGCCTATTTCATGCACGCCCTGGTCGAGCCGCTCTATGTGTCTACCGATGTGTGGCAGGAGACCATGGCCGTGCGGCTAGGGCAAGCAACAGGCAATTCCTACTGGCCAGCGTTTGAGACCCTCGACGCTGGGGCGGAATCCATGGCCCGCCTCGTCGGCCTCATCAAGAGCGAAGCGCTCCCCTACTTTCTCCGCTACGGCGACCTAGAAGGGTACCACCGGCTGTGCGAGGAGTTCCACCAAGGCCGCGATGTCATCAACCCCAACATCCTTTGGTCGCAAGCGGCCACCGAACTCATGGCGGAACAGCACGTGGAAGCCATGGCCACCCTCCACCAGATTCGGCGCGTCGTTGACGCCGACGACGACCCAGCGCCCTGGATGCTCCAAATCGCCAAAGACGCCGATGCCTGCCACACACTGATCGGATCAGACGCCGCTGCGGCCCGCCGTTCCCTCCTCGAGACCGAGCAAAAGATGCGCACCCGATTCAAGCTCCCTCTCGCCCCCTAACGTCAGCATCACACCGACAGATCATGCGCGCTGTGCAGTGGGTGGGGACCCAGCCAACGCCAATGAGCATGGAAAAGCCTCGACCGCCAGGCCCAAGGTGATCAGAAGACGCGGTGGCGACCCAGTCCTCGGCCGCGGGATCGCCGGGGTGGTGCAGGTCCCATGCTCCTGCCCAGAGTTTTTCGATCACGTGAACCAAATCGATCACGATGTGGATCGCTGCCTTCCGCCGGGCGGTCTCAGCACGGATCAGATCGAGTTGGTGCCGGGCGCCGTCGATCAGCACGATCCAGGTTCGGGCGTGGGCGGGATCGCGGGCTTCGGCGTGGTCGAAGAGGCAGGCGATCACCTCGCCCGGCTCGGCAATCACCGAGCCGCACAACCACTTCCTGTCCGCGTGTGGGCCGGGTCGCGGCCGCCTGGTTCCCTGGCGCCCACCGGGAACGGCGATCACGTCGTGCGGGCGGCGGGGTGCGGGGGCCGCGTCGTAGACCGCTGCGAGGGTGGCCATCGGTTTGCGGGCGGGCTTCTCTCCGGCGGCCAGGCGGGTGCGGAAGGTGCGCACGGCGCGGGCGGCGGCCCTGACGATGGCCAGCCGCAACGCCTCGGGACGCATCACGATCCCTTTCTGGTCAACACTGACGATCAGCAGTTCGTCGGCGGTGCGCGGGATCGGCATGACCGAGGCGTTGAAGGTGTCGATATCGACCGCCGCGCGTCGCACCAGCTCCAACAGCTGCCGTTTGCCCACCACGTTCCCGCAGCGGGCACCGATCGCCTCCAGCGCGTTATCGAACGAACCCCGCACCGCCTCCACCGCGGCCAAGCGCGCCAGACCGTGCGAGTGCCGCCCAGCCGGCAGCGACAACGCCTCGTCAGCCGGATGCAGATACCCGGTCCCGGCGGCCCGCCAGGCGCAGCGGGTGACCCTCACCGTGCCGAACACCGTGGCCAGCAGCCGATGATGCCCGACCTCCAGCCGACGCCGCTGCACCCCGTCGGCCCCGATGATCCCGGCGCCGGTGCCGCGAAGGCGCTCGGCAGCCCGGCGTTCACGCTCGGCCCGCAGATCCAGATGCGCCTGCAGCAACAACCGCTGCAGCTCACGCCCCCGCTCGACCAGCAGATCCTCGAGCCGATCATGACTGAAGGACAGAGTCTCCGAATCGGTGAGCTGTCCGATCAGACAGTTGAGGGTGTTCCTCGCGGCCGCAAAGGCGTCAACATCGGCCCCGGCGACATACCTTTCCATCGCG
The DNA here is from genome assembly GCF_044326375.1 of Actinomadura sp. 3N508. Taxonomy (NCBI): domain Bacteria; kingdom Bacillati; phylum Actinomycetota; class Actinomycetes; order Streptosporangiales; family Thermomonosporaceae; genus Actinomadura; species Actinomadura sp. 3N508. The sequence continues at coordinate 53,354 of NZ_JBIRAX010000007.1, forward strand.
GGCTCTTCTTCCCGGCACGGTTGGTTCTTCAGGTGTGGTTACCTTCGAACCTGCACCGGGGAAGAGCCCGCCGCAATCACCCGGCCGGTGACGAGGCAATGCCGTCCCGGCCATCGCTCAGCCCACCGCGCGGCCCGCCCGCCAGACCGGCGACCGGCTCACCGGCCGCCGAGGCGGTCAACATGAACAGTCCCGGCTCGTTCTCGGTCGCCCAGCCACGCTCGACCAGCCGCTTCAGCTTGGACCGCAGCCCCTCCCGCTTGGCCGCCGAATCCTCCAGCCCCATCGCGGCCGCGATCTGCCCAGCCCTCATCGGCGCGGCCGCATCGGCCAAGATCTCCACCGCGTCCCGGTACGCGGTGGGCAACGCCGAAGCCGTCATGCCCGGCCGCCACGGCGGCACCGGCAGCACCCCGATCGGCGAGGTCGCCGCCTCACCGGGATCAACCGGGCCGGACTCAGCCACCAGATCCTCGACCGTTCCGGCCGCCTCACCCACCACCTCTTGCACGGTCTCCCGGGTGATGACCAGCCGCGAGAGCCGGTCCTCCTCAGCCTCCAGCAGCCCGTTCAACTCGGCGATCTGTTCCCGGATCTCCTCGATCCGCTGCCGCACCACGGCCTCCCGCCGCGCCAGCTCCTCAAACAGTGAACCCATCGTGGTCGCCTCCACCCCGAACGGTAGGACGACATCACCCCCGGCGACCGAACGCTCAAAACCCCAGCTCACCCAGGTCCGTCAAGAAGAACCACACCCAAAAGCGTTCGTGGCGTACCGAGAGGGATGATCCCCAGTGCCACGTTCGGCAGGGCCGCCACCTGGACGAGGAGATCCAACTGCTCACCCATCACTTCAAGGCTGCCTAGAGCAGTGTGGAGGGTGGTGGCCTCCAACAAGAACGAGAACGTGGTTGATCCCTCAAAGACCAGGCGCTGGCTGGTCAGGCGGTTGCTCGCCGCCTCGTCGACATCATCGATCGGCAATCCGTGCAGGCGCGCCCAGATCAATCGCTGGCACCGCGCGTAGTTGAAGGTCTGCAAGATGCCGGGTATGTGCAGAGCCTCGTACACCCGCGCAAGTCTGGCCTGCTCATAGACCGAGCGGCCCCGCGCTTGAATCTCCTTCTGGCCCAGCTTCAGCCGCTCCCGATACTCCAGCCACATCTGCTCGACCTGCCGCCGGGCCGCGATCAGCTCCGGGATCTCTTCCTCCGCCCCACACGCGCTCGCCCACGTGCGGATATCGGTTTCCGGCAGATTCTTGCGCCCGTTCTCGGCCCGGGAGATCTTCGAGGGGTGCAGGCCGGTGCGCCGGGACAGCTCAGCGCCCGACAGCCCAGCGTTCAAACGCAGAGCCCGCAGGCGGACCCCGAACGCCTGTTTGGCCGCCTGGGACGGTTGCAGCTGTGACACCGAGCAACTCAGGCAGAGATCATCTGAGCCCGGAACGCATGGTGCGGCGTCGCCAGCGCCCACGCAGCGGCGAAGGCGTCCCGGCAATACCGCACCACGTCGGGATCGGTGGAGTACTGGATCTCCAGGCAGTAACTACCATCAGCATCCAAGACGTTGAAGATCACCCCTTGGCCGTCGATGACGAAACAATCGTTGCCCGGCAGCGCGACTGCGGACACCAGCCGACGCGGAAGCCAGCGCAGCTCTTCTCCAGCGTCCACTGCCGAGCCGCTCCACTCCACCGCCATCCGCTGATAGTCCGACAACGGTTCCGACACCACCCGCACTCGGCGAAACGTCCAGCCCTTGGCGGTCTCGGCTTCGATCACGCCGCGCCACGACTCGTACGAGGCCGCCAGCTTCTCGGTCTCACCCGCCCGCCATGCCACGAGAAGCTCGGCGTCAACCTCGTAGTGATCCCGCAACTCCACCTTGAGTACTTCCCGGGCGCCCCTGGTCAGGGTCTTGCGCTGCTCAGCCGAGATCAACTCCATAGTGCTCCTCCACGTACCTGCGAACGAAGTGTTCCATCGTCGAGCCCGACACCTCGCAGAACGTCTCGTCGTTTGCCAGCGCCACCAGCTGCGTGGCGACCTCCGTCCCCCGCCGCTTGCCCTGCACCACCCAGGAACCACGGTCGGTTGACGGCGGCCATGAAAAGCTCCCCGCTGGCGGCCACTTAGCCCCCCACTCGCGGCCACGGGTTTCCCCGAGTATGGCCGGATAGCTCCCCGTTCGTTCCGATCCGGGCCCGGATGAGGAAGATCGTCCGGGTGAAGAACAGCAGGGAGATCATGGAGATCCTTGAGGCGTATGACCTCACGGGCAGTTACCGTGCTGCGGCGGAGCTGGCCGGGTGCGATCACCACACGGTGGCGCGCTATGTGAAGATGCGGGCCGCCGGGCAGAACCCGGAGGGACGCCGGCATCGCGAGCGGCCGATTGATGCGTTCCTGCCGAAGATCGAAGAGCTTGTGGTCCGCTCGAACGGCAAGATCCGGGCTGACGTGGTCCACAAGCGGATCGTCGCGATGGGCTTCACCGGCGGGGAACGCACCACCCGCCGCACCGTCGCCGAGGCCAAGGCCCAGTTCAAGGCCGGGCAGCGGCGGGTCTATCGGCCCTGGATCACCGAGCCGGGGCTGTGGCTGCAGTGGGACTGGGGCACCGGTCCGGTGATCGGCGGGCGGCCGACCACGTTGTGGTGCGCCTGGCTGGCGTGGTCGCGGTTCCGGGTGGTGATCCCGGTCTGGGACAAGACGCTGCCGACCGTGGTGGCCTGCTTGGACACCACGTTGCGGCGGATCGGCGGGGTTCCGGCCTATGCGCTGACCGATAACGAGAAGACCGTCACCACCGACCACATCGCCGGGATCGCGGTCCGCAACCCTGAGATCGTGGAGGTCGCCCGACACTATGGGATGACGATCAAGACCTGTGTCCCGGCCGATCCCGAGTCCAAGGGCGGCAGCGAGGCCACGGTCCGGATCGCCAAGGCCGACCTGGTCCCCACCCAGGTGAATCTGCGCGAGGAGTTCCGCACCTTCGGCGAGTTGGAGGCGGCCTGCCGCCGGTTCTGCGACGAGGTCAATGCCCGCGTCCACCGCGAGACCCGGCGCCGTCCGGCCGACCGGCTCGCCGAGGAGCAGGCCCGCCTTCATCTGCTGCCCAAGCAGCCGTTCACCGTCGCGTTCGGCACGACCCGGCGGGTGAACTGGAACGCGACCATCTCGGTCGAAGGCGTGCGCTACTCGGTCCCGCACGAGCTGATCGACACCAGGGTCTGGGCCAGGTTCCACGGCGACGAGCTCATCGTCACCGCGATCGGCCCCGACGGCGGCGCCGGCGAGGTCGCCCGCCATCGTCGCGGGAAGCCCGGCGCGCCGATCATCGACCAGGCGCACTACCCGCCGCGCGAGGACAAGGACGGCGACCGCACCCCCAAGGCGACCTCGCCGGAGGAGGCCGCGTTCCTGATGCTCGGGCCCGGGGCAGCGTCCTGGCTGGTCGAGGCCGCCAACACCGGCGTCCGCCGGATGAAGGCCAAGATGGCCGAAGCGGTCACCTTGGCCAAGCTCTACTCGACCGCCCGGGTCGACCGGGCGCTGGGGACCGCGGCGATCACCGGCCGGTTCGCCGAGGCCGACCTGCTGTCGATCCTGGACTACCAGGTCGGACGCGAGGCCGCCGAGCCGAGCCGGGCCTCTGAGTCCCACAGCTTGCAGCCCGGCACCTCCGCCTGGGCCTCCTTCGGCCGGGCAGCCGACGAGTCCGCTGCCGGCACCTCCACTGACACCGACATGACTCTTGAGGACAACGCCTGATGGCCACCCCGCTGCGCTTCGTTCCCGGCTCCAACGGCGACCCGCTCGCCGAGGCCATCGAGCTGACCAAGCGCCTCAAACTCCCGCACATGCGCCGCGCCCTGGCCGACCTGATCCCCACCGCCAAAGCCCAGCGCTGGGACCCGGCCGAGGTCGTCCGCGTCCTGCTCGCCGAAGAAGCCGCCGGCCGCGATCGCGCCAACCTGCACACCCGCCGCAAACGCGCCGGGTTCCCCGCGGGCAAGACCTTCGGCGACTGGGACGAGACCTCCTCCTCGATCCCGCGCCCGACGCAGGACGCGCTCAAGAGCCTGGAATGGGTCCGCCGCCGCGAGAATCTGTGCATCTGCGGCCCGTCCGGAACCGGGAAGAGCCACTTCAGCGAGGCCCTCGGCCAGACCGCCGTCGAAGCCGGGATGACCGTGACCTGGTTCAACATCGAGGACCTCGGCGCTCTGGTCCGCCGTCACCGCGCCGACGACTCCATCGCCCGCGCCCTGACCCGCATCATCCGCTCCGACCTGACCATCATCGACGACATCGGCCTGCTACCGGTCTCACCAGATGCCGCCGAGGGCTTCTATCGCCTGGTCGACGCCGCCTACGAACGCCGCGCCCTGGCCGTCAGCTCCAACCTGCACCCGTCGGGCTTCGACGAGATCATGCCCAAGACCCTGGCCACCGCCACGGTCGACCGGCTCATGCACCACGCCCACATCGTCGTCACCCAGGGTGATAGCTACCGGCTCGCCCAAGCCACCTCCGGTCAGGGGGTGAAGCCCTTCACCTGACCAGACCACCATCCACAGCGGGGCAATATCTGGCCGCCGTTGGGGACCGCTAAATGGCCACGAGCGTTCCAACTATCTGGCCGTCAGCGGGGACGAACAACTGGCCGTTGACATCGGTCGAGTAGAAGGTCTCGCACATCTGGTCGCCCTGCGAGTCGGGGTCCTTGCAGTAGAAGGTAACGACCACAGCGTCGGCAACGTCCGGGGATTGCACCATGTTGCACCTCCAGTGAGTCGGTCACATCCGACACTCACCGTCGACGACAACACGCGTCAACGCGCTCCTGCCTCCGCGCGAGAGCGACTTGCAGGATCTGCATATCCCCTTGACCCGGGAGCAGCTACCTGACGCCGCAGCGCGTGGCGAACTGGCGCAGATCGGGCGTGATTCGTCCCGTCGTCAACAGGCCGCTGACCAGCGTGCGGATCGCTGGGCGGGCATGTGTCTCTTCAGGCGCGACCCGCTCTGCGGCAAGCAAAGCCTCCAGGCATCCCGACCGGTTCCCCCGCAGCGCGTGGGCGGTAGCCACGTCCCCGTAGAACCGGCTGCGCCGCTCCACCGTCGGCAGCGCACGGGGGTCGATCCGGCGGGCAACAGCCAGCGCAGCCACAGGATCACCAGAAGCGTTGTTCCCCGAGATCAGGTGAGAATCCACCATCCAGGTCCCAAACCCAGTGCCGTGGCTCAGCACGATTCCCCGATCATCCAACGTAGCGGCGATCGAATTTGCCTCTGTCGTGAGTTCACGCATTCCACGTCGATCGTGCATCTTGGCCGCCGTGTAGGCCGCCGACATGATCAACAATCCGCGTTGGGCCTTAAACCGAGGGTCAGGACCGCGCAGCCGGGGGTCGGCCGCGGCCGACAACGCGATCTGCGTCGCCTTGTCGTGCCACCCGGCCTTACGAGTGAGGACTGCCAAGTTCCGCGCCGCCTCCACCGGCAGGATCGGGTCCGCCGCCCCTTCCGCGGTTCGACGGGCTCGATCGGCCGCGACCAGGCCCAGATCCGTACGGTCCAGCTTGACCAGCATACGGGTCGCCAACGTGTAAACCTCTGCGAGCAATGCCACGTCAGCCGGATCCTCCGAGCTCGCCAGCTCAGCGCTCCCCGCGATCAGCCGAGGCAGCTCGACAGCAAGCCGCTCATACCGACACGCCTGAAAACCGCGTCTGGCGCGTGCCAGAGCCCGCGCCGCCTCGGACCGGGTACTAAAGCTGACCGATGGCGTCGACCCCAGCAACGCATCACGCAGGTTGCCCACCAACAGCTCACCAGGCGCCGAACCAAGCTCCTTCGCGCCGGCAACACCCGCCAAACCACCGGGCGCCGCCGACGCCGCAGCCGCCACCGCGAAACTCCGTAGAAGCTGCCGTCGCCGCACTGGGTCATCATCCTTCGCTGCCGAGTCGCCGGTAGGAGCGAGTCCAAGGTCTTCGTACGGTATTCGCAAGACATCCGCCACCGCGCGCAAATCCTCGACATCGGTGAGTCGCTGGGCACCGGTCTCCCACCGCGAAACCGTAGAAGGCGACCTATGCAACACCTCCGCAAGTCTCGCCTGACTCCAACCACGTGCAACCCGGGCGGTCTTGATGGCCTCGCCAAGGAGAACGGCACTATCTGAGCCCACTACGGCCTCCACTACCGCTGACCTCTCAAGATCGCCAAGCGAAGAAGCCCCGGGTGCAGGCTGATCCGCGCCCGTGACAGCAACAACGGTCACACGCCCAAGGCATAATGGCGAGGGCCAATCGGGTCATACGAGGCTTACCTGTGTGGCTGGACCAACGATGACTGTTTCTGCTCTGGTAATGGAAGAGCCTGGCGTGCCTTCAAACGCTCCGATCGGCTCGCCGACACCGTTGGTTAGTTGAGCGCAGTCGTGGCTGAGCGTCTTCCGCCATGTGCACTGCCGCTACGAACGCAGATCTAAGCGCTTCCATGCCTTCCCCGCACAGGTGTCGCGCCCATCGACCCCCGCTGATTCACGTCTAAGACGGCGTATTAGGAGATACGGCCGATTCGACAGGTTCACGGATGTAAGGCGCCAATCGCGTCTGTGGCGAAGCCACGCGACCGCCGAAAGCTGAACCATCACACAGCGACCTGCAGCCGGAGGGGTCCCGAAAACGAACTGAGTGGGGGGGCTTCACGCCGATATCGTGCTTGATGTGTCCTCTGAGCTTGTGCCAGTCCACGTGGGGGCCCTCGCGCCCTCCGAGAGGTTCCCCACCGGGCCCTCGGGAGGGGATTTCCCCGGCAGTCCCTACGCCTCGTCCGCGCCACCGATTTCCAGCCCGCCGGAGCCGAGACCACCGGAGCCCCTGACCTTTGCCAGTCTAGAGGTCAACTGGGCAGAGCACGATCTTGAGCCGCGCTGGTTGGGGCGCGAGACCAGCGACTGCGCGGCGGCATTTGACCCAAGCATCTCCCACGGGCGGGGAGCCGACGAGCAGAATCGCTTCCTTGATGGGGCCCGCCAGCGCGGCGAGGTCGCCCTGATGGTCGCCACGATCGGCGTCCCGACCGATTCGCTCGGCCGCCCGACCGTACGGGGACACGGTACCGGCCTCAACCAGTCGATCCACGTCAGCGGCATCGAAACCAGCATCACGAGTACCAAGCTGCCCATCGGCAGTGAACCGCGCCTCGTCGCCGACCTTCCTGAGGCGGAACGTGATCTCGGAAAGCGGCTGTTGTCCAGGCCCCCCGAAGGGTGGTGGGGGCTCCGATTGGCCGGCGCGACACTGCAGCCAGGAGCCGGCGGCCCTGCCGTCACGCACGAACCCGAGGGCACGCTGGTGCCGATCCTGGTCGATGGGCTGGGCGTGCCGGTGGTGGCGGTGTGGGTGTCGCCGGAGGAGGACCAGCGGGTCTACGCCGTCCCTTATGGGACGGACCCGGATACGGTCCTGGCGTGGCTCGTCTCGCAGGCGCTTTCCGAATACGTCCCGGGGGCGCTTCGACGGGTCCGGTCCCCGTGGCTTACCGATCCGAGTCTGCAGACCACGGCTGAGTCGCAGGCGCGCTCTGCGCTCGATGAGCTGAAGGCCCGGTACGCCGCCGACCTCGCGAGGCTCCAGGGCGAGTTGGACGCGGCGACAGCCGAGGCCGAGCCAATCCGGTACGGGCTGCTGTACGGAACGGGAGCCACGTTGGAGAAGGCCACCGCCAACGTGCTGCGTGCGGCGGGGTTCAACGTGACCGACCTCGACGAGGAGCTGGGCAGGACGGCATCGGCTGACCTGCTGGTGACGTACGGAACAGAACGACGGATGATCGAGGTCAAGGCCGCCTCAGGGAGCGCGAGCGAGAAGGTCGCGGACTCCCTGGAACGCCACCTGTCGACGTGGCCCGAGCTTCGCCCGGCCGAGCCGATCAACGGGCCGGGTGTGCTGGTGGTGAACCACCAGCACAGGCTTCATCCCGATGAGCGGACCGCCGAGGTGTTCACCCGGCCGGAATTCGTCCGAGCCCTAAGGGTCGTGGTGTTGAGCAGCCGACAGCTGTTCGACTGGTGGGCCACAGCGGACTGGGAGGCGATCCGGGCCGCCGTGCTCGGGCAGACCGCCCCGCCCTCCGCAGCCAACCCTGCGACGGCAGGCCCAACGGGGCGGCGCTGGCTGTTCAGAAAGTAGCGCGGGATTGCCGACCTCCTGGTGCGGCTCGGCTGAGCCGCTCCACAGCCTCGCCCTTCGGCAAGCACCGCACATCAACTGCCACGCGCCGCGCGAAGGCTTCATCGGCCGACGCGCTGACCTGCGGGTTGAGAAAACAGGTCCAAACATCGGCCGGTGATCTTGTTCGCAACTAACTCTGCGGCTTCGGTGGGTCTCCCGATCGGTACGGCATTGCAACTCCAGCTTCGCGCAGGCTCAACATGGCATCTAAGAACATCCTTCGGGATGCCCTTGGATGGGTGTTTCCTGTCGGCGTGGGTCGGTACCGCCGGCGCCCTCACTGATGATCTATGACCTCGGACAGTTTAGAGATCAGGTTCGTCGCACCGGCGGTGAGGAGCCGTTCGGCGGGCGTCAGGGCGGTGTAGCCGAGTACGTCCATGCCCGCTGCGCGAGCGGCCAGGACCCCGTTGGGGCTGTCCTCGAGGACCAGGCAATCGCGGGGATCGACGCCGAACGACGCTGCGGCGTGAAGGAAGAGATCGGGCGCGGGTTTGCCCACGCCACCGATGTCCTGGGCGCTGAAAACAGCCTCGGGGCGAAAGTGGGCGCGCAGGCCGGTCCGGTCGAGGGCGAGGTCGATCCAGGCGCGGTCGGAGGAAGAGGCCAGGCAGTAGGGGATGCCGCATCGGCGCAGTTCGTCGAGCAGGTCGGCAGCCCCGGGGCTGGCGGTAAGCCCCTGCCGGAAGGCGGCGAAGACGCGCTCGTGGTAGCGGGCGGTGAAGTCCTCGGGCAAGCGGCCGCCGTAACGGTCCGCGATCACCCTGTGGACGTTGCGCGCGGCGTTGCCGAGGAAGTAGTGGAAAGACTCCTCCAGCGTCGTCGGATAGCCCAGCTCGGTCAGGTAGCCGGCCAGCACCCGGTGCGCGATGGGCTCGCTGTCAACGAGTACCCCGTCGTTGTCAAAGATCATCAATTTCTGGGACATGCGTAAGCTCCAGGTCGCTTGCCGTGTGGTTAGCGAGGACGCACCGGTAGTGCGTCGTCAGCCGTCCTGTGTCGTCCAGGATGTGGAACGCGAATGCAGGCGGCTGGTCGAGGTGGACGAGGTCCTGTGGGTGGGAGCGCTGTTCCCATGGAAGGCGGAGCGTGGAGACCACTCCTGGCGCCACAAGCAGCGGTCGTCCGGCGAAGGTGGTCGCCGCCGCTGTGTGGGCGTGCCCGCACAGGAAGGCCGTGAGGTTGGGATGGTGGTCGGAGAGGGCCGCGAGGCGTTCAGTACGGAACTGGCGGATGCCGTCGATGAAGGGCTCGTGCAGCAGGGCCGGTGGGTGGTGGAATCCGACGAGGACGGGTGTTGTCTCCGGCGCCTCGGCCAGCACCTGCGCCAGCCAGGCCAGTGTCTCCTCCTGCAAGAGTCCCTCGTCCTTGCCTGGTATCGAGGAGTCGCAGAGCGCGATAACGGCGTCGCCCGCACGGCGCACCTGGTTGACCGGCGCCGTCGAGCTTGGCTGCCGGAGCAGGATTTCCCGGAAAGCGGCACGGTCGTCGTGGTTGCCGGGGCAGATCATGACCGGATGCCTCGAGGCGAACAGCTCGCGGGCCAGCTCGTACTCCTCTGGCCGGGCGTGATCGGCGACGTCCCCGGTGATCAGGACGGCGTCCAGGTCGTAGGGGAGGTGCTCGAGGTAGGCCATGACGGCCCGGGTGCGCTCGGTGCTGCGCTCACCGGTGTCGAGGTGAACGTCGCTGACATGGGCGATCACGATCAACGCTGCGGTCCCTTCGTTTGGGGAGATGCCGGATCATGAGACTAGGAGGCAACCGGACCAGAAATAAGATCCAGTCTCATGACACGTTCTTGGTCCAGTTTCGGCCTCGACCTTCATCTCGACCTCCAGGTCACCGCCAAGCGGCGGTCGGGTCTGGAGTCCGCCCTGCGCGCGGCGATACAGGACGGACGCCTGCCCGCTGGAACGCTCCTGCCGTCCACCCGGGGACTGGCCCGCGACCTCGGCCTCTCACGGGGCACCGTTACGGCCGCCTATGGCCAGTTGGTCGAGGAGGGGTTCCTGGCCACCCGCCCGGGGTCGGGCACCACCGTGGTAGGGCTGGCTTCGCGCGCTCTGGCGACCGAGCCGTCCCCGCCGGCCCCGCCGTGTCTCCGCCACGACCTACGGCCCGGACTCCCCGACGTCAGCGCCTTTCCCACCAGTGCCTGGCTCGCCGCAACCCGCCGGGTGCTGACCGGCGCCCGCCCGGAGATCTTCGCGGCCGGTGATCCCCAGGGTCGGATCGAGCTTCGTCAGGCGCTCGCCGACTATCTTGGCCGCACCCGCGGCGTCGTCGCCGCGCCTGATCGGATCGTGATCACTTCCGGCTACCACCAGGGCGTGATCCTGCTCAGCGGCGTGCTGGCCGCTGGAGGCGTGACAAGCGCTGCCGTGGAAGACCCTGGCCACAACGTCTTCCGGCAGGCCGTCCAGCGTGGCGGGGTCGCTACTACGCCTCTGCCGGTCGACCAGCAGGGCGCCCGAGTCGACATGGTGCCGCCGGGCACCGGGGCGGTGTTCCTTACTCCCTCGCATCAGTACCCGACCGGCGTGCCGCTCCACGCCGGCCGCCGCCAGGCCGTGTGCGCGTGGGCCCGATCCACCGGCGGCGTGGTCGTCGAGGACGACTACGACGGCGAGTACCGCTACGACCGCCAGCCCATCGGAGCCTTGCAGGGGATCGCTCCAGAAAACGTCGTCTACTGCGGAACGGCCTCCAAGACGCTCGGCCCAGCCCTACGCCTGGCGTGGATGGTCCTACCGCCGCACCTCGTGCGCAAGGTCGTGCAGGCCAAGCAGGACGCCGACCGGTTCACCGAAACCCTCAGCCAGCTGGTTTTGGCCGACCTCATCGCTGGCTACGCCTACGACCGCCACATCCGCGCCGCTCGCCTGCGCTACCGACGCCGCCGCACCCTTCTGCTCGACCGTGTCGCCGCCGTCCCCGGCCTCGCTGTCCACGGAGTCCCTGCCGGGCTACACAGTCTGCTCACCCTCTCCGCCATCGGGCCGACCGAGGCCGAAGTCCTGGATCGGTGTGCGGCGCATGGCCTGGGGATCCGCGGCCTTACCGAGCTCCACCATGACCCCGACGGCCGCCCCCAAGGACTCCTGGTCGGCTTCGCCGCCCCATCGGAACGCGGCTACCCGGCAGCCTTGGACGCCTTGTTCGCCGTCCTACGCTCCGCCTAATCCTGAGAGGGGCTCGTCGGCAGCGCGACCCTCAGCACGGCGGCGGTGCCGGCGGCCGCAGCAGGGTCGGCAGAAGAACTTGAATTCATCGATGGTTAGCGGCCACCTCGTGCAGTCCAGCGAAGTGCAAGACAACGCCGGGTCGTCGAAGCGGCGTAGGCGGTCTGTGCGGCGTAGTCGAGGAGGAAAGTCGAGGTGTTCCCGGCTGATCTTCTCGGTGCCGTCCTCCATGGCCAGGATCGCCGCTCCGCGGATGAACTGGGACAGGATGCCATCATTCCGCCGCTCTGCTGGTAGAGGTGTTCGGCGATCGCCGCCAGGATCCCGGGCGTGTGCTGCCGAAGTCGTAGCGTGCTCTCCGAGGTGGAGACCAGAGCACGCCAGACCTCACGCCGGTCGGCGGTGCCGTAGGCGAACGCGTTGGTCGGGACGATGGTGAACCGTCAGGCAGCCGCTTGGCGTAGACCCAATCAGTTCATTACAGCAACTAACATGGGTGCATGCGCCGCACCCGCTTCGACACCTGGCACTGCTCGATCGCTCGCACCGTCGATCTCGCTGGCGACTGGTGGACTCCCCTGGTCATGCGCGAGGCGTTCTACGGAGCTCGCCGTTTCGAGGAGTTCCAGCAGCGGCTCGGCCTAAGCCGCAACGTCCTCACTCAGCGCCTCGACCGCCTCGTCGGGGAGGACATGCTCGACCGCGTCCCCTACCAGGAGCGCCCGGTCCGGCACGAGTACCGGCTGACGGAGAAGGGCCGCGACTTCTTCACGGTGCTCGCCGCGATGATCCGCTGGGGAGACCACTGGCTCTCCAGTCCCGACGGGCCGCCCATCGAGCTGCACGACCGCGCGACGGGCCGGCCGATCGACATCGAGGTGGTCGACGCGGGAACGGGCCGCCCGATCGACATTCGCCAGATCGTCGCGGCGCCCGGCCCGGGATTGCCCGACGACCTCGCGGAACTGCTTCGCGAAAGGATGAAGCCCGACCCTGCCCAGGGAGAGGCCGAACCCGGCGAATGAAGTCCTGCGCGGTCGAAACTCTGGGTCAGGCGATCGCCGTACCACGGACCGGCCAGTCGCCAGACGCGCGTCGCGTCAGCGATATAGCCGCTGCCCGGCGCGTTGTCCGTCGTCCACTGCCCAGCGTGCCCACCGTCACAGAACATGCGGATCATTGTGCACGTGCCGACCACGCCATCCCACCACTCCTGAGCGGGCCGCGGAAAGCGGACGGCGAGCCCTGGGGAGGCGGAGTCTCCGGGCCGGTCTGAAAACTGATCGGGGCTCCGCACTGCGGACATGCCGTGTCGACGCGGACGTCCAGATAGGGGCGGCGCTGATGCCGAAGGAGTCCCACCCACATCCGCCCCACCAGCGGCGGTCGTCATACCCATCCAGCAGAGTCACCGTGAACGCCATGGGCGCCAAGGACTGGTGCAGACGGCAGAACGAGTACGCGTCCACGAGATCGATGACGATGATGGGCCGGCACCTGCTGCGGATCACCCGCACAGGTACCGGTTCGGGAGTGACCTGGCCGCGGCCCAGATAGCGATCGTGCTCGACAAGCTTCCCCCGCACCTGATCACGAAGAAAAGACACCGGGTCGGTGATTGGGCCGCGGCCGTCAAAGCCGAGTTCGCCAGCACACCGGCCGACAGTTCCTGGCTGAACCGCGTAGAGGCCCAGTTCACCGACTGCGCTACTTCGCTTGGAGCCGGGCCGTGCGCCGCTGGATCTCTTCCTCGCTCGCGCCAGCAAAGGCCAGGATGTCGGGCAGCCGGAAGATGCGACCTGCGCCGCTCCAGTTGCCGTCGGTGATCTCGTCGACGATCACCCAGACGCGGAAGCCGTCCTCAGGGGCCGGATCCAGGCCGTTCTGCTCGGCGCGCAGTACCTGATCGGTCACCTCCGCGACCAGGCCCGCCTTGGCGTCGTCGTCGAGCGTCGCCTGCGGCACTCCGACCACGACCCGATAGCGGGGCTGCTGTGCGGGCCGTCCGGCCACCGTGACCAGCGCGGGCTCGTGCAGGAACGTCCAGGCGATCGACTCGGCCGCCTTGTTCCCCGGCTTCGCTCCCTCCCATTTCAGGAGGGTGCGAGTGAGCGTCTGCATGAGCTCGGCCTTGGCGTCATCCGAGAGCACACCGTGCGGAAGTGTGAGGTCGATCATCGGCACGTCTGGACCCCTAACCGGTAAGTTCACTAACGCTACCAACTCTAGGCGGGTCAGTTCAGTGAAGCAACTAACGCGGGGCATGTGCCGGTTGTTGGGGTGCGCCGTGCGGATGCTGATCAGCCGGTTGGAGGACATCTTGAACCGCCTGCCGCACCTCGGCCGACATCCGGAGGCCTCGGCTCTGGACGCGTGAGTGCCGGGATATATCCGCTTCCCACGCGCACCGGCCCCGACCGAGATCGAAGTTGGCCGGTCGAGGCGGATGCCGAGTACACGGCCCATACTGGTTGACGACGGCTTGAGACCGCTTGGTGCGCGGAGTCGCTCCACTAGGGCATGGGTGTGGCTCTTTGCAGGGACCTATTCATCCAGCTCAGCAGGCCTCTCTCGAACCCCGGCGAACTGCGCTGGCGGCGTTGAGAAGGTGTCGGATGCTGATCGATCCGCATCTGCTCGCCGTGTTCACGGCGACGACCTTTGTCGCCTGGTCACTCCCGGTCCCGACATGCTGTTCGTGCTCGGGTGTGGCGTGCGGGGCGGCGCCCGTGCTGGACTGCTGGCCAACGGTCGGTGTGATCATGGGTGACGCGTTGTACATCGCCGCGGCCGCAGCTGGGCTCGCCGTGCTGCTGACGGCGTTTCCCGTCGTGTTCACGGCGCTTCGGATCGTCGGTGCCCACGTACCTGATCTACCTGGGTGTTCAGATGATCCGCAACCGCTACAACGGCGAGAGCGACGATCCGGTCGCCGGTGGGATGTCGGGTCGGCACGCCTTCCTCAACGGTGTGGTCTCCTCCCTGGCCAACCCCGCGGACGTTCACCTTCATGGTTGCCTTCCTTCCCCAGTTCATCGATCCAGGGGCAGGGCCCGTCTGGCTGCAGTTCGCCGTCCTGGGCGGCATCCTGATCGTCCTTGAGTTCGTGGCGGATGGAACGGTCGGCGTCCTGGCCGGACGGATCGGCGTCTGGCTGCGCGCACGCCAAGCGGCGCGGCGCCGGATCGACGCCGCGGCTGGGAGCGTGTTCGTCGGCCTGGGCATCAGGCTCGCGGCCGAGCGCTGAGGGGGTGACTAGTTGGGTATTGGCCCGAACGCGGTAAGGCTCTGAGCCGGGCTGTTGTGACCTGGGCTGTTTGATCGCGGGATCGGCTTCGACTGTGGGTGCAGCCGCGCGAGGCGGTGGTGGCAAAGCTCATCGTGGCAGGAGGAGTCGGCGCGACGGTTGGCCGAGTCGCGGTAGCCGATCGCCAAGCTTCGCGAGCAACTCGCCGAGGTGGCCGAACGTCTGGAGGCCGAGGAGGACCGGGTCTCCCGGCTGGAGATCACCTGGGGACCAGGGGGGAGATCGATCTCGGGTCCGGTCGGCGGGCTCTGCTGTTGCACCTGGACCGGTGGGTGAGGGCGAGGTCGAACGCAGGAGGCTGAGCCCGAGCAGCCGGTCGCAGTGGTGCGCCCGCGGTGTGGTCCCGGTGCCGCCATGGGAACCGGATCCGACGCCGTCGGCGTTGCCGCGTGCGTATGGCGACGTGCTGGAGGTGCTGGCCAGTGCCGGCAGGCCGATGCGGGCGGGCTTCGATGGCGGTGGCGGGTCGCTTGGGCGGCCCAAAGCGACCCGCCCGACAAACGCCCCGGCCGCTGGGCCAAGAGGGCACCGGCAAGGCCACGGGACAGATCCTCACCTGACCGAACGCATGATCTATAACAACCTTAGTGTCATGAGTTGATTGCGGTGGGTGTGTTGCAGTGTTGTCGTGGGAAGCAGCACATGACAACGCTCATGCTTCGCCAGGACGAGGGGCCCACGTTTGGCGTGCCCCGGCGCCCGAGGTCACCAGGGCCAGGGTGGAAAGGGGACGCCCGATGGGCGTGATGGAACAGATCCTGCGGTTACTCGGCCTCAGCGGCCCCCAGCCCGCCGATGTTCTGGTTTCCAGCCGACCGCCGGCCGCCACAATGCAGCGGGAGGAGCAGCGGGAGCTGGCGGACGCGATGCGGCGCCTGCCCGGCCGCTTCGAGGATCGGCTGCCCGCGCTGGCGCTGCAGCGCATCACGAGCGCCGCCGCCAGCGGACAGTGGGAGAAGGCGATCGATCTGCTGGTCATGGCCTTGTACATGAGAGACGCACCGGTCAATGCGACAGAACGCGCCGAACTGCGCAGCGCCCTGAGTGCGCTGGCCCTACCGACCCGCCGCATCGACAGGCTGCCCCCACGCTGAACTCGGACCCGGGAGACCGCTTACACGGCCCGCCCGGCGCCCGAGCGACCACGTGTGTGGCCCATACCCACGGCTATCGTGACCACCACGCCGCCGTCATCACCCGCCTCCCCGATCGATCGGGGCTCAGCCGTCGCCTCGCCCCCTCGTACCGCCCGGGCCGCGCGGCGGTCAAAGGCCACACACCTCGGCCAGAGGCCTTGTGTGTCCCCGCACCTGCGTCCGTTGCGCCCAGGGCCGCGCTAGCTCGGGGGACACCGCCAAGACGGTCAGCTGGGGGGAGGGGCGGTACCAGGTGGTGCCGTCCCACCAGTACCCGCCGGCGCGATACAGCAGCGCGGTGGGTTCCTCCGACATAAGCACGGTCCACCGGGAGACGTCTTGGTCGCGGTAGAGCACGACCGACCAGCCGTGCTCGGTGTGGTGGCGGACTACCCCGGCCAGGTCCATGCGCTCGGGACCGGTGGCGAAGGCACCCCATCCGCCGTCCTGGCAGCTGTCATGGCGCCCGCATGCCGTCCTTGTGGCGGCCGATCTTTTCTCGATCTGCTCGCCGTCGTCGACCGGGATGTGGGAGTGCCCGACGAACGGCAGGTCGGGGATGGGGTGCCGGTGCGCAGGCCGTTGGCGACCGCGTCAAGCTCCAACTGCCGCTTGCGTCCCCGTCACCCCAAATCCACACCCCTTCACGTACCAGAAGTGTTGCGAGAAGAATTGGAACCCACCCTGCGCGACGCGCCTTGGTCATGGCAACACCCCACGGGGTCAGGTGTTGCGATCACCTTTAGAACCCAAGTTCGAATCAGGGGCCTGTTCTCGTTCGTCGAATCACGTAGCGGGGCGTCAGCCCGGGAGCATGTCAGCGAGAGCCGTTCTTCGGTACGCAGCCGGTGAGCGCGTTCGAGAAGGCCGTCGAGAAGGCCATCGGAGACCCGCGTCGAGGCCCCGGCCGGCGTCGGACAGGTGCATCTCGGTTCCGGCGACCGCGGTGCCGTGCGGAGAGCTGGCGGGCCACGGTACGGCATCATTTTGTACCGGTTGGCGTACCGCGTTCGGATCGAACGCCTGGGGAGAGCGGGAATGAGACTCGCGGTCCTCTGCACCCTGGCCAGGGATGTGCGCAGTCTGTTTCAGGAGGACGGGCCCTCCGACCCGCACCGACGTCGGTGCGCTGCCAGCCCGACGGGTCCGGAGAGGCTCGCGGCCGAGGCATGGTTACGTCTCCCTGGTGCATGCCTCATCGCCGCGCGGAAGCCGCCCTGTGGCGGGGACAGGGCGGCCACAAGGCGCAACTATCGCCGCCCGTGGCGGAATGGGGCACCCTGCGTCGCGCACGGGCAGCATCACCCGCGCGCCTGGGGTTTCCCAGCCAACCCTCAGCGCCCAACTCGGTCGGATCGAAAGGGCGTACGGAGGGCCGCCCTTCATCCGCGCCCAGAACGGCCTCACCCCGACCCCGCTGGACGAGCATGCCCTGGCGCAGGCGTGGGCGACGCGCAGGTTCGCCACCGGTGCGGCCGCGCAGGCCTCGGCCGCGAAGCCGCAGCGCGAATGGACGCGGTAGGGTGAGTGGCCGGCGCTGGAGGGCGCCGCCGGGTCCGCGGGCAGGACAGAGTCCACCTCCATCCCCAGACCAACAGGCCGACCCGATGACGATCTCTTCCGGCCTCGCCGCGGACCACGGGGCAACGAGGAGAACGCCATGACCGACCTGCCCGCCCAGCCCAACCTGGACCAGCTGCGCCACCAGGCCAAAGACCTGCTCCACGCCGCCCAGCGCGGCGACCCGGACGCCATCACCCGGATCGGTTCGGTCGCCGACCGCATCACCCTGTCCGCGGCCCAGCTCACGATCGCCCGCGAATACGGATTCGCCAGCTGGCCCAAGCTGAAGCTGGAAGTAGAACGCCGCGAGATCTTCAACAGCCGTGACATCTCCCGCCTGGCCCGGCTCCTGGCCGCCCACCCCGACCTGGCCACCACGAAGATGCAGCACTGGTGCGACCACCCGAACGGCGCTGACCCGCTCGGCTACATGGCCATGCTGCGTTTCGACCACGACCGGCTCGGCCTGCCAGCCGACCTGCCGGGCACCGGTACGGTCGCCAGGGCCCTGATCGAGGTGGGCGCACCCGTCGACGGGCATCCCGGCGACAAGGAAACACCGCTGATCACTGCGGCCAGCTACGGCGACGCCGAGGTCGCCCAAATGCTCATCGAGGCCGGCGCCGACATCGAGGCGATCTCCGCACCCGACTCCGGGGGTGTCCCCAGCGGAACCGCGCTGCGGCACGCCGCCGTGTTCGGCATGACCACCGTCGTGGACGTCCTCGTCGCCGCTGGCGCCAGGATCGACAGCCTGGAGATGGCCGCCACCGCGGGAGACATCACCGGCTGGCCACTGCACCGGTTCCCCACACAAAGCCAGATCCGGGCGCTGGTGTTCGCCGCCCACCACCAGCGACTGGACGTCATCGACCAGCTGATAGACGCAGGAACGCCGGTCAACGAACCCGACGCCGAATGGCAACGGCTGCCCCTGCACGTCGCGGCCGGCAATGGCCGCCCCGCCAGCGTGCGGCGACTGCTCGCCCACGGCGCCGACCCCAACCTCCGCGACCCCAACCAGAACCGAACCCCGCTGGAGCAATGCCAGCAGGGCAACCGGCACCTCGATGACCCCAGCCACCAGGAGGTCGCGGCCATCCTCGGTCCCCTCACTCTGGACCCGGGCACGTCGGCCCGCGAGCGCTCCAGTTCCTGAACCCAAGTGCCTGGACTCGCTCACCAGGCCTCAACACCCTTGAGTTCCCGGTGGCCGACCCTTCGGAATGCGCGAACCCACCGCTCTTGGTCAGGAACCGTTGTACGGGTGGCTGGTTGGCTAGCCGGTACGTGTGAGCCCTCGGCAGGGCACGCAGAACAACGGAAACTCTTCTGACCTGCAAATACAGCGCGAGTTGGTGATCGAAGAGACCGTTCCGCTGGTGCGTGCGCCGCGCGGAATCCACGCGATCCGCGCAGCGGAGCAGCGACAGGCCACCGCTGCGGACTCCGAGCTGGAGGACGAGTCGTGATGGGAGGCGGTCAAGTTTTCTGGGAGGATCGAACGATCAGCGCGATCACCACGATCAGCGTGGTGTTGTTGGCCGCGATCGCGCAGTCATCAGCGCTGCTCTCTCTGTCGGTGGATGGGCTGATCGCAGTCGCGTCGATGTCGCTGCTGACCGGCTCAAGAAACGGTCGCCGTAGTGGTCTACTTCCGCGGGGGCTCTTGGCGCTGGGCAGTGCAGCCAGTCTGGCCGCCAACGTTCCCGTCGCCGAACCATCGGTCATCGGCCGTCTTATCGCCGCCTGGCCAAGCTGCACCCTGATCGGCGCCTATGAGCTGCTGATGCGACAGATCCGGTACACAGCCGTGAAGGTACTCGAGCGAGACAGCCAAGCCCTCTAACATCACATTTGAGGCGGCACATAAGACCTCGGAGATTGCTCATAGGGACTCCACGGCGACTCGTCGAGCCTCTGAGGAGTCTCTTAGAGATTCTCGCCTGGCCACGGTGTCCGCAGATGAGCCTCTGAAGAGCCGGCCGCTCGGGCCAAGAATTCAGAGAGGTTTCATAACGTCCGCGGCTTTGATCTCGTATATTCCTCGGAACCGTCCCCCGGGCGTGACGCGACCGATGGCGCGCGGGAGCAGCCGGGCACCGTTATCTCGTTCGGCGAGAACGGCAGATCTGGACGTCCAGCAGCGTCCGTGGCGGTGGGCGGTGGCCAATCGCATGTCAGCGGGGTCTGCCACCGAGGGAAGGTGATCGGCAGCCAATTCGGGCGCAGTGAGCGGTGGGGACGGCTCGTCAAGCAGGCCGGCCGCGCCGGGTGACAGCGGCCATGAAAAGCGGTTCTGATCCGATTGTTGTGAACCGATCACTCCGAGTGAGTCATCAGTCTGCGTGGAGGATCTGGAGACGAAGGAGATCGAAGGACGCCCGTAGCCGTCTCTTTTGATCCGCTTAATCCGATTCACATTGCCCTCAACACGACCAGAGTTCCACTGCATGCTCAGGCCCGCCGTCACCGCGTCGAAGTCTTGGCGGATGCCGTTGACCAAGCTTTCAGGGACGGGAAGCCGGTGGCTTCGGCTTGGTCGTGCCAGTCGGGCAACCGGCGTCCGTCTAGTTCGGCCATCATCTTTGCGAAGGACTCCACGCAGGCGGCGACGGCTTCCAACTCGGGACTGCGTGCCAGCAGCTTCTTCAGCCGGAAAGTCGAGCTCCCGTCCAGACGGTCAGGGTGGCTGGTGATCAGGTGGGTGGCACGGCGGACGCTGAGTTGCCTGGTGACTTTGGGCGCGGGTTTCCCACTGGCGCGGACGGACTCCAAGTGTCGGCGGACGGTGCGCTGGCTGCCGGAGTAGCCGCGTTCACGGATCTCGCCGAAGAGGCGGGCGGCGTCGGTGCAGCCCTGGTTCCACCGTTCGTGCAGGTAGGGCAGGAACGGGTCAACGCGCGATCCGCGCCGTCCACCCCCGGCGGGTGCCATGTCCTCGGGGGTGGCGGCACAGGCATAGCGGCGCACGGTCTTTCGATCCAGGCCGAGCGCATCGGCGATCGCGCAGATCTCCACACCCTTGGCCAGCAACTCGTGCACCGCCGCGTGCCGTTCCCGGCGCTTGGCGACCCGCACACCTTCCCACTCGGCGGGAACAGCCGCAGAGGCGGTCGCCTCTGGCGGGACGGATGTTGCTTGGTCCGGCTCGTTATCGCTGGTCGGCTCGGGTAGGCAGGCGCGGTGGAGCACGACGCACTTCTCCACCGCCTCGCACAAGTTCTTCCAGACATGGAAGCGGTCCGCCACCTGGACGGCGTCCTGTGCGGCCGTCCGTACGGCCTCGGCATACGCCCCACCACGGTCGCGGCATACCAGCTCGGCGCCGGGATGCTCACGTAGCCATGCGGCTAGGGTGTCGGCGGTCCGGTCGGGCAGCACATCCACCCGCTCGCCGGTCTCCATGTCCAACAAGATCGTCGCATAGACATGGCCCTTTCTGGTCGCGAAGTCGTCGACGCCAAGCACACGCGGCGCCCTTGTCCGCGGCTGTTCCGGCCGACGACGCAGCAGCTGCAGAAGCGTGTCGGGGCTGACCGGGATCGCCAGATGCTTGGTGAGCCGCGCATCGGGGCGTCCGGCCAGCATCTGCATCAGGCGCTCAAAGACGTGCCGAAGCCGCGGGGTTCGGCGCGCGAACCGCTCGGTTAACCCGTCGGTCTGCTCGGTGAACGTGCGGCGTGGACATCCGTCCGCCGCGCACCGGAAACGCTGTACGGCCAGGTCGATCACGGTCCGCCGACCGGTCAGTGTCACGTCGTCCAGCCTGCGGCGATACCTGCCGTGGCGATGCCTGGACACGGTCCCGCAGGTCGGGCACCTCGCCTCGGACGTGGTCGTCCGGGCGGAGATCGTCAGGGCCGGCCCGTCGGCCGTGACCTGCTCGACTGCCACGCACTCAAGGTGGCCGGAAAGGGGAGATAGCGCCTCGCAGTCACACGAGCCAAGACCTCCGGATTAAACGACGCTGCGTGATCGTTTCACAACAAGTTGATCAGAACCGCTTTTCATGGCCGCTGTCAACCCGGTGACGGCCCGCGCGGCCCCGTCCGACAGACACCTGAACGACCTGCTGTGTCCCATGCCCACGGGGGTATCGTGACCATCACGCCGCCGTCCGATCGCTCGCCGATCGATCGGGGCTGAGCCGTCGCGGCGCCAGCGAGGCGGTCGCGCCACCGTCGCGACGGGCACGACCGCCTCGCCCCCCTCTTACTGCCCCGGGCCGGGCTGCGGACAAGGCCGAACACCCCTGGCCGGGGGCCTGATATGTCCCCGTACTGGGCGCTCGTTGCGCGGGGCTGCGCTAGCTAGCTCGGGGACACCGCCAGGACGGCCGCGATGCGCTCCGCGGCCGTTTCGATCTCACCGGCGGGGCACAGCGGCTCCAGATCAGGGCAGGACTGCCCGGACCCGTCCCACCACACCCAGAACCACCACAGTGCGCCTCCCTGCCGCTCGGCGCACCGCACCTCCTGCCGCAGCCCAGGACCGAGCGCCCGCCCACCCCCGTCACCGGCACTGTCACCAGCACCGCCGCCGACGGCCGGCTCGCCCGCCGGGTTGAACACCCCGACCACCCCCTGTCGCCGCACCGTCGCGGCCAAGCCGCGCTCCTGCAGCGCCGCGGCCAGCGCACGAGCCGCAGAACGTTGTGATCGCAGGTCAGTGACTAGAGAGTCACTCGCATACATCCCTTGGTCTCCTGCCTCCACCGCCCCGCCAACTCACAGTACAGAGACCATCACCGACCGTCCTGGGATTCTCAGAAAGTCAGATGAACCGCCACCCGGAGACGACCGAGTGCGACCATGCATGGCTCACCGGGACCGGGCTTGGGCAGACCTTGCCGGGGTTCGGGTCCGGTAGATCTTTCCCAGCGATTGATTGGCCTGGCCGATTCTGGCGATGAAGGTGTTAAAGCCGTCGCTGTAACGTGGCGGGGGGCGGGCCGTGCGGACACATACGATGCACCAGGTCCGGGTCCAGAAGCCCGGGCCTGAGGAATGGACCTGCCCCACCTGCGGTCGCCGGATCCTGCTGACCTGGCCACCCCTCTACCACAAGCAGATCGTCGAACCCGGTGACGAAAGGGTCTCCCACGTCTGCGACACCGGCCCCGACAGATCCCAAGCTAGCCCCGCCCAGACACTCCCTGAGACCACCGAGACTGCGGCCGCTATCTCCGAGGACCGCTGGCGGATGGTTGAAACCGGCCCGCACCATGTCCCGGCCCGGCGCCACCAGGGCCGACAACGACCACTAGGCCGCTAAGCCAGCAGCATCGTGGACGGCCTCGGCGCCGATGTCCGCGCCGCCGCCGCGGTTGCGATCGGATGCGGGCAGGGCCATGGTCGGTCGGTCGGTCGCCGTCGCCGAGCTGGTTCGGCCGCGGCGGGGGTGCAGGCGGCGCCGCCAGGACGCCGGGATCGTCAGGGTGTCCTCGTCCATGCCGCCACACGGTAGGCGCGGCCCCGACAAAAACGATCAAGCGGCGGACACGATCAGGTCTGGCGGCCGTCCAGCAGGGCGGCGATGGCCTTGTCGAGGCGGGCGCGGCGCCCGGCCGGGGTGCGGGCCTTGAGCAGCGGCAGGATCACCTGGTAGCGGCGGGTTTTGTCGAGCGCGTCGAAGCGGGCGGCGGCCTCGGGGTGCGCGGCGAGCGCGGCGGCGAGGTCGTCGGGGACGGTGACGTCGCGCTGGGCGGCGTAGGCGGCGTCCCAGCGCCCGTCCGCGCGGGCGGCGGCGACCTCGGCGAGGCCCGGCGGGCGCATCCGTCCCTGGGCGGTCAGCTCCTCGACGCGTTCGACGTTCACCCGCGACCAGGGGCTGCCCTTGCGGCGGCGGGAGTAGCGCTGCAGGTAGGAGTGCTCGTCGCAGGATTTGCGCTGGCTGTCGATCCAGCCGTAGCACAGCGCGACGTCCAGCGCCTCCCTGATCGTGATCAGGGTGGCCGGGGCGCCCTTCTTGGCGATCTTCAGCCAGACGCCGCCTTCGGTCTCGTGGTGGCCGGCCAGCCACGCCTCCCACTGGGCGGCGTCCGCGAACTCCATCATCGCCCCAGCATCCCAGCACCATGCGCCTTGAACGCATCCGCACGGCGGGCCGGGACCGGTTCCGATCGGGCCCCGCCCCGGCCCGCCCGGCCCCGGTCTGTCCGATCTGGTCTGTCCGATCTGGCCTGTCCGGTCCGGCCTGTCAGTGCGCGTCGAGGACGTCGAGGACGGCGAGGTCGAGGCCGCGGAGCCGGACGGGGTCGGCGATGAGCTCGTATTCGGCGACGCGGCCGTCCCGCACGGTGATCGCGATGGCGAGCTGCAGGCGGCCGTGCGGGGCGACGACGGCTCCGGCGCGGCCGTCGACCAGGGCCGGTTCGGCGTGGCGGGCGCGGCGTCCGAACAGCCCTATTTCGCGGGCGACGGTGCCGGCGCCGCGGGCGACCGGGTCGCGGCCGGGCGGGAGGGCGGCGGCGTCGGCGCGGCGGACGACGTCCGGTGCGAGGACGGCGAGCAGCGCGTCCAGGTCGCCGTCGCGGGCGGCGGCGAGGAACGCCTCGACGACGCGGCGCTGCCCGGCGAGTTCGGCGGCGGGCGCGGCGGCGGCGCCGCGGACGCGTGCCCGGGCGCGGCTGGCGAGTTTCTTGGTGGCGGCGGGGTTGCGGCCGAGGATGGGGGCGATCTCGGCGAACGGCACGGCGAACACCTCGTGCAGGACGAACGCGACGCGCTCGGCGGGCCCGAGGGTGTCCAGGACGACGAGCATGGCGCGCCCGACCTGGTCGATCAGCTCGGCCTCGTCCTCGGGGCCGCCGTCGCCGGCCCGGACGGGCGGCCGCCACCCGTAGGGCTCCTCGCGGCGGGCCGCGCGGGCGCGGAGCATGTCCAGGCACAGCCGCGACACCACAGTCCGCAGCCACGCCTCCAGGTTGTCGATGCCGGCGGGGTCGGTGCGAGCCAGCCGCAGCCACGCCTCCTGGACGGCGTCGTCGGCCTCCGCCGCCGAGCCGAGCATCCGGTAGGCGGCCGCGCGGAGCCGCCCGCGGTGCGCCTCGAACCGCTCGGCCAGCGCGCCGTGCTCGTCCATCGGTCACCTTTCCTCGTCGGGGTCCGTCTGCAGGTGGGCAACCGTCGGACGGAGCGACAGGGAGACAGGCCGATGAACCTATATGAGCAGGGTAGCGGCGGGCGGCAGCCACTGCTGACCCCGATGCGGGCCGGGGACCTGCGGCTGCCGAACCGGGTGGTGATGGCGCCGATGACGCGGGCGCGGGCGTCCGGTCCCGGGCTGGCGCCGAC
This sequence comes from Actinomadura sp. 3N508, assembly GCF_044326375.1. NCBI lineage: Bacteria > Bacillati > Actinomycetota > Actinomycetes > Streptosporangiales > Thermomonosporaceae > Actinomadura > Actinomadura sp. 3N508. The sequence goes on from NZ_JBIRAX010000007.1 coordinate 78,097, forward strand.
GGACCTGCACGCCGCGTACTACGCGCAGCGCGCCACCGCGGGGCTGATCGTCGCGGAGGCGGCGTGGGTGGGCGAGGACGCGATCGGGTCCCCGGGCGTGCCGGGGATCGTCACCGAGGGACAGGTCGCCGGGTGGCGGCGGGTCACCGACGTGGTGCACGCGCTGGGCGGGCGGATCGTCCTGCAGCTGTGGCACGCCGGCGCGAACTCCCATCCCGACCTTCTGGGCGGCGCTCTGCCCGCGGGGCCGTCCCCGATCGACCCGGGGGAGGTGTGCCTGACGCCCGGCGGTTTCAAGGACACCGTCACGCCGCGGGAGATGACGGGCGCGGACATCGCCCGCGCGGTCGCCGCCTACGGCGCGGCGGCGGCGAACGCGCGCCGCGCCGGGTTCGACGGGGTGGAGATCGCCGCGAACGGCACGTATCTGATCGCCCAGTTCCTGAACCCGCGGCTGAACCGCCGCCGCGACGCCTACGGCGCCGACCGCGCGCGGCTGCTGCTGGAGGTCGTCGACGCGGTGACGGCCGGGTGGGACGGGCGGCGGGTGGGCGTGCGGCTCTCGCCGTACTGGACCTCCCGCGACCGCGGCGATGTCCCGGCGCGGGACGCCCCCTACGCCTACACCGCCGACGAGGAGTCGCTGGCCGTTTTCGACGCGGTGGTGGCGGAGCTGGACCGGTGTCCGCTGGCGTATCTTCATCTGCGGGGGCGGGCGCTGCCGCGTCCGGGCGCGGTCCCGGATTTCGAGGAGTTCGCCCGGTTCCGCAAGGTGTTCGGCGGCGCGCTGATCGTCAACCACGGCTTCGGGCGGGACACCGGCAACGCGGTCGTGGACGCGGGGATCGCCGACGCGGTGTCGTTCGCGGGGCCGTTCATCGCCAATCCCGACCTGGTGTCGCGGTTCGCGCTCGGGCACGCGCCGGCCGCCGACGACGCCGGTTCCCGCTACGGCGGAGGCGCCCGCGGCTACGTCGACTACCCGATCTGGCCGGGCCGGGACCGCCGGGGCTGACCCGGCCCCGACGTCAGGGCTCCGGGATCAGGGCTCTGGGATCAGGGCTCTGGGATCAGGGTTGCGGTGTCAGGGTTGCGGTGTCAGGGCTGCGGTGTCAGGGAGCCGGCGACGACGGAGGTCACCGTCCGGCGGACGGCTTCGGCGTCGGGCGGGGCCGCCTGCCGGTCGGCGAACAGCATGTGCCCGGCGCCGATCAGCGTGAACGCGAGGGTGTCGACGTCGGCGGCGGCGTCGAGGCGGCCCAGTTCCCGCTCGCCGTGCAGGTAGGCGGCGATCATCTCGGCGGCCTCGGTGAGGACGGGGACGCCGGCGGGCCAGGTGCGGCGCAGCCGGGCGCGCAGCTCGTCCCGGAAGGTGATGAGCGCGACGATCGCGACGGCGACCGATCCGAACAGGGCGGTCAGCGCGGCGGTGAGGTTGCCGACGACGGTGCCGGTCCCTGCGGACCGGCGCAGGGCGGGCCCGCCGGTCGGATGCGACACGAGGGCGGCTGGTGACGGTGGATCATCGGCACGTCGACCCGCCGCACGTTCGGTGACGATCTCCAAACTGCCGCCAGTTGCTCCTCAACGGCGTCTAGTGTTCGTCCCTGGCAGTCCCGGCCGATGTCGACCTTCATCAACCCGGGCCGTGGGCGGGTCAGCGGTCTCGGAACACGAACTTTCCCCTGTCGAAGTCCAGCGTCCATGCGTAGGCCTTGAGGAAGGCGTGTGACAGCAGGCCGTCGATGCGTACGCCGCCGAAGGATCGCCAGGGGGTCGTGCGGGACCGCGTGGTGGCCACGAATCGGTGTCGTTGTGCGAGCGGGCCAAGCGACACCGGTTCGGGGCTGTCGAAGTGCGGGCGATCGGCCAAGGCGCGCGGGACGCCCCAGGTGCGGTAGTGGCGGGATCCGGCCAGCAGACAGGCCTGCTGCGGCGCAGACGCGTCGTCGTCCTGCACCACGTACACCAGGCCGGAGTCGATGAAGAAGTTGAGATCGTCGCGCGCGCCGAAGCCACCACGGGTGAACATGAAGTGGTCCGACCAGAGGTAGAAGTCGATCTCCGTCGTCGCGGGGGCGTCGGCGAGGAGGCGGGCGTGGTCGGCGGCGGCGTCCGGGCGGTACCGGGGGGAGAGGATGAGGCGGCTGCGCGGGTGATCAACGGTGGACAGGAACTGTTCCAGGATGTTGGTCCCAATGATCACCAGATCTTGTGCACCGACAAGGGTGGACAGGACCTCGACCGGCACGTTGGTCAGCGACGCGGCGCCCAGGCGCAGTTCGGTGATGGTGCCGTGGCGTACCTCGGTGCGCTGGAGCCCGTGGTGACTTGATCCGCCCGGGAACGTCACCACGCCCAACTCCGCAGCGCGTTGCGGTCCCATGACCACGAAAGCGCCGCCGGTGTCGAGGTGGGCACGTACGTCGACGCCGTCGATTGTCGCCGCCACGGCAGGCAGGTACGGCGCGAGTTCATGGTCGACGAAGGCAAGCGCGGTGGTGCCGTCGAGCCGTACACCCAGCGGGCGGGTCAGCCTCAGCTCGAGCACCCGCAGCGCCTGCTCGACGGCCCGTGACCGGCCGATGCGTGACCGGCCGATGCGTGACCGGCCGATGCGTGACCGGCCGATGCGTGACCGGCCGGTGCGGCGTCGCCGTACATGCTCGACGGCCCGATCGGGACGGCCCAGATGAAGCCAGGCCTCAATGACCGGCTCGTCCAGCGTCCCCGGCGTCCGGTCGTCTGAGGCAAGGGCGTCGTAGTGCGCCAACGCCCTCTCGTAGGACTGCCTTACGTAGCAGCACAGGAAGAGCAAATGATCCCGAGAGGGCCCCGACAGCGTCTCGGTGAGGCGCTCGCACGCCTCTACATCGCCGTTGGACCAGGCTTGCCACGCATGCCGCGCCGCCCCGTCCAGCAGTCGGCCGACAGACCTTGTCATTCGAGGTCCTCCTGGGACACCTCGGCGGAGCCGAGGTCCGTGGCCACGGCGACGATCGTCATCAGAGGCACGACGGCGTGAGGGGCGATCGCATACTCGCCGCGTCCCGGCCGTACGAGCAGGCCCGCGCCTTGCAGGTCTTTGAGGTGGTGGTACAGGTGCCCGGTCGAGGTCTCGCCGAGCGCTTCCTGCAGCTCCCTGCGGGTTCGCGGGCCGCGGAGAAGGGCGGCCAGCAAGGCCAGGCGCGGCGCGCTGCCGAGGCGTTCGAGCAGGGAGGCCGCCGCAGCCCACCGCGCGCCCGCCACCTCGTCGGCCGCGTGTTCCATCGCCCATACGTACTCGCGGTCATCGAAGGTCACCGAGCCGCCGTACATGATCGTGCCGGTACCTCGCCCGTCTCCGCGACCGGCTCCGGCTCTGGCGCGGATCAGATCGAGCAGGTTGAGTGACGCGTCGGCCGAAGGACGCGGAGACGGGTTCGCGGGGGACGGCCGCTCGGAGGGTGGCTCCTCCAGGCGTGCCATCCGGCGCTCAAGCTCTGCGATCCGTTCTTCGAATGATCCCATGACATCCTAGTCTGTTGTTCCGTATTTACGGAATGACAGAAATGTAGCAGACGTCGATCGGCGCCGCACGGCTGCGCTCATCCCTTGGTGAGGTTCGCGGGCTGCGTGTTGGACAAGTCGATGGATGCGGACCTGGCGATGGGCGGCGGCACGGTCGTGGTTCAAGGGGCCGTAGCGGTGCAGCAGCCCCAGCGCTTGGTCGATGGAGATCTCCCACACCGCCGAGAGGACCTGCTGCTGGCCTCCAGCAGGTCTCCCTCGCTGGGGACGGCGGCGGGCCACGAGTCGCTCAGCGAGCAGGGCGCGGTAGCAGCCGCAGTCCAGGTGTTGCTGGTGAAGTGCCCCGGGTTTGGTGATGATGTACCCCGGCTTTTGTGGGGTCGCGTTACTGGGATCCTCGTGTCTTCGATCATGAGGAGTGCCCCCAGGTGCCCAGAAGTTATCCCCCTGAGTTCCGTCGCAAGGTCCTGGATCTGGTCAAGGCCGGTCGTCCGGTGAGGCAGGTGGCCGAGGATCTACAGATGCCCAGTCAGACCACCTATGTCTGGCTGCGCCAAGCCCGCATCGACTCCGGGTCGGAGCCGGGGCTGACCTCCGCCGATCACGCCGAACTGGTCGCTGCCCGGCGCCGGATCGCCCAACTGGAGACCGAACTGGCCGTCACCCGCCGAGCGGTCGAGCTGGTGAAGCAGGCGGTGCCCCCAAAAGACGCTTCGAAGCCATCGCAGTGATGGCCGGCGAGGGGCTGCCCATCAAGGTCTGCTGCCGTGTCCTGGGCGTGTCGGAGTCCGGGTTCCATATGTGGCGCAAGCGGCCACCGTCGATGCGAGCGATCCGGCACGCTTGGCTGACCGAATAGATCCTTCGGGTGCACACCGAGTCCCGCGGCACCTACGGCGGCCAGCGCGTGCACGCCGAACTCACCCTCGGCCTGGGCATCCAGGTTGGACACGGAGCCGTGGAGATGCTGATGCCGCGCCGGCCTTCGCGGCCTGCCCGGCTTCCGTCGCCGTCGCCTGGTCCACCAGACCCCGACCGCGGCCGACCTGGTCGATCGCCAGTTCACCCGCGATCGACCCGACCGGTTGTGGGTTACCGACATCACCGAGCATCCCACCCGTGAGGGCAAGGTCTACTGCTGCGTGGTGCTGGACGCCGTTTCCCGCAAAGTGGTCGGCTGGTCCATCGATTCGGCCCAGACCGCCACGCTGATGACCAACGCCCTGGGCATGGCGATCCAGAACCGCCAACCCCGGCCCGGCACCTTGATCCACTCCGATCACGGAGTGCAATTCACCTCCTGGGTCTTCACCCAGCGCGCCAAGGCATCCGGTCTGGTGGCCTCGATGCGCTCGGTCGGCGACTGCTTCGATAACGCGGTCATCGAGTCGTTCTGGGGGCGGATGCAGACCGAACTGCTCAACCGGCAGCGCTGGCGCACCCGCATCGAACTGGCCAATGCGATCTTCGAGTATCTGGAGATCTTCCACAACCGCCGACGCCGCCACAGCGCCCTCGGGATGCTCAGCCCCATCGAGTACGAAAGACTCCACGCAGCCCAACAACTCGCATGAGATTCCGGTATCCCGACACCACGAAACTCGGGGTACATCACTTCCTGAGTCCGACCCCATACTTCTCGTTGGTGAACGGCGACCCGACCATCGTGGTGCCCGAGCCGATCGCCGAGGCGGCGAACCCCCTGCCCGCCGCTCCATCCGGACAACGCCGCCGCGCCGTAGGCCGCCCGGCGGCGCGCGGGACGGGGGATCCGGGGGACCCGTGTCCTGCGCACGGCGGCGAGATCTCCCTCCGTCTACGCCGTGAACAGCCGGAAAGGTCGTGCGGACGGTGATCGCGGCGGCGTGCCCCCCGGTCCTGCGGGACGGCCGGGCCGTCGCCGTATCACCGGCGGGCCCGGTTTTCGAGCACCGCCGCGATCTCCGCCGCGGCGAAGGGCGCCCGGGTCGGCGAGAGCCGGCCGTAACCGATGACGAGGGCCGGCCGGAGGCGGCGCCGGGTGTAGCGCGACAGAGGCATCACGGCCACGCCCCGGTGCTCCAACCGGTCGGCGATATCACGGTCGTCGTGCCCCGGCGGTAGCGAGAGCACCAGATGCAGTCCCGCGGCGATCCCTTCGACGGGACCGGCGTCGCGGATGACCGTGTGGCCGTACAGAGCCGCGAGCACCGCCTCACGCCGCTCGCGGTACAGCGTGCGGGCACGGCGCAGGTGCCTGTCGTAGTCGCCAGCGCCGATGAGCCGGGCGAGCGCCAGTTGGTCGAACACACCGGGTCCCGCGCCCGACCTCTCGAGAGCTTCGATCACCGGCTCTCTCAGGGGAGCGGGAGGCACCATCCATCCCATCCGCAGGCCCGGGTGCAGAGTCTTGCTCGCGGAGCCGAGGTAGGCGACGTTGTCCCGGTCGAGGGCCGCCAGCGCGCCGATCGGCTTGCGGTCGTACCGGAACTCGGCGTCGTAGTCGTCCTCCAGCACGACGGCCGAGCGCTCCGCCGCCCACGCCAGCAGCGCCCGCCGCCGCCCCGCCGACAGCGCGGCGCCGGTGGGGAACTGGTGGGCGGGCGAGCAGAGCACAGCGTCCGCGCCCGTTCGCCTCAGTCTCCCGACGTCGATGCCCTCGCCGTCGACGGCCACCGGCTCGACCGCCAGTCCCGCGTGGGCGGCCGCATCACCCAGCCGGCTCCATCCGGGATCCTCCACCGCCAGCCGTGACGCGGAGCGCCGGGCCAGGACGCCTGCCAGCAGCCCCACCGCGTGCGTGGCACCGCAGGTGATGACCACCTCTTCGGGCGCGACCGCCACCCCCCGGGTTCGTCCCAGGTAACCGGATACGACCTCACGCAACCGCTGCACGCCCCCGGGCCGGGGGAAGACGTCTGCGCCCTCGCCGGCCGTGAGGACGTGATGCATCGCCCGGCTCCAGGCGGCGGCGGGGAAGCGCGCCACGTCGGGCGCGCCGGGCCGTAGATCGGCCATGACCGGCGAGGGGGCCCGCGCGGAGGGCCTGGCCAGCGGGGCCGCCGGCCGCGTCGACACGCCCGGCGCCACCCGCGTGCCCGACCCCTGCCGTGCCGTGAGGTGCCCTTCGGCGATGAGCTGCACGTACGCCTCGTTGACGACCCAGCGCGAGCAGCTCAGCTCTTCGGCGAGCACCCGGCTCGGGGGCAGCGCGTCACCGGGGCCCAGGCGGCCCGCCAGAACGGCGGCTCTGATCGCAGCCGTCAGGCGTTCGTGCAGTGGCCGCTCGTCGTCCGGTACGTCGAGGAGAAGGCCGGTGATGCGATTGGCCTGGTTTGATGACATTTGAGTGGACTGTACCACCGGACCACTTCGCCATAACCTCTGGATCGGCCTGTTTACGGCCCGTACCACTGAGGAGAACGCCGTGACATCGACGAACACCCCCTTGACCGTCATCGCGCGGATGCGCGCGAAGGACGGTTGCGAGGCCGCCCTGCACGACGCCTTGTCGGCGCTGGTCGCACCGACCCGGCGGGCGCCGGGCTGCCTGACGTACGACCTCCACACCGAGGTGGGCGTGCCCGCCCGCTTCTGGTTCTACGAGGTGTGGAGCCGCCCCGAGGACCACGCCGCGAACCTGGAGTCCCCGCATATCACCGGTTTCCTCGGACGGGCGACGAGCCTGCTCGACGGTGAGCTGGAGGTCCACTTCCTCGACTAGGGCCCCGTACGGACGCCCCTAGGACTCGCAGTAGTCGCGGGCGTGACCAGAGCCAGGTTCCGCCTGATTCGCGTGCAGGTAAGCGGCGGATGTCCAGCGGCCAAGTTGACGGTAGGTCAGCCGGGGATCTCCTCCAGACGCTGGCCAGCGTTCACGGTTCCACCCTCCACCACGAGGTATTCCCTCCGGACAGAGTGAAGCCCGTAGTGGTCACAGGCTCATGCTTGCGTTGCGGCGATGGAACAGAACGGCGCCGGCGGCCATCGCGGCGGTGGCATACGCGGCGAGGACGCCCAGGCCGGCCCACGGGCCGATTGACTGGGCGGACGGGCTGGCGGTGCTCTGGACGGCGAGTCCGGCGGACATGGGCGCGTACCTGTCCACCAGGATGCTCCAGCGTTCGTCGGCGATGAACCGGGTGAGGATCCCGGGCATGTAGAGCAGCCCCAAGACGGTCGAAAGAGCTGTGGCGGTGTCGCGTAGGGCGGCGGCTAGACCGAGGCTGAACAGCGCGATGAGGGCGAGGTAGAGGAGGGTTCCGCCGGCCGCCCGCATCGCGGGCACGGTGATCGGGGTCAGTGGTGAGGACAGGTCGTTGCCGCGCAGCAGTACATGACCGGCGATCAGGCAGCCGGCCACGCTCACCAGACCGGCGCCCAGCGCCGCCGCCGTCACGGTGATCGCCTTGGCGGTCAGGACGCGCAGGCGGCGTGGCTCGGCGGTGAGCGTTTGGACGATCAGTCCGGTGCCGTACTCGGCGCTCATGGTCAGGACGGCCGTTACGATGACGGCGATCTGGCCCAGTTGGACGCCGGTGAGGCTGAGCCGGACGGGATCGCATCCCGTTGCGGCGCCGCAGGCGGTGGTGTCCGGCCCTGCGGTTGCGACGATCGGAAGGCTCAGCGCCATCGTCAGGCCGGCGGCCGTCCACGGGGTCCAGGCCGTGCTCCGCACGGTGCGCATCTTGGTCCATTCGGCGAGCAATGCGCGGTTCATGCGTCCCTCCGGCGCATTAGCAGCCAGCCCACGGCGAGCGTGGCCGCCACATAGGCCGTCAAGAGCGCCGGCCCGGTCCAGGGACGGCCCGCCCACGGCAGCAGGAAGGCGTCGTCGGTCTCCTTGACCTGCTGGATCGACAGCGCGGCCAGGGGCGCCAGTCGCTGCGGCCAGGGACTGCCGGACAACGGGGTGACCAGTATCGGCGCGAGGGCCATGGCGACGGCGGCGGGCACGGCCGCCGCGACGCGACGCAGTACCGCTCCGAGGCCCAGGGCGAACACTGTCATCAGCGACAGGAACGCGGCGGTGCCGACGAGCACTCGAAACACGGTCGGGTCGGTGAGCGAGGGGTCCGGGTAGGCAGGTGGGCCGATGCCCTGCCGGCGCAGCAGCGGCTGGCTCGCCAGGAACGCGGCGACGACGGCCACCAGCGTGGCGGCGAAGGTGACGCCGCCGAGCACGACCGCCTTCGCGGCCAGCACCTGGCCGCGCCGCGGGCTGGCGGTGAAGGTCGTGCGGATCAGACCGTGCTGGTATTCGGAGGCGATGAAGGACACGCCCAGCGCCAGCAGCGGAACCAGTCCCGCGACGCTGCCCGCGACCGCCGCGATGACCCGGCTCCCGTCGTCGGTCTGCCCGAGGATGTCTCCGGACAGGCCGGCCAGGGTGAAGGCGCCGCCGTCGTCCGGTGGCAGAGCGGTGGCCGGGGGTTCCGGTGAATCCTCGCGGCCCACGTCGTCCACGCGCCACGGCGGCCGAAGGGCGGGGGTCGTCACGCTGATGTTGTCGAAGGTGGCCTTCGCGGGCCCGGTCTTCATCAGCGCCGGCCGCATGGGGACGGTGCGCTCCCCGCCCGGCGCGGTCGCGAACAGGCCGATCTCGGCGCTCGGCGGCAGCCCGGGCAGGCTGACCGCGCCGATGCGGCGCCACGTGCGCCCGTCGGCGGACTCGTATCCGCTGATGGTGGCGCCCGCCCGAATGAGCTTGAGCCAGTGCGGTGCGCGGTGCGCGCCGCCGGCGATGTCGGTGGTGAAGCGCGCCTGCATCCGGACGCCGTGGCCGGGGGTGATCGCAACAGCCGCATACGGCGCCCCGGCGGTGGCGCTCTGCTTGATCATCACACCGGCCATGGCCCAGGGATGATCAGAGTGCTGTTCGTGTACGCGGGTGACGATCGAGCCGTCGCCGGTGAGCGTCTGGTGCGCGAACCGGAACCGGTCGACGTAGGGCGTCTCGGCGTAGGTGCCCGGGCTCCCCGACGAGATCATGACGGCGAACAGGACGATCAGCCCCATCGCGGCGAGCAGCGACCAGAGGTTGGACGGCACCGACCGGAGCTTCGTCCACTCGGCGCGCATCAGGCCGCCGAAGCCGGTCCCCGCCGTCCGCCGTCCGGCCCTCACCGCCGCTCCTCCGCCGACGCGGTGTAGTCGGTGGCCGCGCGGGTGAGGCGGAGATATGCCTCCTCCAGTGACGCCCGGTGCGCGGTGAGCTCCGAGGACGTCACCCCGGCCGCGGTGACCAGCGCCGCGATCCGGTCGGCGGACAGGCCGCCGACGATCAGCGAGTCCGGGCCGGAGACGGTCACGGCGGCACCGGCGGACCGCAGCGGGCCGGCCGCCTCGGGCGGCCGCGGGGTCCGCAGGCGGTAGCGTCCCTCCGAGGCGGCGTCGCGCAGGTCGCGCACGGCGGCGTCGGCCAGGAGCCGTCCCCGGCCGATGACGACGAGGTGATCGGCGGTGTCCTCGAGCTCGCTCATCAGATGGCTGGAGACCAGCACGGTCCGGCCCTGGGCCGCCAGGCCGCGCAGCAGCCCGCGGATCCAGTGCACGCCCTCAGGATCAAGGCCGTTCACCGGCTCATCGAACATCAGTGCCGGCGGGTCCCCGAGAAGCGCGGCGGCGATGCCGAGGCGTTGTCTCATCCCCAGGGAGAAGCCGCCGGCCCGGCGCCGCGCCACCTGCGCCAAGCCGACCTGCTCAAGGACCTCCCGGACCCGCCGCACGGGCAGCCCGTTGCTATGCGCCAACCACAGCAGGTGATCGTCGGCGCGCCGGCCCGGATGGATCGCGCCGGCGTCCAGCAGCGCCCCCACCTCGCGCAGGGGGGTAGGCAGGCCGCGGTAGGGACGGCCGCCGATGAGGGCACTGCCCCCATCGGGCGCGTCCAGGCCGAGGATCAACCGCAGCGTCGTCGATTTGCCGGCTCCGTTGGGGCCGGCGAACCCGGTCACCCTCCCGGGCGGGACGGTGAAGGACAGGCCGTCCACCGCGAGGACACGCCCGTACCGCTTGCGCACGCCACAGACCTCGATCGTGGGCGCGGCGTCTCGTCGATTCGCGTTCACGGCAACCATCAAAGCCAGCGCCCGAGCGCGGCGCAGGAGGCCGTGGCTCCATCTTTACGGGAGGGCCAGCCCTACCGAACAGCGGCGGCCGCCCCTTTACCATGGCGGGCATGGCGGCCTCCGGCAGGACGAAGATGACGACCGCGGCGGAGGCGATCCGCCATCGGCCGTTTCGGTTCGTCCTGTCGGCATGGCCGCTGCGGACGTTCGGCTATGCCGTCTCCGGTGTCCTGACCGGCCTGGCCACCGTGGTCTGGCTGCCGCCCGCGCTGCTGGCCGGAGGAGTGATCCTCACGCCTGAGCTCGTCCGGCCGCTGGTGGCCGTCGAGCGACGCCGGGTGATGTTGCTGGGCGGCCCGGCCTTGCCGGACCCGCACCTCCCGCCGGAGCGGCCCGGCTTCGCCCGGTGGCTGCGCGGCCGCTACACCGAGGCCGTCACCTGGAGGGAACTGGCCTTCCTGGTGCTGAACGGCAGCGTCCTGCTGTTCATCAACCTGATCGCGCTGGTGGTCGGGCTCGCCCCGGCGCTGATCTTCGCCAGCGGCGCGGCCAGTTTCGTCGAGTCGGGAGCAGGCGACGGGTCGGCGTCGGCAGGACCCGGCGCCAGCGCCGGGGCGCCGTTCATCGCGGGGGGAGCGGCCCTCGCCGTCGCGGCGACCGTGATACTGCTCGGCTACGCCACGGCCGCGGCCGCGATGCTCCAGGCAGAGCTGGCCCGGCTGCTGCTGTCCGCCGACGACGGGAGGATCCGCACGCTGACCCGCTCCCGGGCTCGGCTCATCGACGCCTTCGAGGTCGAACGCCGGCGGATCGAACGCGACCTCCACGACGGCGCCCAGCAACGCCTGCTCCAGCTCGGCATGACCCTCGTCAGGGCCCAGATGGAGCTCGAAACCCGCCCCGAGGCGGCCAGGTCCCTGATCGCCGAGGCCACCGGCGAGGCCAGATCCGCCCTCACCGAGCTGCGTGAGCTGGTACGCGGCATCCATCCGCGGGTGCTCACGGACTTCGGCCTCCCGGCGGCGGTCGCCGAGCTGGCCGACCGGTCGCCGCTGCCGGTGGCCGTCGAGCTGGACCTGCCCGGCCGACAACCCGCCGCCGTCGAGTCGGCGGCCTACTTCGTCGTCGCCGAGGCCCTCACGAACGCGGCCAAGCACGCCCGAGCGTCCCGCGTCGAGATCACCGCAACGCTGACCGGCCAGCTCCTGCGCATCGAGATCCACGACGACGGGACCGGCGGCGCGGACCCCGCCAAGGGCAGCGGCCTGACCGGGCTCGCCGACCGCGTCGACGCCCTCGACGGCACCCTGACCCTGACCAGCCCCCGGGGAGGGCCGACCACCGTCCGGCTGGAGCTGCCATGCTCCGGATAGTGCTCGCCGACGACGCGGTCCTTCCCCGCGAGGGCCTGGTCGCCCTGCTCGACCGCTTCGGCCACCGAGTCGTCGCGTCGGTGGGCGATTCGGCGACGCTGGCCACCGCCGTCGCCGAACACCGGCCCGATGTCGTGATCACCGACGTGCGGATGCCGCCGACCTTCACCGACGAGGGACTGCGCACCGCCGTCGCCCTGCGCGCCGAGCAGCCGGGCCTGCCGGTGCTCGTCCTCAGCCAGTACGTGGCGACCGCGTACGCCGCCAAGCTGCTGGAGTCGACCGACTCGGGCGGCGTCGGCTACCTGCTCAAGGACCGCGTGCTCGACGTCGGCGACTTCGTGGAGGGAGTCGAACGGGTCGCCGCCGGGGGCTGCGTCATCGAACCGGAGGTGGTTCGCCAGCTGATCACGCGCCGCAACGACCCCCTCGGCCGCCTCACCCCCCGCGAACGGGAGGTCCTCGCCCTCATGGCCGAAGGACGCTCCAACGCAGCGATCACCAAACGGCTGACGGTCAGCGAGAAGGTCGTCGGCAAGCACATCAACGCCATCTTCACCAAACTCGACCTGCCCGCCGACAGCACCGAAGACCACCGCCGCGTCCGCGCCGTCCTCGCCTACCTCCGCGCATGACCCGCGTCCAAGCGGCGCCCTGTCGCGCGACCCCACCTGGAGAACACAACGGCCCTTGGTTCGACATCGCTGTCGTGCCCGGCGGCTCGTCGCGCCATACGATCCCAGAGCGTGGCGTGATCCCTGCGGGGTGCCAGAATTCGCGCATGGCATGTGAGGTTGGCCCTCTACCCTCTGTGCTCGTGCTGTTTCGGTCGGCCATCCTGGCTTTGGTCCGAACGGAGCCGAACCGACAAGCTCTAGCACCAGCGCCGCGCGGCGACCTGGTAGCCAAACTCCAGGCTGGGCGTCTGGTTCTGCGCCTTGGACCGGTCGGGTCTCCAGGGTCCTCGGTCCGGACGGCCGCCTGATCACCGAATGCGCCCCCTCCGCGCCGCCGCCTGCGGCAGCGACAGCAGCAGCGTCCCGGCCGTGATTGTCACCACGAACACGGTCACCACGACCTGCGCCGGGTGCTGGAACCGCTCCAGCGGCGCCGACCCCCACGGACCCCGGCGAAGCGTCAGCCGACTCGATCGAAACAGGGCGGCTCCTCCGACGAGATCGCGAAAGCGTGATCACATATCACCACACCCTGCCATGACGCTCAGCAGCAGGGCGGCGATACTGTGGAAGCGGTGATCGGTCCAGGAAAACGGGGTCCGTCTTGGTGATGAACCCGGCGTTGAGCCGGGGTTCCAACCGGGGAGGGGCGGCAATGTCCAAGTTCATGGACGTTCACCACGGGATGAACGGGCTATCTGGCGACCAGTTGAGGGAAGCCCACGCGGCCGATCTGGCCCTCCAGGGTGAGGAAGGCGTCTCCTTCGACTGGGCCTGGGCGGACCCGGAGGCCGGCACGGTTTTCTGCCTCTCGGAGGCTCCCGACGCCGCCGCCGTACAGCGCGTCCACGAGCGTGCCGGCCACCGCGCCGACGAGATCCACCCCCGTCCCGCTGAGCGTCTCACGGCCCCGTCCAAGCTGAATCGTGTGGCTCGCCTGGGGTGAGCACGCCGAGGTCAGGCGGCATTCGGCCACCGTCAGTCGCCGATCTCGCCGACCCCTGGCCGCCCAGGATGGCGATCCGCCGAGCCCTCGGGCAGGAGGGCTCCCGGCGGTTATCGGTACCAGCGGCCGCATTCGGTCACTCGCGACGGATACACGCGCGTGGCCGGATCCCCCATGGGTTGGGATGAAGCCCGACGTCACCATCCAGGGCGGGGTCGGGATGCCGAGGAACCCGGCGGCTTGCGGCCCCTGTCGGGGGCCGCCGCCGGGGCTGGCTGAAGGCTTTTGGGAAACGTTGCGGCCCAGTTGTCGATATGTGGTGAGCCCCGTTCGTTGTGGGATGAGGGCGGGAAGGGCCCGCTCGGCACGAGGAGCACCGTCATGACCAAGTACATGCTGTCGGCCCACAGCGTGGAGGGCCAGTCCCCGCCGCCGATGAGCCCGGAGGACATCCAGCAGGTCACCGAACAGGTGCTCGCGTTGGAGGGGGAGATGAAGGAGGCGGGCGTCTGGGTGTTCGGCGGGCGTCTGCACGGTCCCGACACCGCCACGGTCGTGCGCGCGTCGGGGCGGCAAGTGATCACGACGGATGGACCGTTCGTTGAAGCACGTGAGCATCTCGGCGGCTTCTACGTCCTTGAGGCCGACGATCTCGACGCGGCGCTGTCCTGGGCCGCGAAGGTCACCTCGATCGTTGGCGCGCCGATCGAGGTCCGGCCCTTCGCCGGCCCGCCCGAGGGGTGATCATCGATGCGGCGTTCGTCGGCCAGATCTTCCGTGTGGAGTCCGGCCGGTCGATCGCTGCGCTGATCAGCGCCATCGGCGACATCGACCTGGCCGAGGACGCGGTGCAGGAGGCGTTCGCCATCGCCCTGCGCAAGTGGCCTGCCGCCGGGGTGCCGCCCAACCCGGGTGCCTGGATCACCACCACCGCCCGCAACCATGCGATCGACCGGCTTCGCCGCCAGGCCAGGGAACGGCGGTTGCTCGGCGACGCGGCAATCCTGACGTCGCCGGCAAAGGAGGTGGATCACGTGTTCGATGACCGGCTTCGGTTGATCTTCACCTGCTGCCATCCCGCTCTGCCGACCGAGAGCCAGGTGGCGCTCACGCTGCGGCTCCTCGGCGGCATGTCGACCGCGGAGGTCGCACGCTCGTTCCTTGTGGCCGAGCCGGCCATGGCCCAGCGCCTTGTGCGCGCGAAACGAAAGATCAAGGCGGCTCGGATCCCGTACCGCGTTCCGGACGAGCACGAGCTGCCCGACCGGCTTCCCCCGGTGCTGTCCGTCGTCTACCTCATCTACACCAGCGGCGTGTCCGGCGGAGACCCGAGCCTGTGCGGAGAGGCGATCCGCCTGGCGCGGACGCTGACGACTCTCATGCCCGACGAGCCCGAGGTCGCCGGGCTGCTCGCCCTGGTGCTGCTCAGCGAGTCCCGGCGATCGACGCGCACCCGTCCCGACGGCTCCCCGGTCCTGCTCGCCGAACAGGACCGAAGCCGGTGGGACCGTGCACTGATCGAGGAAGGACACGCACTGGTCCGCTGGTGCCTCCGCCGCGACCGGCCAGGCACCTACCAGCTCCAGGCCGCCATCCAGGCCGTCCACACCGACGCTCCGACGGCCGAGCGGACCGACTGGGCGCAGATCGTCACGCTCTATGACCAGTTGCTCACCATCGCCGCGACACCTGTCGTGGCTCTGAACCGCGCTGTGGCGATCGCCGAGATCCACGGTCCCGCTGTCGCCTTGGTCCTGGTGGATGACCTGGACCTGGACGGTTATCACCTCTTCCATGCCACCCGCGCCGACCTCCTGAGCCGACTCGGCCGCGCTCGTGAGGCCGCGACCGCCTACCAGCGCGCCGCAGCCCTCGCCCCCACCCCCGCCGACCGCGAATTCCTTCACCGCGGTGGCCGCACAGCACGATCACCCGAACATCACCGGCAGCGATGATCCTCACACCGTCCCTCAGGCGCTCGCCGAGATCGGACGGGCGGCGGCGCCGGGCGGGGCGCTGATCGCCCGCGATGCCCGATCGCCGGGCGCTGCGTCCGCTGGACCCGGCGGCCGCGGGCGGTTCGTCGGCGGCGCTCGGCGCGGCCTGCACTGTCCGAACGAGCGTGTGCTTATGCGCCCGCCGGACCTGCTCGCCCATCACGGCGAAGCGGAGCTGTCACCAAGGCGGCTTGATCGAGCAGGCGGGCTGCCGCTGCGGGGCCAGCAGGTCGTCGGGGTGGTGGCGAAAGCTCGGGCTTCGTCCAGCAGTCTCTGCCAGAGCCGCTGGTCGGGGGCGGGCAAGGCGACCCATTCGCGGAAGATCCGTCCCGCCGGTGCGAATGGTTCACCGACGCCTTCGGCGATGAGTCGCGCGACCTGTTCCCGCGGCAGCTTGACCAGCACCGTCTGGTTACGCGTATTCAGTGCGGCGAAGAAGCGTCCACGGTGGCGGACGCATGGCAGGCTCATCATGGTCGACCGGATGACGGCGGGATCGGTGAGCGTCGGCTCGACCAGGTCCCAGAACAGCTCTTCTGGTGTCATGTGCTGTTCGATCCTCGAAGGGCGGCTGATTCATCGGTCGTGTCGTAGCCAGCGGCTAGTCTGCCGAGATGGATGCTGCCGAGACGGCGGACGCCGATGTGGCGGGGCTGCTGGCGGCCGCGCGCTCCGGTGACGATGCGGCGTTCGAGGCGCTGCTCGAAACGCTGGTCCACGGATGGGACATCGCCCAGGGCGCCGAGATCGATCACCCGGCCGACGAGGAGCTAGTGGACACGGTCTGGGCCTACGCCCGGCACGCCATCGGCGACGACCAGCGCCGTGCCGACATGTTCGCCGAACCGCTCCCCATCACCCCGGCCGCCGACACCTTCGTCGCACTTCCGAACCGCGACCGCACGCCTGACCGATCTGGTGATCGAACGCCTCGATGTCGGTCGCGGTGACCGGGTGCTGGATCTCGGTTGCGGCAACGGCCGTCCCGCCGCCACCATCGCCAAGCGCCGCCTAGCCCGGGTCACCGCCGTCGATGTCAAACGCCGCCGCGCTGGACCGGGCGCGCGAGCACGCACGCCACCAGGGGGTCGAGGATCGCGTCGTCTTCTTGACGGGCGACGGCTACGACCTACCCGTTCCCGACGGCTATTTCACAGCCGCGCTGGCCTTCGAAAGCACACCGCAACTCGACCTCGACCGCTTCTTCATCGAACTGACGCGGGTGTTGGCGTCCGGTGGGCGCCTGGTCATCGAAACGCCGTGTCTGAATTCCCCTGACAATGGCCAGCCAGATCCGGCGATAGAAGCCTTCGTCCAGATGCTGGGCGGAGGGTCGCTACACACGGTCGAGACCTATCGAGGGCACGCCCGAAAACATGGCCTCACCCCGATGACCATAGAAGACATCACAACGGGAGTCAGCCCATCGTTCCACCGCCTGGCTGATGTACTCAGCTCAGATCGCGCCGAGATCGCCCGGCACTACGGAGTGGACAAAGCTGACGTGCTCATCGCAAATTTCAAGGTCCTGGGCAAATGCACCAGAAATCGGCGCTTTCATCATGACCTTCGACAAAGAAGACCATTCATCCCCCGGTCGGCGAGCAGGCAATGACTGACGTGGCGGTTCTAGGTGTTGGGCACATGGGCGCGCAGATCGTTCGGGCCGTGCGCCAGGCCGGTATGACCGTCGCAGTCTGGAACCGTACACCCGCACGCGCAGCCGCCCTGGCCGGTCCGCAAGTCGAAGTCCACCCCACCGCCGCCCAGGCCGTCGCCGCGGCTCCTGTGGTCCTGACCTGCCTGCTCAATTATCCGGCGACCCATGAGGTGATCGACGCGGCGGCGGACGCCCTGCCCGGCAAGCTGGTCATCCAGTCCAGCTGCGGACTGCCCTCGGACGTCGACGCCCTGGCTCACAGGGTCGAAACGGCCGGAGCGGGTTACCTGGAAGCGGTTCTGCTGTGCTATCCAACAGAACTAGGCACCAACGCCGCTCGAGTGCCCCACGCCGGGCCCCAGGCCCTTCTCGACGCCGCGCAGCCCCTATTGGACGCACTTCGCGGGGGCCGCTACCTTGGCGAAGATCCAAGGACAGCCAACGCATACTACGTTCTCGGCTGCACCCTCTACTATGCCGTCATAGCCGGCGCATTGGCCGGTGCCCACATCACCGCCGCCAGCGGCATTGACGGAAAGCTGCTGAGCCAGGTCATCGAGAGCCAGTTCCCTAGCCTGCTGGAGACGGCCCAGGACACCGGCAGCAACATCGAGACGGGCCGGCATTCAGGCGAGCACAACACGTTAAGCGTGCACAAGGAGGCACTTCAGGAGCTAGCCCGGTAGGCACGCCACAGCGGCGTCGAGGCCAGCTTTTTGGACACCCTCCACAAGCAAGTCGAGCAGGCTATCGCCTGCGGACATGACGCCGACCACATCAGCGTCCTAGCACAACTAGCCAACGAAACCTCACCAACCCGGCGGGGGACACACTAAGAGTGAGGTTCCCCCGGTCCTCCGGACACTTGCCCTGAGGTCACAGACGATCATCAGGAAGATGTTCGCCATGCCCTCACCACACCCGCCCGAGTTCCCGCGTCGAGCTGGCCTCCAGGGTGATAAATCCATAGGCCGCTCGGCTCGGCCACCAGCGTGGTGCGCACGCCCGAGCAGACCAAGGCGGTGATCTGGGTGGACGAACGACGGCTGGTGGAGTGGGCGGTCATCCGCCAGCTCGCCAAGGCCCACCGCCTCAGCGCCCTACAAACGGGCCACGTGTTCGCGATGGTGGACATCGCGGGCGCGAGAGGGAGCCCGTCTCGCGCCCGTGGGTCCGAAGCCGCAGCAGCCGAAGCGGAAACCGGACTGGGTCAACGCCGAATGCCGCTGACGATATCCGGAGGAACAGCACCTGCCAACCGCATGAACCTTTCCTCAGCCTGGTCAGTCGGTAATCACAGAGTTGGCTCTCAGAGAAGCGGTGAGGAACTGCGGGGCGTGGTACGCCAGCAGATCAGGGTTGGCATTGACGGCCCCGCCGCGGGTAGCCGTGGATCGGTCGCACCCATCCACCTCCCGGCACTGACCGCGACTCCATCCGCGCTCGCCTTGCCAGGTCATCCGGTAGTTACCGGGGACAGGTTCCAATTGTCGGAGCTCCAGAGGAGAGCAGGATGTCTTTGGGCGGGCGGTTGGAGAGGAGATGCTCCGCAGGGTCACAGCACCTGCGACTAGCCCTATTGGTTGAACGGGCGTAGACGACGGTGCGAGGAACGAAACTTTACCTCTGTCTTCCTCCGCAGGTCCGGTAATGACGATACAATCAAGCCTCCAGGCGGGTTCAGTCGGCACTTCCGGCTAGGCGCCAACTGGAATGCGGTGAGGTGCGCCGAGCGGTGATTGTGTTGGCCATGTGCTGTCGGTGCGTGTCGCCTCGGACACAGAATTACCCCATGAGACTCAGCGAGAAGAACGTGACGGCACCAGTTCCGTTTCGTCACCGATGGCCCAGGCTGAGTGGTCGCAGGTAATCTTCAGCGCGTTGGCTCGGAGGAAAAGCGCGATCTCGCCCGATCCGGCGTCGTCCAGACTGTGATCGAGGTCAGCGAGAAGCCCTGGGAGGACGGCGAGCAGCCGGTCCTCACGCACATAGAGATTCCTCGGCTGATCCGGCTTGCGGAGCTTGGCACTGGTGTGACCGTGGCGGCACCTATACCCGGCGCGCCCGTTGACCCAGTGAGAGTCCATCCGCCGCGAGCAGATCCCGCACACCAACAACCCGGCCAGCGCATAGACGCGGTAGTCCCCGTCCCGCGTGGGCCTGGCGGCACGGATCGTCTGCGCGGCCAGGAAGTCCTCGTCACTGACCAGCGTAGGATGCAGGGGGTGCTCGGAGATCACCCATTCTTGCACCGGGTTCCATCGCCGGACCGGACTTTCGCTTCCGCTGCCGGAATTGACCGGGTCGCGATCGGTTCGCTGCCGGTTCCACACCTGACGCCCGGTATAGCGCGGGTTCCCCAAGATCGCCGCGACCGTGCCCAGCGTCCATGCCTCACCGCTGCGGTGCCGGTTGCGGTCAGGATCGACATGGGATGGGCACGGCACGCCCCGCTCGTTGAGGGCACGCGCGATACCGGCCATGCTCCACCCTTCCAACCGGCGCGCGAAGATCCATCGGACATGCGCAGCAGTCACCGGATCGGCTCCTAGACGGCGCAGCCGCCGCCCCCACCCCGCATGCACCCGGTTCGGATGCGGGCCGCCATCCACCAGCCGGTACCCATACGGCGGCCGGCCTCCCATGAACCGGCCCTGCTCACACGCCTGCGCCCGCATCGCCGCCAGCACCTGATGCCGAGACCGC
Source organism: Actinomadura sp. 3N508 (assembly GCF_044326375.1). Classification (NCBI taxonomy): domain Bacteria; kingdom Bacillati; phylum Actinomycetota; class Actinomycetes; order Streptosporangiales; family Thermomonosporaceae; genus Actinomadura; species Actinomadura sp. 3N508. The sequence goes on from NZ_JBIRAX010000007.1 coordinate 98,015, forward strand.
AGCACCTCCCGCTGCGACTGCGCACCCAACACCCTCATCAACACCCGATGCTCCAGACTTCCCGGCTCCACCGGTCCACCCGCCTCGGGCAGCCATACCTGCACACCAAGCCGCTGCAACAGCGGCGCCATCTCGATGAACTGATCGCCGGAGAACGCCCGCTCGTACTCACCGACCACAACCGCATCGAACAGGCGGTCCGGATCAGCCAGCGCCGACAGCAGCGCGCCGGCCTGCGGGCGCTGCGCCCACGGCAACCGCCGCGAACATCCCGCATCGAAGAACTCCGCCACGATCACACCCTGGCCCGCGACGAGTTCCTCGGCGGCCTCACGCTGCCAGCCGAACGACGACGCCCGATCCTGATACTCCACCGTCGACATCCGCCCATAGAACGCAAACCGGAACCCCGGCGAGTCCGCACGACCCTTCCCAAGGCGTGGCGTCCTCCACCGGGCCCGACCGATCCGGTCCCCGAACGCCACAGCGGCCTGCCGACGCACCGCACCTGCTGCACCCGTCACTAACCCTCCCCGGCCCGCCGTCTCGGCCCCCCTCCTCCGACGAGCCGGGCCAGCCGCCATGACGCCGAACCGGGAAAGATCTCCATGGCCAGCGATAAGACGATCAAGGTTCGGGCCCACGCGGACGTGCCAGTGACCATCGTCGACATTGCAGCGACAAGGCTCTCAACTTGACAGCATCGGCGACATGGCCGCGCTGATGGCCGCGTCGACCGTCATGCGGAGGCTCACCGCCGCCGACTGTCTTTCCATCGAGGAGTTCGGCACCCAGATCGCCGGTTGTGGCGGGGTGGACGAAGGCGAGGTGGTACTCGGTCAGAAGAACCAGGACTGGGGCTGGTGGCCTCTGCTGGTGAAGTCGCCGAAGCGGCCGCCGAGGAAGGCCAGCGGTGGGCCGTCCCGGTCGCAGGTTCGGTCTACGGCGCCGAACACCACGACGTGGTCGCCGGCCGTGACACTGCGGTCGACGGTGCATTCGAGGTGCGCGAGCGCGTCCGGGACGACCGGGACGTTGTGCTCGCCGTAGGTCAGCGGCAGGCCGGCGAAATGGTCCTCACCCCGTCCGGCGAACCGCAGCGCGATGGGTTCCTGGCGGGCGGCGAGGATCGAGACGGCGAAGCGTCCGGACTCGGCGACCGCGACGGCCGTGCGGGCGCGTGCGTTGAAGCAGACCAGCAGGATCGGCGGTTCCAGGGAGACCGAGGTCAGTGAGTTGAGGGTCATCCCGTGCGGGTCGCCGCGCCCGTCCAGTGCGGTGATGACGGCGACCCCGGTGGCGAAGCGTCCCATCACGCGGCGCATCGTCGCCGGGTCTACGACACGGCCCATGGGGCCTGCGATTGCGGACATGGCGGTGCCTTTCGATAGGCGCTCATTGGACGCGGTAGCGGACCTCGAAGGTGAGGCATCCGTTGTCGCTGCGCCACGGCCCGTGCTCCATGCCGGGCGGGCGGCAGGCGTACGTCCCGGCGGTGAACGTCTCCCCGAGCCGCAGGTCAGTGATCGATCCTTCGAGGATGTAGACCTCCTCCCAGAAGTCGTGCGCCTGGACGCCGTTGGGGGTGGTGTCGGTGCCGGGTTCGAAGCGCAGCATGCGGGTCGCAACGCCGGACACGGCGTCCGCGGCGAGGATGCGCTCGGTGAGCTGTGGGACGTCCCCCTCGCACGGGGTGAAGCCGATCTTGTCGGCGGGGAAGAACTCGTGTTCAGGTTTGGCCATGGTGGTCTCCAGGCGGGTCAGGCGGCGGAGGTGCCGGTTCCGGTCTTGCCGGTGTCGGTGTAGCCGGCCAGGAAGGCGTCGACGTCCGCGATGGCCTGGTCGTAGCCGAAGTTGCGGTAGGCGTAGCCCTTCGCGACGAACGGGGCGCCGGCGTAGAACATCTCGTACTGGTGGTGGCGGCCCGCGAACTCCGATCCGATCGCGTCCCAGACGAGCTTGAACAGCTTCACCCGTTGGACGGCCTCGACCCCCGGCGACTGGACGTATCGGTCGATGTCGGCGCGGATCGCAGGGTTGTGCAGGTCGGCGACACTGGACGGCAGCTGCAGCACTCCCCCGCCCGCGAGGTCACGCAGGATCGCCAGGACGCGCGGGTACAGCTCGGCTTGCAGGCCCATCGCGCCGTAGACGGCGCGGGCGTCCGGCCGCCACATGCCGTTTCCGTCGGGCGCGGCGCGGTACTCGGCGGCGAGGACGGCGGACTCGACCAGCGACGCCAGCCCGGCCAGTTCGCCGAGTTTCTCCTGGACGCCGGGGATCCGGCCGACGCCGTTGACGTCGGCGATCTTTCCCGCGAGCCCGGCGATGAAGCGCAGTTTCACGGTGAACCGGATCTGGGCCTGCCAGTTGCCGAGGACGTGCGCGCCGGTGGTGAAGAACTGGCGGCGCAGGCCGTCCACGTCCCGGTCGACGAACACCCGCTCCCAGGGCACGAACACGTCGTCCAGGACGACGAGCGCGTCGGTCTCGTCGTAGCGCGTGGACAGCGGGTAGTCGTAGGGGCTGCCGGTGGTGGCGTACGGGCGGCGGCAATACAGCTTCAGCCCGTCCGCCGAGACCGGAACGGTGAAGCCGACGGCGAAGTCCCGGTCGTCCGCGGTGAGCGGCTTGATGCAGGAGATGAAGATCTCGTCGGCGACGGCCGCGCCGGTGGCGAGCATCTGCGCGCCGCGCACCACGATGCCGTCCGGGCGTTCCTCGACGACACCGGCCTGGATGAAGTCGCCCTCCCACGCGTGCGCGGTCGTCGCCCGCGACACCTGCGGCGGGATGATCGCGTACGAGACGTACAGGTCCTCCTCCAGGAGCCGCCGGTGGTAGCCGGTCACGCTCGCCGACAGGTCGCGCCGTTCGGTGGTGAACGACTCGGGGGACGAGGCGAACGCCGCGAGGAACGACCCGACGTGGTCGGGGCTGCGGCCGACCCAGCCGTGGGTGTGCCGTGCCCACGTCTCGATCGCGTGCCGCCGCGCGGCCAGGTCGTCGCGGCTGCGCGGGATCGTGAACACCAGGTTCGCCTCCGCGCCGGTCTCCGGCGCGTGGCTGGTCATCTTGTTGGCCGGGTCGGCGGCGAGGTCGAACAGCTCGGCCATCGTCGCGGCGATCGGCGCGAACGCGGGATGGTCCGTCACGTCCGCGACGCGCTCGCCGTCGAGGTAGATCTCGCGTGCGTCCTTCAACGCGGTGAGGTACTCGGCTCCCGTGCGCATCACTGAGCCCTCCGTTCTGTTTTGTAGTCACAGGTCAGGGTGGTGCCGTCGATCGTGAGGGAGAGGCGCCAGCGGCGGCCGGGGACGAACCCGCCGTCCAGCAGTGGCAGAGTTCCAGCGAAGACGACCAGGTCTCCGTCCAGGTCGCCGAACTCCGCGGCGAGCCGATCCAGCAGATCGGTGGGGGTCCGCAGCTCGGCGAGGGAGCCGGATTGGTACGGACGGCCGTCGACGCTGCACTCGACGCGGATGCCGTCCCATGCGTCGTCCTCGGGCAGCTCCACGAACCGGCCACCGACCGGCTTCGGGCAGGCGGCCTTCGCGCCCGCGACGTTGATTCGCTCGATGTCGCGGTCGGTGTGATCGGAGCCGACGCCGAGGTAGTGCCGCCCGGCGCGGCGGACGAGGACCGGCTCCACCTCACCGGACGTGTTCCGGCCCGCCACCGTGATCGCGGGACGGCTGGTCAGCAGCCCCGGGTCGAGCGGATAGAACGCCGGGACGGACAGGGGTTCCGGGACGCCGATCGCGGCGAGCTCCTCGATGTGGGCACGGGTCGCGGCCTCGTCGCGCCCGGTGTAGCCGGCGACGATCAAGTACCGGGGCGAGCAGCGCAGTTCGTCCGCGCCGACCCGCAACGTCAATTCGCTCACCGGCCGATCTCCGCGACCTCGGCCTGGACGCGCACGGACGCGCGGCGATCGCGCAGGACGGGGAACTCCTCCCGGGTTCGCCTCACCACATCCGGGTCGACCGCCCAGCGCAGGATCTCTTCGGTGTCGCCCGCTTCCGCGAGGACGGTCCCCCACGGGTCGACGACGCGGGACGCCCCGCCGAGCGCCACGTCCTCCTGCACGCCCACCGCGTTGCAGGCCAGGATCAGCATCTGCTGCTCGACCGCGCGGGCCTCAGTGAACAGCCGCCAGTGGCCCCGGCGCCGTGCGGGCCACGCGGCCGGCACCGCCGCCGTCTCGGCGCCGGCGTCGACCAGCACCCGCCAGATCTCGGGAAAGCGCAGGTCGTAGCAGGTGGTGGCGCCCATCGTCCCGAGCGGGGAGGCGACCGTGCCGACCGTGTCGCCGGGCGTGATCAGTTCGGTCTCCCGGGACCGGTACCCGAACACGTGGATCTTCCGGTAGGTGTGGACGACCGTCCCGACCGGGTCGATCAGCACGGCGGTGTTGTGCAGGCGTCCTTCGGACGTCCGCTCCAGGACACTGCCGAGGTGCAGGAAGCAGCCCAGGTCACGGGCCCACTCTCGCCCCGCGGTAACGGTGTCGCCGTCCAGTGGCTCGGCCAGCTCGGCGTACCGGTCGAACGCGAAGTAGCCGGGGAGCCACAGTTCCGGCAGCAGCACCAGCTCGGCGCCGTGGGCGTCCGCCACCATCCGCCCGACGCGCTCTCTGCGCCGCGCGGGCGGCTCCGTGCCGGGGCTCTCGACCTGGACGAGCGCGACGCGCGTCATCGGCCGTCCCAGTTCGCGACCGAGGGGAGGCGCAGGACCGTGAGCGTCCCATCAAGGTGTGCGGCGAGGGCCTGCGCCGCCCGCAGCGGGTCACCGGACCGGATCGCCTCGACGATCGCGCCGTGCTCGGCGAGCACGACCCGCGCCCGGTCCTCGGCCGCCGCGATCGCCCGCAGGCCCATCCGGACCTGCCGGTCACGCAGCGACTCGTAGAACTCGGCCAGCACCGGGTTCCCGGCCGTCCGGACGATCGCGCGGTGGAACGCCCGGTCGCACTCGATGAATTCGACGGGGTCGTCCAGCAGTTCCTCCTGGCGGCCGACCAGCTCGGCCAGCTCGGGCGCCAGCTCCTCGGCGAGCGGCGCGGCGTGCCGCACGCACCAGTCCTCGACGAGTTCGCGGGCCTGCATGACCGCCTCGATCTCGGCGTCCGACACCGGCGGAACGAAGGCCCCCTTCTTCGGCATGATCTTCAGGAAGCCCTCGGTCTCCAGCCGGAGCAGCGCCTCCCGCACCGGGGTGCGCGACATCCCCGTCGCCTCGCACACCTCCGCCTCGGTGAGGAACGTCCCCTCCTGCCGCGGCAGCGACCCGATATGGCGCTTCAGCCACCGGTACGTGACATCCTGCGCGCTCTCCCGAGGACGGACTCGTTGTGTGCGACTCATAGACGTAATGTATACAACACGTATACATGGATGCAAGAGCGACTTTCCGCAGCACATGCGGCCACGAGGTCTCCGGGAGGCGGTTCCTTCTGATCGATGAACCAGCCGCCGGAGACCTCGCTGCCTTTCGTCGCACACTGGCGTCGTCACTCGATTCGGAACCGGCCTAGCGGCGGGCGAGCCCGGCCCGCCGTCGACGTCGCAGCGTCCACGTCCCCGCGCCGATCAGCGCGGGAATGGTGATCAGTGCGGCGTATCCGCTGGTCGTGGCGGACGGAGGGATGGATGTGCCGCTGGCGGGTCTGAATGCGAGTGGCTGGGAGGCGCCGCTGCCGTTGGTGGCCGGGGTGTGGCGGCGGTCGCAGGCGCCTGCGAACACCTGGCAGTAGGGTTGGCGGCCGCCGAGTGGCGTCGCGGCCAGGGCCGCGTGCACGGTGGCCCGGCTGAAGGTGCTCGCGGCGGCGTCCAGCAGCGCGCCGAAGGCGGCGCCGTCGGGTGCGGCGGCGGTGCGGGTGCTGAGGCCGAAGGTGGTGTCGCCGTCGCCCATGGTGTGCGCGGGCCGGATCGCCCGCGCCAGGCCGTCATGCGCGACCTGGGCGAGCTTCTCGGCTTGCGCGACGGTCAGCTTGGCGTTGGTGGCGACCACTCCGATGGTGGTGTTCTCGTCGAGATGGGGGTCGGTGGGGCCGGAACGCGGCGCATGTTGGGGGGTCGAGGTGGCGGTCTTACAGCCGCGCGGCGGGCGGCGGGTGCCGCCGAACTCGTTGCCGACCTCCATATAGAGGGTGTACAGCTCGCAACCCGCGGCCTCGTTGTAGACCTTGCCGGCGGAGTTGAGCACCACGAGCGCGCCGACGACCAAGCCGTCGCCGAGTTGGATGCTGGCGGTGCCCACGCCGCCCTTCAAGCGGATGCCCGGAGGGCCGCCGGTTCCGGTGCCGGTGCCCGCGCCGACGCTGCCCATCTCGACGCGTCCGGGCTTGGCGGCCTTGGCCGCCCGGTAGCCGGCGTCGAATCCGGGGGTCTTCTCGATGCGGTCGTCGGCGTCGGCGCCCTGGCCGAGGTCGAACACGATCGCGCCGGGCACCACAGGGACGGGTTTGCCGCCGAACTGCATGCCCAGCCCCTGCTCGCGCAGGTACTGGACGACGCCGGAGTAGGCCGAAAGGCCCATCACGCTTCCGCCGGACAGGAGCAGGCCGTGGACGGTGGGCTCCAGCGCGACCGGGTCGAGGACGTCGGTGTTGATCGTGCCGGGCGCTCCTCCGCGAGCGTCCGACCCCGCCGTGGCGCCCTTGGGGATGACCAGGGCGGTGGTGCCGGTGATGTTCTCGCGGTCGGTGTAGTGGCCGACCTGGATGCCCGGGACGTCGGTGATGGCGTTGTCGGGGCCGGTGCGGCCCGGTTCGTCGGCGGCGGCCGGTAGCGTGCCCGCGCTGAGCGGAAGGGTCACGGCCAGAGCGGCCGCCAAGCGGGCGATGGGAAGGGTCGGGGGTCGTTTCATCGGGGGCCTCCGGGGTGAGAGGTGTCGGAACTCCAGACCTGCTCGCCGCCCACCCAGGTGGCCAGGACTGGGACGGCGGCGATGGTGTGCGGCGCGACGGTGAGCGGGTCGTCGCCGAGCACGGTGAAGTCGGCCAGGTAGCCGGGGGCCAGCCGGCCTTTGACCGCGGCCTCGTCGGACGCCTCGGCGGCACCGACGGTGTAGAGCCACAGTGCCTCGCGGGCGGTGATCCGCTGCCCGCCGCCCAGGACCTCGCCGTCGGCGGTGGTCCTGGTGACGCAGCTCTGGATGCCCAGCAGCGGCTCGAACGGTGCGCACGGGTAGTCGGAGGCGCCGGCCACGGTGATGCCGGCGTCCAGCAGCCAGCGGTGGGCGAACATCCGTTCCAGGCGCTGTTCCCCGTACCAGCCGGGCAGCTTGTCACCGTGGAAGCCGACGTAGCTTCCGAAGGGCACCACGACGGCGTCCAGCCGCTTGATGCGCCGGACGATGTCGTCGGTCACCACGGTGCAGTGCTCGATCCGGTGCCGCAGGTGAGGACGCGGGTAGGTGTCATGCGCCTGCTCGTAGGCGTCCAGCAGCAGGCGGATCGCCTGGTCGCCGTTGGCGTGCACGGCGATGCGCGTGTCGGCCGCGTGCACGGCGCGGACGAGGTCGCCCAGTTCGCGGTTGCCGATGACCTGCTGCCCGTGGTCGTGGGGACGTCCCTCGTAGGGTTCGGCCAGCAGGGCGGTGCCGCCGCCGATGGCGCCGTCCACGAACGCCTTGATCCCGTTGAACCGAAGCCGGGCGTCGCCGAACCCGCTGCGCAGTCCCAGGCGACGCAGTGCGTCCAGGTGCGGGTAGGCGACCATCAGGTTCAGCCGCACCGGCAGGGGCCCGTGTCGCTGCGCCGCCTGGTACATCTCGATGTCTGTCGGCCCGGCGAGCAGGTCCCCCGCGGAGGTGATCCCGGCGGCGTTGAACGAGGTCAGCACCTGGCCGAGGGCGCGGCGGCGGTCGTCAGGCCCGCTTTCGGGGACGACAGGCGCCCCGCCGTGGGCCATGGACGCGACCGCGTAGTCGAACAGCGCCTGCTCGTACAGGATCCCGTTGAGGTGCCCGGCCGGGTCGCGGCCGAGCCCGCCGCCGGGCGGGTCGGCGGAGTCGTCGGTGAGCCCGCCGGCGGCCAGGGCGGCGGAGTTGGCCACGGCCCAGTGGCAGGCGATGTGGATCACCAGGACCGGATGGTCGGGGCATATCTCGTCCAGGTCACGCCGGTCGATGACCCGTCCGCCCGTCGTCTTGGTGTGGTCGTAGCGGGACGCCCTGATCCACGCGCCCTGGGGTGTGCGCGCGGCCTGGGCGTGCAGCGCGGCGGCCAGCGCCTCCGGAGAGGCGACCATGTCGGGTGACAGGTCGAGGTGCAGGGCGTCCTCGGCGACCATCGACGGGTGCATGTGAGCGTCGTTGAGGCCCGGGACGATCACGCCGTCGCCGTAGTCGACGTGGGCCGCGCCGGGAAACCGCGCGGCCAGCTCTTCCCGGCCGCCCACTGCGACGATCCGCTCGCCCAGGCACACCAGCGCCTGCGGTCCGCTGCCGTCGGCCGCGCCGGCGGTGTCGGCCGCGGTCATGGTGATGACCCGGCGGGCCGACACGAGTCGAAGCGGATGGACGATTTCCTCCATGGTGACCTTTCCAGTAGCGAACGATCCGACCGGCCGTCCGGAGATCACGGCGCGTACACGGCCTCGGGTCCCTTCTCCGGTCCGGCGGTTCGGGACGTACGGCCGCGGTGAACCCGCAACCCCGCCTCGACGACGATGGCGACGAGGAGGTTGCAGCCGAGCGCGATGAGCCCGGAGTTGAAGGCGCCCTTGTAGTCGGCGGCGAACGTCAGCCACACCAGCACGGCCTCACCGGCGACGATCCCGGCGATGACCGAGGTCGACCGAGGCCGGGCGCGGCGCACCAGAGCGCAGGCCGTCGCGGGTGCCATCTGCGCCAGCCCGCCGTAGGTGAGCAGCAGCAGGTTCGCCAGCGCGTCCGGCCGCGCGATTCCCAGGACGAGGGCCACGGCGACGGCGGCGATCACCGTGGCGTAGTTCACCAGCAACCCCGACCGGGTGCCGCGCACGGCGAGCACGTTGCGGGTGACCATCGTGGACATTCCCAGGACGATCGCGGCCGCGGGCACCATGGCGGTCGCGGCCACGGCCACCGCGACCAGGCCGACCAGCCAGTCCGGGAACGTTTTCGACACCAGGGTCAGCAGCACTCCGTTCGCCTCGGCGGGCGCGGTGAGCACCGCGATGGCCACCAGCCCGAGGAGGATGGGAATCGCCTGGGTGGCGCCGTAAACGGGCATCCAGATGCTGTTGCGGCGCAGCGATTTCTCGTTCCTGGCCGACAGCACGGCCGGCCATTGCTGCGGCATCGTCAGGAAGAACACGCTGATCAAGCTGGTCACCATCGCGGTGAAGAACCACACCTTGTTGTGCGTGCCGGCGTCCGGCACCGAGAGCAGTGCCGCGTGGTCGTCCAGGAGCTTGCCGCCGATCTCGCCGAAGCCGCCGTAATGGGCCGGAACGGCGATCAGGAGGACGACGAGGATGATGAGCATCAGCGCGTCCTTGAGATAGGCCGTCTTGGCGACGCCGTTGATTCCCGACCACAGCACGAACGCGGTGACCAGCACCGACGCGACGATCATCGCGGCGTCGCCGGCCGTTTCGTCCCCGGTCACCAGGCCGACGACCAGTCCGAGGCCGACGATCTGTAGTTGCAGGTACGGCAGCAGGAACACGACGCCGAGCGCGGCGGTGAGGCGTCCGAGCAGGGGGCTGCGGTAGCGGTCGGCGAAGAAGTCGCCCTGCGTGACGTGCCCTCTGTCACGTCCGATCCGCCACACCTTCGGGGCGATGAAGTACAGCCCGATGTAGGCCATCGGGAGGTAGGGCAGCGCGTAGGTGACGGCGACGCCCGCGGTGTAGGCCAGCCCGGCGAGGCCGAGGAAGGTGAAGGTCGTGTAGATCTCACCCGCCTGGAGGACCCAGGTGGTGAGCGACCCGAAGTTGCGCCCGCCGACGCTCCACTCCTCCAGGTTCGCGGCGGGCCTGCGACGGCCAAGGAGACCGATGGCGCCGATGACGACCATCCCGGCGAGCGCCACCGTGAGAATGACCGACATCAGCGGTCACCCGCCCCGCGGCGCCGCTCGACGAAGGCCAGCGCGGGCGTCACCGCGAGGATCCACCCGACCGACCACACCAGCATCGAGGGAAGCCCGAACCACAGGTGCGGGCCGTTGACGAAGGGCAGCCACACGGTCGCGACCATGGCCACCACGGGCACGGCGAGGACGAGCGATGCAAGGCGCACGAGGGCCTCCGTAACAGTGCCGACAAGGCATCTGACCTGGGCCAGTGCCAAACAGTGCCGTTAGCATGAGACTCTGCGACGCAAATACAGAACAAACTTAAAGAAATCGTCGGAGCCAGCCTCATCATGAAGGATTCCGCCAAGCTGGATGAGCTCGACCTGGCGTTGGTCAATGCACTCCAGGTCGCTCCACGCGCGCCGTGGGCCGTGATCGCCAAGGCGATCGAGATCAGCCCCATCACCGCCGCGCGCCGCTGGCAACGACTACGCGCCGGGGGCCTGGCCTGGGTCACCGCCTACGGCGGACCGTTCGTCTACCAAGACCATTGCCTCGCCTTCGTGGACGTCGACTGCGTCCCGGCCCAGATCCCCCATGTCACCGGCAAGCTCGCCGAGATGCCCTGCGTGGCCAGCATCGAGTACGCATCCGGCCGGCAGGATCTGCTGCTGACGGTGATGACGTCCGGACTCGCCGCGCTTCCCCGGCTGCACGCCGACATCGGACGCCTCGCGGGGGTCAGCGCCGTCCACAGCCACGTCGTCACCCGGTTCTTCACCGAGGGGTCGAGCTGGGAGATCGGCGCCATCAGCAAGGACCAGCGCGAACTGATCCGCGATTCCATCGCCCATGCCGACGGCATGCCGCTGATCACCCCGGACGACGAAGACCGGAAAATACTCCTCGCACTCGGCGCGGACGGACGCATGAATTACACCGACCTCGCCGACCTCGCCGGAATGAGCGAATCGACGGTACGGCGCCGAATGAACCGGCTCCTGCAGAACAAGATCGTCATGGCACGCTGCGAACTCGCGCAAGGCGTGTCACCGTACCCGGTTTTCGTCACCTACCATGCCACCGTGGCGTCCGACGCCCTCGACCGGATCGGCCCGGCCATCGCGGCGATTCCCGAGGTACGCATGTGCGCTTCAGTGACCTCACAACACAACCTGGTCATCAACGGCTGGGTTCGCTCAATTCCCGATAGCCACCGCCTGGAATCATTCATCTCCCAACGCTTTCCCGAAGTGACCGTCATCGGACGGTCGCTCACCCTGGCCAACACCAAGCGCATGGGCTGGATCCTGGACGAAGCCGGACGGGCCGTACGCCACGTGCCAGTTGATCTCTGGCAGTAGCGAACAGCGCGAATCCGTCCTGGAGACCCGGCGGGTACGTTCAGGCCGTCTCCGGTTAGGACACGGTGTGTGGGAGGAGGAGGACGGTCTCCGGTAGGAGCATCGCGTCGGCCGGGACGTCGCTGTCGTCGCTTCTGGAGAGGGTCAGCCCCAGCCGCAGCCGTTCTCCGGGCGACAGTTGCAGGTAGATCGGGTAGATCTCGACCACGAGCCGCACCGGTTCGCCATCCGGCACCGGTTCAGCCGCCTCGTGCGGGTGCCACGGCAGGACGACCTCGCCGCCGCGCGAATGCTCACTGCGATCCTCGTCGAGCGCGCGGTGCGACGCACGAAGCCGCCCTTCGGCCAGTTGCCGGACGCTGCCGTCGGCCCTCACGATCGACAGTCGCGCATTGAGATCGAAGTCGGAGCAGCCCTCGGCGGCCAGCACCGCATGCAACGCCACCGGTCCGAACAGGCGCACCGGCTCCCGGCAAGGCTCTGAGTCGAACGTGACGGCCTCTCCCCACAGCCGCCAACCGGAGTTCGTCGAAACGTCCACCATCAGGTGAACCTGGGTGGGGGGCGGGGGCGGCACGCTGGTGATCGACGGCAGGATCGGTATCGCGGTCGGTTCGCCGACGGGCGCCCATCGCCACCAGTCGATATCGGAGGTGGCGGGCCATCCTCCGCGCGGGTGGAATTCGTCTGCCCCAACGCACCACAGAACGGCGTTGTCGTCGGGCGTGCAGGGGTTCTCACCGATGTCGCGCAGCCAGTAGCCGAGCCATCGCGACAGTTCCAGCCGTCGTTCCTCGCTGAGGAACGGTTCATGGCTCCACGGGCCGATTTGCAGGCGCTTGGGGCCGGACAGCGACCGGAACGCGCGGACGGTCCCCGCCAGGAAATAGTCGAACCAGCCGGTTCCGAAGAAGGCGGGAGTGCGGATCGAGGCAAGGTCGGCCGAACTGGCCCGGAAGAGGTCGCCGTCGAACTCGGCGCCGACGATGTCCTGGTAGAACGCTCGCAGGATGTCCGCCTGGGCTTCGGGGCGCTGGCTGTTCAGGAACACGCCCGCGCCCCAGGCGGTGTGCGAGGGGATGCCGCCGCGTTTCCACATGTCGCGGTAGGTGTCGGCGGGCGCCACCCACGGTGCGATGCAGCGCAGGCCCCGGGGTTCGCGTTGCGCGATCAGCAGCTGGTTCAGTCCCGAGTAGGAGCCTCCGACCAGGGCGGTCCGGCCGGTGCAGAAATCGGCGGCGGCGATCCATTCCAGCAATTCCACGCCATCGTCGATCTCACGCGGCGACAGGACACCGCTGTAGGCCCCGGTGGAGCCGCCGAAGCCGCGGACATCCGCCACGAGCACCTCGTAGCCTTCGGCGATGGGGCGGGCGAGCAATTCCATGTGCATCGCCGATTCCTTGCGGTACGGGGTGATCACCACGACCGCCGGGGCCGGTGCGCCGGTCGACGACGGATAGCGGAGCACCGAAAGGCGTGCCCCGTCGCTCATCTCGACGGCGAGCAGCAGCGGCTGGGGAATCTGGCAGGCATGCGCGGTTTCCGTCAACGCGAATCCTCACCTTCAATCAATGGCGGGGCCTCTCCCGCAGGGACCACGCCCAATTTCTCGGCGAAGAACGCCACCGCCTGCGCGACCAGGGGCTCGACGTCGACGCCGAGGAAACAGTGGTCCGCCCCGGGGACGATCGTGAGGCGGCTGTCCGCGCCGCAACCGTCGAGCGCGCGGTGCAACTGCTCGCTCTGCCCGACCGGGACCACCCGGTCCGCGGCTCCATGTGCCAGTAGCAGCGGCGGCGCTCCGGCGTGCGCGTAGGTCACCGGACTGGCGGCCTGGGCGGCGGCCGGCGCCGCCGGAATCGCCGCACCCAGCAGCAGGCCCTCGGGCGCGTCGGCGGCGTCGTGGTCGATGACCGCGTCCGGGCCGGACTGGCCCTGCATCGTGCGGAAGTCGCTCGGCGCGTACCAGACGACTCCCGCTTGCACGGCCGCCCCGCCGACCGGCACTCCCTCCTCGACGCCGCGCGAGGCTCCGTCGTCGTCGCCGGTGAATGGGGCGTCCGGCGCCAGGCAGGCCAGTGCCGCCAGATGGCCGCCCGCGGATTCGCCCCAAACGCCGAAGCGTGTCGCGTCGATTCCGAGTTCGCCGGAATGACGGCGCAGCCAGCGGAGCGCCGCGCGGATGTCCAGTATCTGGGCAGGGAACCGCGCCTCCCCGCTGAAGCGGTAGCTCGCGTGCGCGACGGCGAAACCGGCGCCGAGCAGGTGCTCGTCGAGGCAGGCCGCCTGCAGCGGCGGGGGCATCTCCCGGTGCGTGCCGCCGAGATAGGCGCCACCGTGGATCCAGACGACGAGCGGGACCGGCTCGGCGCCGACCGGGCGCAGCAGGTCGAGCGTCAGGTCGCGGTAGCCGGGGATCCGCGCCACCACGGCGTCCGCGTACAGGTCGTGGGGCGGTGCCGTGCCGGTGATCCGCCGGGGACGCGGCGGCAGGCCCGGCTCGCTCGGCGGCAGGCCCGGCTCGCTCGGCGGCAGGCCCGGTTCGCTCGGCGGCAGGCCCGGTTCGCTCGGCGGCGGTTCTGCTGTGAGTGCGCCGGTCATACGCGGGACCTGGTCGGAAGGTCGCGCGGGTCCTGGCCCGTCTGCCGGCTCCAGGTGCTGTCGATGTACATCGTCGCTCGCGTTTCCGGGGTGTAGGGCTCCCAGGTCGGAATGTCGGCATGCCCGGGTTCGCCGTTCCGTGCGAAGGACGTCCACGCCAATGCCATGCGCGTGGAGACCTCACCACGGTCGCCGCGGTCGCCCGCGAGCGGTGACAGTTCGGCGTTGTGGAAGACGAACGGCAGGTCGAGGCTGTGCGTCGCTCCGAGCAGCCCGCCGAGGATCGGCGTCCGGTAGGCGAACTCGTAGCAGTAGACGGTCCGGCTCGCCGACAACTGCGAAGCGAGGTCGATCGCGGCCGGTGCGAAGGTCGTGTCGGTGACGATCCGGGCCAGGCGCAGCCGCGCCGGTTCGGGGCCCACCCGGTCCTGGTAGGCGGTGGCGAGGGCGTCAGCGCTGATGTCGAACCGGCCTTCCGTCCAAGCGCGCAGTTGCGAATCGGAGAACGTCGCGTACTCCGGCGCGTTGCACAGGATGAGCGAGGCGTCGTGGCTGGTGTGGCCGACGAGGACGGGAACCCCGGCGCCGTCCGGAGCGGGCGATGGGTCGAGGTGGGGCGCGAAGGACGCGTGGGCTGCGTCCAGAAGGTCCTGGTCGAGGGTGAAGCCGCCCATGACGTCTCCGGTGAGGGCGCGCTGGAGTTCGAGGAGCGGCCCGGTGTCCCAGGTGGTCAGCTCCCGGGCCCTGGACGGGCTCAGCCCGGAGAGACGCACGGCCTTCGCGGCGAGGTCATGGGCGGCCTCCGCGGACGTCGCCAGCGGGCCCGGCGAACTCTGGATGATCGCCCTGTGGAACAGGCCGGACGCGGACGGCATCGACATCAGGATGCGTACCTTGTCGCCGCCGCCCGACTGGCCGAACACGGTGACGTTGCCGGGGTCGCCGCCGAAACCGTCGATGTTGTCACGCACCCATTCGAGGGCGAGCACGAGGTCGAGCAGCCCGGCGATGCCAGCGTCCTCGAACTCCGCGCCGAGAAGCGACTCCAGGGCCAGATAGCCGAAGATCCCCAACCGGTGGTTGACGGTGACCACGACGACGTCGCCGAGCCGGGCGAGGCGATCGCCCAGGAACATCGACTCGGAGCCGGCGCCGTGCTGGTAGCCGCCGCCGTGGAGCCACACCATGACCGGCCGCCGTCCTGGCGGCGTCGCCTCCGGCGTCCAGACGTTGAGGACCAGGCAGTCCTCACCCATCGGGACGCCTTCGAGCGCCGAGCCGGTCCGCGGGTAGAGGTAGTCGATCGCCTCGACCCACGAGCCGGTCGCCGCCAGCCGGATGTCGTTCTGCGGCGCGGCGCGGCCGAAGACCGTCGCGTCGCGGACGCCGGGCCACGGCTTCGCCGGCTCCGGTGGCCGGAACCGCGCCGCGCCGCCGGTGGGCGCGCCGTACGGGACGCCGAGAAACGACGCGACCCCGCGATGCCGGACGCCGCCGACCTTCCCGGACGTGGTGTCGACTATGACTCGCTGCTGCATGAAGGAGCTTTCTCGTGTGGCGTGATCTGGGTGGCCCTGGGGATCGCGGCGATGAGCCGCTTGGTGTAGTCCGCGCGGGGACGGTCGTACACCGGCTGGGTGGCGCCGGATTCGACGACGGAGCCGCGGTACAGGACGACCAGGTCGTCGGCGAGGTACCGGACCACGCCGAGATCGTGCGAGATGAACAGGTAGGCGACGCCGAGGTCGGCCTTGAGCTCGTTGAACAAATTGAGGATCTGCGCTTGCAGGGAGAGGTCGAGGGCGCTCACCGGCTCGTCGCAGACGATCAGCCGCGGCCGCATGACCACGGCGCGGGCGATCGCTATGCGCTGCCGCTGGCCGCCGGAGAACTCGGCCGGGTAGCGGTCCGCCGCCGTGGCCGGGAGACCGACGCGCTCCAGCGCTTCGAGCACCCGGGCCCGGACGTCGCGCATGCCGAGGGTCCGCTGGACGCGCAGCGGCTCGCTGAGCGTCCGGCCGATCGGTTTGACCGGGTTCAGTGAGCCGTACGGGTCCTGGAACACCACCTGGATCTGACCGCTCAGCTCCCGGCGTTCGCGCCGCCCGGCCCGAGTGATGTCCCGGCCGTCGAAGGTGATCGACCCGCCGGCCACCGGTACCAGGCCGAGAATCGCCTTGCCGAGCGTCGACTTTCCGGAGCCGGACTCCCCGACCAGGCCGACGGTGCGTCCGTGCCCGGCGGTGAGTGAGACGCCGTCCAGCGCGATCACCGGCTCGCCGCGCCGGCGCGGGTACCGCACGGTGAGGTCGTCGATCGACAGCAGCGGCTCGGTCATGGTCTGGCCTCGATCTTCAGCGAGGGCACCACCCGCAGGCAGCGGCCGGCGTGCTCGTCCGTCCCCGCCACGGCGATCGGGTGCGTGCTGCATTCGTCCATCACGTGGGGGCAGCGGGCCGCGAAGTGACAGCCCAGCGGCCACTCGCCCGGCGACGGGACGCCGCCCGGCATGACGCGGAGCGCCACACCCGGAGTGCCGAGTTGGGGATTGGCGGCCAGCAGGCCCTCGCTGTAGGGGTGCTGCGGCACCGTGATGATCGTCGCGGTCGGTCCTGATTCCACGACCTGGCCCGCGTACATGACCAGGGTCCGTTCGCAGAGTTCGCCGACCGCTCCCCAGTCATGGCTGATCAACAGGATCGCCATCCCCGTCTCCCGTTGCAACGCGCGCAGCAACCGCAGGATCTCCGCCTGGACGGTCACGTCGAGCGCGGTGGTCGGCTCGTCGGCGATCAGCAGCTTGGGCCCGCCCGCGAGCGCGAGCGCGATGGCGACGCGCTGCGCCATGCCGCCGGACAGCTGGTGCGGGTACAGCTTCGCGACCTGGTCCGGATCGGGCAGGCGAACCTGGTCGAGCAGTTGGACGGCGCGTTCGCGGGCCTGGGCCCGTCCAGCCCCGGTGTGGGTGCGGACGGCTTCCGCGATGTGGCCGCCCACGGTGAACAGCGGGTCCAGGGCCGCCATCGGTTCCTGGGAGATGAACGCGATCGTCGAGCCGCGCAGCCCGGCGCGTTCGTGTCGGCTCATGACGGCGGCGTCAGCGCCGTCGACCAGGACCGAGCCGCCGATGACGCGCGCGCCGTCGGGCAGCAGGCCGAGGACGGCGCGCCCCGTCATCGTCTTTCCGCATCCCGACTCGCCGACGATGCCCAGCGTCTCCCCGGCGCCCAGTTCGAACGACACGTCCTCGATCACCGGCACCGGCCGCCCGTCGGCTCCGGGGAACGCGACGGTCAGGCCGTCGACGCGCAGCAGGATCGGCGGCCGGTCCGCCGGTGCGACGCCGCCCTCCGGCCGATCGGACCTCCCTCCCCGCACGGCGTCGCGGGACGCCTTGGTCCGTGCGCGGGCGGCCGGACGCGCCCAGCCCTCCGCCGTCGCGTCCCTGATGCCGTCACCGAGCAGCACCAGTGCGATCACCGTGCAAGCGACGACCGCGCCGGTCGGGACCAGCATCCAGTTCTGCTGGCTCATCACCGCCGAGGCGTCGGCGACCATGCCGCCCCAGCTCGCCTCCGGCAGGTGCACTCCCAGGCCGAGGAAGTTCAACCCGGTCTCGGTGAGCAGTGCGGTCGCGGCAACGAGCGACAGGTTGACCAGAACGGGGCCGGCGATGCGCGGCAGCACGTGACGGAGCGCGATGGTGAACCAGCCGAACCCGTACACGCGGGCGGCGGCGACGTACGGCTCCCCGGCCACGGTCAGCGCGGCGGCGCGGACGACGCGGACGAGGCCGGGCGCGGTGAGCACGCCGAGCGCGGCCATGGCGGCGACGAGGCTCTGGTCGAAGGTCGCCAGCACCATCAGCAGCACCACGATCGCCGGGATCGACATGAGCAGGTCCACCAGCGGCGACACGGTCCGGTCCGCGACGCCGGCCAGCGCCGCCGCCAGCCCGACCGGGACCGCGATGGCGGCCGCGACCAGGACGGTCACGAGAACGCCGACCAGTGCCGGACGCGCTCCGTACATCAGGCGGGAGGTGATGTCCCGTCCCAGCGAGTCCGTGCCGAGCCAGTGGTCGGCCGACGGCGTCGCGAGGACGTGGGCGAGATCGCCTTCCTGAGGCCCGTGCGGGGCGAGGATCGGCGCGCAGACCGCGAGGACGACGACGGCGACCAGGTAGAGGAGCGCGCCCGCCGCGAGCGGACGGCGAAGCAGGCGGCGCGCCAGGCCCGGGCGCCCGGATGGGGCGCTGGTGGCGGGCTCCGTCCTGGTGATGGCGGTCATGAGGCTCGCACCCGGGGGTCGATCAGCAGGTACGCGATGTCGGTCAGGAGGTTGGCGGCGACGACCAGCAGCGTGAAGTACACGGCGACACCTTGGATGACCGGAATGTCCTTCGAACCGGTCGCGCTGACCGCCAGGCTGCCCAGCCCGGGGAGCCCGAAGACCTGCTCGATCACGATCGATCCGCCGAGCGCGCCGACCAGCAGGATGCTCGACATCGTGCAGATCGGGATGGCCGCGCTGCGCAGCGCGTGCTTGAACACGATGCTCCGTTCGGGGACGCCGTTGGCCCGCAGATTGTCGATGTAGGGGCGGCGCAGCACGTCGAGCATCGCCTCCCTCGTCTGCTTCGCGATCGCCGTCACTCCGGCCAGGGCGAGCGCGACGACGGGGAGCAGCAGCGATTGCGCCCATCCGCTCGGAGAATCCGCGAACTTGACGTATCCGGTCGCAGGGAGGAGTCCGAGCTTGACGCTCATCAGCGAGATCAGCAGCAGGCCCAGCCAGAAGCTCGGAACCGCGAGACCGCCGATGCTGAGCAGGCCGACCATGCGCCCGGCCAGCGGACCGGCCCTGCTGCTGAACACACCCAGGACGACGCCGAGCACGGTGGCGAGGAGCGTCGCGCCGAGCACGAGGGAAAGCGTCACGGGAAGCCTCGTGCCCAGCGCGGCCGTCACCGCCTCCTTGTTCGTCAGCGAGGTGCCGAGCGAGCCGTGGAACACGCCGTCGAGCCAGTGCCAGTACTGCACCCAGACCGGCTCGTCGAGACTGAGCTGCTCCCGCAGCCGCTGGACGTCCGCCCGCGTCGCCTGCAGACCCGCCAACTGGCTGGCGGCATCACCTGGAATCAGCGACTGCAGGACGAAGACCACGATCGACACCACGAACAACAGCGGCACGGACAGCAGAAGCCTGCGCACCAGGATGCGTATCATCGGGCATTCCTCCCTTCAGCGATGACGTGGCAAGAGGGTTCAGCTCTTGGCCGCGGTGAAGAACACCGGATTGGGGTCGAGGCCCCTCGGCGTGGATGTGACGCCTTGGAGTCCGGGGCGCGAGACCGTGACCTTGTCGATGCTCGCGAAGGGAACGAACCATGCCTGTTCCACGAGGACCTTCTGCAGTCGCTTGTAGATCGCCGGGCGCGACGCGTCGTCGGCGGCGGCTCCTTCGCGCATCAGCCCCGTGATTTCCGGATTGCTGTTGTTGAACGGGTTGAACAGGCTTCCGGTGCTGAGCAATTGATCGGCCACGAGATACATCGGCAGGCCGCCGTATTCGAACATCTGGGCCTGGTATTTCTTGCTGGTGAGGCCGCTGGTGTAGGCACTGATGCTGACCGGGACCTCGATCTTGGCGTTGACACCGATCTTCGACCAGTAGCCGGCGACGGCCTGGGCAGCGTCGGTCTCCCCCGGCTGCAGGTTGTAGGCCGCCATGACCAGCGAGAACCCGTTGGGGTAGCCGGCCTGCTTGAGCAGGCTTTTCGCCTTGGCGGGATCGTAGGTGTAGTGGCCGTCCAGCGATGCGTCGTATCCGTCCGCCTTGGGCAGGAGGATCTGGTCGCTCGGGGAGGCGTACTTTCCGAAAAGCGCCTTGACCAGCGCCTTCCGGTCGATCGCATGGTTGAGCGCCTGCCGGACCCGGACGTCGCCGAGCGCCTTGACCTGCGTTCCGCCGCGGTCGAAGAGCTGGATGTGACCGAACAGGTACGGCCAGGTGCTCACGTTGAAGCCCGCCTGTTTCGCGGCGTCGGCGCCCTTGCTGTTGCTGATCATGTAGTCGACCTGGCCGGCGCGCATTGCGCCGAGGGCGGCGTTGGAGTCGGTGATGACCTTGACGACGACCTTCTTCCAGTTGATCGCCTTGGGGTTCCAGTAATTCGGGTTCGGGGTGAACACGTACGTCTGGTTGGTGACGCTCTCGCCGGCGTCCAGCACGTACTGACCGGCTCCGGCGGTGGAGGTGCCGAGCTTGTTCGGGTCCCTGAGGCCGTTCGGGCTGATCACGTCGCCGATGGCGAAGCCCTGGGTCAGGATGTACGCCAGTTCGGGGTTCGCCGATCTCAGCGTTATCCGCAGGCTCAGCGGCCCGGTGACGGCGACCTTCTCGAAGTTCTGAACGCGAGAGGCACCGAGGCCCCCGGCCTTGGCGAAGTAGGCGAAGTAGTCCGCCACTCCCTGCGCGGTCAAGCTCGATCCGTCGCTGAACTTCACGCCTGAGCGCAGTGTCAGGTCGAAGACCTTGTTGCCGGAGCCGACGTATCCCCACTTGGTCGCCAGTCCGGGGGCGAGGCTTCCGTCGGGCTTGAGGTAGATCAGCGGGTCGTACGCCAGTTCCACCGGGATGATCAGGGGGTCGCCGTTACCCGCCAGTGCGGGGTTCAGACTCTGCGGCGGCGCCGCGACCGCGATGGTCAGCGTCTCGGGACTCTGCGCCGCGGGCCTGCCCGTGGCGCCACCGCCTCCGCAGGCGGCCAACGCGGCCCCCAGCAGGGCGACGCCCAGGATCCAAGCCGTGCGGACACGGCGCGGCAATGCCGATCGGTGGAACTTCTTGTCGACCACGATCTCTCCATGCTTTGAAGCCAATCGAGGGGTAGCGACTCACACGCAACCAGGGCCGATGCCACTTCATTGCAGGTCAGTTACCGTCCGCACACCGTAAGACGGGTCTGACCGCCACCGCAAGGTCTAAAAGAATAAAAAGTGAAATCAGGATCTACAGTTCAAAGGCTGAAGACATTCGCGGAGCTTTCGAAGGCGAACCGCGCCGCTCCGCGCGCTATGGCCTGCCCGCCGAGTTCGGCCAGGGCAACGCATCCACGCCAGTTGCGCGGGCTCGCCATCCGCTGCATCCCGCGGCTGACCGGATCCAGGAGCGCGCTCCCGGCGTCCGCCAGCTCACCGCCCAAGATGAAGCGCTGGGGCGCGAGCACCGCGACGACGTTCGCCAACCCGGCGACGATGTCCTGCGCCGCGTCCGAGACGATCCGGACGCACCCTGGATCGCCGGAACGAGCCAGCTCGGCGAGCCGGCCGAGGGTGAGGTCGTCCCCGTGAAGGGACGCGACGTGGCTCAACAGCGTCGGCCCGCCAACCTTCGTCTCCAGACAGCCACGGTTCCCGCAAACGCAGAGCAGGCCGCTGGTGTCGGTGGAGGAATGCCCGAGCTCCCCGATCCCGCCCGGCCCCCCGCGGTACAGGAGCCCGCCGAGCAGCATGGCGCCGCCGACCCCGGAACTCAGGTGCAGGTAGAGCGCGTCCCGGCAACCTCGCGCTGCTCCCCACCGTGCCTCGGCCAGCAGCGCGGCGTCGCAATCATTAATCAGCCGTACCGGAAGGCCGATCTCAGCGCCCAGCTCACCCGTCACGTCGACGCCATACCACGAAGGGTCGAACGCCGGCAGACGGTGCCCGAACCCCTCCGGAACGGTGTTCGAGACCGGGTCGATCGAGACGCACAGCGCCAACCCCACGCCGGCGATCGGCCGCGGCGACACCCCGTCGACGGCGCGCAGCTCCTCGATCAACTTCACGAGGATGCACCGTTCCTCGTCGTACGGGGACTCGGGGACCCGCGGACGCGACCGCTCCACCAGAATCGCGCCCTCGTAGTCGACCGCCGCCGCCGTGATCGTCTCCCGCCCGACGGTGACCGCCAGCACCAGTTCCTCGGCGGCCGCGTCCAGTTCGACCAGGTTGACGCTCCGGCCGTTCCGCCGTCCCTTCGAGAGTTTGACTCGATCGTCCTGAACGAGTACACGGACAAGATTCGAAACGGTAGCCTCTGACAGCCCCGTCACCCTCGCAAGCTCGGACTGCGACAACGTACCGCCCTGTCGCAGTGCGGAAACGACCTTCTCCAGGTTCGTACGTCGCAGCTCCGCGAGCGCCCCGCCAGTTGGCGCCATGTCGCAAACCCCTCGCTCATGTCCACAAGCTTTGAATCGACAGCGTAGCGCCGGTTCCTCCAGGACATGCCCCACGGAGAGCTCGCGCAGCCGAAGGCGTACGTGGCCGGCACCGCACTCGGGCGGGCAAGACCCGAGCCAGCTGTCTGACCCGGTTGCCCGAAGAGAGTCCCTGCCCGGCCTTGCTCGCCGTCGTCGCCTCAAGATCTCCCACAATGATGTCGCCTTCCGGAGGCATGTCGAACACGCCGCCGCCCACACAAGCAACGCCTTGAACGCGCAATCATCGCGCCCGGCACTCTCCACAGCGGTATATCTGATCTGCCTCATCCGCCCACCGATGGTTCGGCGACGTTGGCGGCCAGGCTGGGGGCGCTACCCAGCACCAGCAGCGACCACGGCAGCAGCCCGCTGCGGTGGCCCCGGCGGGAGCCGACCGGTGGGGACATCGAGGCCACCGCGATCATCCCGTCCACACTCACCGGCAACAGCGTCGCCGTCCAGGACGATTCTCCGTATCGCAGAACCAGGTGGAACATGTGCTTGTAGCTGATCACTGCGGCGATCCCGGCCAGCACGATGACGCTGGCCGTGGAAACCCACCGGATCACCCGATCTGCAAAGGACTTCCGCTTTCAGGGTGCTGACGGGCGGCAACCTGAATCTGGCTGCTCGTGGGAGGTCTCTGTCGTCACCTTGAGCGGTGGGGCGTGATGGGCCAGGTCGGTGAAGAATCGGCACGGGTCGATGATCGCTTCGGGTGGGTGGACGCCGGGTCGGGCGAGGGTGCCGTCGGCCAGTTGGGACAGTCCCAGTGCGGCCGGGATTCCGGTGGCCTCGGCCATGCTCCGCATGAGCGCGGCAGCGTGGGCCAGGTGGGCCAGGACCGTGGTCACCTTCCAGCGCGAGATCAGGCGCCAGGCCATCCTGGAGACCGCGGCGACGATGCTGACCGAGATGCCCGTCTCCGCCTTGAGCCTCAACGAGCTCAGCCGCCGCGTCGGCCTGGCGAAGTCGAACGTGCTGCGCTACTTCGAATCACGCGAGGCAGTGCTGCTCGAACTGCTAGGACAGCTCGCGCACGACTTCCTCGTCGAAGTCGGAGAACAACTGCCCGACCTCGTCGAGAAGGACGAGCCGGCGCGAGCGCGGGCCAACACCGTGGCATCCGCGATCGCTGGCATTGAGCGTTCTCAGAGGCCCTAAGTGGCACCGCGGAGCCGACACCGAGGTCAGTGCTGTCGCACTCGGCTTTCTGACAGAGGTGTGCCTGAATTGCCGCACCAGCAGCTCACAGGCGCCGACATACGCCAACCGCGTGACCCGCTGATGTGTTCACTGCTCGCCCCCGATCGATTCGCGAAACGAGAAGGGCATCGACGCGGCCACGGGTGGAACTGTTGGTGTGCCCGGCTAAGATCGGCCACAACAGAGAAGAGTCAGATGGGTCGGCGAAAACCGGCTCTGACCTCGGGGTCGTTGGGTGTGATCAGGCCCAGCCGGGCCTCGCCGGGGTCGGTCAGGATGGCGAACCGTCCAACTGTGACGTCGGTCGGCGCGATCTGGACCGTGGCGCCGAGCGCGACGGCGCGGGCCGCAGCGTCGTCGCAGTCGGCCACCTCGAAATACGGCATCCAGTGCGGCGATGGCCGTTGCTGGTCCTTTGCCCACGGCTTCTTTGGCCACAGTCCCCTGCGCCGCGGGCCTAGGGGCAGCAGGCCTGCCATCGACTGCTCGCCGACCTTGAACTCGGTGTAACCGCCGCGATCCACCGGCCGCCAGCCGAACACCGCTTGGTAGAAACGGCGCGCCGCGGCCACGTCGCGAGCGGC
This sequence comes from Actinomadura sp. 3N508, assembly GCF_044326375.1. Taxonomy (NCBI): domain Bacteria; kingdom Bacillati; phylum Actinomycetota; class Actinomycetes; order Streptosporangiales; family Thermomonosporaceae; genus Actinomadura; species Actinomadura sp. 3N508. Next base: position 122,030 of record NZ_JBIRAX010000007.1, read on the forward strand.
CAACTCGATCCAGCACGGCGCGGACGGCTCGTCCACCACACCCACCCCGGCCAGATGGTAGGGGCTCCACACGGCGAAATCGGCGCCTTGGGAGTCGGCGCACAACGCGAAGCGGCCCAGGTCGGCGACATCGTCGGGTTCGGCCAGTTCCAGCCCGCCCGCCGCCAGCACCGCGGCGATCGTGCCCTCGAGGTCGTCGCTGCGGAACCAGCAGGTCCACGACGCTGGCTGAGTGTCGTCGGCCAGCACCCGTGCACTGGCCACCTCCGGGCCCTGGATGCCCCCCAGGGTGAAGACCTCCACCTCACCCTGCCCAGTGAGGGTGAGGGTGTAGCAGTCCCAGCCGAACAGGCGCCGGTAGAATCGCTGGGACCCCGTCAGGTTCGGCGTTGCCAGCTCGATCCAGCACGGCCACCTCTCAGGATGCCCGCTCACCTGCGGCATCGCACTAACCTCCCCCATCGCACACCTCAACCGTACGCGGCGCACGACACGCCCGAAAATCCCGCTCCGCACCAAACAATGGTTGATCATTCCACCGATTGATCTACGTCACGTTGCCAGTCGATCTCTGGCAGTAGCGAACAGCGCGAATCCATTCTGGGCGCCAAGGCGCGGACGTTCAGCCCGTCTCCGGCCCGGCCATCGCGGTGTGTGGGAGGAGGAGGACGGTCTCCGGTAGGAGCATCCGGCACAGGTTCAGCCGCCTCGTGCGGGTGCCAGGGCAGGACGACCTCGCCGCCGGGCGCCGACTCGCTGCGGCCCTCGTCGAGCGCACGGTGCGATGCGCGGAGCCGCCCTTCGGTCAGTTGCCGGACGCTGCCGTCGGCCTTCACGATCGACAGCCGCGCATTGAGGTCGAAGTCGGAGCAGCCCTCGGCGGCCAGCACCGCGTGCAACGCCACCGGTCCGAGCAGGCGCACCGGCTCCCGGCAGGGCTCTGAGTCGAACGTGGTCGCCTCTCCCCATAGCCGCCAACCGGAGTTCGTCGAGACGTCCACCATCAGCTGAACCTGGGTGGGCAGCAGCGCCGCCGTCCACGACGTCTCTCCGTACCGCAGCACCAGCTGATACATGTGCTTATAACTGATCACTGCGGCGATGCCAGCCAACACGAGGACGCTGGCCGTGGAGGCCCACTTCAATAGACTCAAACCCGGCAGGTCACGGTTCGGAGTTTGGCGGGCCGCCGACTTCTTGACGACGAGCATGGACGCGATCTGCCCAAACTGCGGGAACACTCGCGTCGGAGAGACGACCATGGTGCGCGTCCATGTGACCGAGGTGACCGGCCGGGTGTGTCATCTTAACGGCTGATCTCGGTTGTTGAGATGTCATTTGCTAATCGGGGCCAGGCGGTCCTCAAAGGCGATCTGGAACGCGTTCGGAGGTGCCTTCCAGCGCGGCATCGATCCGCGCTCGCCCTGCCCAGTGCAGCTCCGGGGACCTTAGCCGCAAGGTATCCGCGCTCCCTGCCGCTCTGATGTCGCATTCGGGAATCGTACGGATGGGGTACGGCGTGGCTATTGCGCTTTAGCCTGGCCGAGACGCCCATTGAGGCCAGCCTGTTTGACTAGACGCTGGGCACCGCTTCGGGACCGCCTGCTGCCGCGATGGCACATTGGTAGAGGGCCATCCGTGTGCCAGCCCATCGGACCATCCCTCTCGTATCGGCTGACGCCGAACTCGGTGTACGTGGGAGCACCACCAGCACACGATCTGGACATATCGTGTGCTGGCGGTGGCGAGTCTGGACATCTGCCGGTAGCGATCGGCGGTGGGGGAATCGGTGATGCGGAGGTTCTCCTCGTGGGGTTGTCCGCCGAGCTGGGCGTGGATCGTATCGATGAACCGGCGCGTGTCCTTGGGGCGCAGCCTTACCCGGGGAGCGATCGGCACCACCCGGGCCCGCCACACCTTGATAACCGTGACCGCCCAGCCCGGCAAGAGGCGTCCGGCCAGCTCACCATGGCCTCGACCGGAACACCCACCACACCGCGGCCCAGCGTGTCCGCACACTACGTCAACCTGAACACCCCCGGCGGCTAACTCCCGCAATCACCCCACCGGCAAACGATCATCACTCGCCAGCACAGCGATCAAGCAGCCAGATCACACCAAACCCGTCCCAGGCCACCCCCGTGACCAGCAAATTCAGAATGAACGATCTCCAATCAGGCCGAAAACCCCAAGTACGGCTGGAGCGCCAGAAATGTCGCCGTTTCCCTACATGATCGGTTTATCGATTCGAGATCCGCCTGGGCGGGGGCTTTCACCATTCCTACCGATCACTATTCTCAGTATTTGCGACCAGAGTGACATGTGTGGCATCCCTCCGGGCAGCGTGATCAGGAAAGGCGATGCCGGACACCTCCGGCAAACGCCGAGATCACTTGTTCGAGGGAGAAAAAATGAGGAGTAGCGCGCGTACCGGCATGGCGGTCGCGGTGGCCGGGGCGGCGAGCAGCCTGACCATGCTGAGCGGCGGTGCCACCGCCCTGGCGGCGACGACCACCGCATCGCCGGAGAAGCCCACTGTCGGCAGCATCTGCCGTTACGAGGTCACCGCGCGGCACGGGCTCAGGGTTCACCAGACGCCGCGAGGCAAGGTGATCCCGCCGGCGCTGAAGTTCGGCTCGCACGTCAACGCGGACTGCAAGACGAGCCACGGCGGCTGGGTCGAGCTGCGCGGGGACGTGCCGGTGGAGCAGCGCCATGGCTGGGTCTTCGCAAAGTACCTGAAGCGGATCAAGCCAGTCGGCGGCGTCTCCGCCGGTGGCGGCGGCACCTCCGTGGTGGCGAACCCGACGCTGGCCGGTGCCGGCATCGGCGCGCTCGTCCTTGGCGCGGGTATCGCGATCTCCGCGCGGCGCCGCCAGGCGAGGAACGTCGCCTGAGGTGCGAAGCGGACCGTTCGGCGGTCGGCCGGCCACCCAAGGTGGCCACCGGCCGCCGTCTCCTTCCGCCTCCCGGATCGGTTATGTTCCGCCGCATTCGAGATAGATGAATTGTCGGCCCCCTATTAAGGAGGATAGTTTACATTGAACGTGAGAATTCTTTGGTGCTGCCGGGTTAAGGGATGTCATCAGTTCGGGGGGAGAAATGAAGTTGAGAACGTGCACCGGCACGGTGCTCGCGGTGGCGGGGGCCGCGAGCGGACCGACACCGCGTCGCGCTGGGCGGCGGGTCCGCAGCAGTACAAAGGGTCTCGGCTGAGCCCATGAGCGAGGCAAAGCCAAGCAGCCGATCGGTCCATCTGCGGTACTGGCTGGCCGTCGTGATCACCTCGACGGGCATCGCCCTGTGCGTCGTCGGGTTCCGGCCGACCGGCCCAGACGGGCCACCGCAACCGCCCGCGTCGGTCGCGGACATGCCCAAGGCTCCGGCCCCTAACCCGGAGCAGGCATTTCCCGCATCCGTCCCGAAACAGATCAGGATTCCGTCCATCAAGGTCGACGCACCGGTCGTCCCGGTCGACGTCCAGCCCGACGGGGCGCTTGGGGTACCACCGCTAAGCCGCGTCGACGAGGTCGGCTGGTACAGGGCCGGGCCGACGCCGGGCGAGAACGGTCGCAGCGTCCTGGTCGGCCATGTCGACTCCAAGAAGGGGCCGGGTGTCTTCTACAGTTTGGGCGCGCTGCGCCAGGGACGCCGGATCGAAGTCGTCCGCAAGGACGGCACGGCAGCGGTCTTCCGCGTCGACGGTGTCAAGGGCGTCTCTAAGGACAGGTTTCCGACCGAGAGCGTCTACGGAGACGAAGGCGGGCCGGAACTGCGTCTCGTAACCTGCGGCGGCAACTTCGACCGCGAGCGGGGCCACTACGACGACAACATCATCGTCTACGCGTCCCTGCTCCCCGGCTCCCAGAACGCCGAGAACGGGGGCAAGCCGCCCGACTGACGAGCCCCACCTCACCAAGGCGAGGCGGTGGACGCTCATCGCGCCTGCTCCACAGCGACCGCCCGAGAACCCTGCACTTGCCGGAACCTACGTCCGCGCAGGTCAAGCAGCACGTTCGTACTCGTTGAGGATTCCGCCCAGGCGCTGCCTTCGTCGGATGTCCAGGTGGGCGATCTGGTCTGGTTCGGTGATCGGTGGAGGCGGCGGCTTCAACGGGCGTGAGTTGGCGATGCCGTGGTGCGGGCGGTGTGAGTTGTAGAAGGTCTCGAACTCGCGGAGGCGTGGAGCAGGTGCTGGTTCCAGATCAGCGTGCGGTCCAGGAGTTCACGGCGGCTGGTCTGCACCCACCGCTCCTTCACCGCGTTCATCCTCGGCATCCGCACCCCGGTCAGCACCACCCTGATGCCGGCATCGGCCTGGACGGCGTCGAACAGATCCGGGAACTTGCCGTCCGGTCACAGATCAGGAACAGTGCCCGGCAACCCGCGTTTTCCAGGTCCATGACCAGGTTCCGCACCAGGCGAAGGGACAAGAGCCCGGAAGGAGTCGACGGTCCGTGGGCGGCCCGGCCGCCTGGGTCTGGAGCGAGACCGACCTGCTCCGCACCGTCTACCAGGTCGACGCCGACATCACCCTAGGCCCCGACGGCCTGCCCCGAATCGCCGTCCCCCTCCACGACCACCCCACCCCACCGGCCGTCACCGCCCAGACCCGCACGAGCACAAGAACGATCGCGAGACCCGGACCGCCCGCATCATGATCACCGACTGCGGAACACGACGACACAGCCCGGGCTGGCTGTGAGGGGCCCTGCGTTTTCCGGACAGCGTCCTGATGAGGGTCCTACGCGGCCTGGTGCCGGCTCAGGTACTCGGTGTGGACCTCCAAAGGGTCCGGTACCCGATCGCTGCGTGCACGACCGCGCGGGCGTAGCCGATCCGCGCATGCCCGGCCGATGCCGCCCCGGTGGCCGCAGGATGCGGCAGCTCGACCCAGACCGGCTCCGGCTTGCACAGCATGTGTGTGGTTGCAGCGCCACCCGGGTGCAACGACTCATGAAACGAAATCCGGCCAGGTCGCTCCACCTGCTGCGCGGTGTTTCATAGGCGATCACCTATGAAACACGCCACCGCCCGTCGTCAATCGGCCAGAACGTGGCGGCCGTCTCAGCGGTTCGCCTTCGGCGCTTGAGCCCCGGGGCGTCGTGGTCGGTCTGCCCGTCACTGGTCCGGCGCGTTTCCCGCAGGCGGGGCCGGGTATCGGCCGGTACCCCGACGGAGGTGACCAGTGTGAGCGACGATGCCGTCGGGCGGTCACCGTCCGCGCCTGGGACGCGGTTGAAGGTACGCACCGAGCCCCGCCCGGGCGGCCGGATCGTGGTGGTGCGCGTCGACGGGGAGATCGACAACGCCACTGCCGGTCTGCTGCGCGAGCACGCGATCTCGGCCGGCCAAGCTCTCTGAAAGTGCTCATTGACATCGGCCGGGATGGCGCGGAAACTCCATCTACACGAGTTGCCAACACGAGTTGAACAGGGAGCCCATGGTCACCCGCCGTGATGTCGCGCGACGTGCCGGCACATCAGAAGCCGTGGTGAGCTACGTCCTCAACGACGGGCCACGCAATGTCGCGCCCGCGACCCGGGAACGGGTGCTGGAGGCGATCCGCGAGCTCGGCTACCGTCCGAACGCGGTGGCCCGGTCGCTGCGCAGCAACCGCACGACCACGATCGGCCTCGTCGTCCCGGACAACGCGAACCCCTTCTTCGCCGAGCTGGCGCGGGAGATCGAGGACGTCGCGTTCGAGCACGGCCACACGCTGCTGCTCGCCAACGCCAGGGACGACGACGAGCGGGAGGTCGCGCAGGTCCGCACGCTGCTGGACCGGCAGGTCGACGGCCTGGTCCTCATCCCGTCGCACGGCCCGGCCGGCTGGCGGACGGAGCTGGCGGACGCCCGCATCCCGTGCCTGGTGATGGACCGGGAGATCGAGGGCGTCGACGCCGTGCAGATCCTGGTCGACAACGAGGGCGGCGCGGCGGCGGCGGTGCGGCATCTGATCGGCCACGGCCGGACCCGGATCGGGTGCGTCGCCGGGCCCGACGGCCTCCACCCGACGCTGGACCGGGTGAACGGATGGCGGCGCGCGCTGGCGGAGGCGGGCTTCGATCCGGCGACGATGCCGGTGGCGCATGCGCCGTTCGGGCGCGCCGCCGCCTACCTGGCCGGACGCCGGCTGCTGCGGCAGCGGCCCGCCGTCGACGCCCTGTTCGTGACGAGCGACGAGCAGGCCATCGGCGTGCTGCGCGCCGCCGCCGAGCTCGGCGTCGCCGTCCCGGGCGACCTGGCGGTGTTCGCCTTCGACGGCGTGGCCGCCTCGGCCTATGCGATCCCGTCCCTGAGCACGATGCGCCAGCCGTTCGCGGAGCTGGGCCGGACCGCCGTCGAGCTTCTCCTCGCCGGACGCGACCCCGCCGGAGGCACGTCCGGGGATGCCGCCCCCGAGCGCATCGTCCTCGCGACGCGACTGGTGGCCCGCGGGTCGTGCGGCTGCGCCGATCCCGTGGGCGGCGACCACGAGATCGCCGCGGGCGGGACGGTCGAAAGCGGCGCCGATGAGTGAGCCGGTGCGGCTGCTCGTCGTGGGCAGCGTCAACATGGACCTAGCGGTCGGCGTGCCGCGCCTGCCCGGGCGCGGCGAGACCGTCCTCGGCGGCGACGCGGCGCGCTCGCCCGGCGGGAAGGGCGCCAACCAGGCGGTCGCCGCGCGGCGGCTCGGCGCGGCCGTCCGGATGGCGGGACGGGTCGGGGACGACGTGTTCGGCGCGGAGGCGCGCGCGGCCGTCGCTGCCGAGGGCATCGACGTGACCGGCGTCCGGGTCGCCGCCGGGGCGCTGACCGGGCTGGCGATGATCATGGTGCGGCCGGACGGCGAGAACGCCATCGCCGTCGCGCCCGGCGCCAACGCGACACTCGGGGCGGACGACGCCGCGGCCGCGGCTGGCGGCGGCGCGGAGTCCGCGCTGCTGCTGCAGCTGGAGATCCCGGTCGCCGCGTGCGCCGCGGCGGCGGCCGAGGCCCGGCGGCACGCGATGCCGGTCGTGCTGAACGCGGCGCCCGCGCCGCGGGTCGTGGACACCGCGACGGCGCGCCTGCTGCGCCTGGTGGACGTCCTCGTCGTCAACGAGATCGAGGCAGCGGCCCTGCAGCCGGCGCCGGACGGCTCGAACGGCTCCCGCGAACGGGACTGGACGTCCGTCGCCGCTGCGCTGCGCCGGCTGGGGCCGCGCCAGGTGGTGGTGACGCTCGGCGCGGACGGCGCCGCGGGCGCCGATGACCATGGAACGTTCCGGGTCGCGCCCTTCCCGGTCGCCGCCGTCGACGCGGTGGGCGCCGGCGACGCGTTCTGCGCCGCGCTGACCGTCGCGGTCGCGGAAGGGCTGCCGCTGCGGGACGCCGCGCGCCGCGCGTGCGCCGCCGGCGCCCTCGCCGTGACCCGCCGCGGAGCGCTGCGCTCCCTTCCCGCCCGCTCCGACGTGGACGCCTTGCTCGCGGCCGAGCCCACCGGGAGGCGATGACGATGCGACCGGACGGCCTGTGGCACCCGCGCCTCCTGGAGATCGTGGCGGCGGCCGGTCACGGCGACCTCATCGTCGTGGCCGATCCCGGGCTGCCGGTGCCGCCCGGCGTGGAGGCGGTCGACCTGGTCTGGCGCTCCGGCGAACCGCGGTTCCTGCCCGTCCTGCGGACGGTCCTCGCCGAGCTCGTCACCGAGGCCGCGACCGTCGCCGAAGAGGCCGCCGACCCGGAACTGCGCCGCGGGCTGGACGCCGCGCTCGCGGCGACCCCGACCGCCCGCGTCCCGCACGCGCGGCTCAAGCAGCTGACCTCGCAGGCACGTGCGGTCGTCCGCACGGGCGAGGCGACCCCCTACGCGAACGTCGTCCTGCGCGCAGGCGTGCCGTTCGCGCCCACCCCCCACGGTAAGGAGAAGGATCCATGGCAAGACGAACGCTCCTCATCGGGCTGACCGTCTTCAGCCTCGCCGCGTCGTCCGCGGCCTGCGGGCGGGAGGGCGGCGGCTCGTCCGGCGGGCAGCCGAAGGCGGGCGAGAAGGCCAAGGTGTGCCTGGTCATGAAGTCGCTCGCCAACGACTTCTTCCAGCAGATGCGCGACGGAGCGGTCGCGCACGCGAACAAGCGCGGCGACCTGGAGCTGGACGCGGTCGGCACGCAGAACGAGACCGACATCGACGGCCAGGTCGCGGCCGTGGAGAAGTGCGTGACCCAGCGGGTCTCGGCGATCGTGATCGCGCCGGCGGACTCCCGCGCGCTCATCGCCCCGCTCAAGCGGGCCTCGGACGCCGGCGTGAAGGTCGTCAACATCGACGTCAAGCTCGACGACGACGCGCTGAAGGGGGCGGGCCTCCAGGTCCCGTTCGTCGGCCCCGACAACCGCGAAGGGGCCCGCCAGTCGGGCGTCGAGCTGGCGAAGAAGCTCGGCCGCGGGGGCAAGGTCGTGATGCTTGAGGGCAATCCCGGCGCGGCCAACGCCGAGCAGCGCGCCCAGGGCTTCAAGGACGCGGTCACCCAGGGCGGTCTCACCCTCCTGGACTCGAAAACCGCCCACTGGGAGACCGACGAGGCCCACACCATCACGGGCAACATGCTGACCGCGCACCCGGACGTGCAGGGCCTGCTCGCGGCCAACGACGCGATGGCGCTCGGCGCGCTCAAGGCGATCCAGGACGCGCACAAGACCGGCAAGGTGAAGATCGCCGCGTTCGACAACATCCCGGCGATCCAGCCGAGCCTGAAGGACGGCAGCGTCGTCGCCACCGTGGACCAGTACGGCTCCACCCAGGCCGCGGTCGGCATCGACTACGCCATGCGGATGATCAAGGGCGAGCGGATCACCGGCTGGCAGAAGACCCAGGTGAAGCTGATCACCGCGGCCGGGCAGAGCTGAGGTGCCCGTGGACGCGCTCCTGACGGCCCGGGGCCTGGTCAGGCGCTATCCCGGCGTCGTCGCGCTGGACGGCGTCGACCTGGAGGTCCGGCCGGGCGAGGTGCACGTCCTCGTCGGCGAGAACGGCGCGGGCAAGTCGACGCTGGTCAAGTGCCTGACCGGCGTCGAACGGCCGGACGCCGGGACGATGACGTTCGACGGCCGCCGGCACGCTCCGCCGAACGCCGCCGCCGCGCTGCGCGCCGGGATCCAGGTCGTCCACCAGGAACTGACGCCGATCCCGGGGCTCAGCGTGGCCGAGAACCTCTTCCTGCAGCGCCTCCCGCGCCGGTTCGGCGTCGTGGACCGCCGCCGCCTGCAACGGCGGTGCCGCGCCCTGCTCGACGAGGTCGGCCTGGACGTGCCGGGCGGTACCCGGATGGACCGGCTCGGCATCGCGCAGGCGCAGCTCGTGGAGATCGCGAAGGCCCTGTCGCGGGACGCGCGGCTGCTCGTCCTGGACGAGCCCACCGCCACGCTGACCGGCCGGGAGAGCGGGCGGCTGTTCGAGATCCTGCGCCGCCTCACCGGCCGCGGCGTCGCGGTGATCTACATCTCGCACCATCTGGAGGAGCTGTACGAGATCGGCGACCGGGTGACCGTCCTGCGCAACGGGCGGCACGTGACGACGCGGCCGCTGCGCGAGGTCGATGCGGCGGAGCTGGTCCGGCTGATGGTCGGCCGCGACCTCGGCCAGGAGTTCCCCGTCCGGGGGCCGGCCGTGCCGGGCGAGGTGCTGCTGCGGGTCGACGGGCTGCGGGTGCGCGGCGCCGCGGCGGGCGTCTCGTTCGAGGCCCGGGCGGGCGAGATCGTCGGCGTGGCCGGGCTCGTCGGCGCCGGGCGCAGCGAGACGATGCGGGCGCTGTTCGCCGCGGACCGCGCCGTCGGCGGGCGGATCGAGGTGCGCGGACGCCCGGCCCGCATCCGTCACCCGCGGCACGCCGTCGCCCTCGGCATCGGGCTGCTCACCGAGGACCGCAAGGCCCAGGGGCTGGCGCTCGGCCTGCCGATCAGCGCGAACGTCAGCCTGGCGAGCCTGCGCAAGGTGACCCGGGCCGGGCTGCTGCGGACCGGCGCCGAGGCGCGGGCGGCGGAGGAACTGGCGCACAGGCTGCGGATCGGGTCGTCCGGCGTCCGGCAGATCGTCCGGACCCTGTCCGGCGGCAACCAGCAGAAGGTCGTGCTCGCCCGCTGGCTGTACGCGGGCACCGACGTGCTGATCATCGACGAGCCCACCCGCGGCATCGACGTCGGCGCCCGCTACGAGATCCACCGGCTGCTGATGGATCTCGCCGACGAAGGCAGGGCCCTGGTGGTCGTCTCGTCGGACCTGCCGGAGCTGATCGGCGTCTGCGACCGCATCCTCGTGTTCTCCCGCGGCCGGATCGTCGCCGATGTGCCCCGGCCGGAGTTCGACGCCGAGCACATCCTCACCCTGGCCTACTCCGGATACCGCAACGGACGCGACGGACGCGACGGAGACGGACGCAATGGAAAGGAGGCCGAGCGGCCATGACGAACGCCGCCGCCTCGGTGGTCAAGCCGAAGCCCACCGCGCGGGCGCCGCGCATCGCACAGCAGGTCATGGGGGAGGCCGGGATCGGCATCGCGCTGGTCGTGCTGACGCTCGTCTTCGCGCTCACCGCGGGCGACTTCGCCACCACGCAGAACCTGCGCAACATCATGACCCAGATCACCCTGAACACGATCCTCGCGGTGGGGATGACGTTCGTGATCCTGGTCGGCGGGATCGACCTGTCGGTCGGCTCCGTCCTCGCGCTGTGCGCCGTGGTCGCCGGCACCGTGATGACCGAAGCCGACCTGGCCGCACCGGTCGCCATCCTGCTCGCGCTGCTGGCGAGCCTCGCCATCGGCGCGACGTGCGGGCTGGTCAACGGCGCGGTGTCCGAGACGTGGAAGGTGCCGTCCTTCATCATCACGCTCGGCATGCTGTACGTGGCGCGCGGCGCCGCACAGGACTTCACCGACGCCAAGACCATCTACAACCTTCCCCAGCAGTTCAACGACTTCGGGACGCTCACCATCCTGTGGGTCCCCGCGGTGTTCTGGGTGGCGCTGATCTTCGCCGCGGTCGGCTGGTTCGTGCTCACCCGCACCGTCTTCGGACGCCTCGTCTACGCCGTCGGCGACAACGAGGAGGCCGTCCGGCTGTCCGGGCACCGCACCGGCGTCATCAAGGTCCTCGCCTTCGTGATCGCCGGCTTCACCGTCGGCGTCGCCGCGCTCACCTACATGGCGCGGCTCAACATCGCCAGCCCGATCCTCGGCCAGGGCTACGAGCTGAACGCGATCGCCGCCGTCGTGATCGGCGGCGCCAGCCTTGGCGGCGGCCGCGGCTCGATGGTCGGCACCTTCCTCGGGGCATGCCTGCTCGGCGTGCTAACCAACGGACTCCTGCTGCTCGGGGTGTCCGACTTCCAACGCCTCATGATCACAGGGGGCGTGATCATGATCGCCGTCGTCATCGATGCGTACCGGCGCAGGCTGGCCGAGCGCATCTCCTGACGGGAGACAAGGAGAACCCCCCATGAAGATCCCCCTCACAACGCTCGGCGCCGCCGCCGTCCTGGTGGCCGGCCTCACCGCCGTCCCGGTCGCCGCGTCCGCCGCCCCGGCGCAGCGGCCGGCCGCGGCGCCCGCGGGACGGCCCGCCGCGCCGGCCGCCGCGGCCCGCGGCAAAGCGATCATCGACACGGACATGGGACAGCTCAACGACGACGCGATCACCATGTTCATGCTGCGCAACGCCATCGGGGCCGACCTGCTCGGCGTGACGGTCGTCGCCGGGAACAGCTGGGCGGAGGAGGGCACCGCCTACGCGCTCCGCCAGCTGGAGATCGTCGGGGAGCACCGGATCCCGGTCGTGCCCGGGGCGGGCGAGCCGCTGAACTCCGCGCGCCTCCAGCAGTTGCCCGCCGAGGAGAAGCTCTTCGGCAACGTCGAGTACATGGGCGCGTTCGGCCACGCGCGGCCGCCGTCCTACCTCAAGCTCGCCCGGGAGCCCTATGGCGGCTATCCCAAGCGCAAGCCCAGCGGGCAGGTCGCGGCCGACTTCATCGTCGAGCAGGTCAAGAGGTATCCGGGGCAGGTCACGCTGTTCGCGATCGGACCGGCCACCAACATCGCCCTCGCCGTGAAGACCCATCCGGAGATCGTCCCGATGGTCAAGGAGATCATCTACATGGGCGGCGCGATCGACATTCCCGGCAATACGTCCCCGGCCGCCGAGTTCAACTGGTGGTTCGATCCCGAGGCCGCCAAAATGGCGCTCCGCACGCCATTCAAGAGGCAGACGATCGTCCCCAACGACATCGCCGAACGCGTCTACTACACCAAGAAGGAATACGATCGGATCGTCGCCGGACCCGAAACGCCCTTGAAGAAGATGTTCAAGGATCTGCACGGGCCGCGCTTCGAGCGGAACCCGGCGTCCAGCTCGTTCGTGTGGGACGCGCTGACGGCCGCCGTCTATCTGCGGCCCGAGATCGCCACCAAGGTCGAGGAACGCTACGTCGACATCGACGACAACCTCGGCCCGAACTACGGGCGCGCGATCGGCTACGGCGAATCGCGGCGCCGGTCGTTCGGCGATCCCGGCAATTTCCCGGCGGGAACTCAGAAAGTCCGCATTCTCTTCGACATCAATCGTGACGCGTTCTGGAATCTCTACGTCGACCTCATGCGTCGGTAGCAGCCGATGAAAAACGCCCTTGGCGGCCGGAGCGGCCGCCAAGGACGTTTCGGCCGCCGAGGGCCCGGCGCGGTCAGCCGAGCAGGTCGCGCAGGAACCGCCGGTAGTCCTCGTGCAGGTCGTGGCACGCCTGCCGGGCCGGCTCGAACTCGCCGCCCAGCACGCCGGCGGCGAGGACGCGGTGCCGTTCGAGCGTGGCCTCGTCCATGGTGCTGCCGTTCGGGCTGATCTTGATCACGGTCGAGATCTCGCTGGTGAATTCCTCCCACAGGCGGACGGCGGTCGCGGACCCGGCGGCGGCGACGATCGCGCGATGGAATCGGTGGTCCGCGCCCGTCGCCTCGGCGCCGTCCGCGGCGCACCGCTCCAGTTCGGCCAGCGCCGCCTCGACCTCGGCGGTCTCCGCCGCGTCCGGGCCGCGCCGGGACGAGACGCCGAGCACGCCGCACTCCAGCACCTCCCGCATGACGGTCACCTCGACGAGGGACCGCTGGACGTCCCGGGACTGGAGGGCGACGTCCTTCGCGGTCACGAAGGCGCCCCGGCCCACCTGGACGTCGACCAGCCCGAGCGAGCTCAGCATGCCGAGCGCCTCGCGGACGACGGGCCGCGAGACGCCGAATGCCTCCGACAGCCGCCGCTCCGACGGGAGCCGCTCGCCGGGGCCGTAGCGCCGGGCCCTGATGTCCTGGAGCAGCTGGTCGGCGACGCGTGAGCGCTGCGTCCGCGCGCTCACCGGTGACCGCCGTCCGGTCGCGGGGCGCCGGGGCCCCGTGCGTGCGCGCCGGGTGGAGCGCACCGGTGGTTCCGGCCGTCGTCGCTGCACCGCGTCATCGCTGGGTCGACTCCTTCGTTCGCTGCCCGCCGGTCCCTGCGGCAGGGGAGGCCGCGCACCGCCGCGCGGACGCGGCGGGCGCCGCGGGCCACGGTCCGGTGGCGCACGTGCAACATACCGGGCGCGCCGGCCGCGGCCGCCGCGGACCGCCGCCCCGTCCGGCGAGGAAGCCCTGGACAGGAGCGTGACGCATTGCTACATTCCGTCTCCGGTAATACCGGTAATACCAGAGAGGGCGCAGCAGTGCACGACAGCAAGCCCGTCCCGGAGACAGCGGAGACCCCCGAGGCGCCGTGGCCGCCTCGGATCGGCGTCGACGGCCGCAAGTTCCCGGGCGCCGTGCGGGGCGGGTGCCACGACACGCTCGACCGTGCCCGCGACACGGGCTTCGAGGGCGTCTTCTTCCGCACCCTGCTCGACATGAGCCCGGCCCTCGACGCCGGCGAGCTGCGGGAGATCCGCGAGCACGCCGACGACCTCGGCATGTACCTGGAGGCGGGGCTGGGCAAGGTCAACCCGTTCGCCACACCGGAGACGCCCGAGCTGCGGGCGGCGGGCGACGGCGACATCCTGCTCGGGTTCCGCCGGATGATCGAGGCCGGCGCGCGGATCGGCTGCGCCGAGTTGTGGGCGGCGACGACCGGCTACCAGGCCGGGTACGCCGGCAGGTTCGTCTGGGACAGGTTCCGCACCGACGTGACCTGGACGGAGCAGCTCGCGGCGACGGCCCGGTTCCTCGGCCGGCTGCGGCCGATCGCCCTCGACCTCGGCGTGCACGTCAACCTGGAGACGCACGAGGAGATCACCTCGTTCGAGCTGGTCGAGCTCGTCGAGGCGGCGGGCCCGGACGTGTACGGCATCGTCTTCGACACGGCCAACCCGCTGCAGCGGCTGGAGCATCCGCACGCCACCGCCGACCGGGTCGCCGCGTACGTGCGGCAGACGCAGCTCAAGGACTGCTCGCTGTCCCCGGTCGAGGACGGCCTCCGATTCGACCTCACGCCCTGCGGCGACGGCCTGGTCGACTTCGAGCACGTCCTGGCGACGCTCGCGCGCACCGCTCCGGCGGTGAACCTGACGATCGAGAACCAGGAGTCGCGCGACGACTTCCCGGGTCCGGCGCCGGTCACGGTGCTGCCGATCCGCGACGCGGAGTTCGCCGGCTCGCATTCCGACCTGACCATTTCCGAGTTCGCCGCGTTCACGGGCCTGGTGTACGACCACGCGTCGCGGCGTCCGCGGGCCGCATCGCCACCGGCCCGTTTCGGTCACGCCGAGGCGATGGCGGCCGTGCGGCGCAGCCTGGACCACGTCACACAGGTCCGTGACCGGGTGGCCGCCGCGACTCGTCCCTCGGCGGTGCCGGCATGACTCCGACACCGGACGCCACGAGAACGCGCGTCGGAATAGACGGCCGCAAAGTGCCCGGCGCCCAGGGACGCCCGCCCATCGAGCGCCTGGACCTGGCCAAGGACCTGGGCCTCGACGGCGTGTTCTACCGCACCGTCTTCGACATGGACCCGGCCCTTGCCGCCGGCGACCTCATCGAGTACCGCCATCGCGCCGACGCCCTCGGGCTCTACCTCGAAACCGGCGTCGGGAACGTCAACCCGTACGCGATGGCCGAGCATCCGCAGCTGCGCCGGGCGGGCGACGGGGACACCGTGCTCGGCTTCCGCCGCGCGATCGAGGCGGCGGCCGGGATCGGATGCCGGGAGCTGTGGGTCGTCACCGGTGGCTACAAGAACTACCCGGGACGGTTCGCCTACGACCGGTTCCGGAGCGATGTCGACTGGCCGGCCCAGTTGGACGAGACCGCGCGCTTCCTCGACCTGCTCGCGCCTGTGTGCCGGGAGCACGGCGTCCACCTCAACCTGGAGACCCACGAGGAGATCACCTCGTTCGAGCTGGTCAGGCTGATCGAGCGCGTCGGGCCCGACGTCCTCGGCATCACCTACGACACCACCAACCTCCTGCAGCGCGGCGAGGACCCGCTGGCGAGCGCGCGGCGGGTGGCGCCGCACGTGCGCCAGACCCACGTCAAGGACTGCCTCCTCGGCGTCGGCGCGGACGGGTTGCGCTACCAGCTCCGGCCCGTGGGCGCCGGGACGCTCGACCTGGCGGCGATCCTCCGGGCGCTCCGGGACGCCGGGGCCCGGCCCAACCTCAGCCTGGAGACTCTCACCTCCGCGGCGGAGTCCGGCGGCGGCGCGGACGGCCTGCACCCGTACCTGCGTCCGCTGACGATCGAGCTGTACGACCCGGCCTGGCACGCCGTGCACCCGGACCTGTCCGCCGCCGAGCTGGCCGCCGTCGTCCGGCTGGCCGCGGAGGGCGACCGCCGGGTCGCCGAGGGCGCCGCCGAGCCGATGTCCGCGTTCGCGGGACGCCCGTTCACGCACGCCGACGCGGTGGCGTTCGTCCGGGCCGGCGCCGCGCACTTGCGTTCGCTCGCGACCGAGGGAGGCGTGCCGTGTCCGGCGTGACGACCGAGGCGCTGTCCGCCCGCTGGGACGAACTCCTGCAGCGCGCCGACGCCGACGCGGTCGTGGTCTTCGGCGCTCCCGGATGCCTCGGGCCCGCCGCCGACTCGCCTGGGAACGTGCGGTTCCTCACCGGCTGGGCACCGCCCTTCAGCCCGGCCGCCGTCGTGCTCCGCCGCGGCCGGCGGCCGGTCGTGCTCGCGGTCGGGCCGCATGACGCCCGCGGATTTCGCGCACGTCTCGGCGACACGGCGGACGTCCGGCAGTTGGCAGG
Source organism: Actinomadura sp. 3N508 (assembly GCF_044326375.1). Classification (NCBI taxonomy): domain Bacteria; kingdom Bacillati; phylum Actinomycetota; class Actinomycetes; order Streptosporangiales; family Thermomonosporaceae; genus Actinomadura; species Actinomadura sp. 3N508. The sequence continues at coordinate 138,241 of NZ_JBIRAX010000007.1, forward strand.
GCCCGCCGCGTTCGCCGAGCCGCTCACGGCCCTCCTCCGGAGATCACGGACCTGCGTCGCCGGCCTGTCGGAACTGCCCGCCGGTCCGGCCGATGCGCTGCGCGGGGTGCTGCCCGAGCCGCACCCGGTGGACGGCTGCCTCCACGCGATGCGGATGCGCCACTACGCCGACTTCGCGGACGCGGCGAAGGCGGTCGCCGCGATCTCCGACGCGATGATCGAGCGGGTCTTCGCCGAGGCCGCCGCGCGTCCCCGTTCGGGCGCGGAGCTGATGGTCGTGGCGGAGCAGACCGGACGCTCCCTCGGCGCCGAGTCCGCCGGGTGCTGGATCGCGACGGGCGAAGCGCCGCCCACCACCTACTTCGAGCAGCGGGAACTGCGGGACGTCCTCGCCGACGGCGACCGCCTCCAGATCGGGACCACCGTCCGCCACGAGGGCTTCTACGGCCAGAGCCTCCGGATGGCCGTGGTGGGCGACCGGCCGCAGCCGCTCCTGGAGGAGCACGCCCGCCACCTCCTCGCCGTCCAGGACGAGGTCGCCGCGCTGATGCGCCCTGGCGTGCCGCTCGCGGACGCCGCCTCCCGCACGGCCGAACTCGTCGACGGCGCGTGCCCCTACCCGGCGGGCGAGGACCCGTTCCGGTTCCAGTTCTGCCACGGGCTGGGGCTCAGCTACTCCGAACCGGCGATGCGGGCCGTCAGCGGCGCCGGCCAGGCCGATCCGCGGTTCGCGGACGCGGTGTTCGCCGAAGGCATGGTGGTGGAGGTCCACCCGAACTACTCCGTGCCGGGCCTCGGGCACGTGTGCGCCGGTGACATGGCGCGGGTGACCTCGACCGGAGCCGTCTGGCTCACCTCGTCCGAGCGCGGCCTGGTCCGCCTCGGCGCCGGCTCCCGCCCGTCCCACCCCACCTCATGAAGGGTGCCACCGTGATCGACCAATCCAAGATCATTACCGGCTCGGCGGGCCCGGCGCAGGGGGGCCCGGCCCGGTCCCGCCGCGATCTCCTCAAGGCAGTGGCGGCCGGGGCGCTGCTGGCGGGCGCCGGGACCGCGGCGGCGGCCTGCGGCGGCGGCCCGGCGGCCGGCGCCGGATCGGGGACCCGGCTCAAGGTCGCCCTCGGATGGGTGACGAACATCGAGTTCGCCGGGTTCTGGCTGGCCGCCGACCGGGGCTACTACCGCGACGAGGGCCTCGACGTCGTGTTCCGGGGCGGCGGGCCGAACACGCCGCTGCCGCACGTCCAGCTCGCCTCCGGCGCGGTCGACCTCGCCGTCGACCCCAACATGCGCCAGGTGCTCGAAGTGATCGGCAAGGGCAACGACCTGGTGCTGCTCGGCGCGCAGTTCCAGACCGACCCGAACGGCCTGCTCTCGCTGAGCAAGAACCCGCTGACCAGGCCGGACGATCTGCCCGGACGGCGCATCCTCAGCCAGCAGGGCACGCAGCCGCTGTTGCAGGGCCTGTACAAGGCCAACAACCTGAAGCCCGACTTCCAGTTCGTCCCGGCCGGGTTCGATCCAGGCGCGCTGGTCCAGGGCAAGGGCGACGCCTACAACTGCTTCGTCACCAACCAGCCCATCACGCTGGAGACCAAGTTCGGGCTGCAGCGCGGTTCGGGCTACGAGGTCGTGACCTACGGCGGCTTGGGCTGCCCGGCCTACGCCAACATCATCTCGTGCAAGCGCGCCACGGTGGCGCGGCGGCGCGACGTCGTCGTGAAGTTCATGCGGGCGTCCGCCCGCGGCTGGCAGGACAACCTGGCCGATCCCGGCGCCGCGGTCCGGCTCGTCCTGCGGAAGTACGGCGTCGACCTCGGCCTCGACGAGAAGCAGCAGAACCGGCAGAACGCGCTCCAGACACCGCTGACCGAGAGCGGGCTGACCAAGTCCAAGGGGATGCTGCGCATCGACCCGGAGACCTTGACGTCCCGGATGTATCCGTGGCTCCGGCTGGCGGGCGCGGCGCGGCTGCCGGTCGTGGGCAAGGCCGTCGACACCTCCGTCCTCGACGAGGTGTACGCGAAAGGCCCGAAGCTGTGAGCGGCACCGTGGTCGGCGACGGCCGCCCGTCCAGGGACGGGCACGACGAACCGGCCGGGGACACCGCCATGGTGGAGCTTCGCGGAGTCGCCAAGGAGTTCGCCCTGTCGCGGCGGCGCGAGCCGCTGTGCGCCCTGGACGGAGTCGACCTGACCGTCGCGCGCGGCGAGTTCGTCGCGCTGCTCGGGCCGTCGGGCTGCGGCAAGTCGACGGTGCTGCGGATGATCACCGGGCTGGAGACGCCGACCTCGGGCTCGGTCCGGGTGGAGGGCGGCCCGCCGTCCGACCTGATCGCCCGGCACCGCCTCGGCGTCGCGTTCCAGGACTCTGCGCTGCTGCCGTGGGCGAGCACGTGGGACAACGTCGCGCTGCCCTTCCGGCTGGCCGGCCGCGCGGTGCCCGCGGAGCGGATCCGCGCGCTGCTCGCGACGGTCGGGCTGGAGGGCTTCGCCCGGGCCCGTCCGAAGCAGCTCTCCGGCGGGATGCGGCAGCGGGTGTCGATCGCGAGGTCCATGGCGCTGGACCCCGACGTGCTGCTGCTCGACGAGCCGTTCGGCGCGCTGGACGCCGTCACCCGCCGCCGCCTCAACCTCGAACTCGGGGCGGTCTGGGCGGGGCGGCGCACCACCACCGTGCTGGTGACGCACGACGTGGCCGAGGCCGTCCTGCTCGCCGACCGGGTGGCCGTGATGACCGGACGTCCCGGCTCGGTGGCGCATGTCGAGGTCGTGCCCGCGCCCCGGCCCCGCGGCGAGGACTTCACCCGCGGCCACGGTTTCCACGACATCGTCGACCGGCTGATCGCGCTGCTCGACGATCCCTCCGGCGGCCGGCCGTGATCGCGGCGCGGAGGGCGGGCGCCAGCGTGCTGGGCGGCGCCGTCCTGCTAGCGATGTTCGAGGTGGTCGGCCGGACCGGGGCGGCCGGCAGCACCTGGCCGCCGCTGTCGTCCGTCCTCTCCTACAGCACCGGGGAGCCGGGCAGGACGATCCTCGCGCGCGCGGCCGGGGCGACCGTGACGGAGGCCGCGACCGGGCTGCTCGGCGGCGCCCTCGCCGGTGTCGCCGCCGCCGCGCTCGGCCTCGTCGTCCCGTGGCTTCGGGCCGGCATGAGCCAGCTCGCGGTCCTGCTCAGCACCGTCCCGCTGATCGCGCTCGGCCCGGTCCTCGTCACCACGGCGGGCGCCGAGCGGACGCCCGCGGTGATCGCGGCGCTCGGCGCGGGCTTCGCGGTCTTCGTCGCGATGTCCTCGGCGTTCTCCCGTCCGGCGACGAGCCTGGACGACCTGTTCCAGGTCCTCGGCGCGTCCCGGACGAGCACCCTGGCGCGGCTGCGCGCCCCGGCCGCCGTCCCGGCCCTCTTCGACGGGCTGGCGCTCGCCGCCCCGGCGGCCCTGCTCGGCGCGGTCGTGGGCGAGTGGTTCGGGGCGCCGCGCGGTATCGGCGTCCTGCTGGTGAGCTCGATGCAGAACTTCGACATCGTCCAGCTGTGGGCGCACGCGCTGTGCCTGTCGGTGGTGTCCCTGGCCGCGTACGGGACGCTGACCGCCGTCCGCGGGGCCTCGGTCCGCCGGTTCACCTGATGAGGAGGATCTCGTGAACGACGCCCGTACGCCGCGGATGCTGCAGCGCTGCCTCCAGGTCTCCTGGCCGGCCGTCCTCCTCGTCGGCGGGTGGGCGCTGTGGGTCAAGGTGAACGGATACACCGAGCTGGTGGCCCCGATGCCGCAGCGCGTCGCCGCCGACATCGCCGGCCACCCGGGCGCCTACCTCGGGCCGGCGCTCACCACCACCTGGACGGCCCTCGCCGGCCTCGCCGCCGGGACGCTCGTCGGCGGCGTGCTCGCCGTCCTGGTCTGGTCCTCGCGGATCATGACGGCGGTGCTGACCCCGGCGGCGGTGCTGATGCGCTCGGTGCCGGTGGTGGCGATCGTGCCCGTCATGATCGGGTTGCTCGGCACCGGCCGGGCCGCGGTGGTGGCCATCACCGTGGTCGTGACGTTCTTCCCGGCGTTCAGCCTGGTCGCGTCCGGTCTGCGGGCGCCTCCGGCGGTCGTCCTGGACGTCTTCACGGTGCTCGGCGCGTCGAAGCGGGCCATCCTCGTCCGGCTGCTCGTCCCGTACGCGGCGCCGAACGCGCTGGTGGCCGTCCGCATCGCCGCTCCGAGCACGATCCTGTCGGCGATGCTGGCCGAGTTCCTCATCGGCAAGAGCGGCCTCGGGTTCATGTTCGTCGACTCCGTGTCGTACTCCCACTACGCCCGCGCGTGGGGAACCGGTGTCGTCGCCACGGGACTCGCGGTCGCGGCGTTCGTCGCGGCGACCCGGCTGGAGCGCCGGGTCCTGAACCGGGTGACCTGACTCCGGCCGGCCTGCACGGGAGAAACAGAAATGCGCGACAGTCGTGGATGGAATGTGGACGGCGAATTCCGGGTCAGCCCTTTCAACACCCGGCCGGAGCTTCACGAGGCGTACGACTGGCCCGACCCGTTCACCCTCATCGACAGCACACTCCGCAAGACGCTGTTCACGGCCGGGACCGTCACCACCATCGGCGGATTCCTGCGCATCGCCGAGGAACTCGCGTCGGCCGGTGTGCGGCACGAAAGCCTGAACGTCGACTGGACCGGCGGCACGACGCCGCCCGAACGCCAGCTCGAACTGGTCCGGGCCGTCGGCTCCCGCGACTTCGGGTTCACCCTGAACGTGTTCGCCGACACCCTGCTGTCCGACGGGACGCGGCTGACCGACGGGACGCGCGCGACGGCGGTCGGCATGCGCGAAACGGCCGAACTGCTGGTCGACCTCGGCGCCGACACGCTGGCCCCGGGGATCGTCCCCGCCGCCTCCGACGCCCGGGCGCGCCAGCTCGACGAACTGGAGGCGCTCTTCGAGATCGCCCGCAGCCTGGACGTCGGCGTCACCGTCACCGTCGCACAGGTCGGCCTGCGCGACCTCGACGAGATGGTGCCCGCGGTCAACCGGGCGATCGAGCTCGGCGCGCTGCGGATCGACCTCATGGACTCGGTGAGCAGTCTCGGCCCCGAAGCGATGAAGGTCTTCGTCCGGGAGTTCCGCGACCGGCTGGCGGCGCCCGTGCCGCTGACCATGCACACCCACGACGACTTCGGCCTCGCCACGGCGTGCACCCTCGCGGCCGCGTCGGCCGGTGCGTCTCCGGACGTCGCCGCCGGCGGAGTGTCGTACCGGTGCGGGTTCGCCGCGCTGGAGGAGGTGGTGCTGGCCCTGGAGACCCTCTACGGCGTGCGCACCGGCATCGACCTGTCGGCGCTCACCCGGCTCGCGCGGACGGTGGCCGAGGAGTCGGGGCTTCCCGTCCCGCCGCTCAAACCGGTCGTCGGCCGGTACGCCCACCTGCGGCACATGCCGCGCGACGTCGCGGCCGTCCTGCGCGGCGGGCCGGACGCCTTCCCGCCGCCGTCGTCGTGCGTCGCTCCCGGAATGGTCGGCGCGCGGCTGGAGTGGGTGTGGGACGGCCTCGGCACCGACGACATGGCCGCGGCTTTGGCGGAGTCCCGTGGCGAGACGTTCACCGGCGAGGAGGCGGCGTCCGTCCGGCGTGCCCTCGATGCCGCGGTGGCCGAGATCGAGCGGTATCCGCGCTGGCTTGAGCCGGAACGCGTGGCCGAGGTCACCGACAAGGCCCTCGCCGATCTGCGCGGCCGTTCGGACACCGTCCCGGTCGAGGTGACCGGCTCCGCCGTCGAGGCGGGTGTGCAGGTCTTCGACGGGCTCGGCATGCGCCGGGCCACCGAGCTGGCGTACGCCTGCTGCGGCTGGGCGCCGTGGGCGGACCGGCTCGTCGCCGGGCGGCCGTACCGCACCTGGGACGCGCTGGACGAGGCGGCCCGCACGGGCCTCGCGGCATTGCCGGACGACTCGCTGACGACGCTCGTGGATAAGCACCCGCCGATCGGCGCGACCACCGGAACCGCGGACCTGGCGGCGAACTTCTCCCGGCTCGAACAGTCCTCTCTCGCCGCGTCGCTGATGCTGCTGCGCGAACTGGCCCGGCTCAACGCGTCCTACCGGGACCACTTCGGCTTCACCTACCTCGTCGCGGCCGAAGGACGGAGCGGCGCAGAACTCGTCGCGAACATCCGGCGCCGCATGGAGAACTCCCGGTCGCGGGAACTTTCGGTGGCCCATGCGGAGCTGACCGCGATCGTCCGGACGAGGCTGCGCCGCACGACCGCCGCCCTGACCACGTCAACCCCCTGAAGGTCCCGCTCAGCCGGTGTCTCCTACGAAGCGTGGTTTCCGGCGCTGAAGAACCGGGCCGTTTGCGCGGCGCAGATGGCCAGGAGGAGCGATATCGGCATGGTCCAGGAACCGGTGACGTCGCGGAGCACGCCGACGGCGAACGGGCCGGACGCGACGAGCAGATAGCCGGCGGTCTGGACCATCGCCGACAGAGCGGCGGTGTCGGCCGCAGTGCGGGTCCGCATGCTGAACAGGGCCAGGGTCAGCGGGAACGCGCCGCCGCCGATGCCGATGAGCACGGCCCAAAGCCAGGGCGTCGTCTCCGGGCGGAGCAGGAGGCCGGTCAGGCCGGCGATCTCGGCGACGGTCGTTCCCGCGCCGAGCGCTCCCAGGACCGGGACGGCGAAGTACACTGGCACGCCGACGAGAAGCGCGGCGGCCAAGAGCGCGCCGGCCTCGTCCGGCGCGAAGCCCGCGTCGAGATAGACGGTCGGCAGCCAGGCCATGACGACGAAGGCGAGCACGGACTGCGTCGCGAAGAGCGGGGTGACCGCCCAGGCGACCGGGCTGCGCGTCAGGCCCGCCGTGCGGGCGCCGGGCTCGGCCGGGACGGCGGCGCGGCGCGTCTGCGGCAGCCAGATCGCCAGCGTGGCGGCGGCGAAGACGGACCAGGCCGCGAGCCCGCCCCGCCAACCGCCGAAGACCGCGCCGACCGGCACACATCCAGCAGCGCCGCCGCCTATTCGAGTACGTGTCGGCGCCATGCCAGCGGGAGGCCCGATCAGGACAGAAGCGTCTCGGCATCGTCGACCGCGCAGCGGGCATCGTCCAGAGACGCCGCCGACCCGCGCGATCAGCTAGCCGGTCAGCCCTTCGTATCGAAGTACCGCGTGGAGTCCGGGGGGACCCAGCATTCGGCGATGAACAAGTCGCGACGGTGCGCCCGGATCGGTGGCCGACATCCGCTCTGCCCTCCGTGAGGTGCGTCGCCGCTACATCGGCGAGTGGTGCCGCGAGTATTCGAGGCCGGCCGGCACCGGAATACGGGCCACCGAACGGGGCTGGAACTGATCGCCGCCCGCCACGGTGAAGACCCGCTCAACCTCCAGCAGGGGTCCGCACCACGACATCCGCCGCTACCTGCAGGGCACCCGCTTCGTCCACCGGGGCCTTCACACCGCGCGCCGCCATCTCCATGGCGCCCGCCTCCGCGCCCACCACGTCCGCCGCCTCCATGTACGCCGCGGCGGCCACCGTGGCACGAGCCTCGTCCGCCGCGACCACTGCGAGGAACCGTTAGTCACCGGCCGGTGGTCTGGGTCCTGTGTCCCCTAGGTGCGGGGGCCATCCGGCAGCGGTCTCTCGGAGCAGCAGGCGCCGCAGGGCCGGGTCATCCCAGAGCTGACGGACGCGCCCGATCAGCGCCTGGGCATCGTGGTCCCCCTCGCCGGCCATGGTCAGCAGATCGAGAATGTCGCGGTAGGCCGGCGGGAGTGGCGGCCCGGCGGCACCGGCGAGTTCCAGCAGCATCTGGTGCGTGACCTCCAGCCGTTCCAACTGCTGGCGGGCGTCGGCGAGCTCGGCGGTGAGTCGCTCGACACGGGCGCGGGCCGCGTCACGGTCGTCGGCCAGGCGGCGCAGGAGCTGGTCCGGGGACCGACGGGGGCGGCTGGCCGGTCACGCGACCGCACCGGCGGCCAGAACCTGGGCCGCGGGCGGGGGCGGGGTGTCGCGCCAGTGGGTGGTGGTGCCGGTCAGCCGGCGCGTCATCCGGTCGGTGGCCGCCCAGTACAGGTGGGACTCGCTGCTGGCGGGCAGCTTCTCGTAGTCACGGGCCAGCCGCCGGTGCAGCATGGTGGTGCCGAAAGGTCTGCTCGGCCACCCACCGCTTGGGCACCGGGGTGAACCCTCTGATCCCCGGTTCGGGCCGCACCGTGGTGACCGTGATGCCCAGCCCGGCGCCGTGAGCGGCGACCGCGTTCTTGAATCCCGCGTCCACCCACGCCGAGCGCACCGAAGGGTTGCCGATGGCGACCCGGTCCAACAGCTCGATCCCGATGGCGTTGTCGTGCACACTCGCGGCGGTCACCACCACCGCGATCAGCAGGCCCAGCGCATCGGTGGCGATCCCGCGTTTGCGGCCCCGGCTCTTCTTCCCCACATCCAGCCCGGTCGTGGCCGAGGGCACCCCGGCCGCGGCGTGCACGGTCTGCGAATCCATCACCACCGCCGAGGGATCCTCCGCCCGTCCGGCGACCTCGCGGACCCGGCCGCGCAGCAGATCATGGATCGTCTGGGCCAGCCCGTCATCGCGCCACCGGGCGAAGTAGTAGTACACCGCCGAACGGGGCGGCAGATCATGCGGCAGGTACTCCCACCCGCAGCCCGTCCGCTCCTGATACAGGATCGCGTTCACGATCTCCCGCATCCGATACCGGCCCTCATGGCCCGACACCGATGGGTGCCGCGCCTTCCACGCCACGATGACCGGCTCGATCAACGCCCACCGCTCATCGGACAGATCACTGCGATACGGCTTGCGCGCTCCCTCGCCCTCGACTCCCATGCCACCCACGGCAACCCGGCAAGGACCGAGCGTCAACAGGGCGGCAACCAAGCCCTCACCAGCCCGCCAAACCCACAACAGGGCAATCCACTACAAACAACCCTCTCAGTTGGCCTGGTTCAGCGGCTTGAGGTACTGGCCGGGGTTGCCGACCTGCTTCTCGGCGAGGGCCTTGAAGTAGGCGTTGCGGCTCTGCTCGTTGGCCTGCCGCTTCATGACCTCGTCGATGTTGCCGGAGTTGACGATCAGGGTGCCGGGGTTCCACCAGCCCTCGGGCAGCTTCCTGCCATCGCGCTTGCTCTGGATCAGCAGCCCGATCGACACGTAACCCTTCAGCCAGTGCTCGGGCGAGGAGACGGCGAACAGCTGCCCGTCCTTGACGGCCTTCAACGCGGCCGGGTCGAGGTCGCAGGAGCCCGCGAGGAACTTGCGCCCGGTCTGCTTCTGGATCAGCGGCAGCGAAACGCCGTCCTGCGAGCCGACCCCAAGGTAGGCGATCGCCTTCGGGTTCGCCTTGACGACCGAGTTCCAGGCGTTGAAGTTCTCGGTCGGCTCGGACTTCATGTCCAGCGGGCCTTTGATCGTCAGCTCGGGACGTTCCTTCTTGATGACGGCGACGAGCCCCTCGACGCGCTGTTCAAGGAGCCGCAGGCCGGGAATCGCGAGGCCGATGACGACCTCGCCCTTGGTGCCCGGCGGGACGTTCTTGACGAACTCCTCGCCGAGGGCGCGCCCGACCTCGGTGTTGCTGTTGCCGACGAACAGGTTGGTCTTCGTTCCGGGCGGCGCGGCGGTTTCGGGACGCCCTACACCCCGGACAGGCCGGAACAGGTCAAGACGCCGCTCGGCCTCGCGCATGCCTTCACCAGCGCGTCACGAGGTCACCTTGGAAGTGATCGTCCACGCGATCACCAGCCGCCGCGAGCCGTTGAGCCGGCCCGCGAGCATGACCCGAGGCACTGCCCCCCGATGCGGCGTCGAGCGGGCACGGGAGGAGGGGATACAGCGCAAGACGATGAGGGCGGCTCCGGCCATTGACCAGATTCCGCCAGTTCAGGCGGCTCGCGCGCAACAAGGCTAGTTTGGTCGATCGGGTTCGCTCCTGACGAGGGGGCCGGATAAGGGGGAAGGACTCAGTGGCGTACAACCTGGAGCAGTTGGGGCCCACCGGGTTCCAGGATCTCGCAGCGGCGCTATCGGTGCAGATCTTCGGCAGCGGTGTCCAGGTGATGGGGGCGGGCCGCGACGGTGGCCGGGACCTGTACTGCAAGGCCCCGGTCATCTGGCACAAGACCGAAGACCGGACCGGTGAGGTCTGGGAGGGGTACACGGTCTTCCAGGTCAAGCACAAGAGGGACTTGGCGCCCCGGCCGGCCGACAACGCCTCCTGGTTGTGGGGCCAGGTCCGGGAGGAGCTTGAGGCCTGGGCCGATCCTGCCTCGGGCAGGAACCCGGTGCCCGACAATCTTCTGATCATCACGAACGTACCACTGACGCCCGTACCCGGGTCCGGTGGTCACGATTCCCTCAACGACAGCATCCAGCGGTTCGTCGACGGTCTGGCCGACGACAGCCGGGACGTCGAGGTCGGCGCCCACCGCGCCGCCGATTGGGAGAAGGCCATCCTCACCGGCTACACCGCCTGGAGGCAGCTCCGTGCACAGGGCGGCGGGGTGATCGACATGGACATGTCCACCCAGTCCCTCACCGTCTCCGCGCTGCCCGCCACGGAGAACGACTGACTCCCCGGAGGCCGATCGTCACCTGCGCGCTGGGCTGACGCCAGCAACCCGCCAGCAGGCCGAGGCCCGGACGCGCCCCACCGAGAGCGCTACGTCGCCCGCGAGATCTACCGAGTCCTCACTCGCACAACGGTGATCGTTAACAGTCAATGAGATCTGGAGGAAGGCAGACAGGCGGAACGACGGCGAGCGGCCACGGATGATGATTGGCTGGTCAGCCTGGACGGCGGTAGATGGACGGGCCCCCAGCGATGCGGGCTGGGGAGTCAGTTGCCCAAGGAGGCCACTTTTTGACTCCGTCCACGTCGCGAGGCTAAGTCGTCCAGGATGGCGGGTATGCGCAATGGCAGGGCCTGGTGGCCATGGCTGGCGGTCCTGGCAGCGCTGGCTGGAGTGCTGGGCCTGGGCGTGTGGACTCTTGCCTCCTTATCCGGCAAGGACGGGTTGCAGACCTCGGCGAACCGCGCCCAGCTCACCGGCGGGTTCGTGCTGGCCGCCGCAGCGCCGTTGATCCTGGCGCTGCGGTGGGCGCGGCACCGCTCTCGCGAGCTGTCCGTGCATGTTGTCCCCGGTCTCGATGCGCTGTCGCGCGCCAAGGACCTGCTAGCCGAGTTAGTGGCCGAGCAATGGAAGGACGAGGCCCGGCGGCGGTCGCTGGATGACCCCGACCCGATCCCTGTGCGCTGGCGCACCCCCGCGCCGGGCACGCACACCGCCGCGATCATGGACCATCCCGATCTCATCGACCCCACCGCCACGAGCGAGAGCGGGGTGTGGTGGACGGCCTCCAGCGCCGACATCGCCGCGCTGGCCGACCGGTTCCGCCGCACCCGGCGGAGCCGCCTAGTGATCCTGGGCGGGCCCGGGGCGGGCAAGACCACCCTAGCGCTGCAACTCCTCCTGCACCTGCTGTCCACCCGCCACCGGCACCAAGACGAGCCGGTCCCGGTGCTGCTGCCGGTGGCTGGCTGGGATACCGAGCAATACCCTCGGCTGCACGACTGGCTGGCCGACCGACTCATCCGCGACTATCCGGCATTGCGCTCGCCCGACCTGGGCGACAAGGTCGCGCGGGCTCTGACCGCCCGTGGGCACATCCTGCCGGTTCTGGACGGCCTGGACGAGCTGCCCCCGGCCGCTCAGGCCACGGTGATTAGTGCGCTGAACTGGTCCCTGGGCGGTGACGACCAGCTCATCCTCACCAGCCGCACCATTGAGTTCACCGCCGCTGTCACCCAGGCCGGCGACGTGGTGACCTCCGCCGCCGTGTTGGAACCACGCCCTCTGTCTCCCGTGGACGCCGCCGATTACCTCACCCGCTGGCTGCCGCCCAGCCCCGGCTCGGGCTGGCAGCTGATTCTGGCCGGTCTGCGCTCCACGCCCCCCGCCGATCAGACTCCCCCTGGCCCGGCAGCGAGCGGGCCGTATGCCGCGCTGGCAGCCATCGCCGCCACTCCGCTGGGCCTGTGGCTGCTCCGCTCGGTGTACTCCGCGCCTCGCGCCGACCCATCCGAACTGACCGACACCGACCGCTTTCCCGACTCCGCCACGCTACGGGCACACCTGTTCGACCAGCTCATCCCCGCACTGATCGCCACCCGCCCGCCAAGCGACAGCCTGGCCGAACCCTTTCGGCCTCGCCAGCACCACGACCCTGCCCAGGTGCGGCGCCGATTGGGCTACCTGGCCAGCTACCTCACGCGCCAACCTGCGACGGCCGACGGCGACCGGGGAACCCGTGACTTCGCCTGGTGGCAGCTGGCCACCACCACGCGCACCATCCTCCGCGCCACCGCACTCACTCTTACCCTGCTCATCACCGTCATGGCCGGGCTCGCGGCCGGGCTCATGTTCGGGCCCGCGGGTGGGCTCGGAATCGGGGTCCTGTACGGGGCCGTAGCCTGGCCCATGGTCGGGCACGCGGCACGGTCTTGGGCGCGGGACACACCGGGGCACACCGACCTGCGCATCCGCCAGCGCTCGGCCGAACTCGCGCGCAAACTCGCATTGGGTATCGGAGGCGTGCTCGGACCCGCAGCCGTCCTCGGACCCGTGTACGGGCTCGTGGCCAGGTACGTGCTTGGGCTTACGGACTGGCTCACGCCCGTGCTCGTGCTCATCCTCGCGGCCGGGATCGTGGGCGGAATCGTGCGCGGGTTCGTGGACTGGGCGGAGACACCAACGCAGGCCCACCACGCCGCGACACCGATAGGCAACTGGCGCGCCGACCGGACCCTGAGTCTGGTCCGCATCAGCACCAACACCCTGGCGGGCGGGATCATACTCGGGCTCACAGGCGGGGTCACGCTCGGATTCGCGGGCGGCATCGCAGGCGGGCTCGCCGGGCTCGTGGTCGGATTCCCGGGCGGGCTCTTGAGCGGTCATCATCGGGCCTGGTCAGCGTATCTGGTCGCAACTTGGCGGCTGGCCTGGGCAGGCCTGCTGCCGCGCCAGCTGATGCCGTTCCTGGACGACTGCCACCGCCTAGGCCTGCTCCGCGCGGTCGGCCCCCTCTACCAGTTCCGCCACGCCGAACTCCACGACCACCTCGCCGCCACCTACCAACCACCCACCTGACCAAACACGACACCGGTCTCCACCGACGGGGCACCGTCTTGGCGGGGTCGGCACGCAGCAATACGCCCCGGCTTCCCGACGCACCATCAGCCAGGTCGTCCGCCCGCCGCCCCCATCGTGACTGTGACCGCACGTCCGGAGGTCACGATGGCCCCGGTTGCCCAAACATAGGAGCGTCGTTTTCGTGCTGTGGCGGATCCACCGATCGAGGATTGATGCGGGTGCCGTGGGCGAGAACCAGCCTCTTGATCGTTTGACCCCATCTGACCCTCACACTGAACGCGACCAGGCACCCCTGATTCGCGGGGCGTGCTGTGGCGAGCGACCGACCGCGCAATCCAGACGGCGATGGTCGCGGAACAACGTCACTACGCCGACGCCGAACAGCGCCTCCCCGACCTGGTACAGCGCATCAACGCCAACCCCGCCTACCGGGACGCACTTACCGCCCAGGCCCGCAAGCATCGTGCCCGCGACTACCTCATCACCCAGGCCGACGGGTACCCACCCCCCCCCCGGACGCCTGCTGGATTTGCTCGTAGACGCATTGGGGACCAGCCGCATCACTTCGCCCTGCACGCCTATGCTTCCTTTGCCGGACTGACCGGTTTGACAAGCGCGATCATCACCGGATGATGCCCTGGACCGCAGGCTCCTAGCCACTGCGGGAGCTCACGGTCTCCCACAAGACAGGCGCCAGGCGACGCCGCAACATCGCCCTCCTGGTGGACCCTGATCTAAACCGGCTGGACTGTCAGGGGTCGTGGTTATGTTTGGCCCGAGCATCGAAAGTCAGCGCGCTCCGCTCGACTGGACAGGGGTTGCGGATGGCCACTCGTAGGTACAGTGCAGGGGTTGTCGAAGCCCTCCATCTACTCTCGGGAGGAGGCTGCTACTTCCCGGAGTGTGGCGAGCCAACGATCAGATTCAGGAATGGGGTCCTCAAGAAGAACGTCGTAGTGGCCCACATCCATGCTTTTGAGGACGACGGTCCTCGGGCGATTAAGACGATGTCGATACCTGAGCGGAACGCCTTCCCCAACCTGATCCTGCTTTGCGATCCATGCCACGATATAGTTGATCATGATGTCGTTACGTACCATGCCGACCTTCTGAGGGAGTGGAAGGCCAACCGAGAGAAGAAGCCTCGGGGAAGCCTTGCGGGACTGCGGGATCTAGATCAAGCCTCCATGGAGACCATGCTCGACGACGCGATGGGTGAGATTCGGGCGGACATGGCCGCTGTCACCGACAAGTTCCCCGAACTTGCTCAGCTCCTGCGGGGCGTGATGGAGCACTATCCGCGATTGGACCCTGAATCGATCGGCATGCTCCACGACGCCGCCCAGAACCTCGCCGGGCTGCCTCAGAGTGCGGAAATGTTGCACCATGCCTCCAAGGATCTGCATCACTTGCCGGGCGGCGCGGAGATGTCGCATTTCGCCTCCAGGGATCTGGACCGTTTGCCTGGCGGCGCGGAGATGCTATATCACGCGACTAAGGACCTGCACAGGCTGCACGAAAGTGCGGAGATGCTGGCCAACGCCGCGACAGACCTAAGCCATCTGCCGGATACGGTCGCGGCGTTACTTGCGGCCACGCGGGGACTTCGGGATCTGCCTCAGCACGGCGGGGAAGCATCTCCCGATGTCCGGTTCTGGAAGTTCACCGAGCAGCAGGAGAGCAATGTGGGCGCCGAATCATGGCTCGTCCAGGAGTTCGGTCATGGGCATCATCGCCTGGATCATCCTCGGCCTGGTGGCCGGGTTCATCGCCAAAGCACTGATCCCCGGCAAAGACCCCCAAGGACTGATCGTCACCACCCTGATCGGCGTCGCCGGAGCACTGCTCGGAGGCTTCCTCGCCACCCGATTGTTCGACGTCGACGGCGTCCAGGGATCCTTCGACCTCTCCACCTGGATCACCGCCATCGCAGGATCGACGGTTCTCCTGCTCGCCTACCACCTCATCACCTCACGCGGCAGTGGGCGCGGCAACGGCCGGCGCTCCGGCCGACGTGCGGGCGGACGCTCCGGACGTCGGGCCGGGCGCGGATGACTCGCTCCGCCCGGCAGCCGGCCGCGGTGGCCCGCGCCATCAGCGGTCCGGCGCCCTGCCCCTGAAGTGCCGTGCGTGATGCCCATCGCCAGCGGTTATCGCGGTCCTCCAGGTGCATCCATGAATGCCGCCCGCCCGCCAAGCTCGCCGCGGCCGGCCGGACCGCCGGCCGAGGAGTTCGATGATGAACGCTGAACAGACGCCCGTCCCGGCGGGTTCGCCGCGGGAGAACACCGGTGAACGTGCGGACCGCAATTTCGTCGGGCTCCTGCACGGGGCCCGGGTCGCGGTCACCGGGGTGCAGGTGCTGTTCGCCTTTCTGCTGACCGTCCCGTTCTCGCTCGGATTCGCCGAGGTCGCCGACTTCGACCGCGGCCTGTACTACCTTGCGCTGACCTCCGCCCCGGTCGCGGGAGATCGCCGACGCGATGCACGAGACGATCGCCGCGACCGGCCTGCTCGGCGGCGCGAGCGTCCTGCCCCAGGACGCGGGGGCGTGGGCCCGCCTGCTCGGCGACCGTTCCCCGAGGTGGAGTCCGCGTTCCACCGGATCTGGGACACCGTCCGCCACCTCCCTCCTGGCCGCCCCCGCACCATGATGTCCCCGACCGACCTGCGGCGAGCACCTTCTTCAAGGCTTATGCCAATTCGGCGCGGTGTTGCTCGACCCACGCGTAGTCGGCCTGTACCTCGCCCACGACCCCGGCCTCGCAAAGGCGGACCATTGCCTCGTCACCGGCTTCTGCGGCGGCGGCGATGCCGCGCCAGCAGCGATCCTGCCACCACAGAATCGCATCGATCAGTTCGCGCCTGTCGATCAGCCCATAGGCGTCACAGACCAACCGGACTCGCCGAGCCGTCTCCCCGACATCGGAGATGCCGGGCCCCAAGCCCACGTACTGCCAGCAAACATGCGCGACGTCATGAATTCGGCGTCCGGGAGTCGCCAGGTCCCAGTCGATGAAGGCCACCGGCCGCAATCCCGCGCCCAGATCCCGATACACCGTGTTCTTCGGCGACAGATCGTTGTGGCACACCACTTCTTCGTCCCTGGCCAGGTCCGTCGCGGCCGTCAGGTCGTGAAACTCCCGGACCAGCTCGGCGACCCGCATCAAGCTCTCGTCACTGTCGACCTCAGGCGGCTGAACCGGCTCCCACGCCACATGACCGTCGACAAAGCTGAGCACTTCCCGGCCTCGTTCGTCCATTCCCAAGAACCGTGGCGCCCCGTCCCAGCCGCCCCGCTCCAACAGACCAAGGAGCCGATGGACGAACTCCGCGTCAGTGCCAGGCCGTCGCCGCACCGTGTCACCAACACGGACGCTGACGTTCACCAAACCACCAGGCAGCGAGGACTCGGACACCCGACCATCCTGCCCGAACCAATAACGTGCCGATTCCGCGCTCAAACCGGGTTCGCGTCCGGAACACGGCTTCTCAGCGAGCGCAGGGCGGTCCCTGCTTGCCGCTCGACGTCCCCGGCTTGTACGCACCGCACACCACGACGGCCTCCGGACGGTCCGCAAGCTGCCGGAGCAGAACGAGTGTCTTGTCGGCGGGTGGCGCGTTGATGTCCTTCCGATAGGAGACGTACCCGGTGGCGCCGTCGAAGGTGATGCCTCCGCCGAGGGCGACGAGCACGGACTGGGGGGTGACGTTCCCGTTCAGCACACGGCCGGCCTGGTCGACGGCCCGTGACAGGGCATGGAAGGCGTCGTAGGAGACGGCGGAATGACCGTCCTGGACCCAGGGGTCGGTGCCCTTCGTGGTCTCCCTCACCATCGCGTTGTACTCGTCGACGAACTTGCGGGTCTTGTCACTGGCCCGCTTGTCCGTGGCGGGCAGCCGATGCGCGGAGTAGTAGAGCCGCAGCCAGTCCTTGTCGTTGAAGGCGCCCGTGAGGGCGACGTTGGTGAGCTCGTTTCCGCCGAGGATCGTGATGTCGTGGCCGATGCAGGTGCCCTGGCTGTCCATGGCGTTGATGAAGGCCGTGAAGTCGCGGGCCCGCGCCGACCAGTACACGACGGACGCCGGTTCGGCCTTGAGCGCGTCGCACAGAGCGCTCGCGAGCTGGTCCGCGCTGGAGATGTTCCTCGCCGGGACGGTCTGCGGCGCGTTCTCGAAGAGGCCTTCCTGGTTGAAGTTGAACACCTGGGAGGTGCCCCCGAACCCGCCGCGGAACTTGTCGGCGAGGCTCCGGCTGTAGAGGTCGGCGGAGCTTTCGATGATGAGGGCCTGGCGGGCTGGGGTGCAGTGGTCGTCGGAGCCGCGGTCGACGACGATGTTCTGGCCGCTCGCGAAGTCGGCCTCGATCCGCGCCTCGGTCGAGTTGGCCGGGGTGAAGGGCCAGTAGCCGGCGTTCGCCTTGCCGGTCGGCATCTCGTCGGCGGTCGCCGTGGTGCCGACCGTGGGGATTCCCGCTTCGCCGAGGACCCGCAGCGCGGCCTGGGTCTCGTTCCGGCTCTGCGCGTAGCCGAGGACGCCGACGATCCGGGCGTAGGCCGGGGTGTTGTCGTCAGCGGCCTGCGCCTTCACCTCCGCAGCGAGCCGCCGCGCCTCCGCCTCGGCGTTCGCGAACTCCTCGCCGGTGGGCCGGATGAGGACCCGGAGCGCGACGGCCTTGTCGTCGGACACCGCGGCCTCAAGCAGCTTCTTCTGCCAGAGCGCGATGCCGCGCAGTTCCGGGATCGTGCCGTCGAAGCGGGTCTTCTCCTTGTCCGTCGGGACGTTGGACTCGAACGCCACCACGGTCCGGACGATCTTGTGCTTGTCCTGGCGGGCCGCGTTCTCCGCCTGCGCGTTCTGCTCGTCGATCTTCCGTACGACCGCCTCGTACCAGGCCTTGGGATCGGTCGGCACGGGAGCGGTCCGCGCGGACTCGGCGACGGACTCGGTGCCGCCAACACAGCTGTGATCTTCGAGGACCCGCGGAACGATCGTGCCTCCGCTGCCCAGCAGGATCAGGAGGATCACGCAGGCCGTGATCGCGGTGGGGACCGTCCAGCTGAGCTTGAACGTCTTCGGCGCGACCTTGTCCAGGTCGAGGCCCTGCCCCTGCCTCTGGAACGCCTCCTCGGTGAAGGTGACCAGGACCGGGGGCCCGTCCTTCTCGGCGAGACGCACACTGGCCTGTGCGAACGTGAGCTCGGCGGGACTGTCCAGGTCGGCGAGCAGGGCCTCGGACGGCCGTCCGACGGCCACGATGAGCGGCCCCGGCGGCCGGGCGGTTTCTCGCGCGCCATGCGCAGAGCGCAGGAAACGCTCGGCCGCGCGGGCGCCCCGCTCGCCCGCCGGCGGCAGTTCCACCAGGACGACGGGACGAGCGGTCCTGCGCCGCCGGCGGGGCAGGACGCCGCCGACGGCCGGGGTGCGCAGATCCTCCAGGAGGGCGCGGTACAGCAGCTGGTCGAGCTGCTGAAGCGCCTCCTCATGCTCCGGGTCGTTCCGTAGCTGCGAACTCCACAGTCCGGCGGCGCTGTCGATCACGCGAAAGAGGTTCTTGCCTCCTCCGGCGATCGGTTCGGCGCCCAGCCAGCGGCGCATCACCGTGCGGGACCTCCAGCGGGCCCACAGCCATTTGGGCAGGCGCTGGACGAACGACAGCCAGCTGATCCTCATCAGGAAGCCCATGAGCCCATCCGGACTCGGGCCCTCCATTCTGGTGAAACTCAGCGGGCCGCCGCGCTGGGCCCGCTGCTCGCTCGCGTACCGCCGCAGTTCGCGCGCCTGCGGGCCGCTTTGCCAGGCATCCGGATTTTGCCGGGCATAGTTGATGAGGTCCCGCATGACGAGGAAATTCGGATACCGGTCTGGCGTCATGTGCTCCGGTGTGCCGATCATCATCTGGACGCCGGCGGTGTCGGACAGCAGGGCGGAGTCGTCCTCGGCGGGCAGGTGGGCGAACGGCACGAGCTTGCCGTTGTCGGTGAGCGCCGCGTTCAGCGCTCCGACCACGCGGTCCACGCCGTCCGGGTACGCGGACTCCGGTACCCGCAGGATGAACGGCGGCGGGCTGGTCGCCAGGCCCGACCGGTTCCGGTACTCCGGCGCCACCGCCGTCCGGAAGCCGCGGACGAACTCACCGGCAGCCCGGTCGTCGGGGAAACCCATCAAAGACTCCTCGGGGGGAACTCGGTCGCATGGAAACCGCCCGCTGCATTTGTCACTCCGGGCTGCGGAGATAATGCCACACGGGTCAGGCGAAGTAGCGCCCAATCGACGTTTCCAGTATACCGATCAAGCCGCCGCCCGTTCAGGCTGGCCGCCAGAATTCACCACCGCCCGGCGACGCCGAGTTCCGCTGGTGATCAAATCCAGTGAACGCCGACCCCATTGATCATTCTGAGAAGTCCCATGCCGGGCACCGCCAGTGCCCGTGAACCTGCGCATGATCCGCCCGGCAATGAGGCTGAGGACCGTTTTTCGGATTGACGAATTATCCCCTCAATGATCGACCGGATAGGCGCCGCACGAGCCCGGCGCGCTAGGGAACCGGGTGAGACCTTCGAGTGCTTCGCCGGCTTCCCGTGCCGCCGGTGCGCGAGGTGATGCTGATGGTGCCGAACACGCTTCATCAACGTACCGATCACCGACCGGCCTGGCCCGGTGAAACCGCCGCCCGGGCAGGAGGAGCGGGACCCGGCGAAGGTCACTCTCGCCGAACCGGACATCGTCCCGCTCATCGACCATTCCGAGGCGCTGGACGGGTCCGGCGAGCAGACCGAGAACGACCAGACGGTCGAGGTCAGGCTGTCGGCGGACGTGCTGTTCGCGGTCAACAAGGCCGATCTCAGCCCGCGCGCCCGGTCGGCGCTGCCGAACGTGGCGGCGCGGATCAACTCGTCCAAAGCGACCGTGGTCAAGATCGACGGATACACCGACGACGACGCGATCAACGAGCCGCTCTCGTCGGCGCCGCGCGCAGTCCGTCCAGCAGGCGCTGACGCCGCTGGTCACCAAGCCGGGCGTCACCTACCGGGCCGCCGGGCACGGCTCGGACGCCCTGGCGCGAAGCACTCAACGAACTCGCTGTCGCCTATCCAGGACGCATCAGGTAAACCAAAACCGGCCTTCTACCTGCAAGTTCTTTCCACACCTGAAGTTACAAGCTCCCACGATGTGCCAGCGCCGCGCAGGTTCTCGATGGGGACCGTGTTCAGCTGCTAGGGCGCGAGCCTGGGGCACAGAAGCCGCGCAGGGCACGGCCGAACCAGGACTCGGGATCGGGCAACTCGATTAGCAGGTGGCCCCCGGGACGGCAGCACCTTGACGACGGTGTCGAGTTCGGTGGGCGGGTCGGTGGTGTGCTCCAGGAAGTGGTGCGTTATCGTCCCGGAGCCAGTTGTCAATCCTCTGAAAGCGTGGAGACGGTGTTATGTCACTTCGGCCCTGAAATGGGCCGTTGAAGTTCCCCGTGCTTCTGCCATCTGACCCTCGAAGCCGATCGGGGCGAGCCCATCGTTGGCGGTGTGTCTCCTGGTGGTGTTGTAGAGGTCGGTGATCCAGGTCGTGACCTTGATGCGCGCCTCACCCCGGGTGGCCAGGGTGGTGCCGGTGGACGAACTCGACCTTGAGCATGGAGTTGAACGCCTCGGCGGCTGCGTTGTCCAGCGCGCACCCGACCCGCCCCATCGACTGCACCACCCCCAGCGCCCGGCAGGCCGCCGCCGTGCGGGCAGCGGTGTACTCCGACCCGCGGTCGGTATGAAAGATGACCCCGTCCACGTCCCCGCCCCGTGTCGCGGCCGCCATCTGCAGCGACGCGACCACCAACGCCGCGTCGTGGTGGGCGCACATGGCGTGGCCGAGGATCCGGCGAGAGAACCACTCCTCCACGGTGGCCAGGTAGATCGGCCCCTCTGCGGTGCCGAGCTGTGCGACGTCCCCGCACCACAGCACGTCCGGCGCCACCTCGGTGAAGTTACGGCGCACCAGATCGGGCGCGGCTGGCCGGCGTCCCGGACGGGTCAGCGACCATCTCCACTTGGGCGGACGTCCGGCCAGCCCGAGCCCGGCCATCCGCGCCGCCACCGTGTTCACCAGACCTTCCAGCCCGCCTCGTGCAGGTCACGGGTGATCCGCGGGGATCCATATGTGTCACCCGAGGCGGTGAACAGGCGCTTGACCTCCTCATCCAGCCGAGCGCACCGCTGCCGGCGGGCGGTCGGCTCGCGGTTGATCCACTTGTAGAACCAGGACTGCGAGACCCCAAAGGCCCGGCAGGCGATCGCATGCGGGATACCGAAAGTGGTCCTCTGGGACGCGATGAACTCCGCCACGATCACCGGTTCATCGAGTCCTTCACCCACAGGACCACAGAGCGCTTGAGGACATCACGCTCCACCTCAAGCTCGGCCTTCTCCTTCTCCCAGACCGCCCGCTCGGCCCGCAACCGCGCCAGTTCCTCGCGCTCGGACTCGCCCAGTTCCCCGCTGTCGGCACCACTTTGCGCCCGATCGTTCTTCACCCAGTTGTGCAACGTGTAGGGACTGATCCCCAGCTCCCGCGCGACCTGCGCAACAGGCTTACCGGTCTCCTAGACGATCCGTACCGCTCCCGCGCGGAACTCTCGGATCGAACCGGCCTTTCTTGTCTCCCACGACCAACCATCTCTCTGGTTCAGGTCTCCACGCTACGAGGGGAAGCCCGAGTTGGCTCTGAGGAGAAGCTGCCACCAGAGGCCATAACTGCAGTAACGCCTACTCCCGTCGTCTATTGTCTAGGCGTGGCTGATATTCGGTGGATGGTGATAGTTGCCGGCTCGGTGCGCTCCGGAAAGTCGACTTTCGCTCGAAGGGTGGTTGATCGATCTGGGGGTGTGTGTGTTGGATTCGGGGATGTGGTGCGGTCTCGGGCGGCGGAACTTGGGCTTCCGGCTGAGCGCAGGTCTTGGCAGCACGTCGGTGAGGAGTGGGTGCGGTCTGACCCTGTTGGGCTCTGTGAACAGGTTCTTTCCCCGGTTGTGCATGCACCGCGTATAATTGTTGATGGCGTACGCCACATCGAAGTGTACGCCTTGTTGGTTCGTCGGGCGCAGGGGCGTAAGACGGTACTCGTGTTCGTGGACGCTGAACCGCGAATTCGTCGTCGCCGACTCTTGCGCGATGCTTTCGATCAGCCTGGCTTGGATGAGATCATGGCACACTCGACAGAGAGCGAGCTGCCAGAGCTGCGTGGTATGGCCGACCTCTTGGTCGATGGCACCGGGGACAGCACACCAGCACTGAGCGCGTTGGCGACCCTGCTCGCAGAGCCCTAGAAGAGGATCCCCTGAGCTGTTGGCGTTGCGGAGCCGGCGATGACGACCCAGCCACGTCTGTCTCTTTTCCGAATGCTGAATGGCTCCATGGTGGTGATGCTTGCCATGGTAATAAGAGTGGCGTAGCGGGCACGGGAGCGGTCGGCCCAGAAGCCATCATCTGCGGGGGCAATGCCTTCGCCATACCGGGTTGCGACCTCCTCAAGGGGGGTCTTGTCGAGTTCGATGTGGCGGACTTCACCGGCGAGGCCGACTGCACTGACCGGGCCTGCTGTTTTCTTGAAGAAGATGACATCTCCTGCTGTAACCTGCCCGAAGGGTGCGACCCGATGCCGGCTAAAGCGTGACTCGATCGTTTTGCGGCCATCAAGGAGCAGTCCGAGGTATGGCCCCGACATGACCGCAAGGTGCGTGCCGCGGTCGATGCTGGCTAGTACGTCCTGTGCCCACCTGTGTAGCCACTCCGGGCTGTCGCGGGCCTCAGCGACTGGTGCAGCGAGCTTGTCGATCTCGTTGAGACCGATCGAGGGGGCGGGTGGCGGGTGCATGGCCACACCCTGTCAGTCCTGTGCCGCAGGGCAAGGATCTTGAGGGTGTGTCGCTTAGATGCCCGAGCAGTATGTCTGGTAGGCGGCTTGCTCGGCTGTAACGATTTCGTCGATCTTGGTGATCGCCTGGCGCATGTCTTCCAGAGGAATGTGATGGCGAATGCCAAACTCGACGATCGTGTCTGTGGCGTCTCGTAGTGTGAGCGGAAAGGTACGGGCACCGAGTTGGTACAGGAACGTGGCGGCGAGGCGAGAGTCGGGGCATGTAAGCACAGAGTTGCCTGACGTCCATACATTGGCCCGTGCGCGAACTGAGTGGCGCCGACTGACGCTACGGAGCGTGTCGCCTGGTACGAGTGTGTTAAATGCCAGGTTGCCCGAAGCTCGACTAGGAAGGTCGAGCACGCGCAGGCGCACATTACCGAGGGCCACCTCGGTATTCTCGGCACAGGTCAGTGATGATGGGGCGGAAAGTGAGTCCGCGTGAGGTTCAGGCGCTGCCACAACGGGCCGCTTAGTCAGTTGCCATAGGGTGCCAGCGCGCCAGTCATGAGGGACCAGCGTGACACCGGCAGCGTGTAGGGCTCGGTACTCAAAGAACGGTGTCCGGTAACGCAAGCTACGAGGCTGAACTTGCTGCAGACTCAGGCCAACACGTTCGGCGAGGGCTTGGACATCCTGGAGTTCGGGAGCGGCGGATGGTCTGGTGAGCACGTCGGGGACGCAAAGCAGAACTGTGCCGCCAGGACGGACCAGTAGAGCGGCTGTGTGGACGAATGTGGCGAAGCCGCCGGGATACCAGGGCGGATCGCCGATCACAACGTCTGCTCGGTGAGCCCACGCTCGTGGCGGACTCCAGCTTCGTAGGTCGGCCAATGATCGCTCGACTGTGCCGAGTAGGTCAGCTCTGTCGAGCGCTGACATGACGCCAGCATTCGAGTCAACGAGGAGCAGGTCCCTGGTACGACCGCGAAAGTGTGGGACAAGGGTGGGAGTTCCCAGCAAAGCGATTGCGCCGCTGTCGCCGGCGAAGTCGTGGCAACGGTCGGCGAGAAGAGCGCGTGTACGTGGTTCGAACCGCCACTCGTAGTCCAGTGGATGCGGCAGCGGAAGGAGCTCCTGGAGCGGATCTGGTACTTGGCGGTGAGCGGCTGTGCAACGCGCGGTGGTCACAGGAATGGGATAGCGGGACAACAGCGGAGCCAACTGGCTGGGCTCCACTACCCCAACGTGCCAGGCGAGGTGGGCGAGTTGTTCTTCGGAAGGAACGCTGCCAGCGGAGATGCCAATGGTCGCGGCCGCAACCGCGACCCGGCGGTCACGCATTTCGGCGAACCGGTCATAGGCGACGGCCGGGACGATGGTCATTGTCGAGTTACCTGCCTTGTGGCTTGTCCCCAAGGGGGACGTTGACGATGGAGGTGTAGGCCGGGCCGTGGGATCGCTCAGCAAGGACGGTGTTCCACGCATCGACCATCTGGTCCTGGACACCTAGCGCTTCCTCATGGGGTGCGCGCATCCGTGGCCCAACCGGACCGAAGACGGTGATTTGAAGAGGGACCACCCGCCAGGGAAGGTACTCGTCGATGTCTTGCAGACGATCGACGAACCGCCGCATCACATCGAGTGGCGCTACCGGCGGTGTTGGGGTAGTAAGCGTGACGTAGCAGTAGAGGTCCATTCCAGTTCGCACTAGGCGGCGCAGAAGCCCGAATTGCCGGTCAAAATGTTTGGTGGGCGCTCCGGAGTTGAACGCAAACGAGTCGTGGTCGAATCCTTTCAGGCAGCATACGCGGCCGTAGTTCGCAGTGTTTGAGAGCCTGCTGATCTCTTCGTCGCGCAGGTAGCGGAACAGGTAGTCGTTACTGAGGTTATCGTCACTCCAGAGGTAGACCTGAGTGGCGAGTCCTGCGTCGTTTAGTGCATCGAGCATCCAGACGGTCCATTCGGGAACTAGGTCGGGTTGACCGCCGGACAGATCGATGATCGCAGGCCTGTGGTTTGCGGGTAGCTGCTGGAACAGAGCGACCAGGTGCTCAGCGGTAACCCAGCGGGAGTGGTCCCGATGTCCGGCCAGCAGATTGAATGGCACGAAGCAGTACCAGCATCGCCAGTTGCAGACCGCGTTCTGGTATACGAGCGCGGGCATCATCTGGGGTGGCCGGGGTAAGCCGAGCTTTTGCGCCGCCGGTGCGATGGGCAAAGGATTGTTGGGCCAGCCGGTTGAGGTGGCTTGGCGGAAATGGCGGATGCGGCCGAGTCCTTCGCAGACCACCGCTTCGGAAAGGTCGGGCTCTTGGTCGGAGTTGGCGAGGACGGATACCAGGAGTCGGCGGCGGCTGGGGTCGATAGCGGCCTCGCGCAGTCGCTCAGCGAACGTGTCAGGGTCGCGCATGATTACGAGGCATGGGGGTGGACGAGGTCGGTGACCTTCATGTTGAGCACCGGCCCTGTGGGGAGCATGCGCAGGTTGCTGTGCGCATTTGCGGCTGTGCGACGACGTGGCGGGATGTACCGCCCATCCTCGGGCAGGTCAGGGAGTCGTGCGTTGAGGTAGCGGCGGGCGAGCTCAGACAGGTAGGAGATTTCAGCATCGGTGAGGGGGCGGCCCTTGCCGATGCCGTGCCAATACTGCGCGCATGTTCGGCAACAGGCGGCGACGGCGTGCAGCGCGTAGTCGATCGCGTTGGCCTTCTCTCGCGACGTCGGAGTTTGTGTGCCATCTCGGAAGGGCTCGGCCTTGCCGATCCGGCTACGAACGAATCTAGGGATCCTGGCGTGAAGTTCTCGGCTGCCGGCCCGGTAGGCGTAGTCAAGGGCCTTCTGTCCGAATGGGACGTGCCAGAAGTAGTGGCGGATCGCCTCGGTTTGCAGTGCGGCGAACGTGTGGTCGATGTCGGCCATGTCGCGCTGGCCGGTGCGCTCCAGCGACACGAGGGGCTGATGACATTCGCGGCAAGCGCCAGGTCCGAGCAGGCGAGCCAGCTTCTTGGTCAGCCGATAGCAGTGCAGGCCGTGGCCGCACGAGGTCATGGTGCAGCGGATCTTGACCTTGTCGAAGTCGCGCCATACGCCCTCGGGAGAGGCGTCGGCGGCCGAGGCGCTCCATTTGGGCGGGAGCTCGGGAAGGGGTTTGGTGGGGAAAGGCAGGCTGTCTGGCGGATTCGCGGCTGTGCGGGGTCGGCCGGTGTCATCGTGGTGGCCGGTCATCGGGCACCTCCCTCAGACGATGAGGCGTCGGTCTTTAGCCGGCGCGAGCTTTCCGTGAATGTGCCCCTATGACGCCAAGGCGTCAAAGAGCGCTGAGCGATCAACGGAATCGAGGGCGTTGAAATCGAGCTGGGTCAGTAGCTGGTCGGTGACATTTCGCCATGGGTTGCGCTGGATCTGGAAGGTGCTGGCCGTACCCCACCAGTTGATCCCACGCCGACCGAGTTGGAAGGCTAGGTAATTGGCGAGGATGTCTACCGGAACCTCGGCGTTGTCGGCGACCGCCGGGACGACAGCCTTGAGGCGTTCGACGGATCCTTCCGCCGCCTGTACAGCCTGGGCAAGGACTGCGTCGCCACGCCCGAACAGCAGCACATCGGCTGCGAATGCGTGTGCGCGCTGCTCCTCAGGATTGTCGCTCCAGGTATCGATGTCTCCCAGCTCGACCCAAGTCCTCAGCTCGCCACGGGTGCGATCGGCCAGATGGCAGAGCTCGTGCAGCAGGAGTGCCAGCCATCGCGCCACCGAATCGCTGCTGTGCTTGACGACGATGACGCTGCGCCCCTCCCGGCTGAAGCAAGCGCCGTGAAACGCGCCGGGATCCCGCAACGCCAACACAGGAACGCCGATGTCAGCCGCGTAGCGCAAGGTCGCCAGGAAGAGTTCCTGGGAATCGGGCGGCACCGTCACCGTGTCGGGCCGCGTAGCGGCGGCGATGGCGTCGATCGCAGCGCGAACGGATTGCGCGTCACCCGGAAGGTGTGGCCGTGACAGGTGCTCGGTCGCCCGCAGCACGAGGTCGGCCAGGCTCTCGGCGTAGCGGGTGTAGGCGTCCAACGAACCATGAGCAGCGTTGCGAGGGGCGTTGAATCGCCCCGTAGTCGCAAGTGCGGGCGCCGGTCCAGATGAAAGGAGCTGCTCTACTGGAATGTTGAGCAGACGAGCTGCGCGCTCAGCAGCCGCCAACACCTTGGCCGGCCCGGCGCCTCCAGGCACGTCTCGCAGCAACCGGCGATCGACCACGCGTCGGTCGAAGCCCAACGAGAGCAAGCGTTTGCGCAGTCGAGCCACAGGCGCCTCGTTGACCGGCAGCTGCAGATCTCCCACAAATTCGACACCAAGCGCCGCCGTAATCTCCCGCAACCGGGTCAGCGAAGCACTGGCGTACCGCTCAGCTTCGTATCGCTGGATCTGCTGCTCCTTCATGCCGAGCCGTTCAGCCAGATCGCGCTGAGACATCCCCGCTGCGATACGTGCACG
The DNA here is from genome assembly GCF_044326375.1 of Actinomadura sp. 3N508. Lineage (NCBI taxonomy): Bacteria > Bacillati > Actinomycetota > Actinomycetes > Streptosporangiales > Thermomonosporaceae > Actinomadura > Actinomadura sp. 3N508. The sequence goes on from NZ_JBIRAX010000007.1 coordinate 165,726, forward strand.
GATCAGTGCATCGGGCAGTTCCTCAAGAGACGAGACACCAGTTGCCGCGACTTGCCCCTCCTGTAGCTGCTGGTACTGCATGAGCTGACTGTCCAAGTCGGCGAGCTGCCCCGCGATGGAAGCACGCTGAAGCTCAAGGACCTGGGCACCCGAGGCGTTCGGATCGGGCTGGACGTCAAGAGCCAAGGCGGCGTTGCGGTTGATGAGTTCGTCGAGGGATTGGGCCAGCAAATTTCGCTGGCGCATCGTCGCGCGATACTGACGCTCATTGCGGATCATGGGAGTGTCCTTAGGTCAAGCAGCACGATTCCCTTCGAATCACCGTTCTCGTCGTGCTGGAAAAACTCACAAAACGACAACCCGCTTGCGAGTTCAAACCCCGCAAGCAACTCGCCGCCGTACTTGGCCTTCTGCCGGTACCGTCCATTCTGAAGGTCGGCGAGGTCGATGAAAACGGGATCGATCTTGGTCAGATCGGCGCCCACCGGATCCCAAGCGCCGTCCCAGTCCGTCGGGTCCTCCTTGGCGGTCACAAAGCTCCCCCCCAACCACATGCGGTCGATCTTGGCCGCCCTGAGACTCTTGGCGGCCGCAAGCAGCCCAACAAGTAGCCACTCGCGCCGCGGAGAACCGCCGAAGCGCCGCACCACCTCATCCCATGAGGCCTCGTGCACCCCAGACGGCAGGACGCCTGCGGATGTCAACGGGGGAAGCATGTACACAACATAATCGTTGTGGCGGAAAATGTCCAGCAGATCCCTTGACGGGCCTAGGCCACCGCTAGTAAGGCGGCACCTGGAGGACGCGCGGGTGCTGGGTGCGGAGCGTTCAGTCGGTGACCGCGACGACCTGCCCCGCGCCCGCCTGCGCGCTCATCCCAGCGGCCGGCTCGCTCCACAGCGAGTACCGCGACCCATCAAGGCCCGCGCGGCGGGGGACCTCGTCCCAGACCGGCGCGAACCGGTCACGCTCCTCCTCGGTCGAAGGACGGCAGCGCAGCACTGACGGGCGAACCGGGACTCGGCACGGCCCCAGAAGACGACCGCGCCGGACCCGAGCCAGCCGAGCACCACCAGCCAGGACGACGACCAGGCTCGTCAGGAACCACGGCAGCCCGAAGAACAGTCGGGAGACCGTCGCGCCGTCGATCGTCCGGCGGCGGCGCGGCCCGGAGCGCCCGTGCGCGGCGGTCATGGGCGCTCGCCGATTTTCGTCGAGGAGGGACACCAGGTCGCGTTTCCCCGCGCACCGCCATTCGGCGCAGCTCGGCGAGGTCGACCTCGTCGAGCCCGACCTGACGACCAATCCTGGCGATCCGTTGGTCGAGGTCGGCGCGCCTGATGTTCGGCCGGCTGTAGGACTCGATCCGGTACAGCAGCGCCCGGCGGACCGTCTCGTCCTCGCACCAGACCTGGAAGAAGTCGGTGCCCCACGACGAACGACCCGAGCTTGTACAGCGGCACCGGGTCGCTGCTTTCGAACGCCGACGCGGGGAGGGTGACGCGGAGCATGCCGTCCGGCTGTCGCCGCGGGTGGACGGCGTCCAGGCCGCGGTCGCGCAGCCAGTCGCGCGCCCGGGTCTCGTCGCGGCCGTCCCGAGCGGCGGACTCCTCGTTCTCGATCAGCACGGCGAGGTCAGCCCCGCCGTAACGTCCTCGTCGGCCGTGTCGCCCGCCTGGGTGTAGGCGAGCAGCCGCGGGCTGCCATCGGGCGCGACCGTCCGCACCAGATAGGCGGGGCATATAGGCGGGGCATATAGAAGGGGGACGGGCGGCGCGACGCGCTCCGGTGCATCGATCCGGGCAGGCAGGTTGAACCGGTCTCGGTCGCGGCGCGCCGCCAGCTCGGCCAGCGCCTCGTCGCGGAACATCCGCTGGCTGACGACCGGCCGGAACGCCGGGCCGCCGGTGCGCCGGTTCACCACGTCCGTCAGATCCTCCCCGGCGAGCAATGTGACGGTGGAGGGGTCGTAGTACGCGCGCGGGAGCGGCTGCGAGCCGAGGCCGTCGAAGTACAGCTCGCGGCGGTCCCGGCTCACGACGGTGTAGCGCCACCTGTCCTGCACGGACCGCAGCCCGATTTCGGTGAGCGCGTCCCGGCCGCGGCCGTCGTCGCGTACGTGGCCGATCCACGCCAGCACGCGCAGCGCCCGGTCGACGAGCGTCTCGTCCAGGAGAAGAAGTCCGCCAGCTCGACCGTGGTGTCGAGGGCGCAGTCCCGGATGCCGCGTTCGAGGTAGAGTCGATCAGGTCGTACGGCTCGGCCTCGGTGACCGTCCCCCGGATCTCGACAAGCCACACCGGAAGCAGCAGGTGGCAAATGCGAGTGGGCCTTTCGCCGCGCGCGTACGCGGCGTCCTCCAGGGCGCGCTCCTCCGGGTAGGGGATGAGCCACTTGCCGGTCATGCCCGGCCCTCCTCTTCATTGAGCCTGGTGACCTGGGCGTGGACGTCCCGGTACTGCAGGATCTCGCTGTGCCGGGCCGTGCGCGCGCAGCGCGACGGCCAGCTCCCGGAAGCTCCGGTCGTGGTCAGGGTGGTCAGGTCGCCGACGAGGACGAGTTGGAACTGCGCGCGGGTAAAGGCGACGTTGGCACGGCGAAGCTCCCTGAGGAAGCCGACGCGTCCGGCGTCGTTGCTCCGGGTGAACCCGTAGAGGATCACCTCGCGCTCACCGCCCTGAAACGAGTCGACGGTGCCAACGTTCAGCGCGGCCTTCTCGGTAACGCCGATGCCGCGCGCCACGCTCCGCGCGATCTGCCGCGCCTGCGCCCTGTAGGGGGATGCAGGTCGCGGCGACGACGTCGGCGTAGCGGACCAGCTCGGACGACAGCGGCTCGGCCTCCCGCGCGACGTCGGCGCGCCACTCAGCGAGCAGCGCGGCCCGCCCGCGCAGCGGCCCGAGGTTCGCGCGCAGCCAGCCGAGCAGGGCCTTCGCGTCCCGTTCGAGGGCATCGGCACCGGCGTCCTCGCGGACGGGCGGCGGCGCCTTCACCGTCGCCGTCGCAAGCCGCGCCTCGCGCGCCCCCTTCTGGACGGCGGGCCGGAGCGCGTCGCGGCTCCCCAGGGCAGCGTGGACCGCGCCCCGCGCCTGCCGGACGGCCGGATGGTCTCGGGTGGTCGCGTCGAGCTCCCGCTCCGCCTCCGCCAGGGCGTCGCCAGCCAACCGGCGCTCCTCGCGGAGGTGCTCCGCGCGCTGCCCGGCCACCTCCTCCACGGCGCTCACCGGGGATCCCAGCCTGCGATCGCCGCACTGGGGGTCCTTCTTAACGACACGGGCAGGTACGCGGAAGCCGCCCGTTGGTTGGGAATAGTGAACGAGGAGCCCTAGTGTTCTGCGCCTGAAATGCCTTTTGTAAGTCCGGGCTGGATGGATGGCCAGGGCAGGGCAGCCGAAGGCGCCGTTTTCAGTGACCGTGGCTGAGCAGGCGGAGCTGGAGCGTGGGGCGCGTGCAGTGTTCCGGGTCGGAGGTGTATTGGCTCATCCGCCACCCCTTGATCTGACTGACTCGATTTTACGATGTCAGTTCGGGGCCAACGCCGGAGTCACTTCTGAGCTGGAAGTAGCCACTCGCAACGCCGCTGCCATCAGCTGCCTTGAACAACCACCGGAGGCCACGACGTACTTGACGCGAACCCAACAGCTTTATGAAGCGACAGCATCGAGTCGCCCGGCACGACGGCATCACCTCCCTCGACCCGCCCGCGGCCGTGGTGTCCCGGATGTGACCCAGCGTCGCCGTGCCCGACGTACGACAGCTCTGCAACCTGGGCAACTTCTAAGGCGACCACGAGGTCGCTGGCGAATAGCGACCACCCACCCCAACGGCGAGGTCGTCCCGGTCGCCGCGGAGTTCACCATCGTCCGGCACGCGATGCTCCATTTGGGCTCGATGGCCCGGCCGCAGGCTATCCGCCCATCCCGGCCCGGGAGCGGTCAGCCCCGGCGGTCCGCCGACACGGCACCCCGGGCACTCAGCCAGTCCGCCAGCTCAGCGGCGCCACCGCGAGGGGCTGACCAGGCACGTCAGGCGTTGGAGTCCAGCATGACGGTGGCGAAGTAGCGAACGTTGTGATCCGCGCCCTCCTCGAAGCGCTTGAAGACCTTGCCGAGCGGGTTGGCCCACCGGCCGTCACGGAAGCTGACGACGAAGGGGAAGGCGACCAGTTCGGCCTCGCGCTCATCGGGCGCGACCCAATGGCCACCGCCCTCCCTGACAAGAACCTCCCCCACGTAGCAGCCGAACCCGAAGAGGGTCTCGGCGACCGCCTCCACGGGAGACCCGTCCTGCCGGATCTCCTGGACGATGCCATCGACCGCGTCCAAGCTCGCCACCGTGTAGTCCAACCGCACACCGGAAATGTCAGAGGCGGATTGCACGATGTCGACGGCGAAACGGGACGCGTTGGCCGGCACCGGCTCGTACTTCAATGAGAGATCCACTGCACCAACCTCCGTTATGTCTCCGGTCTCTCAGCGAAACCGGGACGCCGCCGTCCACGTGATCCAGTCCGCTCAGCGAGTGGTCCGGTCGACCCCGCGAGTGGCTTGGACGATGCCCACGGGGAACTGCGGGGCGTTCCCCGGCAGAGGGCCATGACGAGCGTCGGCTCCATCGGGCATCACAGCCGTTCCTGGGATTCCGGGATTTCGACCAACGCGCCCGAGTCTCGAAGCCGCCGGTCGAGCTCCGCCACGGCATCCAGTTCCGGGAACCGGCCGTCCTCGGTCATGTCGATCAGCAAGCCGCCATCGGTTGCTTGCCGCGTACGTCCGGGCACCTCACCGGATACCCGCGCACGGCGGTTCGACGACAGGTACGTAACGTACCCCGCTCGCGGCGTCCCAACGGTGATCTGCGGGTTCTCGTTCTGGGCATCGGCGAGTGCGTCATTGCGCACCTCCCCCCAGTCGGGCTCGCACGCTTCGGCCACCGCCCGCAACAGGTCGCCCGCCATCGGCGTCCACAGGCCCCCCTGCTTCTGCTCCCAGACGTAAAGCGTCAGAACCAGGCTGTTGCCCACATATGACCCACATGCGCCGACCGTAGACGAGAGGGACACCCGAGGCAGGTCACCATCGTCGATATGTGCGGACATCGAAAATCCCAATCGACCGCGAGGACCGAACTTCTCTTCACGATGAGCCAACTCCCGCTGAAGACCCTCCACACTGAACTCCAGCGGTTGCGGTTCATCATCCGCATTCGTCCACGATGAGAACACCGTCCCCCCGATGCCGGTCAGCCGCCCAGACAGTTCGACCCACCGTTCCACGGCAGCCTCCACCGATTCCTCGCGCGGGCCCCAGAAGCTCCGGACCACGATCTCGTCTTCCAGTAGGATCACCTCATTTCGTCACGTACTTCTGATAACGGACGGAGATCTTGATGCCTTCCTTATCGAAGAATTTACTGACCAGATCAGCGACCTGTTTGTTCGAGAAGACCCATTCAATCTTTGTGCCACCGGCGGCCTCGGACTGGCGCTGTGCCTGCTCTTTGAACTTGTCCTTGGCCGCCTTGGTCAGCTTTCCGGTAGTGGGGTTGATCCAGCGCTCGCCACCGTAACCCATCTTGGCGTCCTGCAGCACGCGACGTGTCGGGTCGTAGCCATCCATATCGATCGGGCGGCCGGTCTTGGGGTTGCGGAGCGTGAGCCGGAACTCGTAGCCTGCCTTCACCTTGGTGACCTGCTGTTGATACCGGTAGGCGACCTTCTGACGCCAGTTGGTGGGGTTCACGCCGCGCTGAGTCTGAACCCACTCGCCGGGCCCGCCTTCGCTGCCGGAGGGCGTTCGGGGCTCGGGCTGCCCCCCGCTGTTACCGGAGTTGTCCGCCCCGGAGCCTCCTGAGCCACCGACGTTCTGGGCCAGTGCGGCGATATCTCCGATCAACCCGATGCCGCCGGCCGCGGTGAGGCCGGCACCGACCGCGGTCACGAACGCACCGGCTACGGAGACCGGTGCCCCGACGACGCAGGTGACCACGCCCACGCAGACCGCCGCGCCCCCGCCGGTCATGCCGCTGCCGACGCCCATGAGCAGCATTCCGCCAACGGCCTCTGCCCCATGGACGATGATGGAGCCGAGGCTTCCGGGATCCTGCCCCCCGGAGGCGGCGCGGCTGATGCCGTCGACCGCATCGCCGACACCGTCGGTGAACCAGTTGTGGCCGTCCATCTCGATGGCGCTGATGGGGTTTCCGCCGCCGAACGCGTACCGGTTGCCGGTGAAGGGATCGGTCGCCAGGTCGACGTCGTCCAAAGCGCCGTTATAGGTATCCCTGGTGAGGAAACGGTTCAGGCCGGGATCGTAGTCACGGAATCCCATGTCGTAGGTACCGGAAGCGGAGTCCCAGCGCATGGAATTGAAGCGGTAGGCGTTGTACGGCTCCTTGGTAGGATCCTGTGGGTCCGGTTTGTCGGCGCCGGTGGTCTCCTTCTCCTCGATGTCGCCGTATGCCGTGTAGCCGTAGGTCGCCTCACTGTCACCTGTCGCATCGGTCACAAGGTCCACATCGGTGTGGTCGTTGTAGCCGAAGTAGCCGTCCTCCGTAGCACCGCCCGCGTTGAATTTGACTTGGGAAAGCCGCTCGCCCCATGGGGAGTACTGGTAGGACTTGGTTATCTGTCCGGACACTTCCTCGCTGAGCACATTCGCGGTGGTGCCGAGGTAGTTGTACGTGGTCGTCTTCTCGTCGGAGCCGCCGGGATCGGTCGTCTTCGACGAGGTCCGGTCGAATGGGTCGTAGGTGTATTCGGTTTCCGTCAATGCACCGGACGGCCCTCGTTCTTCATGCTTCTCGACGCGGTCGAAACCGTCATAGTCGTTGCGCTCGACGACCGCGCCCCCGGCGGTGACGGTGTCCAGGCGACCGAAGGGATCGTAGTTGTAGGCGGCCGTCACGCCGGCCGTCACCGAGGAGATCAGACGGTTGCGATCGTAGGTGAATGTCGTCGACTTCCCCTTGACCGTCTGCGATATCACATTGCTGTTCGCGTCGTGCACATAGGTCTCGGTCGAGGTGACGCCGCCGGTCTTGGTGACCTCACTGATCCTGTCGAGGGGGTCGTAATCCCACGTCGTTGTGGTCGATATGTACGCCGATTTATCATCGGCGTTCATTTTGCGGCCGACGTCCCTGGTCTTGTTGCCGTTCGGGTCGTATTCGAGCTGCCGCTCGTTGACCAGCGTTCCGTTGCTCTTCTTTTCGACCTGCCGGCGCAGCAGACCGTCCAGGTAGTAGTCGTGGTCGACGGTGTTGCCGTTGCCTCTTGTCTGGAGGTCGCGTTCACCGCGTGCCGTGTAGGTGAAGGTGGTCACCTTGGGCGACGGATCACCGGGCTCATCCTTGTCCGTGATCTTCGCGACCAGGTCACGCGGATCGTACTCATAGGCCGAGAATTCCTGATCATGCCCGCGCGTGAGGGGGTTGCCGTTCTGGTCGTAGGTGAAGGTGGTCGTGTGTTTGACGGTGGCGCCCGATTTCTCCTCGACCTTGGCGACCTGGTTCAGGCCGTCGTACTCGACCAGATACCTGTCGATCTTCGTACCGGGACTGCCGTCCGTGATGTCGGTGAGGTTGCCGTTGGGGTCGTAGGCGTAGGTGAATTCGGTCTTCTCGGTGTCGGTGTCGCCGGTGTTGTCGCGCACGAGCTTCACAGCGTCGGCCAGGACGGTGGTGCCTGCGGTGGCCTGGTCGGACAGGGTGATCCGCTGGCCGGTGCCGTTCCTGGTGAAGGTGTGGGTGCCCAGGCTCTTCCAGGTGCCGCCGCCGGTGCTCTGGTCGACGGTCTTGGTGGTGCTGCCGCCGGAGTCCTGGATCGTGTAGGAGGCGTTGGGGGCGGCACCCTGCACGGTGGGGTGTTTGATGAAGATCTCGTAGTCGCCGTCTTGGGGGAGGGTGAGGTTCCACACGAATGACGAGGTGCCAGTGCCGGCGCCGTGAGCGGCGTAGTCGTATCCTTGGAAACCAGTGCCGGTTGAGCTGGAGGTCCAGGCTCCGCCAGTCGAGCCGGCGTTCTGGTGGTCGGAGTCGTCCACCAGGACGACCCGCTTTCCTGCGGGCACGCCCTCATCAGAGCGGCTCTTCAGCTTCCCGTCGGGATAGTAGGACCAGTTGATCGTCCGGCTTGACGAACCACCCGCGCTCGTCAGCGTGCGCTCGGTCTGCTTACCGAGAGCGTTGTAGTCGTATGTGGTGACGATGTCCCACGGATCCGTGGATTGCCGGGTCCAGCCGTTGTCGAAGTAGGTGTAGCGAGTCTCGTTACGAACCGCCTGCCCGTTCGAGGGCGGGGCGCTCACCTGGCTCAGCCGACCCGCGGCATCGTAGGTGTAGACGGTCTTGTCCGGTTTGTTGTAGCGGGCATCGGACGGGTCGAACGGTGAGAGCCTTTCCTTGATCCGGTTCAGTTCGTCGTAAGTCGTCTCCTGCACGAAATCCCCGTCGGCGGATGTCGCCGAGCCGCGCGGCGTGATGACCTTGGTGCGGTTGCCGACCTGGTCGTACTCGTAGCCGGTGACCGTGTTCACTCCGTCCGAGCGAGGCCGCGTGACCTCGACCGGCTTGCCGCGGGCGTCGAGGCGGAGCGAGGTCGTGCTGCCGTTCTGGTCCGTGACGGCCGTTACGAGGCCATCACGGTCGCGCGTCGTTCGCTGCGTATGCCCCAGCGCATCTGTGACGACCATGGACTGGTGATTGAGGTCATAGGTGTATTTGGTGGTGTAGTCGCCAGGCTCCGACGTTGTGTTCTTGCGCGGATCGGTGACCGTGACGACATTTCCCGCGTTGTCGTAGGCGTAGGTGATCTGCTGGTTCTCCGCGTTGGTCACCGCGACAGGCCGGTTGATTTCGTTGTACGTGTAGCCGGTGACGAAGTCAGAATCGTCACCAGAAGTCAGAGTCCCCTTTGGCTGCGTGACCTTTGTGATATTGCCCACCTTGTCGTAGGCATAGGAGGTCGCACGTTCGGGCCCGTCCGGTGTGTCCTTGGGTGCCCGTGAACTGATGACCTGGTCTGCGTCGTCGTGGGTGGCGGTCGTCTCCGCGCCGTTGGGGGCGGTCGAGACCAGAACGTTGTCATTGGCGTCGTACACCGGTGCAGGCGTGGTGATCAGGGTGCCCGACGCCTGGTCCTTCGGCTCTGTCTGCCGTAGCGCACGACCGTAAGTGTCGTAATCCTGCGTCGTGACATGCCCCAGCGGGTCAGTGACCTTCGTTGTCTGGCCGCGCGCGTCGTAGTCGTAGGTGACGGCCTTGCCGAGGGCGTCGGTCACGGTCCGCGGATATCCGCTCGCGTGGAAATTGCTGTTGCTCGTCGTCCGGCCATTGGCGTCGCGGGTGCTCTGAAGCTGACCCCAGGTGTCGTAGGTGTAGGTGGTGGTGTAGTCGCCTGCGGTGGACGTCACATTGCCGAGCGGGTCGGTGAGTGAGGCCAGATCGCCCTCGGAGGTGTATCCGAAGGTCCATGTACGTCCCTCGGGTGCTCTTTTGGCGATGACGTCGGCGATGTGGCCGTTCAGGCCGGTCTGGTAGGTGAGGGTGGTGCCGTCCCAGGCGTTCTTGACGGCCTCGGGGTTCTTAATCTCTGTGGGGTAGCCGGTCTTGGGGTCGTATTTCCAGGTGGCGACGGCCGGGGTGGCGCCGGTCGTGGCGGGTGGTTCTTCGAGACGGGTGACGTTGTTGTCGTCGTCCCAGCCGAGTTTGGTGGTCTGGTTCTTGGCGTTCGTCGTTTCGACGGGGCGGCCCTTGCCGTCCATCAGGTAGGTGGTGGTGTGGTTCTCGGCGTCGGTGACGACGGTGCGGATCTGTTGGCCGGTGGTGCCGTCAGGGTCGGTGTAGGCGTAGGTGGTGGGGTGTCCGAGGCGGTCGGTGATGGTCTTGAGGGACCATTTGAATTTGGGGTCGTCTTGGGGAGTGTCGTAGTAGGCCAGGTCGGTGGCGTGGCCGCGGGGGTCGGTGACCTTGACGAGTTTGACGTTCTTGTTCCCCTGGGTGGCGTCGTAGCGGAACCCGAACACCTTCGGTTGGGACGCCCCGGCACCGTCGATGAGTTCGCCCAGCAGGCCCTTGTCGGAGTAGGTGAAGGTCAGCGTCCGGCCGGAGATGTCTTTGATCGACTTGACGTGGTCGATGATGTGGGGGTTGGTCAGGCCGGTGCCGGTCTTCTTCTCCCAGGTGGTGTCATCGATGTAGGAGTAGTCCTGGCCTTTGGCCCAGTAGTCGATGGTGAGGGTCTGCCGGCCGACCGGGTCGGTGATGTAGCGCAGGAACTTGGTCGGCTTGTTCTGGGATTTGCGGACTTCGTAGGTGAAATCCATCCGGTTACCGTTGTTGTCCTCAATGGACGACAGGTAGCCGTCGCAGTCGAAGAAGAACTGGGTGCGGTCGGGCCGGGTCATCACCCAGGCGCGGGACAGTTCGTCCTTGGGTTTGCATTCGGCTAGGCGCTGCAGGTAGTGGTGCACGCCGGCGGGAGCGATGTATTCGTCGTCGGCCGGGTCGCTGTTGTCCTTGTCGTCGAGGGTGAAGGTGTGGGTGGTGCCGTCGCCGTCGGTGAGGGAGACGGTGCGTCCGTGGGTGTTGGGGTGCGGGTCGATCGGGGAGCCGAGCCGCATCAGCGAGGACGCCTGAATGGACCAGCCGTAGCCGGCGACGGTGTCGGAGGTGTCCTTGGAGTTGTAGGCCAGCCGCAGGAAGGTGGCCAACCCCCGGGAGGGGTTGGTGAACGCGTTGTACTGCCAGACGGCGTTCCCGGCGTGCAGGTTGTTCATCACCGTGGAGCCGGCACCGGTGTTCTTCCCGGCGTAGGCGTAGAACTTCTCCAGGCCGACCTGGTCGGAGGTGGATTCCTCGACGGCCAGGCTCTGCTTCAACGCGCCGACACGGTTGACCGCGGCGGCGGCGCGGGCCCCGGCCGCGGCGGGTTGTTGCGACAGCCAGGTGCTGGTGGTCTTGTTCCACAGGTCCCATTCCAGGACGTGGTCGACGCGTTTGTTGCCCTCGATGGACGACGCCGGGGCCTTGACCTGGGCCTGGACGGTGACGGTGTCGCCGGGCACCAGGTTCTTGGGCAGCGCGGTGTGCAGCTGCTGCACGGTCACCGGGGACCCGTCGGGGCGGCTCCACCGGTACGACAGCACCCAGTCGGCCAGGTTCCAGGTTTCGTTGGTGGTGTTGGTGAGGGTGACCTCGATGGGCTGGGTGGAGTCGGGTGCCACCGCCGCGGGCGTGGCCGGGACGTAGTAGGTGTTCTCCGGCGTCGTCTCCAGGTAGGTGACCACCAGTTGGGGGCGCAGCTGGGGTTCGCGGCCCTCACTGGAGACGAAGATCGCACGCTCGGCCGGGGTCGTCTCGTTGGCGAGCTTGACGATCGCGCCCTTGTTAGACGCGGGATCGGCGACCCATCTCTGCGCCAGCGACGTGGCGTTCAGCACGCGTTGTTGCGGGTCGTTGCTCCAGTTCCCGCCGGTCCCGGACACGGTGGCGTCCATGTCACCGCCCGCCGTCGTCCAGGCGGTGGCGGCGTCGGCCCGGTTCCAGGTGGCGGACGTTTCGTTGAAGCCGCGGGTCAGGCCGCGCAGTTCGTAGGTGGCGGCCCCGCCGGGGTCGACGCCCGCCGACCACAACCGCAGTTGCGCGTCCAGCACCCTGGCGGTGGAGGGGATGTCGGACAGGTCGGGGAACTTCAGCACCGCGCGTGCCCTGCCGTAGGTGCCGCTGTTGTTGCCGGCCATCAGCCACGGCTCGCCCGCCAGCACGTCCTGGTTCTCGTCCGGCCGGGAGGCGGTGAGGGTGGTGTCGGTGACGCCGGACTGGTAGATCCGATACGCGCGTCCGGCCTTGGGCAGGCGCGCGAGCTGGGTCGGGCCGGGGGTGACCTTCCCGTCGCGGGTCTTGACGGCGACCATGTAGTAGTAGGAGTTGCCGAACGGGTCGGTGCTGTCGGCCGGGGTCGGACGCGCGGTGGTGTCGGTGTAGGAGCGGGTGCCGGACGGCACCGGGGCGATGAGGGTGGCTTGGGACGGGGTGAAGGTCTGCCACACCGAGCGGTGCACCTGGTACTCGACGATGTCGTCATCGCCAGAGGTGGAGGGGTCGGTGTAGGCGGGCCAGGTCAGCTCGGCGCCGGTGGCGTGGATGGTGGTCGGCGCGGCGACCTCGACGCCGGGACGACCGTAGGTGACCGTCAGTTTCGGGTAGGTCGCGGTCTCGCCGTTGTAGAAGAACAGGCTGCCCTCGTACCGTGGCCCGCCCTGGCCGAGGGCGTTCTCGTCGCGGGCCCTGACCACGAACCCGTGGTTGGGCTGGGAGCCGTCCAGCCAGTGCTGCACGGTGTCGCGGACCGAGAACGAATGCCACCGCGACGCGCCGTCATTGGCCGGGCGGACGGCGGTGCCTTCCTTGAACAGCCGGACCGCGTCGGCGATGACGGCCTTGCCGGGCACGTCCCCGAGGGTGATCTTGCCGGTCGTGCCCGCGGTGAACGGGTGGCTGCCCAGCGTCTTCCACACGCCCTTGGTCTCGGTGGCGTGGTACTGGCTGACCGGGTAGGTCTGGGTGCCGCCGCTGTAGGTGACGGTGTAGGGGGCGTTGGTGGCGCGGTCGGCCGCCTCGACGTAGTGGGCTTCGACGCGGTAGGTGCCGTTTTCGGTCAGCGTGGGCACCCAGGTGTACTTGTCCCCGGCGGCCGCGTCGTTGTTGTAGGGGTAGTCGTGGTTGATCGCGGCCTGGGTGGTGGTGGGGTTGCCCGAGTACGGCCAGGACCCGGTCGCGGCGGTCTTGCCGGGGTCGCCGTCGTCGACCTGCTCGGTGTTGCCGCTCAGCTCACCGGCGATCCCGTTGGCGTTGTTCCAGGTCGCGGTCGTCTCGTCCCACGCCTGGGTGGCACGGCGCGCCTCCAGGGTGACCGGGTTGGCGCTGCTGGTGTGGTTCTGGTCGTAGTACAGCTGCAGCTGCGCCGAGTCGATCCTGGTCCCGGCGGGGATCTGGTCGAGGGGGAACTTCAGCAGTGCGCGGGACTTGCCGGAGTTGGTCGTGCCGACCGACAGGCGCCAGTTGTCGTCGTAGTTCTGGTCCGGGCCGTCGGAGGAGATCATGGTGTCCTGCGACTGCGTCGGTGTCGGCGCGATCTTGATGGTGGGGTCGATCACCACCGGGTACTTGCGCTTGGCGTCGTTCAGCCAGGTCTTGTCCGCTTGGACGGTGATGTGCAGCAGGCCGGTCTTGGCGTCCCACCGCATCGACTGGGTGACCTTGCCGCTCCACGCCGTTCCGTACGGGGACGAGGCGTCCGGCGCCGAGTCGTACATGAACGGCTTGGGCATCACGAACACCGGACGGCCGTCGAAGTCGCCCTTGTAGAACGCGATCGCCCCGTCTGGACGCTGCCACGCCCGCACCCCCTCCGGCTTCACCGTGAAGGCGTAGCCGCCGCTGCCGGACGGCGCGGCAAGGACGATCTTCTCCTTCAGCGCGTCCTGGACGATCTCATACGACAGGTCCGCGCCGCCGCCGAGCAGATCCCGGTAGGTGACGACGTTGCCACTGGTCTTCGGCTTGGACGGCTTGGCCTGCGGGGTGCCGAGCGTCAGGCTCGCTCCGTCGGCGTCAAAGGTGACCAGCTCATCGGGGCGGGTGCCGAAGAAGCTGTGGAAGGTGTTGGTCTGGTTGCCGTAGACGAAACCCTTGCGGTCGGTGGATTTGACCCGCGGGTCGATGTCGTGCCAGTCGCCGTCCTCGCCGCGGTAGTGCAACGGGACCGCCGACAGTTCCTTCTGCAGCCGCCCGTCCGACAACTCGAACACCTTGGCGTTCGCCGTCCGGCGGCCCGTCAACTCCTTGACCCGCTTGGCCGGTGCCGCCTTCGCGCCGGGCGGCATCGGGTCGTTGCGCGGCACACCCACGGCCGGCAGCTTGCGCGACTTGGGCTCGTCATCACCGAACAGACCCTTGAACCGATCCCAGGCGTTGCGTTTGCTCTCCGGTTTCCACCCATCCCCAGGATCGGACGCCCCGGCACCGGCCTGGCGCTGCTCGGCTCTGGCCGGCGGCGCCAACGCGAGCGCCAGAACCACGACCATGATTCCTGCCACCAGCCTGCGAAACCTGCTCACCTTAAAGGTCCCTTCTCACCCGGCCGCCGAGCACGACGTTCGACAGCCGCTATCCGGAGAAACGCACAGCAAGGCAGATCTCCGGGCAGCATTGACACGCACACGAAGACCTTGGGTTCAGACGTGACGGCACCACCGTAACGGCGGCGCTGCTACAACAAGAAGACAGACAGAATCGCCGTTTAGCGGGTAATCAGGAACTGTCAGGGAAGCTCATCCAACCTCCAATACAGCACTGAAGGACGCGCTCCCCCGGGCACATCACTACGCCACCGAAAGCGAAGGCTCCCGGTGAGCCGAGCACGGTCGGATAATCTCTGTCAACCCCCTGTCACCAGGGATGCCGACATCGGCCACTGTGATCGCGCGATCGTCTGCATAGGTAAGCGACACCCCATGGGTGAACGTCACGTCGATTCTGAGAGATTTCTTGAGAAGCGCCCTGACATGCCAAAACAGAGTGGGCTACGGCCACCCTTCGGGCCCGCGGTCTCGACCTAGATCGCTTGGACCGAATCCCCCGCATCAGAACCGGCCGGACAAACGGGCCAATCCGGCAATAGATCAAAGTCAGAGTCCCGTGTTAAAACCTGGACGTACCTGATGCTCGGACAGGCCAACTTTTCATGGAGAGTGGGCCGATCGAATGACCGGCCGTTGCCCGACTCCACGGGAGGACAGAACGTGAGGTCTCGCCCACCGATCACGGTGATGACCACCGCACTCACGGTCGGCCTCCTCGACCATGTCGATAAACACAGTCGCCGCTCTGGGGCGGTGCGGCAGACGGAGCTTAGCTTCGGCTCGTCCGTTGGCGGCGGCGGTCAATCCGCCGACGAGAACCTGGTGGCCGCCGTAGCCGAAGTAGTCGGTTGGGTGGGCCGGCTGCATGCGGGCCGTCGTCCTCCACCAGGAAAGCCCCACGACACCAGCGGCTCAGAACCCGGCGACGCATTCGGCACGCCGCGACATCACCGCCGACCGCGAAGGCGAAGCGCCAGACATGGCGGCAGCCACCTCCTCAGCGCCACCACCACGCCACGGACCACCAACGGCACCACTCATCGCGCTCTAACTCGCTAGCCGTCCGCCCCTCCCCCGCAGCAAGGCTGCTCCGCACCATGCCCCTCGACCCTTGGACAGCAGGCCGCCACGTCTCAGCACCCACCGCGACCAGGCACGCGCGACCCCCACACCGCGCGGCGACCACGAGCCCCATCCACGACGAATCCGACCAACCACCCGACCGCCCAGACCTCACCTGGGCACTGAAATCAGCCCGACAAGGAGACCAGCACGCATTCAAACTCCTCTACGACGACCTCAACCCCCGCCTCCTGCGCTATCTGCGCGCACTCGTCCGAACCGACGCCGAAGACATCGCCTCAGAAACCTGGCTCCAAATCGGACGCGACCTGCCCACCTTCCACGGCACCTGGCACAAATGGCGCTCCTGGGCCGTCACCATCGCCCGCCACCGCGCCCTCGACCACCTCCGCCACCAACAACGACAACCCCAAACCCACATCCCCTTCCACGAACTCACCGAACACTCCACCCACCACGACACCGAAACCGACGTCCTCAACCGCCTCGCCTGGCAATCGGCATTACTCCTCATCAACACGCTGCCCCGCAGCGAAGCCGAAGCCGTCCTCCTACGCAACGTCCTGGGCTTCAGCACGATCGAAGCCGGCCACATCCTCGGCAAAGAACCCGGCGCCATCCGCACCGCCGCCTACCGCGGACTCCGCAAACTCACCCACCACGCCCAACAAATCGGTCTCACACCGTGACCAGAAAGCACCATCAGGCCCCTACTCTCGACGCGTACCGCAAGACCCTGAACTTCGTCATACTCGCTCGTTGTCTGCTCGGCGGCTCCGAAACGGGCAGCACGGAACGAGATCTAACGGCACGATGGTGGCGCTACCTCCGGACGCCCACTGAAATGGATATCACTGCTCTTTACGAGAGCTTGAACTTCTAAGTCTTCTTCATGGGCGATGGTGTCCTCGGACCGGCGTACCATGTGACTGAACAAAGCTTACCTTTGTCGACGTCCAACAATCCCGCAGGTGACGGTAGTGTGAGCGTGCACGTAGGCATCCGATTCTGCGTACACGCTGGCACTAATCCAATGGGTCCCGCTGCAGGCTATGCGCCAACCGGAATGCGGCGGGGTGCGCCGAGCGGTAAATGGGCAGGCCATGTGCCGTCGGTGCGTGTCTCGGACACAGAATTACCCCATGAGGCTCATCAAGAAGGGTTCAGCGGCACGAGTTCCGTTTCTTCGCTGATGGCCCAGCCCGAGCGGTCACAAACGATTCTCAGGTCGTTGATGTGCAGGAAGAGCGCGATCTCGCCCGGTCCGGCATCCTGCAGGCTGGGGTCGAAGCTGGCGAGAAGCCCAGGGAGGACGGTGAGCAGCCGGTGCTCACGCACGTAGAGATTCTTCGGCTGATCTGGTTTGCGGAGCTTGGCGCTGGTGTGACCGTGACGGCACGTATACCCGGCGCGCCCGTTGACCCAGTGCGAGTCCATCCGCCGCCTGCAGATCCCGCACACCACCAACCCGGCGGAAGCGGTGACCATGGCCCAGACCCTGCGCCCCGACGTCGTGCTCATGGACATCCGGATGCCCCGCGCCGACGGCCTGACGGCCACCGAACGCCTCGCGCGGTCCCCCCGCCCGCCGGCCGTGGTCGTCCTGACCACCTTCGACCTCGACGAGTACGTCCGGGCCGCGCTGGCCCACGGAGCGGTCGGCTTCCTGCTCAAGGACGCCACGGCCGACGACATGATCACCCGCGGTCCGCAGCGCGGCACGCGGCGAGGCGATGCTCTCCCCCAAGGTGACCCGGCGCCTGCTCTAGCACTTCTCCAAGGCGGCATCAGGACGGATCCAGGCCGAACGGCGCCTCAAGGTCCTGACCACCAAGGAGCGCGAAGTGCTCGTCGCGCTCGGCAACGGCTTGTCCAACACCGACATCGCCGCCAGCCTGCACATGAGCGAGGCGACGGCCAAGACCCACGTCAGCCGGATCCTGACCAAGCTGTCCTCACCAACCGCGTCCAAGTCGCCATCCTCGCCCACCAAGCAGGCCTGCTCGACTGACGTCCCGCACGCCCCCTCGCACAACCGAGACGCGTTCACCGACAACAGCTCCCGCGTCCGGCGGGTACTGCGACCGGCTGGTCGCCGAGTTCAGTGGAGCATCCTCCCCCCAATCATCAACCGACAAAGGACTGCCGCTGCGAGGCAGACGATAACGATGCGAAAGAAATCGAAGCTCTTACGCGACGTCGTCGAGTCGCCCGGCACGGCCAGCCTGTTTGACCAACCGTCCCCAGCGCTCACTGCGCCCAAACTGGCTGCCGATCGCCTTCCCCGGCGGCAGGACCCCCGCAGCCGCGCGGTGGGCCACCGCCCACTGCCACGCTCGCCGCTGGATCCCCACATCTCCGACCCTGTCCAAATGAGACGAGGACCGCTGTGACCGCGCGCCATCGACCGCGTCACGTTGTTGGAGCCGCGCTGGAGACTGTCTGAGTTCCGAGACCTGATCGGCAAGAGCCTTCTCCGAGGTCGCAGGCCGGTAGCCTGGACTCCTCAGAGTCTCCTCTGAGGCCGCCGGAGCAGACCGTGGTCCCTTATGAGCCTTCTCAGAAGGGCCATGTGTCGCCGCAAAAATCCTAAGAGCGTTCTCAGAGGTCGTATTTGCCGCTTCGAAGCTAAAGCCGATCTCGGCGTTGTCGCTCTCCATTTTTGGGACGGAGGTGCGCCTGATTTGCCGCATCAGCAGTTCATAGGCACCGATAAGGGCGCAGCTGGGCCAAGCCGCGATGAGTCGGCCCACCACCGATGGTTCAGCGACCGCGACGTTGGCGGCGAGGCTTGCGGCGCTGCCCAGTACCAGCAGCGCCCACGGCAACAGCCCGCTCCGGCGGCCTTGGCGAGAATCGACCAGCAGCGACATTGAGGCCACCGCGATCATCCCGTCCACGCTCACCGGCAGCAGCGCCGCCGTCCACGACGTTTCTCCGTACCGCAGCACCAGGTGGTACATGTGCTTATAGCTGATCACTGCGGCGATTCCGGCCAACACGAGGACGCTGGCCGTGGAGGCCCACCGGATCACCCTGTCCGCGAGGGAAAACTCTGCCCTGGCCACGGCGATCAGTCCTCTGCCTCGTCGACCAGGTCTGCGGTGTTTAGTGGTACTTCACCCAGAGGTAGAGTGATACATGGGGATTTGGTGCGTGTCCGGCCTCGGACACGCACCGACCGCACATGTGGAGGCTCCGGGATCACGCGGGCCTCCACTACGTGATTCTGGGGATAGTAGGTCATCGCCAGGTCCCGCACGCGCGGGGATGGTTCGGCAGGAGCGCCAGGTCGGGGGGCCAGATTGGGCAGTTCGGTGCGGTAGGCGTCCACTTCCTTCGGGCTGAGGAGTTGTTCGACGCTCAGGAACCGCTGGCCTCGAACGGTTCCGGTGTTGCGGCGTCGAGGGGGCCGTCGGCGGCTGTGCCGTAGACGACCGGATCCTGACGGCGAGCAACGCCGCCTCTCCGCATTCTTACGGGTGGGATATGCGTCGGAGGTGGTGGGATGAGCTTGGGCTGGAGGAGGGTGTGCCGGTGGTCAGGGCGCGGTCGTTCGTTGGGTCAGCGCGGCGGTGATTCGGTTGATGTCGCCGCGTTCCGCGGGCGGCAAGGGTGCGCCCACCGAGTCTCTGAGCGCGGCGGCCTCGTCGAGAAGAGCTGTCGCGTCTTCGTAGGCGCCCTCGGCCGCGGCGACTGCGGCCAGCCCTTCTTTGGCCAGGGCGATGGCACGCGAATCGCCGGTTTCGTGCGCTGTGGCGAGACCCTCCAGGTGCAGTGCCCTGGCCGTAGGGAGGTCGCCGCGCAGCTCGGCGATGAAGCCGAGTTCGGCTAGCAGCAGTGTCAATCCGTAGAAGGGGATGCCGTAGTCGGCTTTGAGGCGGCGGTTCCATTCCAGCGACTGCTCGAAATGCCGTGCCGCCTCGTCCAGGTCGCCGGCGCGGCGGGCCGCGAGGCCGAGGCCGACCCGGGCGAATTCCTCCGCGAAGCTGTTGGACTGCTCGGCCGCCAGGCGCATCGCCCGCTCGTGGAGCTCCCGTGATCCGTCCAGGTCCCCGGTCAGGAGGGCGAGGCGGCCGAGGCTGGAGAGGCGGTATGACACGTCGGTCCACAGCCCGAGGTCCTCGGCGATGCGCAGGCCTTCGCGGTGCAGGTGGGCGGCCCGCTCGTAGTCGCCGGTGATCTCGGCGAGGTAGCCGAGCATGTCGGAGGCCTGCAGCCGGCCCCAGCCGTCGCCCAGGTCGGTGAAGATCGCCAGGCTTTCGGTGCCGGAGCGCTCGGCGAGTTCGTGGTCGCCTTGGAAGATCGCCTGTTTGGCGCGGCTCGCCAACGCCGCCGCCTCGCCCCAGCGGTCTCCGGTGGCGCGGAAGGCGGTGAGCGCCTCGGTCAGCAGGTCCGCCGCGGCGGTGGCGTCTCCGAAGCTCAGATGCGCGAAGGCAAGGAACCAGCGCGGCCGAGCGTCGCTGGTGTCCAGTGCGCTTGCTGCGGTACGGCTGCGCTGCAGCAGGTCGCTTCCGTCGCCGGTCAGCATCGCGTACCCGGCCTCCCACGCCGCGAGCCGGGGGGACCGCGCGCCGGGCAGCGCCAGGGCCGCGGCGATGCAGGCGCGGCCCTCTCGGTGCCTGCCGCGGAGTATCCAGTACCACGAAAGGGCGTTGACCAGGCGCAGCGCCAGCGCGGAGTCGGCGGTGTGTGCCAGTACGGCCCGGAGATTGGCGGCCTCGGTGTCCAGGAGGTCCAGCCACCGGCGCTGGTCAGGACCATGGAGGTGCGGGCCGGCTTGCTCGGCCAGTTCGGTGTAGTAGACGTCTCGGCGCTGGAAGGCGGGGTCGTCGCCGGCGAGCCCTTCCAGACAGTAGGCGGCGATCGACTCCAGCAGCCGGTAGCGGATTCCACCGGAGGACTCGACCATCGACCTGGCCACGAGCTGGTCCAGTAGGTCGGCCACGTCCAGGCCGAGGTCTACGGATACGGCCTCGGCCGCCTCCAGCGTGCAGCCGCCCGGGTGGACGGCCAGCCGTAGCAGGACCAGCCGCTGCTGCTCGGTGAGCTGCTCCCAGCTCCAGTCGATCACCGCGCGCAGGGTCTGCTGGCGGGCGGGACGTCCCCGGCCCGAGACGGTGAGCAGGTGGAAGCGGTCGTCCAGCCGGTCGGCCACGCCGCGAACGCCCAGGCTACGTACCCGGGCGGCGGCCAGCTCCAGCGCCAGCGGCAGGCCGTCCAGCCTCCTGCAGATCGCCGCCACCGCGGGTGCGGTCGTCTCGTCCAGGACGAAGCCGGGCGCGGCGGCCGCGGCGCGGGCCGCGAACAGCTGCACGGAGGCCGCCTGCCCCGGGTCCGAGCCGGGCTCGGGCGTCTCTAGCGGTGGTACCGGGTACAGCCTCTCTCCGGGGAGCGCGAGTGACTCCTGGCTGGTCGTCAGCACCCGCAGGTCCGGAGCCGTCCGTAGCAGCAGGTCCACCAGCTCGGCGGCCGGGCCGGCCACGTGCTCGCAGTTGTCCAGCACCAGCAGCAGCCGCCGGCCTCGCAGGGCATGGGCGAGGCGGTGCGCCAGGTCGGCCGGCCGTACGCCGGGGCGCGAGCCCGTCGCCGTGTCGTCGCGGACGTTCAGCTCGGCGGCCACCACTTCGGCCACGCTCGCCGTCGCACCTGACATCCCCGCCAGCTCGACCAGCCATACCCCGTCGGGAAAGGCGTGGGCGGCGCGCTCGGCGACCGCCAGGGCGAGCCTGGTCTTGCCCACACCGCCTGGACCGGTCAGCGTGATCAGCCGCGCCGACCCGAGCAGGGCGCCCGCCTCGGCCACGGCCTGCTCGCGGCCGACCAGTTCGGTGAGCGGGGCGGGGAGGTTCGTGCGCGGGCGCGCGGGGAGGAGAGCGGGGTCCTGGCGCAGCATCGCCTGGTGGAGCGCGGCCAGCTCGGGGCCCGGGTCGAGGCCCAGTTCGTCGGCCAGCCGCTGCCGCAGCTCGTCGTACCCGGCCAGTGCTTCCGTCTGCCGTCCCGACTGGTAGAGCGCCCGCAGATGGACGGCGCGCAGGCGCTCACGCAGCGGATGCGCGGCGACCTGCTCGCCCAGCTCGTCGGCCAGCAGGCTGTGTTCGCCCAGTTCCAGCCGTACCTCGGCCTGCTCCTCCACGGCGGTCAGGCGCTGCTCCTCCAGGCGGGTGGCGGCGTTGCGGACGAACACCTCATCGCGGAAGTCGGCGTAGGCGGGTCCGCGCCACAGCGCCAGCGCGTCCGACAGCAGACCTGCCTTTACCCGGGCGTCGGTGGCCATGCGGGCGCGGTGCAGCAGCTCGGCGAAACGGGCGGCGTCCACGTCCGCGGCGCGCAGAACGTAGCCGGGCGTCTGGAAGACCACCAGCTCGCGGCCTCCCGGCTCCGCCTGTTCCAGGGCGCGGCGAAGCTGGGACACCTTGGTCTGAAGCGTGTTGGCCGGGTTGCCCGGTGGGTCGTCCCCCCACAAGTCCTCGGCCAGGCGGTCGGCGGGCACCGGCCGCCCCTCGTGGACCAGGAGGTCGGCGAGCAACGCCCGGACCTTCACCTCGGGGACCCGTACGGGCCGTCCGTCCTCACTCCACACGCAAAGGGGGCCGAGTACACCGAATCGCACCAGGTCACGGTACCCGCAGCGAAGCCTCAGCCGATCGTGCGCGCCCCCGGCCACAGTGGGTCTCACCACACCGAATGAGGAGCACCGTCATGAACCGTGAGATCCACCTGACCTCTCGTCCCGTCGGCGAGCCGCGCCCGGAAGACTTCGAACTGGTCAGTGCCGCGCTGCCCGAACCTGCCGAGGGCCAGGTCCTGGTCCGCAACACCTGGATGTCGGTCGATCCGTACATGCTCGATCGGATGCGCGAGGAGGAGACCTACCTGCCGCGGTTCCAGCTCGGCGCCCCCATGGAGGGCTCGGCGATCGGCGAGGCCGTGGCCTCGCGGTCGGCGGACGTCCCGGTGGGCGCGGCCGTCGTGCATTTCCTGGGCTGGCGCGAGTACGCCGCGGTGGACGCCGCCGACGTGACCGTCGCCGACCTTTCGCTGGCCCCCGCCGAGGCGTGGCTGGGCGCGCTGGGCACCACCGGGCTGACCGCCTACGCGGCTTTGACCCAGGTGGCCCCCGTTCGGGAGGGCGACGTGGTCTTCGTCTCGGCGGCGGCCGGGGCGGTTGGCAGCATCGCCGGGCAGCTGGCCCGCAAGCTCGGCGCCTCCCGGGTGATCGGCTCCGCAGGAGGTCCGGTGAAGGCGGGGAGGCTCGTGCACGACTTCGGCTATGACGCGGCGATCGACTACCGCGCCGGTTCGCTCGCGAAGCAACTGGCCGACGCCGCTCCCGACGGCATCGACGTCTACGTCGACCATGTCGGCGGGGACCACCTGGTGGCGGCCATCGACGCGTTGCGGCACGGCGGCAGGATCGCGATGGTGGGCGCGATCAGCTCCTACTACGCCACCGAGCCGGTCCCCGGCCCGAGCAACCTGTTCGCCCTGGCCGCCAAGGACGCCACCCTGCGCGGCATGCTGATCAACTCCTATTTCCACCTGTTCCCCGAATGGATCGGGAAGGCGGCCGGCTGGCTGGCAGACGGCTCCCTGCACACCGAGCTGACCGTGGCCGAGGGCATCGACCAGGCGCCCGCCGCGTTCCTGGACATGATGCGCGGCGGCAACGTCGGCAAGATGCTGGTCAAGCTCTGACCCGCCACGTCCCCGGACAACGGAAGATCAAGGGACTAGCCATGTCCACGAAAATGACCACGGCTGAGCGGGAGAGCTTCCTCGCCGGTACGCATATCGGAGTGCTGAGCGTCGCCGGAGCGGACGGACGGCCACCTCTGGCGATACCCATCTGGTACGGCTACCGGCCCGGCGGCGAACTCGCATTCGCCACGAGCCTCCACAGCGCCAAGATGGCTCTGATCCGCGAAGCACGCCAGGTCGGATTCACCGTCCAGCAAGAGGCCATGCCGTACAAGTACGTCTCTGTCGAAGGGACCGTTGTCGGCTGGGAGCCGACCGACGCAGACGAGTATCGCAGCTGGTCGATCCGCTATCTCGGCCCCGAGGCAGGCGAGCGGTTCTTCAACGGCATCACCGAGTACGTGCGGACGATGGTCACGGTGCGTGTGCGCCCCGACCGCTGGCGGACCTACGACTTCGGCAAGGAATTCAGCGGCTAGTGAGGGCCGCTTACCGCATGGCCACGTCGCCGGCTCCACTGCTGTCTTCGCTTCCGACGCCCATCAGTGCCGTCTCCCCCGCGCAGGGGAGACGCTCGCCTCTGCGGCGGGAGGTGTCATCAGGACCGCTTGGCGTACAACTGTACGTCAAGCGGGATCCGGCATGGAAGTGCAGGTCGAGCCTGCAGAGTGCTTGACAGTCGTGACGGGCGCCACTTACCTTCGACCGCACTGCGTACAAGTCGCCGCTATACGACCAGGCGGGACGCGGTGCGGGGCGAACACGGCCCGCGGACGTCGCAGGCGAGGATCCAGGAGGTACGACAGTGGCAGGCTCACGCCGAATCCAAGGTGTCGCCGCAATCGGTGTACTAACACTCGCGCTTAGTGGCTGCGGATCGTCCGATCAACGGTCGTCTGGTCGTGGAGCGGTCACGACGACTGCGGCGCTCGCGGAGTTGGCCGGGACCGGCGCCTACGGGCGGCCGCCGGAGAAGGCTCCGGCCGTCGCGGGCGGCAAGAAGGTCTGGATCGTCTCCTGCGGCCAGAGCGCCATCGGCTGCCAGACCGGGGCCGAGGCCGCGAAGAAGGCGGCCGAGGCGGTGGGATGGACCGCCCAGATATGTGACGGCAAGCTCAATGCGGGCGGCGCGTTCGCCGGGTGTGTCCGCCAGGGGATCGCGGCGAAGGTCGACGCGATCGTGACCGAGGCGATCGACTGCGTGGCCGTCAAGGAACCGCTGGGCGAGGCGAAGGCCGCCAAGATCACGACCATCAATTTCTGGGGCTTCGACTGCGACACCGGGGAGAGCGCCACGGGCGAGAAGCTGTTCACCGAGTCGGTCGTCCCCTCCGCGAAGTACCGGACCAACGAGGCGTATCAGCAGGCGATCGGTGCGGCGCGGGCCGAGTGGGTCAAGGCACGCTCCGGCGGCACGGCCAAAGTGATCGAGCTGCACTTCACGGGGACCAACATCGGTGCCGCCCTGCACGAGGGATTCCGGCGGGGAATGAAAGAGTGCGCGTCCTGCGAGGTCGAGACGGTCGAGGTGACGCACCAGTCCTTTGGCAACACCCGGCAGATCATCGAGTCGGCGCTGCTGAAGAATCCGCAGGCGAACTGGGTGGCGGTACCGCTGGACTCGCTGGTGCTCGCGGGCGCGGGCCAGGCAGTCGCCGGTTCGCCGCGCCGGGCGGACGTGAAGCTGATCGGCGGCGAGGGGCTGCCGCCGAACCTCGGCCTGATCCGGCAGAACCAGGGGCAGAGCGCCGCGATCGGGCAGCCGATCGACTGGTACGGATGGGCGTCGATCGACACCCTCATCCGGGCCTTCGCCGGTGAGCCCGCCGCACCGTCCGGCATGGGCTTCCAGGTCATCGACTCCGAGGTGAACCTGCCGGGCTCGGGCCCGTACCGGGCACCCGTCGACTTCATGTCGGCCTACCGGCGGGCATGGGGACTGTGACCACCGCAAGGCCCGGCGGCCCCGCGGCCTCGGCCCCGGTGGCCGGACACCCTGCGGCGCTCGCGGTGTCGGGCGTGAACAAGTCGTACGGACCGGCCTCGGTGCTGCGGGGCGTGTCGTTCGAACTCACCCGAGGCCACATCCACGCGCTCGCCGGCGGCAACGGCTCGGGGAAGTCGACCCTGATCAAGGTCCTCGCCGGGATCGAACGCGCTGACAGCGGCGTGCTCAGCCGCCCCGGGCATGGGGGGACGGACCTGTCCGGGTTCACTCCGGCCCACGCCCGGGAGGCCGGGCTGCGGTTCGTGCACCAGGACCTCGGGCTCCTTCCCGACATGACCGTCGCCGAGAACTTCGCCTTCACCCGGGGCTTTCCGACGGGCGGTGGCCGCCGGATCGCGTGGCGGAGGCTGCACGAGACCACGGAGTCGCTGCTGGGACGGTTCGAACTCGACGTCAGTCCCACGGCGGTCGTCCGCGCCCTGCGTCCCGCGGACCGCGCGATGGTCGCGATCGCGCGCGCCCTGGCCGATGACGGCCCGGAGCAGGTACTGGTCCTCGACGAACCGACCGCGAGCCTTCCGCACCACGAGGTCGACATCCTTCTCGAAGGGCTCTCCAGGCGCGCACGGCAAGGGCAGACCATCCTGTACGTCAGCCACCGGCTCGACGAGGTGCTCTCCCTGGCCGACTCCGTCACCGTCCTCCGCGACGGCGCGGTCGCGGCCAACCGCAGCGCCCAAGGGTTGGACCAGCTTCAGCTCGCCGAGCTCATGGCCGGCCGTTCCCTCGGCACGCTTTACGGCGACGAAAGGCCCGCGCCCTCGGCGGCCGGGCCGCGCCCGGCCGGCGGCCCGGCTCCCGTGCTCGAAGTGCGGGGGTTGTCAGCCGGCGGGATCAGCGGCATCGACCTGGACATCCGGGCCGGGGAGATCGTCGGCCTCGCCGGCCTGCTCGGATCCGGCCGGTCGACGCTGCTGAGGACGATCTTCGGCGCGATCCGCCCGACGTCCGGGACGCTGACGTTCGAGGGCGAGGCGATCGCGGCACCGTCGATCAAGGCGGCCATGCGCCGCGGGATCGCCCTCGTCCCCGAGGACCGGCTCGCGGACGCCCTCTTCCACGAGTCGTCGGTCGCCCAGAACATCACCGTCGCCACGCTGGCGCGCTACGTGCGCTGGACGCGGCTCGTCCGCTCGCGCGAGCGGGACACGGCCGCCGGCGTCATCGGCGACCTGCGGATCAGGACCGCGGGGCCGGACCAGACGGTGACCCGGCTGTCGGGCGGCAACCAGCAGAAGGTCGTCGTCGCCCGCTGGCTGCAGCGCGCCCCGCGCCTTCTGCTCCTGGACGAGCCGACCCAGGGCGTGGACGTCATGTCCCGCGCCGACATCTACGAGCGGGTCCGCGCGGTCGCCGCCGCCGGCACGTCCGTGCTCGTCGCCTCGTCCGACGTCGAGGAGCTGGCCCACCTCTGCGACCGGGTGGTGGTCCTCAGGGCGGGACGCGTGACGGCGGAGCTCTCCGGAGAGGCGGTCTCCGTCCGGGAGATCGTCAGGTACTCGTACGCGGACCAGGAGGAATCATGAGCGGGACCCGTCTGCGCGAACCGGCGCGGGAATCGGCGGAGGCCCGGCCGCCCGCCGCACGGACCGGACGCCTCAGCGCGTACGGGGAGCGGTACGGCCTGGTGCTTCTGCTCGCCGGAGTCATCGCCTTCTTCAGCGTCCTGCCCGCGAGCTCGACGGCGTTCACCAGCACCGCCAACGTCCAGTCGGTGCTCGCGAGCATCGCCGTGGTCTCCGTGCTCGCCGTCGCCGCGGTCTTCCCGCTCGCGTGCGGCCAGTTCGACTTCTCCGTCGCGGCCACGTCGCTGGTGTCGTCGATCGTCTGTGCCGCGACGATGTCGAACCACGACGCCCCGCTGCCGCTCGCGGTCCTGTGCGGTGTGGGCGCCGGCGTGCTGGTCGGCCTGGTCAACGCCACGCTCGTCGCCCTCCTGCGGCTGAACGCGTTCGTCATCACGATCGGTACCGCCACGCTTCTCCCAGGCCTGGTGCAGTGGTACACGCAGGGCGTCGATCTCGTCCGCGGGATCTCGCAGCCGCTGCGGGACTTCGGGTCGCTGACGTGGCTCGGACTTCCCCGCGTCGTCTGGCTGGTGGCGCTCATCACCGCCGTCTGCTGGTTCACCCTGGCCCACACCGCCTTCGGCCGGCGGCTCTACGCGGTCGGGAGCAACGCCTCCGCCGCGCGGCTGGTCGGCATCCCGGTCACCGCGCTGACCTTCGGCGCACTGGTGACGTCGGGCGGTCTCGCGGGTGTCGCCGGCGTGATCCTCACCGCCCGGAACGGCGGCGGGCTCGTGGACAGCGGCGCCGATCTCCTGTTCCCGGCGCTCGCGGCCGTCTTCCTGGGCGCCACGGCGATCGATCCCGGCCGCTACAACGTGCTGGGCGCGGTGGTCGGCACGCTGTTCGTCGCCGTGTCGGTCAGCGGCCTGACGCTCGCGGGCGCCGCGGAGTGGGTCCCCGCCGTGTTCAACGGCGCGGCTCTGATCATCGCGGTCGCCGTCTCCACCCTGCTGGCGCGCTGGCGCGGTGGCCCGCTCGCGGGCGCCCGCCAGGGCAACCGGTAGACGGCGGGCCCGGTGGTTCAGGACCGTGGCGCTGGACGCTCGCCGTTCCAGGCGGCGTGGAGCAGGCGCGTCACGCCGTCGCGGGTGACGGGCGCGGGGTTCGCGTACGGGGCGTTCAGGACCTGCTCGCGGACGGGGTCGATGTCGCGCTCGGCCATGCCGAGTTCGCGCAGCGATCGGGGCGCCTCCAGGGAGGCCGCCAGATCCCAGAGGCGGCCGGCGGGGTCGCCGGAGTCCAGTGCCCGTGCCAGGGCCGCGGTCGCTTCGGGGGCGGCGGGCTGGTTGTAGGCGAGCGCGTGCGGCAGGACCACGGTGTGGGTCGCGGCGTGCGGGAGGTCGAGCGTCCCGCCGAGGGCGTGGCAGAGCTTGTGGTGCAGGGACATGGTCGTGGCGCCGAGGGTCGCGCCGCACAGCCAGGACGCGTACAGCGCCGTGGTGCGGGCGCCGAGGTCGCTGCCGTCTGCGAACACGGCGGGGAGCGCCTCGGTCATCGCGCGCACGCCCTCCTGGGCCATCAGCGAGACGACCGGGGAGCGGTCGGGCGCGTACAGCGCCTCGACCGCGTGGGCGACGGCGTTGAATCCGCTGGTCACCGACATGCCGACCGGGAGCCCGAGGGTGAGTTCCGGGTCGTACAGGACGCTCGCGGGCAGCACCCGCGGGTCCTTGCCGGTCCGCTTGAGGCCGTTCTCCGTGAGGCCCCACACGGTGGTCATCTCCGAGCCCGCGTAGGTCGTGGGGACGGCGATCACCGGCAGGTCGTGCTCCAGCGCGATGGCCTTCCCCAGGCCGATGGCCGATCCGCCGCCGACGGCCACGCAGGCGTCGGCGCCGAGTTCGGCGGCGCGGGCGCGGGCGTGCCGCGCGACCTCGATCGGGACGTGCATGCGCGCTTCGGCGAGCACCCCCGCCGAGCGCTCGCCCAGCGCGTCCCCGATGGTCTCGCCGGTCGCGCGCTGCTCGGGCGAGCAGAGCACGAGGGCGCGGCGCGCGCCCAGCCGGGCGACCTCCTCGGGGAGGGACGCGACGACGCCGGACCCGAAGCGCACGCGCATCGGGAGCGCGTCGTAGGAGAAGGAGGTCTGGACCATGCTCACGCTTCCCGCTCGGCTGTGTCGGTTTCGGGGTCGGTGTCGGGTCGCAAAACGACGTCGAAGTTCACCGTGCGGAACGGGTTGGGCAGTCCGGCCGCGGCCGCGCGCTCGGGGTCGTCGACCTCGGGGAACTCGCGCACCAGGCTGGGCTTGACCCCGAACACGGCGTCGGAGTCGATGTACGGCGTCCCGGCGACGAACAGGTGGGTGGTCACGGTGCGGTAGCCGGGCGCGGACACCTCGAAGTGGATGTGCGCGGGCCGGTTCGGATGCCGGGACGTCGCCTCCAGCAGCCGCCCGACCGGGCCGTCCTGCGGGATCGGGTAATGGCGGGGGACGATCGAGCGGAACCAGAACCGCCCCTCGCCGTCCGCGGTGAACAGCCCGCGCAGGTTCAGGTCCGGCTGGACGCCGGGTTGCTGCACGTCGTAGAAGCCCTCGTCGTTGGCCTGCCACACGTCGACCGTCGCCGCCGGGACGGGCCGTCCGTCCGGGCCCGCCACGCTGCCGGTGACCAGGCACGGGGTGCCCTTTCCGTCCTCGGCGATGTCGGCGCCCAGCTCCCGGGGCGGGGAGGCGACCATGTGGAAGGGCCCTTCCACCGTGGACTCGGTGAGCCCGTCACCGGCCCGGTTGTTGAGGGTCTCGACCAGCATCGAGGCGCCCAGGACGTCGGAGAGCAGGATGAACTCCTGCCGGGTGCTCGTGCACGCCTGCCCGGTCGCGGTGAGGAACTCGATCGCCGCCGCCCATTCCCGCTCGGTGAGCTCGACGTCCTTGACGAAGCCGTGCAGGTGCCGCACGAGCGAGGTGAGGATCCGCCGCAGGCGCGGGTCGGGCGTCCCGGCGAAGCTCGCGGCGACCACCTCGGCGGACCGTTCCTCGCTGAACAGCTGGGCCGGGTCCGGTGGAGTGTGCGAATCCATCATCGTCTTCCGTGTTTCTCGCCGGTCACGTGGCGCGCAGGGCGCGCTGCGGCGCGGCGTGGATGAGTTCGTAGTCGCGTCCGATCGCGCCGGTCGTCTGGAGCAGGAGGGGCAGCAGGTCGTCGATCAGCTCGCGGTGGCCGACCTCGGCGGCGATCGCCGTGACGTTGACCGCGGCGACCGTCCGGCCGTCGCCGTCGCGCAGGGGCGCGGCGACGGAGCGGATTCCGGGCGCCACCTCGCCCTCGGTCGAGGCCCAGCCGCGGGCGCGCACCTCCCGTAGCTCGGCCTCGATCTCGTCGATCGGCTTGGGCCGGTGGGGTTTGATCGGGGATCGCGTCTCCGCGCGCAGTGCCGTGTGCAGGGCGTCGGGGTCCAGGGAGGCGAGGAGGACCTTGCCGAGTGCGGTGCTGGCGGCGGGGAGGCGCATGCCCACCTTGACGTTGACGGCCACCACCTTGGGGACCTCGACGCGGGCGGTGTAGACGATGTCCGAGTCGTCCAGCTCGGCCACGGAGGCGGCCTGGCCGGTCCGCTCGACGAGGTCGCGCAGGTGCGGAAGCGCGACCTCCCACAGGCCGCTGGACAGCGTGTAGGCCACGCCCAGTTCCAGAACGCGGGGGGTGAGGACGACCCCTTCGGGCGTCGAGCGCGCGTACCCGAGGTGTTCGAGCGTGAGCACGATCCGGCGGGCGGTCGGCCGGGCCAGCCCAGTCGCGGCCGCGATCTCGGTCAGGGACATCGGCACTCGGTGCGAGCCGAAGCATCTGATCACGTCGAGACCGCGGGCCAGGGCCTCGATGAAGTCCGGGCCGGCGTCGTCGCGCGGCATGTGGCTCCCCTCTCCGGTGGCCGATCGCCACTCGCCAGTCTTGTCCGGCCAAGAGTACGGGGTGCGACCGCTCCTCGGTCAAGTGCCCGCCTGCTTGGTTTCCCCCTTGTTCACGTCGTCCTCGCAGGACAAGTGAGGGGTGCAATGAATGGACTCTTCTCTTGACAGCGGCGGTCACGCGTCCCATGCTGCTGAGACGCAGCAGGATTGACCGGCTGACGGTCACTTTACCGTCTAACGGTCACTTCAGTGGAGGCAACACATGTCGAACAGCGCCACGTCCGCCGATGTCGTCGTCATCGGCGGCGGACCCGCCGGCCTGACGGTCGCCGCAGAGGCGGCGCGCGCCGGGGCCCGGGTCGTCGTGTTGGAGCGCCGCACGGAGGACACCCACTCACGGGCCGGAGTGATCCAGCCGCGCGTGCTGGAGCTGTTCGACGTCCGCGGCCTCATGGACCGGTTCCGCGCCGCGGCCGAACGGTGGCGGCCCGACTTCGAGGTACCGCGCTACATCTACGCCGGCCTGATCGGGCTGCGCTACGACCAGCTCGACAGCAAGTTCCCCTACGCGCTGATCCTGCCGCAGATGACCACCGAGCACCTGCTCGCGGAATGGGCCGTCGAACAGGGCGCCGACCTGCGCCGCGGGCTCACCTACCTCGGCCACGCCGAAACCGCGGGCGGGGTCACGGTCACCGCCCGGGACTCCGCGGGCGACGCGCTCGAATTCAGCGCTTCCTACCTGGTGGGCGCAGACGGCGCGCGCAGCCTCGTCCGCGAGGTGACCGGCATCCCGTTCGACGGCCACCCGACGCGGATGACCGCCGTGGCCGTGGACGCCCATCTGTCCTTCCCCTGGCAGGCGTCGATGCAGATGAAACGCAACGAGCACGGCTGGGTGCTGTCCTACCCCTTCGGCCGGGGCATCACCCGGTTCATCATCGTCGCCGAACGCCGCCGCCACGTGCCCAAGCACGAGCCGGTGACCATGGACGAGGTCCGGGAATCGCTGCGGCTGATCTTCGGGGACGACTTCGGGGTGACGTCGGCGCAGTGGCTGTCGCGCTACGGCGACGCGCACCGGATGGTCCCCGAGTTCCGCCGCGGGCGGGTGCTGCTCGCCGGGGAGGCGACCCGCGTGCACTACCCCGCCAGCGGCATCGGGATGAACTACTGCATCCAGGACGCCTTCAACCTCGGCTGGAAACTCGGCTGGGTCGCGTCCGGCCGCGCCCCCGACGCGCTGCTCGACAGCTACCACGAGGAGCGGCACCCGGTGCTCAAGGCGCTCATGGACGACGTCGCGGCGCAGTGCGGGCTGCATTTCGACTTCTCCCACGCGGGCCTGGCCCTCAAGGACTTCGTCGAGCGGGAGCTCGTGCCGATCCCGGAGGTCAACGCGATCCTCCGCGACCGGCTGAGCGGCTTCGGCACCTCCTACCACCACGACTCCGACCCCCATGACGCGGACGGCACCCGGGTGAGCGACTTCCCCGTCGACACCGCCGGCGCCCCGTCCACCTCGTCCTACACCCGGGTCGCCAAGGACGCCGGCTTCGTGCTGGCCGACGCCGCCGGCCCCGCGGGCGCCCCCCGGACACTGCCCGACGTGATCACTGCGGTGACGGCCCCTGCCGCCGCGCTGGCGGAGCGGTTCGGCGGCGCCGTGGCGGTGCTGATCCGCCCCGACGCCTACGTGGCGCGCGCCTGGGCGGCGCGGCCCACCGACGAGCAGGTCACCGCCGCCTACCGGGCCGCGACGCGGCAGGAGGCGGGCGAACCGGTCCAGGCGGACGACTTGATGCGGGCGGGCGAGCCGGTGGGGGCGGGCGCGGACGCCGCCGGGCAGCCCGGACACGCGTGAGACAGGGAGTGGACATGACCGACCGCGCGCCACGGCGCATTCTCATCGACAACGGCTGGGTCGTCACCGGCGACCCGGCGCTCGGCACGCTCACCGGCTGCGACGTCCTGATCGAGGACGGCCGGATCACCGCCGTCGGGCCGGGCCTGCCGGGCGACGGCGCCGAGGTGATCGACGCCCGCGACATGATCGTCCTTCCCGGGCTCGTCGACGCCCACAAGCACACCTGGCAGTCCGCCGTCCGGCACCGGTGCACCGAGCTCGACCTGCGGACCTACTTCGGGGAGATGTTCGGCAGGCTCGGGCCGCTGTACCGCCCCGAGGACGTGTACGCCGGGAACCTGCTCGGCGCGCTGTCCGCCCTCGACGCGGGCACCACCACGCTGATGGACTGGTCGCACGTCCAGAACTCGCCCGAGCACAGCGACCAGGCCATCGCGGCGCTGCGCGACAGCGGAATCCGCGCGATCTTCGGGCACGGCTGGCCGCTGGTCGACCTTCCGGCGTGGATCGCCGGCAGCGACCGGCCGCACACCGACGACGTCCGGCGCATCCGCCGCGAGCTGCTGCCGGACGACGACGCCCTGGTCACGCTGCACCTTGCCGGGCGCGGCCCGGAGCTGTCCACGCTGGAGGCGACCCGCGCCGACCTCGACATGGCTCGTGACCTCGGGATACGCACGTCCATCCACATGGGCTGCGGCCCCGAGTACGGCGCGATGGCCGCGATCGCGCAGCTGGGACGCGCCGGGCTGCTCGGCCCGGACCTGAGCTTCGTGCACTGCAGCGAGTCCGCCGACGACGAGTTCGCGATGATGGCCGACCACGGCGCGACGATCGTGCTCGCGCCGCAGCACGAGCAGGCCCTTCCCGGCATCGGACACACCCCGATCGACCGCGTGCGGGCGTTCGGGATCACGGCCGGGCTGAGCACCGACACCGAGACCGCCGGGGCCGCCGACCTGTTCACCCAGATGCGGGCGGGGCTGGCCGCGCACCGCAGCCAGCTCGCCGAGGGACGCACCCGATTCGCCGCCAAGCTCGACCCGTTCAGCGTCGCCGAGGTCTTCGCGATGGCCACCCAGGGCGGCGCCGACGCGCTCGGGCTCGGCGACCGGATCGGCAGCCTCAGCCCCGGGAAGCGCGCCGACGTCGTCCTCGTCCGCGCGACCGACCCCAACCTCTTCCCGGTCACCGACCCGGTGGCCGCGCTGGTCTGCTCCGCGCACCCGGGCAACGTCGACACCGTCCTGGTCGACGGCGTCGTCCGCAAGCGAGCCGGTGCGCTCGCCGGCGCGGGAGCGGGCGCGGGCTCCATCGACCGCGCCAGGGAACTCGCGCTGGCCTCCCACCGCCGCCTTCTCGGCGGCTGACACCACGTCCGAACAACCACCACTCCCCGAAAGGTCACCATGACGCTCGACCCCGACGTTGCCGGGTTCCTGTCCGCCCTCCGCTCCGCTGGCGCCCCGCCCGGCTTCTCCGGGACGCCCGGCGAGATGCGCGAGCGCATGCGGAACGCGATCGAGGGCAACTGGGATCCCGCGGAGTTCGCCCCGGTCAAGAGCGTTGACGATGTCGCCGTCGACGGGCTGCGCCTCAAGGTCGTCCGGCCTCTCGCCGACGGGCCGGCTCCGACCGTCGTCTACTTTCATCCCGGCGGCTTCATCATGGGCAGCGCCCACCTGATGCAGGACGTCGCCCGGCGGCTCGCGCACGACCTGGGCGCCTGGGTCGTCTCCGTCGACTACCGGCTCGCCCCCGAACACCCGTTCCCGGCCGCGGTCGAGGACGCGATGACCGCGTTGCGCTGGGTGGCCGGCCACGTCGGCGACCTCGGCGGCGATCCGGCGCGCGTCGGCCTCGCCGGGGAGAGCTCGGGCGCCAACCTCGCGGCGGTCACGGCACGGCGCGCCCGTGACGCGGGCATCCCCGTGGCGGGCCAGCTGCTCGCCTCGCCGGTGACGAACTTCGCCGCCCGGTACCCGTCCGTCGCCGAGAACGCCGACGGCTACTTCCTGACCCGCGACGACCTCGCCGTCATCAGAAAGCTCTACTTCGGTGACGACGACGCCCGCGCCGCGGACCCGCTCGTCTCGCCCGCCCTGGCGCCCGACCTGACCGGGGTCGCCCCGGCGGTCATCGGGGTGGCGGGGTTCGACCCCCTGCGCGATGACGGCACCGTCTACGCGGCCCGGCTCCTGGAGGCGGGCGTGCCCACCGCCCTGCGCGTCTACCCCGGCCTCATCCACCCGTTCTTCGGCATGCCCGGCCTGTCCCCGGCCGCCGACGCCGCCGTGTCCGAGCTGACCGGCCTGCTCGGCGACCTGCTCGGCGGCCCACTGGACGGCCCACTGGACGGCTCGCTGGACCGCGCGCCCGCCGCGACGGAGGAGGACGCGTGACCGCTTCCGTCAACGACGTGCGCGAGATAGGGCACTGGGTCGACGGCAAGGAGTTCCTCGGCTCCAGCGGAGACACCGCGCCCGTGACGGACCCGGCGACAGGGCGGGTCACCGGCCGGGTCTCCATGGCGGACACCGCCGACGCGCGCGTCGCGATCGCCTCGGCGAAGGCCGCCTTCCCGGCCTGGCGGGACCTCTCCCTGACCAGGCGCACCCAGATCGTCTTCCGGTTCCGGGAACTGCTGGACCGGCGCAAGCCGGAGCTGGCGAAACTGATCACCGCCGAGCACGGCAAGGTGCTCTCCGACGCGCTCGGCGAGATCAGCCGGGGCCAGGAGGTCGTCGAGTTCGCCTGCGGAATGCCGCATCTGCTCAAGGGCGCGATGACGGAAAACGCCTCGACCGGCGTCGACGTCCACTCGATCCGCCAGCCGCTGGGCCCGGTGGGGATCATCACGCCGTTCAACTTCCCGGCGATGGTCCCGCTGTGGTTCTTCCCGATCGCGATCGCCGCGGGCAACACCGTCGTGCTCAAGCCCAGCGAGAAGGACCCGTCCGCCGCGATCTGGCTGGCCGAACTGTGGGCCGAGGCGGGACTGCCCGCGGGCGTGTTCACCGTCCTGCAAGGCGGCAAGACCGCGGTCGACGAACTGCTGACCAACCCTGAAATCAGGGCGGTCTCTTTCGTCGGCTCCACGCCGATCGCCCAGTACGTCTACGCCACCGCGAGCGCGCACGGAAAGCGCGTCCAGGCGCTCGGGGGCGCGAAGAACCACATGCTCGTCCTTCCCGACGCCGACCTCGACGCCACCGCCGACGCCGCGGTGAACGCCGGCTTCGGGTCCGCCGGCGAACGCTGCATGGCGGTGAGCGTCGTGGTCGCCGTCGGCGACGTCGCCGACCGGCTCATCCCCAAGATCGCCGAGCGGGCCGCGGCCATCAGGGTCGGCGACGGCACCCGCTCCTGCGACATGGGCCCGCTGGTGACCGCGCAGCACCGCGACAAGGTGGCCGGTTACATCGGCTCCGGAGAGAGGGACGGGGCGTCAGTCGTCCTCGACGGCCGTCACGTCCGGCCGGACGGGGCGGCAGGCGGCTTCTGGCTCGGTCCGACGTTGCTCGACCACGTCACCCCCGAGATGAAGGTCTACACGGATGAGATCTTCGGGCCGGTGCTGTCGGTGGTCCGGGCCCGCTCCTACGACGAGGCCATGGCGCTGATCAACGCCAGCCCCTACGGAAACGGCGCGTGCGTCTTCACCAGGGACGGCGGCGCGGCCCGGCGGTTCCAGAACGAGGTCGAAGCGGGAATGGTCGGCGTCAACGTGCCCGTCCCGGTGCCGATGGCGTACTACAGCTTCGGCGGCTGGAAGAACTCGCTCTTCGGTGACACCCACGCGCACGGCACCGAAGGCGTGCACTTCTTCACCCGCGGCAAGGTGGTCACGAGCCGCTGGCCGGAACCCGCGCGAAGCGGGCTCGACCTCGGCTTCCCTGAGAACAGCTGAACCGACCCTCCTGACCCGAAGGCGGGTCCACCCGGCATCTGTCACACCGGGTGGACCCGCCTTCGTCGGAATGAGGCGCAGTCAGGACAGGGCGGCCTCGCCGCTCGCCTCGTGGGCTTTCCGGGTGGGCGTCCCCTTGCCCAGGCGGGGGGCGGTCTCGCGGATCAGCAGCGCCACCACGGCCAGCAGGATCGGCGCCGCGGCGTACAGCAGCAGCGCGCTCTTCAGGCTGTGGGTCGCGTCGGCGAGCGCGCCGCCGAGCTGCGGGCCGAGCGCGCCGCCGAGCGTCTCGCCCACGGCGATCTGCAGGGCGAACGCCGTGGCCATCAGTTCCCGGGGAACCGACTCGCCTGGCACCACATAGGTGATCAGCGTGAGCGAGCCGCCCGCCATCAGGCCGACGACCAGCGACGCCAGCAGCAGCGGCACCGAGTGGGCGAACAGGACGAAGAACAGCGGCACGAGCCCGCTGCAGATCGCCGCCGCGAACAGGGCCGGTTTGCGTCCGACGCGGTCCGACACCGCGGGGGCGATGATGCTGCCGAGCGCGATGATGCAGCCGTACACGGTGAGCACGAGCGTCGCGGTGCTCCGGGAGAGCCCCTCCTCGTGCAGGTAGGTGGGCGCGAACGCGCCGAAGCCGATGTTCGTGCCGAGGCAGACGGTCGTGCCGGCGAGTGCCAGCGGGACGTTGCGGTTGGCCAGGACGAGACGGAAGTCCCGGGCCTTGACGCGCGGGGCGCCGGCGGCGGCCGTGCGGTCCTCGCGCATGAACAGCGCCACGAGGAGCGCCACGACGATGCCGGGGACGGCGACGAGCGGGAAGGCGAGCCGCCAGTTCAGCGCCGTGGCGAGCCCGATCATGATGCTCGGCGCCAGCGCGCTGCCGATGAGCAGCGTCCCGGCGATGACGATGCCCATGTTCCGGCCGCGCCGGTCCGGCGATGACGCGCGGGCGACCGCGCCCTGGATCAGGGGCAGCGCGGGGCCCTCGCAGAAGCCGATGACCGCGCGGAGCAGCAGCATGGTCCCGTAGTCCTGCGCCAGGCCGATCAGGCCGACCGCGGTGGAGAACAGGACCAGGCTCGCGACGATCATCCATTTGGTCCGGCCACCGAGGCGATCGGACACGACCGAGAAGATCAGGCTGGAGATCGCCCATGTCACGGCGGTGATGGAGACCAGCGAGCCGAGCTGGCTGTGGTTCAGATGAAGGTCATCGCCGATCTGCGGGAAGAGGAAGGTGATGCCGAAGCGGTCAAGGAACACGATCCCGGCCGCGAAGAACATGATGAGGACGAGTGTTCTCTGCCGGTTCGCGTCCGCGGCGTCGCCCGGATCAGGGCGGCGGAAGAAACTGGTGACGGGCATGGATGACTCCCCATGAGTGGGTTCGGTTGTTTCTTGAGCGCGCGAAAAGACACACGGGGGGCACTCTGGTGGGGAGCTTGAAATACGGCGGCCGTTACCGCCCGGCCCTTATCGGACGAATTCTTCGGAAAGCGGCTCGGCGCCGGTGAGGCGCTGCGCCGCTCGCGGGAAAAGATCGAGCGCCCGGGCCCTGACACCGCCCTCCTCCTCAAGAGACAATGCGCCGCATTGAAGGAGGCTTGAGCGGTTCGATTCGGCGGACGACTCGGTCGTGCAGGGTGCACCCCAGTCGCTGCCGTAGACGATGTGGCCGGCTCCTACCGTCGCCATCGCCGGTAGAAGGGAATGCGCGAAAGCCGTCGCGGCCGTGTCAACGTAGAGGGAGGACGTCTGCTCGTCGATGTCCTGGGCCGTCACTCCCTGCGGGACCCAGGATTCGTTTCCCAGGAGCCGGAGCCGCCCGGTCAGCGCGGGGAACGCTCCCCCGCAGTGAGCGATGACGAAGGTGATGTTCGGGTGGCGCGAGAACGTCTTCCGGAAGATCATGTCGAAGACCGTCCGGGCGGTGTCGAAGGCCACTTCGTACAGCGGGGCCGGGTGGTCGAGGGTGGGCGGCAGGCGAGCGTCGGGGTGGACGAACACCGCCGCACCCCAGCCGTCGAGCAGTTCCCACAATGGGGTGAGGGAGTCGTCGCCCAGGTATACGCCGTTGTATTTCGTCGTCACGGCGAATCCGTCGGCGTCGAGTTCCTCGCGCGCCCGTACGGCCTCGTCTATGGCAGCCGAGGGGTCGTCCGTCGGGAGGGCGGCCAGGAGACCGAACCGCGACGGGTGCTCCGCCACGAGGGATGCCCCATAGTCGTTCGACGCGCGGAGGCCCGCCAAGCGGCTTGGGATGTTGCTCAGCATCTGCATGGCGGTACCGGACGCGTCCATGTACGCCAGGGTGCGTTCCAGCGACCATTCGTGGGGTTCGGGGAAATAGATGCCCTTGCCCAGCATGGCCTGCCAGACGCGTAGGCGCTCTTCCTCGGTGCTCGGCGGTGTGAAGTGGGCGTGGACGTCGACGTATCGACCCGCGAGCCTGTCATTGATCTGCGCCATATCTAGTCCTCGAACAGGCGCAGGCCGTTCTCGATCTCCGAGAGCGGGCTCTGCTCCAGGTAGGGCGCGAGGGCTTTCCGCGCATCGGCCGGTGACAGGAGCGCGGAATGCTCAACCTCGTCCACGCGCCAGCTTCCGGTGTCGTCGTAGATGAATTCGCCCACGAGCCGTCCGTCGCGGTAGGGCCAGGCGGCGGCGAATCGGTGCGAGATCTGGTAGGTGCCGTCCTGATCGGTGTCCTCGCCGGCGAGCGCGACGGCATCGCCGCGGACGATCTGAGCGAAGACGGCCTCGATGAAGATCCCATAGTCCGATACGGCGACCTCCTCCTCCAGCGCCCCGAAGACGTTCATTCCGCCGCCGACGATCTCGGAATAGAATTTCCGGACCTCCGCCATGCCATCGCAGACCAGGGTCTTCCCGCGTTCGGTGAGCCGATAGACCGGATGGTCGACGATCATCGCCGGGATGAGGATGTCCTCCCAGAATCCGGACACCTCCAGAAGCGCGTGCCGGCGGTAGTTCTTCAGCATGTGCCGATGCTTCGGATCATCGACCACCGCGAGCGCCGCATCGACACCCGCCGTGATTCCCCGTACATCGAAAACCTTCATACCGTCGCTCCTTGAAGGGCCGTTAATTGTCGAGGTCCAGCCCGTTTCGTGCAGCTTAGGAGCCGTTTACCGGCTGCCGCTTCACCTGGTCCGTTGAATGGACGGCTAAAATGACTCCGCTTAACTGGAGCCGACCTCTCCGCGCGCCGATCAAAAACCCGTAAGTCGGATCAGGAGCGACTTCGACGTCCAACAGCAAGGGCGCCCGCCGGTCAGCGAGGGCAGGCACGACCTCGGCGAGGATCCGCGTCAGCTCGTCGTGGAACGCGACCCGTTAGGCGGGGCAGCCGATACCCGCGGCGAAAGTGCAGACACGGACCTCGGTGAATCCCGGCCACAGCGGCTTACCGCTACCGGCCTGGGCGCGATGCCGACCACCCCGCCGACCGGCTGGCGGACGCCCAGCGCGGTGAGGCCGGGGACGTCCGAAGGGATCACCTCCCCGACGGCGGAGTACGCCTGGGCGGCGGCCTCGGCGAGCATCCCCCGCGCGACGGACACGTTGGACTCGCACCAGGGCCGGGCCGTGCCCATCTCCTCCCGCATCAGGGACGCGAGGTCGTCTGCCCGCTCGGCGAACAGCGCCGCGGCCCGCTCCAGGACGGCACGCCTGCGCGCGGGAGGCCGCCCGGCCCACGTCCCGAACCCGCGCTCGGCGGCCTCGACGGCACGCCGCACATCGGCGGGCGACGCGACCGCGACATCGGCGACGGGCTTCCCGGCCAGCTCCGACCTCGTCTGGACGGTCCGGCCGTGCTCGGCCGCGGTCCAGCGGCCTCCGACGAACAGTTCGCACATCCGGACGGCAGGCGCGCCGCGCCGCGCTTCGTCGGTGGCGGTCATGGAATCTCCCTCAGGTCGGAGGCTCAGGCCGGCGGCTTCGGCGGGACGCCGCCGGTGCCCGGGAGTCTCAGACGGACGTCCGGCTGATCACAACGCGAACGTCCATTCAACGAACACGCCGAGCTGCCGGTCAGCCCCTGGCGGTCTCGGCGGCCATCGCCACATCGGGGTCGTACTCGTAGATCCAGCCATTGGCGACCAGCGGATCGTTCTCGGTGAACGACGCGTCACGGGCA
This sequence comes from Actinomadura sp. 3N508, assembly GCF_044326375.1. Taxonomy (NCBI): domain Bacteria; kingdom Bacillati; phylum Actinomycetota; class Actinomycetes; order Streptosporangiales; family Thermomonosporaceae; genus Actinomadura; species Actinomadura sp. 3N508. The sequence continues at coordinate 206,031 of NZ_JBIRAX010000007.1, forward strand.
CGCTGTTCGGGCCCGTCGGGAAGGTGGTTGACGTCCGACCGCGCATGGCTCACCGCCTGCAGCCGGGTCGTGCGCGGAAGGCGCAGGGCCTCGTACCGGCGCAGCGCCCGGGCCGGGTCGGCGAGCCCTTCGGCCAGGCAGCGGGACAGGACCGCCGCGTCCTCGATCGCCTGCGCGGCTCCTTGTGCGAAGAACGGGAACATGGGGTGCGCGGCGTCCCCGAGCAGCGTCACCGGCCCGCGGCTCCACCCGGGAAGCGGCGCGCGGTCGAGCAGCGCCCATCGACCTGGTGTCCCCGCCGCGCGGATGAGGTCGACGAGCCTCGGGTCCCATCCGTCGAATTCAAGGAGGAACTCCTCGATCGTCGCCTGCGCCGTCCACGACTCCACCAGGTCCTCACCCGCCGGTGCGAAGGCCACGAGGTTCACGAACCTTCCTGCGGAGATGGGGTAGTGCACCAAGTGATGATTGGGACCGATCCACAATGTCTGCGCGTTCCGCCGGGCGAACGACGGCGCGCGGTCGCCCGGGACCAGGGCACGGAACGCGCACAGGCCCGAGAAGGCGGCCGGGCGCGGTTCGGCGATGGCGCCTCGCACCACCGAGTGGACGCCGTCCGCCCCGATGACGATGTCCGCCTCGACTACCTCGCCGTCAGCGAACCGCAGCGACGGGCGTTCGCCCCCCAGGTCGAGCGCCGTGCAGCGTTTGCCGAGACGGACCGTCTCCTCCGGCACGGCGCTCCTGATGACCTCCAGCAGCTCGGCGCGATGCACCGTGTAGGTGTGCTCGCCGTAGAGCCGCTCGCAGTCCGCCGCGAGGTCTTCGGCGGACAGGACCGTCCCGTCCTGCCAGCGGCGGAACTCCCACCCGACGTCCAACTGGACGGCGCCGCGCAACAAAACCTCCATGACGCCGAGCCGGCGCAGGAGCCGGGCGGCGTTGGGGGCCACCACGAGCCCGGCACCGACCTCCTTCAGCACCGGCGCCTGCTCGTACACCGTGCTGCGAAGACCCGCTCGGCCGAGGAAGGCGGCGGCCGCGAGGCCACCGATCCCGCCGCCGAGAATCGCGATCTTCGGTGTCTCGATGTTCGACCCGAGCATCTAGTCTTCGACCCCCGCAGCCGTTCTCCCGCATCCAGATTGACAGCGCCATGCTGCACGGGCAGCCGGGCGGAAAGCGCGCTGATGGTCATCCTATGAACATCGTCGGCTACCATCGCGGGCAGACGAAAGGGGGCCCGGAATGCCTCGGACCAGCGAGCCCGGCAGGAGCGTGAGTTCACGACTCCTGGAGGTCCTCTTCGCGTTCCAGCCCGATCAGAGCACTCTCAGCCTCGCCGAACTGGTGCGGAAGACGGGCCTGCCGCACGCGACCGTCCGCCGGCTGGCCATGGAGCTCACCGACGTCGGCGCGTTGAACCGGCAGCACGACGGCCGCTTCACGATCGGCCTGCGGCTGTGGCAACTCGGCACGCTGGCCCCGCTCACCGAGTCGCTGCGCTCCAAGGCCCAGCCCTTCATGGAAGATCTCTACACGGCACTCCACCAGCACGTGCAACTGGCGGTCCTGGAGGGAACCGAGGCCGTCATCATCGAAAGGCTGTCCGCGCCGCAGGCGCAGCACCTCGTCTCCCATGTAGGAGGCCGGCTTCCACTGCACTGCTCGGGCGTGGGAAAGGTGCTTCTCGCCCACGGCGGCGCCGACCAGATCGACAAGGTCCTGTCCGGCAAGCTGCACCGGTACACGCCCCAGACCACCACCGACCCGACCGTCCTCAGAAGCGAACTCGCCGAATGCCGCCGCACCGGCTACGCGACCGTCCGGAGCGAACTCACCGACGGCGCCGACTCGATCGCCACTCGAATCGTGGACGGTGAAGGCCGCGTCGTGGCGGCGATGTCCGTGGTGGTGCGCAGCGGTTCAGTACAACACCAAGCGGCGCTTCCGTCGCTGATCGCAGGTGGCCTCGGCGTCTCCCGCATGCTCGGCTGGCGCCCCGGCACCAAGATCCGCGACACGTGAATCCGCGTCCCTCACCCAACTCGCGCCAGCGCTCAAAGGGCCCCAGACCACGCCTTCGACGGCGAGCATGGCGCAAACCTTGACCTCGGCTTAGACATTCCTGCGTGACGGAATCGTTGAGCCAAAATGCAGGCGTCCGAATCTGCATGTGAGTACGGCTTGGAGGATGGCGGTCATCTGGTTGGGTGAGCAACGGGCTTTCTGCAGGATGTGCCGCCCGTTGAGAGTGGCGGCGCCTACTCGCCGAACCGCGCGGGCTCGGGCGTGATGCCGAAATTTACGCGTGAGACCTACCGGCGGCCCTTTCGGGCGCGCCGCCGGACCACCACGATCCGCCCCACCACGAGCACGGCCACCACCGCGACCACCCCGATCGAGAGCAAGATCTTGTGCACAGCCTCGAAGTAGTAGGCCGACGCGCTGATCACAGCCTTGATGACGAACAGCATCTCTCCCCTCAGGGCGCCATACCCGGCGATGCCCAACCTATTCCCGCTTGGGGTTCATCCGGATTTGGAACTCATTTGTGGTTGCGTGGGGCTTAGTCCGGTCAAGCCAGGGGCAGGACCCCCAGGTCGCCCGGCCGGGACGGAAGAAGGTCGACAGGAGATGTCCGCTGGCAATTCGCTAGTCGCATCCTCGGATTCGTCGCTAGCCGCCCCGGCACTATCCGAGACTGCAGTTCTTCATCTGCGGACCGTCCCCCATGCTCGACGCCATGGAGCCAACGCTGACCGAAACAGGCATCGCAAATTACGCATAAATTGCGCGTCGGCGATTATCAAGTAGTTCGGATGGTTTAGGCATTGAGCCGGCGCGGTAGGCATGTCGGCGGGGATGTGGTTTCAGTGACGCGTCGGACGTCCTGTGGTCGGGCGGATACGCGAAGGCGTTCTAGCGAACCGGGAGCGGGATGAAAGCGTTCGTGATGAAGGAAATCGGGAATGTTGGTCTGCTGGAGAAGCCCATGCCGCGGCCGGGGCCGCTGGATGCCGTCATACGGACGACCGCAGCGCTGATCTGTACTTCGGATTCCCATACGGTCAAGGGCGGCATCGGGCCGCGGGAGAACCTCACGCTCGGCCATGAGGCCGTGGGGACGGTTCATGAAGTGGGTCCGGAGGTGAAGAGCTTCCGGCCGGGCGATCGTGTGCTGGTCGGGGCCATCACTCCCGATTGGGGTGATCTTGCCGCACAGAACGGTTATCCTTCACAGTCCGGCGGGCCCTTGGGCGGCTTCAAGTTCGCGAACTCCAAGGACGGCGTGTTCGCCGAGTATTTCCATGTGAACGAGGCCGACGCGAACCTGGCGAAGATACCCGATGCGGTTCCCGACGAGATCGCGGTGTACTGCGCCGACATGCTCTCGACGGGATTCATGGGGGCGGAGAACGGAAACATCCCGATGGGCGGGACGGTGGCCGTCCTGGCCCAGGGCCCGGTGGGGCTCATGGGCACTGCGGGCGCGAAGCTGCGGGGTGCCGGTCTTGTCATCGGGGTCGAATCGGTCCCCGAGCGGCAGAAACTCGCCCGCACCTACGGGGCGGACGAGATCGTGGACTTCACCAGAGAGAACGTCGTCGAGCGGATCCTCGAACTGACCCAGGGGCAGGGCGTCGACACCGCCATCGAGGCCCTGGGAGCGGACGAGACCTTCCAGACCGCCGTGAAAATCACCAAGCCCGGCGGGACGATATCCAACATCGGCTATTACGGCGAAGGCGAGTTCGTGCGCATTCCCCGCGCGGAGTGGGGAGTCGGGATGGCCGACAAGACGATCGCCACCGGCCTGTGCCCGGGGGGCCGGCTCCGCATGGAACGGCTGCTGCGAATACTGGAAACGGGACGTCTCGATCCCTCGAAGATGACGACGCACACGTTCTCCTTCGATGACATGGAGCGGGCCTTCGAGGTGTCGGACAGGAAACTCGAGAATGTCGTGAAGGTGCTGATCAACTTCTAGCGCGCCGCGGTCCGGGACATTCTCCCGGAGGGTCAGTTCGACGGAGGAGTTCGGCATGCTCGATCCCGATCCATCGTTCCGCCCGGTCAGCCGATGGGAGGGCTACCCGCGGCTGGAGGACCTGGGCCTGATCGGCGACGGCGCGACGGCGGCACTGGTCGGCCTGGACGGTTCGATCCCGTGGCTGTGCCTGCCCCACTTCGACAGCGAACCCTTGCTGTGCGGCCTGCTGGATCACCAACACGGCGGGCATTTCGCCCTGACGGTCGAGGATCTGCGGGAAGCCCGCCAGTACTACAAGCCCGACACCGCGGTGCTGGTGACCGAGCTGCGCGGCCCAACGGGCCTGGTCGAGATCACCGATGCGCTGACCCTGCGCGCGGGCGCGGACCTGTCCGATGACGCGGGCGCGAGCAGGGCCGAACTCGTCCGGTCCGCCGTCGTCCTGGACGGAACAGCCCGCCTGCAGGCGGAGCTGCTCCCGCGCGGTGGCGCGCAGACCCGGGTGCTGGCCAGCGGGCTGGAGGTGCGGGCGTCCCTGCGGCCAGACCTGCGGTTGCATCTACGCTCCAACCGCCCGCTCAGTGGACTCCGCACCGTGCACGAGTTGGAGCAGGGTGATCGCCTCCACCTGACGCTGTCGTGGGGACGCGTCCACCGCCACCACCGGTTCGACCCCGAGGCGGTGCTGCGGGACACCGCCGAGGCATGGCGCCGCTGGATGCGCGGCTTCAGCTATGGCGGCCCGCAGGAACCGCTGGTGCGACGAGCCGCGATCACGTTGAAACTGTGCGACGACTGGATCAACGGCTCGATGGTGGCGGCCCCCACCTCATCGTTGCCCGCGCCGATCGGCGGAGTCCGCAACTGGGACTACCGCTACGCCTGGATCCGGGACGCCGCCTTCACCGTGTTCGCGCTGCGCCGCGTCGGCTTCGACGGCGAGGCCGACGCCTTCCTCGGCTGGGTCCTGGACGCCTTCGAGAACAGCCGGCAGCCGCGGATCATGTACACCCTGCGCGGCGATCCCGTCCCCGAGGAGATCCAGGACACCGGCCTTGAGGGCTACCGGCGTTCCGCGCCCGTGCGCTGGGGCAACGGCGCGGCCGACCAGCGCCAACACGACATCTACGGTGAGGTCCTGGACTGCGCCGACCAGTGGTTGCACGCCGGCGGCGACCTCCAGCCCGCGCTGTGGTCCGGTCTGGCGGAACTGGCCGAGACCGCCGCGAGCGCGTGGCGCCGACCGGACCAGGGCATCTGGGAGGTGCGCAGCGAGGGCCGGGTGTTCACCTATTCGGCCGGGATGTGCCAGGTGGCCCTGGACCGGGCCACGGCCATCGGCGAACGCCTCAACCTGCCCGGACCGATCACCACGTGGCGCGCCACCGCCGGCAAGCTGCGCCGGCTCATCCTGGAGCGATCCTGGGACGAGGACTCACAGTGCCTGAGCGAGCACCTCGATGGCGGTGGAGGACTGGACGCCAGCCTGCTCGCGCTCCCGCTGCGGAAGGTCGTCCCGGCCGACCACCCACGGATGAGGGCCACCACCGCGGCCATCGCCGAACGCCTGTCCGCCGGGGACGGCCTGCTCTACCGCTACCTTCACGACCAGTCGCCCGACGGCCTGCCCGGCGACGAAGGCGCGTTCCTGCTGTGCAGCTTCTGGCTGGTCGACAACCTCGCCCTTCAAGGCCACATCGAGCAAGCCGAGCACCTCTACACCTCGCTGTGCGGCCGGGCCAGCCCGCTCGGACTCCTACCCGAGCAGATCGACCCGGCAACGGGCGCCTTCATGGGCAACTTCCCGCAGGCTTTCAGCCACATCGGCATCATCGCCAGCGGCGTCACCCTCGCCCGAGCCCGAGCAGGCGACACGGCATGACCATGAGGTGCCCCGGGTTCGGTGACGTTAATGGCGTACCCCGAATTCCGTGGCGTCGGGATACCGGAGTCTCACGCGAGTTGTTGGGCTGAGTGGAATCTCTCGTACTCGGTGGGGCTGAGCATCCCAAGGCCGCTGTGGCCGCGTCGGCGGTAAGAAAGATCTCCAGGTACCGCCACCCAGATACGGACGAGCCACGCCTAGAGACACCCTCACAAACCGCACATTGCAGGTCAGAAGCATGGGGTTCAGGTCCCCGGTTTTGGTTGACGGAGAGGCGAATGCCGCCTTCGGGAAGCCCTTCGTCCGTCGACCATCTCACCAACGAGCAGGCCCGCAGCGCGACCGTCAAGTCGTGCCCCCCGCTGAGCGGGGTCCGCGTGGTCACGGTCCCTCCGCCAACACAAACCTCCGTGCACCGTGTTCGTTAATGGGCCAGGCGCTCGGCCGTGGCGAGTGGCGGGCATCGGCGCGGAACGACACGCGAACCGGGATCGATGGAGACGAGGCGACACGTTCTGACCATGACCGAGCGCTATGCGACCCACGGGACGCTTGTTCTCCGGATGGCCGAGGCGTCAAGCTGTGAGCCGAGGAGAGGGGGGCCGGCGATGGAGCGGGCCGACGCGATGGTGCTGTTCGGGATCACCGGGAATCTGGCGTACAAGATGCTGCTTCCGGCGTTGTACCAGCTGACGGCGGACGGGGTGCTGGACCAGCCGATCGTGGGGGTCGCCAAGACCGACCTCGACCTGGCCGGGCTGCGAAGCCGGGCCCGTGAGGCCTGCGAGGCCAAGCACGACAAGGTGGACGACGCGGCGTTCGAGAAGTTCGCAGGGAACCTCCGGCTCGTCGCGGGCGACTACACCGACGGCGCCACCTTCGATGCGATCCGTGGCGAGGTCGGCGATGCGGGATTCCTCACTCACTATCTCGCGGTTCCTCCTTCGCTGTTCGCGACGGTCGCCGAGGGCCTGGCCAAGGTCGGCCTGAACAGGAACGCCCGGATGGTCGTCGAAAAGCCGTTCGGCAACGACCTGGAGTCGGCGCGGGCGTTGAACGCCGAGTTGCTGAAGTTCTTCGACGAGGACCATCTGAGGCGCGTCGACCACTTCCTCGGCAAGGAGCCGATCGAGGACCTGCTGATGTTCCGGTTCGAGAACATGCTCCTGGAGCCGATCTGGAACCGTCACTACGTCGACAACGTGCAGATCACGATGGCCGAGGACTTCGACGTCGCCGACCGTGGCTCGTTCTACGACGCCAACGGCACGATCCGCGATGTCGTCCAGAACCACCTTCTGCAGATCCTCGCGCTCCTGGCCATGGACACGCCGCCGTCGACCGACTCACGCGCCTTCATCGACGAGAAGTGGCGGGTGCTGCGCGCCGTCGAGGCCGTCGCGCCCGGCGATGTCATCCGCGGCCAGTACGACGGCTACCTCGCCACCGAAGGCGTCCGTGAGGGTTCGACCACCGAGACCTACGCCGCGCTGTGCCTGCACATCAACAACTGGCGCTGGGCCGGCGTCCCGTTCTACATCCGCTCCGGTAAGGCACTGGGCACCACCGATCTGGAGGTGGTCGCCCAGCTCCGCACCCCGCCCATCAGCTTCTTCGACGGCGCCCCAGAGCCCAATCTGATCCGCTTCCGCATCCAGCCCGATGCGGGGGTCACCTTCGACCTGCTCGCCAAGGTCCCGGGGCGCGACAGCACCCGGCGAGTCCCGCTCAGCGTGGACTTCACCAAGGTCCTGGGCCCGATGGAAGCGGCCTACCAGCGCATCCTCACCGACGCGATGACCGGCGACCCCCGCCGCTTCGTCCGCTTCGACCTGGCCGAAGAATCCTGGCGCATCATCCAGCCCGTCCTCGACCTCCCCACCCGGCCCCTCCCCTACGCCAAAGGAACCTGGGGCCCGGACGAAGCCACCACCTTCGTTCCCGGCGGCTGGCACGAAATCTCCACCACCTTCGACTGACGCGTACGGGCCTGGACATGGGCCCGAGGGTGGCGACAACGACGATGCCGAGAAACCGCAGACCGCCTCCCTCACCCGCGCCCAGCCACACGCCATGGCACGGTTCCCCCCGACCAGCCAAGCAGCACCCGAGATGTTGCCGTTCTCCCGATCCAGCGCCTCGAAGACCCTCGGCCACGGATCCAGACGACCAGAAGACTGTGAACCGGGACGGGATCGTCAGGCGGGCGCCCGATGGGGCGACCGTGAGCGCCGGTCTGCGGCGGACCCCGTAGGCCAGACCGGCGCGCGATCCTGTTCCATCACCACCGATCGCCGCAGCCGCTGCATCCTGCTGAGTCCTCACGATCTCGGACGTGATCGTGACTTCGCACTCCACGAGACCGGACTTCCGGGCATAGCGCCTCCGCAGCCGGAACACCTCCAGCAGACGCCGCAGCACCGGACCGGGAACGCGCTCTAGATCGATCGTCCCGACCGGCAGCAGATCCAGCAGTTCGGGATACGGACGCGGCGCTGCCGTACTCCGCAGGTCTCGAAGCTTGGCCTGCTCGGCTTCCAGGTCACCGGCGATCTGAGCGGCGCGTTCATTGATGTTCTGGACAAACGCCGGGCTAGGCTCATCCAGTTGTCCAAGCGGATCCAGCATCCGCGCACGCCGCCGAACCAGATCCGCGATCTTGGTCGAAGGACACCCGGTCGACCAGACCCCGAGCGTCCTGTCACGGGGTGGTGCCTGAGGAGTGTTGGTTCGCCGCTCGGCGTGGACCTCGCTCATGGGGAGTCGACCCGGTCCCCGGATTGCCCACGAGGCGCGGTTTTCCGGCGCTGAAGGACAGGGCCGTCTGGACGACGCATATCGCCATGAGGACCAATACCGGTGTGGTCCAGGAGTTGGTGACGTCCCGCAACACGCCGATGGTGAACGGGCCGAGGGCGGCGAGGAGGTAGCCGGCGCTCTGCGCCATCGCCGACAGGGTGGCGGTATCCGTCGCGGTGCGGGTTCGCATACTGAACAGCGCAAGGGTCAGGGGGAACACGCCACCACCGATGCCGATGAGCACTGCCCAGAGCCAGGGGACCGACTCCGGGCTGAGCAGGAGGCCGGCCAGGCCGACGATCTGGACGGCGGTCATCCCCGCACCGAGGAATCCCTGCCGCCGTAGCCGTGCCGCGAGGACCGGGACGACGAAGTACACCGGGACGCCGACGAGGAGCGCGACGGCCAGAAGCGTGCCGGCCTCGCCGGGCGCGAAGCCGGCGTCGATGTAGATGGTCGGCAGCCAGGCCATGACGACGAAGGCGAGGACGGACTGGGTCGCGAAGAGGAGGGTGACCGCCCAGGCGACGGGGCTGCGGATCATGGCCGCCATCGGCGCGCGGGATTCGGCCGGCGCGTGGCTCCGGCGCATCTGCGGCAGCCAGATCGCCAGAGCGGCGGCGGCGAGGACGGACCAGGCCGCGAGGCCGCCTCGCCAGCCGCCGGCGGCGTCGCCGATCGGCACGGTCGCGGCGGCGCCGATCGCGGCCCCGCCGGACATGGCGGCGCTGTAGGCGCCGGTGACCTCGCCGACGCGGGCCGGGAACTCGATCTTGACGATCACGGGGATCAGCACGTTGCCGACGGCGATGCCGGCGCAGGCGACGAAGGTGCCGGCGAGGAGGGTGGCCTCGCCGGCGCCGACACGGATCAGCTGCCCGGCCAGCAGCAGTCCGAGCGCGAGGCCGAGCCCGGTCTTCGCGCCCATGCGCCGGATGAGCCGGGGCGTCGCGAGGGCGACGCCGCCGAAGCACACGACCGGCAGGGTCGCGGCGGTCGACGTGGCGAGAGTGGACATCGCGAGGTCGCTGCGGGCCTGGTCGAGCACGGCTCCGAGGCTCGTCACCGCGACACGGAGGTTCACGGCGACGAGGACGACGGCGACCAGCACCAGCGCGGCATGAGCGCGTGCCGCCCTGGTGGCGTGGCCGTCCATGCCGGACGGGTCGGACGAACGCCCCTTCGCCTCCGGGTGAGGGGGGTTCGTCACGTCGCGTCACCGAGGTTGCTTGGTACTGCGCGGAACGCGGTGTGCGCCTGTGCGGCCTGGCGGCCTCGGGCGGATGCGTCGTCCGGGTTCATCACGCCCCGAGGGCGGGCTGCGGGACCGGGCCGGAGATGAGCGTGCGCACCGCGTCGACGGCGGTGGCGAACAGCGGGGCGGTGGAGGGGGCGGTGCCGGTGTCGATGGCGTCCTGGCTCCACATCATCACGACGCTCCCCGTGCGCACCTTGAGGACGGTGCCGACGATGAACACGGCGGCGGTCTCCATCTCCGAGCAGACGGCCCCGCCGCGGCGCCATGCCTCGAAACGCTCGGTCAGTGTGGATGCCAGCGGCATCCGCTCCGGTTCCGTCTCGCCGTAGTAGGAGTCCTTGGTGTGCGCGGGTCCGCACGTGTACGGGACGCCCGCACGGTCCGCGGCCTGACGCAGCGCGAGTACCACGTCGATGTCCGCGACCGCCGGGAACTCGACCGGCAGGTACTGCCTGGTGGTGCCCTCGTCGCGGATCGCCGCGGTGAGGACGGCCAGCTCGCCGTTGCGGGTGCCGGGTCGCATCGTGCCCGACACGCCGACCCGGATCATCGTGTCCACTCCGAGCGCGGCCAGTTCCTCCACGGCCAGGGCGGTGGACGGTCCGCCGACGCCGGTGGAGGTCACGACGACCGTCTCGCCGTCCACCGTGCCGCGCCAGGTCTCGAACTCGCGGTTGCGGACGACGAACTCCGGAGCGTCGAGGAGCGCGGCGATCGAGGCCACCTGGTCGGGGTTGCCGGGCAGGAGGGCGTACCGCCCCACGTCCCGGCTGCGAAGGTGCAGGTGGTGGGCCAGCTTGTCGGCGTTCATCCAGATTCCTCCGTACGTCAATTGCGGCCATACAGTGTCATAAACCGGCTACGTTCGTCACTATTGACATACAGGGACGAGCCACCTACGGTTCCGGCACGGCCTGACGACGAGGAGGCAACCGTGCGGCACACGCCGGTGATGGAGTCCGAGCTTCTGGCGTTCATGAACGCCCAGGAGGGCCCCGTGGGAGCGCGGGCGGCCACCCGGCACCTGCGTGGACGCGGCTTCGACGTCAGCGAGTCGACCGTCAGCCGCCTGCTGAACGACCTCGACGAGCGGGCCCTCACCCTGTCCCTGGGAAAGAAGGGGCGGGTCCTCACCGAGGAGGGGAGCCGCGTCGCGGCCAACCAGCGACTGGACAGCCGGCGGGAGTCGTCCTTCGCCGACGCCCTGGCCCTGCGCGATGTCCACGACCTGATCGACCACCTGATCGGGCGGCGGGGGATCGAGCGCGAGGCCGCGCGGGCCGCCGCGCTCCGGGCGCGTCCGGAGGAGCTCACCCGCCTCCGGGAGATGGTCGAGACGGGCGGCGAGGCACGCTGGCGGGAGCGGCTCGCCTTCCACAAGATGATCGGCCAGGCATCGCACAACAAGCAGATCCAGGCGATCAGCACCACCCTGTTCGACGAGCGCCTCGACCTGCTCGAACGACTGCTCATCATGATCGGAATCAAGCAGGATGCACTGCTTCGGTGGGACCAGGAGCACCGCGACATCGTCGCGAGCATCTCGGACCGGGATGCGGACGGCGCCGAGCGGCTCATGGTCGTGCATCTCGACGGAATGATCCGTGAGACGGAGCACTTCGCCAACAGCGGAAACGCTCACGTCATCCACACGCTGCTCGCGGAAAACGACCTCGCGTAGAGCGCTACCCCTTATCCCCACAGCGATCACGACGACGACTCTTTCGGGAGCACGAAATGACCCACACCTGCACGCCGCCCGGCCTGGGCCGGCGCTCATTCCTCCGGGTCGCCGGCCGGGGCGCGGCCGTGGCCGCGGTCGGCTCGGCCGTCCCCTGGCTGGCCGCATGCGGCTCCAGCGCCGGCGGCGGCAACGGCTCCGGCAAGGGCCGGTTCACGGTGAAGCTCGCCTGGATTCCGAACGCGGAGTACGCGGGAATCTTCGTCGGGGCCGAGGACGGGCTCTACACCAAGCAGGGGCTCGACGTCGAGATCCTGCCGGGCGGACCGAACTCCGCGGTCGTCCCCATGGTCACGACGGACCGCGTCGACCTCGGGGTCGAGGCGATCCCGGAGAACGTCGCCACCGCCGTCGCCCGCGGCTCGAAGCTGAAGATCGTCGGCGCCGGGCTGCTGAAGAGCCCCGAGTCCTGGATCTCGCTCGCCGACCGTCCGGTCCGGAATCCGAAGGAGATCGAGGGCAGGAAGCTCGGCATCACCCTGGCCGGGAAGAACACGGCCCTGGTGTTCATGAAGCGCAACGGCGTCGACGTCAGCAAGGTGAAGCTGGTGCCGATCCAGTTCGATCCCGCGCCGCTCGCCGCCCGCGAGGTGGACGCCATCTGGGGATTCGCGTCCAACCAGCCCGTGTCGCTGGCGTTGCGCGGGGTCAGGACGCACGTGATGCCGCTGGCCGACTTCGGGTTCAACCGGATGCAGAGCGTCTTCTTCGCGTCCCAGAAGACGCTGGACGACCCCGCCGCCCGCGAGCGCGCCCGCAAGTTCATGACGGCCAGCAGGCTGGGCTGGGAGGCGGCGCTGCGCGACCAGCAGCACGCCGCCGACGTGATCATCAAGAGGTACGGCGCCAAGCTCGGCCTGAAGCTCGACGAGCAGGCCAAGTCGCTCGCCGCCATCGCGCCGTACGTCAAGGGTGACGGGTCCGGAACCGGGGCCAAGGGGCTGTTCTGGATGTCGGACGCGCTCATCGAGGAGACGATCACGAGCCTGACCAGCATCGGGATCAAGCTCGACAGGTCGCTGTTCACCAACGAGCTGCTCGGGGGATGAGGCCCGCCATGCCGGAGGAGAGAACGCTGCCGGACACCGAGAAGGCCCGCGCCACCACAGACGGCGCCCAGAGCCCCGAAGGGATTCGCACGAGCGGCCTGAAGAAGACGTTCGCCGGGAAAGGGGCGCCGGTCGAGGCGCTGCGCGAGTTCTCCTTCGAGTCGCGCCGCGGCGAGTTCGTCGGGCTGCTGGGGCCGTCCGGGTGCGGCAAGTCCACGGTCCTGCGGATGCTGGCCGACCTGGAGACGCCCACCGCCGGGACTGTCACGGTCCACGGCCGGACGCCGCGCGAGCTGCGCGAGGGGCACGGCGTCGGCATCGCGTTCCAGGACGCGGGCCTGCTGCCGTGGCGGAGCGTGGAGGCGAACATCCGGCTCCCGCAGGAGGTGGCCGGTCGCCGCGACGGCGCCGCGGTCGCCGACCTGATCCGGCTCGTCGGCCTCACGGGGTTCGAGAAGGCGCGGCCGTCGCAGCTGTCCGGAGGCATGCGCCAGCGGGTGTCGCTGGCCCGGTCCCTGGTCACCGACCCCGAACTCCTGCTGCTGGACGAGCCGTTCGGGGCCCTGGACGACCTGACCCGGCAGCGGCTCAACTTCGAGCTGCAACGGATCTGGGCCGAGCGGGGCACGACCACGGTGCTGGTCACCCATGGCATCGCCGAGGCCGTGCTGCTCTCGGACACCGTCGTTCTGATGTCACCCCGTCCTGGAACGATCCTCGACGTCGTCCGCGTCGACCTGCCCAGGCCGCGCACGCCCGAGATCCTGCAGGACACCGCGTTCCACGCGCTGTGCGACGAGCTGTCGGAGAAGCTGTTCACCAGCCGCGAGAACGGGACCGCCCCATGAGCACCGCGGCCCGGCCCCGCACCGCGCGCCTGGGCGCCCGGACTCGCATCGCGGGCCTGCGGCACGTCGTCCCGCCGCTTCTGACGGTCGCGGTCCTGGTCATCGCGTGGCAGGTGATGTCGCTCGGCGGGCTCGGGTCGCTGGTGCCGCCGCCCGCCGACGTGCTCGCGCAGATGCGGGACGACGCCGGCTACTACGTGCCGAACGCGACCGTCACCATGTCGTCCGCGTTGCAGGGGTACCTCTGGGGCAACGGCATAGCGATCGCGCTGGCGCTGTGCACGCTACCTTTCCCCCGCGTTCAGGCACTTTTCGAGCGGGTCGCGGTCGGCGCCATCGCGCTGCCGCTCATCGCCATCGCCCCGCTGCTCGCGATCGCCTTCCGCGGCAACATCCCGAGCGTGATCCTCGCCGCCCAGGCCGTGGTCTTCACCACCCTGGTCGCCGCCATCCTCGGCCTGGGCAGCGTCGACCGGACCTCGGTCGACGTGGTGCGCGCCGCCGGCGGCTCGGAGTGGACGGTGATCCGCAAGGTGCGGCTGCCCGCCGCGATCCCGAGCCTCGTCGGCGGCCTCCAGGTCGCGGCGCCCAGCGCCATCCTCGGCGCGATCATCGGGGAGTACATGGGCGGCGAGGAGGGGCTCGGGGTCGCGATGATCCAGGCCCAGGGCGCGTTCGACGTCCCCCGCGCCTGGGGCCTGGCGATCGTGACCTCGCTACTGGCCGCCGTCGCGTTCCTGGTACTGCCGCTGATCGTGCGGCTGATCCTGCCGTGGACCCGCTCGGCGGACACCGTCCTCGACGCGCGGGCGGCCCGCCCCGGCCGGCGCGACGCGCGCCGGGCCGCCCGGGTGCTGCGCGCCGCCTTCGCCGCGGTCGGGACGCTGGCGGGCGTCGTGCTCGGCTGGTGGCTGCTCGTCCTCGTCGTCCCGGGCGGCACCGAGGTCGCGCGGGGCCCGCTGGAGGTCGGGCCCTACTTCGCCACCGGCGACACCCAGCTGGTCACCGCCTCCGGCGAGGCGGAGGCGCCGCTGCCGTACATGCTGTCGTCGCTGCTGCGCACCCTCGGCGACGCCGGCGTCGGGTTCCTGGTCGGGCTGGTCCTCGCGGTGGCGATGGCGGTGGTCGCGCACGAGTTCCCGGTGATCGAGCGGGTGCTGATGCCCATCTCGATCGCCCTCCGGTCGATCCCGATCGTGGCCGCGATGCCGCTGCTCGCGCTCATGTTCGGGCGGGGGATCGTCGCCGTGACGGTCCTGATCGCGGTGATGACGTTCTTCCCGATCCTCGTCAACGTCCTGCTCGCGATGAGAGCGGTCCCGCGCAGCGCCGTGGACCTGCTCACCGCCGTCGGAGCGGGGCGCAGGCACCACCTGACGAAGCTGCTCATCCCGTACGCGCTGCCGGCGCTGCTGGCCTCGGTCAAGATCGCGCTGCCGCTGTCCATCGGCGCGGCCATGGTCGCGGAATGGCTCGCCACCGGCTACGGGCTGGGCGCCTCCATGACCGTCGCCGCGACCCTGTCGGACTACGACTTCGTCTGGGGCGGGGTCGCCATCGTCCTGCTGGCCTCGCTCATGGCCTACCGCCTGGCCGCTGCGCTGGAGGACATCGCGCTCAGCCGCCTCGAATAACCGCAAGGCACGACCAATTACGGTCCCGGACTCCGGGACGTATGAGAAGGCGAATCATGTCGAGAATCATCCTGTCCAACGTCCGTGTGAACGGCGCCGGCGACCCGCAGGTCATCACCGTCGCCGACGGGACGATCCACGCCGTCGGCACACAGCCGCCTGCCGACCTCGGCCCGGCCGACCACGTCGAAGAGCTCGCCGGGCAGATCGTCCTGCCGGGCTTCGTCGACGGCCACGCCCACGCCGACAAGAGCCTGTGGGGCGAGCCGTGGGTCCGGCGTACGTCGGAGCCGATCACCATGGAGCAGATGTTCGACGACCAGCTGCGGCAGTGGGCGGAGACCACGACCCCGGTCGCCACCCGGGCGCGCACCTTCCTCGACATGTGCGTCGCCTACGGCTCGACGTCCATCCGGACCTTCACCGACGTGGCCCCGGAAATCGGCCTCGACGGCGTCCACGGCCTGCTCCAGGTGCGCGAGGAGATGGCCGACCTCGCGGACCTGCAGATCGTCGCGTTCCCCCAGCTTGGCATCCTGCGGAAGCCCGGCACCGCCGAACTGCTCGAACAAGCCCTGCGCGCCGGAGCCGACGCCATCGGCGGGCTGGACCCCGCCGGCGTCGACGGCGACGCGGCACGCCAGCTCGACATCGTCTTCGGCCTCGCCGAGAAGTACCAGGTACCGGTGGACTTCCACGCGCACGAGTCCGGCGAGCTCGGCATCTGGCTCATCGAGCGGATCGCCGAGCGGGTCAAGGCACTGGGCATGCAGGGCAAGGTCAGCCTCTGCGACGTGTTCAGCCTGGCCGAACCGACACCGCCGCAGTTCGAGCGGCTGGTTTCGGTGCTCGCCGACGCGGACATCGCCGTCGCCGTCGGCGTGCACGGGCTCCTGCCGGTGCCCGACGTCAAGGCCCTGCACGCGATGGGCGTGCGGATGTGCCTCGGCTCCGACTCCGCCCGAAGCCGCTGGTCGCCGTGGGGCGAAGGCGACATCCTCTCCAGGGCGATGTTCATGGCCTACAAGCGCTACTGGCGCAGGGACGAAGACCTGGAGTTCGCGGTCACCATGGGCACGACCCTGGGCCGCGAGGTCCTCGGCGCCCCGCCATGCGACCTCAAGCCCGGGGACGTCGCCGATCTCGTCGTCCTCCCCGGAGAAGCGATCGGCGAGATCGTCGTGACCCCACCGCAACGAACGCTCGTCATGAAGCGCGGGAAGATCGTCGCCCGCTCCGGAACTCTGGTGCGCACATGAACGCCTTCGCATTGGCGCGAGCTGCCGCGGATGAGTTGCGCGCTCGCGCGTCCGTGGACTCCTTCGACGTCGCTTTGGTGATGGGTTCGGGCTGGGTCCCGGCCGCCGACGCGCTCGGCACCCCGTCCGCCGACCTGCTGGTCACCGAGCTGCCGGGCTTCGCGCCCCCGGCCGCCGAAGGGCACGCGGGACGCGTCCGGGTCGTGGACGTCGCCGGGCGCCGCACCCTGGTGTTCCTGGGCCGGACGCACCTGTACGAGGGGCACGGCGTCGACGCGGTCGTCCATCCGGTCCGGACGGCGCTGGCCGCCGGGGTGCCGACGATGGTGCTCACCAACGCGGCGGGCGGGCTGCGGCCCGAGCACCAGAAGGTCGGCGAGCCGGTGCTGATCTCCGACCATCTGAACCTGTCGGGCGCGAATCCGCTGACCAGCGCGACGTTCCTGGACCTGACCGAGGCCTACTCGGGACGGCTCAGGACCCTCGCGAGGGAGGTCGACCCGACGCTGTCGGAGGGGGTGTACGCGGCGTTGCGGGGCCCGACGTACGAGACGCCCGCCGAGATCCGGATGCTCCGCACGCTGGGCGCGGACCTGATCGGCATGTCGACCGTCCTGGAGACGATCGAGGCCCGGCGCGGCGGCGCCGACGTCCTCGGGATCTCGCTGGTCACCAACATCGCGGCCGGTCTGTCGGAGGAGCCCCTCGACCACGAGGAGGTCCTGGCGGCGGGACGCGCGTCCGCCGGCCGGATGGGGTCCCTCCTCGCGACCGTCCTGGCGAAGCTGTGAGCGATGCCGTGAGCGACCTGCGCCGGGACGCCGAGGAGTGGCTGGCGCAGGACCCGGACCCGGAGACCCGCACCGAACTCCGCGCGATCCTGGACGGCGGCGACGACCGGGCGATCGACGCCGTCGGCCGCGTGGACGACCTGCCGCTGGACCTCCGCTGGCCCGTCCACCGAGGGCCGGGCCGCTACCTGGACGCGGTGTCGTCCCTGAACGTCGGCTCCCCGACCCCGACTTCCCGACCGTCGCGTTCCCCAACCCCGAAGAACCCGGCGCGCTCGACCTGGCCCCCGCGCTGGCGCTGGCGCGGAGAGCCGATCTGGTGATCGCCAACGACCCGGGGGCGCGGTCACGACGACACGTTACGGGGGCGCCTCGCCGCCCTGCCGTGCCTGCGACCGCCGCGCACGCCGGAGCCGCCACGCCCGTGGTGTGGGAGCCGTCGTTCAGAGGGCGATGCCCTGCTTAGCCGGGCCGACAGCTGGTTGCACGGGCTGCGATGGATCGGCCGCAAGGTGAAGCCGTCACGCCGGTACCGCAATGGCCTGACCGACCACGAGCGCAGAACCGGCTCGATCGGCAGGTGATCCGCCCAGCTCGGGCACTGGCATGGCTGCAACGGTGCGGGCTACACGTCCGGCATCTTTGCGAGCAGCCACCGGACGCTGTTGTCGCCGCCCAGTTGCGGGGCATGCGTGATGGCCTTGTCGCACAGGTCGATGAGGTGCTGCAGTTTCCCGGTCTCGGGCAGTTCGACGTACTGGAACGTGGGCGCCATCTGCAGTTCCTCGGTGCCGCCGAATGGATCGGGGCCGAGCGGGAGCGTGACCATGAGCTCGGCGATATTGGCCAGGACGCCCTGCATCGCCGAGATGAACATGCGCTCCAGTTTCCAGCGCTCGCTGGTGGCACCGGGACGGACGTCCGCGCCGGAGGTCTCGTAGAGGACGTCGATCAGGTGCAGCACGTAGCAGTACGCCGCGTTGAAGAGCTTGCTGAGGGCGTTGGCGGTCTCGTTCTCCTCGTACATGAAGAACTGGGGGTCGTCCGGGACGTTCCAGATCGGCCCGATGGGCTCGATGCCGTCGGCGATCCGCTCGAACTTGGTGTAGTGCGGGAGCTCGTCCAGCCCGGGCTTGGGGTTGACCGGGTCGATCGGCACGGTGTGCTGACCGGTCTTGGCGCCCTCGCCCTGCTCGACGATGACCTTCAGGGCCTTCTCGGCCGTCGCGTAGTCCTCGATGAGCATGGGGGCGCCGCCGCCGTCCTTGTTCCAGTAGGCCGACACATACTGCACCTCCCGCCGGTTGTCCTTCCAGAGGTTCGCCTTGGGATCGTTGCTGAGCTTCTCCACGCCCTTGCGGAGCGACTCGTAGAACTGGCCGATCGTCTGGTACTGGCCCGCGGGCGCGACGCCCTCATCGGGCGCGGGGTCGGGCCTCTCGAACGCCATGAAGACGTCGCGGACGAGGTCCTTGGTGCACCGCCGGAGGGTCAGCAGGAGCGGCGGATGGCGGTGCAGCATGTACTCGGGGAAGTCCGGCATGAAGTTCTCGTCGTAGAACTTCACCTGGTCTCCGCAGCCGATCGCGACCAGAAGATTCCGCACCAGGCAGAGGTGCAGCATCTCCTCGATGACGATGCTGCGGATGAGCCGCTGCGCGCTCATGCCGGGGCTCCAGCGCGAGGTGCCCTGCCCGGCGATCGAGTAGCCGGCGTACAGGTACATCGGGATCGTCTGCATTTCCACGGCCGCGGCCTGGATGAGGTGGTTGCGGAGCTCCTCTTTGGTACTGATCCCGGCGGCGGGGTCGACCGGGTGGGCGTTCAGCACCTTCGGCATCGAGACTGTCGATTGACTGGCGGCGCTGGTGCTCATGGCGACGTCTCCTCGTGTTGTGACGGAACGTGGGGCGGGGCCGGAGGCATGGTCCGGGGTTCGGGACAGTGGCGAAGGACGGGCTCGCGCACGACGGGCTCGCGCAGGACGGGCCGCAGCCATCCGTGTGTGATCCACGCCCGCAGACGCACACGCGCGTCAGCGCGGACCATCGATGCGGTGTGAGCCGCGGCTTCGAGGGACGTCCCGGAGGCAAGGGCGTCCAGGAGCACGAACACGTCGGGGGCGAGCGGGGTGACGGTGACGCGGTAGTCGCGCCGCGAGATCGCCAGGCACGTCGGCCGCGGGGACGGCGGCGCCGGCCGCTCACCCGCGCGGACGGCGGCGTGGTAGCGGTGCACGGGCGCGCACACCCGCATCAGCCGCAGGCACGGGGCCGGCATCACGACGGTGGCGCCGGCGGCGTCGGCGCGGCCGGCGGCGCCCGCATGGCCGTTTACGCCGGGGGACGGCTCGCCCTCGACGCCGGGGCCGTCACAGACCTCGGCGTGGACGCGCTCGTAGCGTGCCAGGTCGATCAGTACGTCGATCCACGCCTCGCGTCGCGCGGCGGGCGCGTCCCAGTCGGGGCGGCGGGCGGTCAGGTGGTCGGCGAAGCCCTCGTCGAGGCGGGCCAGCGTGTAGGAGCGCGAAGGGCGAGCGTCCAGGTAGTCGGTGGCGAACTCGTCGAACAGCTCCGCGCCGAGCAGGACGCACAGGGCCGGGTGAAGCCGCCGCATCGCCTCCAGCAGGCGCTTGCGGTAGCCGTTGCGGTAGATGGCGAGCCCGTGCTCCGCGGTCAGCGGCCCCGCCCCGGCGAGCATCGCGGCGGCCGGGACGGCGGGATCGCCGGGGCGGGTGATGGCGTCCTGGAGCCAGTGCTGCGCCTGCTCCAGCGACGGTGCCGGCGGGTCAGCCATCGTTCACCCGGTAACGCTCCGCCTTGCGCAGTTCGCCGAGCAGTTCGGGGAACGGCGGGATGTGCTCGTCCCATTCCAGGAGCGTCGGCGTCGGCCCGGCGAGTTCGACCGCCAGCCGGTACAGATCCCACACCGGCGCGCTGACCGGACGGTCATGAGTGTCGATCAGATGGGTACCGAGGTCGGTGTGGCCGGCGAGATGGATCTGCCGCACCCGCTCGTGAGGCAACTCCCGCACGTACTCCTCCGGGTCGAAGCCGTGGTTGACCGCGGAGACGTACACATTGTTGGCATCGAGCAGCAGCTCGCAGCCCGATTCCTCGCACAGCCGCGCCAGGAACTCCCACTCGGTCATCGTCGAGTTCGCGAAAGCCGCGTAGGTGCTGGGGTTCTCCAGGACGAGGGGCCGTTCCAGCACGTCCTGGACGACGCCGACGCGGCCGGCCATGTGCCGCAGCGTGTCCTCGGTGAACGGGACGGGCAGCAGCTCGTGGGTGCTCACGCCCGCGACGCCCGTCCAGCACACGTGGTCGGACACCCACAGCGCCCCGACCCCCTCGGCCAGCCCCCGCAGCCGGTGCAGGTAGTCCATGTCGAGCGGGTCGGTGCTGCCGATCGACATGGACACGCCGTGCATGACGATCGGGTACCGCTCGGCGATCCGGTCCAGGGCGTGGCGGGGGTAGCCACCCGAATCCATGAAGTTCTCGGAAATGATCTCGAACCAGCCGACCGCGGGCCATTCGTCGAGCACGTGGGGCAGGTGCTGCGCACGCAGCCCGAGGCCCAGCCCCAGGCCGTGCCCGCCGGGGGCCGGCCGGGCGCCGCCTGGAACGGCCACCGCCTCGCTGGTCACTTGGCGTTCTTCCGCGGCGGCTCGTAGACGGGCACCACGTCGTCGGGGAAGCCCTCACCCGGCGACGGGCCGAACGGCACGCCCGCCTCGTACATGCGCTGCTCGAAGACCTTCCGGGCCCGCTTCCACACGCTCGTGCCCCGGTAGGGCCCGGCCGCGTGGATCCGGCTGATGTTGATCGGGGTGGCGCAGCTTCCGGAGTAGCGGCACTCCTGCGCGCCGGGAAGGGACTGCTCGCCCTCGTGCCCGGTGTATCCGCAGCCGCCCTGGCCCCTGCATTCGTTGGCGCCGTGGCACTCGTGGAAGACCGTCGCGCACTCCCCCATGCCGGCCATCGCGCCCGACCCGCCGCGGCCATGCCCCTGGCAGGAGTTGAGGCCCATGCACACGTGCAGTTCCGGCGCCTTCTCCTCGTGCGTCGCCTTGCTCCGCTGCTGCTCGCCGCCCTCGCGGGACTGGGCGCGCTCGCGTTCGCCTTCCTCGCCGCCGCCCATGAACGCCGAGATGTCCTGCGGTGTCAGCCGGCGGTCACGCCAGTCCGGCCCCTTGGTCGAGCCCATGCTCACTCCTTTCGTCCCTTGCCCGGACTCAGATGGCCTCGCAGTAGAAGCCGTAGACCTTGCGGGGGAGCTCCGCGTTGCCGGACGGGTAGCCGTCCGGGGAGAGGTCCCTGCACACGAAGGTGTGGTCGGTGCCGTTCCGGGAGTCGATCAGGAAGGCGCCGCGAATCTCGCCCTGCTCGGGAGCGCCGTTGACGGCCTCGCAGTGGGCGACGCCCCAGCCCTTGCCCTTGTTGCCCTGATAGGTCCGGTCGCAGACGTATCCCTGCCTGGCCGCGATGGCCGGCCCCGCCGCCTGAGCCGTCCCGGCGCACGTTAGAACGCCGCCGAGAAACACCCCGGCCGTCCCCACCATCATCACTTTCCGTGCACGTCGGCCCATGACGACTCCCTGCTCGCTGTCGGATACGGCGGCTGCCATAGCCGAGCGTGCCACAGCGACCACACAGGGTGATATCGCTCCTGCGTTCGAGTACTCGACGAACCACCGGCCGCCCCGGGGTAAGAAACGACTGTCACCAGCGGCCACAGACAGCGCCGTATCGCCTAGTCGAAGGGGATGAAGCCGACTCGCCCTTGAGCGGAACCCGGCGCGACAGCGACTCGGCCGGTGACGGACGGTGTTTCCCAGGGTGACGGACAACTGACGGAGGCGAGAGGCCGCCACGAAACAGATGTAGCCCTCACGGAGGGTCGACCACGAGCCCTGTCCTGCTCGGAGGGACCGGTCGCAGCGTCCAGCGCTGGAACGTCGCCCCTCCCAGGGACGCACCGACAAGGCCCCCGGTCATCTGCCCGCCCTAATCGACAGCGTTCAATGTGCGATCAGGGGTTGTCGGCGCCGACAGGTCGTTTCCATGCCGTCTGGTGGGCGTGGTCAGGTGGGGCGGTTTCGGTAGTGGTGGGTTATTAGGGCGGCGGCGCAGGCTAGGGCGGCCAGGCCGAGTGACAGGCTGATCACGGCGCCTACGCCGCTTCGCCACGCCACCATGTCGCCCGCCGCGCAGAGCACCAGGAGCACCCACAGCACCGGACGGACGGCTCCGCTGCGCGCGTCCGGGGCCGCGGCGGGGGAGGTCGGCGGCTCCGGGCTACTGTGAGAATCGTTCATCTTGTGCTCCGGGGTGCGGGGTTCCGGTTTCCGCGAATCACTTTAGGAACCACAAAATCCGCACACTATCCAGCTCACCTGTCCTCCGTGGTATAGCAGGCTGTACTCCCGCGACGCTTGTGGGGCGATTTGCAACCAATCGTCCTAGAGTTGTCGGCGCGAGGAGGGTGCGGATGGTGGCGGACGGGCCGGAGATCCCCCGGCGGACCGGAAGTGCATTCTCCGAGCGCGCGCGGGCCGTCCTGGACGCCCTGGAGCATCTCGTCGGCGGGCTCGGCACGGCCCTGCTGGCGTTCGTCGCGATGGCGTGGGGCACGGCGGTCGCGCTGTTATGCGTCGTCGGCGTGGGGTTCCTGGTGGCACCCAGCGTGCCGCACGCCGTACGGGCCGTGGCGTCCCGGGAGCGCGCCCGGCTGTCGCGCTGGGGCCCGGAGATCATCGGCCCCGGGCCCGCGCCGTCCCGCGTCCGCGACGCGCTGGCCGACACCGGTGTCCGGCGCGAGCTGTGCTGGGTGTTCGTGCACGGGACGGTCGGCCTGGCCTTCAGCGCGTTGGCTATCACACTCCCGATCTCGTCCGTGCAGGACATCACCTACCCCCTGTGGTGGCGGTTCCTGCCCCCGCCGGACACCGAGCTCACCGGCGTGTCCTGGAGGGTCGACAGCGACTCCGACGCGCTGCTGGTCACGATCCTCGGCCTCGGGCTGGCCGCGGTGTTCGTGCTGCTCGCGCCGGCCATGGCCCGGCTGCAGGCGTGGCCGGGACGGCGGCTCCTGGCGGCCACGTCCGACACCGACCTGTCGCTGCGGGTCGCCGAGCTGTCGGCCACCCGCGCCGCCGCGCTGGACGCCCACGCGACGGAGCTGCGGCGCATCGAGCGCTCCCTGCACGACGGCGCGCAGAACCGGCTGGTCGGCGTCACCGTGCTGCTCGGCGCCACCCGCCGCGCGCTCGACCGCGACCCGGCGGGCGCGCTCGTCATGCTGGAGCGCGCCCAGGACGCGGCCGAGCAGGCGCTGGCCGAGCTCCGCACGGTCGTGCGCGGCATCCTGCCGCCCGTCCTGGACGACCGCGGCCTCGCCGGCGCGCTGGCAGGGCTCGCCGCGAACTGCGGCGTCCCCTGCCAGGTGGACGTCGACGTGCCGGGCAGGTGCGCCGCCTCCGTCGAGGCGACCGCGTACTTCGTCACGGCCGAGGCGCTCACCAACGTCTCCCGGCACAGCCGGGCGCGGCGCGCCCAGGTGACCGTGCGCCGCCAGGGCGCCCACCTGCGGCTGAGGATCGAGGACGACGGCGTCGGCGGCGCCGACGCGGGCGGCGGTTCGGGCATCGCCGGGATCCGCGGCCGGATCGAGGCGCACGACGGCCACCTCACCCTGACCAGCCCGCCCGGCGGGCCGACGACCCTCGATGTGGAGCTCCCATGCGGATCGTGATCGCCGAGGACGACCCCCTGTTGCGCGAGGGGCTGGCGCTGCTGCTGCGCGCGGAGTCGCTGGACGTGGTGGCCACCGCCGAGAACGCGGACGCGTTCCTGGCGGCCGTCGACGAGTACCGTCCCGACATCGCCATCGTCGACGTCCGGATGCCGCCGACCCACACCGACGAGGGCATCAGGGCCGCGGTCGAGGCGCGGCGGCGCCATCCGGATCTGGCCGTGCTCGTGCTGTCGGCCTACGTCGAGCAGGCGTTCGCGACCGTGCTGCTCCACGCCGGCGGCCACCGGATCGGCTACCTGCTCAAGGAGCGGGTCGGACGCGTCGAGGAGTTCCTCGACGCGCTGCACCGGGTCGCGGGCGGGGGCACGGCCATCGACCCCGAGGTCGTCGCGCAGCTGCTCAAGCGCTCCAGCGCCGGCAGCACGCTGGACGGCCTGACGCCCCGGGAGCTGGAGGTGCTCGCCCTGATGGCCGAGGGCCTGGGCAACACCGCCATCGCCGGACGGCTCGTCGTCACCGAGGGAGCCGTCCACAAGCACATCCGCAACATCTTCGCCAAGCTCAACCTCGACCCCGACAGTACGGCGGACCGGCGCGTCACCGCCGTCCTGCGCTACCTGAACGCCAACTGCAAGGTCTGACCCCATCACAGGGTCTTGACGGTGGACCGGGTGAAGAACTCCACCTCCGCTATGCAGACCTGCCGGTCGGGGGCGGCCCCGTAGGCGGAACGTATCGTCAGCCTGACCCGCACGGCGTTGTCGCCGCGGAGCTTGAGCTTCTGCGGGCCCGGGGCGTCGTCGAGCCGCAGCGCCGTGGTCCTGCTCTTCCCATCGGAGGAGAAGACCGTCGCGTCCAGGATCTGCGGGCGGCCCTGGGTGGCGTACTGGTCGGGCTGCTTCGAGATCCCCGAAGTGATGATCACGTTGAGCAGGCGGCGGGGCTGGGAGAACGACGCCTCCAGGAAGGCGCCCTGGCCGCCGCCCCCGAGTCCGGTGCCCCAGAAGGTGTTGCTGAGGCCGTCCATCGCGAGCTTGGGTCCGTGGTTCGGGTCGGAGTGCGACGCCGTCGTCCCGTTCGGCGGTACGGGTGCCCGCTTGACGAAGTGGTCGACGACCCCGCCGGCCACGTCGTCGGCCTTCACCGCGACCGTCACGGCCAGCGCGACGCCCGCCATGACCAGCGCTACGACGGTCAGCAGGTTGCCGGGGCCGCGGCGCAGCCTCGGCCGCTCCTCCGCCCAGGGCGCCTCCCCGTCCCGTTCGCCGTGGAAGATCCGCTGCCACCAGGTGCGGGTGCGGAACCCGTCCTTGCCGGCGGCGGTCAGCCGCATCGCGCACTGGCGGCAGAAGTGCCGGCCGGGCGGGTTCGGGGTGTCGCACCAGGGGCAGGGGACACCGCCGGACATGTCCGCCCGCCCCGTTCGCACATGCGGCCGGGCCGCCTCCGGACGGCCCGGCAGGACAGGCGTCGGCCCTTGGGGGACGGGAGCGGGCCGGTTCTCCGGAGCCACCGGGATCAGCAGCCGCCGGGCGCGCTCGTCCTGCGCGGGCGGCGGCTCCCCCCACGCGGGTGGCCCCTCCTGCGCGGGTGGCCGGCCCTGCGCGGGGGGCGGTTCTTGCGCCGGTGGCGGATTCTGCGGCAGCGGAGCGACGCGACGATCCTGCGGAACGTCGGGCGGGGGCACGGGACGGCCGCCGGGTGTGCCGGGGCGTCCGGGGCGCTGCTCGGAGCGTTGCTCCGCCGGGGCCGGCCGGGGGGTGCCGCGTGGCGGTGTCCAGTTCAGCACGGCGCCGCAGCGGTCGCAGAACGAGCCGCCCTGACCGGTGGCCCCGCAGTCGACGCAAACTCCGGTCGAGGTCACTGCCCTGTTCCCTTCTTCAGAACGTGCACGGCGTAGGGGATGTGAGCCGGACGGACGGCCGCGACGAGCGCGTCCAGCCGCCGCTCGTCCACCCGGGACGGGTTCGCGACCCGCAGGAACACCTCAAGGCGCGGCTCCGGCTCGCCCGGGAACGCCCCGAGCGGACGTTCCGACCAGGCCGCGCCGCCGCTCTCGACGATCTCCGGCGTCTCGCCGAACGCCATCAGGACCGCCGCGGCGACGCCGTGCCGGGTGCCGCGCAGCCGGTGCAGCCCCGTCGCCTTCGCGACGGCGGCGCGGGCCTGCGGCTCCGTCTCGTCGCCGTGCAGCTCGGCGCCTACCCAGCCGGCCAGCCAGCCGACGAAGTCGAGCGGGGCCAGCGCGGGCGAGAAGTACGCCTCCAGGTTGTCGAGCACCGTCAGCAGCGGGGCGAGGAGGTCGTCGAGACCGGCCACGAAGCGCTGGGCGAGGTCGTCGTCCGCGAACACCGAGGGCAGCCGCGGACCGAGCGGATGCGGCGACCGCGGCCCGTCGACGGCGCCCCTCATGACGCCCCTCCGAGCACCCGGACCTTGTGGTCGTAGGAGAACACCAGGGCGGAGGCGTCCAGGTCGATCCGGTCGGACGCGTCGCCGCGCTTGCCGGTCAGCGGGTCGGCGGCGTGCAGGCGCACCTCGTCGACCAGCTCGACCCCGGGCACGCGCTGCAGCACGGCGAAGACCTCGCCCGCCTGCAGCGGGCGCCCGAACCGCCAGCCCCGGCCGTCGGAGCCGCCGGTCAGCGGGTCGAGGTGGGCGTACAGCGCGTCCAGCGCCGCGCGGCGGACGGCCTCGCCCTCGGCGGCGGCGAACGCGTGCACCGTCGCGACGACCGTGACGCCCTGGTAGAACGGCGGGCCCACGGCCAGCCGTATCCCGATCGGGCGCCGGTCGTCCAGGTAGCGGGTGACCCGGCGCAGCAGGTCGTCGCCGGGGACGAGCTGCTCGAACCGGAGCCGCCCGCCCGGGTCGGGCACCGCCTGCGGCACCACCAGGACCCGGACCGCGCCGGTGCCCGCCTCGTCCACCGGCAGGCAGCGGATCCGGGCGGTGTCGGGCGCGGCGCGGCGGGCCAGTTCCTCGTAGTCGCGCGCGGTCACCGCACGGTCCTGGGCGCGCAGCGCGACAGGCGTACGCCGTTTGGCCTCCTCCAGGGTCTCGGCGTCGACCCCGCCGCGCGCGGCCTCCCGGTTCTCGACCTGCGTGACGTACGGGACGGACGTGCGCAGCACGCTCAGCGCCCCGCGCGCCACGTTGCCGGCGCGGCCGCCGCCCGTCCGGTACCGGCGCGCGCGCAGCACCGCGCCCTTGTCCGGGACGGCGCCGTACTGCCGCAGCCCGCCGTCCGGCGTGCGGACCGCCGGGCCGAACGCGATCTCGCCGGTCGCCGCGTCGAGCCGGAAGTGGTGGTCGGCGGGCCCGGACGCGGCGAAGTGCTCGACGGCCTCCCATTCCCGCCAGCCGCCGCCCTCGGACGACTCCAGCACGAGCGAGGGGTCGCCGGCCACCACGGGGGCGTGCTCCGTCCGGAACCGCTCTCCCGGGACGCCCGCCGCCTCGCCGAGCGCCTCGTCCCGGATCGTCTCGGCGTGGACGGCCCCGGTCGTGCCGCCGACGGTCGCGGCCTCCGCCTGCCTGATGGTCGGCGACACCGAATAGAACGGCTGGCCGGGCAGCGGCTCCGTCACCCGGCAGCGCAGCCAGCCCGCCTCCTGGGCGCCGAGCCGGGACATGACGTGCCCGTCCGGCACGTGCAGGACCACCTCACCGGACCGGTTCAGGCCGCCGGTCCCGTCGGAGGCGACCTCGCACTCCCGCCAGCCCTCGCCCGTCCACGCCTCCCAGCGCAGCGGCGGCTGCCGCGGGTCGACGCCGACGCCGTCGACCCGGCTGTCCAGCCGGATCAGCACCGCGCACGACGGGACCGCCGCCGACAGCCCGAGCGCGAGCACGTCCCCCGGACGGGGCGCGGCGGAGAAGCACGCGAAGTCCTGCCCGCCCCGGACGTCGGCGGTGTGGTCGGCCGTCGTCCCGCCCTCGGGCTGCACCGCGACCGCGGCCAGCTCGCACGGCACGACCCGCAGGTCGCGCTCGGTGGCGAACACGACGGCGTCCTCGTGCTCGGTGCGCCGCGTCGCGACCTCCACCCCGGCGGGCAGCACGACGTCCTCCTCCTGCGGCGCCGACAGCCAGAACGTCACATCGGTGCGGGCGGCGGCGGGCGGCAGCAGCGTGATGCCGAGCAGGTCGAGGAACGCCACATGGTTCTTGTCCGGCACCCGGTTCAGCCGGTACACGAGCTGGTCGACCATGTGCGCGACGGCCTCGATCAGCGTCACGCCCGGGTCGGAGACGTTGTGGTCCGTCCACTCCGGGCAGCGCCGCTGGATGTAGCGCTTGGCGTCGTCGACGAACTGCTGGAAGCGCCGGTCGTCGAGGTTGGGCGCGGAAAGGGGCATCAGCCTTCGCTCTCGGGAGAAGACGGGACGGCGTACTGCGGGACGCCGCCGCCGGTTGCCGGATCCCCGGGCGGCGGCTCCCCGGGCGGCGGCTCCCCGGGCGGCGGCTCCCCGGGCGGCGGCTCCTCGTGCGACGGGATCACGTAGAACGGGAAGACCAGGTTGCGCGGGTTGTTGGTGCCGCGGACCTCGTAGCGGACGTCGATGAACAGCACCGACCCGTCGTCGGGCGACACGCTCACCCGCACGTCGGAGACCTCGATGCGCGGCTCCCAGCGGTCCAGGCTGCCGCGCACCTCGTAGGCGATGCGGCCCGTGGTCTCCTCGTTGACGGGCGCGAACACCAGGTCGTGGATCGCGCAGCCGAACTCCGGCCGCGTCGGGCGCTCGCCCGGCGCCGTCGCCAGCACCAGCCGTATCGCCTCCTCGATCTCCCGCTCCCCGGTGACCAGGACGATCCCGCCGGACGCGCTGACCCGCATCGGGAACCCCCAGCCCGCGCCGACGAACTGCTCCCCCATCACCGCACCCCGCTCAAGGAATGACCATGACCGGCTTGAAGTTCTGCGTGATCAGCCCGTTGACGTTGAGGTTGCCCTGGACCTGGACCACGCCGGTGAGCGCGATGCTCGCCCCGGTGACGGCGACGTTCGGCGCCCGGAGATCGAGCCTCGTCCGCGCGTCGACCGTCACGACCCCGCCGCTGACCATCACCGCCCGGGCCCCGGAGATGTCGACGGAGCCGTTGCTCGTGACGGCGAGCCGGGTGCCGGTCTCCCGCAGCGTGACCGACATCAGGTCGTCGCCGCTGGAGATCGTGACGCCCTGCCGGCCTGGGGCGTCCAGCAGCTCGATCCGGTTGCCGGTGCGCGAGGCCACGCTGCGCCAGTTGACCTTTCCGCCCGGCCGCGGCGCGACCACCGGCATCCGCTGGTATCTGGGCGGCCGGTCGACGCCGTTGTAGAGCCCGCCGATGACGTAGGGGTGGTCCAGGGCGCCCCGGTCGAACGCGACCAGCACCTCGTCGTTCACCTCGGGCATGAGGAGCCCGCCGCCGCCCTTCCCGCCGAACTGCACGACCCGCGCCCAGTCGCTGACGTAGTCCTTGTCCAGCCAGGGGAAGCGCAGCCTGACGCGGCCCTCGCGCTCCGGGTCGTCGTTGTCGGTGACGAGTGCGGACACCACCCCGGGCAGCCTCGGCGCGGGCGCCGCGGAGCCCCCGGAGGCCAGCCCGAACAGCGAGCGGTCCTGGCGTCCGGACACCGTCAGCCGTGTCACGTACTCCTCCCCGCTCATGAACATGTGGCGGGCGGAGGTGACGGTGTACTTGCCCTCGAAGGGCCGGCCGACATCGTTCACCGCGACCGGAAGCCCGGGGCGCAGCCTCGGGTCGCCGTGCACCTCGGCCTCCAGCTCGGCGAGGGCGGAGCCGACGTCCGCGGCGAGCGCCTTCGCGGCCGCCCGGGCCTGCGCCTGCGTCTCGTAGGGCACGCCGGTCTCGACCAGCTCGGCCTTCCCGAACGCCTTGGTCACCGCGGCGCCGGTCAGCCCGATGGACAGTTCGGGGCTCTCGGCGGCCGCCGCGGGCTCGGGCTCGGCGAACTCCCGTTTGCGCTTGGGGTCCCAGCCGCGCACCTGTACCGTGCTCGGCTGGTCCGAGGCGGTGACCCCGGCCCGCAGGCGCAGCAGGTTGGCCCCGAACCGCAGGACGTACGGG
The DNA here is from genome assembly GCF_044326375.1 of Actinomadura sp. 3N508. Lineage (NCBI taxonomy): Bacteria > Bacillati > Actinomycetota > Actinomycetes > Streptosporangiales > Thermomonosporaceae > Actinomadura > Actinomadura sp. 3N508. Next base: position 236,129 of record NZ_JBIRAX010000007.1, read on the forward strand.
CTGGACCCGGCCTTGGCGCCCTTGCCGGGGGCGCTCTTCGCCGGTTTCGGCTCGACGAACCGGAACTTCCCCTCAGGCGAGAAGTAGAGCTCGACACCGTTCTCCTGGGCCAGCCTGGTCAGGAACTCCCAGTCGGTGACGTTCGCCTGCGTGATCATGTCGTACTTCATCGGGGTCCGGTCGATCCGGTCGACCTTCAACCCGTTCCGCGAGGCCAGCTTCCGGGCGATGTCCGAGGCGGTCATCTCCTTGTAGCCCACGACCCGCCGGTTGCGCAGGAGCCGGTGCCCCGGATCATGGCCCCGCACGATCGTGTACTTCCCGGTGCGGTCGGAGTCGACCTCCAGCGCGGTGACCTCCCCGGTGAACAGTGGCCCGCCCCCGTCCGCACCGACGACCAGGGCGCGCAGCACCACCTTGGACCCGAGCGTCGCCCCGAGGTCCGCCAGCAGGACCCGCTCCTTGTCGCGGAACGTCAGCAGGAAAGAGGCGGGCAGGTTCACGCTGGTGTCCACCCACGCCTCGACGAGCTTCGACTCGAGTTCGCTCGGCAGCCTGTGGCGGCCGACGGTCACCTGCAGCTCGTTGGTGTAGCTCACGATTCCCCCTCTAGGCCCGGATCTCGTCGGCGGCGGGGAGCAGCAGCTCCCGTCCCGGCGCCAGCCGCATCGGGTCATCGATCTCGTTCGCCTCGGCGATCACCCGCCAGGCCATCGCGTCGCCGTACTCGCGCCACGCCAGCGACTGCAGCGTGTCGCCCGCCACCAGCCGGTGGACGCTGCGCGCGGTCAGCGCCCCCGACGTCGGGTTCTGCTTGGGCGTGTCCTGCGGGATCTCCTCAAGCGAGACCCTGCACGTCGCGCGGATCGGCACCCCCGTGGAGCTGAACAGCGTGTAGGACGCGCTCACCTGCCGCACATACGCGACGAACCGCACGGTGGTGAACTCGCCCCATTCGAACAGGACCCACGGCGGCGACGCCCGGTTCGGCAGGCTCGACGGCGCCGCCCGCAGGCACGAGAACAGCGCCTCCACCTGGTCGCGCACCTTGCCGTTTCCCGGCTCGTCCGAGGAGTCGAGGAAGATCTCCACATCGAGGCTCTGCTGCTCGGTGCCGAGGAACTCCACCTCCGCCCCGGCCCGGGTCGCGACCGCCGGGCTGGAGCGCCAGTTGGCGGACTTGGTCAGCTCCAGCGCCGCCGGGTTGAACTGGAACTTGAGCGCCTTGATGAGCCCGCCCGGCTTCGTCCCCTTGCCCGCCGGCGGGTCATGGATGCTGAGCTTCGCCCGGACGTGGCTCGTCTTCCCCTTCATCAGCTCATGAACCCGTGGTGCGCGATCTCCAGCACTTCAGTCGCGACCGCCGGGCTCTCGGGATCCAGCGTCGGCCCCGTCCAGCTCACCGGCACGACCTCGAGCAGCTTCCAGCGCGCCACCACCGACCCGTCGAGCCGCAGCGCCTCGATCTCCGCCGTCGGCCGCCTGATCCCGGTGGAGACCGCGGAGATCCAGGTCGTCACCTTGACGGTCTCCTTCGTGATCGGCCTGGTCAGCCGGACGTTGGAGTGCCGCACCCGGGAGGGCAGCTGCCACACGTGCCCGTTGTTGCCGCCCTCCTCCCGCTGCTCGATGTCCACCTGGGCGGCGAGGCCGTCGCACCCGTTGAAGTCCCCCAGGCTCTCCCCGTCGATGGTGAGCCGGAAGCAGATCGTCGTCCCGGGATCCTCTTTGGGCATCGTGCACTCCGTTCAGTAGTTCCGCGGGTCGCGCAGGCGCCCGACCCGCTCCCGGTCCATCCGCAGCTCCGCACGCAGCAACCGCGCGAGCGGACCCAGCAGCTGGCGGGCCAGCTCGTCCACGTCCATCTCTTCGGGCCGGCGCGCGTCCGGCCGTCCTTCATCGCGGCGCCCCGCGACCGGGCGCGCGACGGGGTCCGTCGCCGTGGCCCGGGTCGGCGCGGTCTGAGGCGGGGCGGTCTGAGGCGGGGCGGTCTGAGGCGGGGCGGTCTGAGGCGGGGCGCTCTGGGGCGTCCGCCCGGCCTGGGGCGCCCGCCGTCGCGGCGCCGGCGGATCCGGGAGCCGCGGCTCCAGATCCATGTCCAGCGGCCGCTCCGGCACCGGCATCCGGCGCTGCACCGGCAGTGCCGGTTCGCCTCCGGGCGCCCCGCCGACCGGGACAGATGACGCGGCGAAGGTCGGGTTCACCGCCACACGCTGAACCGGCGTCCGCGCAGGGGCGACCGGCCGAGCCGCGCCGACGACCTCGACCCGCCGCGGGGGAACGGGAGACACCACCGCACCCGAACCGCGGCGATCAGCCGTCCGAACACTTCGCTGAACGACGACACCATCCGTCCGCCAGACCGGACGGACGACACCCGCGCGCCGCGGCCCGCCCTCGTCCACCCCACCAACGGCCCGACGCTCACCATGCAAAGGCATGGACGGACGGGAACCCCTTCCCGAACGACGCGCCGGAGACACACGCGAACCAGCACCCGCCCCGGAACCCTGCGCCAAGGGCACAGAAGAATCGGCACCTGAAACCGAACCACGTGGCGGAGACGTGGGCGGACCGACACCCGAATCCGTAGCACCCGTGCCCGAGACAGGTTGCGGAGATCCGGGCGGGCTCGTGCCCGAGACCGGATCGCGGGGTGGAGACGCGGACGGCGTGGTCCCCGGAGCCGGAGCGCGCGGCGGGGACACGGGCGGGGTCGGGCCCGGGGCGGGGTGATGAGGCGAGTGCGGGACGGGCGTGAGGGCCAGCCCCGGCGGGGTCGGAGGTGAGGCGGCGATCGCTTCCGGTCCTGCCGCGGGCCGCCGGACCGGCGCACCCAGGCCCGCCCGCCGCGTCACTCCGGCGGCCGGCGGGAGAATCCGCGAGGCCGCACCTTCGCCGGACGGTTTCGCCGCCCGGCGCTGAACCGCGTGGGCGGTGCCAGGGGACGGAGGCGCGGACTGGTCGGCCCGGGCCTGCGGTGGAGACGCTTCCGGCCGGTCGGAGCCGACGCGTGGAGGAGCACTTGGTTCCGCGTGTCGCGCCGTTGAGGTCTCCGTCAGCGGCGCGGATGGAGGTAGGGACGGCTCCGCAGTCGGCGCGGGAGGGGCGATCCCCGTCGCCGACGCCTCGCCCTTCCGCTGAATCGGACGGGCCTCACCGGTCGGCGAGGTTCCGGACGGCGGACGCGCAGGCTTCTCAGCCGGTGCCCCTCCAGGGGGCTCAGCACCGCCGCGCGCAGGCGTGGGCGGAGTGGGAGCGACTTTGCGCTGGACCGGGGGCCCGGCTGCCGACGAGGTGGGCAACGGTGCGCCCAGCCCGGCACGCCGCACAGGCGGCAAGGGCTTGGACGCGGAGGGCGCCGTGCGCTCGGGCCGGGCCTTCGTCTGCCCGGCGGGCGCGTCCTCGGCCGCGTCCTCGGCTCCAGGCGCCGCCTTCGCCTCCGCCTGCGTGGATGGCGACGCGGGCGCGGGATCGTCCGCCTGCAGCCCAGCGCTGGGCCTCGCCGGGTGCGTCCGGGGCGGTGGGGCCGTCTCGGGCGCCGGGTCCGCGACGGTGCGCGAGGTCCCGCCTGCAGAAGTGGGCGGCGGCGCGGCGGGGGGCTTTGCGGGCGTCCCCCCGCCCTGCCCGGCCGCCGGACGAGATGACCTCGGCCCAGCCGGAGACCGCGGCCCAGCGGAAGGCGGCGGCGCGACGAAGGGCGGCGGCGCGACGGAAGGCGGCGGCGCAGCGGAGAGCTGCGGCCCAGCAGGAGGCTGCGGCGCGACGGAGGGCGGCGGCCCGGCAGAAGGCTCCGGCGCGGTGGAGGGCGGCGGCCCGGCGGAAGGCGGCGGCGCGGCAGAAGCCTGCGGTGCGGTGGAGGGCTCCGGCGCGGCAGAAAGCTCCGGCGCGGCAGGAGGTTGTGGTGCGGTGGGGGGCTGCGGCCCGGCGGTTGATTGCGGTCCGAAGGACGGTGGTGGTCCGTCCTCCCCCCGACCGCTTTCCGCCGGGCCGCTCTCCGCCTTGGGGGGCGGAGGAGTGGCCGGAGCCGCGCGGCGTGCGGGGTGCGCCGCACTGGGAGTGCGCGCGGCTCCGGGAGTCATCTTGCGCTGCATGGGGCGTGCGGCGCTCCGCGATGCGGGTGCCGGTGCGCTGGTGTTGCGGGGAGCGGCGGTGTCGGGAACGCCGGGTGCGGCGTCGTCCGGTGGGATGTCCGCTGGTGGGCTTGGCTCGTCGTGCCGGGCCGGGCGGTGTTTCGAGGGGCGGGGGTCAAGCGCGCGGATCTTGCGGGGCGGGTGGGCCACGCCGTGGGCGGCCGTCAAGGGGGACGAATGCCGTGGCGGCTCCGGGGCGGTTTCCGGGGGCGGAGCCGCTGCGGGTATGGGTGGCGGCTCCGCGTGCAGGGGCTGGGGCGTTCCCGCAGGTCGGAGCGGGTTTCCGAGGATGCCGCCTGGGCCGTCCAAGTTGATCTGGCGGGCGATCTCTCCCGCGAGGGACGGGGCCTGCCAGGTGGCCAGGGCCGCGCCGAAGGCGGGGTCGGCGATCGTGCCCATTGTGGACGGACGGCCCATTGGCGGCGCCGTATGCCAGCCACCATCGGTCCCGTGCGTCCCTCCCGGGGCGTCGGGATCCGCCGCCGGTCGGTGACGGCGGCGGGAGAACAGGTCGCGGATTCCCATCGGTCAGCCGCTCACCAGGGAGGCGATCTGGGTGACGTACCGGCGCCGGTCCGGATGCTCCAGGTCCAGGATCTCCTCGCGGGACCAGTGGAAGTGGTACGCGATGTACGCGATCTCCCGATGCAGGGCGTCCGGCGGGTACGTCATGATTCCCCCAGGCGGCTCCCGGCGAGATCCACCTCGAAGGATTCCGCGCAGGAAGGGCAGGCCACGATCGCCAGCGTGTGGCCCTCGGCGTTGATCTGGCGGTAGAAGTCCTGCAGGAACGCCAGATCGGAGGCGAACATGCCTTCCACGACACCGTCATGCACCTGTGGAAGGGCTCCCAGCCGGGTGATCACCCGGGCGAGCAGCACCACCGAGAGGTAGGGCGGGTTCTCCCGGACGCGCACGTCCTGCAACGGGATCAGCTCGTCCTTGGCCGTGGCCAGGCGCATCGCGCCTTCGCGGTGGACGGTCCCGCTCTCGTCGACGTACCCGCGCGGGAGTTCGAAGGTGAACTCGGTCCGCATCCGGACCGCGTCCACGGTGGGGGCTGAACGGCGCATCAGCTCTCTTCGATCTTCATCTCTTCGTAGGTGATGGTGATCGTCTCGGTGACCGCCGAGGTGCTGCCGGCCTCCAGATCGTCGAACTGCTGGTCGCTGCACCAGGCGTTGCGCAGGTTGAAGCGCCGGACGGGATTGTTCTGGTAGTCCATCTGGATGATCGTCGCGTTCTTGCGGGCCGAGCTCATGTCGCCCTCGAACGACTTCTTGATCCAGTCGGAGAACACCTTGCTGCCCGTCGTGGCGCGCACGACCTGGCACTCTCCGGCCTGCGGAACGCCGGGAAGCTTCCCGGTGGTCGGCTTGCCCTGGGCCGAGTTCTGCTTGAACTCGATCACGTCCTGCTTCTGGCCGAGCCCGCTGACCTTCTGCAGATATTCGACCATCACGCCGTCGATCTGCAATCCGAAATTGTGCGCCGCCGCGGAATCCTGTTTGTCGAAAGCCATGATCTCCCCTTCTGTTCAAATGCCGTATGCCGTCGCGGAGACGGCCTATTCCTCCAGCTCCCCGCCGCCGGAGATCTGCGCCACCCGGAAGATCACGAATTCGGCGGGCTTGACCGGCGCGACGCCGATCTCGCAGACCACGCGGCCGAGGTCGACCGACTCGGGCGGGTTGGTCTCCTCGTCGCACTTGACGTAGAAGGCCTGCTCCTCGGTGGCGCCGAACAGCGCCCCGTCCCGCCACTCGGTGACCAGGAAGGCGGAGATGTTGCGGCGGATCCGCGCCCACAGGTCGTGGTCGTTCGGTTCGAACACCACCCACTGGGTGCCGATCAGGATCGACTCCTCCAGGTAGTTGAAGTAGCGGCGGACGTTCAGGTACCGCCAGGCCGGGTCCGACGCCAGCGTCCGCGCGCCCCACACCCGCACGCCGCGGCCGGGGAACGAGCGGATGCAGTTCACGCCGACCGGGTTGAGCAGGTCCTGCTCGCCCTTGGTGACCTGGAGGCCGAGGTCCACGGCGCCGCGGACGACCTCGTTGGCCGGGGCCTTGTGCACACCGCGCTCGGCGTCGCTGCGGGCCCAGACGCCGGCCATGTGGCCGCTCGGCGGGACCAGCCCGGTCTGCCCGGACGACGGGTCGAAGACCTTGATCCACGGGTAGTAGAGGGCGGCGTAGCGCGAGTCGTACCCGGCGGCGTCCTGCCGCCACTCGTGGATCTCGCGGGCGTTCAGCCCGGGCGGCGGGTCGAGGATCGCGACCCGGTCGCCCATCAGCTCGCAGTGCGCGATCATGCCGAGCTGGACGGCCTTGACGCCCTCCAGGTCGATGGCGCCGCGCTGGTAGGCGCTCATCAGGTCCGGCGCGGCGACCATGGTGACCGCGTCGAGGGCCTCCAGGCCGCCGAAGCCGGTGCGGTCCGCGGTGTCGCCGAGGTAGTGCTCGGGCGTGATCGCCGCACCGTCCGCGGTGGGCGCGGGCGGTGCGGCCGGGACGGCCAGCGTCACGCTCTGGTTGTCCGGCCTCGCCGGCTGCCCGGCCGCCGCGGCCTCGCCCAGGGTGATGAGCTTCGAGCGCTCCTTCACCTGCGTGACGGCGTAGTTGCGGGTGTTCTTCTTGGTCGACACGTTGAAGCTCTCCGCCACCGTGCCATCGACCTTGACGACCAGCTTGAACCGGTCGTCGGCCTTCTCCCCGCCCTTGTCGCCGCCGTCGATGTCGGCGACCTCCACCTCCAGCGTCCCGGCCGCCGAGGAAGGGACGGCCGCGACGCTGAACCCGCCGAGGCGGGCGGGGGTGGGCGCGGCCAGTTCCCTGGGCGCGCCGCTCCCGCCGTCCTGTGCCGTCCCGCCCACGCGGACCACGTAGCAGGTGGTGCCGCCGTTGTTGAAGAACCCGTACACGGCGTGGGCGAGGAAGCAGCCTTCGGTGAAGTCCCCGAACGCGGCCACGTACTGCGACCAGTTCGTGACGAGCACCGGCTCGTTCAGCGGGCCCTCCGGAGCGAACCCGACGAAGGCGCCCACCGACGTCCCGACCCCCTCGATCGGGCGGGATCCGCTGGCCACCTCCTCGACGTAGACGCCGGGCGACAGATACGTGGGCATTGGCTGCTACTCCCCGTTAGGACGGCTTGGACCTACCGAAACCCTGCCGCCCGGCCGCGACGCCCGGAACGTCCGTCCGACCCGTCCGGAGGGCACCCTCCGCTGCCCGGAACGCCACCCGTTCGCCGGGCGGTCGGTCGGTGGGCGGCCGGTGGGCGATCGGCGGGTTCGGCGGCCCCTTCCACGCGAAAGGGCCACTCCGGGGGCGATTCCGGAGTGGCCCCTAAGCCCGGCGGCGTACGCGCTACCGCCGCGATCAGGACTGGCGCGGCAATGGCTAGGAGAACGTGACGGTGGTCGTGTCGAGGTAGTAGTGCTTGATGAAGGCGAAGGTCGAGACGATCTGCATGCCCTGGGAGACGCAGACCCGGCCGCTCGAATCCGGCGTCACGGTGGCCTGGTAGCGGTACTCGTACCAGCCGGGGATTCCGTCGCCGTGGCCCAGCGACCCGATCTCCGGCCATCCGATCCAGGTCTGCTCGCGGTCGACCTCCTGGTACGGGTCGGTCTCGCAGGCGGCGCCCGCCCGGGCCACCACGTCGTTCACGCCGCCGGGGCCGACCGAGGAGTCCGCGGTCCAGACCCACAACGACAGGTCGAGCCGCACCGGGGCCGTCGTACCGACGTTGAACGTGCGGTCGAGCCAGAGCAGGCCGCAGTCGTTCTCGCCGTGGGCCTGCAGATCCACGCTGCGCACGCCGTCCCGCGCCTTGGCGCCGGACAGCGCCACCGCCGAATCATGCGGGGAGCATTCGGGCGTACCGGTGTTCTGGTCGGTCTTCGGGACCCACCCCTGGAACCCCGTCTCGTAGCCGTAGGTGTAGGTGGCCGGTGTGATCCGGGCGACGGCGGGCGCCTGGAGCAGGCCCGCGGCGATGACCACTCCGGCGGCGGCCGCGCCGACCCGCGCGCAGGCGCGGCCGAGCGGCGCCCGAGCGGCGCCGGACAGGTCGATACCGAGAATTCTCACTGCACATCCCCTTTCCGATGGAGACCCATCAGAAATCGACTGGATTTGGTCAGTAGCCAACTCCGGCCTCGATGGAAATGTGAGGGCCGTTCAGGCAATTCCGAGGGCCGTCAAGTAAGGACGGACGCATAGAACGAACGCGGTGGAAGGCGCGATCGCGGGGGCACCGATCGCTGCCCGAGTGGGCACGATCGCCGTGTGGCGAAGTGCGGGCTGTCCGTCCGGGCAGGTTCTGGTGTCGGGTTGTTTGTCCTTGGGTTCCTTCACAGGGGGCGACGCCTGCTCCAGTTTGGGATGACGTCGGCACCTGTGGGAGGGAGCGCGCTGTGCGTGAGCAGCAGAAGGATCGGCCGGGCGACGGCAAGGGCCGCCGGGCACCGGACGGCAAGCGGGCTCGTGCCGGTGAGGCCGTGCCGAGGGTCGTTCCGGGGGGCGCGCCGTCCCCGGGGTCGGTCGTGGCGTTGCAGCGGCTGGTCGGGAACGCCGCGGTGGCGCGGATGCTCTCCGCCCAGCGCCTGACGGACCAGGGCTCCGGCGAGCCGGACTTCGACGAGCACGCACCGGCCGTCCAGCGGCAACGGGTCGAGAAGGTACTGCGATCGCCGGGACGGCCCCTGGACGAGCCCGTTCGCACCGAGATCGAGGCACGCACCGGTGCCTCCCTTGGCCATGTCCGCGTGCACACCGACGCGAGCGCGCACGAGGCCGCCGAGTCGCTCCACGCGGAGGCGTTCACCTCGGGGTCGGACATCGCCTTCCGCCGCGGGAACTACGACCCGCGCTCCCCGTCCGGCATGCACCTGATCATGCATGAGGCGCTCCACGCCATCGACAACCAGAGCGGGCCGGCGACCGGATTCGACAATGGCCAAGGCCTGCTCCTGACCGACCCGGCCGGAAAGACGGAAACGGACGTCGACGCCGAAAGCAAGGCCCTTCTCAGCAAGCCGCTTCCCCACTAGCGCGCGGATTCCGGTGGCAGCCATGTGCCGCGTGTCGTCAGGGGCAGAGAGGCTTGCACCCGGGGGTGCACCGTCGGCCGTTCTCGTGGCGATGGCGGCGGCCTAGCGTCCGGGTGGTGAGTATCTGGAGTTCTCTTGATCCGGCGTCCGCCACCGTCGATCCCGGTGCCGCCGCGACCGTGACGCTGAAGCTTCGCAACACGACCGATCTGGTGGAGGAGTACCGCATCGCGGTCGCCGGCGCGCCCGCGGTGTGGGCCGGGGTTGAGCCGCGGGCGCTGCGCCTCTACCCGGGGACGACCGGCACGGCCGAGATCACCTTCCGGCCACCGCGCACCCCGGACGCGACGGCCGGCGGCCACCCGTTCGCGGTGGAGGTCGTCCCGGCCGAGCAGCCGGGTGACAAGACCGTCGTGGAAGGGCAGCTGACGGTCACGCCGTTCACCGAGGTGCGGGCCGAGCTGCTGCCGCACACGGTGCGCGGACGGTTCCGGGGCAAGCCCAGGTTCGCGGTGGACAACCTCGGCAACACCCGGCTCACCGCATCGCTGACCGGCAAGGACAACAGCGGGCAGCTCGGCTTCGAGCTCCATCCCGCCAACGTGCAGGTGGAGCCGGGCCGGGCCGCGTGGGTGCGGGGACGTGTCAGGCCGGGTTCCATCGCCTGGTTCGGGCAGCGCGAGTCGCACCCCTACACCGTGAACGTGATGCGCTCCGGGACGGAGCCGGTCGAGGTCGAGGGCGTCTTCGTCCAGCGGGCGGTCATGCCGCGCTGGCTGCTCGGCTTCATGGGGATGCTGGTGGCGTTCGCCTTCGCGTTCACGATCGCGTGGTTCACCTTCAAGCCCGACTTCGGCTCGAAGGCGCGCGACGGCGGGATGGTCCCGGTCGGGAACCCGCTCGCCCACCCGGAAGGCCAGAAGCAGGCCCCGGCCCCCGACCAGGAGCCGCGGCAGGCCCCGGCCGTCCCGTCCGGCGGGGGCGGCGTCGAGCCCGAGGGCGACACGGGAGAGCGTCCGCTCGGCGGTCCCGGGCACCGGCTCCTCTACCTCAGCAAGTCCTCGCCGTGGCCCGACCCGCCGGACCCGGACGCGGAGCCCGCCATCTGGCCCTTTCCCGTCAAGAGCCCCGGTTTCGAGGAAGTGGGCGACGAGTGGAAGTGCACGTGGAGCTCGGTCCGGTACACCCTCTGCGGCATGAAGGACGCCTACAAGCCGGGCAGCAAGACGACCTTCGACTTCTGGGTCCGTTCCAACGGCGACCCCGACGCGAGCATCTCCGTCATCTTCGACTGGAACTTCGACGGCGACAAAGAGGTGCTCCAGCGCCGCGAGGTCTTCAAGGCCTTCGAACTCGAACCGAACCAGGAATGGCAGAAGTACACCGAGGAGGTCGGCCTGGAATTCGCCGAGGGCGAGGAGTTCCGCGACATCGACGGCGGGAAGCTGAGCGTCGGGTTCTGGGTCAGGTCGGGCGGTTCCCCGATCGAGGTGCGCTCCAACGTGCCGACGGACCAGGAAATGATCTCGGCGATGCGCATCCCCTACGACCCGCGATGAAACCTGACGGGTGGGCTACACGGCGGGCGGGGGGATGTCGCCGGGCAGCAGCCGGCCCAGCTTGCGGTACTCGCGGCGCGCTCCGGCGAGGAGGTCGTCCATGGAGACCGGGCGTCCGGCCGCGGCGGCCAGATACCCGGCCGTGACGGCCGCGCTGCGGATCGCCCCGCCCGCCAGCTCGAACTCCCGCGCGCACCGGTCGAGGTCGGCGCCGCCGTCCACCGGGACGGGCGGCGCCAGGCAGTGCTCCCACAGCGCCCGGCGCTGCGCCGGGTCGGGGAACGGGAAGTCGATGACCAGGTCGAGGCGCCGGGTGAAGGCGTCGTCGATGTTGGCGCGCAGGTTCGTGGTGAGGACGGCGATCCCGCCGAACGACTCCAGCCGCTGCAGCAGGTAGGCGCTCTCCAGGTTGGCGTACCTGTCGTGGGAGTCCTTGACGTCCGAGCGCTTGCCGAACACCGCGTCCGCCTCGTCGAACAGCAGCACGGCGTCCATCCGGTCCGCCTCGGTGAAGATCCGCTCCAGGTTCTTCTCCGTCTCGCCGACGTACTTGTCGACCACGGCGGGCAGCTCGACGACGTACAGCTCCAGGCCGAGCTCGGCGGCGAGCACCTCGGCGGCCATGGTCTTGCCGGTGCCCGACTCCCCGGCGAACATCGCGACCACGCCGCGGCCCCGGCCGCCGCCGCTGCGCAGCCGCCATTCGCCGAGCACCCGGTCGCGGTGCCGGGCGCGCTGGACGAGCTCGCGCAGCCGCCCGGCCGGCTCGGCGGGCAGGACCAGGTCGCCCCAGCCGACGGCGGGCACGATCCGCCTGGCGTGCTTGTGCAGGCCGCCCGCGTTCTGCAGCCGCGCCCCGCGGTGCAGGTGCGCCGCCGACAGGGGGACGCCGTCCAGCGCGGCGTGGTCGAGCGCGGCCCGCACCGCCCGGCGAACCTGGTCGGCGGAGAACCGGTAGCCGGCGGTGGCGGCGTCGAGGTCGAAGCCGAGGCCGTCCGGGTCCGGGAGTTCCGCGCGCCAGACGCCGGCGGCATGATCCTGCGCCGGGACGTCCAGGACGAGCGGCTGCGACTCGCTCCACCCCGGGTCGAACGGCTGCGGCCCCGCCAGCAGCACCGGAACCTTCGCGGACGCGTCCGCGAAGGCCCGCAGCAGGGGGCCGCCGTCCGGGAACGGGCCCGCCACGACCGCCGCGCCCCGCATCGTCGCCTCCCGCAGGACGGACGGAACCAGCTCCGCCGTCAGCCGCTCCGGATCGGCCGCCAGCACGGGCAGCCCGGCGGACACCGCGGCGGTGCGGGCCGCCGCGACGCCCGCGCCGGGCCGGGCCTCGTGCAGGTAGACCAGCGGGGAGCCGCCCTCCCGCAGCCGCCCGGCCAGCCCGGCGGGCCCCGATGACGCGCGCTTGCCGCCGTCCGGCCGCGCGTCATCGAGGCGCACCGCGCCGGTCAGCTCGCCGTCGAGGGCGTCGTCGCCGAGCAGGAACGCGGCGACCCGGTCGGGGACGACCAGCCCGCGGCTCGGAAAGGGGCGGTCGGCGTCCTGCATGACGACGAGCCTCCCCGCGACCAGCGGCGACCCCGCCGCGAACCGGGCGCGGCCAGGCGCCGACGTCACGGGCACGCCCCACAGGTCCAGGGCGAGCCCGGCGGTGGCGCGGCGGCGGCTCACGTCGTCGTTGAGGTAGCCGTACAGCGCCTCGAACGAGCGGTCCAGATCGGGGGCGAGCGCGGTGAGCAGGATCTCCACGTCGAGGCCGGTGAGGCCGAACGCCCCGGCGAGCCGGTGCAGGCGCGTCCCGGCGCCGGCGGCCTCCGCCAGGTCGGCGAGGGCCCGCTCGTAGTCCGGGTCGCCCGCGGGCTCGGGGCCGGGCCCGGCGGCGAGCCGCCGGGCCGTGCCGTCCGGGACGTAGAGCCCGCGGTACTCGTCCCCGGCGGTCGGATCCGCCGCGGACCGCTCCCCGACCAGCCGCTGCACGCGGGCGCGCAGCAGCTCGATCCGGGCCAGCAGGTAACCCGCCGAGTCGGTCACGCCCGCGACCTCCGGCGCGTCTCCACCACCGCGGCCGCTCTCTCGCGCACCTTCACCTCCACCTCCGTGACCGGCGGCCTGGCGCCGGAATCCGGCGGCTCGGGGAACGGCGCGAGCACGACGACGTCCAGCGACGGCTTCAGCTCGCCGCCGAGCGCCGACCAGAGATCGGTGATCGCCCGCGGCTCCGCCGGCGGCACGCCCACGGTGACGGGGACGCCCGTCCCCGCCGAGGCCAGCAGCCCGTGGGCGGGCAGCGTCTCCGCGGGCAGCGTGTCGTGCCGCAGCAGACAGCCGAGCACGGCCGACAGCAGCCGGTGCTCGTCCTCGGGCTGCTTGGTCCAGGCGCTGACCAGGTAGGAGACGCGGTAGGTGCGGGGCGGCCGCTGGTACCCGGTCACGCGTCCTTCCCCGTCGTGGACGCGGATCCGCCCGTGCTCCCGCCGCCCCATGTCCTCGCGGACGTCGTAGAGGTAGACGTTGATCGTCGGGTGGTTGCGCCGCGCCGCCCACTCGCGGTTCGGCGCCTCGAAGGCCAGCTGCACGTCGCCGCCGGCGAGAGCGCGCGTCCGCAGCAGGGTCCGCAGCGCGTCGTCCACTTCGTGGAGCATCAGATGTAGCCCTCCCGCAGGGCGTAGGCGACGGCGTGGGCGCGGTTGCGCAGCTGCAGCCGGGTCATCAGGCCGTGCAGGACGTTCTTGACGGTCCGCTCCGAGTAGGCGAGCTTCCCGGCGATCTCGGAGGTGTCGAGACCTTCCGCGATGAGGCGGAGCACTTCGCGTTCCCGGTCGGCCAGCCCGGCGGCCAGGCCCTGGGCGGTCACACCGCGCTGGATGCGGCCGACCTGCTTCAGCAGGCGACCCTGCAGGTCGGGAGGCAGGCTGCCGTGGCCGCCCGCCGCCGCGACGACGGCCCGGACGATGCCGTCCGGCCGTGCCTCGCGCCGCCACAGCAGCGCCACCACGCCGCACTCCACGACCTCCAGCAGGTGCGCCTCCTTGAGGTCGCCGACGATCAGGACCGGACGCGCCCCGACCGACCGCGACAACCGCCGCAGCACCGTCTTGACCTGCTCGTCCACGGTCTCGGCGACGACCACGACGACCACGGCTTCGGCCTCGCCGACCAGCGTCAGCTCGGGCCGGGCGCGCAGCCCGCCGACCACGCCGTCGTAGGTGATGGGGTCGGGCGCGTGCACCGCGACGGAGATCCTCTCCCGCACGTCAGCTCCTCCCGGCCGTGGGCGTACCGGCGTGAGCGACGGCATCCGCGCCGGTGTCCGTCACCAGCAGGTCGGACCGATCGGCGGCGGGTTCGGTCGCGGCCACGGCGACCGGCGGCGCGCTCGGCAATCGCGGCGCCAGGGACGGCAGCGGAAGGCCCGGGGAGGCCTCGGGCTTCTTGAGGCCGCCGCCGTCCGCCGGGTCCGGCTTTCCGTGGAGGCACCAGAAACCGTCGTTGTCACGGCACGGAACTTCGGCCCGCACGTTCGGCGGCGGGCCGACGATCGCGGCGGCGACGAGCAGCGCACCGAACACCGCGCCGGCCCTCAGTAACTGACGCGATGGCGGATTCTTCCCGGGCCGCCCGCGCGGCGCCGCGATCCCTTGTCGGCTCATGGCGACAAGACTCGCGGAACCCGCAGAACCCCGAATCCCTGGAGGCTACCCAATCACCGGTACAGCCTGCTGTACCGAACGGACGATCATGCAGTTCAGCACCACATTCGCCCACCGCTCATCGAGCCTCCACCGAGCACGCCGGGGCCGGCGCACCATGCCCGGTCGCGCGCTCGGCCCTCGGATGCGGTCATGGAGTCGCGTTACCGGTCCGGGTGTATTGGCTTCTGAAAAAGAGCAGGCCGTCGTCGCCGGAACCGGAACTCGCGCCATGGACGGCGCCGATGAATATCGTGTGGTCGTCGACATGGTGGGTGGCCACGAGTTCGCATTCGAGCGCCGGGCCGGCGTCCAGCAGGTGGTCGACCTTCCCGGTGTGGGCCTGGAGCTGCACGACCACGTGGCCCTGGACCTGGCGATGAGGGCCACCGGGCGGGTCCGGCTGGCGGGCGCGGACACCCCGGCCAACCGCCGCCGCTACGAGCGGCAGCGGCTCGGACCGCTGACCTCCAACGTGGCCGAGGCGGTGGCGTTCCTCAGCAGCACCGGCGGCGGCGCTCCCGACCTCGAACTGATCTGGTCGCCGGTCGCGTTCACCGACGACGCGCCCGAGGGTGCCCCCGGGCTCACCGTCACCGTGGTCCTGCTCCAGCCGCGCAGCCGTGGCCGCCTCACCCTCGCCGGCGCCGACCCCGCGAGCGCGCCGCGCATCGATCCCGGGTACCTGACGTCCGAGGACGACCTGGCGACGATGGTCACCGGCGTCCGGTTCGCGCGGCGCCTCTTCGAGACGCGGGCGCTCCGGCCGCTGGTGGCGGGGCCCATGAACGCTCCGGCGTCGGCGGTGGACGACGGCGCCGTCGCCGAGGCCGTCCGGGCGCACGCGCAGACGATGTTCCACCCGGTCGGAACCTGCCGCATGGGACGCGCCGGCGACGAGCGGGCCACCGTCGATCCGCGGCTGCGCGTCCGGGGGGTGCCGGGGCTGCGGGTGGCGGACGCGTCCGTCATGCCGAGCATCACCCGCGGCCACACCCACGCGCCCGCCGTCATGATCGGTGAGTACGCGGCGGACCTCGTCCTGCAGGACGCGCAGCGCGGCAACTGACTCGGAGCCCTCGTGAGGCCGAACGCTTCCGGACGCGGCAACGGACCGCGCGACCCGGCCGATCTCGCCGAACCGTGGTCGCGCGGTCCGTCTCGGGGCACCCCGGCCGCGGTCTCGATCCGCGGCCGGTCGGGGGCGTGTCCCCGGCCTATCTCATTGGGTGGTCGAGGGCATCTCGCCGCCTATGGCGGTGGCCTCTCCGCCGATGGCGGCCGCGCCGTCCTCCTCCTCGCCCGCCTCGCCGGACTCGTCGGAGGTCGGAACGTGCCGGAGCAGCACCATGGCGGCGACGGCCAGGACCGCCACGATGGCGCCGCCGACGCCGCTGGCGAGGTTCAGGCCGCCGGTGAACGCCTCGCGCGCCGCCTCCACCACCTGCGCGCCCTGCTGGCCGGGCAGCGAGCGCGCCACCTCCGCGGCACCGGCGAGCGTGTCGCGGGCGCTCTCGGACGCCGCGGCCGGAACCCCGGCGGGCAGCGAGCCGGCGATCTCGTCCCGGTAGACGGTGGTCACGATGCTGCCCAGCCCGGCGATGCCCAGGGCGATGCCGAACTCCATCCCCGTCTCCGACATCGCGGCGGCGGATCCGGCCTTCTCCGGGGGCGCCGAGCCGACGACCAGGTCGGTGCCGAGCACCATCATGGGACCGATGCCGGTGTAGACGAGCACGAAGCCGGTGACCAGCATCGGCAGCCCGTCGACGCTGTCCACCTGGGTGATCAGCGCGTAGCCGGCGACCGAGAGGATCAGGGCGCCGCCGACGAGGAAGCCGGGCCGCACCCGGCGGACCAGCGCCGGCGTCAGCGAGGACGCGACGATCAGGGCGAGGGCCGCGGGCAGCAGCCACAGGCCGGCCTTGATCGGCGACAGGCCCTCCACCAGCTGCAGGTACTGGGCGATGAACAGGTAGAGGCCGCCCATGATGCCGAGGCCGAACAGCAGGACCAGCAGCGAGGCGCTGAACGCGCGGTTCCTGAACAGGCGCAGGTCCAGCAGCGGGTCGGCCAGCTTGGTCTGCCGCATCACGAACACGACACCGACGACGGCGCCGACGACGATGGTCCCGAGCGACAGCCCGTCGGCGCCGTGCTCGGCCAGCCGCTTGACGCCGTAGATGACCGGCAGCACCGTCGCCAGGGACAGCACGACGCTGGCGAGGTCGATCCGGCCCGCATCGTCGTCGCGGTACTCCGGCAGCAGCAGCGGCGCGGCCACCAGCAGCACGACCATCACCGGCACGCCCAGCAGGAACACCGAACCCCACCAGAACCACTCCAGCAGGGCGCCGCCCAGGACCGGGCCGACGGCGATGCCGACCGAGAAGCAGGTCACCCACACGCTGATGGCAACGCCGCGTTGCCGCGGATCCTTGAACATGTTGGTGATGAGGGCCAGCGTGGACGGCATCAGCGTCGCGCCGGTGACGCCGAGCAGCGCGCGGGCGAGGATCAGTATCTCCGGGCTGGTGGCCGTGGCCGCCAGCACCGAGGCGGCACCGAATCCGAGCGCTCCGATCAGGAGCAGCCGGCGGCGGCCTATCCGGTCGCCGAGCGTGCCCATCGTCACCAGGAAACCGGCGATCATGAAGCCGTAGATGTCGGCGATCCACAGCAGCTCGGCGCTGGTGGGCCGCAGGTCCGCGCTGATTTCCGGAACCGCGAGGTTCAGCACGGTCGCGTCCAGGGCCAGCAGGATGGTCGGCAGGGTCAGGACGAACAGTCCGAGCCACTCTCGCGGACCGGCCCGCAGGCCCTCCTCTTCCTCGGTTTCTATCGTCATGGAGACCTCTTTCGTGGTTCGGATGGATCGGTGCGGCGCGAACGGCTCCCGGGCGTCAGACTTCGCAGGGCCGCGCGGACCTCGCCTCGCGCAGCGCGCGTGCCCACCAGATCAGCGGTTCGAGAACCGCCTTGACGGAGGCGTGCGGCCCCGTGGAAGTCTTGGGTGGGCTGTAGCCGCTGATCTCGCGCCAGTCGCGGGGAAGGTTGATCGAATGGCGAAGGGCGACGGCGTAGACCTCGGTGAACATGTGACGCACCTGTTCGGAGGCGTCCCGGCCGGCCGTGGGGCAGCCGCAGGACACGAAGGTGATCGGCTTGGCCTTCCACTCGTCCTGGAACCACGCGATGGCGCTCTTGAGGGAGACGGGGACCTCACCGTGGAGCTCCTCGGCCACCACGACGAAGGCGTCGGCCGCCGCCAGGCTGGCGGCCATCGCCCGTACCCGCGACGGGAGCGGCTCGTCGCCCGCGGGAGCCGCGGGCAGCGCGGCCTCCGCCAGATCGATCACCTCGATCTCCAGGCTCGCGTGCCGGCGGGCCTGCTCGGCGAGCCAGCGGGCCGGCGGGGGTCCGATGCGGTCGTCGTGCTGACTGCCGACGATGACCGCCAGGCGCAGACGGCTGTTGTCAGGCACTCGAGGACTCTTTCGCGCTCGTCCGGTGCCCTGCCGGATGGCAGGGCAGAGCCCAGCATGCGTCGGGGCTCTCTCGGTCGGGTCTCGGTGGACTCTTGGCGTCGCCCGGCACCGGCCCTACGGTGACGACCATGCGTTTCGGGGTGCTCGGGCCGCTCGCGGTGTGGACGTCGGACGGACGTCCGGTCAAGGTGCCGGGCCTCAAGACCCGTGCGCTGCTGGTCGACCTGCTCGCGCACGAGGGCCGTCCGGTGCCCGCGGCGCGCCTGATCGCCGACCTGTGGGGCGAGGAGCCTTCCGACAACGCCGCCGCCGTCCTGCAGACCAAGGTCTGGCAGCTGCGCCGCGCCCTGGAGGAGGCCGAGCCCGGCGGCCGGGACATGGTGGTGTTCCAGGGGAACGGCTACCTGCTGCGCACCGGCGAGGGCGCCGTCGATCTCGGCCGTTTCGCCGAGCTGACGGCGCTGGCCCGCAGGACCGACGACCCGCGCAGGAAGGCGTCCCTGCTGGCGGACGCGCTCGCGCTGTGGCGCGGGCAGGCGTTCGCCGGTTTCGAGGACGAGGAGTTCGTCCGGGCGACGATCGCGCGCCTGGACGAGGAGCGGCTGGACGCCGAGGAGGAGCACGCCGAGGCCCGGTTAGAGCTCGGCGAGCACGCGGCGGTGGCGGGCGAGCTGAGCGAGCTGGTCGAACGGCACCCGCTGCGCGAGCGGCTGCGCGGGCTGCAGATGCGCGCCCTCTACCGGGCCGGCCGGACCGGCGAGGCCCTGGCCCAGTACGACGATCTACGGGCCCGGCTGGCCGAGGAGCTGGGGCTCGATCCCGGTCCCGAACTGGCCGCGCTGCGGCAGGCCGTCCTGACCCAGGACCCGGCGCTGGACGCCGAGCCCGCGCCGCCGCGCCCGCAGACGAACCTGCCCGTCCCGGTCACCGAGCTGGTCGGCAGGGACGAGGCGGTCGCGACGGTGAAGGCGCTGCTGCCCGCGGCGCGCCTGGTGACCCTGACCGGTCCGGGCGGTGTGGGCAAGACCCGGCTCGCGCTGGAGACCGCGGCGCGCCTGGTGGACACCTACCCGGACGGCACCTGGCTGGCCGAGCTGGCGGCGCTGGGCAACGACGGCGTCGCCGGCGCGGAAGCCTCGGTCGCCGAGACGGTCATGACGGTGCTCGGCATCCGGGAGGAGAGCGGACCGGCGTCCATCGGGGCCCTCGGCCCCACCGCCCCGGTGAACGAGCGGCTCGCCGAGGCGGTGCGCGACAAGCGGCTGCTGCTGGTGCTCGACAGCTGCGAGCATGTGATCGACGCGGTGGCCGACCTGGTGTCGGTGCTGCTGCGGCGCGCCCCCGAACTGCGCGTCCTGGCCACCAGCCAGGAGTCGCTGGGCATCTCCGGCGAGGCGATCTGGCCGGTCGCGCCGCTGGAGGTCCCCGAGCCCGCGGCCGAGTCCGACCCGGCGGCCGTCGAACGCTCCAGTGCCGCGCGGCTGTTCGTGGCGCGGGCCGCCGCCGCGTCGCCGGGGTTCCGGCTGGACGCCGGCAACGCCCGCGACATCGCCGTGATCTGCCGGCGGCTGGACGGCATCCCGCTGGCGCTGGAGCTGGCGGCCACCCGGGTCCGGGCGCTCGGCGTGCCCGGCCTGATCGCCCGGCTGGACGACCGGTTCCAGCTGCTGGCCAGCGGATACCGCGGTGCCCCGCCCCGCCAGCAGACGCTGCGCGCGATGATCGACTGGAGCTGGGAGCTGCTGACCGAGCCCGAGCGCGCGGTGCTGCGCCGGCTCGCCGTGCACGCCGAGGGCTGCACGCTGGGCGCGGCGGAGATCGTCTGCGCCGGTGACGGCGTCCGTGCCGAGGACGTGCTCGGCCTGCTCGCCCGGCTGGTCGACCGCTCGCTGGTCGTCATGGCCGACCACGCCGACGGTCCCCGGTACCGGCTGCTGGAGTCCGTCGCGGACTACAGCCTCGCGCGCCTGCAGGAGGCCGGCGAGAGCGAACGCGTGCGCCTCAGGCACTGCCGGTACCACATCGAGCTGCTGGAACGCGCCGCGTCGCACCTGTCGAGCAGTGACCAGCGCGAGTGGCTGGAGCGGCTGGACGCCGAGGCCGCGAACGTCCGGCGGGCGCTGGAGAACGCGCTCCACCACGGCATGGGCTCGCTCGCGCTGCGGTTGTCCAACGCGGCGGCCTGGTACTGGTTCCTGCGCGGCCGGTTGCGGGAGGCCGAGAGGTCGTTCCAGTCGGCCCTGGCGATCGAGGACGGGACCCCGCCGGAGGACGCCGCGGCGGCAGCCTCGGTACGGGCCCAGGCCGAGGCGTGGCAGGCGGGCTTCGCCGTCCTGGTCGGCGACACCGTCGACCAGGCGGTGTGGAGCCGGGTCACCGCGAACCTGCCCGGGGACACCGCGAACCCGCCCGAGGACGTCGAGAGCCGCCGCGCGCAGGTCCGGGCGCTGTGGTTCCTCGGTTTCGCGCTGTTCGGCGTCGGTGACCAGGCCGCCAGCGAGGAACTGATCGGGCGGGCCCTGGAGGGCTTCCACGAGCTGGACGACCAGTGGGGTGTCGCCGCGGCCCTGAGCGTCCGCGCCAACCAGGCCCACGTGCGGGGGGATCTGGTCACGCTGGAGCGCGACGGCCACTGGAGCGCGGAGATCTTCGGCGAGCTCGGCGACCTGTGGGGACGGCTGCAGACCATCGAGCCGCTGGCCTCGCTCGCCCAGATGAACGGCGACTACGACCGGGCGGACCGGCTGTTCCAGGAGGGGCTGCGCATCGCCGAGGAACTCGGCATGTGGTCGCAGGTCTCCGACATCCTGTGCGGGCTGGGCAGCCTGGCGATGCTGGCCGGTGACCATGCCAGGGCCCGCGAGTTCCACCAGGACTCCCTGCGGGTGGCGGCGGAGCACAGTTTCAAGCCGGGCGAGATCCACGCCGAGGTCGGGCTCGGCCTCGGCGCCCGGCGGGAGGGGCGGCTCGACGTCGCCGAGACCCATCTGCTCCACGTCCTGGAGTGGCTCACCCAGCTGAACTTCGAACCCGGCCGCGCGCTGGTGCTGGCCGAACTCGGGTTCATCGCCGAACTGCGCGGCGACGCGGTGACGTCCCTGCAACTGCACCTGGAGGGCTGGGCCGCCGCGCGCAACACCGGGGACGCGCGGGCCATGGCGCTGGCGCTGGAGGGCCTGGCGGGGGCGCACGCCCTCGCGGGCCGTCACGCCCACGCCGCGCTGCTGCTGGGTGCGGCGGCCGCGGCCAGGGACTCGGTGCGCATGCCGCTTCCCCCCGCCGAACGCGGCGACGTGGACCGCATCACCGGTGCCGTCCGCGAGCACCTGGACGAGGACGCCTACCGCACCGCCTTCGAGCGCGGCCGCACGATGCGGTTCGACGAGGCGCTGCTGGAGACCTCGATCCGCTGATCGGAGCGTGCCCATCGCGCGGTCTCGGGGGCTCTCACCGCCCCGAGATCGTTCCGTGAGTGGCCAGTGAGCGGCCGTCCTTAGGCTCGAAAGACCCGAAAGCGCCGCCCAATCCGGCCTGCGACCCTGACGGAGTACTGATGAGTGCCCAGCATCCTCCCTATCTCATGGATCCTTCAGGCCGTGACATCCACGGCGAGGGCGCCCGGCTCCGCGCGCGGGGTCCGGCAACGCGTGTGGAGCTCCCCGGCGGGGTGGTCGTGTGGGCCATCACCGGCTACGAGCTGACCAAGCAGCTGCTGACCGATCCCCGAGTGTCCCGCGACACCTACCGGCACTGGCCCGCGTGGGAGAACGGCGAGGGCGAGCTGGCGCGCAGCTGGCCGCTGGCGATCTGGGTCGCCGACCGCAACATGATCACCGCCTACGGCGACGAGCACGCCCGCCTGCGCAAGCTGGTGGCCAAGGCGTTCACCGCGCGCCGGACGGCGGCGCTGCGGCCGCGCATCGAGGCGATCACCACCGAGCTGCTGGACAAGCTGGCCGCCGAGCCGCGCGGCCTGCCGGTGGACCTGCGCCAGGAGTTCGCCTACCCGCTGCCGACCCAGGTGATCTCCGAGCTGCTGGGGATCCCCGACACGATGCGGGGCGCGCTGCTGGGGATGGTGCACGCCATCTTCCAGACGGCGGCGTCCGCCGAAGACGCGCGGGAGAACGAGCGCCGGATCTACGACCTGCTCGCCGAGCTCGTCGCGGTCAAGCGGGAGTCGCCGGGCGACGACCTGGTCAGCGACCTGATCGCGGTCCGCGAGGGGGACGCGCGGCTCAGCGAGCGGGAGCTGGTCGACACCGTCCTGCTGATGTTCACCGCCGGGCACGAGACGACCGTGAACCTCATCGACCACGCGGTCTTCGCGCTGCTCACCCACCCCGACCAGTTCGACCTGATGCGCGCCGGCACGGCCGCCTGGGAGGACGTGATCGAGGAGGTCCTGCGGCTGGAGGCACCGCTGGCGAACCTGCCGATGCGCTACGCGGTCGAGGACATCGAGGCCGGCGACGTCACCATCGCCAAGGGCGACGCGATGATCATCGGCTTCGGTGCCGCCGGCCGCGACCCCGAACGGCACGGCGACACCGCCGACGGCTTCGACGTCACCCGTCCCACCCGGCGCGAGCACCTCGCGTTCGGGCACGGCGTGCACCACTGCCTCGGCGCGCCGCTCGCCCGGCTCGAGGCGGCGATCGCGCTGCCCGCGCTGTTCGCCCGCTTCCCCCGGCTGAGCCTCGGACGTCCGGCCGGGGAGATCCTCCCGCTGGAGTCGTTCATCTCCAACGGCCACCGCACCCTTCCGGTCGTGCTCGGGCCGGACCCCGCCGGCGCCTGAACCGCCATCGCCGGAAAGTGCCCCGGCGCCGGCCGCCCCACCGCGCGGCGCCGGGCACGCCCCTGATCGCCCCTGAGATTGGAGACCAATTGAACACCGTCGCTGAACCGGTGCTGGCGGACGCGGCCCTGTGCGAGATGCTCTGCGAGTTCGGGCTCGATGTCGAGTACGTCCGCGCGGAGGGCAACACGCTGTACCGGCGCGCCGAGGACGGACGGGAGGTCGCCGTCACCGACTTCGCGTGCGGCTTCGGCTCCCTGATCTTCGGCCACAACAACCCCGAGATCCTGGCGCGGGCCAAGGAGATCCTCGACGCCCGGGTCCCGGTGCACACGCAGCTGGCGCGGCACTCGCACACCAACGACCTCGCGGTCGCCCTCAACAAGATCATCCGCCGGGAGTTCGGGACCGACGAGGACTACCACGCGCTCTTCGGCAACACCGGGGCCGAGGCCGTGGAGATCGTCATCAAGCACGCCGAGTTCAGCCGGCGGCAGCGGATCTCCGAGTCGCTGCACGGCATCGAGGCGGGCATCGACAGTGCCCGTTCCGCCGTGCGCGACCGCGGGGCGGTCATCGCGGCGGACGCCTACGACCTGGCCAGGGTGAGCGCGGGCGACCGTGTCCCGGGGCCCGCCGGCTACGAGGCCCTCGTCGCGGCGGTCCGGCGGCACAACGAGGAGCGCGCGGGCCGGCCGCCGCTGTTCCTCACGTTGGAGGGGGCCTTCCACGGCAAGCTGGTCAGCAGCATCCAGCTCACCCACAACGAGATGTTCCGCACCCCCTTCAAGGCGTTGTCGGCGCAGGCCCGGTTCGTCCCCGCCGACCGGCCCGACGTCCTGGCGAAGGTCGTCGAGGACGAGCGGGACAGCCTCCTGCAGATCGTCGTCGCCGGCCGCGAGATCCAGATCGTGGAGCGCGACTTCCCCGTCTTCGGCGCCTTCTTCGTCGAGCCGATCCGCGGCGAGGCGGGCATCAGGCCCCTCACCGCGGAGTTCGCCCGGGAGATCGAGAAGGTCTGCGACGCGCTCGGCTGCCCGCTCGTCTGCGACGAGATCCAGAGCGGCATGGGCCGTTCCGGTGCCTTCTTCGCCGCCTCGCACATCGGCCTGCGCGGCGACTACATCGTCCTCGCCAAGAGCCTGGGCGGCGGGATCGCCAAGACGGGCATCGTGCTGGTGCGCAAGAGCCGCTACCGCCACGAGGTGGAGCTCATCCACAGCTCCACCTTCGGCAAGGACGCCTTCTCCTCGCTCATCGCCCGCAAGGTGATCGAGATGCTGGAGGCCGGCGGCGGCCGGGCCTACCGGCTCGCCGAGGAGCGGGGCGCGCGGCTGCGGGCGGCGCTGGAGGCGGTCCGCGCCGACTTCCCCGACGTGGTCAAGGACGTGCGGGGCCGGGGCCTGATGCTGGGCCTTGAGTTCCACGACCAGTCCGACAGCGCGTCCGCCGTCATCAGGGCACAGAGCCTGAACGGCGTCATCGGCTTCGGCATCGCCGGCTACCTGCTGAACGAACACGGCATCCGGACCTTCAGCACGGCGAGCGCCATGTACACCCTGCGGTTCGAGCCGTCCGTCCACGTGACCGACGACGAGATCGCGGCGCTGGAGGCGGCGCTGCGGGGCACGTGCGAGGTACTGCGCCGCCAGGACGAGCGGGGATTCGCCGCCGCCTGACGCAACCCTCCGGCGGTGACGCACCGGCGGGGGATCCACCAGCCATCTCATGGAGGGGGCCATGGCCACCTACGCAAACAAGAAGGCCGTCGTCATCGGCGGGACCCACGGCATGGGGCTCGCGATGGCGAAGGCGATGCTCGCCGAAGGCGCCGAAGTACTGGTCACCGGACGGGACGAGAAGAGGGTCGAGGCGGCACGCGGCGAGCTCGGCGGGCTGCGGGCGCACGCGGTCCGGTCCGACGTGACGAGCATGTCCGACATCCAGGAGCTGGGCGGGCTGGTCCAGGACAGGCTGGGCGAGATCGACGCGCTGTTCGTCAACCACGGCTACGCCAAGCTGGAGCCGTTCGCCGAGGTCACCGAGGCCACCTACGACCGGCACTTCGACGTCAACGCCAAGGGCGCCTTCTTCACGGTGCAGCGGCTGCTGCCGTCGCTGCGCGCCGGCGGCGCGATCGTCTTCACCAGCTCGGTCGCCGACACCGGCGGCGTGCCCGGCATGAGCGTGTACGCGGGCACCAAGTCGGCGCTGTGGTCGTTCGCCCAGGTCCTCGCCGCCGAGCTGCTGCCCCGCGGGATCCGCGTCAACGCGGTCAGCCCGGGGTTCATCGACACGCCCACCATGGGCATCGACGCCCCGGCCGAGTGGAAGGCGGCCTTCGCCGAGACGGGCAACGCGATCACGCCCATGCGGCGGCACGGGACCGCGGAGGAGGTCGCGCGGGCGGCGCTCTTCCTGGCCTTCGACGCCACGTTCACCACGGCCGTCAAGCTTCCGGTCGACGGCGGGCTCGGGCAGCGCCTCAGCGCCCCCGCGGAATAGGAGGACGACATGGAGACGGCAGCGGCCGAGAGCGGGCTCGCCGAACCGCACCTCGCGCACGTCCTGGCCTCGGTGGGGCTCAACGTCGAGTACGTCCGGGCCGAAGGGACCACGCTCCACCGCCTCGACGGGGACGGAAGGGAGGTGCCCGTACTGGACCTGGTGGGCGGCTTCGGATCACTGATCCTCGGACACAACCACCCCGAGATCGTGGCGTACGCCCGGGACCTGCTCGCGGCGCGGATTCCCGTGCACGCGCAGTTCTCCGACAGCCCCCACGCCGGCCGGCTGGCCGCGGCGCTGAACGCCGTCCTGCGGCGCGAGCTCGGCGACGACGAACCCTACTTCGCCATCTTCGCCAGCACCGGGGCCGAGGCGATCGAGGCGGCGATCAAGCACGCCGAGTTCGATCGTCATCTCACCCTCGCGGCGCTCGCCGGGGAGATCGCCGACCATGCCGGGCAGGTCCGCGCCGCCGTGGGCGCCGGCGACGCGATCGTCCCGGACGACGCCTTCGACCTCGCGGCCCCGATCGCCCGGCCGGACGGCGTCACCGACCGGCGGGAGCGGCTGGAGCGGCTCGTGGCGCAGCTCGACGACTGGAACTCCAGGCAGCTGGCCAGGGCACCCCTGTTCCTGGTGGCCGAGAAGGCCTTCCACGGGAAGCTCGTCGGCAGTGTCCAGCTCACCCACAACGAGGCGTTCCGCGTGCCGTTCGAGGCGCTCGCCGCGCAGGCCCGGTTCCTGCCGCTCGACCGGCCGGAGGCGATCCAGGAGGCCGTCGACGCCGAACGGGGCGTCCTGTTCGACCTGACGATCGCGAACGGTCTCGTCACGGTCGTCGAACGCGACTTCCCGATCTTCTGCGCCTTCGTCCTCGAGCCGATCCAGGGCGAGGGCGGGATCAACGTGGTGCCGCCGGAGTTCGGCAAGGAGGCGCGGCGCGTCTGTGACTCCATCGGCTGCCCGCTCATCGTCGACGAGATCCAGAGCGGGATGGGCCGGACGGGCGCCTTCCTCGCGAGCACCCGCGTCGGGCTGCGCGGCGACTACTACACGCTCGCCAAGAGCCTCGGCGGAGGCATCGCCAAGACCTCGGTCGCCCTGGTGCGCGCGTCCCGCTACCGCAAGGAGTTCGAGCTCGTGCACAGCTCGACCTTCGCCAAGGACGCGTTCTCCAGCCTCGTCGCGCTCAAGGTGCTGGAGCTGCTGGAGGCCGGCGGCGGCGCCGCCTACCGCGTCATCGAGGAGCGGGGACGCAGGCTGTCGGCGATGCTCGGCACGGTCCGCGAGGCGTTCCCCGACGTGGTCAAGGACGTCCGCGGCATGGGCCTCATGCTGGGCGTGGAGTTCCACGACCGGCCGGACTCGACGTCGCCGATCATCCAGGACCTGGTCCGCAACGGCTTCCTCGGCTACGCCGTCGCCGGCCACGTCCTGCGGGAGCACCGCATCCGCACGTTCCCGACCGGCAGCGCGGCCAACACCCTCCGGCTCGAACCGTCGCTCCAGCTGAGCGACGAGGAGATCACCCGGCTGGAGTCGGCGCTCAGGGACGTCTGCGCCGTACTGCGTGACGAGGACGGGCCGCGCCTCATGGGCGCCGCCTAGCCTCGTCCTTCACAAGAACCAGGCCGCCGAGGCCACCGGGAAGTGCTGGCCCGGTGAGCTCGGCGGCCTGGCGCGTCCCTAGGCGGAGATCTGGCAGAGCTCGCCCGCCATCAGGCAGATGGTGGTCGCGTGGTCCTTCCCGCCCGACCACTCGGGCCGCCGCTTGAGCAGTTCCCGCCTGGCCCCGACGATGACGAGCAGCGGCACCGAGCCCATCTCGCTGGGCAGCGTCTCGATGAGACGCAGCAGGCTCTCGTCGGCGCGGTGCAGGTCACGCAGGACAACCACCACCGGATGGCGGCGCGCGGCGGTCCGCAGGAACTTCCGCCAGGAGTCGAAGATCTCCTCCACGTCGATCTCGTGCAGCGGGTACTGCTCCGGGGCGACGAACACGCTGAGCCGCGCCAGGAGCCGGAGCGCGACATCCTCGGAATCGACCAGCCCGCGGATCGTCGCGGCGAGCTTGTAGAGCGCCACCTCGCTCGGCTCGTGCGGGAGTATCCCGCAGTAGGAGGCGAGGATCCCCGCCAGCGAGCTCAGCGGGTTGTTCCTGGTCGCCGGTTCGACGGTGGTGAACAGCACCCGCGTCGACCCCGGCGACTGCTCGATGATGAACTGCCGGAGCCGCTCCAGGATCCAGTGGTTGGTGATGTCGTGCTCGCCGAGCAGCGTGACGAAGTGCGGGGTGGAACGCTGCCGGGTACGTTCCAGCAGGCCGCGCAGCACGTTCAGCTCGATGTCGAAGTTCGTGGCGGGCGAGGGGGCCGCGTCGTGGATCTCGGCGGCGGCCCACGGATCCTGCCGGACCTGCCAGCCGGAGGCCGCCCCGCCGACCACCTGGTAGGCGATGCGCGACCTGGTCAGCCGGTGGGTGGTGGCACAGACCCGCAGGTCACCCGGCGGAATCCGGGACAGCAGGTCATGGCATTCGTCCATGAGGGAGCCGGTCACCAGGGACGGGACGGACAGGTCGTCGGGTGCGTACCACAGGACGGCCTCGCCGGACGCCACCGCAACCCGGACGGCCGGTTCGGCGGACGCGGCCGGAGCGGCCGGCGTCCAGGCGCCCGCGGCGCCGAGAAGCGAACGGATCGCCGTCGCCGTGTGGACGGTCAGTTCCGCGTTGACCTCCCGATCGGGCGACCTGTTGAACAACCCCAGCGAGATGGAGCCGATCGCGCTGACGACGGTCCCGCCGAAGCTCTCGATCTTCTCCCACACGTGGGGGGAGATCTCCTCGGCCGCCCGGTCCCGCGCCTCGTGGGCGACGGCGCCCGACTCGGCGCTCACCAGGAGCACGCTGATGTGCTGCCGCTTGGACACCAGCCCGCCGCGTCCGCGCCGCAGCCCCGCGAGTTCCTCGCCGGCGGTCGCGACGGGATCCGTGGCCGGGGCCGCGGCGGAAGCCAGCGCGAGCGGCGAAACGCTCCACTGCTCCACGATCGCCGGCCTGACCGCGGCGGGCGTCGCCTCAAGAGGGATCGCCCCGGCCGGTGCCTCCGGGCGGGTCACGATCTCGACCTGCGGATTCACCGAGGGGGCTTCGAGCTTGCGGTCGTGGGTGAGAATCCGCTGCTGGAGCTGCTGCAGTTCCGGGCCGGGTTCGAGACCGAGTTCCTCGACGAGGGCGGACCGGACCCGGTTGTAGACCCCCAGCGCGTCGGCCTGGCGCCCGCACCGGTAGAGGGCGACCATGAGCTGCGCCGCCGCACGTTCGCGCAGCGGCTCGGACTCTACGAACACCTCTAATTCGCGAAGTACGGGATGGTGCTCGCCGCATTCCAACTCGGCCTGAAAGTAGTCTTCTTTCGCGTCGAGTCGCGCCTTTTGCAGGGAGGCCAGTTCCGGCCAGGTGATTCCACTCTCGACCACGTCGGCGAGTACGGGACCGCGCCAGAGCGCGAGCGCCTCACGAAGTGTGGAAGCGGCCTCTTTCGGCGCGCCGGCCGCCAACCGGCTCTGACCTTCGGCCATCAGCCGCCGGAAAATGTGAAGATCTATCTCTTCTGGGTCGACCCGCATGGTGTACCCGGGCGGCTGGGTGATCAACTCCACGCCCCCGGTGGTACAATTATCGAACGACAGGGCAGCGCGTAGCCCCCATATCGCGTTCTGTAGTATCTTGCGCGCCGTCCTGGGCGGCTCTTTGGAGCCCCACAGCGCGTCCAGCAGCAAGCTGGTGGGAACTACCTGGTTGGCCTGCAGAAGCAAGTAGCCGAGAGTCGCCCTTTGGCGAGCACCTCGGACTGAGAGTGATTTACCGTCGGACAGGACTTCCAGTGGACCGAGCATGCGAAAGAGCATGATTCCCCCGTGCTGGATAGCCGAAAACCGTTACTCTCTGATAATGTCTCGTCACTGATCAAATTCAGTGGGCCCCTTTTGCCCGACTATATCAATCTATTATCTTGGCATGTCAACTTCATTGACATGCACGCAGCGCCTCTGTCGAGAATCTCAGAGTGGTCGCCGCCGGGCCGCACCCGTCCGCCCACGACGCCCCCAGCGCTCCTTCCAGGCCGCACTCGACGCCCATGCGCGAACCGGGGTTCTGATCCGAACTGACGCTACGACGTGCAAAAACGCCACCGGCCAAGCGACCCCTCGGCGACGGCCGCCCGGTGCCGTTTCCGTAGCCGACGCGGAACTGACATCCGTGCCATTTTCGCAGCTCGCCACTCGGACCTGCACTCATCGCACCCGGCGCCCCCTCACCCCGCCCGAAGGCACCCGGACCACCGATGGCTAAGCCCATGCACGCGATTCATGAATCCCTATGCCGAACATGCATTCACCTGATGACAGTTCGCCGGTTTCACTTGGTCACCGAATGACCCAACGAGGTGACCGATGACCGGCTCAGGCGCTCCCGTCTCCGACCTCGACCTGTTCGACGACCGGGTGCTCATCGACCCTTATCCGTTCTTCCGGACGACCCGGGACGTGGAGATCGACGGCGTGGTGGTCCCGGAAGGGGGCGCAGGTCGCCATCCTGTTCGGGGCCGGGAACCGGGTTCCGCGCCACTATGCGGAGCCGGCGGAGTTCCTGGTCGAGCGGAACCCGATCGATCACCTGTCGTTCGGCCACGGCCCGCACGGGTGCGCCGGTCAGGGGCTGGCGCGCCTTGAGGCCCACGCGGTCATCGAGGCTCTGGCGCGCCGCGTCGAGCGGCTCGTCGTCGGACCCGAGGTGCGGGTGCCGAGCAACATCACCCGGAGCATCGACGAGCTCCCCGTCCTGGAAGTGGTCCCCGTATGAAGATCGTCCTCGACCGTCCGCGCTGCGAGAGGCACGACCTGTGCGAGGAGGCGGCGGCGGCCCGCTCGGCATGGAGATCGCGTCGGCCTGCCTGGCGGCGGGCTGCGCGGTCACGCTCGTCTCCGAGGGGCGCCCGCTGATCGCGCATCTCGGGCGGTATCTGGCCGGCGTCCTGGTCAAGGCCGCTTTGGAGCGCGGGCTTGCCATCGTGGAGACCGGTGCCGCACGGCTCGAACGGAACGCGGGGTGCGCTCGGGTCGTGCTGAACGGCGGTGGTGTGATCGAGGCCGAGGTGGTGGTGTCCGCGGTCGGCGATGTGCCCAACACGGGAGTCGCGGGCTCCCGCGTCCTGACATCGCGGCGGCCGGGGACGTGGCGGCGTTCCCGACGCCGTACGGGCCGCGGCACAGCCCGCTGTGGAGCAGCGCGATCGAGCAGGCGAAGGTGGCCGCGGCCGCTCTCGTGCGCGGGGACGAGGCACCTCCCGCTCCGGTTCGAGCCGTATTTCTGGACCGAGCAGTTCGGCCTCGGCCTCAAGGCGGTCGGCCGCCTCCCGGTGGACGGAGCGCCGGCGTTCGTGGAGGGAGGGCCCGGCGGTCCGGCCCTGATGCGCTTCTCCCACGACGACGGCTCCGGTGTGGCGGTGGCGCTGAACCACCGGGGCCCGATCCCCCGGCTACGCCGCGTGGGCCGAGCCGCCACGTAGAGTTCGTCGCGATGGGTGACGAGTCCACGGGCGGGACGAGTTCAGGGTTGGACCGGCTGGCGTCGGTCAACCTCAACCTGCTGGTGCCGCTCCTCGCGGTGCTGGAGGAGCGCTCGGTGACCAGGGCGGCCGAGCGGGTCGGGCTCACCCAGTCCGCGATGAGCCATGCGCTGGCGCGCATGAGACGTCTGTTCCGCGACGACCTCCTCGTCCGGGAGGGGAACGCCGTCACGCTGACCCCGCGCGCGATCGAGCTCATCCCGCCGTTGCGGGCGACGCTCCAGCAGGCGGCGGGCGTGGTCGACTTCCCCACCTTCGATCCCGCGACCGACCGCCGCGTCATCACGGTCGCGATGACCTCCAGCACGGCCTTCGTGCTGGGCGGGCGGCTCGGGCGGCTGGTGGCGGAGCGGGCCCCGAACGCGACGCTCCGGCTGCGCACGATCACGGTGCCGACCGAGTCCACGTTCACCGAGCACGGCGTCGACGTCGTCCTGATCTCCGAGGGGTTCGCGTCGGTGCACCCGCGCGAGCGCCTGTACGACGACCGCATCGTGGTGGTGGCCTCGGCGGACACGCCGCCGGAGGCGAGCGCGCTCGACCTGCTGACCACGCAGCCCCATGTCGTCGTGGACACCGAGCGGCGCGTCTTCCCGTACTCGGTGCTCGACGAGAAGGGGGTCGGCTACCGCGTCGGCCGGCTGATCTCCGACTTCCTGCTCGTCCCGTACCTGGTCGGCCGGGCGGGCGGCGTCGCGCTGCTGCGCTACCGGGTCGCCGCCGAGATGCGGACGCTGCTCGACCTGCGGATCGAGGAGTTCCCGTTCGCTCTTCCCGGGCTGGGCATCGACATGGTCTGGAACCCGCATCTCGGCGATCATCACCTCATGGCGTGGCTGCGCCAGCTGCTGTTCGACGCGGCGCGGCCCTGACCAGCCAGGGCGGGACGAGCGCGGGTCAGTGGCGGCCGATCGTGCCGAACCAGTTCTCGGTGAGGACGTCCAGCATCTCGTCGCGGTCGATGCCCCGGCTCCCCCGGGTCCAGGTGCGCGCGACGTGGTCGAGCGCCGGGACGCACGACGTCAGGGTCCATCCGTCGGCGGCGCGCACGCCCTGTGGGAGCTCACCGGCCGCCGCGCGGAGGTCGTGATCCACGAGGCCGACGCGCCGCTGCTGCGCTCGCGCCGCGCCCACGTGCAGGACTACCTGGACGTCCGGCAGAAGTATCTGCGCGACCCCGAGGGCGAGGCGAAGCAGACGGCGGCGGCGGAGGCGGTCATCTCCGGCGAGATGGAGCCGACCACGCTGCTCAAGGGCGGCGAGACCCTCTCCCTCGGCGGGGACGTCACCGTGTTCGTCGGCGACGCGGTCCAGGTCCACGGCGCGGCAACGGATTCCCCGGGTACGAGGACCCGGCCGCCTACCGCGACACCTGTGTGACGAGATCCGCCCGGAGCACCTGTACCTCGGGCACCCGTACCGCCGCGCGGAAGGGGCCGCCTACGGCGTCGAACTCGACCGGCTACCTCAAGGCGTCGCATCGCGAACTCGACGAGCGCACCACCGAGGGCGACCCGTATCACCCGCACACCCGCGCCGTCCCCGTCGAACCCGGGAAGATCGAGGAGTACGTTCTGCGGCTCTAGCCGTTCGCGGCGACGTTCCGGCCCGGCCACCGCCTGGTCGTGGAGCTGTCGAACAACGAGCCGCTCGCCGACGCGCACAACGCGCTGCTGCCGGACGCCTTCCACCTCCCGGTGGGCCGCCCCGTCACCCACAAGATCTACCGCGACGCGGCCCACCCGTCCCGCCTCGTCCTGCCGTTCACGACACGACCTGCGACGAGAACGTCGGCACCGGGGGCTAGGGTGCGTCTTCATGACGACCTTCCACACCTGCCTTCCTGAGACGACCCGAGCGTGAGCCGCTACCGGGGGCCGGCCACCCTGATCAGCAGTGACGGAGACGAGGTCGAGGTCTACGTCGATCTGCGCGCCAAGCAGCGGGAGTGGTCCGGGACCGCGACCATCGGCGACTTCGACGCCACCGGTCTCCACGACCGTACGCTGAGGCTTCCGGACGGCCGTGAAGGACAGGTCCAGCTCGGCGGCTCGGCAGCATGGTCCGACGTCATCTCGCTGGTCGGAAGTGGTCCGCCGCCCTTCTGAGCGGCCCGCTCCGCTGGTGAGCCATCGAACTCGGCTGGGTCAGGGCGCGTCGGCCAGGACGCGGGCTGCGAGGTCCTTGTCGAGATCGACGCGGACCAGGGCGTCGGCGAGCCTCGCCAGGCGGTCGGCGGGGACGAGGGGCGCCAGCGCGGCCGGGTCGGTGGGCAGGTCCAAGCGGGCGGCGCCCGCGAGGACTCGTTCGTCCAGGGCGGGGCGCAGGAACGGCCACACTGCTTGCGCGTCGCGGCAGAACGCGGCGGCCGGCGGGCGGGGTCGACACCGTCCTGTTGTGCGGCGCGTCCACCAGCGGCTGCGTGCGTGCGACCGCCGTGGACCTGATTCAGAGCGACCTGGCGGCCCGCGTCGTCGCGGACGCCTGCGCCGACCGCGACGCCGTCCAGGCGGAGGCCGCGCTCACCGACCTGCGCGCCAAGTACTGCGACGTGATCTCCGAGCGCGCCGCCCGCGCCCTGCTGGCCGCCGTCGAGCAGGGCGTTTCGTGACCGCGGTCACGTCGGCTGACCTAGCGCTATGACGGTCCGGATATAGCACCCTCCGTAACCGGCATTGGGCATCGCCCGCTCCGGTGTGCTCAAGATATGGACACCCAAGGACCACGTTTCCGGAGGTCAGCTCATGAGCGTCTCACGTATGGTGATCACCGGCGGGCATGTCATCACGATGGATCCGGGCCTCGGCGACCTGCCGGGCGGCGCGGTCCTGATCGAGGACGACAGGATCACGGCGGTCGCGCGGGACGCGGCGGAGTTCCAGACCGTCGACGCCGAGATCGTCGACGCGTCCGGCGGGATCGTGCTCCCCGGCATGATCGACAGCCACCGGCACACCTGGATGGCGCTGATGCGGGCCGTCTCCGCCGACGAGTCGCTGCCGGAGTTCCTCGCCGGCACCTTCTACGGCACCGGCTCCTTCCTGGAGGCCGCCGACCTCGGCGCGGCGTCCACGGTCGGCGCGCTGGAGGCGCTGGACGCCGGCGTCACGACGATCATGGACTGCAACGACTGCGTCAACACGCCCGAGCACGCCGACGCCAACGTCGACGCGCTGCAGGCCGCCGGGATCCGCGCCGTCTACAACTACGGGATGCAGGCCTACGAGTTCCCGCGCGCGTTCGCCTCGCACGGCGACCGGCTCAAGGACGCCGCCCGGCTGCGCCGCGAGCGGCTGTCCGCCGACGACGCGCTGGTCACGATGGGGATGCTGCTCACCGACTTCGGCATCCTGCCGTTCGGCGAGATCGCGGCGGAGATCCGGCTGGCCCGCGAGCTGGGCGTGCTGCGCGCCTCGCACACCGCGGCGGCGACGACGTCCATCCTGCTGAAGGGGCTGCGCGAGCTCGCCGACCACGGCCTGCTGATCCCCGGGCACGTGCACATCCACTGCCCGGCGCTGGACGAGCAGGAATGGCGGCTGATGGCCCGGCACGACCAGCGGGTCACCATCGCGCCCGAGACCGAGATGCAGATGGGCATGGGGATCCCGCCCTTCCGCGCCGCGATGGACCACGGCCTGCGCCCCGGCGTGTCCACCGACATCGTGTGCGTCGGCTCGGGCGACCTGTTCTCGCAGATGCGCCTCGGCCTCCAGACGCAGCGCATGCTCGACAACGCGAAGGTCCACGCCACCGGCACCATGCCGTGGACGATCGACCTCACCACCCGCGACGCGCTCGAATGGGCGACCGTCAACGGCGCGCACACCCTCGGGCTCCAGGACCGCATCGGGTCGCTGACCCCCGGCAAGAAGGCCGACGTGATCGTCGTCAAGCCGCGGATGGACCTGGTGCGGCCGAGCCACATGGCGGGCACGGTCGTCCTGCAGTCCACGGCCGCCGACGTCGACACGGTCCTGGTGGACGGCGCCTTCCGCAAGCGCAACGGGACGCTCGTCGGACAGGACCTGGCGGCCGTCCGCGCGCGGGCGAACGCGGCGCTCGACCGGATCAACGAGGGCCACGCGAAGCTGCCCGAGCGCGGCGCCGGCGAGATCGCCGGGTGGTTCGGCGCCGCCGAGCGCATGGCCAGCCGCAACTTCAGCGACGCCTACGCCGACGGCCTCCCGGCCTGACCACCGTCCACCTCACCCGCCGACCGGAAGGAACGCGAACCGTGCCACCGACCAGGACCGCGGAAGTGATCGGAGCGGGTCTCGCCGGGCTCACCGCCGCCACCGCGCTGGCCCAGCGCGGCTGGTCGGTCCGGCTGCACGAGCGCGAGCCGGAGATCCGCGCGATCGGCGCCGGTATCTACGTCTGGGGCAACGGCCTCGCCACCCTGGAGGCGCTCGGCCTGTACGAGGAGGCCGCGGCCGGCGCCCATGTCGGCGCCGCGCTCGAAACCCGCGACCACCGAAACCGCACCGTCGAGGAGCTGCCGATCAACGGGCCCGGGCAGCCGCGGGTCCTCACCATCATGCGGGACCACCTGATCGGCACCCTCATCGGCGGGGCGCGCAAGGCCGGCGTGGAGATCCGCACCGGCTCCGAGGCCGTCGAGGCGACCCCGGACGGCCGCGTCCTGCTGCGGTCCGGCGAGACGGCCCGCGCCGACGCCGTCCTCGCCGCCGACGGGGTCAACTCCCGCATCCGCCGCCAGTACGACATCGTGGCCTCCCGCGCCGCCATCAAGCAGGGCGCGACCCGGCTGACCGTCCCCCGCTCCGCGGAGTTCGTGCCGGCGGCCGACCAGGGCAACTACATCGAGTACTTCAGCGGGCGCCGCCGCGTCCTCTACACCCCCGGCAGCGAGACCAGCCTCTACGTCGCCCTCGTCGCCGACGAGGACGACCGCCCCGCCAGCCGGATCCCGGTCGACACCGCGTCCTGGATCCGGTCCTTCCCCCACCTGGAGGCGCTGCTCGGCGCCTGCGCCGACGCCGGCGGACGCTGGGACACCTTCCAGTTCCTCACGCTCACCCGCTGGTCGATGGGCAGGCTCGCGTTCCTCGGCGACGCGGCGCACGCCCAGCCGCCCTACCTCGGCCAGGGCGGCGGCTGCGCGATGATGAGCGCCCTCGGCCTGGCCGACGCTCTCAGCGACCCGTCCGCGCCCGTCGACCAGCTGCTGCGCGACTGGGAGTACACCGAGCGCCCGACCATCGAGCACACCCAGCGCTGGTCCCACCGCCTCGGCCACCTGAACAACCTGCCCGACGCCGCACGCTCGTCCCTGCTCAGGGGGAGCCGTCTCCTGCCGCGCCTCGGCGCGTCCCGCATGCGCGCGGCCCTGACCATTCCGACCGGCGTGGGACGCTTCGCCGGGGCGCCCCGCTGAAAGGAAGACATGACCGACCTCAAGACCGTCCACGTCGCGGGCCACCCGATCACCTACCAGGATCAGGGCCCGCCGGACGCGCCGGTCGTCGTCCTGCTGAGCGGCTGGTGCCACGACCACCGGCTGTTCGACCGGCTCGTCCCCCACCTCGCCGAAGACCTGCGCGTCCTGTGCGTGGACTGGCGCGGCCACGGCGAGGACCGCTCACCCGTGGACGAGTTCGGTTACGCCGAACAGGCCGCCGACACCCTCGCCGTCCTCGACGCACTGCACGTGGACCGGTTCCTGCCCGTCTCGCACTCGCACGGCGGCTGGGCCAACCTGGAGATCGCCGAACGGACCGGCACGGCTCGCGTGCCCCGCCTGGTCGTCGTCGACTGGCTGATGACGCCGCCGTCGCCCGGCTTCGCCGCCGGGCTCGCCGCCATCCAGGATCCCGGCCGCTGGATCGAAGCCCGCCAGGGCCTGTACGACGTGTGGCTCAACGGCCATCAGCACGAACGCGTCCAACGCCACCTCGACGAGGAGATGTCCGGCTTCGACTTCGAGATGTGGGCCCGCTCCTGCCGCGTGATCGCCGGCGCCTACGCCGAGTTCGGCTCCCCCCTCCAGCGGATGGCCGGGCTGAGCGAGCACCGCCCGGTCAAGCACCTGTTCTCCCAGCCGGCCACTCGCTCCTACGAACAGGCGCACATCGACTTCCAGAGCGAACACCCGTGGTTCGAGTACCGCACGTTGAACGGCCCGACCCACTTCCCCACCCTCGACTCCCCCGGCAAGGTCGCCGCCGAAATCCGCACCTACATCGACGCCCCCTAGGACGAACCGCTCGCTCCGCTCATTCGTCGCCAGTCCGGGGGCGGGTGCGGCGGCGGTGGCTGGTGTCGCAGAACGGGTAGGCGTGGCTGCGGCGGCAGGTGCAGAGGGCTACCTGGAAGCGGTTCGACGTCACCGTCGTGCCGTCGTCCAGGACGATCTCGACCGGGCCTTCGACCAGCACAGGACCGCCCGGGACGATCCGCACCCGCCGCGGCTCCCGGCTTCCCGGGCCGGGGTCAGGCCGCCCGGCGTCCGCGTCCATGGTCCCGCCTCGCCTCCGTCCGGTCGGCGCGCACCACGACCAGGTCCTCGTGCCCCTGTCCTGGACGCAGCAGACCGCGCGCCGTCAGTGTCTCGGCCCGGCCGTGCATCACCGGGCCGAACGGCTCCCGGTGCCGCGCGATCACCTGTGCCCGCATCCCGGCCCGGCGCAGCGTGACCAGCGTGGTCGCCACTCCGCTCAGGGCCGAATGGACCACGAGAAGCGTCCCCGACGGGGTCAGGTGGCGCGGGGCCGCGCTGCAGATCCGGTCCAGGACGGCCCGGCCGGTCGGGCCGGCCTCCCAGGCGCGTGCCCGGCCCCGGGCCGCCGACGGGTCGGCGTCGCCGGGAACGTACGGGGGGTTGGCGACGATCACGTCGAACACCTCGTCCGCCACCGGCGCGAACAGGTCGCCGCGCAGCACGCGTATCGGGACGCCGCGCAGCAGCGCGTTGAGCCGCGCCGTCAGCACGGCCCGCGCGGACACGTCCACCGCGACGACCTCGCAGCCGGCGCGCGCCGCGGTCACCGCGACCGCGCCGGACCCGGTGCCGAGTTCCAGCACCCGCGCACCCGCTGGGACGCCCACCTGGCGCAACGCCCCCGCCAGCAGGCGCGTGTCGGTCTGGGGCCGGTACACCCCGGGCGGGCACAGGAGCATCACCGGCCCACCGTCCCCGCGTCGAGCCGGCGGCGCAGCGACGTGCGGCCCGAACGCCAGCAGTCCATGAGGTGGCGGCCGAACCGGTCCTCCAGCAGGGTCGTGGCACGCAGCCCGAACACCACGTCGGATGCCAGCCCCGGCTCGCCGGCGAGGAGCCCGCCGACCACGTCGTGGCGGAGCACCTGCTCGTGGACGGCGTCCGCCTCGATGTGCTCGGTGTAGAACAGGCGGGCCCGCGGGCCGCCGTCCAGGCGTTCCATGGCCCGCGCCATCCGCCGGGCGGACGGCGCCGTGGTGATCTCCGCGGCCGCGAAATGCCCGACGAGCGCGCCCCGCAGCGATCGGCGGAGGCCGAACAGCGACATCATCGTGACCGTCGCCAGCGTCACCGCCGGCGCGGCGTCCACGTAGGCGCCGTAGGACGAGTCCAGGCCCAGGTCGTCGAGGAGGTCGGCGTAAAGGCCCTGATGGATCATCTCCGGGCGTCCGCCGCCGAATTCGTCGTTCTCCACCGCCACCAGCGCGGTCTTGGCACGGCCGTGCAGCCGCGGGACGACGAACGCGTGCGGGTCGGCCTCCTTCAGGTGGTACACCGAGCGGTGCGCCGCGTGCTCCAGCAACTGCCACCGTTCCCCGTGGTCCCGGAGGTGGTGGGTGACGCCGCGGCCGTCGACCGGTTCGACCAGCAGTTCCTCCAGCGCTCCGTCCACGTCTTCGCCCGGCGCGGTGTCGCGGCGCAGGGCGTCCAGGAAGACCGCTTCCATCGCGCCGCGCAGCCGCAACAGGCCCGGGTCCCATTCCCAGTCGGGGTCTACTCCGGCGAAACCTCGGTAGTGCAGCTCGAAACACGTGTGCAGGGCCAGTTGCAGATCCTCCCCGTAGGGGTCGGCGGACGGGATGGCGCGCATCGCGTCGGCGAACAGCGGTGTCTCCGCCGGTGGGCCCGCCGCCAGCGCCTCCACCACTGCCCGCGACACCGGCCCGCGCGCGGTGGGCAGCGTGGGCGTCGTCTCCCGCGCGGGCTTCGCGGACCGCTCGGCCAGAGCGTGTCCAACGGTCATGTCTCCTCCGTGATTTCGGGGGCGTCCGAAATCCGGTACCCGCTCACCCGCGCCCCATTCGCCCGATTCCTCCCCCATGGCGGCTCGGGCCCGCCCGGCTCAGCGCTCCAAGCCGCCGGATTCCGCGGCTCTCTCCTCGCCGAACGCGTCCTTGACGGCGGCTGTGCGGAGCTGTTCCAGGAGGGTGAGCTGAGCTTTCGCGCGTGCCTGAAGCGTCCGCAACCGCTCCGGGTCGAGACCCGGTTCCCGGTCGGCGATGGCGAGCAGCGTCCGCCATCCGGCGCTCTTCCCTTCGACCGCCAGGGTCAGCGCCTCCAACTCC
The DNA here is from genome assembly GCF_044326375.1 of Actinomadura sp. 3N508. Lineage (NCBI taxonomy): Bacteria > Bacillati > Actinomycetota > Actinomycetes > Streptosporangiales > Thermomonosporaceae > Actinomadura > Actinomadura sp. 3N508. Next base: position 275,528 of record NZ_JBIRAX010000007.1, read on the forward strand.
ACGACGTCGCTCAGTGGTGAGCGGCGGAGAAGGCCGCCGTTGAGTTTGAGGCGCCCTGCCTTCTCGGCCGTCCACACCGCCAGGCTCTTGTAGCGGCGGGCCGGCAGCCCGAGCGACTTCAGGATCGCCAGCAGGGCGCCCCGGTCGGCGGCGATGTCGTCGGCGAGCCGCTCGATCTGCTCCGCGTTGGCCGAGCCGCGATGGCCTTGCGCGACCCTGCGGGCCAGGCCCACACCACCGGCCGCCGCCGCGAGATGGTCGTTCAGGTAGATGCCCAGAAGCTTCCGGGAACGGGATTCCCCCATGCGCGGCCGATACCCGGTCCCACCGGTCTAAACGGCGGCCGCGCGGTCCGCGCGAGGGCGGCCGGGATCGCCGGCCGGGGCGGCCCGGCCCGGAGGTCCGCCGGATCTACGTCCTTGGCCTGTCGCGGAGACTCTCGACGGGGTGGGGCCCCTCGGTCTCCAGGCGGTACTCGTCGCCGAACTTGTCGCGGTGGTCGTCGATGATCTGCTCCGACGGCGGGCGCTCAGCGTTGATCTTGTCCTGGTACTCCTCGAACCTGCGGTGCGCCTCCTGGACGTAGCCGGTGCCGAGGGTGGTCCAGTCGATCTGGGTGGCCAGCAGCTCGCGGACGAGCTGCTTGTTCGGCTCGAAGGTGACCGGTTCGGGCAGCTCCCGGGCCAGCACCGACTCGGGGTCGCGGCCGTCGTGGCGGCGCATCAGGTCACAGGCGATCCGCAGGTGCTCCAGCTCCATGTTCAGATGCAGCTCCCAGATCCCCTTGACGCGCGGGTCGGACTCGGTCTGCATGAACGAGTAGTACAGGTAGCACTCGTTGTACTCGTGGTTGACCAGCCGTTCCCACCACGTCTCGCCCGGGTCGACCAGCGACTCGTAGTGCGTGACGTGCTCCTCCTCCACCAAGCCGATCTCCTGGTAGAGCTGCCGCGCGATCGGCTCCATGTACATCGGGCCGACGTTCATGTAGAAGTTCATCGTCTGCTGCTCGGCCGACATGATCGTCAGCGCGTGCAGCTTCGAGATCGGCGCCGCCGCCTCCCGGTCGTACGGCTCGCGGATGTTGTCGACGGGGTCGCGGTGGTGCAGCCGCGTCGGCCGTCCCGGGGTGACCTCGGTGAGCTGGTCGACGATCTTCTCGGCCTTGCGGTGCTCGATCATCTCGTACAGGTTGGCGTACCGGTACAGGTGGTCGAAGTCCTCCAGCAGGCCGAACTGGTAGGCCTGTTTGAGGTAGGGGTCGGGTTCCTGCCGCGCGACCCAGCCGGTCAGGTCGACCGCGACCTGCTCGTAGGCGATGGTCGTCTCCAGCACCGACGCCTGCCCGGGGAGCAGCCAGTTCACGACCTTCTGCTGCTGCTGCTCGATGAAGCGCACCCTCGCGAGCTGCTGCTTGACCTCGATGTCGGGGCAGACCCGGTTGAAGTGGTGGCTGAACATGATCGCCTCCACCTCGATGCCGTTCATCGTGATGATCCGGCAGCGGGTGTAGGGATCGGAATGGTCGGGGTCGACGGGTGCGACGTCCAGCTGGCTCCAGTTGCGCAGCTGGTCGTCGAGCGGGATACCGCGGTGTTCGAGCGGGTTGAACGCCACCGGGCTCGCCCTCCTTGTGGGTCGGATCATCTCGGCGGATCCGGCCCCTACCCCCGCATCTCGATTCCGCACACGCTTTCCGGATCGTGGACACGATCCTTGCGGACGCCTGGCATCCGGCTCGCTTAGCCGCCCGGACGGCGGGTACCGGACGGCGGGTAATGGGCGCCGCGTCGCGATCCCGCGGACCGGCCCGGCGCCGGCGCCGGCCATGACGACCAGGAGGGCCCATGCAGACCACACCCACCGACGCCCGGACCACCGAGGACGTGATCGACCTGCTGCGCGCCCAGCACGGCCGGATCCGCGACCTGTTCGACCAGGTGATGAACTCCGACGGGCAGGCCCGCAAGGACGCCTTCGCGGAGCTGAGGCGGCTCCTGGCCGTCCACGAGACCGCCGAGGAGGAGATCATCCACCCGATGGCGCGACGGCTCCCCGGCGGCGACGGCATCGTGGACGACCGCCTCGCCGAAGAGCGCGAGGCCAAGGAGGTCCTGTCGGAACTGGACGGCATGGACACCGGCGACCCGGCGTTTCTCAAATCGATCGACCAGCTGCGCCTCGACGTCCTGACCCACGCACGCGCCGAGGAACGCTACGAGTTCGACCGGCTCAAGGACCAGTTCACTCCCGCGCAGCTGAAGGGCCTGGCCGCCGCCGTCCGCGCCGCCGAGGCGACCGCCCCCACACATCCGCACCCGGGCACCGAGACCGCTACCAAGAACATGCTCGCGGGCCCGATGGCCGCCATGGTCGACCGCGTCCGCGACCTGATCCGCGACGCCCGCGACCGCTAGTCAGCCGCCGAGCGCACGAAGAGCGGCCGTCAGAGCCGGGAGTGCGGGTAGGTGGGCGAGCGGTGCTGGAAGGACAGGATGTCGGGGTTCTGGACGACGCCGTCGCGGATCTCCACGGCCCGCTCGATGATCTCGCCGGTCCTGCGGTCCGGGGGGCCGTCGAGGACCGTGCGCAGATGGGGCAGCAGCGCCTCGCTGATCTCCCAGGTCGCGGAGTCCCACAGGTAGGACGGGCTGTGGTCCACGCCGTAGTGGCGGACGTTGCCGCCGACCGTGTACATGGGGTCGTCGAACGAGGTCGGGAGGGCCCACTCGAAACCCATCCCAGCGTCGCAGGACACGTCGACGACAAGGGCGCCTGAGGGGAAGAGCGGCAGGTCGTCGGTGGCGGCGAACATGAGGGGTTTGCCGGGGTCCTGGAGGACGCAGTTGACGATGATGTCGTGCCGGGCGAGGTACTCGGCGGCCGGGACCATGCCGTCGTCGGTGAGGACGCGGGTGCGCGCCGGGTCCTCGGGGTGGCGATCGAAGTGGACGATCCGGGCCGAGTGGATCGGCGAGCCGACCGCGCTCACGCCGCGTTGCGTCAGGATGTCCACGTCGTGGACGCCGTGCGCGTTCAGGGCGGTGACCGCGCCGCGCCCGGTCGCGCCGAAGCTGATGACGGCGGCGCGTCTCCGCCGCCCGTAGGCGCCGGTGGCGCCGGTCAGCGCGAGGGCGTGCAGCACTGAGCAGTACCCGGCGAGCTCGTTGTTCTTGTGGAAGACGTGCAGGGCGAACCCGCCGTCGGACGTCCAGTGGTTCATCGCCTCGAACGCGATGAGCGTCAGCCGCCCGTCGATGGCGAGCTGGGTGATCTCCGGGTCCTGGACGCAGTGCGGCCAGCCCCACAGGGTCTGCCCCGGGCGCATCTGCTTGAGGTCGCCGGGCTGGGGTTTGAGGATCAGGACGACGTCGCAGCGGGCGATGAGCTCATCGCGGGAGAGGAACCCGGCGACAAGCGGCGCCAGCTGCTCGTCCGGGACACCGAATCGTTCGCCGTATCCGCGTTCGAGATGGACGCGCGAGCGGAGGGCGGGGTCGAGGCGTTCGAGGTGCAGCGGGTGGATCGGCTGCCGGCGCTCGTTCTCCTTGCCCGACCGCGCGGTGATTCCCAGCGTCGGCCAGGTTGGCGTTCCGCCGCCGTTCACTTGGCGGTCAGGACATCGAGGCGGTGGGGGAATGAGGCGTCCCCTCCGGCATGGCTTCGGGCGGGCATGCGGTCTCCGAGCGTTGCGAAGATCAGATGAGGAGGACCGCTCCGGCGGCCGGGGTCGCCGGAGTGCGGGTCGACCGCGAGCGCGGTGCCGTCATTGCCGGACGCCCGCAGTGTACGCGCACGCCGCCCGTCCGCGGACCCGGCGGCGTCCCGCCGGGCCGCCGATCAGCCATCGTGATGAGCCGTTCGCCGATCGCCTGTGTCCCCGGAGAGGTCACCGGGCTTGGCTCGACGGTGGCCGGTCACTGCTGGGGCCGCGCTGATCCACCGGGGCCGTCCGATGCACGGAGAGCAGTCCCTCACCGCGGCGGACGGCCCTGGCTCGGCCGTCCCGCTCCGGATCAGCCGTCCCGCTCCGGATCGGAGGACGTCCTGATCGCCGAGCACGTCACCGGCGCCGCACCGGATTCACGTGCGGCTCCGTCGACGCCGCCGCCTGTCCGGCGGCACCGCTTCTCCGCCGAACCGTCCGTGGCCGTCCGGGACGGCGCTCCAGCGTGTCCACGCGGTCCTACAGGGGCGATCGTGCTGGCCCCCTGCGGCGCCGTCCCGGCCACGGACCGGGGGCGGCCTGGAATCGGCCGGCCCGGCACGACCTGATCGACGATGCCCGCGGCGGCCCGCCGGGCGGGTCAGACCTCGCGCCGGTGGACGTAGCACCATCTCCACGCGGATCCGGGCTCCAGGGCGCCGGCGACGGGATGGTCGGTCTCCTGGTAGTGCGCTCGGCCGTGCCGGCCGGGTGAGTCGTCGGAGCATGCCACCCAGCCGCAGTTCAGGCAGACCTGCAACCTCGTCCAGGCGGCGCCGAGCGCTCGGCACCCCGTGCAGCGGTCCGACCGCGGGGTCACCGGCGCCAGCCCGTCGAGGTGCTCGCAACGCGGCGCCGATCCGTTCGGGCCGAGCGGGAAGACGGATGCCATCTGGAGATGTCCGTCGCGGCGGTCAGTGCCCATCGCAGGTGCTCCTCTCCGCCGCCCTCCCGGCGATCTCCGTGTCCGGCCGGTGGATCCCGGATCCGGTATCGCCGAGTCAACCGCCGCCGCCGCCGGCCGGAAACCGTCAAGGCGAGCGGAACCCATCACCAGCGCCCATAACCCGCGCGGGCCGGCGGAGGGTTCCTGCCGATCGGCCGCGTCCGTATGCTCTCGTGCGGGAGGTGCCGGTCGTGGAGTTGCGACAGCTGCGCTACTTCGTGACCGTCGCCGACGAGCTGCACTTCGGCCGCGCCGCGGCGCAGGAGCACATCGTGCAGTCGGCGTTGAGCCAGCAGATCCAGCGGCTGGAGCGTGAGCTGGGGGTCCGGCTGCTGGAACGCAGCACGCACCATGTCGCGCTGACCGCCGCCGGCACGGCGTTCCTGGTCGAGGCCCGGCAGATCCTCGCGCATGTGGACCGGGCCGTCGCGGCCGCCCGGAACGCCGGCAGCGCGGCGCCCGCCCTGCGTGTGGGGATCATTGACGCGAGCTACGACTCGATGCCGCAGATCCTCCAGGAGGCGCAGGCGCGCCACCCCGGCCTGGTCGTCCACCAGATCGAGGCGGGCGTGCCCGAGCAGTACCAGCTGCTCGCCGGCGGCCGGCTGGACGTCGGCATCGGCCGCGCCGCGCTCGCCCCGCCCCGGATCGCCTCGCAGGTGTTCCGGCACGACCCGCTCGGCGTCCTGATCCCGCGCGGACACCGTTTCGCCGGCCTGGACGCGGTGCCGGTCGCCGACCTGGCCCGGGAACCGCTGCTGCTCGCCGAGGAGGTCCGAGCCCCGGAGTTCAACCAGTTCACGGTCGAACTGTGCCGGGCCGCCGGGTTCACACCGACGGTGTACGCGGGGACGGTCGAGAGCATCCGCGCCGCCGCCGACCTGGTCGCCCAGGGGCGCTGCCTGTACTGCGTGCCGTCCTCGTGCGTCGGCGCGCTGGCCGGCACCCTGTGGCGGCCGCTCACCGACCCGGCGTCCTACTACCCCTGGTCGGTCCTGTGGCGCGCCGACGACGACTCCGGCCAGGTCGCCGCCATCGTCAGCTGCGCACGCGCCATCTCCGCACGACTCGGCTGGCTCACCACACCCGACCAGGTCACCCCGGGCTCCACGGCGGACTGACCCCGGAGTACGCCTTCCCTGTGAACTGCTCGGCACGGCGGCGCACGGCGCGCGGGGACGTCAGTCCGGGATGCGGACGGCCAGCAGCGCGACATCGTCCTCGCCGCTGGGCTCCACCCGCTCCAGGAGCTTGTCGCAGAAGTCCGGCAAGGGGAGCTGGGCGAGGTGGGAACCGTGGCGGCGGAGGCTGGTGAGACGGTCGGACAGGTCGGAGTCGCGGGTCTCGACGAGGCCGTCGGTGTAGAGCAGGAGGGTCGAGGACGGCGGGAGGTCACGGGTGCCGTCGGGGCGGGTCCCGGTGAGGTCGGGGTCGCCGAGCAGGACCCCGTGCTCGTCCAGGAACTGCGTACCGCCGTCGCGGGTGATCAGCAGGGGCGGTGGATGGCCGGCGTTGCACCAGCGCAGGTGCCATCGCCCGCCCGGCTGTTCTTCGACGCGGCCGAACACCGCGGTGGCGAGTTCGGCATCGCTGACGGCGGCCATGACGCCGTCCAGGCGTGCCAGCACGGCGCTGGGCGGCTCGGCCATGTCCCACGCCAGGGCCCTGAGCATGTTGCGGACCTGGGCCATGCGGGCCGCGGCGGGCAGGTCGTGGCCCTCGATGTCGCCGATGACCAGCCCGGTGCCGCCGTCGGGCAGCGCGAACGCGTCGTACCAGTCGCCGCCGACCCAGCTGACCTGCGCCGCGGGCACGTATCTGGCCTCCAGCCGCAGCTCGCCCGGCTGCGGCAGCGGCGTGAGCAGGTTGCGCTGCATCGCCTCGGCCGTGTTGCGCTGCTCGGCGTACAGGCGGGCGTTCGCCAGGACCAGGCCCGTGCGGCGCGCGACGTCCTCCACGACGAGCCTGTCGTCGGGCCCGTAGCCGTGTCCCGGACGCGAGTAGCCCAGCGTCAGCGCGCCGTAGGTCTCGCCGCGGGCGGCGAGCGGGGTGATGATCGCGCTATGGGCGTCCATGACCTGGAAGAGTTCGTGCCGGGCCGCGTCCAGCGGTTCGTCGGAGCGCACGTCGGCCCCGGCGCCGACCACGACCGTGCCACCGCCGCGCAGCACCCGCGCCAGCGGACCCTGTGGCATGCGCGGTAGCGGCGGGAGCGGCCCCTCCAGCCCGGCGATGTCGGCGGCGGACAGTTCGCGGTGCGTCGTGGTGACCCGCTCGACGCGGCCGTCGGGGATCAGCAGGTCGACCTCGGCCCAGTCACCGAGCGCGGGCACGACCAGCCGGACGAGCCGCCGCAGCAGCTCCTCCTCGTTGAGGGTGGACGCCAGCACCGTCGTGATCTCGGCGACCAGCCTCAGCCGGGAGTTGGCCCGCCGCACCTGGGCCAGCCGGTCGCGCCGCTCGCGCTCGACCGCGACCCGGTCGGCGGCGTCCTGGAACACCAGGACCAGCCCGGCCGGCGGCCCCGCCCCCGGCCCGTCCGGATCGCCGGCGTAGATCGGCGCCGACGACCACGAGCACATCACCAGCCGCCCGTCGCGATGGGCGAATCTGTCGGCGTCCCCGTGGTCGGGGACGCCGGTGCGGAGCGCACGCATGAGGCGGCAGTCCCGTTCGGGCGGGACGTGGCCCTCGGCGTCCCGGTGCAGAAGCCGGTGCACCGGCCTACCCAGCACCTCGTCACGGGTGTGGCCGAGAAGCTGCTGCGCCCGCGGATTCCACGCCGTGACCCGGCCGGACTCGTCGGTGGCGAGGACCCCGGAGTTCATCGCCTCCACCAGACGGTCATGGGTCGTACCCGGTCGATCGTCCACCTGTCCGGCCATCATCACCCCCCGGATCGGACACCAGGCCCATTCCCTTCAGCTCCGCCCGGACACCCTGGGCACGGGTCACGCTTCGGGCCGGTGACGCGCCCGGGGCACCGGATCCGGCCGCGCGGCGGCCGGCAGGCCCCCACCGGGGACGGCGGCGAGGTCGCGAGGACTCTTCACAGGTGCGGCACCGGCGCGGTCGTCGATGCCGGGCGGCTCAGCCGCGGCGGGGCGAGATGTCGCAGGAGGCGAGGATCTCCTGCGGCAACGTGTCACCGGCCTCGTCCGCTGATCTGGCCAGAGCGGCCTCCGCCGACGACGGCGGCGCTCCGGGCGGGACGACGAGAAGCAGGGTCGGGGTCGCACGCCCGCGGGTGATCGCGACCATGTGGTCGCGGTAGGCCAGCCAGCCCACGCCGACCTCGCGGCCGAGGACGGTGATGCGGAGCGGGACCTCGTCCCAGTCGTCGAAGTCGATGGTCACGCGGGTGGCCGCGGCCGGCGGCTCGCCCACCCCGGTCAGCGCGGTCAGCAGGTCGGTGAGTTCGGCAACGGCGTCGCGGGATCTCGGCCACCAGCCACCGTCCATGACCCCGCGTCCCGCCTGGCCGGGGGCCAGGCGAAGCCGTGGCGCCGGCGGCACCTTGAGTTCGGGTGGCGTGGTCGTGGGGGGCGGGTAGACGAGCTGTCCGGTGTCGCGGGCCATGGATGGGCCCCGTTCTCGGTCCGTGCGGAACCGGATCGTGTACCGCCGGGGACGGCGCCGGCATGGCGGCCCGCGCGCGAAATGCCCCTGACACCCGCGATTATACGTCACACAATGTGCGCACCCGGAGTTGATCGGCCTGCCATGCCGGGCGCTGACGGCGCCGGCCGGTCATCGCCGGAAGGCGGCCGGGATGCGCAGGTCACCCCGGCAGGCGGCACGGGCTCCGCGGTCATGGAGCGATGGCAAGGCGAGAGCGTAGACTCATCGTGACGAGGGTTTCTCGATGCGGGTGGCCAAGCCCGCGTCCCCCTGTTTCTCGATACTCGGTCCTCTTCGGGGCCAGATAGGTCCGGCGCAATGACGCCGCAACAGCAGCCCACCCGAACCGCCGAGGTCCGTCCCCTCACCGGGAACGTCTCGCACAAGGCCGGGCTGACCAGCGAACGGCTCGCCGACCAGACCGTCATCACCCTCAGCGGCGACCTCGACGCCGCCTCGACCACGCCGCTCCGGGAACGCCTGTACGTCGCGCTGCGTGACGCCGGCGCGTACGTGATCATCGACCTGGCCGGCGTCACGCGCTGCGACGAGTCCGGGCTGGCCATGCTCGCCGGCGCACGCCGCCGGACGGAGGCCAAGGGCGGGACCATGGTCCTCGCCGCCCCGCGCCCCCGGATGGAGGGGCTGCTGCGGGCCACCGGACTCCTCCGCGTCTTCACCGTCCGCTCCTCCGTGGCCGCGGCGCGGACCGCCGGCCCGGGCGCACGGTCGGCCGCGGCTTGACCGCGGGCGTCGGCGGCCACGCGGGCGATCCAACGCGACGGGCGGACCCGTCCGGCGCCGAACTCGGCCGGGCCGATACCGGGCCGACGCCCGGCGGACGAGGAGAGCGGGATGACGACATGAACACTGACGATCTGGCGATCAGCGGCTGGGGGCCGCCGAACGAGCCGCGGAGCGCGCAGAACAACCGGCGCCTGGCCGCGTCGTTCGACCTGATGGCGGCGGTGCTGAACGGGATCACCCTGCCCGGACTGCTGACCCTGGTGGCGGAGCAGGCCCGCGTCATGGCGGGCGTCCCGCTGGCCTTCATCGCCCTGCCCGCCGACGACGCCCTCATCCTGCGGATCGACGTCGCGGTCGGCGTCGGCCGCGAGCAGGTACACGGGCTGACCGTACGGCGGGGCCGATCGATGCTCGGCCGGGCGTTCAGCTCCCGCCGGGCCCTGTCCGCGCGGATCGTCGCCGACCAGACGCTCAGCGCCCTGCCGGCAGGTCCGATCCTGATCCTGCCGCTGGACACCGGCGAGGCCACGCGCGGCGTGCTCGCCGTCCTCGGCCAGCCGGGCGCGGAACCGTTCAGCCCGTCCATCGCCCGCCAGCTGCTGCTGTTCGCCGACACCTCCGCCCGCCTGATCCAGCTCGCCGAGGACCAGCGCGCGGCCGTCCCGGCGGACCCCCTGGAAGCGCAGATCATCGCTCTGCCACCGCCCCGGGCCACGCGAACGTGACGCGACGGAGCGTGACCACCGGGCGGTAGGACACCCCCAAAGACGACCTGACCGCCGCCTCGGATCGGGTTCTGCACACCTTTCAGAAAACAGCCGGCCCTTTGCCCAGCGGAAACGCGCGCGATCCATATTCTCTACCGGCGTTCTGCGCGGGCTTGGCATCGGCCCCCTAGGCTTGAAGATTCTCGTGTACGTCGCGGGAATTCCGACAATCGTGAAATCACAGCCCGTTCACAACCCGTCACGACCCCGGCCCCGTTGCGTGTGATAGTGTTCGAGTAGTTGCGGTTCCCATAGACATGTTCATGCGCCTGTCGGATCTGACCTCAGGCGCATTTTTTGTTGTTCTGGACCTTCCGGATGGGCCATCGCGGCGTCCTCGACCGCACACGGTGTGCGGCCGGGACAGAACAAAAGGAGACGACATGGCCACCGGTACGGTCAAGTGGTTCAACGCCGAAAAGGGTTTCGGCTTCATCGAGCAGGACGGCGGCGGCGCCGACGTCTTCGCCCACTACTCCAACATCGCGGCGCAGGGCTTCCGCGAGTTGCAAGAGGGCCAGAAGGTGACGTTCGACATCACCCAGGGCCAGAAGGGCCCGCAGGCGGAGAACATCGTACCGTCCTGATCAACCGGTTCGCCGCGGGGGCCCGCAAGGGCCTCCGCGGCGGGACGCGCCCGGAGCCATGGCCCACGGCCGGCCCGCTCGTCCTGAAGACCACCGATAGTTTCGCACCATGCCCCCGCGGCGCGTACGCCGCCGGGCGACTCCGGTTCGTTCTTGAGAATTCTCCGCCGCCCTCCATTCGGGAGGCGCGAGCCCGCACGGCGGAACACTTCCTCGACACGCACCGCTTCGAGGAAGGCTCCACCTTGTCCCGCAATCCCCAGTCACCCGCCCGAGGGCGCGCTACCAAACCTCGCCCGGGCTCCGGTCCCCGCCGCCGCGCATCCGGCCCCCGCTCGGCCCCCGCGGCGGACCCGGCGACGTCGCTCCCATCGTCGCCCGCGGTCGAGTCGTTCTCCGACCTGCGCCTGCCCGCACCGCTCCTGGCGACCCTCACCCGCCGCGGCATGACGGCCCCCTTCCCGATCCAGGCCGCGGCCATGCCGAACGCGCTCGCCGGACGGGACGTCCTCGGCCGCGGCCGCACCGGCTCCGGCAAGACCCTCGCCTTCGGCCTGGCGCTGCTGGCCCGCACCGCAGGCCACCGCGCCGAACCCCGCGCGCCCCTCGCGCTGGTCCTGGTCCCCACCCGGGAACTCGCCCAGCAGGTCGCCGGCGCGCTCGCCCCCTACGCCGACGCCGTCGGCGTACGGCTCACGACCGTGGTCGGCGGCGTGTCGATCTCCCCGCAGACGAACGCCCTCCGGCGCGGTACCGACGTCCTGATCGCCACCCCCGGACGCCTCACCGACCTCATCGAACGCGGCGACTGCCGGCTCGACCGGGTGGGGATCACCGTGCTCGACGAGGCCGACCAGATGACCGACATGGGATTCCTGCCCCAGGTCACCCGGCTGCTGGAGCAGACCCCGCGCGACGGCCAGCGGATGCTGTTCTCCGCGACCCTCGACAAGAACGTCGACCAGCTCGTCCGCCGGTTCCTCAGCGACCCGGTCACCCACTCGGTCGACCCGCCCGCCGGGGCCGTCACCACCATGGAGCACCACGTGCTCCATGTCGCCGACGCCGACAAGCACGAGACCACCGTGCGCATCGCCGCCCGCGACGACCGGGTGATCATGTTCGTGGGCAAGAAGCACGCCGCGGACCGGCTCGTCCGCAAGCTCGCCTCCCGCGGCGTCCACGCCGCCGCGCTGCACGGCGGCAAGACCCAGTCACAGCGCAACCGCGCGCTGAACGGCTTCCACGCCGGGGACGTCACGGTACTGGTCGCCACCAACGTCGCCGCCCGCGGCATCCACATCGACGACCTCGACCTCGTCGTCAACATCGACCCGCCCGCCGACCACAAGGACTACCTCCACCGCGCCGGGCGCACCGCCCGCGCGGGCCGCCGGGGCACCGTGGTCACCCTCGTCCTCCCCGACCAGCGCCGCGAGATGAACGACCTCATGACCAAGGCCGGCGTCACCGCGCACACCACCCGCCTCAACCCCGGTGACCAGGACCTGACCCGCATCACCGGCGCCCGCGCACCACAGGGCGACACCGCTCCGAAGACCACCGCGCCGAAATCCGCGCCTTCGAAAACCACCACTTCGAAGACCACCACACCGCGGAAAGCGCGCCCCCGCACGTCCGGCCCCCGTCACGCAGACGCGCATGTCGTCCCCAATCGCAAGCCGCGCCGCCGCGCTTCGTCCCTCAACACCTGACGTGAGGCCGAGGCCCACTTCCCCAGCATCTCCTGCGGGCTTGGCGTAGCCGGGCTTCCGCATCTGGCCCGTAGTGCCGCGGCACTACGGGCCGGTTTTTCCTGCGACGAGATAGACCTCTGGCACCTGTACGTCCTGGAGGGCGGTCGTCAGGGTGGGCCTTGTCTTTGCCGAGTGGTGGGGAGTGGGCCGTGGAAGTGCGACTGCTGGGTTCGGTGACCGCGCGGTTCGGGGAAAGCGAAGCGGTCCTGAGGTCCGGACGGGCCCGGGGGCTGCTGGCGATGCTGGCCTGGGAACCGAACCAGACAATTCCCGACGCCGTGCTGATCGACCGGATCTGGGACGAGTCGCTCCCCCGCCATCCGCAGGCCGCGCTGTACACCCTCGCGGCGCGGTTGCGGGCGGCGTTCGCCGAGGCGTCGGGGAACGCCGCCGAGCGAGAGCGCGTGGGACGGCGGTACGGCGGATATGTGCTGCTCGCCGCCCCCGAGGACATCGACGTCCATCGCTTCCGCAGCGCCGTCTGCCAGGCTCGCGAGCGTGTCTGGGACGGCGAGGACGCGATGGCCGTCCGCCTTCTCGACCGTGCGATGGGGATGTGGCGGGGCGCGCAGCTCGCCGGGGTCACCGGCGCGTGGGCCGATCGGGTCCGCATGACGCTGGACCAGGAGAGGCTGACGACGACGCTCGCCTGCGCCGAGGCGAGGCTCCGGTTAGGGCGGCACGACGAGACCGTGCCGCTTCTCGCCGGGCTCGCCGAGGAACATCCCCTTGATGAGCAGATCGCGAGCCTGCTGATGGTCGCGTTGTACCGCAGCGGGCGGCAGGGCGAAGCGCTCGAACGCTACACGACCGTCCGGACGCGACTGGTCGCCGCGCTAGGCGTGGAGCCCGGGGCCTCGATCAGCCGGCTTCATCGAAGCATTCTGCATGGCGAACTCTCGTCCGTCGCATCGCCGATCGCCCGTCTCGATTGAGCGATGGCCGATGCCTTGCATGCCCGCCGACGTGCCAGACCTTCTTCTTGCCCTTGGTCTTCGCGTTGACGCGGATGCACGTGGTCTTGTAATTGGGCTTGCCGGTGGTCCACGTGCGGACCTTGATGTAGCCCTTGTGGCTGCAGTGATTGTTGAAGTAGAAGGTCGTGGACTGCCTGCCCGGCGCGAAGGAGATGTTGAGCTTCTTGCCCTTGGGCTTAGAGCACTTCCTGCTCATCCGCTTGACGGCGGCCAGGGCGGCTGTCGGCGCCGCGGCGTCGGCCTGCTTGACCGCGGTCTGCGGCGCCGGCGCCGCCGGGGCGGCCTGGGCCGTCGCGGCCATGGCCGGGGTGGCCATCATGGTGAGTGCCAGTCCAGGCACGGCCACCATTCGGGCGAGCTTCTGATACTGCATCTCGCACACCTTTCTCGCGTGTGAACCGACGTACGCGAGAAGTGTTGCCAACCGTCCTGTCCCATTTCTGTTCGTGCGCTGTCCCGGTTCTTTCACGGATCTGTCGGCGCCGGCGGCGGCTCGTCCGTGCGCAGCCAGCGGGCGATGGCGGCGCCGCGCGTCCCGACCGCGAGTTTCGCGAAAATGCGGTTCACGTGGTTCTTCACCGTGAATTCGGAGATGACCAGCTCGGCGGCGATCTCGGCATTGGTGCGGCCCCGGGCGATGAGGTCCATGACCGCGCACTCGCGCGGGGTGAGCCCGAATCCGGCGCGGCCCGGCGCGGGCGTCCCGGCGTGCTCCGGCCGGGGCGGCTCGGCGGGGTCGGCGGCATCGGCGGGCGGGGTCCGGCGGATCGCCGCCACGACGGCCATGCTCGCCTGCGGCGACAGCGGGCTGTTGCGTCCGCCGACCGTGTCGCGGATCGCGGTGACGAGCTCGTCCATGTCGAAGGAGCCGTGGACGAGGTAGCCCGACGCGCCGTTGCGGATCGCGTCGCCGATCACCGCGGCGTCGGTGTCGTAGGAGAGCATCAGGACCTTGGCGATCCGGCTGAGCGGCCCGGCGGCGGCCACACCGTCCAGCACCGGCATGCGCACGTCGAGGAGCACGATGTCCGGGCGGAGGCGCTCCGCCAGCTCGATCGCGTGCCGTCCGTCCACGGCCTCGCCTGCCACCTCCACGCCGGCGGCCCGCAGCAGCGTGACGAGCCCGCTGCGGACGATCGGGTTGTCCTCGACGACCAGGGCGCGGATCGGCGGGGCCGCCCCGGGCCTCGGCGGGGGCACGCTCACCGTGATGCTCCCGGCACCGCCGGCCGGCCGGTGCCCGGCAGGAGGAGGCGCACGGTCGTGCCCCGGCCGGGCGCGCCGTCCACGGTGAGCCGCCCGCCGATCCGGTGCGCCCGTTCGCGCATGCCGATCAGGCCGTAGTGGCCGTCCCGCGCCAGCAGGTCCAGCCGGTCCCCCGCGGGAGGGACGAAGCCCCGCCCGTCATCGCGGACGACCAGCGTCGAGGCGGCGGCGTCGCGGCTCACCGTGACGTGCCGCGCGTCCGCGTGCCGCTCCACGTTGGCGAGCGCCTCCCGGACGATCGAGACGATCTCGTACCGCACCGCCGCCGTCTCGTCGCCGCCGTCCGGCCCACCCGGGAGCCGGGTCACCGCCGCGATGCCGGTCCGCGCGCTCCACTCCGCTACGACGGCGGCGAGCGCCCCGTCGAGCGGCTGCCGGTACACGTCGTCGCGCAGGTCGGTCAGCAGGCCGCGGGCCTGGCCGGCCGCGACCCGCAGCCCCGCGACGATGGCCCGGGCGTCCGCCTCGGCCTGCTCCGGGGACCGGCGCACCCACACCGGCAGCGCCTCGGCCGACATGCTGATCCCCTGCAGCGTCTTGGCGAGCGAGTCGTGCATCTCGCGGGCCAGCCGGGCGCGCTCCTCCGCCGCCGACAGCGCCGCCGCGCCGCGCCGGTGCCGTTCTTCGAGGTCGGCGTAGTCGTCGAGGAACCGGCGCAGCGCCACCCCGGCGCACGCCGCGAGGGGATAGAACGCGGGCAGCCCGACCAGGACCGGTGCCCCGTCCGCGGCCTCCTGCCCGGCCCCGCCCGCCGCGGTGGCGAAGAACAGGGCCGTCTGCGCGGCGCAGATGACCAGCACCGTCCGCCACTCGTACAGGACCCCGGCGATGGCGGACGTGAGGACGGTGACCAGGAAGTACGGGCCGAGAGCCCCTCCCGAAAGCAGCACCGGGCACATCAGCAGGGCGTCCAGGCACCACAGCGTCGGATGGCGCAGCAGGACGGACAGGACGCGCCGCCAGGCCAGGCAGGCGACCGCCGTCCCCGCGCCCACGGCCGCGACCGCGAGCATCAGCGACGCGTCGCGCCAGTCGTCCGGGACGAGCATGACGGTCATGGCCAGCACCAGCCCGCGCAGCACCAGCAGCACGCGGAAGGCGACGCCGAGCCGCTCGCGGTCGGGGGTCGCGCCCGCGTCGCCGGATTCCCTGACGGTCAGCACTGGGGCGGGTTGCAGACGCGCATCAGGTCGGAATTCCTGAACAGTTCCTCGATTCCCTCTGGATTCCTGATCTGGAACGAGTGCCCCTGGACCGCCTCGGTCATCTGCTTCAGCCCCGGGTCGATTCCGGCGCCGAAACCGACCACCACGAAGACGACCGGACGCGCCGGATCGACCTGCTGCCGCAGCCTTGCCAGCGCCTTTCCGAATCGGGTGGACGGGCGGCCGTCGGCACCCATCGCGCTGAGCACCAGCACCACATTGAGCTGATCGGCGTCGTAGCGGCGCTTCATCCCCTGATAGGCCGCGACCACCGAGTCGTAGACGGCGTCCCCGCCGCCGGTCCGCGGCCGGATCGCGTTCAGCCGGTTCTCCAGGAAGAGCCGGTGGGTGGTGCCCGTGCGGGTACGGCTTCCGAGCTCGCCGATCCCGACCATCGGACGGTACGGGCGGCGCGCCCCCGGCCCGCCGGACGTCGTCCACAGGCCGAACTCCGAGTCGTCCCCGACCAGGTTGAGGCCCCTGTTCAGGGAGACGAGCATGGCGTCCAGGCGGGTCCCGCCGGGGCCGATCGCGCCGCGCCAGGCCGCGCCGGTCATGGCCGCGCCCGCCGGACCGGACGGGTCGACCAGCGCGAGCACGTTGATCTCCTGCGTGAAACTCCGCCACGTCGTCTGGACCCAGGACGCCGCACCCGGGCTCGCCACCGCCTGGATCCGGGGCAGCGGCGTGGACAGCCCCCGTTGCGCAGCACCGCCCGCACCGCCCGCGCCGCCTAAGGCCGAGCGCAGGCCGCGGCGGTTCAGCTCCGCGACGCCCGCCGGTGCGCGGAGCGCCCGGAGGAACTCGTCCGCGCGGCGCTGCCTGCCGAGGTCCGCCGTGGTGACGGTGAAGGGGAAGTCCAGCGCGGGCGTGCCGGCCGAGGGGTACACCGTGGCGGGCGCCCCGGCCCGCCCGGCGGCGCCCCAGCCCAGTGCCTGCTGCTCCGAGACGACGGCGACCTGGGCGGACGCGCCCCGCGCGGACCCGTCGAGCGCAGCGGCGGGATCCTGTCCCGGCTCCAGGATCTCGACCGTGCGCAGCGTGTTCGCGAACCTCTTGAGCGCGCTGACGCCCTGCTCCTTCCCGATGGAGTTCTGCAGCGCGAGCAGGGAGGCCATCCCGACGGACGTCCGCGCAGGGTCGGGAATCCGGATCAGGACGTCGTGCCCCGCATCGGCCTGATCGCCGCCCGTCCCGCCGGGAAGGAGGCCCGCCCACGTCCGGCCCTTCTCCCCCGGAGCGCCGGCCGTGGGGAAGGCGAACACCAGGGGTGACACGGCCACGGAGGTCGAGCGTCCGAGGACCGTGCGTCCCGACGGGCCGCTCCGGGCGAGGTCCAGCCACAGCTCGGAGTCCGGAATCCAGACGTCGGGGACGCCTCGTCCCGCCGCGATCGCGGACGCGGTGCCGGCGGACTCCTCGGGCACGATCCGCACACCGGCGCAACGTCCGCTCTCCTGCCGCGCGGCGATCGCGGACACCGCGGGCGCGATCGCCGGGTCGGCCTTCACGACCAGGGTCGCGCCGCCGGAATCGCATTCCTCGCCGCTCGCGATGAGCGCCCAGCCGCCGCCCCCGAGGACGAGCCCGGCCCCGAGCGCGATGGCCGCGGCGACGCTGATCCGGTCGCGCCGGGAGGCATGTGATCGCGCGGTGGTCGCATGCATCATGAGCCGTCCTTGGTGCTGGGAGCCCGAAGCCGGAGGCGCCGCGGACCGAACGGGCACTCGACCCACTTCTGTCAGCTGAGCGCAACCATAACTGTAGCGATCCGGACAATCCCGAATTCCGCCCAGATGCCCGGCGCACCCGGCCGCGAAATCACATCTCCGCTGATCACGTCACCCAGCGCCATTTACGGACCGAACGTAATTGTCCGCACCGTCCAGAAACGCAACCACGGTCACCACCGGTGGCAAAACGCACACTCCACGCTCACGCCGCGAGGGACACGCCGGACGGGACGTCCTCGTCGGCATGGTTCTGCTGATCGCCACGGTCGACGGGACCGCCTGGCAGCGTCGGGCGCCGCGCCGGTGACTTGCTGGAAGCGGGGGCGCGCCATGCGTAATCGTGCTTCTCCTGCGGGCGGGGGGTGGATATTGCCAGAATGGACGGGTCTCGTGGGGTCTTGGACGATGGGTCACAAGAGTGATGGACGAGGTACGTGAAGGTGAACTCTGGCGGTTCGCGTATCACGAAGGCGGGGATGGCGAGCGGAATTCGTCTCCGCGGGTCGTCGGCCCAGTCCTTCCCCAGGATCTGCAGCATCGGCTGAACGGGGTCGTCGCTCTCACCTGCTGGCCGCCGCTGGAGGGGGCGCTGAGTCACAGCAGGCTTCCCGACGGTGGCGCGCTCCTGTGCGCCACGAGCCCGGACGACGCACGCGTCGAAGCGTTATACCTCGCCGGTGGGGTCGGCGATCTCCTGCCCATCGACACCTGGCACTCCCCGTCGTGGAGCCGTGGCCAGGCCGTCGCGCCCGAGCCGGGGGAAGGCATCTCGCGGGAGGCGCTGGCGCGTTTCGCCCGGGACAACGCGTCGCGGGTGGCGCCGTTTCTCGCCGACGTGCGGCGCCTGTTCGCCTCGCCCGCCGGACGGCAGATCGTCCTCATCGAGTCCCGGCCCGAGGCGGTGGCCCACTGGATCGCGCTCGCCTGCGCCTCGCTGCCCGGCGACCATGCGCGCACGCTGACGTTCACGACGCGCACCGCCTACCCGCATCGCGCTCCGCAGCAGATCCTCGGCATCGGCCCGGACGTCGATTTCGACCGGTCGGACCCGGCGACCATCGATCACCTGTACCGCGTCCACGACGCCCTCGGCGGCCAGAGCAGCCCGCCCGTGACGGATCTGTGGGACGAGCTGGCGGCTCGGCTGTGGTGGGCGGGAATGCCTCCCGCTGAGGTGTCGTCCGGCACGGTCGGCTTCGATCCAGGCCCTTTGGCGACCTATCTCCTGCATGCGCCGTTCGACAATGATGCTTTATGGCGGCTGGAGTCATTGAGCGACGAACTGCTGCACGGCCTGGCGGGGATCCTGACCACGGTGGTGCGGGGCGACGACCCGCCGTTCGGCTCGCTGACGTGGCTCTGCCGTCGGCTGGCCGAGCGAGACATTCCCGCCGCCGAGCTGGCGATGGCGATCGCGCAGCATCGCCTCTCCGCGGCGCAAGGCCCGCCGTTCCTGGCCGACCTGCCGCTCGGCACGCGTGAGCGAGACGATCTCTACCGCGAGTTCGGTCCCCGCATCGAACAGGATCTGCTGCGCCACCTGGGCGGACCGATCGGGACCTGGGCGCCCGACCTGGAATTCCTCCTTGGAAGAGGGCCGGTCGCGGACGCTCTGGGCCAGGCCGCCGCCGACCGGCTCGCCGATCTCCTGCTCGGTCCCGCGGATGATGAGCGCGACCAGGCACTGGCCTTCCTGAACCTCGTGACCGACACGAGCATCCCCTACGAGGTCCTGCGGAGGCTGGAGAACGAAACGCGCTCGTGGGCCGCGCCCAAGCTGGCGGTCAGGCTGGCCGCTTTCCAAGGGGAGTGGTTGCGCAGCGCCATCGAGGACGACACCTGGTTGCCCTTCCGGCTCGCGGAGGTCGCGTTCCGGCGGGACGACCTGACCGGTCCCGGCCTGCTGGCGCACCTCTTCGAGCACTTGCCCGGCGGCGGCGTCCAGGACGTCCGGGCGCTGGAGTTCGCCTGGTGGCTGGTGTGGTGCGATGCCGAACCCGGCATCGAGGACCTGCCGGAGCTCGCCCGCATCTGCCCGCTGCCCCTGATCTTCGAGGCGAGGCTGGAACGGTGGTTCCTGCCCTGGCTCACCAACGCGGAGCGGTTCGACGACAAGCTGATCGAGCTCGCGGCGGGGTTGGGGAGCACCGTCCTGAACCCGCGCGAGAAGGCCACGAGAGAGCTGCTGCTGTGCGCGCGTGAGTTCGCGGAAGGGATGCCTCCCCTCGTCGAGGCGGTGGGCAGGCTGATGGAGTGGCGGTCACGAGCCGACCCGACCCCGGCCCTCCTTGACGGCGTGTTCGGCAAACTCGCCGCGGGCCTGGCCCAGGCGGACCCGGAGGAATTCTGCAAGCCGCGGGTTCTGGAGCTGCTTCGCGGGGAGCAGGACCCCGGTCTCGCCCACCATTACCGCAAGGCCGTAATGGCCGATATAGAACAACACATTAACCGGCTGGTCTACAACCCCCGGAAGGCGCACTTCATGTTCTGCGCCTGGAGCCACCTGAATGCCGCCACCCCCGCCTGGGGGGAGGTATGCCAGGAGCTTCTAGAAAAGATCATTGGTGCGGTCTGGCAGCGCATGGACGACCGCCGCCGGCGGGAGCTGGACGATCTTTTCGCCAATATCGAGCGCGGCTGGCAGGAAACCTGGACGAACTGGCGCGCGTCTCAGACGCGTCACACTAATGTGGGCGACCAGCCGCAGAGCGGCACCAAATACCAGAGAGGACCAGCGTGAGCGGCATCATCGGTGACCGGATGGCCTTCCGTCCCCTGCACTTCATCTGGCTGCTCGACTGCTCGGGTTCGATGAGCATGAACGGAAAGATCAGCCAGCTGAACTTCGCGATCCGCGAGGCCATACCCGAAATGCAGCAGGCGGCGCAGGACAACCCCGCCGCCGCGCTGGTCGTCCGCGCCATCACGTTCGCCAGCGGCGCGGATTGGCATATCCGGAAGCCGACGCCCATCGAGGAATTCACGTGGGAGGACGTGCACACCTACGGGATCACCGACATGGGCGCGGCGTTCCGGCTCGCGGCCAAGGAACTGGAGACCAGTGTGATGCCCGAACGGGCGTTGCGCCCGGTGCTCGCCCTGGTGTCCGACGGCCAGCCCACCGATGACTGGCGTTCCGGAATGCGCGCGATCGACGCCACGCCCTGGGGCAAGAAGGCGGTGCGGGTCGCCATCGCCATCGGGGACGACGCCGACCGGAACATGCTGAAGGAGTTCCTCGCCAACCCGGAGCTGGAACCGATCCTGGCCAAGAACCCCAGGCAGCTCGTCGCGGCGATCCGCTGGGCGTCGACGGTGGCGATCAAGAACGCGTCCACCCCGAAGACCGAGGGCGACCAGCAGCCCCCCGCGCCGCCGCCCATGGACGACTTCGACGACGTTGACGGCAAGGGCGTCGTCTGGTGACCGTGCCTTCGGGCACCGTGCCGTGGAGTCTGCTCGAAGGGTCCGTCAAGGGTGTCGGCAAGCCGCACAGCCAGGATCACTGCGCGGCCCGTCCGGCCGTGGACGGCCAGGCCATAGTTCTCGCCGTCGCGGACGGCCACGGCTCCAAGCCGCATTTCCGCAGCGACCTCGGGGCCCGGTGGGCGGTGGAGGAGTTCCTCGGGTACGCCGAGGGCTTCGCCGAGGAGGCGGTGCGGTTAGGGGGCGACAGGTCCAAATGGTCCGTGCTCCGCGCCCATGTCCACAGCCTCCCGCAGCAGGTCGTGCATCGGTGGCGGGAACGGGTGCTGCTGCACGAGAGCAATTCCCCCGCCCACGGGGGGCGGGCGGCCCGGTCCGCCGAAGACCTGGAGCGCGTCCTGCCCGTGTACGGCAGCACCCTGCTGGGGGCGGTCGTCACCGAGTGGCTGCTGGTGTGCTGGCAGCTCGGCGACGGAGACGTCGTCCTCCTCGCCGACGAGAGCCCGCCCATGGCGCCCCTTTCCACCGGCCCGGACATCGGGGACGAGACCGATTCGCTCTGCCATCGGGATGCGTGGCGGCTGATGCGGTCGCACTGGCACCCCTTCACCGGAGACGGCTCGTTCCGCGGGGTGCTGATGTCCACCGACGGGCTTTCCAAGAGCTTCGCCGAGCACCAAGGGTTCCTGGACTTCGCCAAGGACGTCGGGGATCTGGTCGTGCGGCGAGGAGCGGACCACGTGCGGTCGGAGCTTCCCGGATGGCTGGGGCAGGCCGCGCGGTATTCCGGCGACGACAGCACGCTCGTGGGCGTGTTCGCGCCGCGCAACGACAGCACCATGATCTTTGACAGGGGAGACGGGACGGCATGAACGGCATGCTGGAGGCCGGACGGTCGCTGGTGACCGAAGCCGGGGGCAAGGTCACCATCAAGAGCCTGGTCGGCTCGGGCGGGCAGGGCGAGGTCTACCTCGTCGACACCTCGCAGGGGCGCCGCGCGCTCAAGTGGTACTACCCCCAGCTGGCGGACGACCGGCAGCGGCGCATCCTCGAAGGGCTCATCGACCGCGGCTGGGACGACGACCGGTTCCTGTGGCCGCAGGCGATCGTCACCGAGGCGAAGTCCGGGCGGCCGGGATTCGGCTACCTGATGGACGTGCGGCCCGCCCGGTTCCGGGACCTGCCCGCGCTGTTCCGGCGCGACAAGTCGGTGTCGGCCACGACCATGCGCACCCTGGTCATCGCCGCCCTGCACACGGTGGAGGCGTACCGCACCCTGCACTCGAAGGGGATCGCGTACCGCGACATCAACATGGGCAACATCTTCTTCGACCCGAAGACCGGCGACGTGCTGGTGTGCGACAACGACAACGCGGTGGTCGAAGGGGAGCCCACGTCCGTCGAGGGCACCATGGACTTCATGGCGCCCGAACTCGTGCGGGGCGATCACGGCGTCCGGCCGAACATCCAGACCGACCTGCACTCGCTCGCCGTCCTGCTGTTCCACCTGCTGATGAACCACCACCCGTTCGAGGGGGCCCAGGCGCTGCGGATCCGGTGCATGGACGAGCACGCCAAGCGCAAGCTGTACGGGACCGAGCCGGTGTTCCTCTACGACCCGAACAACGGCAGCAACCGTCCCGTGCCGGGTGAACAGGCGACGGTCATCGCCACGTGGAACGCCCTGCCGCAGATCCTGCGCGACCTCTTCATCACGACGTTCACGGTCGGCCTGTCGCAGCCGTCACGCCGCGCCCGCGAGACGCAGTGGCGGGACGCGCTGAGCAAGGTGCTGGACGCCATCGCCGCCTGCACCGCGTGCGGGAGCCAGAACCTGACGCAGCCCGGCGGCACGCCGCCCGACTGCTGGAGCTGCGGCCGTTCCGTCACGATGCCCGTCCGGCTGCGGATCACCACGCACCGGGGCAGCCTGCGCACCAGCCGGGTCGTCCATCTCGATCCGCACGTGCGCGTGTACGGGCACCACCTCGTCGACGAGCCCGAACGGCACGACTTCACGGACGTGGTCGGCGAGGTCACCGAACACGCCCGGAAGCCCGGCCTGTTCGGGCTGACCAACCGGACCGACCGGACGTGGACGGCGCGGCAGTCCGACGGTTCTCTCCAGAACGTGCCGCCTGGCCGGACGGTGAGCATGCAGGCGGGTCTGCTCCTGGAGCTGGGGGGCGGCACGGAGGCCGTCTTCGAGAACTAGGGCTTCCGGCGCCTGGCGAAGGGGTTGAGGCGCCGCAGCCAGCGTCGCCACCGCCGCCCCTGGTCATGGCTCGGGCCGACCGGCGGCGCCGTCCAGATGACGGCCTCCGGCCCCGCCGCCCAGGCCGCGTCCGGTGCCCCGGTCGCCGCGTCCGGAATCGTCGCGTCCGGGCGGGCGCCGGGCCAGGGGCGCCGGAGCGGTGGCAGGACGGGCGTGGGCACGGCGGGCAGGATCGCCGTGGCAACGGCGGCCGCGATGTGCACCGCATCCGGACGGGGCACGGTGGTGACCGTGATCTCGCTCTGCTCCCTGGACACGAGGATCACCAAGGCGCCCCTGGCGAGGAAGCGGCTGCGCGGGATCCGGGCCTCCATCGGGACGTCGCCGCGCTGCCAGCGGAGCAGGACCAGCACCGCGGGTTCCGGCCAGGTGAACCGCACCTCGGCGCGGTCGGGTGCCAGCCGTCGCACGCGCAGCCCCTCGACGGCACCGGGATTCTCGATCACCACGGAGGGGCCGGACACCGCCAGGTCGCCGAGCACGCTCACCGCGGCCAGCCGGACGGTCGTCCGGGGAGGCGCGGTCAGTTCCGCCAACGCCTCCGTACCGGAAGGATTGGGAGAACCGGGGGTGCCGGGGGTGCCGACGAGCTGGTGCGCCTGCCGTGCCTCTCCCGGCAACCTGTTGAACAGCTCCGAGACGTCCTCGCCGGGCGGGGAAGCGCCGAACGGCCACCGCACGAGGCACACCTGTCCCGTCGCGGGCCGCGGCCAGGCGAGGGCGACGCGTCCACCGTCACCGACCCGGCGGACGGTCAGCTCTTCGACGGGGGTTGGCCACTGCGCCACCTTGATGGTCACCTGCCGTCCCGGTGACCGCACGGGCCGTCCGTCGAGCCCGGTGTAACCGCAGGTGATGGTGTAGCGGTACTGCCCCGGCTCCAAGGACGGGTCCGTGAGCCCGTCGCGGTCGCAGGGCACGAGCACGGGGGACGACCCGCCGTCCTCTGCCCAACGCATGACCCTGATATCGGTGGCCTCGGGGTGTGGCAGCCAGGACAAGCGTGCGCCGTCCGGCACCTGCACGGCGCGGGGCCGCGCCACCTCGGGGGGCAGCATGACCGGAGACGTGGCGCGCGGCACTCCGCCGATCCGGTCACCGCGCAGAGGGATGACGCAGTAGCGCAGCGGCACGCCCGCGGGCGCGTCGTTGTCCGTCGCGGACGGCGCGGCGTCGGGGCCCCTGACCTCCACCGCCTCCAGCGGGTCCCGCTCCGGGAACCGCAGCACCTTGAACGTGATCTCGCTCGAGCTGGGCGGGCGCCAGTCCAGCCGGACCGTGTCCGCGGCGATCGTCGCGTCCACTTTTACGTCACCGGGCCGCTGCGGTGCGTCCGCCGCGAGCACGGCGGCGCCGAGCAGGCCGGCGTAGGCGCGCTGGTCGTCCGGCATGAGCCGATGCGCGCGCAGCCATGCCTGGCCCGCCGCCCGCAGATCTCCGCTCCGCTGGCGGCGGGCCGCCTCCGCCATCAGCCCGTCCGCCTTCGCGGCCGCGGACCGCAGGCCGGTGACCAGGCCGTTCAGCACATGGTCGGGGGAAGCGGCGGGCAGGTCTGCGGCCAGCCGGGCCGCCTCCCGCAGCCGCCGGGCCGCCACCACCTCGGTGATCGTCTCGGCGGCGTGCCGCGCGGGACCGGCGGCCGGGAAGGTCGCCGCGACCGCCGCCGCCAGCGGGCCCGCCTCGGACCCGTGCACGCCCAGCCGCCGCGCGGCCGCCTCGACCGCCCCCTCGTCCCCGTCCTTGAGCAGGCAGCCGAGCTGCCACAGGACGAGACGGCGCAGCCCCATGGGGTCGTCGCGCTGCACTCCCTCCAGCGTCTCCAGCGCCTCCGCGACCGGCCGCGCGCGGACGTCCCCGGAGGCCGCCCACCGGGCGCGGATGCCGGCGACGAACGCCTGATCCACCCGCTGCCAGAGGAAGCCCCGTTCCGGGGGGAACCACAGGCCGTCCAGGACGAGGAAGCCCTCGCCCGCCGGGGAGGCGCCTTTCGCTCCCGGCACCCACCGCGGATCCAGCAGCTGCGCGGCATGCCGGAAGCCGAGGCCGGTGATGGTGGCGTCCAGGGACCCGTAGTCCGCGACGCCGGGAAGGCCGGGCAGGACGGGCGACGGCAGGTCGCCGCCCGTGGTGGGAGGATCTCCCGGTCGCCACGCCGCCATCACGCCGTCAGTTCCGCGAGGTGTAGAAGTACACCGTCAGCGTGGCGGTGTTGGCGGACCTGTTGAGGTCGTGGAAGTCCTCCGTCGCGGTCTGGGCGGTGAACATGGACGGCCGCGCCTTGCCGAGCAGGGAGTTGACGCGGCGGGCGTAGGAGTTGCCGGCGCTGCCGCCACCGAAGGTCATCACCAGCGCCGCCTCCCGGCCGGACCACGTCTCGGTCCGCTCGGTGAGCTGGTCGACGATGGCGCCCGAGTCGCCGCCCCGCACCTCGAACTTCACGGCCTTCTTGACCAGCGACCGGGGGCCCGTGGGGGTCGGGGACGCGGTGGGCGACGGGCTGCTCGACGGGGCCGCGGTCACGGCCAGCGGGTCGGGCCGGTCGGCCATCGTCACCACCGCCAGCACCAGCACCAGGTCCGCGAACAGCCAGCCCGCCAGCGAGACGATCCCCAGCGGTCCCACACCACGGCGCGGCGTGGGCGGCGGGCTCACCGGTCCGCCCCGGGGTCGGTCCGCGTCGCGGCGCCGTTACCGGCGGCCCCCAGGACCGACAGCCTGTCCATGAGCGCGCGGACGCCGGAGTCCAGCCTGGCCGCGGCGTCCTCCCAGTGCGCGGCCGCCGCGTCCCACCGGTCGGTGGCCGCGACCATGCCCGTCACCGCGCGGTCCGTGCTGTCTCCGCTGCCCACCAGCGCCTGGGCGGCCCGGTCGGCCGCGTCGACGACGGACTGCGAGCGGTCCGTGAGCGCCTTCTGGGACGTGGCAAGGCCGTCGAGCGCGGTGCGTAGCGTGTCGATCGTGTCCTTGAGGCGGTCGGCCATGGCGAGTGCGGCGGTGGAGGCGTCCTTCGCCGCGAGTGCCGCGGCCTGCTCCGCCGACTGGACCGCGCGTTCGATCCGGTCCGCCGCGCCGGTGAGCGGCTGGATCCCCGCGGTGAGGGCGTCCGCCGCGTCCTTCAGGACGGTGGTGGCCGCCTTCAGCTCCTGGGTCGCCTTCCCGGTGGACGTGGCCGTGTCGGTGAGCAGCCGCTGCCTTTCCTCGCTCTCGGCGATGGCGTCGTCCAGCTTGGTCGCGGCGTCGGTCAGCACCGTGGTGAAGCGGTCCGGGGAGACGCTCCGGTGCGGCACCAGTTCCAGTTGCACGTTCGTCAGGACGGCGGCCAGCTCGCCCAACAGCGCCGTATGTTCCACGTGCCGCACGACCGCGGTGCGTTCGGTCTGCGCGCGGGTCCGGATATGCAGGATCGACAGCAGCACCAGCCCGGAAATGATCAATACGGCGGTCAGTGCGATGTTCTCGAACCGCGCAAAACCCGACAGTTCACCACCGAATCCCGATTGCCATAACTGCAGGAAGGGGCGGGTCGCCTGCTCCGGGCTCTTCCTGGCGAGGTCGCCGTAGGCGCGAATGGCCTCCCACAGGCCGAACCAGGTCACCAGCAGCGGAACGAAGATCATCGCACCGAGCGCGATCTCCAGGGCGTGCTCGCGGCCGGGATAGCGGCGCACCCGGCCGAGCACCGAGGTCGGCGCCGGCGGAGCCGGGACGGTCAGGCTCTCCGGCCGGACGAACGTGTTCACCAGATCGAGTTCGGCCCATTGCTCAAGGCGCCGGTCGTCGTTTTCCAGGTCGCCCGCGAGAAGCCGGAGCTCCGCGCTGCGCGGAGCGAGCGCCGGCACTTTCGACAGCCTGGTCAACTTCACGGCGAGCTGTTTCGGCCCCGGCGGACCGGCTTGCTGGGCTTTCTGCGGCAATGCCCCGCCCCCTACGTAGCGCGCATTCGAATCGGCTCCGGAGTGCCGTTGCTGATTTTGTCTTGGGATAGATGCGTCATTTCACTATTTCGCCGAATCGTAACCTCTGCGGGTACGTCCTCCCGGTCCGTCGCGTATGTCAGGTGAGCCGTCGTCGTCGAGCCGCCGGTGCATGGTCCGGGCCTCGGCGTGGTCCGGATCCCACTTGGTGACCGCCCGGAGGGCGGCGAGCGCGTCGGCCCGCCGTCCCTGCGCGTCCAGCTGCACGGCGTGCCGGTAGGTGCGCTCGGCCAGCAGTTCGCGAAGGCCCGTGTTGGTCGGGTCGAGCTGGTAGGCGCATCGCAGCCATCGCTCGGCGTCCTGGAAGGGGGCGGGGTCGTCCTCCGCCATCGCCGCCGCGCGGTGGATCTCGATCATCGCCTCGAAGACGTCCGGCCCGTCCGGACCCGACTGCCCCGCCCAGGCGGCGTGCGACTCCTCCACCGCCTCCCCGTACCGCCGCTGTTCCAGCAGCGAACGCGCCCGCTTCAGCCGCACAACCGAAGCCGAAGGCGGCGTCGACGAGGGCGGCGACGCCGGTGGTTCGACGGCGGTGCGAACGCGCCGCGTGCCGGCACCGGGCGTGCCGGCGCCGGGCGTGCCGGTGCCCCTCGCGTCGGCATCCGGTGTGTCGGCGCGCTTTGCGGAGGCGCGCTGCACGGTGCTCAGCAACGCCTGGGCCTCCACGATGATCTCGTGGAGGAGGCCGGCCGCCGCGTCGTGCTCGCCGCGTTCGATCAGGCGGCGGGCCTCCGCGAGACCGGGAGACGGAGCCGGAGCCGGAGCGGCGAGCCGTGCACCGGCCGGACCGCCATGGACGGTGGGGAGTGCGATCAGGCCCGGGACGTCCGCCTCCCCCGCCCGCTCCTCGACGGCCGTTCCCACCTGAAGATCGTCCGGTCGCGGCTGCGGCGTCCCGCTGAGCCGTTCGGCATGGAGCAGGGCGCCGCGGGCGAGCTGGTCGTCCGGCAGCGGCACGCAGGGCATTCCGAGCTCCGACACCCTCGTGCGGATCTGGTGCATCCGGGTGCTGCCGCCGGCCAGGAGCAGCCCGTCCACGTCGGCGGGCTGGAGCCCCGACTGGTCGAACAGCGCCCGCAGCCGCTCCAGCGTCCAGCCGACGTGCCCGCGCATGTACTCGTCGAACATCGGCCGCCCGATCCCGCAGCCGCCGGCGGCTTCACCGAGGCTGAGCTCCACGAGCTCGTCGCCGTCCGGAGCGGCCAGCCGCTCCTTGACACGTTCGGCGCGCACGCGCAGCAGCCGCCACGCGGACTCGTCGCCGACTACGGAGAACCGCCCATGGTGGCGCAGGAACCGGGTCCACGCGGTGAGCACGTCCCGGTCGAAGAGGGACCCTCCGCACGACGCCGTCCCTTCGCACGCGAGCGCCCTGAAGTGCCCGTGTGCCGCACGGACCAGCCCGAGCTCCAGGCCGCTGTAGCCCATGGCGTACACCAGGAACGTGCCGCTTTCCCGGCCGGCCGTGTGCCCCACGACGGCCGCGAGCGAGTCGCTGATCAGCCGCACCGTGGTCAGCCCCGCGCGGTGCGCGGCTTCCAGCAGGGCGGTCCGCCGCGCGGACTCCAGCCATGCCGGGACGCTGATGACGACCTGACCGATGCCGGCACCGGTCTCCTCCGCCACCCGCTCCCGCAGCCCCCGCAGCGCCCGGGTCACCAGCTCCGCGGGGGTGCCGGTGGTGCCGCCTGACCGGACCGGCCGCTCGTCGCCGAGCAGGGACTTCACGCTCGGGAACGAGAACGGAAGCTCGCCGCCCCTGGCGGGCTCGCACAGCGGCCACGGCCAGTCCACGGCGTCCGTCGGCACGATCCGCCCGGCCCCGTCGGGTAACGCGTAGGCCGCCCGCAGCCGCGTGCTGCCCAGGTCGACGCCCAGGGCGGCACGACCGGACAGGGACGTCGTCCTCCGTGAGGTCATTCGCCCAGCGCGCCCTTCATGACCTTGAGGAGCCCGTCGTAGTTCTGGGCGCCGTGGTTGGCCTGGACGCGGTCCTTGCGCGCCTTCGCCACGAGCGCCTTGAGGATCCGGGCCTGCTCCTCGGCCTGTTCCTGGCGGCCCTCCCGCAGGCACTGCTGCACCGCCTTGATGCTCTCGCCGATGCGGCGCCCGGTCTCGGGTGCGGCGTTGTTGGTCGCGACCTCGGCCACCAGCAGCTCGCTGGCGATGCCGGAGTCGAGCAGGTCGGTGTAGAGGATGTCGGCGAGCCGCCGGTAGTCCGTGCTGTCCCCGTTCTGCAGCGCGTCGAGCGCCCGCTCGCAGTCCCGGTTGATCTTCGTCACCTGGGCGTGGTTCATGTGCTCGCCGTACCTGGTCACGAAGTCCCTGGCCTGCGCCTCGGCGCGGCTCAGGGCCTGCGCGTCGTCGGCCTCGTCCGGTGCCTCCTCGGGCGCCGCGGGCGGCGGCGTGCGCGGCGCGGCACGGTCCAGGGTGGTCTCCTTCACCATGTCGGTGCCGGGCACGCTGATCAGCACCGTCACGATCCGGTCGGCGGTGTAGTTGAAGGTCACGTCCACCCGGCTGTTGACGTCGATCTCCCGGGGCAGCTCGAACCTGACCACGCCCTGTTCGTGGTTGCGGCTCGCCACCGGGTCGTCGCCCTCGTAGACGGGGACGCGGATGAGCCTGCTGTCGGTGGCGTAGAACGACTGCCGCTGCGGCTTGGGCAGCGGGTAGGGCGTGTTCCGCGGGATGATCGGCACGAAGACGTCGCGCTGGGTGCCGCTGACCGCGGCGATCCCCAGCGACATCCCGGTCACCTCGTGCACGCCGGTGTCGCCGACGGTGCGGGCGTTGGCCAGGCTCTGCGCGCAGGCGGCGCAGGTGCCCGCGTCGTCCTCGTTGATCGCCTCGCAGGCCGGGCACGCGACCCCGTGCAGCGTCCCGGCCAGGATCCCCGCGCCGAGGGCGACGCACTCCATCGGGTTGATGTTCCGGCGCACCTTGTCGCGGCGGAACCGCGCCTCGACCGACTCGTACACCTTCCTGGTCAGGGTCGCGCCGCCGACCAGCAGCACGTCGGAGATGTCGCCGGGGGTGAGGCCCTGCCGGGCCAGGGTCTGGTCGACCAGCGTCATGGTCCGCGCCACCATCGGCTCGATCATCTCGTCGAACTCGTCGCGGGTGAGCGGCATCTTCACATCCACCACCAGCCCCTCGGCGCGGTAGGCCGCGGGGATGATGATCTCGGTCTCGGAGTCCTCGTTGAGCTGCCGCTTCGCCTCGTCGGCGGCGCGCTTGGCCACCGCGAGGAACTCCTTGTCGCCGGACGGGTCGACGCCGTGGGTGGCCTTGACCCAGTCGATGATGCGCTGGACGATCTTCATGTCGAAGTCGTCGCCGCCGAGCCAGCTGTCGCCGGAGAACTCCAGCACCTGGAACTGGCCGTGCCCGTCGTGGTCCTTGACGGTGTTGAGGATCGAGATGTCGAACGTCCCGCCGCCGAGGTCGTAGACCAGCACCCGGCTGCGCTCCATCGGACGCTTGCTCAGGCCGAACGCGATCGCCGCCGCGGTGGGCTCGTCGATGATCTTCTTGACCCGCAGCCCGATCTCCTCCGCCGCCTCGCGGGTCGCGGCGCGCTGGGAGTCCCGGAAGTAGGCCGGGACGGTGATGACGGCCTGCGTGACCTCCCGCCCCAGCGTGCGGGACGCGTCCTGGACGAGCTTGCGGAGGATCATGCTGGAGATCTGCGCGGGCCGGTAGACGGCGCCCGCCAGCCGGACGTGCGCGCGGGGGTCGCCGTCGGGGCCGCCGACGATCTCGTAGCCGAGCCGGTCGCGCGTCTCGCGCACCGCCGGATCTTCGAAGTCGCGGCCCATCAGCCGCTTGACCGACACCACCGTGTTCCGCGGCTCCATCGCCACGTACTTGACGGCACCCGCGCCGACCAGCACGGACTCCCGCTCGTCCCGGACGCGCCGGTAGACCACCGACGGGGTGAGACCGCCCCCGTCGGCATTGCTGATGATCTTGGCTTCGGTGCGGTCCGGGTCGTACAGGGCGACCGCGCTGTTGGTGGTGCCGAGGTCGATGCCGATCGCTGTCGTCTGGGTCATCTCTGTCCCCTGGGGTCGGGTGCGGCGGTCAGTCGTCGGAACGGATCAGGTCGTCCAGGAACCCGGGCGGGACGGGGTCGTCGAACCCCCGCACGGCGGGGATCGGCGGCGGCGGGTCCAGGACGACCTCGTCCAGTTCCGCCGCCAGGTCCGGGGACAGCGGCGGGTCCAGTTCCAGGCAGCGGGCCACGCCGGGCGGCTCGCCGGGGTCGCGCAGCGCCGCCTCGACCTCGGCCCGCGCCGCGGCGAGGTCGGCGGCCGGGTCCGCGTCGTAGAGCATGAGGTCGGCCAGCATCCGGCGGCGCACCGTCCGCAGTTCGTTCCATGCCTGCTGGGCCTCTGGCGTCATCGCGCGCCGGGCCAGCAGATCGAACGGAACGTCCTGCATGGCGGCGTGCGAGGTGTCGGGTGTGACGCCGGCGCAGGCCAGCACGTCGTAGGGGAACGGCCCGGGCCAGGCGCCGGAACCCCGAGGAATGATCATGATGCGTCCGTCCCTTCGGGCTCTTGCCGGGTCCGCAGCAGGGTGAGCAGCGCGTCGCGCACGTCGTCATCGTCCGGGGCCAGGCGGACCGCCCGGATCAGCTGGTACAGCGCCCCCCACTGATCGCCGTGGCGGGCCATCCGGCCGGCCTTGCGGATGAGCTCCCAGGCCCGCTCGGTCCGGTCGTCCACGCTGTCCAGGTCGCCGCCGACCTCCTGGATGAGGCCGGACAGGCGGTCGTAGTCGAGTTCGCCGAGCGCGACCGTCTCCAGCGCCTCCAGCGCCCGCCCCAGGGTCCGGACGAACCAGCGGTGCGTGGGTATGGCGAGGAGCCCCGCGTGCAGGATCGCCAGCGCCTCCAGCAGCACCGCCAGCTTCTCGGCGGGTCCCGCGCCGTCGCGCCGGCCGTCGAGGCTGAAGACCAGGGCCCGGGCCAGGTTGTCGCGGGCGTAGGCGTTGGTGGGGTTGATCGCCAGGGCCCGCCGCAGGTCGTCTTCCCCGCTCACCGGATCGGCTTCCTGGTCGTACTGCGTGCACTCGGAGCCGCGCCACACGCCCCGCTCTGCCAGCACCTCGGCATAGCCGGCCTCGTACCGCGCGAGCAGGTCGCCGTCCATCGAGCCGATGACCGGCTTGGCGCGCTCAAGCAATGTGACGGCCTCGTCGAGGCCGGCGCCGCGCCTGCTGCCGCGCTGTCCGGAAAGGGCTTCGATCCTGCCGAGGACCATCCGGGCCGCGGCCCGCTGGGTGCGGACCTCCATGCCGGCGCCGCGGGAGACGCGCAGCGCCGCCGCGAATTCGCTGAGCGTACGTTCCAGGTCGGCGCGTGTGATGGCGATCTGGGCGAGGGCGAGATGAGCGCGGACGGCGAGGTCGGCCGAGTCCTGGATCAGGCGGGCACGGCGCCTGGACAGGAGCGCGTAGGCCGGGCTGCGCGTCAGGAACTCGCCGCAATGCTCACAGGACCGCACATGCGCCGCGCTCGCCGCCGCCTTGCCGGCGCAGTCGCCGGGACGATCGGTCAGCGAACCCGGCGCGACCGGCAGTGCCCGCAGGGCGTCATCGAAGCGGTGCTGCCAGAAGAAGCTCGACGCCGTCGCCAGCTCGGAGAAGAACCAGCGCAGCATGCGAACCGCGTACCTGCCCGGGTCGCGGCCTTCCTCCGCTTCGCGGTCGAGCCGCCTGAGCAACTCCGCGAACGGCATTTCCAGGCCCGCCATCCGCAGGTACCCGGGGCCGCAGACCAGCGGTTCGGCCAGGCGGCCGGCGGGCAGCCCGCCGACGTCCTTCAGCTCCCGGGCCGCGCGCAGCTCGATCTCCAGGCGGTCGATGAGCGCCTGGTAGGCCTGGCCCTGTTCGGTCTGCCCCTGCTGGGCGTGCCGCCGCTCGTATCCGGCCAGCAGCTCGAACAGGGCCTTCTCCACGACGGTCTGGAGCCGCGCCACGTCGCCGGACGCCACCGGACGCTCGTAGCTGACGGCACGTGCCCGCATCCACCGGTCCCAGTGCGCGTCGTCGTAGAGCACCGTCGCCCAGTACGCCAGCGACTGTTCCCAGGCGCGCACGGAGTGTTCCCAGGCGCCGCTCTCATCGAGTTCGCGCGCCTGCCACAGGTGGGCGACGGCGAGGGCGTGCACGAGCGTCATGTCGCCGGGCGAATCGTGCAGCCGCTCCTCCCAGGCGGCGATGGCGTCGTCGCGCCCGCGCGCCAGCAGGAGGAGCAGCGGAACCTCGTCCGGCGAGCGGCGGCACAGCACGTCGAGCAGGTCGGGCCCGTCGTCCGGCGTCAGCTCCGCCAGCCGCTCGCGCAACCGAGGGGGATCGCGCACCTCGTACAGCATCGCGTCCAGCCGCAGCCGTTTGGCGGGGAGCCGCAGCTCGTCCCACGCCACCCGCGCCGGCCAGGTCATCGCGCCGCGTTCCAGCAGCGCGAAGGCGGCGTCGTTGACGACGTCGGTGGACGAGCCGGCGCTGATGCCCGCGCTCTTGAGGGCCAGATAGGGGAACGTCGGGTCGCGCAACGCGCACGGGTCTGGGATGAGGGGCATGTCGGCCAGGCCGTCCGCCCAGGGCACGCCGTCCAGCAGCCACCGCAGCCGCTTCACGCAGGCCTCGGCGCGCCCTCTGAGGTCTTCCCCGTGCCCTTCGCCCGCGTCGAGATGGCCGGGCACCCTCGTGTACGCGTCCAGGGCCGCGCTCCACCGCCCGGCCGCCTCCAGGACGCGGCCCTCCGCGAAGGCCCCGCGGCCGTCGGCGTCCCGGCGTCCCGCACAGCGCCGGTACAGGTCCGCCGCCCGCGGCCAGTCATGATCGGCCTCCGCCAGCCGGGCGCGCGCGTAGTCGCCCAGGACGGGGGCGTCGCGGTAGGCGCCCAGCGCGTCGGTCTCTTCCGCCGCGCCCGTCCAATCCCCCTTGAGCTCGGCCGACCGTGCGCGCGCGTAGCAGGCCCGCTTGGGGACGTCCGCGAAATCTTCCGGCAGCTCTTTGTACGCGTCTGCTATCGCTCGCCAGTCAGGCTCCGCCGACGCGTGCTGCTCGGCCAGCCGGGCCCGCACATAGCCGCGGCGGAGAGGGGCGTCCTCGTAGCCGTCAGGCAGTTCCTCGAACGCGGCCAGGGCCTCGTCCCAGCGTTCATGGGCTTCGTGCGCACGCGCCCGCGCGTACAGGTGCGGATCCCGGAACTCGGCGGAGTCGGCGTACGGGGCGTACAACGCGGCGGCCTCACCCCAGTCACCGGCGGCCTCGGCCTGCCCGGCCCTGGCCTTCCTGCGCAGCAGGCCCACGGCGCCGTCGCGGTCGGCGTCCGCCATGTCGGCGAGCAGGGCCAGGACGGACGCCCAGTCGGCGCGCCCGACGGCGAGACGAGCCCGCGCGAACAGCCTTCTGCGGCCGACGTCGCCATCCTCGAAGGGGTCGCCCAGCCTGGCGAAGCCGTCGATGACGCCTTGCCAATCCCCGCACGCGTCGGCTTTCCTGCCCCGCACGTACAGCACCCGGTCCGCCGAATCCAGGAAGCCGGACGTCTGTTCATAAAGCGCGGCGGCCTCGTCCCAGAGGCGATCGTGCTCCGCCGCACGGCCGGCGGCGTAGTCGCGCCAGGCCGCCCACAGCGCGCGGTCGTCGCCGTCCGGGTCATCGATGAGGTCCACGGCTTGGACGAAGGCGTCTCGCGCTCCCGGCCAGTCGCCGTCCGCCGCCGCTGCGCGGCCCCGCGCGTAGACCGCCCGGGTCGCCGAGCCGGGCACGTCCGGAGCCTGCTCGTAGGCGGCGATCGCGGCCGGCCAGTCCCCCGCCTCCTCCGCCCTCCTCGCCTGCTCGTGGACGTTCCGCCGCAGAGCCTCGTGGGCCGCGGCCTGGCGTTCGCGCACGTCCCTGAAGCCGAGCGGGCGCTCCGCCAGCACCTCGCCATAGCAGCGCAGCGCCGCCGACCAGTCCTCGCAGGACTCCGCCTTGCGGGCCTCTTCGAGCAGGCCGGTCAGCCGTCGCAGGGCGTCCACCTCAGCGGCCAGGCACGACAGATAAGGGTGCTTCTCGCCCTCGGTGGTGTTCCACAGCTCGTCAGTGGTGGCACGCAGTTCGTCGAGCCTGCGTCCGGCCTCCTCCTCGTTCTGTTCCGTCGCCACCGCGGAGCACAGGGCGTCGACCGAGGGCCACGACAGCTCGACCAAGGCCTCGTCATAGAGGCATTGGTGTTCTTCGGAAAGCTCGCGAAGGTCCGCCGGCTGCAGGAGTTCGCGCGCGTCGTCCCACTTGCCCTGGGCGCGCAGGAACCTCGCGGCGGCGATGAAGTCATCGGGGCTGAGGTGGCCGTCCAGATCCCGCACATGCCGCAGGGCGGCACTGCCCTCGCGCAACGGGTCGGTCGTCGGCTCCCGGCCGGCACGGATCTCGCGGGCCTTGAACAGCCGGCCCTGGGTGCAGTCCTCGTGGACGAACAGGACGGGCGTCGTCCACTCGATCGTGGTGTGCCCGGGCAGGTCGGAGATGTAGCGGCGGGCCGTGGTGACCGACTCGTCGATGGTCTTGTTCTTCGCCACGCCGTCCAGCAGCACCGGGCTGAACCGCGCGGCGGCCAGGTCGCTGATCCGGCCCCGCATCGCCACCACGGCGGGCACGCCACGTCCGACCAGCGCCTGCGCCAGGCCGGAGAACGGCTCCAGCCGCGCACCGTCCGCGCCGGCGCAGATGTTCAGCGCCACCAGCCGCAGCTGCCGCGCCTTCGCCAGGATCCCGCTGAGCAGCTGCGCGGGGACCGGGTCGGGCCCGCCGTCCTCGGTCTCCAGGAACACCACGCCCTCACCGCGCTCGGGGTCGTATCTCCCGTGCGCGATGAGCAGGACGGCCGTGGGGTGGTCCGCCTGATCGTCGAGTGCGTCCTCCAGCTTCCTGCGGGTCACCCCGAGCACCACGCGCTTCTTGACGACGGCCTCGGGCAGCTCGCGGCGCAGCTCCGCGATCTCCTTCCCGGCCTGGAGGGGCGGAAGGCCGGTGCCCGCCGGAGAGGCCACCGCCACCAGCAGCCGGATGTGGCTCGGCTCGGACGCGGGGTCGGGCAGCCGCGACCATGGCAGATCTCCGGGCAACGACCGGACCGGTGACACGTCGTAGTTGAGGGCGAGCATCCCCTGCGCCTGGTTCGACGGGGTGGCCAGCGCCTCCACCGGCAGCTCGTCCAGCTCCGGCGGAAGATCGAAGCGCAGCCGCAGCGCCCGCTGCGGCCGCTGCCGCCTGACCCGCCGGAACGCCTCGTCGACGGCCTCGGCGACCGGCCCGCCGAGCAGGCACTGGAACAGCTCGCGGCCGAGCTCGCGCAGCCGGTTGGCCATGTGATCGTCGTTCGTGGGCGCCTCGCCCAGCTCCACGGTGATCAGCCGGTCCAGCTTCGCGCGG
The DNA here is from genome assembly GCF_044326375.1 of Actinomadura sp. 3N508. Classification (NCBI taxonomy): domain Bacteria; kingdom Bacillati; phylum Actinomycetota; class Actinomycetes; order Streptosporangiales; family Thermomonosporaceae; genus Actinomadura; species Actinomadura sp. 3N508. The sequence goes on from NZ_JBIRAX010000007.1 coordinate 311,947, forward strand.
AACCCGGCCGCGTCCGGGCCGGGTTCCAGCACCCCGGCCATCGACGTGGGCCCGTTCACCGCCACCAGGTAGCGGCCGGTGCCCAGGCGCCGGACGCGGATCCGCAGCTCTTCGTACTCCAGCGTCGTCCTCACCCCTCGTCGTCCCCGGGGCCGAGCAGGTCGGCGAGGTAGGCCAGATCGTCCTGCACGCCCTTCCGCAGGTCCTCAAGGGTTTGCTCGCCGGGCCACAGCGCCAGCGCCGCGGCGAGGCAGGTCTCCGCCTCCCGCAGGCACCGCCGAGCACCCTGGGCACTTCCGGCGAACCTCTTGCGGTGGGCCAGCATCCGCAGCACCGCACCAAGGCTGACCTGCGCGTTCAGCCGGTAGGGATTGAGCCGCACCGCACGGCGCAGGTCGTCGGCCGGGCCGTCGAGACGCTCGGCGTTCCCGTTGACGGCGATGATGGCCCGGTCGGTCAGGACGGCCGACAGGAGCCCCGCCAGAGGCTCCCGATGGTTGGCGCCCGTCTTGGTGTGCACCATCTCCAGGAGGGCCACCGCCTCGTCGAGGCGGTCGTTGTCGCGCATGCCCTCTGCCCGTTCGCGCACCATGGTGACGATGGCCTGCTGGGTGTCCCAGTAGCGATCGGTCTCCAGGCTCAGGACGATGGCGGCCCCCAGGCATTCATGAACCCACCGGAGGTCGGGCTTCGCCGCACTCAAGGCGTTGCGCCCCAGAAGCAGCCAGATGTCCATGACGAGCGCGTGCGCGTCGCGGGCCAGGCCGCCAGGGCCGCCAGGGCCGGCGGGGCGGGCGGGCGCCGCGGCGTAGGCGGGGTTCAACGCACCGAACGTCGAGCAATCGGGCCCGCAGAGCCGGGGCCGGCGTGCCGCGTCGGGCCCCGACGCATCGGGCGCGTGGCCTCGGCATGATGGACAGCGCAGGTCGAGGGCCGCGTCCAGCGCCTCCCTGACCGTTCCGGCGGCCAGCCGCGTCTCGGCGAAGCCCAGCTGGGAGAACAGGCGCGTCAGCCGGGGCGGCGCGTCGGTCTGGGCGTCGAGGAACGAGCCGAACAGTTCCGTCCGCCCCAGCTCCACCAGCCGCAGCGGGCCGCAGACCAGCGTTGCTCGCCGGCCGTCGTCATGCCGGATCGGAAGCCCTCCGGTGTCGGCGAGGGCCTGTGCCGCCTCCGCTTCGCGCTGGAGGAGCGAGAGCACGGTGATGCGGTGCCGGTCGTGCGCGGCTGCGGGAAGCAGCCCTTCGAGGTGACGCTGCAGCTCGATGGGCAGCGAGGCGACCAGGGCCTGGGGAACCGGCTCGCCGTAGCGGCGCTCGGCCTCCGCGCGGCGGTAGGCCCAGAACGCCTCGTCGTGCAGGACGGCGCCCCAGGCCGCGACGCACCGTTGCCAGCCCGGCTTCGGCGGGACCGCCTCCGCGCGGAGAGCGGTCAGCAGGATCAGGGCGAGGGTGTGCGCCTGCCTGTGGTCGGCCGGGTCCCTTTCGCACGCGGCGTCGAGCATCCGCACGGCCGCCGGGAACCGGCCGTCCAGGGCCAGCACGATCGCGTGAAGGTGAGCGAAACCGGTCGGCACCGCGGCCAGCCGCTGGCTCTGTTCAAGCAGGTCGGCCGCTCTGCTCAGGCCATCGGTCTCGGCGTTCTCCGCCGCCGCGAGAGCCGCGCGGCGCAACAGCAGCGCCAGTTCCCGTTGGAGCCTGCCCGATGGATCGGCATCGGCGCGCCGGATGACTTCGGACGCGGCCTCGACGCGTCCCTCGCGGACTTGGCAGGCCGCGGACCACGGCCCTGCCTCTTCGCCAGCCGGCTGCCCTGACCGGTAGTCGCATTCCGCCAGCAGTGCCTCGGCTCGCGGATCCTGCGGGCAGGTCAGGAGGAGCGTCCGCGCGGCGTCCCACCGTCCGGCCCGGATGTGCGACGCGGCGAGAGCGAGCGCGACCCGTTCGCCGCCTTCCTTTTCATGGAGTGCGGTGAGTTCGCGCGCCGCGTCGTCCTGCTCGCCCAACCGGACGCGGCAGACCGCCTGGGCGTAGCGGATGCGCGGGTCGTCGGGGCGCCCCTGCGCGGCCCTGGCCAGCAGTTGGTCCGCCCGCGAATGTGCGCCGACGGCGTATTCGCGCAGAGCCAGCCGGTACAGCACCCGCGGGTCACCGGGCCGCCGCTTGCTCGCCTCGACGACATGCCGCCAGGCGCGCTGGTCTTTGTCGGGGTCATGGCCGGAGAGCAGTTGCGCCGCGGCATGCAGATGCAGTTCTGCGAGGGCCTCTTTCGGCACGGCGACCGCCGGGGACTTTTCACAAGCTGCCAGCTGTTGGATCGCGGCCTCGTAGTTCTCGCGCTCTATCAGGACACGACCCGCGGCATAACGGGCATATGCCACTAACTCGTTCAGCTCGGAATGGCCGGGGTGCCGCTGCAGCAGGACGGACCACGATGCGACGCTCTCGTCATAACGGCCCAGCCGATAAGCGACCAAACCGTGGTGATAAAACACCGCGTCGCCGGCCTGGCCCCCTTCGACGGCCACTCGGTAATACCGCAGAGCCTCAGCAGATTTCCCCTGCATTTCCAGGGCGAACGCCAGCATGCCGTGCGCGAGCGCGGAACGGGACGGGTCGTCGTCGACCAGTTCACAAAGAGCGGTCTCGGCGGAGCCCCACGCACCCTTTCGCAGCGCAATGCACGCCATCACCCACAGGTCGCTGGAGTCGAGCGTCCGGTGCCGCATCGCCGCACTGAGATCGGCCAAGGGGCCGTCGATCTCCCCCATCCGGATGCGGGCGTAGGCGTCGGCCGGCCCCTCCTTGCTCGTCTCCATGCTCCAAGCCCTGCTCCGTACCGACTTCTGCCCCGGCCGCCCGTCCGGCGAACCGTGCCGCGCCCTCAGCCGACGATCTCGTCGGACACGGATCGCCAGCATCCTCGGGCCCTGTCGAAATGGAGGGGCCCGCTCTGGAAGCCGCTCAGGTCGAGCTCGAAGAGCTGCGCGTACGCCGCGACCGGGAGATCCGGCTCCAGCACGATCTCCAGCTCGGTCTCGCGGTCGTGCAGCACCATCGGCCTCGGGTCGGCGGCCTCGCCGTCCTCCCGCCTGCGCACGCGTCCGGCCAGCCGCTTCATGCCGTCATAGAAATCTTCGGCGACCACGGAACCGAACCCCGCGAGGAACGCCTGCAGCGGCAACGACAGCAGCAGGACCCACTCGGTGTCGCCGAGCCCGCGGGAATCGATGGGGCGCCTGATCCGCACGTCGAGCTCGAAACCCGTGAGATCTCCGACAATGTCGCGCTGCCGCTCCTCGGAAACCTCTCTGCTGATCAGAAGCTCGGCGCGCAGCGGCATGGCCGCATCCCCTCCGTAACACCCAAGAAAGTTTCCGCGCAGACCCGCCCTCCGCTGCGTGCCGCACGTATTACAGAATATGACGCAGCATAGGGCCCGCCGGTTCCCCTGGACCGACAAAAGCCTAAACGATCACCTATTGCGGTACGGGACATCCGGCACTCCGTTCATGGGGATTGGAGATTGCAGCGCGTACACGCCTCAGGGGCCGATTCCGAACGGACTTCCGGGCAGTGGCCGCAGGACCAGCAGAGGTAACTGGAATCGCGGACCCAGCATGGCGGCGCCAGGAGGTCCCGGGAGAAGAGGCGGTCGAGATGGTCGCCGTCGCCGCCGGTGCGTTCGGACAGGCCACTTACGGTCAGGACGGGATAGCGATCATTACATTTCGGGCAGCGCCTGAGTTCCCATGTCGTGGTGCCGCAATGGTGGCATGTGCACCGGTACGTCTCGTCCTTCCACCGGGAGAAGGCGCGGACCGGATCGGGCGCCTCGCGAAGGCACACCGGACAGGTGGTCAGTGACCTGACGGTCTGCACGGCGGCCAGCAGCCCGGCTTCGAGGGCCTTGAGTTCGTCCCGGTTGTCTCCCTGGTGGCGGGCCTTGTCCGTGCGGGTGCGCAGATCGGCCAGGGACGCCCGCATCTTCTGGACCTCGGGGTGGGCGGCCGGGCGAGTGACGAGCAGTTCCCCTGGACGCCATTCGATCCAGTCGAACCGGTCCGCCCACTCCCTCGTGCCGGAGATCCTGGTGGCGATCCGGACGGGATAGCCGCGCATGATCTGACCGTCCAGCGCGGCGCGCAGCGCTCTCGCGACGCGTCCGATACTGCCCAGGTCGGACGGGCTGACCGGCACCATCCCGGGCGTCGTTCCCCTGCCGCGCGCCTCATGCGAGGCCAGCCGCGCACCCACCGGCAGATCCTTGCGTTCGGCGATCTCACCGGGATAGACGACGATGACCGCCGCACCGTCGGGCACCCCCAGCCCGGCCGCGATCCGGTCGAACGGCACCTGCCCGGCGGCGCTCGTCAGCGCGTGCGGAAGCGGCACCACCCGCAGGACCGGACGCTCATCAAGGAGGAGCGCGAACGTGTCGTCGGGCGAACGGTCGAGGCCGGCCAGGTGACCGCGGTACTGGAAGCGGGCGCCCGGACGGCCGGCCACGGGTGCGGGTGCAGAAGATCTGGCGGCGTCCAGGCCGAACAGTTCCAAAGCGCGGAGCACGAGCAGCAGGACGTAGCTCGCGAAGTCCTCGCACCACGCCGCCACGGCCTCGGCGGACTTCTCCGTGCCGTCCCCGCCCTGCCGGGCCGCGACCTCGGCGTCCCAGAGGCTTCGGCAGTGCCGGTAGTCGGGATGGTTGTCCCAGAGATTCGTCGGCCGCAGCCGGGGCGGGCCCGCGTACCGTCCGCGAACGCCCTTGCGCAGCTCCGAATCGAGCAGCGGAGCCAGCGCGTCACGCAGGTGGGCCAGTTTCCCGTGGACGGCCTGGATGCGTTCCGGCAGGCCGTCGTCCTCCACCAGCCGGCCGATCATCTCGTAGAGCCGTTTCCGCTCCCGCCAGTGCTTCCGTTTCTCGACCTCGTCCAGCAGGTCCGGCGCCCGCCCGACCATCTCCTCGATCGACTCGATCTCGGCGAGCCTGGTGAGCACGTGCTCCCACAGCCGTTCCACGAGTGTCGCGACGACCCGGTTCTCGTAGAGGTCGTGATCGGCGGCCTGGACGGGCGTCAGCAGCCGGGCCGGTTCCACGCCGCGCAGCCTGCGGGTCGCCCACGTCTCGCTGTGACCCGCGAGGTAGGTCACCGTGCGCCAGGTGATCCGCCGCGCCTGGCTGACCGGCACCAGCACGTGCTCGGTGCGCAGCCGGGCGTGCGGATCGTGGCACACCTTGCGCAGGTGACCGAACTCGACGCGCAGCCGGTCCTCCAGGGGATGCGGCGTCAGGCGTTCCTCGACGCCGTCGACCATCGGCAGGACGGCCATCCACTCCGCCAGCGGTTTCCCGTCCCGCTCCAGGCCGCTCAGCTCGCCGGCGACCGCGGTGACGCTCTCGACCGTGATCGGGGCCGGGATCGGGGCGGTGCCGAAGTCGCCGGTCGTCCAGCGGGCACCGGCGCTGCGCAGGGTCCATCGCGTACCGCCGGACGCAAGGTAGTCGCCCGGCCTCAACGTCCTGTTGCCCAGGCTGTACCCGTGCTCGTCCAGGGGAACTTGATAGCGCCCCAGGAGCACCGGCGAGGACGGAAGTGGCACCACCGCACCGGTGACGCGGTCCCAGAGCGGGGGACCCTCGCTCATGCGGTCCCCCGCGACCTGATCTCGGCGCGCAGCGCCCGCAGCGACCGCGACGGGTCGGTACCCGCGAACGCCGCCGTCCAGCGCGCCTGGATGAGCCCTTCGAGCGCGCGCAGGTCACCGACCGGGATGTCGACCCGCCCGGACAGCTTGCGCAGGATCTTGGTGGCGAGCAGGTGGTCGGCGGCCTCGCCCGCCGCCCCGCCCGCCCCGACCGTCACCGGGACGAACCGCCGCGCCTGCCGCTGCAACCGGCTTCCCCAGGACACGCCGAACTCGTCCCGGAGCCGCGGCCCGAGCTCCTTGTCGAAGAACTCGAGCACCTGGTCGGTCTCGCCCTTGTGCTTGTGCACCGCCCGGTCGAACGAGCTCTGCAGGTTCTTCAGCGAAACGGGCAGCAGCGGCTCGGGCTCGTCCACCTCGAACCGCACCGGGCTGGACGGCAGTTCCAGGACGTGGGACCGGTCATAGGTCTTGTCGGCGAACCTGACCGTGGTCTCGTCGTTGTTGGCCGTGCCGATGAACCAGACGTTGTCCGGCAGTTCGATGGCCCGGCCGTCCCGGAGCAGGGCAGGCGCGGGATCCACCCGGGACGTCATCAGCCGGATCAGCGGCCGCTCGGCCGGGTCGCCCTCCTTGCGTTCGAGCGCCGAGAGGAGATCGCTGAAGTACTGCTCGGGATGGGAGAGGTTCATCTCGTCGAGCACGATGAGGAACGGCTTGTCCTTGTACAGGGGAAGCTGCGCCTTGTAGAGCGCCTGCGTGAAGTCGGTCTCGTAGAACTTGCGCTCGAAGGGGTTGTAGTACCCCAGGAGGTCCTGCGGGCTGCGCCATTCGGCCGCGACCGCGACCATCTCGCACCCCGCCCCGATGACGCGGGCGAACGCCTCGGGCAGCCTGCTCTTGCCGATGCCGCTGATCCCCTGGAGCAGGTGCAGGCGGCTGGCCGCCAGCCCGGCCAGGAAGCACCTCATGTCCGGCACGGAGTAGTACAGGCCCAGGGCGGCGGCCATCCGCCGGCGCACGAGCCCGACCAGTTCCGCCAGGTCGACGAGCCGGTCCGGCAGGTCGGGACGGTAGGCGAGGGAACGGTCGGCGTCCATGCCGAAGCAGGCCGGGAACGGCGAGCTCACCTGGGCGTCGGCCTGGAGCTGCTCCAGCTTGACCGTGTGCTGGTGGATCTCGTCGGACAGGGTCCGGTTGAGCCGCTCCAGCGCCTGGTTGATCATGCGGGAGTTCTCCCGCTCCACCGCCGAGATCTTCGCCGCCGCGACGTGGCGGCGCAGGTCGGCGTTCGCCTGGAGCAGTTCCCCGTGCTCGACGGTCAGGTCGTGGACGCGGGCCTGGAGCCCGGCGACGTATTCGGCGTTGCCGGCGGGCTCGGCGACCACCCTGGCCTTCAGCTCGGCGTTCTCCGTGCGGAGCCGGTCGAGCTCGGCCTTGACCTCCGGCGCGGCGCGCCCGCCCAGCTCGACCGCCGCCGCCTCATGCCGGGCCAGCTCCTGCGCGCGCTTCTCGGCCAGCTCGCGCACCTTCTCGTAGCGCTGCTGCCAGCCGAGCGCGTTCTGCCGTTCCAGCTCCAGTTCGGCGGCGTGCTTGGAACGCAGATCCTTGACGCGGTCGTCCACTTCCTGGTTCAGGAACTCCTCGCGGGCCTCGAGGCGACGTCCCATGCGCCGCTGCTCAAGGCCGGTTCCGTCGAGCTGGGCGGAGCGTTCTTCGAGTTCGGCCGTCCGTTCCGAGAGCCGCTTCTCCTGTTCCGCGAAGCGCTTGGCCTGGCGATCCTCTTTTTCGCGCAGTTCGTCGTCGAAGGCGGTCCGCCGCCCGTCGAGTTCGGTGCGCAGCCGCTGGAGCTGCTCGTCCCTGAACCCCGCGAATCCGCTCTTGGCCTCGGCCTCCTGTTCCAGGACGCGCTGCGCGCGCTCGGCCACCTGTTTCTCCCGGCCGGCCAGGGCCTTTTCGCGCTCGTCGAGCTTCGCGACCTCCGCCTCGTGCGCGGCGCGGTCCGCGGCCAGCTTGTCGACGCCCGAGGCCAGGCGATCCATCTCCGCCCGGTGCTTCTTCTCCAGCTCGGTCTTGGCCGCTGTGAAATTGGCCGCGCGCCGATCGCCGAGCGTGTGGGCGCGTTTGGCCTGGACGATGGCCTGGCGCAGTTGCTCCACGTCGATGCCGCCCGTGGCCTCGGTGCCAGTGGCCTCGGTGCCGTTGGCCTGTCCGTCCTCGGACGCGGCGGGCAGCCCCTCCTCCGCGAGCATGGCGGCGGTCTCCTCGGTGGCCTGCTCCTCGGCCGCCGCGAGCCGCGCCGCCTCGCTCGCCAGCTCACCGAGATCACCGGCCGCGGTGTTGCTGCGCTGCGCGGTGTTGTTGTGCTGCGCGGTGTTGTTGCGCTGCGCGGTGTCCCGCTGCCTCTTCTTGTTTCGCGGTGGCATGCGTACTAGGTCCTTTCCGGGGCCTGCTGGGGGACGGACACGACGATCCGGGCGGCCTCCATGGCGAGGTCGCGGCACCACCGGATGTCGTCCTCGACCGTGGCGTCCCGCTCGGCGTGCGAGCCGCGGTTGCGGAGCATCCGGAGTTCCTCGAGATCACCGAGCAGCGCGGGCCGCCGCCCGGCGAGATCGCGGAGGGGGTGATCGGTGCGATGCGGGCTGGCCTGGTCCGCCGCGGCGACGAGGAGGAAGGGGACGAGGTTGACGACGTACGCGTGCGCGATGCTCACCGGTTCTTTGCCCTCGCGCACGTTCTTGGGGTAGTTCCTGACCTTGCCGGCGTGACCGTCCTTGACGAACTCCGGCGGCAGCGAGTCGAAGCCGAGGTCCCTGGCCGCCGTCTCGAGGGCGGCCTTGACGACCTCGATGGACGGCGGCCGGTGCCCGGCGTCCCAGCTCGGTGCGGCGGGTACCGGATACTCGGCCGCCAGCAGCCGGAACAGGTACTCGTACAGGCGGTACGCCTCGCGCGCCGCGTCCTCCACCCCGCTGTCGCCGCCCCTGGCGGCCGCGTCCTCCAGGCCGAGCAACAGCTTCAGGGCCTGCGGGCGCTGCCGGATCTCACCGCCGAGGAGCTGGACCAGCCTGCGCTCGGCGGCGCTGCGCACCTCCTGCCCCTTGGCGCGGTACGCCTTGTTGCGCCGCTCGTCGGACAGGTCCGCGAAGCCGGTCACCCACCCGGCGACGTCCGGGTCGTCCCGCATCCGCTCCGTGACCAGCCGCTGCGCCATCGGGTTGGGATCCAGCCCGAACGGGTCGGCGGCCCGCCAGCCCGGCCCGCCGCCGGCGGGGTCGTCCTCGCGGAGCCACACCAGCAGGTACTCGGGCATCGGTGGGCCGATGTCGAGCACCCGGTGCACCGCCCCGTCCGAGGGCAGGGTCAGCTCGGTGGTCAGCGCCTGCAGATCCTGCTCGGCCAGATGTGCCGCGGGGCTGCGGCCGCCGCGCGCGTCGGCGAACTCGGCCGCCCGCCGCCGGCTCTCCGCCTGCCGCTGCGCGGCCACCGCGTCGATGATCTGCTGCGGGGTGGGCGGCGGTGTCGCCTCGGCACCGGGCGGACCGGGGACGACGTGCGCCGTCACCTTGCGCGGCGACCCGGCCGTGTTCAGGCGGAGGTCGGCCTGGGCGCCCCGGTCCCGCTGCACCTGCTGGTAGGACGGCTCGTCGACGCTCCGTGGCCATAGCCGTCCCGTCACCGGGTCCTGGAGGACATGGGTGATGATCAGTTCTGGTTCCTCGCCCAGCCGGGTCGTGCGGAGCGTCTCGTGGCCCGCGTCGGTCGGCGCGTTGGCCATGTCGAGCCGGCCCGCCGCACGCAATTGCTTCAGGACGTATTTGCACAGTTCCACGTCCTGGTGAATGCGCCCGGCGATGGCGGACGGCTGCCGGACACCCGCCACGCACATGGCCAGGACGACCTTTTCCAGAATGTTCAGATGGCGGACGCGAACGACCGGGGCCGTCACCCGGTACATCAGCACCGGCCAGCACAGGAAGCGCAGCTCACCCTGGTGCGGCGGCTGGTGCGGCAGCAGGACTCCGCGGCGGACGTGGAACATGTCAGCTCCGCGGCGCGAGGCGGAGGTCGGGCCCCGCCGGCTCGGCGCAGAGCCGGTGGAACTCGGCGAGCGGCCTGACCTCGGCCGGTGCGACGTCGGCGGTGAACAGCGCCGGGTCGCCGACGACGGCGAGCAGGCGCTGCTGGCGGCTCATGGCCACGCATAACCGGTTGCTGAGAAGCAGGTGACCGTACGTCCGCCGGGCCCAGCGCTGGTAGCGCTCATGACCGGGCCCTTCCCCGCTCAGGTCGGCGGGCTCGAACGAGGGGACGGGGCTCGACCTCGTGACCGACAGGTAGACGACGTCGAACTCCTTGCCCTGGAATGCGTCCACCGTGCCGACATGGAGCCGGTCGCCCAGGGCGGGGACCGGCCGGTGACCGGTGCCCGCCCGCTCCGCCAGGCCGGCCCGGACCAGCTGCTCCCAGATCAGCCGGACCTGGGCGCTGTAGAAGCTGATCACACCGAACGTCAGCCCGGGGTGGGCGAGCACGTGCCGCTGCAGTTCGGCGGCTATCGCGCGGGCCTCGGCGGGCCTCGCCTTGCTCTGGCCGCGATACTCGCCTCCCGCGGCGTGCGGGACGCTCAGCCAGGCCGCCGGACGGCCCTCGTAGCCGCGCAGCTCGTGCTCGAAGCCCTCGGCCCCGCGTGGCGAGCTCAGCTTTCCGCCGTAGAAGTTCTGCGCGACGAATTCCCCGAGGGTCTCGTGCATGCGGTACTGCTCGTTCAGCCGCACCGCCCTGCGTGGCCCGGGGGTGGTGTCGCGATCGTGCAGCAGCGAGAAGAGCCTGCCGAAGAGGCTCTCGCGCAGGACGCCGAGGGCCTGGTTCTCGCCCACCCGCAGTTCCTGCTCCACGTCGGGTTCCAGCATGTGCGGGAGCTGGTTCTGGTCGCCGACCAGGATCACCCGCTCGGCGGCGAGGGTGAGCGGGATGAGCAGGTCGAGGGGGTTGGCCCGCGCGGCCTCGTCGACGATCACGGTGTCGAACAGCCGCTCGCCGTCCTTGGCCTCCTGGACGGCCCGCGAGTCGGCCTGCTGGCACGTGGTCGCCAGCGACGTCGTGTACAGGCGCAGCGTGGCCAGCACGGCCTCGGGGTCGCCTTCCAGCTCCTCAAGGAACTCCAGCAGCGCCGCCTCGGCCCCTTCGCGGCTCGCGCGGCGCCGCGCGTCGAGGTCGTCGATCACCGCGTTCAGCAGGTCGACCACGTCCTCGCGGGCCGCGGGGCGCACGAGCCGGCCGGGGCCGCCGGTCAGCCGGTCGAGCAGCTCGTCCCGGGCGCCGCCGAGCTCGGGCAGGAAATCCGGCGGCTCGTCCGGCGGCCCGTCCTCGCCCCAGTCGGCCGCCCGCCGCAGCAGGTCCAGCTGGGCCTGGTCGGCGGCGGGAAGCCGCTCCAGCTGCTGGAGCGCCGCCTCGGCCATCTGCGGTCCGTCGTCGGAGAAGGAGACGGGCAGGTACCGGATGCCCCGCACGGCCCGCAGCGCGCTCTCCCGCCGGTGGTCGGTCTGGAGCCCGGCCACCCTCCCGGCCGCGCGCAGCTCGGTCTCCTTGTGGTGCAGCCGGTCGCGCAGCTCGCCGGAGACCAGGCCGGAGACCTGCCGCGACACGTCCTGGAGCAGGGTCACCAGCTTCTCGGCCGCCACGGGAGCCCGGCAGTACCCGGTGGTCGTGCGCGCCACGGAACGGATCGCCTGGGCGAGGCGGCCCTCGGCGGTGCCGGCCAGGTCCGCCTTGAGCGCCGCGATGGTGTCCCTGCGCCAGCGATCGATGTGCGCCGTCGAGCCACGGTTCTGCGAATCGATCTTCACCGACGGCAGGTTCCAGACCAGGGTGCGTTCGACGAGGTTGTCCACCGCCGCGTGCTGGTAGCTGGTGAGCAGCATGCTGCGGCTGACGACGGCGTGCGGGCGCTGCTCCTCGGCCAGCCTGACCTGCAACGCCGCGATCAGCTGGGTCTTGCCGGTGCCCGGCGGTCCCTGGATGACGGCGACGTCCGGCGTGTTGAGCGCGGTCTCCAGCGCCAGCTCCTGCATCTCGTTCGGCGGCTTCTTGAAGCAGGCGCCCGCGGCCTCCGACATCGCCGGCAGCCGCCGCCCGCGCTCCTTGCCCCGGGCCGGGACGTCCTGCAGCAGGGACAGCAGCTGCGGCAGCGGGATGCGTCCGGCCAGCAGCCGGTCGAGGGCGCGATGGCGGCGCTCCAGCCGCCGCCGGTCGCCCGAGACGGCGATGTGCAGGAACCCGGCGTGCGGGGGGTCGGCCTGGACGTCGGAGAGGCCCCGGTGCCGCGGCACCATCCTCATGTCGACCACGCCCGCCGCGACGTCGACGTGCGTGACGACGCCGACCTGATTCCCGCGCGCGAGATCCGCGTCGAGCAGCCCGGCCGGCTCGCCGGTCCGGGCCGCGCCGCCGAGGACCTCGGGCAGTTCGGTGGCGCACTCGAGCTCGGTCTCCCGGCCGGCGTCCAGCTCGTCGCGCAGCCGCTGCGCCAGCTCTCCGATGCCGCCGACGACGGCGAACCGCACCACGTCCTCGAGGTCGTCGAGGTGCGTCCATCCCGAGTACTCCAGGTAGCCGGAATCGGCGAGGCGGCGCAGCGCGTACCGGTTCTCCATCTCGTGGTAGCGCTGCCAGGTCACCAGGAAGCTGTTCTGCTTCTCCTGGTCGCCGAGCCTGGCGATCTCCTCCCGCATCTGGCCGCGCAGCCGGGCCTTCACAGTGGCGTTGTACAGCTCGATGTCGACATGGACGACAGCGGCCTGGGTCCACTTCTCGGTGTCGCGGTCGCCCCGGTGCAGCCCTTTCAGCCGCCATTCGCCGTCGATCCGGGTCAGCGTCGCGGTGATGCCGTCACCTCGCAGCAGGCACGAGGCCGGTTGCGACAGATCCTGCCGTGGCGCGACGAGTGCGATCAGGCGGCGGCGGTCCCCGCCCGGCGGGCCCGGGAACACGAGGGTGCGGTTCACCCACGCCAGCGCCTTCGCCCACCCACCGGCCTGCTCCTGACCTGCGATGCGCCGGGCCGAGCCGAGAACGGCCTCGTCCGCCCCCACCCGCATCGGGGGCCAGTCGTGGCTGCCCGCGAGCTCGTGGATCCGCAGCCGGAGCCATCGCCGCGGCGGCTCCCCGAGATCGAGTTCCTGGGCGAAGCCGATCACCTGCGAGTCCTCGGTCACGCGGGAGAGCAGGCCCACCTTGTCGTCATCGGTACGGGGCCTGGCGGGGTATTCGCGGTCCGTGCCGTCCGGTCCGTGGTGGGTGACCATCACCACGTTCCCCAGCCGGAGGAGGACGACCTCGCGTCCGATCAGCCCGTCCGGCGGCACCTCCCGGGGCAGCTCGACCCAGACGAACGCGGGCTTGCCGGGCATCGCGCCGGCGAGGCGGCCCGGCTCGTCCGGGGTCTCGGCGGCGCTCATCGCGCACCCGTCCTCGGCAGCAGGAGCTTGATGAAGCGGTGCGGTTCGTGGCGCCTGCCGAAGTGGACGGTCCAGCGGCCCGCCTCGGCCACGTCGATCGGGCACGCCTCTCCGGTGCTCAGTTCCACCACTCGCCTGGCTGCCCGGTTCACCATCCAGACGGGGTGCCTGCCGACGCGCCGGACCAGCAGCCGCTCCCGGCCGTCCCAGTCGAACTCGGCCACGGGTTCGCCGGGGTCGATGGGAATGTCGGCGGGCCCGCGGTCCAGGTACAGCAGCGCGCCGCGGGCCCGGACGATCCGCGGCTGCCGGGCCGCCAGCACCAGCGTCTGGAGCCGATCGGTCTCCGTGTCCTCGTCGACGTCCGGCACCCGCCCGGCGGGGACGTGGCCATGCACGTCACAGCGCAGAATCGGCGGTCGTTCCCTTCTCCTGCACCATGGGCACAGCGCGAGGGCGGCGTGGAAGGTGCCCCCGCACTCGGGGCAGGGCACCATCATCAACGCGGCCTGCTCGAGTTTCTCGTGCCATTCCCGCATGCTCGGCCGCTTTTCGGGGGCATGCAGCCCGTCCTCGAACGCACGCCGGGCGAGGATCCGGAGGCCCTTGGTGAGGACGAGTTCTCGATCCAGTCCTTGCGTCGTCCGGTTGCGCTCGTCGCCGGTGTGATCGATCCACGGCAGGCGGCCGGCGAAGGCCGCGGGCTCGTGGCGGTCCGGGTACCGGTAGACGTCGTCGCCGACGAACGGATGGGCCAGGGCCAGAACCTGGAAGGCGAGGACTGCGAAGGAGAACGCGTCGGTGAGGGTGTCCTGACCCGACGTCCGCGCGACGACCTCGGGCGCGCCGTATCCCGTGGTGAAGTACGCGCTGCCGCCGTGCCCTCGTTCCACCGACAGGTTGTCCGGGTCGATCAGCCACACCTGGTCGTGGTCGCTGCTCGCCGACACCAGGATGTTCCCGGGCGAGATGTCGCCATAGGCGATGCCCCGCGAATGGAGCCGGTCGAACGCCTCGGCGGCCAGGGACAGCAGGCGCAGGCGGCGCGCCAGGCCGCCCGTCTCCTGGAACCAGGCTCCCGGCCGGCTCGCCGGGACCGCGGCCAGCGCGCCGACGGGGGCCAGCTCGTCCAGAAGCTCCATCGTGTAGCCGGCGTGCTCGCCGGTCAGCAGGGAGTGCGGCCGCGCGATCGGGATGCCCGCCAGGTCGAACCGCCGCACCACCGCCAGGCGGGTGCGCAGCTCGCCGGGGCCGTCGCTGCCCTCGGCGTTGAGGATCTTCACCGCGGCGCGGCCCCCGGTGAGCGACCACACCCGGCCCTGGCCGCCGCCGCCCAGTTCCGCCTGTAACTCCAGGGCCTCGCCGCGATCGTCGTACAGGATGTCGCCCGGCCGGAGCCGAGCGCGGACGCGACGCCCTGGCGGAGGCGTCCTGAACGGAGTTGCCACCACGTCCTCGCCTTAGCCTTCTTGTCAGTCGCTCAGGTCGTACAGCTCGTCGGGGTCGAAGACCGCGATCTCCTCGGGCCGCGCGCTGGTGGCGCGCACGCTGATGCTCTGCGTGATGTATTTGAAGATCTCGGTGACGCGCGCGGCCTCTTCGGCGCGGACCACCGGGTAGATCGGGTCGCCCACGAAGGCTTCGAGCACGTGGTAGGCCCGGGAGCCCGCCTCCGGGCCGATCGCCACCGCGAGCCGCAGCGCCTTGGCGGCGTGGGGGCACGCCAGAAGTTCGTCAAGCTGCGCCGCCCACGGGCTGGTCGGCATCCCGTCGGAGACCAGCACCAGGGTCGGCGCGAAGGCGCGGGCGGGCACGAGTTCCTCGTCCTCCAGGACCGCCCGCGCCAGCTCGAAGGCCGCGCCCATCGGGGTGCCGCTGGGACCGCCCGCCGCGGTCATGCCCGTCCATTCGAGCTCGGACGCGGGCAGCGGCGGGTGGTGCAGGTCCACGCCGTTCCCGCCGAAGGTGATGACGCCCACGGTGATCTCTCCGCGCGCCGAGCGCTCTCCGGCGAACGCCTTGATCATGCTGTCCAGCGCGGCGTTGAGGGACTCGATCTTGCCGTCCTGGGCCATGCTGCCGCTGACGTCCGCGAGCACGAGGACGGGCAGCGGACGGGGCCGCTGCACCTGCGCGAAAGGCATTCCGGACTGCTCATCTGACATGGGCCGCACGTTTCTTGATCGGAAATGTCGCCGCTGTCCACTTGGGATGCCATCCAAGCAGAAAAGCGGTGATCTCGTCCGATCTCGACCCGCTGCGTGGAAAAGTCAACAGAACTACCCGGAGCAAAAGGCTATACGCCGCATAGCCCGCCATATAGTGCCATAAACACCAGGGGTTGCGGATCGAGCTAGGCGAAGATGGGCGGGCGGGTCCGGTGCCGCTTGAGCTCGAAGAAGCCGTCGGCGCTCGTCACCGCGACGATGCCGTCCCACAGTTCGGCTGCGGCCTCGCCGCGCGGGGTCGGCGACATGACCGGGCCGAAGAACGCGTTCCCGCCGACCTCGATCACCGGGGTGCCGACCTCCTCGCCCACCCGGGCGATGCCGCTGCCGTGGGAGGCCCGCACCGCCTCGTCGTGCTCGGTGGAGTCGGCGGCGGCCGCCAGGGCCGTGTCCAGGCCCGCCGCGGTCAGCGCGGCCTCGAAGGTCTCGCGGCCGAACGGGGCCTTCTCGTGGTGGCGGCGGGTGCCCAGCTCGGTGTAGAAGGGCCCGAGGGCCTCCGCGCCGTACTTCTCCTCGACGGCGACGCACACGCGGACCCCCATCCAGCCTTCGGCCAGCATCTGGCGGTACTTCTCCGAGACGTCCCCGCCCTCGTTGAGCACCGACAGGCTCATCACGTGCCAGCGCACCTCGATCGGGCGCAGCTTCGCCACCTCGAGGATCCAGCGCGACGTGAGCCACGCCCAGGGGCACAGCGGGTCGAACCAGAAGTCCACCGGCGTGCGGGTGTTCTGCGACATGTCAGCCTCCTAGGCCTGATGCGTTTCACCGGGTGAGGGGGGTCTGCGGCACGGGGTCGTACCGGACGGGCGGTTCCGCGGGGACGAGCCGGGTCAGCAGCGGCCCGGCCATCACGGTGGTCACCAGCGCCATGACGACCATGGCCGTGAACAGCCGCGAGTCGAGCACGCCGAGTTCCAGCCCGACGTTGAGGATGACCAGTTCGGTCAAGCCCCGCGTGTTGAGCAGCACGCCGAGCACGGCCGAGTCCCGCCCGGTCGCCCCGGTCAGCCGGGCGGCGATGCCCGCGCCGGCGAACTTCCCGGCGCACGCCACCACGACCACGGCGACGACCATCAGCGCGCCCTGGCCGCCCAGGCTGCCCACGTCCACCGACAGCCCGGTCACCGTGAAGAACGCGGGCATCAGCAGCAGGCTCGTCTGCTGGACGCGGTCCGGGACCTCCGGGGTCAGCGCCCCGATGTAGTCCCTGGGCACGACGGCACCGAACAGGAACGCGCCGAACACGACGTGCAGGCCGATCAGGTCGGTCGTCCAGGCACAGGTGAGCACGCCGCACACGACCACGGTGTGGGCCACCGTCCGGTTGCCCGCCCACGTCCGCTCCGGGGCCAGGACCCAGGCCAGCGCGGGACGGACCAGGTACAGCATGGCCAGCAGGAACGCGACCGACCCCGCCGCGACCCGGCCGAGGCCCGCCGGCCCGCCGGAGCCCACCAGGGCGACGACGACGGCCAGGACGCACCACGCGATGAAGTCCTGGATCGCCGCGCTGGTCAGCGCCATCGAACCGAGCCTGCTTCGGTGCAGCCCGCGCTCGGTGATGATCCTGGCCAGCACCGGGAACGCCGTGATGGACATGGCCGCGCCGAGGAACAGTGCGGGCCCGAGGACCCCGTCGACGCGCAGCTGCGACCGGTCGAACCACGGATACAGCACGACCGCCAGGCCCATGCCCATCGCGAACGGCACGGCGACCGAGGTCAGCGACACCAGCGTCACCTGGCCGCCGTGGTCGCGGATGGCCGTCGGGCTGAGCTCGTAGCCGACCCCGAACATGAACAGCACGAGACCGAACTGGGCGAGGACCTGAAGGTACGGGCGGGCCTCGGCGGGGAACAGCAGCGCGGACGGGTCGCCGGGCAGGAGCCCGAGCAGGCTCGGCCCGAGCGCGATCCCGGCGGTGATCTCCCCGATCACCGCGGGCTGGCCCAGCCGCCCGGCCAGCTTCACGAAGACGTAGGCGACGCCGAGCAGGACGGCTAAGTCGGCGAGGACGATTCCGGTGATGTGATCCGCCATGGTGTCACTACCGGCCGGCGTGGACCGCTTCCGCCGGGGATTCCTCCGCCTGGGGCCACCTGTCGTGGACGACGGTGATCACGGTGGCGAGCAGCGCCAGTCCGGCCGCCGGGAGGCCGAGCAGCGTGACCGACATCCAGTCCTGCGCGATCCCGCCGAACGCGCCGCCCAGGCCCACGCCCAGGAAGACCGCGGAGGAATTGAGACCGAACAGGATGGGCGCCGAGGCGGGCGCGAAGCTGACCAGCCGGTACTGCTGGATCACCGACGGGGCGCCGTCCGTCACGCCCCAGATGACGGCCCAGACGATGCAGATGACCAGCCCGTTGACCGCCAGCGGGCTGACGACCAGCAGGACCGTCGCGGCGGCGAGCGCCGTCACCGCCACCCGGACCACGGGGAGCTTGTCCACGAGATAGCCCGCGATCACATTGCCGATCACCGCGCCGATGCCCCAGGCGAACAGGATCAGGGTCAGCGCCTGGGCGAACCTCCCGGCCGTGGCGTCCTTCGTCATCACCCCGATGTAGGTGTAGACCGTGTAGTGCCCGCCCATCACCAGCAGGGTCGCGAGCAACGTGACGATCATCCTCGGCTGCCGGAGCGGGGCCAGCCGCGCGGCCAGGCCCGGCGCCGGCACGGTGATCTTGGGCAGGCCCCCCACCACGCCGATCGCCGCGATGACCCCGAGAGCGGCCACCGCCCACAGCGTCAGGCGCCAGTCGATGTTTCCGATCATGTTGCCCAGCGGCATGCCCAGCGCCGTGGACACGGTGAGCCCGCCGATGACGAACGCCATCGCACGTCCCCGCCGCTCCTCCGAGGTGGCCGCCACCGCCGCGCTGGAAGCCGTCGCCGTGATGGTGGCCGCCCCGATGGCCGTGATGATGCGGGCGAGCATCGCCAGCGTGTAGTCGGGACTGAGCGCGGTGGCCGCGTTGCCGAGGCTGAACACCAGCAGCGCCAGCAGCAGTGCCGTGCGACGGTCCAGCGAGCTCAGCAGCCAGCCGAGAAGCGGTGCGCTGATGGCGAACGTCACGGCGAACACCGTCACCAGCTGGCCCGCGGCCGCGATGCCGACATCGAAATCGGCGGCGATGGCCGGGAGCAGGCCGGCGATGACGAACGCGTCGGTGCCGACCGCGAAGGTCGCCACGGCGAGCGGCAGCAGCAGCCTCATGAACGGGACGGAGCCATTCCGCTCGGGTTCTCTGACCTCTGTGGTATTCACTCTTATGCCTCGTTCCTGTTCTGGTGCCGGCGCGCCGGTCTAGGCGGGCGTCAGGTCGACTCGAAGTCCCTGGAGCCCGTGCAGCGTCAAGGACTGCTTCCACACCGGCTCGGCGGCGAGTTCGATCCGGGAGAACTTGCGTACGAGCCCCTGCACGGCGAGGCGGCCTTCCAGCCGGGCGAGAGCCGCTCCCAGGCAGAAGTGGATGCCGCCGCCGAAGGAGACGGGCTTCACGTCGGGCCGCCGCACGTCCAGGCGGTCCGGGTCGGGGTACCGGCTCGGATCACGGTTGGCCGCGCCGAGCAGCGCCACGATCGATTCGCCGGCGGGGATCGTGACGTCACCGAGCCGGAGATCGCCGCGCGCCGTCCGGGGGCTGAGCTGCACCGAGGCGTCGTACCGCAGAAGCTCCTCCACGGCGCCCGCGGCGAGTTCCGGGTCGCGGCGCAGGGCGTCCATCTCACCGGGATGGCGCAGCAGCGCCAGGAGCCCGTTGCCGATCAGGTTGGTCGTGCTTTCGAAGCCGGCCCCGAACAGGAACTGCACGAGGCTCATGAGCTCGCGGTGACTGAGCCGTTCGCCGTCGTCCTCGGCTTCGAGCAGCGTCGAGACGAGGTCGTCCTCCGGGTGCTTGCGGCGCCTGTCGACCAGCTCTTCGAAGTACGCGTCGATCTCCACGGCCGCGGCGTCCGCGATGGCCAGCTGCGCCGGCTGCGGGCTCGGCTCCATCGCGAGCGTCACGTCCCGGAAGAGCTGCTGGAAGCGGGGCCAGTCCGCGCGGGGCACCCCGATGATCTCGCTGATCACCGAGGCCGGCAGCGGAAAGGCGAACCGGCGGAGGATGTCCACCTCGCCCGCCTCCTCGGCGAGCGGCGTCAGCAGCTCGCCGACCAGCCGCTCGACCTTGGGCTCCATCGCGGCGATGGCGCGCGGCGTGAGGCCCTTGCTGATCAGTTTCCGTTGCCGGGTGTGCTTCGGCGGGTTCGCCCAGATGAGGTGCTCCAGTACCCGGGTGTAGGACGGGTGCTCTTCCCAGTCCTTGACGCCTTGCGCGCGGATGAAGCTCTGCACGTCCTTTCCGGCCTCGGACGATCGGAGAACGTCGACCACCTCGGCGTAGCCGCTCAGGACCCAGTGACCGGCTCGGCTGCGGGCCACCGGCGCGATCTCGCGCAGCCGGTGATAGGTCGGGTACGGGTCGGCGGCGCACGCCGGGTTCGTGAACAGCTCGCCGAGAATGCCGTCGACCTCGTCCGAGGTCGCCAGCTGCGTATGGGTAGTCATCGTGTCCTCATCGTTCGTGAACCGAGCCGCGCACGGTCACGCGCGCACCCTGTGACGGCTCGGTTCCAATGGATGGAGAAACGCCGTCGAACCCGGGCTTCTCCCCGACCGAGGTGACGCATATGTTCAGTATCGCTGATGATTTCTGTCGCTGTCAATCCGCGACGGAGACGATATGACCTGCGGAAGCAGCCGCTCAGGGCCTCACGCGCCCGCGGCGGCGACCATCGCGCTGCAGATCTGGGCGATCTCGTCGTCCGTGCAGACGTACGGCGGCAGGCAGTAGACGAGGTTGCGGAAGGGGCGCAGCCACACGCCCTTGTCGAGCGCCGCGGCGGCCATCCGCGGGTCGGCGGGACGGTCGAGCTCGATCACCCCGATGGCCCCGAGGACCCGGACGTCGACGACGCCGTCGAGATGGACCGCCTCCCGCAGCCCCTCGCGCAGCGCCTTCTCGATCCGGAACACCTCGCCCCGCCAGCCACCGCCGGCGAGCAGGCTCAGGGAGGCGTTGGACACGGCCGCCACCAGCGGGTTGCCCATGAACGTCTGCCCGTGCACCAGCACCGGCGGTCTGCCGCGCCCGATCCCGTCCGCGACGCGCGGCGTGCAGAGCGTCGCGGCCCCGGACATGTACCCGCCGGTGAGCGCCTTGCCGAGGCACATCACGTCGGGCGTGACGCCGGCGTGGTCCGCGGCGAACAGGGCACCGGTGTGGCCGAACCCGGTGGCCATCTCGTCGAAGATCAGCAGGATGTCGTGCGCGTCGGCGAGCTCGCGCAGCACCCGCAGGTATCCGGGATGGTGGAAGCGCATCCCCCCGGCGCTCTGCACCACCGGTTCCACGATGATGGCCGCCAGCTCGCCGGCGTGCTCCGCGACGGTCCGGGCCAGCGTGGCGACATAGTCCGGGTCGAGCTGCTCGTCGCCGGCATGGGCCGGTCCGCCGGAGTTGCGCAGGCTCGTGTACGACGACGCGGGCGGCGCCGGAACGAACACCTGCTCGGGCAGGAGGCCCCGCCACAGCGCAGGCACCCCGCCGTCCGGGTCGCACACGCTCATCGAGTGGAGCGTGGCGCCGTGGTAGCCACCGCGCCAGGTCAGGATCCGCCGCTTCTCGCCGCGGCCCACCGCGCTCCAGTACTGGAGGCACATCTTCAGCGCGACCTCGACCGACACCGTCCCGGAGTCGCAGAAGAACACGTGCTCCAGGCCGCCGGGCGTCAGCTCCACCAGCGTCTTCGCGAGCCGGACCGCCGGCTCGTGGGTGAGACCGCCGAACATCACGTGCGCGAACCGGACCGCCTGATCGGCCAGTGCCTTGTCCAGCACCGGGTTGCGGTAGCCGTGCACGGCGGCCCAGAACGACGACATCCCGTCGATGGGCTCCCGGCCGTCGGCGAGCGACAGCCGGACACCTTCGGCACCGGTGACCAGGAGCAGGTCGTTGACGTCCGGCATGGGGCGGTAGGGATGCCACACATGGTCGCGGTCGAAGGCGAGCAGGTCGGCGGTCTCCGCACCCTCGGCCCGGCTCGCCTGCCGCGCCCGGGAGTCGCCATTAGCGCTCCACCGGTCCGTGTCCCGGCCGAGCCAGGCCATCATCCGCGTCGTTTCGTCGGCGCCCGGCGGCGGCGTCCGCGCCTCGCCGATCCGGCCCGGACCGCGCAGCGCCTCCTCCGGCACCTGCGCGCAGGTGTGGACGATGTGGGCCAGCAGGGAGCCGGGCAGCCGGACGGACTGGCCGGTCGCCGCCGCGATGTCCCAGGCGTGCACGGCGACGTCCGCGACCGGGAACGCCAGCGCCCTGGGCAGGCTCTGGCGCCCGAACGGCGTGGCGACCTCCAGCTCCGGATCCGCGGCGGAGACGGCCTTGCGCGCCGCCGCCGCCGCGTCCCGCCACGCCGCCGCGGCGTCGCCCTCGGCGGCGTCGCCGGGCTGCGACGGCGCGGCCTGCGTGGGAGCACCGCGGGCCATCAGGGCGATCTTTCCCAGCGTGCCGATCACGTGCCCCACCACGTCGCGGGTGGACCAGCCCTCGCAGGGGGACGTGGCCTCCCAGCCGCCGTCCGGGACCCCCGCGAGCGTCTCGTCGAACAGGTTGACGGCTTCCGCGAGCGCCGTGCCGATCTGCGGTGGCGCGTCGGTCTGGACGGGCGCGGAAGGTGCGGCGTTACTCATGGATACGGCTCCTTTCTCGTGGTGCGCGGCTCTTATTCGGAATCGACGAGCCGGCCGGTCACCGCCACGACCCGGGTCCACCCGCCGCCGGCGTCCACCACCGGTATCGGGAAGCACATGACGGTGAAGCCGGTCGGGCCGGGCAGCCGCCCGAGGTTGGCCAGCTTCTCCAGCTGCAGGTACTCGCGCTCCCGCCCGTACACGTGCGCGGGCCAGAGCGTTCCCCGGTCCCCGGTGCGCCGGTAGTCGGCGATCATGCTCGCCATCGGCCGGTCGAGGCCCCACGCGTCGATGCCGATCACCCGGACGCCCCGCTCCACCAGGAAGCGGGTGCCGTCACCGGACAGACCGGGATATGTGGTCAGGTACTCGCTGCTCCCCCACCATTTGTCGGCGCCGGTCCACAGCAGCACGATGTCCCCGGCGCCGGCGGTGTGGCCGGCGACGTCCAGCGCCTCGGCGACATCGTCCGCGCCGATCTCCGCACCGGGCTCGATGTGCCGCACGTCGAGCCGGATGCCCGGACCGATGCACCACTCCAGGGGAACCCGGTCGACGCTCCGGGCCGGTTCGCCGCCGCTGTACGGGCCGTAGTGCAGCGGCGCGTCCATGTGGGTTCCGGTGTGCGTCGTCAGCGTGATCGTCTCGTTGGAGATGGCCATGCCGTCCGGGAAGTCGGACGGGCTCAGCCCGAGCACCTCCGGCCCCTCTTCGTGCGCCAGGGTGTCGATCCGCACCGGGGTCGCCTCGCTCGCGGACGGCCCGGTCGGCACGCTGAGGTCGATCAGCGTGGGCATCAGGCGCTCTTCTTCGCCTGCGCGGCCCGGCGCTCGGCCTCTTCGCGTACCGCCTGCAGATGCGACGTGCTGTTGCGCTCGACGGCCCCCGCGAGCATCTCGTGGGCCTCGGCGTGGGTGAACTGGCCGGCCACCTTGCCGTCCGCCCCCTCCTGCTTGGCGGCGAAGTCATGGGTCAGGACGACCTGGGTGCGGTCCGGGCCGCACGGCAGCGCCCGCCACTCCCCGCTCATGTGCGCCACGATCGGCGCGAGCTCGAGCTGGCGGTAGGCGACGACACACAGGTCCGGGTCCAGGTCCCGGCGGGTGGTCCAGGCCTGCACCTGCCCGCTGACGTCCACCTCTAGCCGCACGATCTCGTGGCGGTCGCCCCGCTCGACGACGCGGGCCGACTTGGTGGCGTCGAAGAGGTTCGGGTAGTTCTCGATGTCGGTCAGCACCTCCCAGACGACGCTCTGCGGGGCCTGTGCGGTCACGGTGTGCTCGGTGTGCTCCATGGGGGGCTCCTCAAGGACTCCTCGTAAGTGATTCGGCGTGAGTGCTACGGCCCGATCAGGCCCGGTTCTCCACGAAGTCGGCCAGGTCGGCGACGGTCACCACGGACTTCAACGCCTTGCCGTCCGCCTTGCCCGGCGCCAGCTTGGTGGCGATCTCGACCAGCTCGGCCGAGTCCACCCCCAGGTCGGCGCGGAGCACGGCCTCGCTGCTGATCTCCGACGGCTCGAGGCCGACCTCGACGAGCACCTCGAGCAGCCGGTCGTAGGCGGTCTTGGGAACGGTCATGACTCCCTCTTTTCGCAGTCGACGAATCAGAACGGATCAGACGGAACGGATCAGACGGATCAAACGGCCTGCAGCACGCTCGCGGCGATCGTGCCGTCGGCGCCCCGAGCGAGCAGGGCGACGGTGCCGACGGGCACCTCGCGCGGCGCGCCGACGACGATCCCGGCGTCCCGCGGCCGCAGGCAGCCCGCCACCGGCGGGACGGTCTGGTGGCGCAGGCTCAGCAGGGCGACCGCCGCGTCGACGGCGGGCGCCGCGCCGAGCAGGTTCCCGGTCGCCGGCTTTGCCGTGGTGAGCGGGACCGAGCCGAGCACCGAGCGGATCGCGGACAGCTCCGACTCGTCCGCGTCGGAGGTTCCCTGAGCGTCGAGGGCCAGGCAGTCGACGCGGTCGGTGCCCGCCTCGTCCAGCGCCGCGGTGAGGACCGTGGCGAGCGCCGCCGAACCGGCGGGCCCGAACACCTCCTCCTCCGGCACATGCCGGACCGCGAAACCGGCCAGCCGGGCCAGCGGTATCGCGTCGCGCGCCCGGGCCAGCTCCTCGCGCTCGATGACGAACATCACGGCGCCCTCGCCGACGCAGAACCCGTCCGCCTGATCGTCGCCCGGGCGATAGGTCCCGGTGGGCGACAGCCGTCCCGAAGTGGTGCAGAAGGTGTAGGTGTACGGCGTGACGGGCGCCTCCGCACCGCCCGCGAGCAGGACGTCGACCCTCCCGTCCGCCACCGCGCGGGCCCCGTAGCCGATGGCCACCGCGGCGCTCGCGCTGTCGGCCACCAGGGTCTTGCTGAAGCCGGTCAGGCCGTGCCCGATGGTGATCTGGCCCTGCGGCGCCGTCGGGAACCACGCCGAGGCGATGTGCGGGCTGACCCCGGTGTAGCCCTGGTCCAGCAGGCCGCGCAGGCTCGCCTCGGTGATCTCCCAGCCACCGAACATGTTGCCCACGTACACGCCGGTCCGCTCGGGGTCCGTGCCCGGCCCGGGGCCCGTGCCCGGCGCGATCCCGGCCTCGTCCTCGGCGGACCGGGCCGCGGAGGCCGCCAGCTGGCAGAAGCGGTCCATCCGCTTGCGCACCCTGGGCTTGATGGTGCCGATCGTCTCCCGCTCGGTCTCCTCGCCCAGAAAGCCGGCGTTGGGGCACGGATAGGAATCCGTGTCGAACCTGTCGATGGGCCGCACGGCGCTTCGGCCCCCGGTCACCGAACGCCAGAGCTGGTCGGGAGTCGAGGCACCGGGCAGGGCGAGCCCCATGCCCGTGATCACCGTGCCGGTCATCGGCCGACCTCCCCGGAGCGGGTCGCGTCCGGGCTGCCGAGCACGACCGTGGAGTGGATGCCGCCGAAGCCGCTGGACAGGCTGGCCATGACCCCCACCCGCTCGTCCCGCGCGTCGTTCGGGACGTAGTCGAGGTCGCAGCCCTCGCCCGGGGAGTGGTGGTTGATCGTCGGCGGGATCACGCCCTCCTCCAGGCCCAGCACGCAGGCGACGAACTCCAGCGAGTTCGCCGCGGCCAGCGCGTGGCCGACCATCGACTTGATCGAGCTGACCGGGACCCGGTAGGCGTGCTCGCCCAGCGCCGCTTTGATGGCGTTGGTCTCGCACACGTCGTTCTGCGGTGTCGAGCTGCCGTGGGCGTTGACGTAGCCGACGCTGGTGGCGGGACACCTGGCGTCCTCCAGCGCGAGCTGGAAGGACCGGGCGAGGTGCGTCCCGTCGCTGGCCAGATCCGTCATGTGGTAGGCGTTCGACGTGCTCCCGAAGCCGAGCACCTCGGCGAGGATCGGCGCCCCGCGGCGGCGGGCGTGCTCCCACTCCTCCAGCACGGCCACCCCGGCGCCCTCACCGAGGACGAACCCGTCCCGGTCGGCGTCGAACGGCCTGGAGGCGCCTTGCGGCTCGTCGTTGCGCGTGGACAGGGCCCCGATCACGTCGAAGCAGGCCACGACGAACGGCGTCAGCGGAGCCTCGGCGGCGCCGGTGATCACCACGTCCGCCTCGCCGCGCCGGATCGTGTCGAGGGCGAAGCCGACCGCGTCGTTGCCGCCGGTGCACCCGGTGACCGGGGTCGTCACCGGCCCGCGTAACCCGAACGCGTCGGCGATCGCCGACACGGGCCGGTTGAACGTGGCCGCGACGTGCAATCGCGGGTGCGCCCCGGCCACGTCGATCTCGGTCGTGCCGTCGCCGGTGAGCTCCGGGAAGTGCTCGGTCATGAACTTCGTGCCGCCGATGGCGTTGGCCATGACGACCCCGGCCCGTTCCGGGTCCATGTCGTGGTCGAGCAGGCCGGAGGAGGCGACGGCCTCCTGGGCGGCCCGCATCGCGATCCGCACGACCCGGTCGTCTCCGGCGCTGTGCTCGGCCGGGAGGCCGGGCAGCTCGCACTCGGGCAGTGTGCCGTAGATCCGGGAGGCCAGCCGGGAGGTGTCGAACTCGCGGGCCTCGATCACCCCGGAGCGGCCCGCGCAGAGCCCGGCCAGGAAGTCCTTCGTGCCGACGCCGTTCGGGGCCAGGACTCCGAGCCCCGTGACAGCCACCCGCCTCATGACGGCGCCCCGCGCGTGGCGGCGACGAGCGTGCCCGGCCCGGTCGGCGACCGCAGCCGGCGCCGCACCGGCAGGCCCGCCTCGGCGAGCCACCGGTCGTAGTCGTCCAGACTGTGGGCGACGCCCTCGCTGGTCATCAGCATCTGGAGGGAGAAGAACGCGCCGACCGGATCGGTCTCCGTGTCGTCGGGGACGATCTCGTAGAGCAGCAGGACGCCGTCGTCCGTGAGCGCCGCCGCGGACCGCGCGAGGATCTCGCGTACCTCCGCGACCGGGTACCCGTGCAGCAGGTTGCCCAGCAGGACCACGTCGTACGGCCCGCCCCAGGGGGTGTCGAACACGTCCCCGGACCGGTACTCGGTGCGGTCCGCCAGGCCCGCCTCGCGGGCGAGGTCCCGGGCCGCGGTCACAGAGATCTCCCGGTCGATGCCCACGACGCTGCCGTTCCAGCCCTCGGCCAGCGCGCGGCCGGAACCGCCGTAGCCGCACCCCACGTCGAGGATCCGGGGCCGGGACGGGACCAGGTCACCGGCGACGCCGGCCATCCAGCGCCCGGCGCCCACCGCGAGCGCGTCCAGGTAGGGCGTGATCCTGGCCCAGACGTCGTCGGCCTGCTCGGCGAAGATCTCCTTGCACGGCGCGCCGCTGCGCACCGCCTCGGTCAGCTGCGGCCAGATCTTGAAGTTCAGCTGCCGGTGGATGTGCCGCATGTCCCCGAGATAGGCGCGCGAGCCGCGCACCAGGTACATCGCGGCGTCGTCGGCCAGCCGGTAGCGGTCGCCGTCGCGGTGCACGAACCCCGACGCGTGGAGCGCGGTGAGCAGCGCGTGCATGCCGCGCCTGCTGGCGTCGGTGCGGCGGACGAGGTCGTCCACCGTGTCGCTGCCCTCGGCGATGGCCGTGAAGAGGTCCAGGTCGAGCGCCGTGACCAGGGTGGCGGTACGCCCCAGCCCCCAGGCGAAATCGAAGATCCGGGCGGGTGTGGGTGGTGTGGTGGTCTTCTCGGAGAGGGTGCTTTGCTCAGACAAGGCTCAGGCCTCCGTCCACGACGAGTGCGGCGCCGGTCACGTAGGAAGATGCGTCGGACACCAGGAAGCGGGCGACGTTCGCGACCTCCTGGGCGGTGCCGAGGCGGCGCAGCGGGATGCGGCCCTGCTCGGCCTCCGCCTGCGCCTCGTGCCCGCGGACCAGCTTTCGGGACATGGGGGTGTCGACGAATCCCGGGATGATGGTGTTGACCCGGATTCCGGCCGGGCCGTAGGCGACGGCCAGGTCCCGGGTGTGCGCGACGATTCCGGCCTTGGCCGCGGTGTAGGGCGCCCGGGACGGGCTGGGCTTGAGCCCGCCCGCGATGCTGGAGCAGGTCACGATCGATCCGCCCGCGACCATCGAGGGGATGGCGGCGCGGCAGACGGCCGTGGTGCCGCGCAGGTTGACGTCGAGCACCCGCGTCCACAGCGCGTCGTCGAGCTCGGCCGGTGGCCCCCAGTTGTCGACGACGGCGGCGAAGGTCAGGCAGGCGTGGATCCGGCCCGCCCGGGCGACGACCTCCGCGACCGCGTCGCGCACCGCGTCGGGATCGGCGACGTCCAGGTGGCGGAAGCCGAGCAGGGTCGTCTCCTGGTCGAGGGACTTCAGGCCCGGTTCGTCCACGTCGACGGCCACCACCGATGCGCCGGCGTCCGCGAGGGTGCGGGCGGTCGCCCGGCCGATCCCGGAGGCGGCGCCGGTGACGAGACAGACCTTGCCCGTCAGGTCAATGGAGCCCGTCAGGTCTATGGAGCCCGTCAGATCATTGGAGTCGGTCATGTCGGGATTTCCAGTTCATCTAAGGTGTTCGCGAAAGCGACGCCGATGCCGTGCCGGCGGACCCAGACGTCCACCACGCCGCTCATGGCCGGATGCTCGGAGAAGGCGCGCAGCTGTTCCAGATCGGTGAACTCCCAGCGCGCGGCGACGGAGTACATCGACTCGGGTGCCACGTCATCGGCCGGCAGCGGGACGTGCTGCCCCGCCGTGAACCGTTCGACCACACCCGTGCTCCGGGTGGCCTTGGCGAGGTCTTCGCGGAACAGGGCGCGGTCCGTCTCGGACATCGATTCCGGGTACCGGTAGAGGACGACGTGCGCGATCATGCCGCTGGCCCCTCGTCGTATGCGGGCGAGTTGTCGTATGCGGGCGAGTCGTGGCCGGTCAGGTCGCCGGCGAGCCCGAGCAGCGACCGGGCGTTGCCGGATTCGACGGCGCGGAGCGTCGCCGCGGGAAGCGACGCCTTGCGCAGCGTCTCCAGCGCGCCGGCACGCCCCAGCACACCGGGCGTCACGGGGAAGTCGCTGCCGAACAGCACCCGCTCCTCGCCGAGTTCCGCGAGGGCGCACTCCAGCCCGGCGGCGTCGGCGGAGTGCGTGTCCGCGTAGACGTTGCCGACGTAGTCGCGCAGGTGGCGCAGCGCGCCGAAGGCCCGCACGGCGGTGCCGTCCGAATCGGCGATGAGCTGGTGGATCAGGTCGAACCGGCCGAGCGCGAGCGGCAGCACGCCGCCGAGCTGGCCGAACACCGTCCGCAGCGCGGAGTGCCGCTCCAGCGTGCCGCGCAGCACCAGCCGGGAGATGCAGACCGTCGACTCGACCAGCATGGACAGCGTGCCGGTCAGCAGATGTTCCGCGGGGCCGGGCAACGCCGGCTCGACCTTGAGGCGGAACTTCGCCGATGGATGCACGAACACGACGACGTCGCTCGCTTCCGCGGCGGCAAGTACCGGCTCGAACGCCGGGTCGTCGAGGAAGCGCAGCTCGCCCGTCGACGGGTCCGCGTAGGCGGTGTTCATCGAGATCGCGGGGATGCCGCCGTCGGTGGCGGCCCGCTCGATCTCCCGCTCGGCCGAGCCGGCGAGCCGGGGGTCGACCCAGCGCGCGGCCTGGAGGCGGCCGCCGGTCCGGGTGGCCCATGTCCGCATCTCGTCGTTGACCGCCGCGATGGTGTCGGCGGCTCCGCGCCGCCGCGCGCCGCGCACCGCGGCCGAGTGCAGCGCGGCCACGGCGTTCGAGCTGTGCGTCAGCACGGTGATGTCGATGCCGTGCCGGTGCGCGTCGGCCACGTGCCGGTCCGGTTCGTCGAAGGCGGGGGACCGCCAGAGGCCCGGGGGCCCCTCGGCCGTCGAGCCCGACTCGTCGAGCCAGTCCAGAAACGCCGCCTGAACCCATGAGGGCAGCGCGTGGGCGTGCGTGTCGACGACCGTCATTGCTTCACCGTGTCGACGTTGGCCCACTCCATGCCCCGGTTGCGGGACCTGGCGTTGCGGCCTTCCGCGACGCCGTCCGGGGCCGCGTCCTCGTGCGGCTGCATCACGGGGAGTTCGGCGTTGAGACCGGAGACCATGATGATGAAGTCGTCCCGGGCGGTCATCCAGCCGATGGGGTCGATCATCTCCTTGGCCTTGGCCCAGTACGCCTCGACGTCCTTGCTGGCGTCGTAGAAGAAGCGCACGAAGGACAGGACGTCGCCGAGGAACTTGCGCATGCCGTCGTCGTAGGCCTTCGCGAACTCCTCCTCGCGGCCGGGCTCCTTCAGGATCGCGGAGACGGTCGCCGCGGCGGAGCTGCCGCCCTTCATCGCGAGCGTGACACCGGTCGAGAACAGCGGGTCGATGAACGCGGCGCTGTCACCGACCAGCAGGAAGCCGGGCCCGTAGAACTGGGAACAGGTGTAGGACCAGTCCTTCGTCGTGCGGCACCCCGCCACCCGGGTGGCGTTCCGCAGCAGCTTCTTGGCCTCGCGCGACGTGGCGATCTTCTGTTCGAGCAGTTCCAGGTCGGGCCGGGTGTCCTGGGCGATGCGGTCGTGCGGGCCGACGAACCCCACGCTCTGGGTACCGTCGGAGAACGGGATGACCCAGATCCAGCCGTCCGGGTGGTTCTCGACGAGGATGTTCCCGTTCAGCTTGTCGGGGAGCCGCTCGCCGCCCTGGTAGTAGGTCCACACGGCCAGGTTCTTGAGGTCCCCGTGCATCTCGACCAGCCCGAACTTCCGTCCGAGGATCTTCGACTGGCCGGAGGCGTCGACGATGAAGCGGGCCTCGGCCCGGATCGGCTCCGTGCCGCGGCCGATCGTGTAGGTGACGCCGGTGGCCCGGCCGTCCTCGTCGGTGGTCACCTCGCGCACCGACGCCTGCTCGATGACCATCGCTCCGAGCTTGCGGGCGTGCTCCAGCAGTACGTGGTCGAATTCGGCGCGCTTGACCTGCCAGGTGTAGTCGTAGGGGCCGCTCTCCCCGAAGGCGATGCTCCAGAGCTCGCGCTTGGCGCCCCAGAGCAGCGAGATCCCCGCCTTGCGGATGTATCCCGCGGCCTCGATGGTGTCCCGGACGCCCAGCTCGTCGATGACGGAGTTCAGCCCGGGGATGAGCGACTCCCCGATGTGATACCGGGGGAACTGCTCCCGTTCCAGGATCAGGACGTCGTGCCCGGCCTTGGCGAGCAGGCCGGCGGTGGTGGTACCGGAGGGCCCTCCTCCGATGACGATGGCGTCGTAGGTCTTGGTCATGTCAGTTGTCTCCCTCGGTGGAGTTCCTGGTCATGCCTCAGGCGTACGTGCCGGCGAGAGCACGAAGATTGCTCGTGTCCCCGCAGGAATGTGCTTTCTGCCGACGATCGATTTTTCGGATCAAGCCGCACAGGGTGGTTCCGGGACCGACCTCGACGACACGGCGCGGCCGGTGGGCGACGATCCGCCGGGCCGTCCGCGTCCAGTGCACGGGTGCGGTGATCTGACCGGCCAGCGCGTCGCGGTACCGTTCCAGGTCGCTGATCGGTTCGCCGGTGATACTGCTGACCATCGGCGTGTGACCGCGGCGCAGCGGCAGAGCGGCGATGGTGTCCGTGAGTTCTTTCTCCGCGGGCCGCATGAGCGGTGAGTGGAACGCTCCCGCGACGGGCAGCGGCTCGGCGGCGCCGATCGCCTCCGCCCGGATGCTCTCTCCGATCTCCGTGACGATCGCCGCGTCGCCGGAGATGACGGTCTGCCGGGGGGCGTTGTAGTTGGCGATGACGGCGGTGCCCGGGCGCCCGTCGTCGCATCGGCCGGGGTACCGCGCCAGGACCTCGGCGACCTCGCCGGGGCCGGTGGCCAGGACCGCCGTCATCGCACCGGCCCGCTCCCGGCAGCAGCGGGCCATGGCGTCCGCGCGCCGGGCCACGGCCGCGGCGGCCTCGTCCAGCCCGAGCCAGCCACCCGCGACGAGGGCGGTGAACTCGCCGAGGCTGTGACCCGCGACCAGCTCGGGCGCGATGCCCTGCTCGGCGAGGGCCTCTGTCATGGCGATACCGAACGCGAACAGGACGAGCTGGGCCGTCCCGGTCTCGCGTAACCGGTCTTCCGGACCGTGCAGCATCGGCTCGATCAGCGGGCGTCCCGTGACGGCTTCCACGTGTTCGAACACCGCTGTTAGCGGGGGCCGTTCCTCCAGCAGGCCGGCCCCCATCCCGACGAATTGACTGCCTTGTCCGGGGTAGACGAACGACGTTTCGATCGACACCTGAGCCCTCCGTTGGGTGCGACGCCCCCGTTGGTGTGCTGCGGTCATCAGGTTTACAGATTATCCTTCGTTGGTCAATATGGTGTCCTGACCATCAGTACCTACAACGACTCGCCGCTTCGCCGCAATCGTCCGCGGAGTCGACGCCAATGCCTGGCCGCCGGGAGCTCCGGCGCACTGGGCCCGGGGTATCGGCCTGCGCGACACCGCTGACCTGGGCATCCGATATGCGCCCAAAGCCTGATCGAAACGGGCCGGGACATCGATACGGTCCGCCACTCGCTGCCAGAACTGTCGAACCCCCCGCGATCCAGCCGGTCCGGCCGGACCGGCTCAGCCGAGAAGGAGCGATCGATGCCAGACCATGACGTGATCGTCGTCGGAGGCGGCCACAACGGGCTCACGGCAGGGGCCTACCTGGCCAGAGCCGGGCTCGACGTCGCCGTGCTTGAGGCGAGCGACGAAGTCGGCGGAGGGGTGGTGACCGAGGAGGTCACCCTGCCCGGCTTCCGGCACGACCTGCACGCCATCGCCCATGTGTTCGTGCAGCTCAACCCGCTCATCAGGAACGACGAGCTGGGCCTGCTCGCGCGGCACGGGCTCGAGTACGTCTTCCCGGACCCCGCCATCGCCGTGGCCTTCCCGGACGGGGACCACATCGCGTTCTACCGGGACCCCGGCAGGACCGCGGAGACCATCGCCACGATCTCGCCCGTGGACGCGCAGAACTACCTGCGCTTCCACAAGTTCGCCGACGGGCTGCTGGACATGCTCGTCGACGGCATGTTCCAGCCCCCGCTGCCGGTGGGCGAGCTCTTCGCGCTGCTGGGCCAGACGGAGCCGGGGCGGGAGATGACGCGGCTGCTGATGATGAGCTACCTCGACGTCATCGACGAATGGTTCGAGCACCCGAAGATCAAGGCCGCACTCGCGCGCTGGGTCTCCGAGCTCATCTGCGCCCCCGAGGAGGGCGGCACCGGCGCGTTCCTGCTGGCGATGGTGCCCACCATGCACCGTTACGGCGTGGGCTTCCCGGTCGGCGGATCCGGGGCCCTCTCCATGGCCCTGGCCAGGGCGTTCACCGACCTCGGCGGGACGGTGCGGACCGGTGTCCCGGTGGACCGCTTCCTGTTCGACGGCGACCGGGTGAGCGGGGTGAGGCTGGGCACGGGCGAGGAGATCACCGCGTCCCGGGCCGTCGTGGCGAACCTCAACATCCGCCAGATCCCGGAGATGGTCGACCACCGGTTCGGACCCGAGTGGGACGCGAAGGCGCTGCGCGGCAAGCGGACCGCCTTCAGCTGCCTGGTCGGCCATCTCGCGCTCAGCGAGGCGCCGGAGTTCGCCGCCGGCGACGAGGTGACCCGGGCCGGAATCCAGGAGTTCGCGCTGCCGCTGCCCGAGCTCCGCCAGGCGTTCGA
Source organism: Actinomadura sp. 3N508 (assembly GCF_044326375.1). Lineage (NCBI taxonomy): Bacteria > Bacillati > Actinomycetota > Actinomycetes > Streptosporangiales > Thermomonosporaceae > Actinomadura > Actinomadura sp. 3N508. The sequence goes on from NZ_JBIRAX010000007.1 coordinate 345,098, forward strand.
CGGCCTGAAATACGGCACGCCGGTGATCGACATGCCGAGCGCCGTCACCGCGAGCGTCTGGGACCCGACGCGGGCGCCCGACGGCAAGCACACCCTGTACCTCCTCGGGTACGCCCCGATGGACCTGGACGGGCCGGGCTGGGACGAGCGCAAGGAGGAGATCTTCGACGAGATCTTCGCGACGTTCTGCAAGCTGACCACGAACATGGACGCGACGAAGGTGCTGTCCCGCAGCGTCAAGTCCCCGCTCGACGCGGCCCGCTTCAACAGCTCCTGGCCCGGCGGCGACGCGAGCCACCTCGGGCAGCAGCTCCACCAGTACCTCGGGAACCGGCCGATGCCGGGCATGGGGCACCGGCTGCCGGCCGACGGTTTCTTCCTCGTCGGAGCCTCGACGCACCCGGGCGGCGGGGCGAACTGCGGCGCGCGTGCCGCGGTGCCGACGATCCTCTCCGACCTCGGCATCGACCCGGCCCCGGTGCTCCGGCCGGCCTGACCGGCCCGTCGGCGACCGCTCCACAGCCAAGGCGAACCGCTCGAAACCGAACCGCGCGAGAACCGAACTGCTCGAAAACCGAAAGGAGATCTCGTCATGCAGCACAAGACCGACTTCGACGCCGTCTACCAGGGCCGGGAGTCCGCACAGAACGTGCCCTGGGTGCCGTGGAACATCGGCGAGCCCCAGCCCAAGCTCGCCGAGCTCGAGCCGGCCGGGGTGTTCCGGAGCGACGTCCTGGACGCCGGCTGCGGCATCGGCGTCACGAGCGTGTACCTGGCCCGGCTGGGCTACACGGTGGTCGGGCTCGACTCGGCCCCGACCGCCATCGCGGAGGCGAAGCGAACGGCCGCGGACGAGAAGGTCTCGGTCACGTTCGAGGTGGCCGACCTGACCGCGCTGAAGGGCTACGAGGGACGCTTCCGCGCGGTCATCGACTCGGGCACGATCCCGGCCGTCGCGGACGAGCGGCGCGCGGACTACCTGGCCTGCCTCGCCGAGTCCACCACCGACGACGCGACGCTGTCGATCCTCACCTTCTCCCGGGAGGCATCAGCCGTGATGCCGAAGGGCCCGACGCTGTTCAGCGAGGACGAGCTCGGCACGCTCGTGGAGAAGGACTGGTCGATCGACCGGCTGGAGCCGTCCACCATCTCGGCGCTGCTGAAGCCCGAGCTCGCCGACGCGGCTCTCGGCACGGACGACAAGGGCCGGGTGCTGGTGCCCGCGGTGCTGCTCGTCGCGCACAAGCGGTAGTCACCTCGCCCCCACGCCGGCCCCGCCCAGAGAGGGCGGGGCCGGCGTGGGGGCGACCCGGGCTGTTCGGTCAGCCGGCGACGGACGGCGCGACGCCGGCGGGGAAGACCAGCGACTGCAGGATGGAGACGAGGCGCTCGCGGTCCTGCTCGCTGACGTCCTTGAGGAACCGGGCCGTCACCACTTCCTCGACCGCGTCGAGGCCACCGCGCAGCTGGCGGGTCCCGTACTCGGTCAGCGTCACCGCGTAGCGGCGGCGGTCCTGCCGGTCGCGCAGCCGGACGACGTAGCCCCGCTGCTCCAGGTCGTCGACCAGGTTCACCATCGTCGACCGGTCGATGCGCAGCTGCTCGCTGATGTGCTGCTGCGACTGGGCGCCGTTGACCTCGATGAACCGGAGGACCCCCCAGCTCCGCGCGCTGAGCCCGTACGGAGCGAGCTCCGCCTCGAACTGCGCCGTCAGGAGCTGACCGGCCTTGTTCAGCAGGAAGCCGATGGACCCCGCGAAGTTGGGAGGCAGGGTCGGCGATCCGTCGGGGTTCACGTCCGCTCGGTTCATGTCAGTCATATTCAGCTCTGCCTACGCTCAGTGAGGGTAATCATGAGGTTCCAAGACGTTCGGTCACTGGCCAGAGCGTAATACGTGCCCACTCTGCCGGGGCTTGCGGCCCTTCCGGTCTCTGCTCGCCGGGCAACACGGGCCCGCCGAAACCGGCGGGGCGCCGTACGTGAGAGCGCGAGCCGTTGATCATTTCTGGCCCGCAGCGCCACCACCTGGCGCGGTTGCCATCCGCCTTGACACAGTGACTGATCGGCTACATCCTAGATTGTAGAAGCTAATGACTGTCAGCTTATATGAAGATATCGTGGGCTGTCGAGGGAAGGTCAACGTTGGCGCTTCGAGCGCATGCCGTTCCCATCGGCCTCGCCGGCGCCGGACGCACCAGGCCGGAAGCGACACCTCCGGCCGTGTCATGTCAGATCGCACCAACACGGATGAGGAGAGCACCATGAGTGGCGACATCGTCTTCTTCGACCTGCCAGGGAAGGACGCCGCGGCGACGGCGAAGTTCTGGGAGTCGCTCTTCGGGTGGAAGTTCAAGGAGGGGAACTTCCCGGGCTACTCGATGATCCATGGCTCGACCCCGATGGGCGGCAACCCCCACGGCGACAAGTCGAAGTCCCCGCGCGTCTACTTCAGCGTCGACGACCTGACCGCCGCCAGCGAGCGCGTCCGCGAGCTCGGCGGCACCGCGGACGAGCCGGTGACCATTCCCGCCGGCAGGTTCGCCAACTGTGTCGACGACCAGGGAGTCGAGTTCAGCATCTTCGAGGCGGCCGGCGAGTAGCACCACCCGGCGCCCAGAGGGGGGTGGAGGACTTCGCGTCCTCCACCCCCCTCGGCGAGCTAAGGCCCCGGTGGTCAGCCGGGGTGGATTTCTCCTCCGGCCGGGACGAGGTTCTGCCCGGTGTAGTAAGAGGACAGCCGCGGGCTCGCGAAGAAGACGTAGGACGGTGCGATCTCGTCCGGGTCCGCCGGGCGTCCCATCGGGGCCTGTTCACCGAAGCCCTCGACGCGGTCCTCGTCGAGCGTCGCCGGGATGAGCGGCGTCCACACCGGGCCCGGGGAGACGGTGTTGACCCGGATCCCGCGGTCCATCAGCGCCTTGGCCATGCAGTGCGCGAAGGTCATCGCGGCGGCCTTGCTGGCCGAGTAGTCGATCAGGCTGGTGTTGCCGCGCAGCCCGTTGATCGATCCGGTGATGACGATCGCCCCGTCGTCGGGCAGGTGCGGCAGGGCCTCCTGGACCGCCCAGAAGAGGCTGTGCACGTTGACGCGGAAGGTGCGGTCGAGCTGCGCGGTGTCGATCTCGCGGACGTCGTCGACGGGCTGCTGGGTGCCGTGGTGCAGGACCAGCACGTCCAGGCCGCCGAGCTGCTCGGCGGCGCGTCCGACGACGTCGCGGGTGTGGCGCTCGTCGGCGAGGTCGCCGCCGAACCGCAGGCAGCGCCGGCCCTCGTCCTCGACCAGCTTGGCGGTGTGCCGCGCGTCGGCGTCCTCCTCCAGGTAGGTGATCGCGACGTCGGCGCCCTCCTTGGCGAAGGCCACCGCGACCGCCCGTCCGATGCCGGAGTCGCCGCCGGTGATCAGCGCCCGCCGGCCGGCGAGCAGGCCCCGGCCCTCGTAGCCGCGCATCTCGTCGCGCGGCCGCGGCTCCATCTTCGACGTCTCGCCCGGGTAGGGCTGACTCTGCCCGGCAGGGCTGCTCACGTTCGCCGCCTCCTTCGAGTCGTTTCACCGCGGTCTTCCCCAGGCACCATCCCGAAACGTCAGTAGCCGGTCAGCCGGGCGCGGGCGGCCTCGACGGCGGGCGGGACGGGGCGGCGGGCGCCGGCGAGGGCGGGCAGGGCGCGGACCGCTCCGGCGAGCCCGGCGCGGCCGTCCCGGGTGGCGAGCGCGGCGGCGGCGGTCCGGGCGACCGCCGGGAGCGGGCGGCGCAGCCACGCGGTCAGGAGCCGGTTGCGCGCCTGGCGCCGGCGGCGGGCGGCCGGGTCCCGGCCCGCACTGGACGGATGGTGGTGGACGACCAGTTCCGGCACGTAGGCGAGGCCCCGTCCGGCAGCGGCCAGGTCGAGGGCGAGCAGCTCCTCCTCGCCGCCGAAATGCAGGACGTCGGAGAAGCCGCCGGCGTCGAGGAACGCGTCCCGGCGGACGATGACCGAGCAGGCGAGGAAGCCGAGGATGGCGGGGCCCGGGAGATCGTCCGGGCGGTCGAGGGGTGAGCGGGCCATCTGGGCGGAGACGGGCTCCAGGCGTTCCTCCGGCCCGATCAGAACGCGTGCCGCGAGCAGCGCCGTGCGGGGGTGGGCGTCGAGGATCTCGGCCGCGCGTTCCAGGCTGCCCGGTGCCCACCACGAGTCGTCGTCGGCGAAGGCGATGTAGCGGCTGGTCGCGTGCTGGGCTCCGGCGTTGCGGGCGGCGGCGCCCCGGTTGCGGGGCAGCCGCAGCACGGTCGCCCCGGCCGCGGCCGCCACCTCGGGCGTGCCGTCGGAGGAGGCGTTGTCGGCCACGATCACCGGGGCCGTGTGGTGGCCGAGGCTGCGGCGCAGCTCCGGCGCGCGGTCGCGGGTCGCGACGACGATCGTCACATCGGACATGTGTCCCCTAGCTCTAGCTCACGTAGCGGCGGGCCTTGGACTCACGCTGGGCGGTCTCCAGGGTGCGCAGCCGGTGCTCGACGTCGCGCGGGAGCGTCCTGCGCTCGCGGGCGACCCAGGGCAGCCCGGCGGCGGCCGCGGCGAGCGCGCCCGCGGTGACGCGGTCGCGGGGCAGGGTGCGCAGCAGCCGGGCGGTGCGGCGGGCGGCGGCGGGCAGCGGGCGGCGCAGCCAGGTGGACCACAGGGTGTTGCGGATGCCGTGCCGGCGCCGCAGGTGCGGGTCGCGGAGCCGGGACGGCTCGTGGTGCACGACGACGTCCTCGGCGAAGCACAGCTCCCAGCCGAGCGTCATCAGGTCGGCGGCGAGCAGTTCCTCCTCGCCGCCCAGCCACAGCCGCGGGGAGAAGCCGCCCGCCTCGCGGAACGCCTCCGTCCGGAGCATCGACGCCCCGGCGAGGAACGAGCCGAGCGCGGGCCCCGGCAGCCACGGCGGCCCGGGGACGGGCGAGTCCCGCAGCTCGGGCACGATCGGGTCCTCGCGCCCGCCGGGTTCCACCAGGATCCGGCCGGTGACGGCGGCGAGCCGGGGGTGGGCGTCCAGCAGGTCGGCGGCGCGGGACGGCGCGTCCGGGTCCCACCAGGTGTCGTCGTCCCAGAACGCGATGTAGGGCGTGCGGACGTGGTCGGCGGCGAGGTTGCGGGCGACGGCGCCGAGGTTGCGCGGCGAGCGGATCAGGGTGACGTCGGGGAACTCCGCCGCGACGGCGCCGGGGGTCCCGTCCCGCGACGCGTTGTCCACCACGATGACCGGCGCGCGTTCGGTGAGCTCGCGGGTGCGGGCGAGGACGGCGAGGAGAGAGCGCCGCCGGTCCCGGGTGATGACGACGACGGTGAGGCGCATGGACCGGCCGGTACCCGGCCCCAACCGCCCCATGCGGCAAAAGTCATATAACCAGGTAAATCAGAACTTTCTACTCACTTCCGTTTATGTCCCCGGTTCCCGGCAATGGCGAATGACCTATAGGGGATTCACTCCGCATCGACGGAGCCCGGTGCCTAGGACGCAGGCATCCACCGCCTCCCCTCCTCACCGACGTTGCGCAGAAACGGGGTCCCATGCGCGTGCTCGGAATCAATGCGATCTTCCATGACCCGGCCGCCGCGCTGGTGTCGGACGGCGTCGTCGTCGCGGCCGCGGAGGAGGAGCGTTTCAGCCGCCGCAAGCACGGAAAGCGGCCCGTGCCCTTTTCCGGCTGGGAACTGCCGGAAAAGGCGGCCCGGTGGTGCCTCGACGAGGCGGGGCTGGAGCCCGGCGCCTTGGACGCCGTCGCCTACTCCTACGACCCGTCGCTCGTCGAGCCCGGGCTCGACGGCCACGACGTCCAGTGGGAGCGGCTGCGGACGCTGTACGCGCGGCGCGCCCCGAACTTCCTCGCCACCGCGCTCCCCGGGCTGGACCCGGGGATCGTCCGGTTCGTCCCGCATCATGTGGCGCACGCCGCGTCGGCCGCGCTCGCCGCGCCCGGACCCGGCGACGGCGACGTGCTGGTCCTGGACGGCCGCGGCGAGTCGCACTCGCACCTGGCCGGGACGTACGAGCACGGCGAGCTGGCGCCGCTGGCCGCGCAGCGGCTCCCGCACTCGCTGGGGCTGATGTACGAGGACCTCACCGAGCACCTCGGCTTCCTGCGCTCCAGCGACGAGTACAAGGTCATGGCGCTCGCGTCCTACGGCGAGCCGCGCTTCCTGGACGAGCTGCGCGAGCACGTCGGGGCGACCGGCGACGGCGGTTTCGCGGCCGCCCCGGTCGACTGGGGCGCCCTCGCCAAGGCCCGCGCGCCGGACGGCGAGTGGACCCGGGACCACGCCGACCTCGCCGCGAGCGTCCAGGCACGGCTCGAAGAGGTGCTCCTGGATCTCGCGGCCTGGCTGCACGGCCGGACCGGTTCCCGGCGCCTGGCGCTGGCCGGCGGCGTCGCGCTGAACTGCGTCGCCAACTCCCGGCTGGCCGCGGCCGGCCCCTACGACGAGGTCTGGGTCCAGCCGGCCGCGGGCGACGCCGGGACCGCGCTCGGCGCCGCGCTGCACGTGGCGCGGTCCGGCGGCGATCCGCTGACCGCCATGCCCGGCGCGGACCTCGGCCGCCGCTTCGACGACGCGCAGATCGCCGCGTGGCTCGACACCGCCAGGATCCCGTACGAGCGGCCGGACGATCTCGCGGCCACCGTCGCCGAGGCGCTCGCGCGCGACGAGATCGTCGCCTGGTTCCAGGGGCGCTCCGAATTCGGCCCGCGCGCGCTTGGGCACCGCTCCCTCCTCGCCCATCCCGGGCACGCGCACAACGTGGAGCGGCTCAACGACGTCAAGGGCCGCGAGCAGTTCCGGCCGATCGCGCCGATGGTCGCGCTCGGCCATGCCGCCGAGATCTTCGAGGGCCCGCTGCCGAGCCCGTACATGCTGTTCGTGCACCGGGTGAAGCCGGAGTGGCGCGAGCGGATCCCCGCCGTCGTGCACGTGGACGGCACCGCCCGCATCCAGACCGTCGACTCCGCCGGCGAGCCGCTCGTGGCGCGCCTGCTGGAGGAGTTCCGCCGCCGCACCGGGCTGCCCGTCGTGGTGAACACCAGCCTGAACACCGCCGGACGTCCGATGGTGGACGACCCGCGCGACGCGCTGGAGTGCTTCGGCTCCGCCCCGGTCGACCTGCTCGCCATCGGCCCCTACGTGGTCCGCCGCCGGGAGGTGCACGCCCGATGAACTGCACCGTCGTCATCCCCACCATCGGGAGGCCGAGCCTGCGCGTCACCCTGGACGCGCTGCGGGAGGGGGCGGGCACGCCGCCGCACGAGATCATCGTCGTGGACGACCGCCCCGAGCCCGGCGCGCCGCTCCCGCTACCCGTGTCCGCCGGTACCGAGATCCGGGTGATCCGTTCCGGGGGCCGCGGGCCCGCCGCCGCGCGCAACGCCGGGTGGCGCGCCGCCACGACGGAGTGGATCGCGTTCCTGGACGACGACGTCGTCCCCGGCCCGGACTGGCCCGCGCGGCTGGCGGCCGACCTCGCGAACCTGCCGCCCGAGGTGGGCGGCAGCCAGGGCCGCGTCACCGTCCCGCTGCCGGCCGGGCGGGCCGCCACGGACTGGGAGCGCAACACCGCCGCGCTCGCGACCGCCGACTGGATCACCGCCGACATGGCCTACCGCCGCGGCGTGCTCGCCGAGCTCGGCGGGTTCGACGAGCGGTTCCGCCGCGCCTACCGGGAGGACGCCGACCTCGCGCTGCGCGCCCTGGACGCCGGGCACGGCCTCGTCGCCGGCGGGCGCCGGCTGACGCATCCGGTCCGCCCGGCCGGTTTCTGGGCGTCGGTGCGGGCGCAGGCGGGCAACGCCGACGACATCCTGATGTGGCGGGCACACGGCCGGCACTGGCGCGTCCGCGCCGGTGAGGGGCGCGGCCTGCTGCGCCGGCACGCGCTCACCACGGCCGCGGGCCTGCTGGCCCTGGCCGCCGTCCCCATCGCGTTCCGCGACCGGCGCGCGGTGGTCGTCGCCTGCATCGCGGGCGGCGCCTGGACGGCGCTGACCGGACGGTTCGCCTACGAGCGGATCAGGCCGGGCCCCCGCACGCCGGGCGAGGCGGTGACGATGCTGGTCACCAGCGCCGTCATCCCGCCCGCGGCGATCCGGCACCGGCTGCGGGGCCTCGCCGTCCACCGCCGGGCCCGCAGGTGGGGCGCCTCGCGGCTGGTGCTGTTCGACCGCGACGACACGCTGATCAAGGACGTCCCCTACAACGGCGACCCGGCGCGCGTCGAGCCGATGCCGGGCGCGCGCCGCGCCCTCGACCGGCTGCGGCGGCACGGCGTCCGCGTCGGCGTCGTCTCCAACCAGTCGGGCGTCGCCAAGGGGCGCATCACGGCCGGGGACGTGCGGCGCGTGAACGCCCGCGTCGAGGAGCTGCTCGGCCCCATCGACACGTGGGAGTTCTGCCCGCACGACGACGGCGACGGCTGCGGCTGCCGCAAGCCGCGCCCGGGGATGATCGAGCGCGCGGCCGTGCGGCTCGGGGTGCCGCCGCCGGACTGCGTCGTCATCGGCGACATCGGCCGCGACATCGAGGCCGCCGTGGCGGCCGGGGCGCGCGGCATCCTGGTCCCGACCGGCCGGACCCTCGACGCCGAGATCGCGCTGGCGGCCGAGACGGCGCCGACGCTGGACGCGGCCATCGACCTGGTCCTCAGCGGACGGCCGCGCGGATGACGGCGCCGATGAGGGTCCTCGTCGCGCGCCAGGACAACATCGGCGACGTGCTGCTCGCCGGCCCCGCCGTGCGGGCGGTCGCGGAACGGGCCACCGAGGTCGTCCTGCTGTGCGGGCCGCGCGGCCGCGCCGCCGCCGACCTGCTGCCCGGCGTCGACCGGGTCATCGAATGGTGCGCCCCCTGGATCGACCCCGGCCACGTGCCCGTCGAGCGGGCCGCGATCGACCGGCTCCTCGGCGCGATCAAGGGGTTCGACCGGGCGCTGATCCTGACCTCGTTCCACCAGTCGCCGCTGCCGCTCGCGCTGCTGCTGCGGCTCGCGGGAACGCCGTGGATCGGCGGCATCAGCGAGGACTACCCCGGGTCCCTGCTCGACCTGCGGCACCGGCCGGACACCGACGTGCCCGAGCCGCTGCGCATGCTCGCCCTCGCGGAGGCCGCCGGGTTCCCGCCGCCCGCCGACACCCGGCTGCGGATCCGCGGCCCGCTGCCCCGCGTCGACCACCTCACCGGCGGGCCCGGATACGTCGTGGTGCACCCCGGCACGTCCGTCCCCGCCCGCGCGTGGCCGCCGGAACACTGCGCCGAGGCCGTCGGGCTGCTGACCGCGACCGGGCACCGGGTGATCGTGACCGGGCACGCGGACGAGAAGGAGCTGACCGCCCGCGTCGCCGGCGAGGACGGCCTCGACCTCGGCGGCCGGACCTGCCTGCCGGAACTGGCGTCCGTGCTGGCGGGCGCCCGCGCCGTCGTCGCCGGCAACACCGGCCCCGCCCATCTCGCGGCGGCCGTCGGCACGCCGGTGGTGTCGCTGTTCGCGCCGACCGTGCCCGCCGCGCGGTGGGCGCCGTTCGGCGTCCCGCTGGCGCTGCTCGGCGACCAGCGGGCGCCGTGCCGGGACACCCGCGCCACCGAGTGCCCGGTCGGCGGGCATCCGTGCCTGGCGTCCGTCACCGCCGACGAGGTCGCGGCGGCCGTGGAGATCGTCGCCAAGGCGGAGCGCGCCGCCGGAGCGAAGGGGGTGCCCGCCCGATGAGAGTCCTGATGTGGCACGTGCACGGATCGTGGGCGACGTCGTTCGTCCACGGCCCGCAGACCACCCTCGTCCCCGTCGTCCCGGACCGGGGCCCGGACGGGAAGGGCCGCGCCGACACCTTCCACTGGCCCGGCCGCGCGGTCGAGGTGCCGCCGGAACGGCTGCGCGGCGAGCACGTCGACGCCGTCGTCCTGCAGCGCCCGCACGAGCTGCGGCTCGCCGAGGAATGGCTCGGCCGCCGCCCGGGACGCGACGTCCCCGCCGTCTACGTCGAACACGACACGCCGCGCCGCACCCCGTCCGACGCCGGGGGCCCCGAGGAGGTCGTCCCGGACAGCCGGCACTTCCTGCACGACCGCTCGGACATCCCGGTCGTGCACGTCACCCACTTCAACGACCTGTTCTGGAACTGCGGCCGCGCCCCGACCAGGGTCATCGAGCACGGCGTCGTCGACCCCGGCCACCGCTACACCGGCGACATGCCGCGCGCCGGCGTGGTCATCAACGATCCCCTGCGCCGCGGCCGCGTCTGCGGCGCCGACCTGCTCCCGGTGCTGGCCGGCGCCGTCCCCCTGGACCTGTTCGGGATGAACGTCACCGGCGTCCCCGGCCGGCTCGGCATCGCGCCCGAGTCGCTCTGGACCTTCGAGGACCTGCCGCAGGCGAGGATGCACGACGAGCTCGCCCGCCGCCGCGTCTACGTCCACCCCTACCGGTGGACCTCGCTCGGCCTCGCGCTGATCGAGGCCATGATGCTCGGCCTGCCGGTGGTGGCGCTCGCCACGACCGAGGCGATCGAGGCGGTGCCGCCGGAGGCCGGGGTGCTGTCCACGCGCGTCACCGCCCTGGCGGACGCCGCGCGGAGCCTGACCGCCGATCCGGCCCGTGCCCGCCAGATGGGCAAGGAGGCGCGGGCCTACGCCAGCGACCGGTACGCCCTGCCGCGGTTCCTGCGCGACTGGCGCCGAACTCTCCAGGAGGTAACGCGATGAAGATAGCCATGATCTCCGAGCACGCCAGTCCCCTCGCCGCCGCGCGCGGATCCGCGGGCCGGGGGCTCGGCGGCGCGGACGCCGGCGGCCAGAACGTGTTCGTCGCGGAACTGGCCGCCGAGCTCGGCGGGCTGGGGCACTCCGTCACCGTCTACACCCGGCGGGACGCGCCGGGCCCGCCCGACCGGGTCCGGCTCGCGCCCGGCGTGACCGTGGAGCACGTCCCGGCGGGACCGCCCGAGCACATCGCCAAGGACGACCTGCTGCCGTGGATGCGCGACTTCGGGACCTACCTGGAGCGGCGCTGGGCGGCCGACCCGCCCGACGTGGCGCACGCGCACTTCTGGATGAGCGGCGTCGCCGCGATCCAGGCGACCCGGGCGGCGGGCGCGCCGCGCGTCCCGCTCGTGCAGACCTACCACGCGCTCGGCACCGTCAAGCGCCGCCACCAGGGCGGCAAGGACACCAGCCCCGCCTCCCGCGTCCGGCTGGAGCGCGCGATCGGGCGCGCCGCCGCCACCGTCGTCGCCACCTGCTCGGACGAGATCGCGGAGCTGACCGGGATGGGCGTGCCCCGCGACCGCATCCGCGTGGTGCCGTGCGGGGTCGACCTGAGCCTCTTCACACCCGAGGGCCCCGGCTCCGGCGGACGCGGGCGGCACCGGCTGGTCGTGCTGTCCCGGCTCGTCGAGCGCAAGGGCGTCGACACCGCCATCCGCGCCCTGGCCCTGCTGCCGGACACCGAGCTGCTGGTCGCGGGCGGCCCGGCCCGCGGCGGCCTCGACGGCGACCCCGAAGTGCGCAGGCTCAAGCGGGTCGCGCGGGACGCGGGCGTCACCGGGCGGGTGGAGTTCCTCGGCCGGCTCGGCCGCGACGAGGTGCCGCCGCTGCTGCGCTCGGCGAGCCTGGTGGTCACGCTGCCCTGGTACGAACCGTTCGGCATGGTGCCGCTGGAGGCGATGGCCTGCGGCGTCCCGGTCGTGGCGACCGCGGTCGGCGGGCATCTGGACACCGTCGTGGACGGCGGCACCGGCAGGCTCGTCCCGCCGCACGACCCGGAGGCCGCCGCCGGCGCGATCCGCGGGCTGCTGGACGACCCCGCGGCGCGGACCGCGATGGGGTCCGCGGGAGCCGGCCGGGCCCGCGACCGCTACTCCTGGGCCCGCGTCGCCGCCGGCACGGCGGAGGTCTACCGGCACGCCACCGTCCTGAGCGAGGTGGCCGCCTGATGACCGCGCAGACAGGTACCCCGGCCCCCGCGTCCACCGTGCACGGCCGGCGGCTGGAGTCGCTCGCCGACGCCGCGCTGCGGTTCCGCGCCGAGGTCCCGACGATCGAGGCGTGGGCGCGCCGGCTCGCCCGCGTCCTGGACGCCGGCGGACGGCTGCTGGCCTGCGGCAACGGGGGCAGCGCCGCCGAGGCGCAGCATCTGACCGCCGAGTTCGTCGGCCGGTTCGAGAACGAGCGGCGGCCGCTGTCGGCGATCGCGCTGCACGCCGACACCTCCGCGGTCACCGCGATCGGCAACGACTACGGCTCGGTCAGCGTGTTCGAGCGGCAGGTGCAGGCGCACGGCCGCCCGGGTGACGTGCTGATCTGCCTGTCGACCAGCGGGCGCAGCCCCAACGTGATCGCCGCGGCGCACCGGGCCCGCCGGCTCGGGCTGGCCGCCTGGGCGATCACCGGGCCCGGGCCGAACCCGCTCGCCGCCGCGTGCGACGAGGCGATCACCGTGCGGGCCGCGGCGGCCTCGACCGTCCAGGAGATCCATCTCGCCGCGATCCACCTGCTGTGCGGCGCGACCGACGAAGCGCTGGGGGTGCGCCATGCCTGACCGCTCCGCGCCGCTGGTCGTGGTCGGCGACGCGCTGCTCGACATCGACGTCGTCGGCAGCAGCAGCCGGCTCTGCCCGGACGCGCCCGTCCCGGTCGTCGAGCACGCCACGGAGCTGCCCCGGCCGGGCGGCGCGGGCCTCGCGGCGCTGCTGGCCGCGGCGGACGGGCGCGAGGTCGTGCTGGTCACCGCGCTCGCCGACGACGAGCCGGGCCGGCGGCTGCGCGCGATGCTGGAGCGGCATCTGGAGGTCGCCGCCTTCCACCTGCACGGCGGCACCCCCTGCAAGATGCGCATCCGGTCCGGAGGCCAGTCGGTGGCGCGCCTGGACGCCGGGGAGGGCGAGGCGCTCGACGGGCCCGTCGGCCCGCGCGTGTCCGAGGCGATCGCGCGGGCCGGCGCGGTGCTGGTCGCCGACTACGGGCGCGGCGTCGCCCGGCACCGCGCCGTCCGGGCGCGGCTCGGCGGGCTGCGGCGCGGCGTCCCCGTCGTGTGGGACCCGCATCCGCGCGGCGCGGAGCCGCCGCCGGGCGTCCGGCTGCTCACCCCGAACGCCGCCGAGGCGGCCCGGCTCGCCGCCGCGCACGGCGCCGACATCGCCGGGACGGGGCTGTCGGCCGCCGGGCGGTGCGGCCGGCACCTCGGCCGGGCCTGGGGCGCCGACGGCGTCGCGGTCACGCTCGGCGCCGAGGGGGCACTGCTGTGCGACGGCTCGGAGGCGCCGTTCCTGGCGCCCGCCCGGCCGGCGCGGGGCGACGCGTGCGGGGCGGGCGACGCCTTCGCCGCCGGTGCCGCGGGCGCGCTCGCCGACGGCGCCGACCTGGCCGCCGCCGTCACCGCGGGCGTCGGCCACGCGTCGGGCTTCGTCCGCGCGGGCGCCGCGGCGGCGGTAGCGGCGCGGCTCGCCGAGGACGGCACGCCCCGGCTCGTCCCCGAGCGGGGCGAGGACGCGTGGGACGTCGTCGAGCGGACCCGCCGCGCCGGCGGCACGGTCGTCGCGACCGGCGGCTGCTTCGACCTGCTGCACGCGGGCCACGTCAGCCTGCTCCAGCAGGCGCGGCGGCTCGGCGACTGCCTGGTCGTCTGCGTCAACTCCGACGCGTCCGTCCGCCGCCGCAAGGGGCCGTCCCGGCCGGTGACGCCCGCCGCCGACCGCGTCCGGGTGCTGGAGGCGCTCAGCGACGTGGACGCCGCGATCGTGTTCGACGACGACACCCCGGCGCCGCTGCTGGAGCGGCTGCGCCCCGACCTGTGGGTCAAGGGCGCCGACTACGCCGGGACGACCCTGCCCGAGGCCGACACGGTCCGGGCCCACGACGGTGAAGTGGTCCTGCTGCCGCTGCTGGAGGGGCGCTCCACCACACGCCTGCTGTCCACCACGAAGGGAAACGCGTCATGAACGTCCTCATCACCGGCGGCGCCTCCGGGCTCGGCGCGGCCGTCGCGCGGAAGGTCGCCGAAGACGGCGGGCGGCCGCTCGTCCTGGACCGGTACCCGCCGAAGGACGACGTCGAGCACATGCAGGCCGACCTCGCCGACCGCCGCTCCGCCGAGAACGCGGTGCACGGCCTGGCCCGCGCGGCAGGCGGGCTGAACGCCGTGGTCACCGCCGCGGGCATCGACGCGTGCGGCACGCTGTGCGAGGTCCCCGCCGAGGACTGGGAACGGGTCGTCCAGGTCAACCTGCTGGGCACGGCAGCCGTCGTGCGCGCCGCGCTCCCCTACCTGGAGAACGAGCCCCGTGGACGGGTCGTCACCGTCGCCTCGACGCTGGGCTTCAAGGCCGTGAGCGACGCCACCGCCTACTGCGCGTCCAAGTTCGGCGTCGTCGGGTTCACCCGCGCGCTCGCCACCGAGCTGGCCGGGCGGGTCGCGGTCACGATGGTCGTGCCCGGCGGGATGAGCACCGCGTTCTTCGACGACCGTCCCGAGCAGTACAAGCCGGGCCCGGACGCCGAGCTCAACCGTCCCGAGGACGTGGCCGCGACCATCGCGTTCGTCCTCTCGCAGCCGTCCGGGTGCGAGGTGCGCGAACTGGTCGTCTGCCCTTCGCGCGAGCCGTCGTGGCCGTAGGCCCCCGGCGGGTGCTCGTGCTCCGGGCCCTCGGGCTCGGGGACCTGCTGACCGCCGTCCCGGCGCTGCGGGCCCTGCGGCGCGGGCTGCCCGGCGCGCGGATCACGCTCGCCGCGCCGGCCGTCCTCAGCCCGCTCGCCCGCGCGACCGGGGCCGTCGACGGCGTCCTGCCGGTGGACGGCCTGGAGCACCCGCTCCCGCCCGCCGGTCCCGTGGACGTCGCCGTCAACCTGCACGGCCGGGGCCCGCAGAGCCACCGGCTCCTCGCGTCCGCAGCACCGCGCCGCCTGCTGGCGTTCGCCTGCCCCGGATACGGCGACGGACCCGGCTGGGACCCGGACGAGCACGAAGTGACCCGCTGGTGCAGGCTCCTCGCGGCGTTCGGGTTCGACGCCGACCCCGGCGACCTGGACCTGCCCGCGCCCGCCACGCCCTCGCCCGCGCCGGGCGCCGTCGTCGTCCATCCGGGCGCGGCGTTCCCGGCGCGCCGCTGGCCCGCCGACCGGTTCGCGGCCGTCGCGTCCGCGCTGCGGGACGGCGGCGAGCGCGTCGTCGTCACCGGCGGCCCCGGCGAGGCCGCACTCGCGCGCCGCGTCGTTCGCCTCGCCGGGCTGGACGAGACCGCCGACCTCTCAGGCCGCACCCCACTCCGGGAGCTGGCCGCCCTCATCGCGGACGCCCGGCTGGTCATCTGCGGCGACACCGGCGTCGCCCACCTCGCGACCGCCTTCCGCACGCCCTCGGTGCTGCTGTTCGGCCCGACCCCGCCCGGCCGGTGGGGACCGCCGCCCGGCCGCGCCGAGCACCACGTCCTGTGGACGGGACACCGCGGCGACCCGCACGGACGCGTCCCCTGCCCCGGCCTGCTGGAGATCTCCGCGGACCAGGCCGTCGACGCCGCCGAGAAAGCGCTCGTGAACTCATGAGCGAGGACCGACGAGAGGACCACGATGAGTCATCCACGCGCCGTCGTCACCGGAGGCTGCGGATTCCTCGGCTCGCACCTGTGCGAGGCGCTGCTGGCCCGGGGGATCTCCGTGGTGTGCCTGGACAACCTGCTGACGGGCACGTTCCGCAACATCGCGCACCTGATGGGGCGGCGCGACTTCCGGTTCCGGGAATGCGACCTGACCGAGCCGGTGAACATCCCGGGCGAGGTCGGCCACGTCTTCCATCTCGCCTCCGCCGCGTCCCCGGCCGACTACCTGCGGCTGCCGATCCAGACGCTGGAGGTCGGCAGCCTCGGGACCCGTAACGCGCTGGAGTTCGCCGAGGCCAAGGGCGCCCGGTTCGTGCTCGCCTCCACGTCCGAGGTCTACGGTGACCCGCTGGTCCATCCGCAGCCCGAGACGTACTGGGGCAACGTGAACCCCATCGGCCCGCGCAGCGTGTACGACGAGGCCAAGCGGTTCGGCGAGGCCCTGACGTCGGCGTTCCGGCACTCGCGCGGTCTCGACGCCGCGATCGTCCGGATCTTCAACACCTACGGGCCGCGGATGCGCCCGGACGACGGCCGCGCCATCCCGACCTTCCTGCGGCAGGCGCTGACCGGCGAGGACCTCACCGTGACGGGGGACGGTTCGCAGACCCGCTCGATCTGCCACGTGGACGACACCATCCGGGGGATCCTGGCGCTCGGGACGTCCGGGCACCCGGGCCCGGTCAACATCGGCAGCCCGTACGAGATCTCCATGGCCGACCTCGCCGAGCTGGTCATCGAGCTGACCGGGGCGCCGTCCCGGATCCGCTTCGTGGACCGCCCGGCGGACGACCCGCGCGTGCGGCGTCCCGACACCAGCCTGGCCGAGGACGTGCTCGGCTGGCGGCCCCGGATCCCGGTCGAGGAGGGGCTGCGCTCCACGATCGAATGGTTCGCCCGGGAACTGCGCCGCCCGGTCCCGGCCGACGCGGTCGCGGGCTAGCCGGAGCCGCCGAGGACGTCCAGCAGTTCGCCGACCAGCGTGTCGGCGGGAGGCGGCGCGGTCGCTCGCGCCCTGCCGTCCGGGGACAGGGCCCACTCCCACCACCGGTCGAGTTCGGCGGGATCGAGCAGCGGCGTCGCCTCCGCCTCGGGGACGGTCACGACGGCGGGCCACGACCAGGCCCGCGCCTGCGCGGCCACCTTCGCGCCGCCCGCGACCGGGTCCACCGCCAGCGCGGGGATCCCGTTCTTCAGCGCCAGGACGAGCCCGTGCAGCCGCGTCGTCACCACCAGGTCGAGCCTGCGGACGGCCGACTCCAGCTCCGCCGCGGTGGCGAACATGCGCCAGTCGCGCGGGTCGAGCCGGGTGTCGAGGGGCAGCCGGGCGCATTCGCGGCCGGCGAGCCACGCGGTCAGCTCTTCGTGGACGCCGCGGTGCCGCCGCCTCGTCCCGTACTCGGCCTGGCCGGGCGCGAGCACCACACCGGCGACGGGCACCGCCGGGCTGTCGACGAGCCCCGCCAGGTCCGCCCGAGGCGCCGCCGAGGGCGAGTCCCGCGCGAGGACCGCGTCGAACCCCGTGACCGCCGGATCGTCCGGCTCGACGACAGAGACCCCGACGGCGATCCTGACGCAGCGCGCGTAGCGGCGATGGAGCTCCTCGATCTGCGGACCGCGCAGGGGCCCGCAGGCGAACACCAGGTGGGTGTAGCGCCCGGGGTCCGCCTGATCAAGGCTCAGACCGTCCGGCCTGAAGACGGGACTCCACGCCAGGTCGCATGCGACCTTTGCGCCGGCGAGGCCCCGCCGCACGGCCTCCATCGCCAGGACGTCACCCGCCGTGGCCTCACCATGCAGAAAGCTAGGCCACCCGGCCACCAGCACCCGCATCCGACCGCCTTTCGACCGGCGTGCGACGGGTCAGGACGGCGGGGCGGGGATCGGGTTCGCGGCCAGCGCCGAGGCGGCGGCGACCAGGTTGGAGGCCATCGCCCGGCCGGTGCTGTGCGACCAGTCCCGGCCCTCCTCGGTCTCCAGGTAGCTCGGACCGGGCCCGGGGCCCCGGTTCCAGTACGTCCACGCCTGGCCCGGGATCGTGTAGCCGAACTCGTTCAGCGCCCCGCTCAGGTTGTTGATCACATGGTGGGCGCCGTCCTCGTTCCCGGTGACGATCACACCGGCGACCCGGTTGAAGGCGACCGGCCGCCCGTCGTCGTCGGTCTCCGACAGCATGGCGTCCATCCGTTCGATGACCCGCTGGGCGACCGAGGACGGCTGTCCCGCCCAGGTCGGCGACGCGAGGATCAGGATCTCCGACTCCAGCAGCGACCGGTGCACGGCCGGCCACGGGTCCCCCTCGCCCAGGTCGGTCTCCACACCCGGCGGGATGTCCAGGTCCACGGCCCGGATGCTCTCCACGGTGACACCCCTCGCGCGCAGCGCGTCCTCCACCACCGCGGCGAGCGCGTGGGTGTTGGAGGTCGCCGGTGAACGCTTCAGCGTGCAGTTGATCACTACGGCGCGCATCGGCGCCTCCCTCCGGGACTTCGCGGGCCACCTGCTCCCGCGACGTACCCCGGCCACCACCGCGAAACGTCGGTACCCGGTCAGGCGCCCGTGCTCGTCGCCGGCGTTCCGTGGACGACCGCGCCGTTGGCGATGACCGTGCGGACGTGCAGATCATCCGTCAGGACGACGAGGTCGGCGTCCTTGCCGGGCTCGATGCTTCCGGTCCGGTCCCCCAGCCCGAGCATGCGCGCCGGGGTGGTGGCGGTGGCGACGGCGGCCTGGGTGATCGGGATCCCGACGCAGCGCACGGCGTGCCGTAGCGCGCGGTCCATGGTGAGGGTGCTGCCCGCGTTGGTGACGCCGTCCAGCAGCGTGACCTTGCCGTCGCGGGCGAGGACGGGCAGCGGGCCCAGGTTGAACTGGCCGTCCTTCACCCCGGCCGCCGGGGTGGCATCGGTGACCAGGGCGATGCGCTCGGCGCCCGCGGCGGCGAACGCGAGACGTGTCGTCGCGCTGTGCAGGTGGACGCCGTCGTTGATGAGCTCACATGTGACGTCGTCGTGAGTGAGCGCGGCGACGGCCGGGCCGGGTTCCCGGTGGTGGAACGGCCGCATGGCGTTGAACAGGTGAGTGGCCATGCTGGCGCCCGCCTCGAACGCCCGGTGCGCCTCGTCGTAGCTGGCGTCGGTGTGCCCCACCGAAACGACCGCGCCCGAGGCGACGACTTCGCGGACGAGGTCCATCCCGCCGTCCAGCTCGGGGGCGAGGGTGACGGTGCGGACGGCGCCGTCGCCGCTGGCGAGCAGGTGCCGCAGCGCGTTGACGTCCGGCGCGAGGACGTAGTCGCTGTGGTGGGCGCCCCGGTGGTTCGGGTTGAGGAACGGCCCTTCGAGGTGGATCCCGGCGATCGACCGGTGCAGCGGGTCGGGCGAGCGCATGAGCGCGGCCACCGTGCGGGCCGCGGCCGCCATCTCCTCGACCGGTGAGGTGATGAGGCTGGCCAGCGTCCGTGTGGTTCCATGACGGCGGTGAAAAGCGATCGCCCGCAGGATCTCCTGCGGATCCTCCGTGGTGACCTGCGCGCCGTCGCCGCCGTGCATGTGCAGGTCCACGAATCCGGGCAGCACGTAGGCCGCTCCGAGGTCGTGCACCTCGGCGTCGGCCGACCGCGGCGGATCCCCGGCTCCGACGGCCGAGATCCGGTGACCGTCCAGCGCGACCCAGCCGGGGTCCAGCACCCGTTTGGGGGTCACTACACGGGCGTTGGCGAAGATCATGACCATGAGGCTCCCTTGCTGGGACGTGTACGTCGCGAGCTGGTCAACTCATATTATCTTCTCTGGCAGAAGAAAATCCTAGCCCGTGGAGACGAGGTCTTCCTTGGTTGCGATCGGCATGCCGCCTACCGGCGATGACGGCGGGACGGCGGGCGGGCGCGTCCTGACGCTGCTGCATCGGCGCGGCCCGCTGACCCGCGCGGCGGTCACGGCCGAACTCGGCCTGGCGCCGAGTGCGGTGGGCACCGCCCTGGCCGACCTGGCGGCGCTGGGTCTGGTCCGCATCGGCGAACCGCGGCGCGGCTCCTCCGGCGCCTCGGCCGGACGCGGCAGGCCGTCTCCCGTCGTCGAGGTGAATCCCGGCGGCCCCGTGGCCATCGCCGTCCAGCTGAACGCGGACCGCGTAACGGTCGGCCTCGTCGGCCTGGACCGCGGCATCAGCCACGTTCGCGAACATGCCCTGAGCGGCTCTGACACCGACCCCGCCACCCTCATACCGGCACTGGCGGACGCGATCTCCGACGCAGCCCGCCGGACCGAGCGCCGGTGCGCCGGGGTCTGCATCGCGATGCCCGGCTTCATCAGGGAACCCGACGGCTTCGTCCGGTCCGCCCTGCACCTGGGCTGGAACGAGGTCCCCCTCGCGCAACGGCTGGCCGACCTGGCACCGATCAGCGTCCCCGTCGCCGTGGGCCGGGGCGCCACGCTGGCCGTCCTGGCCGAGTTCCGTTACGGGGCCGGCCGCGGCGCCGCGAGCATGCTGGCCCTGGACAGCGAACGCGTCGGCATCGGCGGCGGGTTCATCGACGCGGGCATCCCGCTCACCGGGGGCGGCAACGCGCTGGAGGCCGGGCACATCATCGTCGAGCCAGAGGGCCTGCGATGTCCGTGCGGGGCGCGAGGCTGCCTGGAGATGTACGCCGACTCGCGTGCACTGCTCCGTGCCGCAGGTCGACGCCGTCACGGCCGCGCGGACACCGTCGCCGAGATCTTCGAGGACGCCGCAGCCGGTGACCACGCCGCACAGGAGGCGGTCCGCGGCACCGCCGGCCACCTCATCACGGGCTTGACCAGCCTCGTCAACACGCTCGCGCCGGAACGCGTGGTGCTGATGGGCTTTCTGGCCGACCTGTACCGAGCCGCCGAGGACTTCGTCCGCGACGGGCTGACGGCGTCCTCCGTCGTCGCCCGCTCCGGCCAGATCGAGATCACCACAGGCGACCTTCGGCATGCCGCTCTCGTGGGCGCCGCCGAAAGAGCTTTCGCCCCACTTCTAAGGCAACCGCGTACCGTCCTGAACGCCACCCCGTCCTGAGGCCGAGTATCGCGGGCGTATGGAAAATCGCATACGCCTCTGCAACAGCCTCCCGTCTTCAGTGGAGCCACGGACCACAGCGGTTCGTGCCGAGGGCCCGCGCCCCGGCTTCGGAACCGATCACGAAAAGGGGATGGCCGTGGCCGATGACAGGGAATTGGACCGGCGTTCGCTGCTCCGAGGGGCCGCGGTGGTGGCCGGTGCCGCCGCGACCATGCCGCTGCTGGGCGAGGCGGCCACGGCGCAGCCCACGGGCGGCGATGCCGACGCGCTGTTCAAGGCCGGGGAATTCGAGCAGGCCGCCCGCGCCTACGAAGAGATCCTGAAGAAGGACCCCAAGAACGTGCACGCAGCACGCCAGCGCGGCTATATCGGGCTACTGTCCAACCGGTTCCGTGAAGCGGAGAGCTACCTCAAAACGGCCCTCGGCCTGGCACCCGGCGACAAGCAGACCAACCAGTTCCTGGCCGATTGCTACACCCGCCAGGACAAGCTCTCCCTCGCTGTACCCCACTGGCGGGCGACCGGCGACGAGGTCTACGCCAGATGGTTCGCGGCGGTCCGCGGCGAGCCGTACCAGATCCACGGCGACACCGCGCGGCTGCCCTGGCGGGGCATGGACCCGTTTCCGCTGCTGGAGGCCTCGGTCAACGGCGGGCCGCCGAAGACCTTCACGTTCTACACCCGTGTCGGGTGGCTGGGCATGTCCGCGAAGGTGGCCGAGGAAGCCGGGCTGACCCCCGTCGCCAGCCAGAAGATCGAATACGCGGGCCGCACCATATGGCAGTACTTCGGGGTACTGGACTCCTTCACCCTGGGCGGCATCGAACTGCGCAACGTCCCCGTGCAGTGGTCGAAGTCGGACGAAGAAGAACCGGCTGGAACACACGACGGCATCATCGGCACGTGGGTCCTGTACCACTTCCTGACCACCGTCGACTATGCGGGCCGGTCCCTGATCCTGCGCCGCCGGACCCCCGAGACGGCCAGGAAGGCACGCGCCGACGCCGTCCGGGCAGGCGCCGAGCCCCTGCCGCTGTGGCTGGCCCGCGAGCATCTGCTGCACAGCAGGGGCAGCGTCGCCGGCTCCGGAGCGCAGGTGGTGGCCCTGGACATCGGCGGAACCGGCGAGATGGCCGCGGCCATGTCCGTCGAAACGGCGAAGGAGCTGCGGATCCGGACGGACTACGACCGCCCGCTGGAATCCTTCGCCGGCGGCCAGCCGGTCGTCAGCTACCCCTGCTACCCGAAGGAGGTCCGCCTCGGCAACGCCACCGCCAGGCACGTCTACTGCTACGCGGGCAAGTCCGGCGGCACCGGCGGCTTCGCGCCCGCGGACACGTTCGCGCCCGCGGGCACAAGGGCCGGATCACCCACCGACTACGGCTTCGATGTGCTGGCCCACTTCTCCCACGGCTTCTACAAGCCGTACAACGTCACCCTCGACTTCACCGACATGAACGCCTACATCGCCCGAGGCAAGGCCGCCTGACCACCACAACGCGACGAGCACCGCCACGGCCAGGGCCACCAGCACGACGGCGGCGATCGCGAACCCGATCCGATAAGGATGCCGCTCGACCCACGACAGCGTGCCCGGATACGTTCTCTCGAATTCTTTGGCGTTGCGGAATGCGTCCGGCCCGCTGCATGGAACGTCGAGCATCTTGACCAACCGGTCTATGTCCTCGCGGTTGTAGTAGTCGACGTTCATCCTGACGAGCAGCCTGCCGTCCGCATCGAGGAGGAACAGGCTGCTGTTGGCGCCTCTCGGCACATGGATGGTCGCGCGTACCGCCTTCGCGATACTCGAACGTGACCGGCGCTGATGGGTGAACGGTCCCCGCACGACGATCTCGTGGGAGGTCAGGACGATGCGGGAGGTGCGCAAAGCCACGGCCCCCAGGATGATCAACGTGGCCCAGAGCACGCCCGCGATCGGGGCGAACACCGTCGGGGCGTCGCCGACCAGGATCGCGGCGACAGTGCCCGCGCCGCCCAGGCTCAGGGCGGCCAGCAGGATCAGCACCGTCGCGGAACCGGGCCGCAGGTCGAGCGTTTCCTGATCATCATGCATGGCGAGCTTCGATCATCACGAGGGTCGTCCGGTGGGCGGATCGTTCGGCGGTCCGGGTCTGCGCACCAGGGTGCGGGCGCGGTCGAGCACCGGGCCGAACCAGGCGGGTACCTCGCGTTCTTCGTCGAAGCCCCGCGCCACCACGACGTCGGTGGAGGAGTGCGCCAGGATCGACAGGACGATGGTGGCCGCGACGAGGTGGAAGATCTGGTCGGCGGCCGGGATGCCCGATTCGAGCACCAGCAGCCCGTACACCACCGACGCGAACCCCTTGGGACCGAACCACATCACCGCGGCCTGCTCGCGCGCGGTCAGCCCGGAACGCAGGAACGACACCCAGATCGCCACCGGCCGCGCGAGCACCAGGGCCAGCACGGCGAAGACCCAGCCCGTCCAGCCGACGTCGCCGAGGAACGCGGGGGTCAGCAGCGCCCCGAAGATCAGCAGCGCGGCCAGCTTGAGCAGTTCGGCGACCAGCTCGCCGAACTCCCCGAACGCCTGACGATGCCGGTCGCCGATGGTGGCGACGGTGACACCGGCGGCGAAGGCCGCCAGGAACAGGTTGCCGTGCGTGGCCTTGCCCAGCGCGAGGACGAGCAGGCCGATCGCGACCGCGTTGAGCGGCTCGTATTTGGCGGAGATGGCGAACAGCCGGGTGCGCTCCAGCATGATCGCCGCCCACGGCACGGCCACGCCGATGACCAGGCCGAGCGCGAGCTCGGAGCCGAGCTCGCCCAGATGCAGATCGTCCGAGCCCTGGGCGATGGCCAGGAACAGCACCACGAACGGCAGGATCAGCCCGTCGTTGACGCCGGACTCGACGTTCAGCAGATGCCGCAGCCGGGGCGGCACCTTGTCGTTGCCGACCAGCGCGGCCGCGAACACCGGGTCGGTCGGGGTGAGCACCGCCGCGATCAGCAGCGACTCCACCCAGCCCAGGCCCACCACGTAATGCGCCAGGACGGCGGTCACCAGCAGGGTCAGCGGCAACCCCCAGCCCAGGGCCCGCCCCGGCAGCCGCCATGCGCTGCGCAGATCCGGCCACCCGGCATGCATCCCATCGGTGAACAGCACCGCGAACAGCGCGAGCTCGGCCAGCCCGTAGACCAGCGAATCGCCGGGCCGGACCGGCACCACCCCGGTGACACCGTCACCGAGCAGGAACCCGCCCACCAGGAACAGCGCCGCGGTGGACAGGACCGTACGGTTCGCCAAGCTCGAGACCAGAACGGCCAGCAGCAGCAGAGCCGCGAACGCGGTGAGCAGAGCGGTCATCGGCGCATCCCCCGGGACGATCGGACGGGAATCGCCGACCAGACTTCCCGGCACACCGGCTTACGACTCTAGCGGGGACCGCCGCGGATCCACCACGACCTTTCCGGGGCGCGGTCGCGCCCACAGACCAGGGGCGCGGCCGGTGGTCAGGACTTGGTGGTCTCGGTGGGCTGCTCTTCGGTGGGATGCTGCTGGAAGTACGCGCGGGTCTCGCGCCAGACCAGCGGGCTGAGGATCAGCAGGCCGACGAGGTTGGGCAGGGCCATCAGCCCGTTCATCACGTCCGAGAACGTCCACACCGCGGTGAGCGTGGAGACCGAGCCGACGTAGACCGCCACGATGAACACCAGCCGGTAGGGCAGGACGGCGCGCCTGCCGAACAGGTACTCCATGCAGCGCTCGCCGTAGTAGGACCAGCCGAGCACGGTGGAGAAGGCGAAGAACAGCACGCCGATGGTGACGATCACGCTGCCCCAGTCGCCGGGCAGGCCCTCGTCGAAGGCGCGGGCGGTGAAGGTGGCGGCGTCGTCCTCACCGCCGGTCTTCCAGGCGTCGGTCACGATGATCGTCAACGCGGTGAAGCTGACCACGACGAGGGTGTCGATGAAGGTCTGGG
This sequence comes from Actinomadura sp. 3N508, assembly GCF_044326375.1. Lineage (NCBI taxonomy): Bacteria > Bacillati > Actinomycetota > Actinomycetes > Streptosporangiales > Thermomonosporaceae > Actinomadura > Actinomadura sp. 3N508. Next base: position 369,694 of record NZ_JBIRAX010000007.1, read on the forward strand.
TCATCGACACCAGCGCCTGGCGCACCGGATGGGTGGTCTTGGCCGCTGCGGCGGCGATGCCGCCGGTGCCCAGCCCGGACTCGTTGGAGAAGATCCCGCGCGCCACGCCGTACCGGATCGCGGCGGCGACCCCGGCGCCCACGAAGCCGCCGGTGGCCGAGGTCCCGGAGAAGGCGTCGCTGAAGATGAGCCCGAACGCCCCGGGCAGTTCCTCGATCTCGAACGCCAGCACCGCGGTCGCGCCGACGACATAGAAGATGATCATTACGGGGACGAAGGCGCTGGTGATCCGGCCGATGGTCTTGATGCCGCCGAGGATGACCGCCGCGGCCAGGAGGGTGATGATCAGGCCGGTGGCCCAGGGCGCCAGGCCCCACTCGTCCTCGACGTTCTCGGCCACGGTGTTGGCCTGCACCATGTTCCCGATGCCGAAGGCCGCGATCGCGCCGGCGATGGCGAAGAACCCGCCCAGGAACCAGCCGAGGCGCCCCCCGATGCCCTCGCGGAGGTAGTGCATGGGGCCGCCGCTCTGCTCGCCGGCGGCGTCGGCGCGGCGGAACCGCACGCCCAGGAACGCCTCGCTGTACTTGGTCGCCATTCCGACCAGGCCGGTCACCCACATCCAGAACACCGCGCCCGGACCGCCCAGCGCGATGGCGGTGGCCACGCCCGCGATGTTGCCGACGCCCACGGTGGCCGCCAGCGCGGTCGTCAGCGCCTGGTAGTGCGCGATGTCACCGTCGACGTCGTCGTCTTCCTTGCGTTTGAAGAACGCGAGCCAGAACGCGAGGCGGAAATGCCGGAACTGCAGTCCGCGCAGCAGGATCGTGAGGTAGAGCCCGGTGGACAGGAGCAGCGGGATCAGCAGCCAAGGACCCCAGACGAAACCGCTGACATCGGTCAGGAAGTTCTCGATCGAGTTCATCGAACCACCGTCGGCGTGGGAGCAGGCGGGAACTTTCCGGACGGTAGCGTCACATTGCTCGCTTGTGAAGATCTACTACGAACCCGTTATATGTTTATGATCTCCGCGAACACCCGAAAAGCCGCCACCATCGGAAATGACCGCCCGCCCAGAACGATCTTGCTGACGACGTTCAGCCCACCAGGTCGAGTCCACTTTTGGCGCCGGGCGTCGCGGCGTGGACCTCCTGGATGGACCAGGCGCCGGATCCTCCGGTGACCTGGACGAGCGCGTGGGACCGAAGGTCCACCGCCCGCTCCGCGCCCCGGACCGTGAGCGTCCGCGGCCCCAACGCAGCCGTCGCGCGGGGAGCGAAACGGCGTCCCGCATCCGCAGGACCAGGTTGACCTCCTCCCCGAACGGCGTCAGAAGGGCCGCCTCCTCGCCGGGTCGGCGCCGATCAGGCTCGCCGCCGTGCCACCGCGGCACGGCAGGGCATTCCCTTTTTCGGCCCGGACGAGCCCACCGGTGTAAATACTGGAAACGTGCGCGGGGAAGATGATGGACGCCGTTTACACCGGTGGCGTGCGGGTCTCGCCCGAACATCGAGCCTGCGGCGGCGCGAGAACGGCATCGCCTATTTCGGCATCGTCTGGTTCGGGCTGGCGATCTCCCAGCTCGCCAGCGCGACGACGAACTTCGCGCTGACGGTGTGGCTCTGGCAGCGCAGCCATCAGGCGTCCCCGGTCGCCCTGCTCGAACTCTGCTCGTTCGCCGCGGTCGTCGGCCTGAGCCCGGTGGCCGGGATGCTCACCGACCGCTGGGGGCGCTACCGCACGCTGATGCTCAGCAACCTGGTCGGGGCGCTGGTCATGGCGTTCCTCTGGGGCCTGTACGGGCTGGGCGACCTTCAGGCAGCGTTCATCTATGTGGCGATGCTCGCCCTGGGGGCGAGCCTCACGCTGCAGTTCCCCGCGATGATGTCGCTGATCACGGTGACGGTGCCGTCCCGGCACTACGCGCGCGCGAACGGGCTGGTGTCGCTCGCCGTGTCCGTGGCCGGGATCGGGGCTCCCGCGCTGGGCGCGGCGCTGCTCCAGTCCGCCGGGCTCGCCACGATCCTGGCGCTCGACGTCCTGAGTTACGCGGTGGCCGCCGTCACCTTGCTGGCCGTTCGTGGCGAGAAGCGCATGCCGGCGGGCCCGGCCCCGTCCGGGAAGCGGGCGGCCTGGCGGTCGGATCTGACGCTCGGGTTCCGGTACATCGCAAGGAAGCGCGGACTGCTCGCGTTGCAGCTGTGCTTCTTCGCCTTCTTCTTCTCCAGCATGCTGGGCGTCCTGCAAGCGCCGATGATCCTGGCCAGGACGGAGGGCAACGCGGTGCTGGCGGGGACGCTCTCGGCCGCCGGGATCGGCGGCCTGCTCGGCAGCCTCGCGACGACCGTGTTCGGGACCGCGGGCCGGTCACCGCGGCGAGTGATCTTCCTTGGGTTCGTGCTCACCGGGCTGGCGGGCCAGCTGCCGCTCGCGGTCACCACCGAACCGGCAGCGTGGTTCGCGGCCTCGTTCGCCGCCGGCCTCATCCTGCCCGCAGTGCTGGCCGCCCACCAGTCGCTCTGGCACACCATCGTCCCGGACGACCTCCAGGGGCGGGTCTTCGCGGCGCGGCGCATCCTCACCGAGTCGGCGGGCCCGATCGCGATGCTGTCGGCGGGTCCGCTGGCCGACCACGTCTTCGAGCCGGGCATGCGGGGCGGGCTGGGCTCGGTGGCCGGGCCGCTGGTGGACGGCACCGGTCCCGGGTCGGGCATGGCGCTCATCCTGCTGCTGGCCGCCCTGCTGTCGGTCGCGACGGGCCTCGCCGGGCTGCGGCTGAAGTCCGTCCGCGCCCTGGAAAGCGACTCCCGGCGCCTCCTCGGCGACCCCGCCGGCGCGCCGCCGGAACGGCGATTCGACCCCGCCTGAACGAATGGGCGGACAATGTCCGGCTTTGAGGGCGTGCTGCTACTCTGACGCCGGGCCGTTACTGGCGTGTGAGGATGGAACCGACCATCAGGGAGCGGCCCCTTCCGCGATGTCGTGCCGTGCGCCTGGGTGCCGAAACCCTGGAGGCATGGCCATGAGCGACGTACCTCGGTTCCCCGGCTCCGCGGACCGCCCGCGCCTCATCGGAATCGTCAATCTGACAACGGACTCGTTCTCCGACGGCGGCCTGCACCTGGCCCCCGACAAGGCCCTGGAACACGCGCACGACCTGCGCGCGGGCGGCGCCGACATCATCGAGCTCGGTCCCGCCGCCAGCCATCCCGGTTCCGAGCCGGTCACCGCCGCCGAGCAGCGGGAGCGGCTCGCCCCGGTGATGGCGAGCCTCGCCGAGGACGGCATCCCCGTCTCGGTCGACTCGTTCCACCCGGACATCCAGCGCTTCGCGATCGAGCACGGGGCCGCCTACCTGAACGACATCCAGGGCTTTCCCAGTGCCGACCTCTACCCCGCGCTGGCCGGCTCCGAGTGCACGCTCGTCGTCATGCACTCGATCCAGCGCCAGGGTCCGGCCACGATCGTGAAGACCGACCCGGCCGAGGTCTGGACGGGCATCGACCGCTTCTTCGACCGGCGCCTCACCGAGCTGCGGGCCGCGGGCGTCCCGTCCGAACGGCTCGTCATCGACCCCGGGCTCGGCTTCTTCCTGGGCAGCAACGCCGAGTCCTCGGTCGCCGTGCTGGCCCGGATCCGGCGGCTCAGGGAGCGTTTCGGCCTCCCGGTCCTGGTGTCGCCGTCGCGCAAGTCGTTCCTGCGGGCGCTCACCGGGCGCGACATCGCCGGAGTCGGCCCGGCCACCCTCGCCGCCGAGATCTTCGCCGCCGCGCAGGGGATCGACTACATCCGGACCCACGACGTGGAGGCGCTGCACGACGCCCTCACGGTGCTGCACGCCCTGACCACCGAAGCGTCAACGGGGAGTCTTTCCTTCGATGATGTCGAGGATGTGTTCGGCGATGGCCATGGACGAGGTCGCGGCGGGTGAGGGGGCGTTGCGCACGGCGGTCACCCGGCCGAGCCGGTGGACGCGGAAGTCGTCCACCAGGCTCCCGTCGGGGTCGAGCGCCTGGGCCCGCACCCCGGCCCCGGCACGGACGACGTCGCCCGCGCCGACCTCCGGCACGTACCGCCGCGCCGCCTTCATGTAGGCGCGCTTGGACACCGAGCCGTGCATCTCGTGGATACCGGTGCGCCAGTGCCGCCGCGCCATCCGCCAGGTGCCGGGCCACCCGGCGATGCCGCGCAGGTCGCGCAGCGACACGTCCGCGCGGCGGTACCCCTCACGGGCCAGCGCCAGGACCGCGTTGGGCCCCACCTCGACCTCGCCCGACACTCTCCGGGTGAAGTGCACGCCGAGGAACGGATAGCGCGGGTCGGGGACGGGATAGATGAGGCCGCGGACCAGATGCGCCTTCTCCGGGACGACGGTCATGTACTCGCCCCGGAACGGGATGATCCGCGGCCCGGGGACATCGCCGGCGAGGCCGGAGACGACGTCGGAGTGGACGCCCGCGCAGACGATCAGGTGGTCCACCCGCACGGTCTGCTCGGCGGACGCGACCTCCAGCCCGGCACCGGCGGGCCTGATCGCGGTGACGGGAAAGGAGAACCGGATCTCGCCGCCCGCGCCCGTGATGTCGCCGGCGAACGACTCCGCGATGCGCGTGTAGTCGGTGATCGCGGTGTGCGGGGAGTGCAGCGCCGCCAGGCCCGCCGCGTGCGGTTCGATCTCGCGGATGCCCGCCGCGTCCAGGCGCCGCATGCCGGGGACGGCGTTCACGCCGGCGCGGGCTTCGAGGTCGTCCAGGCGGGCGAGGTCCGCCTCGTCGACGGCGACGACGAGCTTGCCGCACTCGTCGTAGGGGAGCCGCCGCTCCGCGCAGTACTCGCGCAGCATGGCCTTGCCGCGCGTGCACAGTTCCGCTTTGAGGCTGCCGGGCCTGTAGTAGATGCCCGCGTGGACGACCCCGGAGTTGTGGCCGGTCTGGTGAACGGCGACGCGGTCCTCTTTCTCCAGCACGACCACGCGCGTCCCCGGGCGGCGCGCGGCGATCTCCCGGCCGAGCGCCAGCCCGATGATGCCCGCCCCGACGATGCCGGTGATCTCGTCAGCCATACGTCCATCCTGACGTGCGGCCTCCGGCCACCGGACGCGGTGGGTGCCGTCCCGCCAGACGGGGATGCGTGTCCCGGCGGGCAGCCGCGGCGGGATTCCGGGTGCGTAAACGACGGCGGTCGAGATGCCAAGGGACGCGTCGGGCGCCGGAACAGGGTTGGATCCTAGGGTGATCACCGGATACGACACCGTGCTCGTCTGCGCGCAATCCCCGTCCCGCGCCGTGCGACGCTTCCTGGACCGGCTGCACCGGGACCGGCCGGACCTGCGCGTCGCGGTCGAGCCGGGGGACGACCCGTCCTTCCGCCCCTGGGGCGCGGGCCGCGAGATCCCCACCGGCCGGGCCGAAGTGCTCGTCGCCGAGGACGAGGAGATGATCCAGAGGTGGGACGAGGACGGCTACCACCTGTCCCCCACCGGCACCGGCCCATTGATGATCAGCTTCGAGCCCTGCCGGGTACCACGGCTCAGGGCCCGGGTCCTGGAGAATCCGTACGGCGACAACGGCCTGGGATTCGCCCCCCACGAGGTCACGCTCGTCGGCACGGACCTCTTCCTGGTCACGATCGTCACCCCGGACGCCGACAGCGCCTACTCGACATCGGTCATCGACCGCCTGGCCGAATGCCTGACGGGGCTCTAGCCGGGGGAATGGTTGACACGGCTCTTTGGGCCGTGACGCCCTGCCGGAAATGGCGATGCGGGCGGCGGCGGTTCTTCGCCACCGCCCGCATCGGGCCTCAGAGGTCAGGCGGCCTTGTAGCCGAGCTGGCGGAGCTGGTCGGCGGACAGGCGGGACACGTTGTGGTCGTGGTCGGTGGCCGCGTACTGGTGGATGGTCCACTGCTTCCACGGCGAAGGCGCGCTGACCTTGCCGGGAGACCGTCCATAGTGCGCGACCCACAGCGGGTATTCGCCGAGGCCCTTGCCGTGCTCCTCCGCGAAGGAACGGGAACTGTAGAACATCGGCTTGACGCCGGTCTTCTGCTCGACGCGTTCCAGCCAGCGTTTGGCCCAGTCGTTCACCTCGCGCGTCGAGCGGCCGTCCGTGGTCTCCAGGTCGAGGATGAGCAGGTCGCCCTTCGCCAGCCCGGCGGACGTCACCACCCGGAGATAGTGATCGGCCTCCCGGACGGGATCGTTCTGCGGACGCCCGTAATGGTAGGCACCCCTGACCAGGCTGTTCTGCTTGATCTGGGTCCAGTTGCGGGTGAAGGTCGTGTCCTTGTGCGCGGTGCCCTCGGTGGCCTTAGCGATACCGAAACCGGGCTTCTGCCGGCTCCAGTCGAATCCCTTGTCGTGGTGCGAGACGTCCACCCCATAAGGGCGGGCGCCGGCCGCGGGCGGCGCCTCTGCCTTCGCCTCGGGCGGGGCCGCCTTCTCGATGACGGGTGCGGCGGCGGTCCCCGCCGTGGTGCCGGTCTCGGGCGCGTCCGCGGTCCCTGCGGTGACGGCCAGGGGAGTGATCACCCCGGCGGCGAGCACCGAACCCATCAGCAGCATTCTGCGGCGGCCGCGCGTTCTCATCGTTTTCTGGATGCCCGTTCGCACCGGCGTCCACCTCTCCTTTTCCGCCTGCCGGGTTAGCTGACGGGTTCGGGCCAGGAGACGGCCCTACCGCTGGCGGACCAGCGGATTCACCCCTAACGAACCTGGGTCCCCGGCTTCCCTTTTTCGGGAATTCGGCGTCCGGCCGGATTTCGGCCGGTGCAGCGGACACTAAGCACGGGAAATGGGTGGCGGCAAACGAGAACGGCGAAATCAACCGATGGGTTGATACGGGCATCGACCCATCGGTTGGCGGGCCCGGGTCAGCCGGGGAGGCGGATGAGGCGCCGCTCGACGGCCACGGTGACGGCGGCCGTGCGGGTGTCGACGCCGAGCTTGGCGAAGATGTGCACCAGGTGCGTCTTGACGGTGGCCTCGCTGATGAACAGGCGGCGCGCGATCCGCTGGTTGGACAGGCCCTCGGCCAGCAGTTCGAGGATCTCGATCTCGCGGGGGCTGAGGGACGGGGCGGGCTCGCGCATCCGGTCCATCAGCCGGGACGCGATCCCCGGCGACAGCGCCGTCTCGCCGCGCGCGGCCGTGCGGATGCCGCGGAACAGCTCGTCCGGCGGGCCCGCCTTGAGCAGGTAGCCCGCCGCGCCGACCGCGATCGCGCGGGAGATGTCGGCGTCGGAGTCGTAGGTGGTGAGGACGAGGACACGCGGCGGGTCCGGCAGCGCGAGGATGCGGCGGGTCGCCTCGACGCCGTCGATGCCCGCGCCGAGCTGCAGGTCCATCAGGACGAGGTCGGTCGGGACGGCCCCGGCCAGCCGGACCGCCTCCTCGCCGTCCGCCGCCTCCGCGACCACCTCTAGGTCCGGCTCGCCGCCGAGCAGGGCGCGCAGCCCGGCCCGGACGACGGGATGGTCGTCCACGATCGTCACCCGGACCACGGTCACTCCCCGTGCTCCCGTTCACGGGGGACCGTGGCGGCGATGACCGTCCCGGCGCCCGGGGCGCTCTCGACCGCGAGGGAGCCGCCGACCTCGGCGAGCCGGTCCCGCATGGCGCGGAGCCCGTACCCGCGTCCCCTGGCGGACGCGGCCGCCCCGGGGTCGAACCCGGTGCCGTCGTCGGCGACGTCCAGGGACACGGCGTCGTCGAGAAAGGTCAGCGTGATCATGATCGTGGCCGCGTCCGCGTGCTCGCGCGCGTTGGCGACGGCGCCCTGCGCGACGCGGAGCAGCACGGCCTGCACCTCGACGTCCACCGGGTACTCGTCCCCCTCCGTCCGGAACCGTACCCGCGGGCCCGCCTCCGGCCCGGCCCCGGCCAGCTCGCCGAGCGCCGCGAGCAGGGACCCGGACGCCAGCGCGGGCGGGGCCAGCGCCCAGACGAAATGGCGCGCCTCGTCAAGGTTCGCGGCGGCGGCGTCGGCGGCCTGCCGCAGATGGCGGCGGGCGTCCGCCGGCGAGGTGTCCCACTGCCGGTCGGCCGCCTGGAGCAGGATCTCCATGCTGGCCAGGCCCTGCGCGAGCGTGTCGTGGATCTCGCGGGACAGCCGTTCGCGCTCCTCCAGGACGCCCGCCGCGCGCTGCGTGTCGGCCAGCTCGCCGCGGGTGCGGACGAGCTCGCCGACGAGCCGCTGCAGCTCCAGGAAGATGACGGCGGCCATCGCGGCGACCGCGATCGGGGCGAGCACCAGGCTCGGGTCCACGCGGTCCGCGAGGTAGAGGCCCGCGAAGATCACCGCACCGGTGATCACCACGACGGCGGCGATGGCGGCGCGCGGCGACAGCAGCCGCAGCGCGGCGAAGAACAGCGGGACCGCGCACCAGGCGAAGCTCGGGGCGGCGCCGACCAGCGCCAGCCAGCACGCGACCACGGCGCCCAGCCAGGCGAGGCGCCCGTGGCGGCCGAGCGCGTCCCAGAAGGCGACGCCGAGCGCGTAACCGGCGCCGAGCACCCCCGTGAGCGTGAGCACCAGCGGCGTGGCGCCGTCCAGCCCGTGCCCGGCCACGAACCGGGACGCGGACGCGGCCAGCAGCAGGAAGAACCCGGCGTGCATCGCCAGCCGGATCCGGCCTTCGGTCCTGGTCACGTCCCCTGTCTCCCCGTCCCGCATCGGCGCAAGCCTCGCCCGCCCCGGCGGGCCGCGCATCAGCCGATCGATTGATCCGGCCGCGCCGCCTACGTGCGGGAAGTGCTGCGGACGACGTCCATCAAGGTCGACCACGTGAACGACCTCGGCTGGACCGCGCTGCTGGAGGCGATCATCCTCGGCGACGGCGGCCCGAACCACCAGCAGGTGGTCGCCCACCTGCTGGACGCGGGCGCCGGCCAGGGCCTGTCTCGAAGTTGGCCGGGACTTGGAAATGCAGTGGCCTGACATGTCACATGTGCTGGTATGCTGCTTTCGCCGCCAGTGACGCATGTCCGTAGGTCGCGGCGCGCCCAGCGGAGGAGCGAAGGTCATGACCGCCAAGTACGAGGCGTCCCCCGGCATGGGCGGGTTCACCGCGGTCGAGCGTACGAGCCCGACCCAGCAGGTGCGCGAGCAGCTGCTGGGGGCGATCGAGCGCGGCGACATCCCGGCCGGGGCCATGCTGCCCTCCGAGCGGGTGCTGTGCGACACGTTCGGCGTCAGCCGGGTCAGCGTGCGCGAGGCGCTCGCCGGCCTGGAGGCGATGAAGATCATCGAGATCCGGCACGGGCGGGGCGCGTTCGTCCGCAAGAGCATCAACGAGCAGTACGCCGAGCCGTTCGCCAAGTACCTGGAGCTGCACCGCGACGAGCTCATCGAGCTGAACAAGGTCCGCGGCGCCCTCGACGAGCTGGCCGCGGCCGAGGTCGCCGAGCACGCGACCGACGAGGGCCTGGCCGAGATCGAGCGGGCCCAGGAGGTCTTCCAGGCTGCGGCCGCGCAGGACAAGCCGAACCTCGCCGAGGTGTCGCGGCTGGACGTGGAGTTCCACCTGTCCATCGCGCGGGCCACCGGCGGCGAGCTGCTGCCGCGGCTGCTCGGCGAGCTCAACGACGTCATGACCGAGTCCCGTCCCGCGACGTTCTCGCGCGAGGGCCAGCTCACCCGCTCCATCCGCGACCACCAGGCCATCGTGACCGCGCTGAAGAGCCGGGACGCGGCCCGGGCGCGCAAGGCCATGCAGAAGCACATGCTGGCGATCCGCGAGTGGTACGAGGACCTTCCCGGCAAGGGCTGAGCCCTTCCGCCAGCCCCCTTTCACCGGCCGGTGCGCGGCACCGGCCGGTTTCGGCATTCCCGGCATCGACCCTAAAGTCGCAGGTGAACGGCGTGCCGTGGGCATTGTCACCCGCAACCCACATAGGTAAGGTCAGCACATGTATTACATGTGACCAGGGGCGGGAGCGGGGAGATGACGGACTCACAACACGTCGAAGACGCACTTGCCAAGAGGTACCGCCAGCCGAAACGGGTCGAGCAGTTCGGGGCCGAGGTGGTCCCGGACGAGCTGCGGACCGTCCGCTGGTGGGACATCTTCGCCATGGTCCTGAACTTCGTCGTCAACCCCGGCACCATCGTGATCAGCGGTGCGCTGATCGCCGCCGGGATGTCGCTGTGGGAGGCGACCCTCACCGGCTTCCTCAGCATCGTGGTCGGCTTCAGCGCCTACCTGGTCGCCGCCACCGTCGGCGTCGACTACGGCATCCCCGGCCTGGTGAGCATGCGCGCGGTGTTCGGGACGCGCGGCGCCGCCGTCACCTCGGTGCTGCGCGCGGTGTCCAGCGTGTACTGGTTCGCGTTCCAGACCGTCGCGGGCGGCATCGGGATCGCGGCGGTGCTGCGCTCCCTGCTCGACCGGGAGATCTCCCAGTCGCTGATCATCGTCTGCTTCGCCGTCTTCCAGATCCTGGTGGCGACGGTCGGGTACGGCTCGCTGAAGGCGCTGTCCCGGGTCGCGTTCGTTTTGAAGATCGCGTTCTCCGTGGTCATCGTCATCATGCTGATGACCTATCCCAAGGAGAGCTTCCACGCCGACGCGGTGTTCTCCTTCGCCGGGACCGGCCACGGCAAGGTCGCGCTGATCGCGCTGTGGACCACCAGCATGGCCGCCGCGTGGTTCTCCAACTTCACCGACGCGGCCGACTTCTGCCGCTACTCGCGCACCCGCGTCGACATGTGGATCGGCACGTTCCTGGCGGCGGTCGTCGGCCAGCTGATCTGCTCGTTCCTGGGCGGGTACGCCGTCGCGGCCGTGCAGGGCGACAGCGACAACGCCTTCGACGTGATCGTGACCGCCACCCAGGGCGCGGTCTGGCTGCTCCTGCTGATCCTCGTCTACATCGTCCTGGACAACTGGACGATCAACGTCCAGAACCTCTACACGGCCGGGCTGGCGATCACCACGCTGTTCTCCCGCATCGGCCGCTTCTGGGGGACGCTGTTCGTCGGCGTGATCGGCCTCGGCGCCTCGCTCGCACCCGGCCTGGTCGACAACTACACGAGCTATATGGAGTACCTGGCCGACCTGTTCGCGCCCATGGCCGGTGTCTTCGTCGCCCACTACGCGATCCTGCTGAAGACCCGGCTGGACGTGCCCGCCCTGTTCCGCACCGACTCCCGCTACGCCTACTGGCGGGGCTTCAACTGGATCGCGCTGTTCTGGGTGGTCGCCGGCTACTTCATCAACACGACGGTGCCGGCGCAGTACCTGAACATCGTCGTGACGGCGGTGACGGTCGGCGCGCTCTACCTGGCCTCCATGGCGGTGGCGCGGCGGCGGTGGCCGGTCGTCGCGGCCGGGAGCGAGCCCGTCCACCGGCGGACGGAGGAGCCGGTCAAGGACCAGGCCGCCGGGCTGGAGCCGGTGGAGCAGGGAAGCTGAGCCCGCCAGGTGCGACGGCCGTCGGGAGCGGCGGCCGTCAGGTGCGGCGGCCGTCAGGTGCGGCGGCCGTCGCCGAAGATCGGGAGCAGCGGGTCGATCTCGACGGTGGCGAAGACGCCGGCGCGGGTGAACGGGTCGGCGGCGATGAACGCCTCCGCCGCCTCCCGGTCCGGGACCTCCAGCACGAAGAGCTGGCCGCGGCGGGTCACGCGGTCCTCGTCCAGGAGCGGGCCGGACAGCTTGATCAGGTCGGCGCGCTCGTCCACGTAACGGCGGTGCTCCGCCAGGACGGCCCGGCGCAGGGAGGCCGAATCGGGCACGTCCCGGCAGAGCACCACGTAATGCGGGGAGGACGCCGGCATCAGGCGGTGAACGCGGCGTCGATGGCGATCTCGGCGCCGGAGATGTAGCGGCTGCCGTCCCCGGCCAGGAACACGACCAGGTCGGCGATCTCCTCGGGGGTGCCGAGCCGCCCGGACGGGATGAACCCGGCCAGCCGTGCCCGGTTCTCCGCGCCGCCCTCGATCATCGGGGTGTCGATGACGCCGGGGCAGATCGCGTTGACCCGGATGCCGTCCGCGGCCAGCTCCCACGCGGCGGTGCGGGTCATGCCGCGCACGGCCCATTTGCTGGCGGCGTAGGCGAACGGCATGCCGCCGCCCTTGAGGCCCGCCGTAGAGCAGGTGTTGATGATCGAGCCGCCGCCCGCCGCCCGCATCAGCGGCGCGACCGCGTACATGCCCAGGTAGACGCCGGTCTGGTTGACCTCGACGACCCGCCGGTACTGCTCGGGCGAGGTGTCGGCCAGGCCCGCGTGGAGCCACACCCCGGCGTTGTTCACCAGGATGTCGACGCCCCCGTGGTCGGCTCGCACGGTCGCCATGAGCTCGCTCCAGGCCGCCTCGTCGGTGACGTCGAGCGGCAGGAAGCGTCCTGGGCGGGCCAGTTCGGCGGCCACCTTCTCCCCGTCGCCGCCCGGCAGGTCGGTCACGACCACGGTCGCGCCGTGCTGCGCCAGCAGCCGCGCCTCGGCCGCGCCCTGTCCGGTGTACGACCCGGCGCCGGTGACGACGGCGACCTTCCCGTCGAGGTTCGGATGGTCCATGTCAGGCTCCTTCACGCGTGCCCCGGCACCACGCGGCCGGGAAGAACTCGTCGATCGCGGCGATGGCGGTCTCGGGGCGGCCGTCGCTGGGGACGGTCTCGAACGTGATCGTCCCGTCCCAGCCGAGCCGGTCCAGGACGCCGCGCAGGTGCCCGGCGTCGACCTCGCCGGCGCCGGGCTCGTGCCGTCCGGGGACGCCCGCGAAGTCGAACCGCGCCATCCAGGGCGCGGCGGCCTCCAGGTGGTCGGTGAGCCGGCCGCTGCACAGCTGCTGGTGGAAGACGTCGAACGCGACCCCGACCACCGGGTCCGCGATCTCGCGCGCGACCGTCACGACCGCCGGGACGTCGCCCCACAGATATCCGGGCAGGAACACCGTGTTGAGGTGCTCCAGGACGAGCGTCACCCCGCTGCCCCGGGCGAGATCGGCCGCGGCCGACACCGCCTCGACGCAGGCGCCGTGCAGCGTCTCGGCCGGGAGCGGCGGCGACGGGACGACCCGGCCCTCGCTGATCGCGTTCGAGAACACGTGCAGCTGGCGGGCGCCGGCCGCGACGGCGGCGTCCAGGGAGCGGGCGATCTCGTCCAGCACCGCCTGCCGCCCGGACGGGTCGCAGAGCGGACGGTCGCGGTTGCCGAAGAAGCCGTTCACGCCGATGCCGGAGTCGCGGCACGCGGCGGCGACGGCGTCGATGTCGCTGGTCCGGCGGTCCCAGAGGTCGACCAGGTCGAACCCGGCGGCCCCGGCCGCCCGCGCCCGTTCGGCGTACGGGCGGTCCCGCCACATCATCTCGATGGACACAGAGCGCAGCACCGCGCCACCTCTCGTTCGGTTATTCGGGGACGTTCACGCAGCGGCCGTTGCCCTGCTCGGAGTCGTCGCACTTCCCGTCGGCGTAGACCTGGCGGCCGCGCGAGAACGTCATGACCGGCCAGCCCTTGAGCCGGTGTCCCTCCCACAGGCAGGTGCCCTTGCCGCCGTGGACGACGGGACGCTCCTCGTCCAGGTCGACCACGACCAGGTCGGCGTCCGCGCCGATCTGGAGCGCGCCCTTGCGCGGAAGCAGCCCGAACCGGCGGGCCGGGTTGTAGGAGTTCATCCGCACCAGGTCGCTGAGCGGCAGGCCGCGCTCGTGCACCCCGTGGTGCAGCATCAGCGGCAGCTCCCAGGCGAAGGACACCACGCCGGGCTTCTCCGTCCACAGGTCGCCGCCGTTCTTGCGGAACGGGACGTGGTCGGTGCCGATCGTGCCGATGTTGCCGCCGAGGAGGGCGCGCCACAGGCCGTCCTGCTCGTGCCGGTCGCGCAGCGGCGGGGAGATCTTGGCGCGGGCGTCCAGGTCGGGGTCGTAGGCGGTGCGGGTCAGGTAGTGCGGGCAGGTCTCGACGGTCACGTCCACGCCGCGGGCGCGGGCCTGCGCGGCGATCTCCGGACCGCGCCCGACCGAGGTGTGCACGATGTAGAGCGGGCAGCCGGTCAGCTCGGCGAGCTTGATGACCCGGACGATGGCCTCCTCCTCGACGAAGGACGGGCGCGATTCCGTGTAGGCGCCCAGGTCCTGTCGCCCGGTGGCCTTCATCTCCTCCTTGAGCATCGCGGCAAGCTCGGTGTTCTCGCAGTGCACGGAGACCACGCCGTTGGGCAGTTTCGCCGCCTCGCGCATCGCCCCGTACACCCACGCGTCTGTGGACGAGCGGATCCCGATCGGGTTGCCGGGCTCGTAGCCCATGTGGCACTTGAACGACTGGACGCCGGTCTCGGCCGCGACCCGCGGGATGTCGGCGATGTGCTCCTCGCGCTGGATGCCCCAGTGGAACCCGAAGTCGATGCTCGACTGCGCCTCGCCGCGCGCCCGCCGCTCCTTGTAGAAGTCGACGTAGCCGCCGTTCGGATTGCGCGCGAAGAGCAGGACGGTGGTCACGCCGCCGCTGGCGGCAGCCGCCGTCTCGGTGCGCATGTCCTCGTCGTAGTCGTAGTCGACGCCGAGGTGGCAGTGCGGGTCGATCACGCCGGGCATCAGGACGCGCCCGTCGAGGTCGATCTCCCGCGTCCCCGCCGGGAGGTCGCCGTCCGCGCCGACCGCGACGATGCGCCCGCCGCGCACCGCGACACCGCCGTGGAACTCGCCGGTGTGGGTGACGACGCGCCCGCCGCGCAGGACCAGATCAGCCTTCATGCCTTGCCCTCCTCGATCTCGGCGATACGCCGGGAGATCCCCGACCACTGGCTGGCGCCGACCGTCACGGGGGCGCGGCGGCCGAGCCCGCGTGCCCAGACCGCCCGGTGGCCAAGTGCCCGCGCGGCGTCCAGGTCGATGCCGCCGGGCGGCGCGGCCAGGTCCATGACCAGGCTCGCCGGGGGCAGCGCCGCCAGCACCTCGCGGTCGACGACCCGCGTCGGGACGGTCGAGAACAGCATCGGCAGCCCGGCGGCCCGCTCCGGCAGCTCGGCCAGCGGGTGCGGGACGCAGCCCGCCGAAAGCGCGTCGGCACGCTGCACCGGGTTGCGCGCGAACAGGTGCACCCGCGCGCCGAGCAGGACGAGGGTCCGCGCGAGCAGGCGGCCGATGTTGCCGTGCCCGACCACGCCGACGTCGGCGGCGTGGATCGTCACGTCGGTCTCGGCGATGGCGAGCTGCAGCGCGCCCTCCACGATCGCCGGGCCGCGCAGCAGCATCAGCTCGGTGTCGTGCTCGTACTCGGAGAGCGCGATGTCGTGCTCGGCGGCGGCCTTGCGGAGCCGCTCGTCGGCCTCGCCGAGTATGATCGTCGCGCCGGGCGCGAGCCGGGACAGCAGCGCGGCGTCCGGCAGGATCGGCTCCGGAGCGGCGGGCGCGAACAGGACGCCGTCGGACGCGATCCCCGGAATGGGGAACAGCGCGTAGTGGGCGCCGTCCAAGGCTTCGGCCGCCGTCGCCGCGCGGGCGACGCCCTCGATCCCGCCGTCCGGCCAGGGGAATCCGTAGGCCCGGACGGTCGCGCCGGTGGTGGCGGCGAGCCTGGCGATCTCTCGTTCGCGCTCGTCGCCGCCGACGACCGCGATCACTCGATGTGACAGTTCCATGGGTCCCTTTCAGGCTCGTACGACGGCGCGGACGCCGCCGGCGTCCAGGCCCGCCAACCCCAGCCGGGCGGCGGTCAGGCCCTCGGCCGACGGGTCCTCGCCGGTCGCGGTGGCGCCCAGCGTGAGCAGCGCGTTCGCGGTCGGGACGGGCACGCCCGCGATCCCGGCGAGGACGGTGAAGGGCAGCAGCCCGTACGGCAGGTCCTCGCGGTAGTAGCGGTGCGCGAACGAGGCCGGGGCGGCGATCTCGCGGTTGGCCGCCCCGCCGCGCACGGCCCCGGCGACGTCGCCGCGTTCCGCCGCGACCGGGTCGGCGGTGCCGATCGCGGTCATCTCGGCGAGCAGCCCCGGCAGCGCATGGCCGAACGCCTGGGCCACGGCGCGGCGCTCACCGTCCAGCGACTCCAGGACGCGGGCGACGCCGGGCGTCATGCCTTCGACGTAGAAGGTGAAACCGCCCTGCGTCGCCTCGACCCAGGCGGCGCCCAGCACCGCGCCCGGCGGATGCAGCACCAGGTTCACGTTCGACAGGCTGGACGCGAGCACGTCCGGCACCGGTGACGCCCCCCGGAACAGCCGGAGCGCGCAGTCGAGCGCCTCGTCCCCGCCCGGCAGGCACGCGGCCCGGACCGTTCCAGCCCGCCCCGTCGTGACCACGGTCCCGGAGCGGACGCGCGCCACGTAGGTCAGCGTGGAGAACTCGGCGAGCGGCGGGAGCTTCGTCCCGTGCTCGGCGAACACGGCCCGCGCGTGCAGCGCGCCGCCGGTGTGCCCGGGGTTGAGCACGATCGGGACCTGGACGGGCAGCCGGGCCAGGTCCGCGAACAGCGCGCGGTGCGCGATGCTCGGCAGGCAGACGACCGCGGCCTCGGCGCCGCGCAGCGCCTCGGCCAGTTCGGTCGTCATGACCTCCGGGACCGCCTCGCCCTCCCCGAAGACACCCGCGTACGCGACGGCGCCGCGCTCGACGTGCGGTGCCAGCGTCATCGGGTTGCGGTTCCACAGCCGTACGTCATGCCCGGCGAGGGTGAGCTCGGCGGTGGCCGCGAGCCCGCCCGCCCCGGCCCCGAGCACCGCGACCCTCATACCCGGTACTTGTCGATCTTCGCGCGGTCGACCTCGATGCCGAGGCCGGGGCCGTCGGGGGCCATGACCTGCCCGTCCACGAACCGGAACGGCTCGGTGATGAGGTCGTCGAGGTAGTAGATCCCGGCGATGTCCGGGCCGTCCGACCCGGCGGGCCTGGACACCGGGCAGACGCTCGGCAGCGTCGCGATGCGCAGCGCGGTGCCGAGCTGGAGGTTGGCGGCGTTGCCGATGCCGGTCTCGATGGAGCCGCCGATGTCGCAGTACATGCCGAGGTCTTCGGCGATCTCGGCCTGCCGCCGCGCCCGGTACAGGCCGCCGGGCTTGGTGACGTAGCAGGAGAAGCACGCCGCCGCGTCGAGCTCGTGCAGCTCAAGGATGTCGTGGACGGTCCAGGCCGACTCGTCCGCCATGACCGGGCTGCCGATGCCGGACGCCACCCGGGCCAGGTCGCGGGCGCCCGCGAGGGGCTGCTCGCACAGCAGGATGCCGTGCTCCTCCTGCCGCCGGGTCACCTCGATCGCCTGGTGGACGGAGGCGTAGCCCTCGTTCCCGTCCACCCGGATCTTGACCTCGTCGCCCAGTCGGCGGCGCAGCTCGCGCACCAGCGTGACGTCGCGGTCGGGGTCGAGGCCGGTCTTGCACTTGATGGTCTTCGCGCCCTCGGCGACGGCCTGCTCGGCCTCGGCGTAGCAGCGGTCCAGGTCCATGATGCCGAGCGAGTGCGCGACCTCGATGCCGTCGCGGTGCCGCCCGCCGAGCATCGTCGACACCGGGACGCCGAGCGCCTTGCCCGCCGCGTCGTAACAGGCGACGTCGATAGCGGCCTTCGCGTACGGGTGGCCCTTGATCACCTTGTCCATGCGGGCGTGCAGCACGCCGATGTCGGCGGGGTCGAGGCCGACGACCGCGTGCCGCAGGTGGTCCAGGACGATGTGCCGGACGGTCTCCGGCGTCTCGCCGTAGTACCGCATGTGCGCGCCGCCCCAGGTGCCGCCGGCGGGCGCCTCGCCCCAGCCGGTGACGCCCTCGTCGGTGGTCAGCTCGATGATCGCGTGGTGCCCGATGGGCGTGTTCATCTTCGAGGCCCAGTTGTGGTCGCGGCGGGCGGGCAGCCGCACCAGGTGGACCTGGATGTCGTTGATCTTCAAGGGGTCTCCCCGGGGTCAGGGCGTGGACGGTTCGACTTCGGCGAGCTCGATCTCATGGCCGTCGGGGTCGGCGACGTAGACGGTGTGTCCGTACGGGCCGGGACCCGGGCCGCGCACGATGCGGTGCCCGGCGGCGCGGGCGCGCTCGGCGATCCCGTCGACGTCGCGCGCGGAGAAGCACAGGTGCTGCAGCGTGCCGCCCGCGCCGGTGCCGCCCTCGGTGAGGCCGAGCCCCTGATGGGTGACGACGAGGCGGCGCCCGTCGCGGAAGTCCTCGCGCTTGCGGACGGTGAAGCCCAGCACGTTGGTGTAGAAGTCGACGGAGGCGTCCAGGTCGACCGCCTCCAGCAGCAGGTGGTGGACCTGGAGCGCGCGCGGCGTCGCGGCCCGCTCCAGCCAGGAGGCGACCTCGTCGCTGGTGGCGAGGACGCCGAGATACTGCGCCCACACGGCCTCGGCCGTGGCGGTCCACTCGGGCCGGACGGCGGCGATCCCGTCGGTGACGGCGACGACGTCGTAGTCGCGCAGGTACGCCTCGCGCAGCGTCGTCTCCACGCAGGCGTTGGCGGTCACGCCCGCCACGAAGAGGCCCTGGACGCCGAGCATGTCCAGCAGCGACTGGAGCCGGGTCTCGTAGAACGCGCCGAACCTGTGCTTGGTGACGACGTAGGTCGGGTCGTCGGCGAGGTCGGCCAGCTCGTCGATGAACGCGGCGTCCCAGGAGCCGGACACCGCCGACACGCGCTTGCGCTTGCTGGTGTGGGACGGCAGCACCTTGCGGGCCCGCGCGGCGTCGGCTTCGAGGTGGACCTGCTTCGTCCAGATCACCGGCAGCCCCGCCGCGCGGAACGCCTCCGCCAGCCGCCTGACCGGCTCGATCGTCGCCTGCGCGGGTTTGACGTCCACACCGGAGACGCCGAGCGTCCCCTCGTCGTGGACGAACGCGTTCTGCATGTCGATCAGGAGCAGCGCCGTGTTGTCGGGGATCAGCGCGTCGAGCACGTGCGCGCCGCTCATGCGTCGGTCCTGTCGGTGCCCAGGACGCCCGCGCGGGCCCAGTTCTCCTTCGGGTACTCCTGGATGGCCACGTGCAGCCCGTCCGGGCGCGCCCCCACGTGCTCGACCATCGCGTCGGTGATGGCCTTGGTCAGCGCGCGTTTCTGGTCGACGGTGCGCCCCTCCCACAGGTGCACGGTGACGAACGGCATCGGCGTTCTCCTTCTAAGTCTCGGGTTGCCGGAAGGTCGGGGTGGTTACCAGAGGGTCGGGCTGGAGTCGAAGTTCAGGTGCTTGGTCTCGGTGAATTCGGCGATCCCCTCGACGCCCTGCTGGCGGCCGAGGCCCGACTTCTTGAACCCGCCGACCTCGGCCTCGCCGTAGAAGTGGTGGTAGGTGTTGATCCACACGGTGCCCGCGCTGACCGCGCGGCCGACCCGCCAGGCGCGGTCGAGGTCGGTGGTCCAGATCCCGGCGGCGAGCCCGAACTCGGTGTCCTCGGCGAGCGTGATGGCCTCGTCCTCGTCGGCGAAGCCCTGGACGGTCAGCACCGGCCCGAAGATCTCCTCCTGGACGAGCCGCGAGTCGCGCGCCAGCCCGCCGACCAGCGTCGGCGCGACGAACGCGCCCTCGGGCAGGCCGCCGGGCAGTTCCGCGGAGGCGAGGATGTCGCCCTCCTTGCGGCCCAGCTCGATGTACTCGTTGACCTCGCGCTGCTGGCCGAGCGACACCACCGGGCCTATCTGGGTGGACGGGTCCAGCGGGTCGCCGAGCCGTAGCGCGCGCGTCCGCTCGGCGAGACGTCCGACGAACTCCTCCCGCACCGACTCCTCGACCAGCAACCGGCTGCCCGCCGTGCAGATCTGGCCGGTGGTGGTGAAGACGGCGTTGAGGGCCCCTTCGATGGCCTTGTCCATGCGGGCGTCGGCGAAGACGATGTTCGGCGACTTGCCGCCCAGCTCCAGCGAGACCTTGCGCAGGTCGTCGGCCGCGCGCTTCATCACGCCCACGCCCGTGCCGGTCTCGCCGGTGAACGCGATCATGTGGACGTCGGGGTGGCCGACGAGCGCGTCGCCGGTGACGCCGCCCGAGCCGACCGCGCAGCCGAGGATCCCGTCCGGCAGGTCGGGGTCGGCGGCGAGCGGCGCCAGCGCCTCGACGGTGACGGCCGGGGTGAGGCTGGCGGGCTTCACGACGCAGGCGTTCCCGGCGGCGAGGGCCGGGGCGAGGGCCCGCACCAGCAGCACGAGCGGCCAGTTCCAGGGCGTGATGATCCCGACGACGCCGATCGGCTCGCGCAGCACCACGCCGTGGGCGTGGTCGCCGAGCGCGATCGAGCGGCCGTAGAGGGTACGGGCCATGCCCGCGTAGAACTCGACCATCTCGGCCGAGCCGAGCACCTCGTTGCGGGCCTCGCCGATCGTCTTGCCCTGCTCGCGGGTGAGCAGGGTCGCGAGCCGGTCGACGTCGGCGCGCAGCGCTTCGGCGTAGCGGAACAGGACCCGGGCGCGGATCGCGCCGTCGTTGCGCCACCTGGCGGTGCGGAACGCGTCGCGGGCGCGCCCGACCAGCTCTTCGACGTCGGCGGGCGTGGACGTCGCCAGCACCGCGACCGTCTCGCCGGTCGTCGGGTCGGTGGTGACCAGTTCCGGGCCGCCGGCGCGGAAGAAGGAGTGGTCCGCGGCGGGGAGCCGAAGCGGGGTCCAGTCCGGGCGATGACGGGTTTCGGACATGGGCTGATCCCTTCCGGGCGGATTCAGGACCGTCCGTAACGGCTTTGTTAACGATGCCTTGAGGGGTTGCGAAGGAGTGGTTGCTGACCTAGACAATGCATATCACACATCAGGCCAGTGGTACATGTCATACCAGTCGCCGTGGAGACGTCCGATGTCTCCCGTGCCGCCGGCCGGAGAGAGGAAGCATGGCCTTCCCGCGTCCCAGCAAGCCGCCGCTGATCCCGACCACCCCGAGCCCGACCCCGACCCCGACCACCACTCCGAGACGACCGCCCGATCCGGCCCGCCGGAGGCTGACCGCCGCCGTGGCGGCGCTGATGCTCTTCGCGCCCATGGCCGCGAGCTGCGCCCGTGACGCGGCGGAGGGGTCCGGGCCGGTCACGATCCTCGCCAACTGGTTCCCCCAGGCCGAGCTGGGCGGCTACTTCCAGGCGGCCGAGCAGAAGCCCGGCAAGGGGGCGGAGGAACGCGCCATCAAGGTGCTGCCCGGCGGCCCCGGCATCCAGACGATCCCGCAGGTCGCCGCGGGCAAGGCCGTGTTCGGGGTGGCCACCGGCGCGGACGACCTGCTCGTCGCGCGCCGCGAGGGCCTGCCGATCGTGGCGGTGTTCGCGCCGTTCCGGGCCAACATCACCTGCCTGACCGCGCACGCGAGCGCGGGCGTGAAGGGCTTCGCCGACCTGGACGGACGCAAGGTCGCGCGGGTGCAGAGCCGCCCCTGGTGGGAGTACCTCAAGCGGCACTACAAGCTCGACCGCGTCCAGGAGATCAACTACACCGGCTCGCTGGCGGCCTTCAAGAAGGACAAGGGGCTCGTCCAGCAGTGCTACGTGACGTCCGAGCCGTTCTACCTCAAGCGCGACGGCGTCCCGGTCACCACGCTGTCGATCTCCGACCAGGGCGGCTACGCCGCCTACAGCAACGTGCTGTTCACCACCGAGCAGACCATCAAGCGCGACCCGGAGCTGGTCAAGTCGGTGGTGGCGCGCGTCGCGCGCGGCTGGGACGCGTTCCGCGCCGACCCGGCGGTCGGCAAGCAGGCGATCGTCGCCGCCAACAAGGACACCGACCCCGGCGTCGTCGACTTCGCCGCGCAGGTGATGCGGTCCGGGCGCTGGGTCTCCACCCCGCCCGGCGCCATGACCGAAACCCAGTGGCTGAAGATCCGCGACCAGGTCGCCGAGGCCGGGCTCGTGCCCGGCTCCACCGACGTCAAGGGGGCCTTCACGACCAAGTTCCTGCCGTCCCAGTGAACCGCCGGACGTGGCCGCCCCCGCGCGGGGCGGTCGCGTCCGATGTCCCACCCGTAACAGGAGATCAACTCCAGAAAGGCGGTGTACGGCTCATGGCCCATCAGGAGGCTTCCCCGCCCCCGGCCGCGGTGTCCGCAGCCGCACGGCTCCGCGTGCGCGCGGTGGCCAAGACCTTCCCGAACGGGACCGAGGCGCTCGCCCCGGTCGATCTCGACATGGCCGGCGGCGAGTTCGTGAGCCTGCTCGGCCCGTCCGGCTGCGGCAAGTCGACCCTGCTGCGCATCATCGCCGGGCTGACCGAGCCCAGCGCGGGAACGGTCGAACTCCCCGACGAGCACCGCCGGGCGTTCGTGTTCCAGGACCCCACGCTGCTGCCGTGGCGGACCGTGGAGCGCAACGCCCGGCTGCTGCTCGAACTTGAAGGCGTCCCGAAGGAGGAGCGGGTCGAGCGCGCCGCGGCGGCGCTGAAGATGGTCGGCCTCGCCGGCTTCGAGAAGTCCTACCCGCGCAACCTGTCCGGCGGCATGCGGATGCGGCTGTCGCTGGCCAGGGCGCTCGCGCTGCGCCCGAAGTTCTTCCTGATGGACGAGCCGTTCTCGGCGCTCGACGAGATCACCCGCGAGACCCTCCAGGACGAGCTGCTGAGCATCTGGGGCGCCGAGGGCTTCACCTCGGTGTTCGTCACCCACAACCTCTACGAGGCGATCTACCTCTCGCACCGGGTGGTCGTGATGTCGCCGCGCCCCGGCCGGATCGCGCGGATCTTCGAGATCCCCTTCGAGTACCCGCGGTCCCCCACCCTGCGCGAAACCCCGGAGTTCTCGGCGCTCGGCGCCGAGGTCGCCGCCTGTCTGAGGGAGGTCTCCCGTTGAACGGCAAGGGCTCGTCGATCGGTAAGGGCTCATCGAACGGAAAAGGCTCGTCGAGCGGCAGGCTGCTGCGCACCGCCGGCCCGCCGGCGCTGGTGTTCGTGCTGGTCATCGGCGGCTGGTGGCTGCTGTCGGCGACCGTGTACGGCTCCACCAACTACCTGCTGCCGCGCCCGAACGCGGTGTACCAGGCCGCCGTCGACAACGCCGAAACGCTGCTGTCCGGCCTGCGGATCACGTTCGTGGAGGCGGCGGCCGGGTTCCTGCTCGCGATCGTCGTCGGGATGTTCGGCGCGATCGTGATGAGCCTGGCCAAACCGCTGGAGCGCAGCTTCTACCCGTACGCGGTGCTGCTGCAGACCGTCCCGATCGTCGCGGTGGCGCCGGTGATCGTGCTGTGGTTCGGCTACAACCAGACATCGGTGATCGTGATCTCGTTCATGATCTCGGTGTTCCCGATCCTCAGCAACACGCTGCTCGGGCTGCTGTCGGCCGACCGCAACCACCTCGACCTGTTCCGGATGCACACGGCACCGCGCCGGGTGCAGTTCCTCAAGCTGCGGCTGCCGGGCGCCCTGCCGAACATCTTCGCCGGGCTGCGCGTCTCGGCCGGGCTGTCGGTGATCGGCGCGATCGTCGGCGAGTTCATCATCGGCTCCGGCGGCCAGGAGGGCGGCCTCGGCGTGAAGGTCATCTTCGCGCAGTCACGGCTGGCCACCGACCTGCTGTTCGCCGAGGTGCTGGCGGCGACGCTGCTGGGCTTCGCGTTCTTCTTCACCGTGTCCGTCCTCGGCAACCGGCTGCTGCGCTCCTGGCACGAGTCCGCCATGCGCGACGACACCTGAGCCGGACACCCGAGCCGGAGACCCGAGCCGACAACGAAAGGGACTCTCATGAAAAAGATCGGTATCAAGGCCGCCGCGGCGGTGATGCTGCTGGCCGCGTCCGCCGGATGCGCCGGGAAGGCCGCGGGCGGCGGGGCGACCAAGGACCCCGTCATCCTGACCAACTGGTTCGCGCAGGCGGAGCAGGGCGGGTACTGGCAGGCCGCCGTCGACCAGCCCGCCAAGGGCGCGGGCGTCACCATCAACGTCAAGCAGGGCGGGCCGGGCATCCAGACGATCCCGCAGGTCACCTCCGGGCAGGCGACGTTCGGTGTGGGCAACGCCGACGAGGTGCTCGTCGCGCGCAAGAACGGCCTGCCGATCGTGGCCGTCGCCGCGGGCTTCGACACCAACCTGCAGTGCATGATGTTCCACAAGCCCGCGGGCATCAAGAAGTTCGAGGACCTCAACGGCCACATGGTCGCCCGCACGCCCAGCCCCTACTGGGACTACCTCAAGCACCGGTTCAACCTGAACAAGGTCGAGGAGATCAACAACACCGGTTCGCTGGCCGACTACAAGCGGCAGCGGGGGTTCGTCCAGCAGTGCTTCGTCACGTCCGAGCCGCATGTGGCGCGCAAGGAGGGCGTGAAGGACTTCGCGATGCTCAGCGTCGCCAAGGACGGCGGCTACAACCCCTACGGCAACCTGCTCTACACCACCGAACGGGTGATCAAGGAGAACCCGGAGCTGGTGAAGCAGGTGGTCGCCGCGGTCGTCCAGGGCTGGAAGAACTTCACCGCCGATCCCGGCAAGGCGAAGGCGCTGATCCAGAAGACCAACCCGGACACCGACCCCACCACCTTCGACTTCGGCGCGAAGACCATCAAGGAGGGCGGCTACCTGGGCGCCAGCCCGGGGTCGATGACCGACGAGCGGTGGAAGACCCTGCGCGACCAGCTCGGGTCGGCGGGCGTCGTCCCGAAGGACTTCGACTACACCAAGGCGTTCACGACGCAGTACCTGCCCGCGGGTTGAGCCCCGGCGGCCCCGGCGGTCCGAGCACGGACGCCGGGGCCGCCGGAACCACCTCGCCTCAGAAGGCGCCCATGTTGGCGCCGCCGTTGACCAGCAGGGTCTGCCCGGTCACGATCCGCGCGGCCGGGCCGCACAGGTAGCAGATGGCCTGCGCGACGTCCTCGCTGGTGATCGGCTCGGTCAGGCACTGGCCGCCGACGACGTGGTCCCAGCCGTCCTGGCCGAGCGCCGCCAGGACGTCCGGGGTCTGGACGGCGCCGGGCGCGACCGCGTTCACCGGGATCCCGGCCGGCCCTAGCTCGCGGGCGAGCGCCCGCGTCATGCCCACGATCGCCGCCTTGGCGGTCACGTAGTGCAGGAAGTTCGCCATCCCGAACACGGCGGTGTCGGAGCTGAGGTTCACGATCCGCCCGCGCCGCGCCTCCCGCATCGGGGCCGCGACCGCCTTCGCGCACAGGAAGGCCGAACGGACGTTGCTCTCCACCACCCGGTCCCAGGTGTCCGCGCCGATCTCCCAGAACGGCACGCGGTCCACCCCGACGTGCAGCCCGGCGTTGTTGACCAGGACGTCGACGCGCCCGTACCTGGACAGCACCTCGCCGATCGCGCCGTCCACCTGGGCCTCGTCGCACAGGTCGGCGACGGCGCCGAACGCCGCCCCGGTCTCCTCGACCGCGGCGGCCGGGTCGGCGACGTCCAGCAGGGCCACGGTCGCGCCCAGCCCGGCGAGCCGCCGGGCCGTGCACCGGCCGAGCGCGCCCGCGCCGCCGGTGACCACCGCGACCTGTCCCGCGAATTCCGTCATGACATTCCCTTCTGATTGGAGAGCCCGCTGATGCATGCGATCGAGGCCCATGCCGACCCCGGTTACGACCCGTTCGCGGGCGCGATGCTGGACGACCCGTACGGGTTCTTCGCGCTCGCCCGCGAGACGGCCCCGGTGTTCCACTCCGCGCTGATCGACCACTGGGTGGTGAGCAGGCGGGAGGACATCCTGGCGATCTTCCTGGCGCCCGGCGCGTACTCGGCGGGCAACACGATCCAGCCGATCACCGAGCTGAGCGAGGGCGCGCGGCGCGTGCTGGCCGAGGGCGGCTGGGGGCTCGTGCCCGCCCTCGGGAACAAAGACCGGCCCGGTCACACCCGGTTCCGGCGGAACGTCGGCAAGGCGTTCACGCCGCGGCGGGTGGCGCGGCTCG
Source organism: Actinomadura sp. 3N508 (assembly GCF_044326375.1). Lineage (NCBI taxonomy): Bacteria > Bacillati > Actinomycetota > Actinomycetes > Streptosporangiales > Thermomonosporaceae > Actinomadura > Actinomadura sp. 3N508. The sequence continues at coordinate 395,430 of NZ_JBIRAX010000007.1, forward strand.
AACCGTTCGTCGCGGCGAGCGCGGAGGCCGCCGTGGCGGGGCTCCGTCCCGGCGACGACCTCGTCGGCGCGTTCCTGGAGGATCTGCCGGCGCGGGTCATCCTGCACCTGCTCGGCATCCCCGAGGACGGCGTCGCGACCGTCCGGGAAGGGGCGCGCAACCGGGTGCGGTTCATCTGGGGCCGGCTCACCGCCGCCGAGCAGGAGGATCTCGCCGCCGCGATGGTGCGGTTCTGGGACTACCTGCGGGCGTTCGTCGACGACCGGCTGGCGGCGCCGCAGGACGACCTGACCAGCGCGCTCCTCGCGGTCCGCGACGGCGACGACGAGGTGTTCACGCTCGACGAGATCTGCAGCGTGCTGTTCGCGTTCCTCACCGCCGGGCACGAGACCACCTCCAGCCTGATCACGAACGGGGTGCGGCGGCTGCTGGAGCAGCCGGGGACCTGGCGGGCGCTGCACGCCGACCCGGACCTGATCGACGGCGCCGTGGAGGAGGTCCTGCGGTTCGACAGCTCGGTCGTCGCGTGGCGGCGGCGGGCGCTGCGCGACGTCACGGTCGGCGGCGTCACCGTCCCGGCCGGGGCGCAGCTCCTGCTCCTGCTCGGCGCCGCCAACCGCGACCCCGGGACGTTCGACGCCCCGGACGCGTTCGACATCCACCGCGAGAACGCCTCGGACCACCTCAGCTTCGGCCGCGGCATCCATTTCTGCCTGGGCGCGCCGCTGGCGCGGCTGGAGGCCCGGACGGTGCTGAAGGTCCTCACCCGGCGCCTTCCGGACGCGCGGCTGGTCGATCCGCAGCGGTTCGAGTTCGTCCCGAACATCGCCTTCCGCGCGCCCCAGCGGCTCCTCATCGAATGGTGACTACGAGCCCGGTCCCCACGCGAGCAGTTCGATCAGCCCGCCCCAGGGAGTGGTGATGAACGCGTTGGACATCCCGGGGGTCGGCCCTTCCGCGAACGTGACGGGCCGCCCCACGACGCCGACGCCAGGGACGGCGGCGAGCACGGCGAGCGTGCCGGGCAGGTCGTCCACCTCGATGCCGAGATGGGTGCCGCCCGGGAGATCCGCCCGTGGAGGCACCCCAGCCGCGTCCACCGACCACCACTGGATCAGCTCGACCCTGGCGCCGCCGATGTCGAGCATGGCCAGGGCGAACGCGGCGTCGTCCGGGGCGCCGAGCCGTCCGGCGCCGCCGTCGACGCGCGGCAGCCGGAACACCTCCCGGGCCGCGAAGTGCGCGGTGAAGAACGCGACGGCGGCGTCCAGGTCGGGCACGGACATGCCGACGTGGTCCAGGACCCTCCGGTCAGCCATCGCCGATCTCCAGGTCGGCGGCCCAGATCGGGCGGCTCTCCAGGACGTCCTTCACCGCGGTGAGGAACCGGGCGGCGTCGGCGCCGTCGACGAGGCGGTGGTCGTAGGTCAGGCACAGGTAGGCCATGTCGCGGATCTCGACGCGCTCGTCCGCCCCGGACCCGACGGCGACGGGACGGCGCTCGACCTTGCCGACCGCGAGGATCCCGGTCTCGGGCGCGTTGAGGATCGGGGTGTCCAGCAGGGAGCCGCGCGATCCGGTGTTGGTGATGGTGAACGTCCCGCCCTGCACGTCGGACGGCCGCAGCTTCCGGTCGCGGGCGCGCCCGGCGATGTCGGCGATGCCGCGCGCCAGGCCCGCGACGGTCAGCAGGTGGGCGTCCTTGACGTTGGGCACCATGAGCCCGGCGCCGGTGTCGACCGCGAAGCCGAGGTTGACGCGGCGGTGGTAGGCGGCGGTGCCCGCGTCCACGTCGATGGTGGCGTTCAGCATCCGGTGCTCGGGCAGCGCGCGGCAGACGGCCGCCGCGACCACCGCGAGCGGCGACAGCGAGACGCCGTGCACGGCGCGGAACCGCTCCCCGTGCGCGGCCCGCGCGGCCATCACCGGCCCGAAGTCCACCTCGACGGCACTCGTGAGCTGCGCGGACCCGGCGAGGCTCTGCTGCATCCGGGCGGCGATGACCTTCCGGACCCGGCTCAGCTTCTCGACGTCGACGTCCTCCACGTCCTCGCCCTGGATGGTCTCGGTCATCACGCCTCGATCCTGAAGAGCTCGTCGGTGCCGGTGACGTCCGACAGCAGGCGGCATCCGGCGTCCTCAACGGCGACCATGTCCTTGATCTGCATGCCGAAGCCATGTCCGCTGCGGTAGACGAGCGGCTCCATGCCGAGGACCATCCCGGCCCGCAGCGGCTCGTCGCCGTACGGGCCGAGGTAGGGGCGCTCGTGCAGGTTGACGCCGATGCCGTGCCCGACGAAGCCGATCGGCGGCATGCCGAGCTGCTCGAACTCGGCGAGGAACGTCGCGTACACGTCGCGGGCGATGGCACCGGGCTTGATCGACTCGCGGACGAGGTACTTGCACCGGACGAGGTTCCGGTAGATCCGCTCGGCCTCGGGCGGCGGGTCGCCCACCACGGCGGTGCGGCAGACGCCCGCCTGGTAGCCGTCCAGGACGGAGAAGATCTCGACGCGGCACACGTCGCCGGGCTTGAGGACGCGGTCGGTCGGGCCGACGTTCGGCAGCTGGCTGCGCTCCCCGGTGGCGACGATCATCAGCTTGAACTGCTGCGCGCCCTGCTCGTAGACGGAGCGGGTGAGGGCGGCGGCGATGTCCATCTCGGTGTCGCCCGCCCGCACGGCGCGCAGCGCGTCGCCGATGGCCCGGTCGGAGATGCGCGACAGCCGGGTCAGCAGCTCCCGCTCCCGGGCCGTCTTGATCTGCCGGGCGCGGGCGATCAGGTCGTCGGCGGCCCGCAGCGTGGTGCCGGGGAGCGCGCGGGAGAGGGCGCCGTGGTCGGTCACCGAGAGGTAGCCGAGCTCGATGCCGACCGTCCCGGCGGACAGGCCGAGGTCGCGGAGCAGCCCGGCGAGCGCGGCCATCGGGTCGCCGGTGAACTCGGCCCAGACCCGGACCTCCAGGTCGGGGCGGGCGGCCCGGACCGTCGACTCCTCCATGTCGACGCAGACCATCGCCTCGCGGCCGTCGGTGGTGACGACGTGCGCCGCGTGCCGCCAGCGCATGAGGGGCTGGGACGGGACGACGAACCCGGCGGCGTAGGCGACGTTCTCCGGGGACAGGCAGACGACGGCGTCCAGCCCCGCCTCCGCCGCGCGCGCCGCGAGCCCGCGGGCGATCTCATCGGACGCGGCCGAACCGGCCATGTGCACCCCTCCCTTGGGACAACTGGTATTACGACAGATATGATATGACTGATGTCTTCTACGTCAAGAGCGCACGTCAAGGAGCCCGAGGAGCCCCGATGACCAGATCCGACGCGGCGGCGGGACGCAGCACGCTGATCGAGCACCTGGATTTCGCGTTGACCGTGGACGCCGGTGACCGCGTCCTGCACGACGCCGCCCTGCTGCTGCGCGGCGACCGCATCGTGGACATCGGCCCCACCGAGGACGTCCTGGCCCGCCTCGGGGACGCGGCGGTCGACGAGCGCATCGACGGCCGCGGCCGGGGCGCCATCCCGGGCCTGATCGACACCCACGTCCACCTGTCGGAGACGCTGAGCCGGGCGGTCTTCCCGGACGTGCTGTCCACCCGCGCCTGGGTGTTCCACTGGGCCAAGCCCTTCTACGCGCACGTCGACGACCAGGACGAGGCGGTCAGCGTCCGGCTCGGCGCGACCGAGATGCTCCGCTCGGGCACCACCTGCTTCCTGGACATGGGCGCCCAGAACGACGCGGGCCTCACCGCCCGCGCCGCCGCCGAGATCGGCATCCGCGGGATCGTCGGGCGGCACGCCGCCGACCGCAAGCCCGCCGAGATCCCGCCCGGCTGGTCGCAGGAGATGGTCGACCACCACTTCTTCCCCGACCACAAGGTCGCCCTGGAGGCCCTGGAGGACTCGGTCCGGCGCTGGAACGGGCACGCCGGCGGCCGCATCCGCTGCTGGGTGAACATCGAGGGCAAGGAGCCGTGCAGCCTGGAGCTGCACGTCGGCGCCCGCGACCTGGCCGAACGGCTCGGGGTCGGGACGACGTACCACATCGCGTCCTCCATCGAGGAGTCGCGGGTGAGCGAGAAGAAGTACGGGCGGTGGCCGGTGACGCGGGTCGCCGAGGGCGGCGGGCTCGGGTCCAACCTCGTCCTCGCGCACGCGGTCGCGCTCACCGACGCGGAGGTCGCGCGGCTCGCCGAGCACGGCACGTCGGTGGCGTTCTGCCCGTCCACCTCGCTCAAGCTGGCCAAGGGCGCGACCGCCATCGGCAGGTACCCGGAGATGATCGAGGCCGGGGTCACGGTCGGCCTCGGCACGGACGGCGTCTCGGCGGCGGGCAACCTCAACCTGCACCGCCAGGTCCACCTGGTCGCCGGGCTGTTCAAGGACGCCCGGCTCGACCCGACGCTCGTCGGGGCGCGCAAGGCGCTGCGGATGGCGACCGTCGAGGGCGCCAAGGCGCTCGGCTGGGACGACGAGATCGGCTCCCTGGAGCCCGGCAAGCAGGCCGACCTCGTCCTGTTCGACCTCCACCACCACGAGTGGACGCCGTACTCCGACCCGCTCCAGGCCCTCGTGTGGTCGGCCAGCGCGGCGAGCATCGCCGAGACCTGGGTGGCCGGACGCCGCCTCTACGACGGCACCCGCGTCACCACCGTCGACGAGCCCGCGCTGCGCACCGAGGCCCGCGAGCGCGCCGCCTCGATCGTCCGGAAGGCCGGGCTGGACGCCGACGTCCCCGTCACCACCACGCTCTACGACTGATCCGGGAGAAACGAAGGAGGGGCACCCCGTCCGGGAACGGGGTGCCCCTCCTTCTCTCGTATGCCGAACCCTCCTATGCCGGCCGGCTATGCCGGGGCTCGGAAGCCGGCGATCCAGCGGCGGCCACGGTCGACGTGCTCCTCGGCGCGGCGTCCCGCCTCCGCGGGGTCACCGGCGAGGACGGCGTCCACGATCGCCTGGTGCTCGTCCGCCGACCGGGTCACCTGACCCGGCCGGGCCAGGGTGATCAGCCGCGACTCGGTGAGCAGCCCGTGCAGGTCGGTCAGCAGGACCGACAGCAGCCCGCCCGCCCCGGCCCGCGCCACCGAGACGTGGAACGCGACGTCCAGCTCGGCGAGGCGGTCGAAGTCGGGGCGGGGGACGGCGGCCGCGTCCAGGAAGGCCCGGTGCGCCTCGACCATCCGCTCGGCCTGCTCGGACGGGCCGTTCGCGGCGGCCTCCCGCGCGGCGAGCCGGTCGAGCGCGCCGCGCACGGCGAGCAGCTCGACCAGCTGGCCACGATGGAGTTCCAGGTAGCGGCCGAAGGCGTCCTCGTAGCGGGCGGCGGAGCCGTCGCGGACGAACGTCCCGCGCCCGTGCCGGACGCTGACCAGGCCCATCGCCTCCAGCCCGGCGATGGCCTCACGGACGCTGACCCGGCTGACCCCGAACACCTCGCACAGCTCCCGCTCGGACGGCAGCGCCGAGCCCGGCGCGAGCTCGCCCTGCCGGATGCCGCGCAGCAGCTGCTCCCGGATCTGCTGGGTGGCGCTCACCCACGCCCCGGCCTGGAAGCCGGGCACCACCGGAGTCTTCGGTGGCGGGGTCACGAACCCGCGACGAAGGAGTCGTAGTCGGCCCGGTCGCCCGCGATCACCATCACCGGGGCGCCGACCGCGACCTCGTCGCCGGGCGCGGCCAGCGCCTTGGCGAAGACGCCGTCCACCGGCGCCTCCAGCTCGACCTCGATCTTGTCGGTCTCGACCACGGCCAGCACCTGGCCCTCGGTCACCGCCTGGCCGGGCTCGATCTGCCATTCGGAGATGACGCCCTCCTCCATCGACAGCCCCCACTTGGGCATCGGGTAGGTCTCGGCCATCAGCCGTCTCCTTCCTTGGCGTGTTCCTTGTCGAGCAGCCGGCGGACGGACGCGGCGATCCGGTCCGGGCCGGGCAGCGTGTGGTTCTCCAGCACCGGCGCGTACGGGACGGGGGTGTTCAGCGCCCCCACCCGGACGATCGGCGCGCGCAGCAGCTCGTGGCACTCGTCCGCCGCCCAGGCCGCGATCTCCGCGCCGAACCCGCCCCGCGTCGGGGCCTCGTGCGCGATGACCAGCCGCCCGGTCTTGGCGATGGAGGCGCGCAGGCCCGCGCGGTCGAACGGGACGAGCGTGCGCGGGTCGAACACCTCGCAGGAGATGCCCTCGTCCGCCAGCGTCTCGGCGGCGGCGGACGCGTGCTCGCGCGTCTTGAGGTAGGACACGATCGTCACGTCGGTGCCCTCGCGGTGCACCTTGCCCGTCCCGAACGGGATCGGCTCGACCGCCACCACGTCCCCGGCCGGGCCGCCCCGGCCGCCGTACTGCTGCTTGTGCTCGAAGAAGATCACCGGGTCGGGGTCCCGGATCGCCTGCCTGAGCAGGCCCTTTGCGTCGTGCGGGGTGGACGGCGCCACGACCTTCAGCCCCGGCACGTTGACGAACCACGACTCCAGCGACTGCGAGTGCTGCGCGGCCGTCGACCCGGACGTGCCGGTGACCATCCGCACGACCATCGGCGCGGACAGCCGCCCGCCGGTCATGTAGTGCGTCTTGGCCGCCTGGTTGACGATCATGTCCATCGCCAGCGTGACGAAGTCGCCGAACATGATCTCGGCGATCGGGCGGGCGCCGACCAGCGCCGCACCGACCGCGGCGCCGACGATGGCCTCCTCGGAGATCGGGGTGTCCCAGAGCCGGTCGGCGCCGAACTGGTCCCACAGGCCCTTGGTGACGCCGAAGACGCCGCCGGGCTCGCCGACGTCCTCGCCGATGAGGAAGACGGACGGGTCGCGCTCCATCTCCTCGCCGATGGCCTGCCGGATCGCGTCCGCGTAGGTGAACTTGGTCATCGCAGGGCCGCCCCTCCGAGCGAGTCGACGTACACGTGGTCCAGGGCGTCCTCGGGCTGGGGATGCTCCTGCTCGGCGGCCCAGGCGATGGCCTCGTCCAGCCGCTTCTCGACGGCGTCGCGGACGGCCGTCACGTCCTCCTCGGGGAGCTTGGCCGCCAGGAGGTCGATCGGGTCGCGCGCCATCCAGTGCGCGACCTCGTCCTTGGGCCGGTAGCGGGCCATGTCGCCCTCGAAGTGGCCGCGGTGCCGGTAGGTCTTGGCCTCGATCAGCGTCGGGCCGTCCCCGGCGCGGGCGCGGGCGGCGGCCTCGGCGGTGGCGTCGCGGACGGCGTCCACGTCGTTGCCGTCCACGACGACGCCGGGCATGCCGTAGGAGGCGGCACGGTCGGCCACGTCGGTGATCACCTGGTGGCGGTCCTGCCGGGTGAACTCGCCGTAGAGGTTGTTCTCGCAGACGAACAGCACGGGCAGCTTCCACAGCGCGGCCAGGTTCAGCGACTCGTGGAAGGCGCCCTCGTTGGACGCGCCGTCCCCGAAGAAGGTGACCGCGAGCCCGTCCGAGCCGCGCCGCTTGAGCTGGAGCGCCGCGCCGGTGGCGAGCGGGATGCCACCGGCGACGATGCCGTTGGCGCCGAGGAAGCCCAGCTCCACGTCGATCATGTGCAGCGAGCCGCCCTTGCCGCGGTTGTAGCCGGCGGTGCGGCCGAACAGCTCGGCGTACATCCGGGCCGGGTCGGCGCCGCGGGCGAGCATGTGGCCGTGCCCGCGGTGGGTGGAGGTGAGCACGTCCCGCGGGCCGAGGGCCGCGCAGACGCCGGCCGCCACCGCCTCCTGGCCGATGTAGGGGTGCAGGAAGCCGGGGATGAGGCCCCCCGCCCGCTGCCGCGCCGCCTTCTCCTCGAATCTGCGGATGAGGATCATGCGTTCGAGGAGGTCGAGGGCCCCCTCCCGGGTCGCTTGCGTCATGGCGTCCTTCCATCGAGCCGTCGAGACAACTGGTAATACATGTTATGACTGATATGAACTGGTTGTCACGGGGGTCAGCCGGCGGAGAAGCCGCCGTCCGCCATGACCGCCGCACCGAGCACGAACGACGACTCGTCCGAGAGCAGGAACGAGACCACGGCAGCGATCTCCGCCGGGTCCGCGTAGCGGCCGATCGGGTGCCCCTCCTTGAAGTGGTCGGGGCCGGTCCGCGCCGCGTCGATCGCCGCCAGCATCGGCGTCTCCACCCCGCCGGGGCAGACGCAGTTGGCGCGGATCCCGCGGTCCGCGTACTCGACCGCGACCGAGCGGGTGAGCTGGAGCACCGCGCCCTTGGCGGCCGCGTAGGCGGACAGGCCCGGCGCCGCGCGGACCGACGCCGTCGAGCCGAACGTCACGATGCGCCCGCCGCCCTGCGCCAGCATCCCGGGCAGGACGGACTTCATCGCGAGGAAGGTGCCGACGGCGCTCACGTCCAGGACGGTGCGGAACGTGGCGAGGTCGAGCTCGTGCGTCGGGGCGGACGCCTGGATGCCCGCCATCGCGACCAGGCCGTCCAGGCCGCCGAGTTCATCCGTCGCGAGGGCGGTCGCCCGTGCCATGTCCGCCTCGTCGGTGACGTCGGCGGCGATCGCGCACGCCAGGCCGCCGGGGTCCGGCTCCTTGAGGTCGACGCCCGCCACCCTGGCCCCCTCGTCGGCCAGCCGGCGCACCACCGCCCGCCCGATGGCGCCGCCCGCCCCCGTGACCAGGATCCTCGTGCCGCTCAGACCGCGCATTACTTGCCTCCGCACATCAGTCCAGTTACTGTCAACATGTCATACATCTTGCCAGTAGGGCCAGGGATGATCGACCACGTGCTTCTGGAACGGGCCACCGTCCGCGCGGGCGGGACGACCGACGTCCTGATCGCCGGCGGCCGCGTCGCCGCGCTCGGCACCGCCGCCGCCACCGACCCCCGCGCGGCCGGCGCCGAGCGGCTCGACCTGGCCGGATACCTGCTGCTCCCGGCCGCCGCCGAGCCGCACGCCCACCTCGACAAGGCGCTGCTGGCCCGCCGCGCGCCCAACCCGCGCGGCGACCTCGACGGTGCCGTCACCGCGATCCGCGCGGCCTACGCGACGATGGACGAGGCCGACCTCCGCTCCCGCGCCACCGAGGCCCTGCTGACCGCGCTGTCGCACGGATACACGGCCGTCCGATCACACGCCGACGTAGGCGAGGGCATCGGCACGCGATCCGTGCGCGTCCTGACCGGCCTGCGCGAGCGCGCCGCCGCCCTGCTCGACCTCCAGGTGGTGGCGCTGGCCGCCACGCCGGTCGCCGGAGCGGCCGGCCGCCACAACCGGCGCTTCCTCGCCGAGGCCATCGAGCTGGGCGCCGACGTGGTCGGCGGCGCCCCCGCGCTCGACCCGAACCCGCAGGCGGCGCTCCGCACCCTGGTCGCGGCGGCCGACGAGGCCGGGCTGCCCCTCGACCTGCACCTCGACGAGACCACCGACCCGGACATGCTCACCCTGCGCACGTTCGCCGCCGAGGTCGCCCGGCGGGGCCTCCACGGGCGCGCCACCGCATCGCACTGCGTCAGCCTCGGCCAGCAGGACCCGCAGACCTGCCGCGAGGTCAGCCGCGCGCTGGCCGACGCGGGCATCGCCGTGGTGACGCTCCCCCAGACCAACCTCTACCTGCAAGGCCGCGACGACCCCACCCGCACACCGCGCGGGCTGACCGCCGTCGCGGAGCTGCGCGAGGCCGGGGTCACCGTCGCGGGCGGCGGGGACAACTGGCGCGACCCGTTCAACCCGCTCGGCCGCATCGACCCGTTCGAGACGGCGTCGCTGCTGGTCGCCGCCGCACACCTGCCCGTCGCGGACGCGTGGGACACGGTCACCGCGCACGCCCGCACCGCCCTCGGGCTCCCGCCCTCCGTCCTCGTCCCCGGCAGCCCCGCCGACCTCCTCGCGATCCGCGCGGCGGACCTGGACGAGGCCGTCGCCGCAGCGAGCGCGGACCGGATCGTCCTGCGCGGCGGCAGGGTCGTGGCCCGCACGCGCGTCACCCGCGACATCGTCCCCGCACTTGAGGAGCCGCTCGCATGACCGGACGCAAGCTGCTGCGCATCGAAGCGCGCAACGCCGAGGTCCCGATCGAGCGCAAGCCGGAGTGGCTGCGCGTCCGCGCCCGCACGGGCCCGCAGTACCGGGAACTGGCCGGGCTGGTGAAGTCCGAAAGGCTGCACACCGTGTGCCAGGAGGCCGGCTGCCCCAACATCCACGAGTGCTGGGAGGACCGTGAGGCCACGTTCCTGATCGGTGGTGATCAGTGCACCCGGCGGTGTGACTTCTGCCAGATCGACACCGGCAAACCCGCCGCCCTGGACCGCGACGAGCCGCGCCGCGTCGCCGAGTCGGTGGCGACGATGGGCCTGCGCTACGCCACCATCACCGGTGTCGCCCGCGACGACCTGGACGACGGCGGGGCGTGGCTGTACGCCGAGACCGTCCGGCAGATCCACGCCGCGATCCCCGGCTGCGGTGTCGAGCTGCTGATTCCCGACTTCAACGCCGTCCCCGACCAGCTCGCCGAGGTGTTCTCCTCCCGCCCCGAGGTGCTGGCGCACAACGTGGAGACCGTCCCGCGGATCTTCAAGCGGATCCGCCCCGGCTTCCGCTACGACCGCTCCCTGCGGGTCATCACCGCCGCGCGCGAGGACGGCCTGGTCACCAAGTCGAACCTGATCCTGGGCATGGGCGAGACCCGCCAGGAGATCTCCCAGGCCCTGCGCGACCTGCACACCGCCGGCTGTGAACTGATCACCATCACCCAGTACCTGCGCCCCAGCGCCCGCCACCACCCGGTAGAGCGCTGGGTCAAGCCCGAGGAATTCGTCGAGCTGTCGGCCGAGGCCGAGGAGATCGGCTTCGCGGGCGTGATGTCGGGCCCGCTCGTCCGTTCCAGCTACCGCGCCGGACGCCTCTACAAGCAGGCACTGGAGAACAGGGCCTACCGGCGGCCCGAAGGCGGCGGCTCGGACGCCTCCGTCGAGCTGTAAAGCACCTCGCGGGCCTGCTCGGCGGCACGGACGAGGCTCTCGCTGACGAAGTCGAGGAAGCGGGCGGCGTTCTCCAGGCGCGCGGCGGCCGGGGTACCGGGGCGGAGGGCCGCGACGCCCTGGCGCGCGGCCTCCGCGAACTCGTCGTTGGTGCGGGCGCTGCGGATCACCGACTGGTACCACAGGTCGTCGTCGACGACGTAGCGGTCGCGCCGGCGTTCGTCCCGCTCGCGCCGGACGAGCTCCAGGCTCTCCAGGACCGTGATCGCCTTGGAGATGGACGCCGGGCTCACCTGCAGCCGCCGCGCGAGTTCGAACGCGGTGAGGCTGCCCGAATCGGTGGTGTAGAGGCAGGCCAGCACCCGGGCCATCATCTTGGGCAGGCCCCCGGCCATGAGGACGGTGGTGAGCGTCTCGGCGAACTCGCGCACGGCCTCGGCGTCGCGCCCGTAGGGCTGCGGCTCCGCCTCCACGCCGCGGGGCGCGGCCTGCCGCCGCCGGTGGGCGCGCTGCTCGGTGGCGCGATGGGCCAGGTCGGCGCGGTACCCGGCCGGGCCGCCGTTGCGCATCACCTCGCGCGTGACCGTCGAGGTCGGACGGTCGAGGCGGCGCGCGATCTCGGCGTAGGGCAGGTTGTCGGCCAGCCCCAGCGCGATCTGCCGGCGGTCCTGCTGGGTGAGCCTGCCTCCGGGCATCGCGATCTCCTTGCTGATCCTTCACGGCGGTGGTCCGACCCCTCCACCCTAGCGTTCACCTCCACTCCATTGCAATGATCGAGCAACCATCATTGCGTTAATCGCGAGGCTAGTTGCAACGATATCTAGGCTATAACCTGCATAGTTGCTCTACCAGCGCAACGCAAATGTTGCAGCAATCCAGAAAGCAACGTAGCGTTTCCAGTGCTGGAAACGAAGAGTGCAAAGGAGAGCACGATGCAGAAGTTCGACACCCCCGCCCCGATCACCGCCGTCATCGACATCCCCGCCGGACGCGTCGAGATCATCGCCGCCGACCGGGCCGACACCGCGGTCGAGGTGCTGCCCGCGAACGCCGCCAAGGGACGCGACGCGAAGGCGGCGGAGCAGACGACAGTCGGCTTCGGCGACGGCGTCCTGCGGATCCAGGCGCCGGCCGGGAACCAGGTCTTCGGCCCATCCGGGGGCGTCGCGGTGACGGTCAAGCTGCCCGCCGGTTCCCGGGTCGAGGCGACGACGTCCGGCGCCGAGCTCCGGACCGTCGGCCGCCTCGGCGACCTCGCCTTCACCGGCGCCTACCGCCACATCAAGATCGACGAAGCCGCCGGCGTCCGGCTCACCGCGATGGACGGCGACGTCGAGATCGGCCGCCTGACCGGCCCCGCGGACATCGGCACCCAGCGCGGCGACATCCGGATCGCCGAGGCCACGGGCGGCACGGTCGTCCTCAGCACCCAGGCGGGCGACATCACGGTCGGCGCCGCCGCCGGGGTCTCGGCCGCCCTGGACGCCGGCACCGCCTCCGGACGCGTCGACAACGCCCTCAAGAACGACGGCGCCGCCGAGCTCGAGATCCGCGCCACCACCTCCCGCGGCGACATCACCGCCCGCAGCCTCTGAGCCCGCAGCCCCCCGAAGGAGCAGAACCATGACGAACCCGGCCATCGAAGCGAACGGGCTGCGCAAGTCCTACCCCGGCAAGGACGGCGACAATGTCGTGCTCGACGGCATCGACCTGGCCGTCCCCGAAGGGACGATCTTCTCTCTGCTGGGCCCGAACGGCGCAGGGAAGACGACGACCGTCCAGATCCTGTCCACCCTGATCCGCGCCGACGCCGGCGAGGTCCGGGTCGCGGGATACGACCTCACCCGCCAGGCCGACGACGTGCGCGGCGCGATCGGCGTCACCGGGCAGTACTCGGCGATCGACAAGCTGCTCACCGGCGAGGAGAACCTGCTCCTCATGGCCGACCTCAAGCACCTGCCCCGCCGCGAGGGCAGGCGCAAGGCGGCCGAGCTGCTGGAGCGCTTCGACCTGGTCGACGCGGCCCGCAAGCCCGCGAGCACCTACTCGGGCGGGATGCAACGGCGGCTCGACCTGGCGATGACCCTGGTCGGCGACCCCCGCCTGATCTTCCTGGACGAGCCCACCACCGGCCTCGACCCGCGCAGCCGCCGCACCATGTGGGGCATCGTCCGCGACCTCGTCGCCGCCGGCACCACCATCTTCCTCACCACCCAGTACCTGGAGGAGGCCGACCAGCTCGCCGACCACATCGCCCTCCTCGACCACGGACGGCTGATCGCCGAGGGCACCGCCGGCGAGCTCAAGCGGCTCATCCCCGGCGGCCACGTCTCCCTCCGGTTCATCGACGACGACGCGCTCAGTACCGCGCTCGGTGCCCTCGGCCGGGGCTTCGTGGACCCGTCCGACGACGACCGGCTCACGCTGCAGGTCCCGTCCGACGGCGGGGTCGCGGCACTGCGCGACCTGCTCGCCCGGCTGGACGCGGCGGGTGTCGAACCGGCCGACCTCAGCGTCCACACCCCCGACCTCGACGACGTCTTCCTCACCCTCACCGGCCAGAACGCCGGCCCGAACACGGAGGCCCTCCGATGAGCACGCTCACCCTTGCCGCCCGCGACTCCTCCACCATGGTCCGGCGCCAGCTCAAGCGACTGATCCGCTACCCGTCCATGACCGTGCAGCTGCTCGTCACGCCGGTGATCCTCCTGTTCCTGTTCGTCTACGTCTTCGGCGGGACGCTCGGCGCGGGCATCGGCGGCGGCCGCGACACCTACGTCGACTACGTCGTCCCGGGCATCCTGCTCATGGCCGCGACCATGGCCGCGACGGGAACCGCCGTCATGGTCGCCACCGACATGACCGAGGGGATCATCGCCCGCTTCCGCACCATGCGGATCTCCCGGGCCTCCGTCCTTACCGGTCATGTCGTCGCCAGCGTCCTCCAGCAGCTCCTCGGCATGGCCGTCGTCATCGGCGTCGCCCTCGCGATGGGCTTCGGGCCCGACGCCACCGCCGTCGAGTGGCTGGCCGTGGCCGGGCTGCTCACCCTGTTCGTCGTCGCCGTCACCTGGCTGTCGGTCGCGCTCGGCCTGAAGTCCCCGACCCCCGAGGCCGCGAGCAACGCGCCGATGCCGCTGGTCTTCCTGCCCTTCCTCGGCAGCGGCTTCGTCCCCACCGACTCCATGCCCACCGCCCTGCGCTGGTTCGCCGAGTACCAGCCCTTCACCCCGATCATGCAGACCGTCCGCGGCCTCCTGCTCGGCGACCCGATCGGCGACAACGCCGCGATGGCCGTCGCCTGGTGCGCCGGGATCGGCGTCGTGTCCTACCTCTGGGCCAAGCGCACCTACAACAAGTCCTGATCGTGAACCGCCCGCCCAGGGCCGCCAGACCGACCGGTCTGGCGGCCCTTAGTACTGGGTCGCCCTTAGTACTGGGTCGGCCGTCTCCACGCGAAGATCAGCCGCGGGACCGGCGTTTCGGTCGGGTGGGGTGTTGCGGATGATCGTTCCCGCGCTTTTCAGCCGTCCATGCCGACCGGAATGCAGGACGCGCAGGTGAACGCCACGTGAAGATCAACTTACCGGAAAGCCGAAGAATAGGACATAGTGGGACAGATGCCCCGATAGTGCTCCCTGGTCGCTCGAATCTCGGCAATCCTTGCCTCCCGGATGAGGCGTTGTGCCAGCCTAGATACGAACTGTACACATCCGAGTACGTATTACTCAGTATCGTGATCTTTACCCGTCGAGGCACTGAGGACGCCGATGCCTGACTTCTTCGAACCAGCTGCCGACGCCGAGCACCATGGCGTCCGGCAGAACGGCAGGTCAATGAGCCGCGGCACGCGTCGGCAGGACAATATACGCACCTATCACCTGTCCATTTCCGTGCTTCCCGCAGCCATTGTGGGGGTCCTCGGGGTCGCCGCGGTGGCCGTCGTGTACGGCGGCCACACCGTGTCCCAGCAGAGCCGGCTGGTGCTGGCGGCGGCGGCCGTGGGAGTGGCGATCACCATCGGGGCCGCCGCCGTGGCGGCGGACGCGGCCACCCGCCGGGTGCGGCGGCTGCAGGCGCAGTCGGCCGGGCGCGACCGCGAGAACGTCGAGAACGTCCTGTGGCGGCTCGGCGAACTCGGGTCCTTGGTCGCCCACGGCCGCCGGGATCTCCAGAAGCTGTTCGCCGGGCTGAGCGCGGGCGAGAAGGCCGCGCAGCGCAGCGAGGACTTCCCGCCGCCCGACACCGGCGATCCCGTCATGCTGCTCGCCTACGAGCTGCGGAAGGCGCAGAGCGAGGCGTGGAACGCGGTGGTCGCCGCGTCGGCCCTCGAACCCGCGGGCGGCGCCGGCCGGCGGGTCGGCGTCTTCGTCAACCTCGCCCGCCGCATGCAGTCGCTGTCGCACCGGGCCATCCAGGGCCTGGACGAGCTGGAGAACCAGGTCGAGGACCCCGACCTCCTCAAGGGGCTGTTCAAGGTCGACCACCTCACCACCCGGACCCGCCGCCAGGCCGAGAGCCTCGCCGTGATCGGCGGCGCCGCGTCCCGGCGCCGCTGGACGAAGCCGGTCAGCGTCTACGAGGTGATGCGCTCGGCCATCGCCGAGGTGGAGCACTACAACCGGGTGAAGGTGGTGCCGCCGATCGAGGGGAGCCTGCACGGCAGCGCCGTCGCCGACGTCGTCCACCTGCTGGCCGAACTCATCGAGAACGCCACCAAGTTCTCCCCGCCGAGCACGCAGGTGCTGATCCGCGTCGAGACGGTCAGCGCGGGCCTCGCCATCGAGGTCGAGGACCGCGGCATCGGCATCCCGCGCGGCGACCAGCGGCGGCTGAACGAGCTGCTCGCCGACCCGGACCGCGCCGACACCGAGGAGCTGCTGAAGGACGGGCGCATCGGGCTCCTCGTGGTCTCCGCGCTCGCCCGCCGCCACAAGGTCCGCGTCCAGCTCCAGGGCAACGTCTACGGCGGCACGCAGGCCGTCGTCGTCGTGCCCAAGGAACTGGACGGCACCCAGTCGGAGACCGCCGAGGAGGAGCGCCGCGCGGAACCGGCGCACGCGCACGCCGCCCGCCCGGCGGCCGCGACCACGACCGGCCCGATGGCGACCCCGGCCCCGGCCTCCGTCCCGGCGTCTGCCCCGGCCCCCGCGCGGGCGCCGGCGACCTACTCCGGGTCCCTGCCGGGCGTCGAGCCCGAGCCCCATCTGCCGATGAACGACCGGGACGTCCTCGGGGTCGGTCCGGTCGGCCGCCCGCCCGCCATGGCCGAACGCCGCCCGCACCGTCCCGCGCACGCGCGCCCGCCCGCGGAGGTGCCGGACGCGCCGATCCCGCCGAACGCCTCGACCGGCCCCCTCCCGGCCGTCGAGCCGGAGGAGCCGGGGAACGCCGCGCCCGGCGCGCCGGGGAACGGCGGTGCGCGGCCGCCGCTGCCGCGGCGGCAGGCCCAGACGCATCTCCCGCCCGAACTGGCGGACGCCCCGGTCTTCCAGCAGGACGACCCGGACCAGGAAGTCGAACACAATCCTGGATTGATGGCGGCGTTCCAGAAGGGAATCCGCAGCGTCCAGGAGGACGACGGCGCTGCGGACGGCCCGGACAGCCCGAGCTGACGAATCATCACGAATGGTAAGGAGCGTCCATTGAGTGCTGTCTCCCCGAACCAGGCTCAAGATCTTGCTTGGCTGTTGCGGGGGCTGAGCGAGGAGGTTCCGGTCATACGCGGCAGCGTGCTGCTGTCCTCCGATGGCCTGCTGAAAGCCGCCCACGGTTTCGACCGTGCCAGCGCGGAGCAGCTGTCCGCGCTGGCGTCGGGGTTCTTCTCCATCGCGCGGAGCACCGGAATGAAATTCGACGACAGCAACGAGGTGCGGCAGGTGGTGGCGGAGCTCAAGTCCAGCCAGCTGTTCATCTCCTGGGCCGGATTCAACTCCGTGCTGGCGGTGCTGGCGCGGGCGGACGCCGATCCGTCCGTCGTCGGCTTCGAGATGGCGCGGCTGATCAAGGCCGTCCGGCCCTTCCTGCACACCGCCGCGCGCTCGGCGGCGACCGTGCCGGCCGACCGGCACCGGATGCCATGACGGGCGGCGAGGAGGAGGTCTGGATCGACGAGGGCGCCGGCCCGCTGGTACGCCCGTACACGGTGACCGACGGCCGCACCCGCCCGAGCGTCGAGCTGGACCTGCTGTCCCTGGTGGTCGCGGACGGCGCCCTCCCCCCCGCCCTGGACCCGGAGCACGCCGAGGCGATGAGGCTGTGCCGCACCCCCACGTCCGTTGCCGAGGTCGCGGCGCATCTGCGGCTCCCCGTCGCGGTCACCAAGATCCTCATCGCCGATCTGATGGACCACCGGGCGATGAGCCGGCAGCTGGCGCACACCGCGGCGGACCCCAACGACCGAGCCCTTTTGGAGAAACTGCTCGATGGCCTACAACGAGCCTGAGCCGCCCTACTACGGGCCCGAGCCGCCCGGCGGCGCGCCCGAGCCGGCGCACAGCGAGCCTGCGGTGCCGTCCACGCAGGTGAAGATCCTCATCGCGGGCGGGTTCGGCGTCGGGAAGACGACGTTCGTCGGTTCGGTGAGCGAGATCGAACCGCTGAGCACCGAGGAGCTCATCACGACGGCGAGCGTCGGCGTCGACGACCTCGGCGGCATCGCGGAGAAGTCCACCACGACCGTGGCGCTCGACTTCGGCAGGCTCACCTTCGACCAGCACGGGATCGTCCTCTACCTGTTCGGGACGCCCGGCCAGCGGCGCTTCTGGTTCCTGTGGAACGAGCTGTCCGCGGGCGCGCTGGGCGCCGTCGTGCTCGCCGACACCCGCCGCCTGGAGGACTGCTTCGAGGCCGTCGACTTCTTCGAGAACCGGGGAACGCATTTCCTCGTCGCCGTGAACGAGTTCGACGCCGCCTTCCGCTACGACACCGGCGAGGTGCGCGCCGCCCTCGGGCTCGACCCGCGCGTGCCGATCGTGCTGTGCGACGCGCGGGACCGCTCCTCCACCATCGCGGTGCTGCGCGCCCTGGTCCGGCACCTCCTCACCGCCGCCTCCACCACGTCCGCCACGTCCGCCGCCTCCAACTCCGTCAACTCCGCCTGACGCAGAACCGCCACACCTGGAGCATCCCGTGACTCACGACCCGCTGTACGAACCGCTCGGCCACCGCCTCACCCCGATCGACCCCGAAGTGCCCCAGCGGATGACGCGGCTCCGGGAGCTCGGCCTCGGGCAGGGGCCCGACAGCGAGCTCGACGCGCTCGCCCGCGACCTCGCCGAGACCGCCCGGCAGATCGTCGGCTCCGAGCGCCCGCCGTTCGCGATGGTCAACTTCGTCACGGACCAGCAGTACCTCGCCGGTCTGTACGCGCCGCCGGCCCCGGGCGCCGACCCGGCGGGCGCCGTGGAGCTCAGCCGGGAGATCCCGCTCGACCACGGGTACTGCCCGCACGTGGTGGTGCGGCGCAAGGCGCTCGTCCTGGACGACGTGTGCGACTACCCGCGCTTCGCCGGCAACCCGGTCGTCGACAAGCTCGGCATCCGCACCTACGCCGGCGCCCCGCTCATCGACCGGACGGGAACGGTCCTCGGCACGATCTGCATCATCGACCAGGAGCCGCGGCCGTGGGGCCATCCCGGGCTCAACCTCATCAAGGAGCGGGCGGCGGACCTGATGCAGCTGGTCCGCCGCCGCGAGGGACTGCCGGGCTAGATGGGACGCGGGCCCCTTCGGAACCCGCCCTCGTTCCGGAACCCGCGCTTGCCCCGGAACATGGGCGTGGTCCAGGAGGCGGGCTAGTTCAGGACGTGGCCGCCGAGCACGCCCGCGGAGAGCAGCTCGAACTCGTTGGCGACACCGGCGATGTCGGCCTTGAGGAACTCGATCGCCGTCCGGGCCGCGCGCGGGTCCGCGCCGGTCTCGGCGGCCCATCGCATGACCTGGCCGATCGCGAACGCGTAGGCGATCGCGCGGCCCGCCAGGACCAGGTGCTCCTGGCGCAGGTCCCGGTCGAGGAAGCGCAGGTCCAGCCCGTGCGCGTTGACCGCGGACGCGGTGAGCGGCCACTCGGCCAGGAACCGGCTGAGCGCGCGGCCCTCCGTCCTGGCGAGGCAGTACTCCGTGAGCTGCTGGCTGAGCAGGTCGTTCGTGCCGTCGAAGATGGTGTAGACGCGGGCGTCGAGGAACGCCTGGGCGGAGATGTTGGTCGGCGACCCGTAGCGGTACCCTTCGCCGCCGACGAGCTGCTGGTAGTGGTGCGCCGCGCTGAGCATCCGCTCCGTGGCGACCGTCTTGATCGCCTGGATGGCGGGGAACGCGCCGATCATCGCCTCCTTCATGTTCAGCGCGGTCCGCAGGTGGTGGTTGAGCGCCGAGCAGACGACGTAGGACGCGTCGATCGCCGCCAGCCGGTAGCGGACGAACCGGATCGCCGACTGCGGGCCGGGCCCGATCCGGCGGCGTTCGGCGTAGGCGTGCGCCTCCCGGCTGACGCGGCGCAGGAACCCGGCGCCCATCGCCGCCATCATCGCCCGCGACGCCATGAGCATCTCCACCATCGGGCGCAGCGTCCGCCCGTCGGCGGCGATCCGCCGGTGCCGGGGGACGACCGCGTCGATCTCGTTGAGCCCGTAGTCGATGACCTTCAGCCCGAGCGGCTCGTAGGGCCGCAGCGTGCGGAACCCTTCGCTGCGCTTGACGATGAAGTAGCCGTACTCGCGCTGGTCGCGCGTCTCGTTCTTCGCGCTGACCAGCCACCAGTGGGCGCTGCTGCTGAACGCCTGCCAGTGCTTGCGGCCGCGGATCCGGTAGCCGCCCTCGACCTCCTCGAACGTGGTGGTCATGGCGGACATGGCCGAGCCGCAGCCGGGCTCGGTGGAGGCGAATCCGGCGATCATGGGATCGCCGGAGGCGTAGGCCGGCAGCACCTCCCGCCTGGCCTCCTCGCCGGCCCAGAGCACGATGGGCCGCAGCGCGACCGCGCTGATCACCGTGACGTACATGCCGAGTGGCAGGTTCCACTCGGAGAGGGTCTCCACGACCTCGCACATCTCGGCGTGGTCGTCCCTGCCGCCGAATTCCTTGGGCAGCGTCGGCAACAGCACGCCGGCCTTCGTGAGCAGCGTCCAGTCGTCGGCGGGAAGGTTCTGCTGCGGGTAGCTCGCGGAATCGAATCGAGGGGCGACGGTCTCGATACCGCCGATGAATTCGTTCGTCGACAGGGACAGAAGATCATTCGTCATGATGTCCGCTCTCACGGGTCGGGCCTGGCACGCGGGGGAAGTCGTCAGGGTCCGGCTATCAAGAGCACGCCGATGTCGAATCATCAGCGCGGTATCGGGCCATGAACCACCTCCGGAACCTTCCCTAGGTGAGCGACTCCGCCATAGTTAATCGAGCGGTCACAACACGCAAGCAACATCTGGCTTACCGTAAGCCCCGATGAAAACTGATTCACCTCATTGACCTGCGAACTCTCGCGACCTGGCGAACTTTGCCGCAGCGTGCGCGGCGACCGGCCCGGAGGACGGCCGCGGGGCCCGGAGCCGGTTCCGGGATCGGAGGGCCCCCTGGTCAGCGGACCGTTCCCTGGCGTGGACGCGAGTCGCCGCCGGCCGATGGCGCAATCGAATCCGGCCGCCGCCACTCGCGAATCCGTCGCCGACCTGCACACTGGCTTGATCTTATACGGATTCCAGATCGCGTTCGGCTCATTCGCAACAACCGGCCGTTCCGGCGCGCAATGCA
This sequence comes from Actinomadura sp. 3N508, assembly GCF_044326375.1. Lineage (NCBI taxonomy): Bacteria > Bacillati > Actinomycetota > Actinomycetes > Streptosporangiales > Thermomonosporaceae > Actinomadura > Actinomadura sp. 3N508. Next base: position 416,083 of record NZ_JBIRAX010000007.1, read on the forward strand.
CATGAACAACACGCGGCTCTCCCTCTCCCAAGGGAAAGCCGCGTGCAGAGGTCGGACGTGGCGTATGGCGCGGCCCACGACCGGAGGCCGCAACGGTGCGTGTTCGGCGCCGATAGGTACGCTGAAAATCTTGTGATCAGCGTCGCTGCCTCAAACCAATTACTCTCGGCCGCCGGAACCACTAGTGGCGGACACGGGCGGTTACGGCGGCTGCGGCAGTTACGGCGGCTACTTGCACTGCCTCCAGGCGAAGTGATAGATCGCCCGGTTGAGGCCGTCGGAGTTCAGGGAGATCATGCTGACCTCGGCCGGGTCCGAGGTTCCCGGCTCGACGCGCAGCTCGGTGTTGATGTCGAGGGTCGGCTCCTGGTCGCAGGGCTTCCAGATGAGCTGCTCCACCGCCACCCGGTCGGTGAAGTGCCAGGAGCCGCCCCGGGGGCCGGTCATGGAGAACTCGCTGACCCGGGGCGAGGTGTCGCCGTGGAAGGAGTAGCTCTCCTTGTGGCCGGCCCTCGCACCGCGCTGCAGCTGGGCGCCCAGCCGGTGGTCCGTCTGCGCGATGGCGTAGGCGAAGCCCTTCGGGGCGCCCACCTTCAGGGAGAGCCGGCAGTTCTTGCGCGCGTCGGCCGGTTTCGACGTGCCGCCCACCCGGGCCGTGAAGTCGCTGTATTCGAGGTGGAAGCCGTCATGGTCGTCACGGATGACGGCCTTGGCGGTGCCGGGCGCGCAGCCCGAGCCCTTCGCGGCCGCGATCTCGATCGTGACGTCGTCGGGGCCGGGAACGGGCCGCGGCGCGGACGCGGCGGCGGCCGGGGCGGCGGCGGTCGCGGTCAGGAGGGCGAGCGCCACGGCGCTCATGGCGGAAATGGCGGTGCCCTTGCGCATGATACGAATTCCTCGCGCTGCGATGGGAGCCCGGCCTCGGCCGACCGGAAAGGCGGGCACCGAAATCCGATTCCTTCAGGCACCCACTCAATGGATGTAGATCATCATCTGCTCGGAGATTAACCCCGCGCCAAACCGGTGTCAATCCACTGATCATCGGGAGCCGCCGCGCATTTTTGACAAGGAACGTTCCACACCGGTCACGCCTGTTGAAAGCCCGCTCCGATTCGGGTGGCCGGCCCGGCCGGCGCTCCAGGACCTGGGGTTCCTCAAGGTGGAGGGCTTCCGGCGCGCGTGACCGCACCCGACCTGTTCCTGGAATTCTCACGGGGCGGGGAGCATCATGACCGAGTTGACGACGACGGCAGGGCCACCTTTTTCAGCAGCGTCCTGCTGGCCGGCGAGGATTACTACGACCTCGGGCAAAGAAACGGATCCCCTGAGACCAGAGGGGATCCGTTTCTCAGCCGGTCATCCGGACCCGCTGCCCGAGCGCGTAGTGCGGGCCGACCACCGCCCGCCCCCCGGCCGTTCGGGGCGGCCCGCGCTCAACCCGCGGGATAGGGCAGCAGCCCGCTGTCGGTCTTCTCCCACGCGGCGCGCAGGTCGGCGAGCACGGTGGGATGGCGCCGGGCGAGGTCGGCCTGTTCCCGGGGGTCGTCGGCCAGGTTGTGGAGTCTCTCGCCGGAGGTGGTGCGCAGGTATTTCCAATCGCCGCGGCGCAGCGCCCGCTGCTGCTTCGTCCGCCAGAACAGGTCGCGGCGCGGCGGCCGGGCGCCGTGGCGCAGGTACGGGACGAGGCTGTGCCCGTCGAGCGGATGCCCGGCGCCCGGCCGCACTTCGGCCGCCTCCAGCAGCGTGGCCGTCCAGTCATGGGTGATGACGGGCACGTGGCTGACCTGCCCCGGACGGATCGCGGCTGGCCAGCGCAGGATGTTCGGGACCCGGATGCCGCCCTCGTTCAGCCCGCCCTTCTCGCCCGACAGCGGCCACTGGTAGGAGAAGCGCTCCCCGCCGTTGTCGCTGCTGAACAGCACGATCGTGTCCTTCTCCCGGCCGGTGGCGCGGAGGGCGCGCAGGACGCGTCCGACGGCGCCGTCCAGGCTCTCGACCATCTTGCGGTAGGTGTCCAGGGAGCCGCCGTCGTCGTGCCACAGCGCCCGCGAGTCGCCCGCCTTGATCCGCGCGGTGATCTGCGCGCTCACCTCCCGGTCGCCGGGCGCCTCCCAGGGCCAGTGCGCGGCGGTGAAGTTGAGGTTCAGCAGCCACGGCCGGTCGTGGTCGCGCCGGATGAACTCGGCGGCGCGGTCGGCGAGGGTGTCGGTGTAGTAGTCGAGGGACTCGGCCGGGACCTCGCCCTCGTACAGGTCGACGCCCGAGCCGGAGACCTTCGAGTAGTAGTCGACGGCGCCCGACAGGTTGCCGAAGAACACATCCCAGCCGGACTTCACCGGGCTGTACCAGGGCAGGAAGCCACAGTGCCATTTGCCGAACATGGCGGTGGCGTATCCGGCGCCCTTCAGCAGCGACCCCAGGGTGGGATGCTCGGGCGGGATCCCGATGAGCTCGTGGGGGCGGGCGATGGGTTCCTCCAGGCCGCCGCGGAGCCGTCCGGGATAGCGGCCGGTGTAGAGCGCGAACCGGGTGGGCGAGCAGACGGCCGCCGCCGAGTAGCCCTGCGTGAAGCGGACGCCCTCGCGGGCCAGCCGGTCCAGATGGGGCGTCCTGATGTGCGGCGATCCGTAGCTGCTCAGATCGGCCCAGCCCAGGTCGTCGCCGAGGATGACCAGGATGTTCGGCCGCGCGGGCCGTCCGCGGCGGCCGGGGTCGGCCCGGAACTCCCGTTCCGCCGCCTGTGCCGATGCGGCGCCGCCCGGTAGCGCCGCGCCCGCCGCGGCCCCCGCCGCCACGGCCCCCGCCGCGGCGAATTCCCTCCTGCTCAGACCCATGCCAAGCTCCCTCCCATTAATCGATTAACCAAACCTGAAAAGCCTGAAATAGGCCGCACGCTGGACGGCGGCGGCGTGCTCAGCCCTTCGGGAGCGTCAGGCGAGGGCCCAGCGGGCCTGCGTGCGGACGCTCGGGTCCGGGTCGGCGAGCGCCTCGGTGAGCGCGGCGAGGACCTCCGGACGGTCCGCCGCCCACTGCTCCAGCGACCGGACCGCGGCCCGCCGGACGTCCACCGTCCGGTCCTGCAAGGCCCTGATCAGCGGTGGGATGGCGCCGTCCGGGTCGCCCTTGGCCAGCGCGACGGCGGCGGTCCGGCGCACCTGCCGGCTCGTGTCGTCGAGGAGGGCGGCCACGACGCGGAGCTCCAGATCCTCCGGGACGCCCAGCGCGGCGGCGGCGTCCAGCGCGGCCATCCGGACGACCGGGTCGTGGTCGGTGAGCAGGCGCGCCAGGGCGGGCAGCCCCTCGGGCAGCGCGATCCGCGCCAGCCCTTCGGCGACCGCCACCCGGACCTCGCGGTCCGGGTCGGCGGCGGCCTCGGCCACCCGCCCGACCGCGTGCAGCGCGACGAGGCCGAGCACGGCCTGGACACGGACATGGGCCTCGCCGTCGTCCAGGCCGTGGGCATACAGGTCGGCCGCCGCCTCCGTCAGGCCGGTGAGCAGTTCGGCGGCGATCTCGCGGACGAACGGCTCTCGCCCGCGCGCGGCGGCCAGCATCAGGGCCTTGATCCCGCCGTCGGCGAGATAGATCTCGGGCAGGTCGCGCAGGGCGCCGGCGGCGCTGCGGCGGACGTCCGCGTGCTCGTCGGCGAGCGCCCAGGCCAGCGCGTCGCCCGCGGCGTGCGGAGCACGACCGGCACGGGCGCTCTTGATCAGGGCACCGAGGGCGGCGTCGCGCACCCCGGGCTCGGGGTCGCGCAGGTAGACCTCGACGTCGTCGAAGCGGAGGTCGTCGAGCAGGCGCAGGTCGATGGGGCGATTGTTGATCGACATGGGGGGTCTCCGATCAGCTGTCAGAGCCGGTACGGACCGCTCGCCCGGCGGCCGGGCCGGTGGCGGGCAGGCCCACCGTCGGCAGGCCCGTCGTCGGCAGGCCCGCGGCGCGCCAGGCGTGGAAGCCGCCGGTCACGTCGGTGGCGTGCACCAGGCCCAGGTCCTGCAGCGCGGCGGCGGCCAGGCTGGAGGTGTAGCCCTCCGAGCACAGGACGATCACGCGCACGTCATGCCCGGTCGCCTGCGGGATGCGGGCATCGGACGCGGGATCCAGGCGCCACTCCAGGACGTTCCGCTCGATCAGGAGCGCGCCCGGCACCTCGCCCTCGTCCGCGCGCTGGGCGGCCGGGCGGATGTCGACCAGCAAGGCGCCTTCTCGCCACCGGTCGTACGCCGCCTCCGGGCTCAGCCGCTGGAGCCGGGCACGGGCGTCGGCCAGGACGTCGTCGATCGTGCGAGGCGGCCGTGCATCCGATACGCGCGTCACCATTGCGCGGCCTCCTCAGTGGCCAGCCGCACCAGCCGGTCGCCGACGAGGTCGTAGCGGTTCATGGTCGACAGCGGCGGCGAGTAGACGTGCACGCTCACGGCGGGCGCGGCCGAGACGTTGCGCACCTCGTGGATGTACTCGGCGCCGAACGCGCGGGCGCGGCCGGGCGTGACCTCCCGCGCGCCGCCGAGGTCCCGCTCCTCCAAGCTGCCAAGCGCGACGGCGAACGCGCCCCGCGATCCGCCGTGGTCGTGCAGCCCGGTGCTCTGGCCGGGCAGCCAGCTGATCAGCCAGATCTCCTGGCCGTTGTCGCGGTGCAGGCGCTCGTACCAGCGGCCGCGCGGGTCCAGCCGGACCCGCGGCAGCCACTCCTCGCTGCGTCCGGCCAGGTCGGCGACGGTGGCACCGAGATCGGCGGCCAGGCCGGACTCCCGCGACGCGGTCGTGCTGATGGTCATGTGATTCGTTCCTCGGTCTCTGGTCGGTCCGCTGCGCGTTCGGGCGTTCAGACGCGGCGACACAGCGCGGCGGCGAGGCGTCCGAGATCGACGTGCCGCCGGGACCAGAGCGGGGCCCGGGAACTCATGGGATCAGCATGGCAGAAATTCCCTACCTAATCAATCTGAATTATAGGTTGAGGGGGCGGGGCCGGGTCCGCCAAGGCCCGGACGTGGGCGGGCAGGCGGCCGTTGGTGAGGTCGTCGAGGGTGGTCTCGTCCAGGACGCGGCGAAGGGCGGTGTCCGCGGCGCGCCAGAGCTGCTCCAGGTGCGCCGCGGCGACCGACATCGGGCGGACGCCGGGCTCATGCGGGCCGTCCTCGGCGGGGGCGAAGGTGGTGTCCATGGCCCGCACCACCTCCCCGGCCGTGATCTGCGACGCGGGCCTGGCCAGCCGGTACCCGCCGTCGTGGCCCCGCTGGCTGACCACGAGCCGGGACCGCCGCAGCTCCCCGAGAATGGTCTGCAGAAAGGTGAACGGCATCTGCTCGGCCTCGGCCAGCGCGGGCGCGCTGATCGGCTCCGGCCCCGCGGCCGCCATGGCCAGCAGGGCGCGCATCGCGTAATTGGTGCGGGCGGTGACGTACAACGTACTGCTCCCCCGGTCCCAGGTCGCATCAGCTCGCCGGGACCGTGGCGGCCTGGGCGGACGGCCGGACGTGCACCTCGGTACCCGCCTCGGCGGACAGCCGCCCAGCGGATTCCCGCGTCATCTGCGCCCACGCCGGATACTCCTTCTCCGGCTCCGCCGCCTCCCGCACCCGGAACTCGACCCGGGTCTCGAACCCGAGGCGCACCACCCGCGTGATCACCGCCGGTCGCGTCCCCGGCCCCGGCTCGCTGGAGATCACGACGTCGTGCGGCCGCAGCAGCCGCCCGCCGATCTCGGTGACCGGACCGAGGAACTTCATCACGAAAGGGCTCGCCGGGTTGTCGTAGATGTCGGCGGGCGCCCCGGCCTGCTGGACGACGCCGTCCGCCAGCACCACGATCGTGTCGGCGACCTCGATCGCCTCCTCCTGGTCGTGGGTGACGAAGACCGTCGTGACGTGCACCTCGTCGTGCAGGCGGCGCAGCCATGTGCGCAGCTCCTTGCGGACCTGGGCGTCCAGGGCGCCGAACGGCTCGTCCAGCAGCAGCACGTCGGGGTTCACGGCCAGCGCCCTGGCCAGCGCCATCCGCTGGCGCTGCCCGCCCGACAGCTGCGCCGGATAGCGGGCGGCGAACTGGTCGAGATGGACGAGCTCCAGCAGCTCCTCCACCCGCTTCTTGATCTCCGCCTTCGGCCGCTTCCGGATCTTCAGCCCGAACGCGACGTTCTCGAAGACGGTCAGATGCTTGAACGCCGCGTAGTGCTGGAACACGAACCCGACACCGCGCCGCTGCGGCGGCAGCCGGGTCGCGTCCTTGCCGGAGATCAGCACCTGGCCCGAGTCGGGTCTCTCCAGCCCCGCGATCACGCGCAGCAGGGTCGATTTCCCGCCGCCGCTCGGGCCGAGCAGCGCGGTCAGCGAGCCGGACGCCACGTCCACCGACACGTCCTTCAGGACGGCCGCCTCGCCGAACGACTTGTTCACATCACGGATCTCGATCGCCATCAGGAGCCGTCCTTCGGTCGCAGGAGCTTGGTCGCCAGGAGGCTGGCGACCGCGATGACCGCCAGCGCGAGCGCGGCGGCGTAGGACGCCTGCACGTCGAAGTTCTCGAAGCGCTCCTCGACGAACAGCGTCAGGGTCTGGGTCTGGTCGACCGTCCGGCCGGAGACGACGGCCACGGCGCCGTACTCTCCCAGCGCGCGGGCGAGGGAGAGCACGATGCCGTAGCCGAGCGCCGCCCGGATGCCGGGCAGGGTGATGCGCCGGAAGGTCTGCCACCCGCCCGCGCCGAGCGTCTGCGCGGCCTGTTCCTGCTCGTCGCCCATCTCCTCCAGGACCGGGACGATCGAGCGCACCACGAGGGGCAGGCAGACGAACACCGTCGCGAGCACCATCCCCGGCGTGGAGAAGATGATCTGGATGCCGCGGTCCTCCAGGAAGCCGCCCGCCGGGCTGAACGCGCCGTACACCAGGATCAGCGCCAGCCCGACGACGACCGGGGACACCGCGAGCGGCAGGTCGATCAGCGCGCTGAGCAGCCGCTTGCCCGGGAACTGGTGCCGGACGAGCAGCAGCGCCGCCAGCACCCCGAACAGCGTGTTCAGCACGACGGCCCAGCCCGCGACGATGAGCGTCACCTGGAAGGCGTGCAGCGCCGAATGCGAGGTGAGCGCGTCGACGAACGGGCCGGGGCCGTCCCCGAACGTCCGCCAGCCGATCAGCCCGACCGGCAGGATCAGCAGGAACAGCAGGTAGATCAGGACGATCAGGCGCAGCGCGTACTTAGCCACGGCGGGCCCCCCAACGGCGCAGCAGGTCGATCGACAGCAGGACCAGCAGCGACAGCACGAGCAGCGCGGTCGACGTCGCCGCCGCGGCGGCGGTGTTGTCGCTCTCGATCTGCCCGAAGATGTGCACGGCCGCGACCTGCGTCTTGAACGGGACGTTCCCGGAGATCAGCACCGTCGAGCCGAACTCGGCGACGGCGCGGGTGAAGGCCAGCGCGGTGCCCGCCAGCATGGCCGGGATGAGGTTCGGCAGGATGATCCGCCGGAAGATCGTCCAGTTGCCGGCGCCGAGCGAGGCCGCGGCCTGCTCCATCTCCCGGTCGAACTCCAGCAGGACCGGCTGGACGGTGCGGACCACGAACGGCAGCGTCACGAACAGCAGGGCCACGACGACGCCCACCCGGGTGTAGGCCAGCGAGACGCCGAGCGGGCTGTCGGTCCCGTACAGCGTCAGCAGGACCAGGCCCGCCACGATCGTGGGCAGCGCGAACGGCAGGTCGATCAGCAGGTCGAGCAGGCCCTTGCCGGGGAAGGAGTCGCGGACCAGCACCCAGGCGATCAGCGTGCCCATGAAGAGGTTGATCAGCGCCACCACCAGCGAGGCGATGACGGTCAGCTTCAGCGCGGCCCAGGCGTCGGGGGTGGTGATCGCGTCCCAGAACCCGCCGGGGCCCTGCGCGGCGCCCTTCCAGATGACGGCGGCCAGCGGGATCAGGACCACCGCGCTCAGGAAGATGGTCGCGGTGCCGACCCCGAGCGCGGTGCCACCGGCCCCGCTGCCGCCCAGCCCGGCCAGCCGGGCCGGCCGGCCCTTTCCTCCCGGCGGGGAGACGGGGCCGGCCGCCTCGACGTGTTCGTCCAGGGTGGCGGTCGAACTTTTCGTCGTCTCGCTCATCAGACGGAGACCTAGCCCTCCACAGAGACGCCGATGCCCTTTTCGACATCGGCCATGATGCTGCCCTTGGGGTCGAAGAACTCGGCCGAGACGGTCTTCCACCCGCCCAGGTCGTTGATGGTGAACAGCCCGGCGGGCTTGGGGAACTGCTCGGCGCCGGGGACGCCGTCCACCACCGGCCGGTAGCCGTTCTTGACGAAGATCTCCTGCGCCTTCTTGCCGTACAGGAACTTCAGGAAGGCCTTGGCCTCGGCGGGGTGCTCGCTCTTCTTCGTCACCGCGACCGGGTTCTCGATCAGGATCGTGGAGTCCGGGACGGTGTAGTCGAGCGGCTGGTTGCTCTGCTTGGCGAAGATGGCCTCGTTCTCGTAGGCGAGCAGCACGTCGCCCTTGCCGCCCGCGAACGTCTGCAGCGACTTGCGGGCGCTGGAGTCCTGGACGGGGACGTTCTTGAACAGCGCGTGCAGGTACGCGGTACCGGCCGCCTTGTTCGTGCCCTTGTTCGCCTTGGCGCCGTAGCCCGCGAGCACGTTCCAGCGCGCCCCGCCGGAGGTGAACGGGTTGGGCGTGATGACCTCGACGCCCGGCTTGGTCAGGTCGTCCCACGACTTGACGTTCTTGGGGTTGCCCTTGCGGGTCGCCAGGACGACGACCGAGTCGGTGACCATGCCCTTCTCGGGGCCGGTGTTCCAGTCGCCGGCGACGAGGCCGGCGTCCACCAGCCGCGTCATGTCCGGCTCCAGGGACAGCGCGACGATGTCGGCCTTGAGCCCGGACGCCACCGCCCGGCTCTGCTCGCCGGACGAGCCGTAGGACTTGGTGAACTGGACCTTCTTGCCCTCGGGCGTCTTCTGGTACTCCTTGATGATCGCCTCGTATGCCGCCTGCGGCGTGGAGTAGGCCACCAGCGACAGCCGGACCTTCCCGCCCCCGGCGCCCGCCGATCCGCCGCATCCCGCCGCCGCCCCCACGACGATGGCCGCCAGCCCCAGTGCCGACGCCGCCCTGCGTCCGTACATTCCGCCCCTCCCCTACTTTCTATACATGTTTGATCGAGAAAGGATGATACAGGTGGATGGCGGCGTCAACACATGACTTGGAGGTAAGAGTCGGCTGAGTCCGCCGGGCGCGAGATTTCCTACTCAAACGATAGGAATAGTTGACTATTCCTCGGCGGCCGTGCTTCGCTCTACAGCAGCGGTTGCTTCTTCCTCCGCACGCTCCTCCCTCCCACGCACGTCCCTTCACGAGAAGAGGTGGATGCATGTCCGACTTCGATGTCCGCAGGATCGGCGGGCGCATCGGCGCCGAGGTCACCGGTGTCGACGTGCGCGACCTGTCCGACACGATCTTCGGCGAGATCCACGCCGCGCTGCTGGAGCACAAGGTGCTGGGCTTCCGCGGCCAGGACCTCACCGACGACGACCAGGTCGCCTTCGCCGCGCGGTTCGGCGCGCTCACCGGCGCGCACCCCACGGTCCCCGCCGTGACCGGGCGGCCCGAGGTCCTGCCCGTCGACAGCGAGCTGGCGCGGGCCAACCACTGGCACACCGACGTCACCTTCGTCCGCACCCCGCCCAAGATCAGCACGCTGCGCGGCCTGGTCGTCCCGCCCTACGGCGGCGACACGCTCATCGCCAACACCGCCGCCGCCTACCGCGATCTGCCCGACGAGCTGCGCGAACTCGCCGACCGGCTCTGGGCCGTCCACACCAACGACCACGACTACGTCAAGCCCGGCAGAAGCGGCGTCGATCCCGCGAAGGCGGCCGAGCAGCGCAAGGTGTTCCTGTCGCGCACCTGGAAGACCGCGCATCCGGTGGTACGGCTCCACCCTGAGTCGGACGAGCGGAACCTGTTCATCGGGGGGTTCGCGCAGAGCATCGTCGGGCTGACGTCACAGCGAGAGGGACGCGCCATCCTCGACATGCTGCAGTCCTACGTCACCCGGCCGGAAAACATCCTGAGATGGGTATGGTCCCCAGGCGACCTGATCGTGTTCGACAACCGGATCACGCAGCACTACGCCCCGGACGACTACGGCGACCTGCCGCGCCTGCTGCACCGCGTCACCGTCGCGGGCGACGTCCCGGTCGGTGTCGACGGGCGGCGCAGCTACATCGTGGAGGGCGACGACGCGTCCCATTACACCCCGGCCACCACGGCGGCCTGACGGGTGACATGCGGCCGGGCCCGGTGTGGGCTGGCACCGGGCCCGGCGGCTCACCGATCCGAGGCCACTGGACGGTGAGCGTGTAGACGCCACCGCCGGTCCTCGACGCGCCGTCCGTGGCGGTGATGCTGATCTTGTAGGTGCCCTCGGGGGTGTCCGCCGTCGTCTGGACGGTCAGCTTGGCGGTGCCGCCGTGGAGACGTACTTGCCGGGCTCGACCTTGCCGGACGCCGGGCTGACGCCGACGCCGAACGTCCCGTCGCCGGGTTCGGTGCCGATGGTCTTCCTGGCCCAGCCGCCCATCTCGTTGGTCAGCCGGGCCATGATGCCGTAGCGGTCGCAGGTGCCCGCGCCCCACGACACGACGCCGACGACGACGCCGTCCACGGTGAAGGGGCCGCCGCTGTCACCGGAGCAGACGGTGCTGCGCGGGCGCCGAGTCCGGGGCGCTGCCGCCGCAGCCGAGCGAGCGGACCGCCACGACCTTCGCCTTCTTCGCGACGCCGACGGTCTTGCCGGCGATCGTCCCGGCGACGTGCGTGCCGTGCCAGAAGCAGTCGGACGCGTCGGCGTCGTCGTCCACGAAGTCGTAGCCGTGGAACGCCCGCCCCTCGAACTCGGGGTGGTCCTTGTTGACCCCGGAATCGATCACGTAGGCGGTGACGCCGTCGGCGGTGTTCGGATAGGTGTACTTCTTGTCCAGGCCGGTCGTCTTCTGGTCGATCTGGTCGAGGCCCCAGGACGGCGGGTTCGGCTGCTCGCCCGCCGCCCGCGCGGTGCCGTCCTCGTACACGGCCTTGACGGCCGGGTCGGCCGCCAGCCGCCGCGCCTGCTTCGCGGACATGTTCCGTACCGCGAACCCGTTGAGCGTGACGGTGTAGGTGTCGCGGACGAGGCCGCCATAGCGCCTGGTCAGCGCGGCGGCCTGTCCTTGGGCGGCCGATGGGGCGGCGTCGCGGAGGACCACGATGTACTGGCCGGCGACGGGACGATCCGCCCGCATCACCGTGCCCTCCGGCTCGTCCGCGGCGGCGGTGCCGCCCGGCAGCGCGGCGGCGCACGCGAAAGCCATGAGGACCGCGGTCAGCGGTCCGCCGCGCATGGTTCTCCCATCAGTTCGCGCCGGAATTCGCCAGGTGGCTGGCATGACCACTCCTTCGTCCTGATCCGGACGGTTTTCCGGCCGCCCGGACGAGTGGCCTTTCAGGTGGGGGTAGGGGAGCAGGCGGCCACTCGGCGGCTACACTCCGCCGCCGATCCGCGCTGAACAACCGTGGCAACACCCGGTAGGGATACGGGATTAAGAATCACGATTCACGGGGTTCCGGAAACGCACAGTGACGCTTGTCCTCTGGAATTCCACGCTGGTGCTCGGGGCGCAGTCACCTCGCGCGTGGCATTTCCGGCGGGGAGCGAAAGGATGGCCGACAACGATGGTCGCCTGAACGGGCGCGGACGGTCCGCGCGGTCCACCGTCTCCGTCCGCACCGGCTCACCCGTCTTGATCGGGCGTGAAGCGGAGTTGCACACCCTCGCGACCGCGATCGCCGGTTTCCCGTCCGTCGCGTTCGTCGAGGGCGAGGCGGGCGTCGGCAAGACCCGGCTGGTCGCCGAGCTCGTGAGCGGCCTCCGCGCGGAAGGCGGCGGGGGCGGGGACGCGTGGATCGCGGTCGGGTACTGCCAGCCGCTGCGCGACCCGTTCCCGTACGGCGTCATCTTCGAGTGCCTGCGCGCCTGCGGCGACCGGATCACCGAGCCGAGCGCGGTGACCGGCGCGCTGCGCCCCTACCTGCCCGAGCTGGCCGGCCGGCTGCCGCCCCCGCCGGACCCGCTCGGCGACCCCGCCGCGGAGCGGCACCGGCTGTTCCGCGCGGTCCGCGACCTGCTGGCCGCGCTCGGCCGCGCGGTGCTGGTGATCGAGGACGTCCACTGGGCCGACGACGGCACCCGCCAGCTGCTCAGGTTCGTGATGTCGAACCCCCCGCCCGGCCTGTCGCTCGTGGTGACCTTCCGCCGCGAGGACCTTCCGGCGGACGCGCCGCTCGGCCGGGCGTTCCGGGCGCCGCCCGGCACCACCGCCGCGCACCTCGTCCTCGGCCCGCTCGACACCGAGGCCGTCCGCGGGCTGGTCGAAGCGATCCTCGGCGGGCGGACGGTGCCCGCCGGGTTCGCCGAGATCATGCGGCAGCGCACCGCGGGCATCCCGTTCGTCGTCGAGGAGATGACGTACTCGCTGCGCGACCTCGACGGCGGCGTCCGGTTCGACGGCGCCGCGGCCCGGCGCCTGCTCGACAACGCCGAGGTGCCCGCGCTGCTGCGGGAGGCCATGGCCGAGCGCATGCACGCGCTGCCCGCCGCCGCCCGGTCGCTCGCGGAGGCGGCGGCCGTCCTCGGCGTCCCGGCGACGGCGGCGCTGCTGAGCGAGGTGGCGGGGGTCGGGGACCACGAGCAGGTCATCCGGCTGCTCGACGGCGCGGTGCTGGTCGAGACCGCCGAGAACGAGTACGGCTACCGGCACGCCCTGGCCCAGCGCGCCGTGTACGACGCGCTGCCCGGCCCGCACCGCCAGGACCTGCACCGCCGCGCGCTGCGGGCGCTGGCCCGGCGCGACCCGCCGCCGCTGGTGCGGCTCGCCGCGCACGCCAAGCACGCCGGGCTGCTCGCCGACTGGCTCCGGCACAGCGAGGACGCCGCCGACGCGTCCGTGGCGGCAGGCGACGCATCGACGGCGATCGACCTGCTCTGCGCCACGGTCGCCGATCCGTCCGTCCCGGCCGCGGACGTGAACCGGCTGGCCACCAAGCTGTGCCAGCACGCACTCACCGGCCTGCACCACGACGAGGTGATCACCCAGATCGAGCGGCTGCTGTCGGACCCCCGGCTGACCGGCATGGTCCGCGGCGAGGCCCGGCTGTGGCTCGGCCTGCTGCTCGTCCGCAGGACGGGCGAGATGGACCGGGGCCGCGCGCACATCGAGCTGGCCATCGGCTCGCTGCGCGGCCATCCCGCGCGGAGGCTGCGCGGGATGGCCGTCCTCGCCCTGCCCTACCTCGGCACGACACCGATCGCCGAGAGCCGCGCTTGGCTGGACGAGGTCGACGACGCCCTCGGCGAGCTCCCGCAGGGCGCGCTCCGCACGTCGCTGCTCGCCAACACCATCGGCGCCCGGCTCATCGCCGGCGACCCGCGGGCCCGGGACCGCATCGCGCTGCTGCCCGCGCCGTCGGAGCCCGGCGACAGCGAGCAGACGCGGGAGCTGGCGCGGTCGCACTGCAACCTCGCCGACTCGTGCTCGTGGATCGGGGACTACCCGCGCGCGTGGGAGCACCTGCACATCGGGCTCACCCTCGCGACCCAGGCCGGCGCCCCGTACGTGACCGGCACCGCCAAGACCACCCAGATCCGGCTGGACTGGCTCGCGGGCGCGTGGGACGGGCTGGAGGAGCGCGCCGAGCGGATGGCGCAGACGTACACCTACCTGCTGCCCGTCGCCAGCGAGCTGCAGCTCGTCCTCGGCTGGCTGGCCACGGTCCGCGGCGACTGGGACCGGGCCGAAGCCTGCTACCAGGCCACCCGCATGTCCCAGCCCGACTCCGCCATCATCCCCGTCGCGAACGCGGCGACCGGCGGAATGGTCACGATGCTGCTGGACCGGGGCGACGTCGCCGCCGCCTGCGCGCACGCCGACCGCGGGGCCGCGCTGCTGCGCCGCAAGGGCCTGTGGGTGTGGGCGGGCGATCTGGCGCCGCAGGCCGTCGAGGCGTTCCTGGCGGGCGGGCGCGACGACGACGCGCGCGCGTTCGTGGCGGACCTGCGCGCCGGGCTCACCGGGCTGCACGCCCCGCTCGCCGCCGCGGCGCTGGAAGCCTGCCGCGCCCAGCTCGCCCGCGCCGCCGGGGACCCCGCGGCCGCGCGCCTCTCGCGTCCGCGATCCGCCACTACGAGCGCCTCGGCCTGCCCTACCGGACGGCCCGGCTCACCGAGCAGACCGCCCGCGGCGAACCCGCCGACGCCGGCGTGCTCGGCGAGCTGGCACTCCTACGAGCGGCTCGGCGCCCCCATCGACGCGGCGCGCTGCCGGCACCTCGTCCGCGGCACCGGCGCCGCCACCCCGTCCCGCCGGGGCCGCCGCGGCTACGGCAACGAGCTGTCGCCCCGCGAGCGGGACGTGGCCCGGCTGCTGGCCGGCGGGCGCACCAACCGCGAGATCGCGCAGGCGCTGTTCCTGTCGCGCCGGACGGTCGAGGAGCACGTCGCCAACATCCTGCGCAAGCTCAACGTCACCTCCCGCCGCGAGGTGCGCCTCTGACGCCGGGGCCGGGCGTCCGCCGCCGGCCGGGGCTCGCCGTCAGACCAGATCGCGGCGCGCGGCGTGGACGCCCGCCTGGAATCTGGTGCGGGCGTTGAGGGTGCGGAGCAGGCGGGCGACATGCCTGCTCACCGTCCGCGCGCCCATTCCGGTGTTGCGGGCCACCGCCTCGTCCTTGAGCCCCGCGGCGAGCAGCGTGAGCAGATGCCGGTCGGCCTCGGACAGCCGCGGCCAGACGTCCCCCGTCTCGTTGTCGCCCTGCAGCGGTGTGGCCTGTTCCCAGCAGGTGTTGAACACGTTGATGAGGATGTCGAGCAGCGTCGAGGGGCGGATCACGGCGCTGATCCCGGGGTCGTCGCCCCGAAGCGGCATCAGCGCCATCTCGTCGTCCACGATGATGAGCTTCGTCGGCGCGCTCTCCAGCACGCGGGAGCGTTCCCCGAGGACGGCGTCCTGCCGGGCCATTTCCAGCTTCTCGGGAATGGCGAGCGCGTCGGGAGTGAAGATGACGCGGTACTCCACGCCGTGGCCGATCTGCTCGCGCTCGACCTCGTTCGGGGCGGTCGGGTCGACGGCATAGGGCGGCTTGTCGATGGCCTTGACGTGCTTGACCGCGCCGCGCTGGATCTGCTCGAGGCGCTGCACCACCGCCTCCATCCCGTCGATGATCTCGACGAGCTTCTGCGGGTTGGTGCGCTGCTCGGCGGCGAGCAGGTCGCCGCTGAGCCGCTTGGCCTCGATGCGCGCGCGGATGAACTCCGTCTCCCGCTGGCGGATCAGCGTCTCGACGACGGCGTCGGGCGGGTAGGGGAAGTACTTCGGGTCGGTGGACGCGTCGATGCCGATCATGCCGAGCGCTTCGAGTTCCTTGAGCAGCCCGGCCAGCCGCGGCCTGGGCTCCTCCGACAGCTCCGCCAGTTCGCCGAATGTGCTGCCGGGGTGGTGCAGCAACGCACTGTAAATGGACTGCTGCAGAGCGGTGATACCAAGAGCCGCGAATGGATTCTCGTCCGTAGCGGCGGACGCGGGAGACATGAACGGATTATGGAGCAAAGGCGTGGAGCAGCCAACCCTCTGAGCCCACCAAACGCGGCACGCGTAATCCGACCCCGTCGAAGCAGGGCCTAAATCGCGTCCGAAACCCGCAAATTATTGCCTGGGCGGCTGCGGCGACCGCACATCTTCCACGTCCGCGCGTGTTCCGCGGCACTCAAATGGAGTTCTTTGATTTTCCGTCGTAAAGCCGGGCCCGGCAAGACGTGGAAGTGGCATTGGTGGCGGAGATCGTCATCGGCGACAACTCGCCAGAACGCCAACCTGGAGAGGCTTTCTCACCTGCGCAAGGTCAATCTACCTTTGCCGCACCCCCACACAAGGAGAGACCATGTCTCACAGACGCGGCCTTCGGGTCGCCGTAATCGCCGTCGGCGCGCTGGGCCTCGCCGGCATCCAGGGCACCGCGACGGCCCAGCCGCCCGGCTCCTACCAGCTACCCCCCGGCTCCTACGCCAAGCCGTTCGCCGCGAGCGTGCCCGCCGGCATGCTGCAGGCGATGCAGCGCGACCTCGGCCTCAGCGCGGCCGAGGCGAAGCAGGCGATCGCCAACCAGGACGTCACCGGCGCCAAGGCCGGGAAGCTCCAGGTGCGGCTGGCCGGGAGCTACTCCGGCAGCTACGTCACCGGCAAGACCGGCGGCACGCTCCATGTCGCCACCACCAACCCCGCCAAGGCGGCCGAGATCGCAGCCCACGGCGCGCAGGCCGAGATCGTCAAGTACAGCCTTGCCGAGCTCGACGCCGCGAAGGCCCAGCTGGATCGTGCCATGCAGTACAACGGCCCGGCCCACACCCCGGTGTGGTTCGTGGACGTCCAGAGCAACCGGGTCGTGCTCCAGAGCTCCGCTCCCGCCAAGGCACGCGCTCTCGTCAAGGCGGTCGGGGTGAACCAGGGCATGGTCACCATCCAGCGCTCGAACGTGAAGCCGCGCACGTTCTACGACATCCGCGGCGGCGACGCCTACTACATGGGCGGACGCTGCTCGGTCGGCTTCCCGATCATGCGTGGCACGACGCACGGCTTCGCCACCGCAGGGCACTGCGGCCGGGCCGGGACCGCCGTCCAGGGGCACAACCGTGTCGCGCTGGGCAGCTTCCAGGGTTCCAGCTTCCCGGGCAACGACTACGCCTGGGTGTCGGCTAACAGCCAGTGGACCGTGACCAACAAGGTGAACGGCTACGGCAGGGTCGCCGACCCGTCCGTCGCCGGTTCGACGGTCACCCAGGTCGGCCAGCCCGTGTGCCGCTCCGGCTCCACGACCGGCTGGCACTGCGGAACGGTCTCGCAGCACAACACCAGCGTCACCTACCCCGAGGGCACCATCTCCGGGGTGACCCGGACGACCGTGTGCGCCGAGCCCGGTGACTCCGGCGGTTCGTACATCTCCGGTTCCCAGGCGCAGGGCGTCACGTCCGGCGGCTCGGGCAACTGCTCCAGCGGCGGGACGACGTTCTACCAGCCGATCAACGAGATCCTCCAGGTGTACGGCCTGACGCTCCACACCGGCACCGGCGGCCCCGGCCCCGGCGACCCCGACCCGGGCGACCCGGACCCGCCCACGGGCACCTGGGCCGTTGGGACCGTCTACCAGGTCGGCAGCACGGTCACCTTCAACGGAGCGCAGTACCGCTGCATCCAGGCCCACCAGGCGCAGCCCGGTTGGACTCCGGCCAATGTGCCGGCACTGTGGGAGCAGATTTGATGATGGGAGCCGCCAGGCACCCGTGATCAGCGCCCCGGAAACCGGCTTCTGGGTGCACTGTCTCCCTCGGGCCCTCCCCCAGACCTCCACTGGGGGAGGGCCCGTTTTTTTGTTTCACGTGATAGTTTTTGTTTACACATGGATGAAACAGTTGACACCGACCTGGCCGGCGGCACGGGAGACGAGCTGCTGCTGGCGCTGTCGGCGCTGGCCAGCCCGCACCGGCTGCGGGTCCTCGCGGCACTCGGCGAGGGCCGCAGGTATGTGAGCGAGCTGGCCCGCCAGGTCGGGATCAGCCGTCCGCTGCTGCGCGTGCACCTGAGCCGGCTTGAGGCCGCCGGGCTCGTGCGCAGCTCCCTGGAGGTCTCGGAGGACGGGAAGGCAATGCGGTATTTCGAGGTGGTGCCGTTCGTGCTGCGGCTCGATCCGGACCGGATCGGCGAGGCGGTACGGACGCTCACCGTCAAGAGCGTGGGCGGCGACGACGGCAAAGGGAGCGACTGATGGAGGACGACGTCGCGGGCATCCTCATCGGGGCCGTGCTGTTCATCGTGGTCGGCGCGGTCGCGATCGTACTGATCTGGCAGATTTTCGCCACCTGGCGCGCGAAGGTGCAGCTCGCCCGCGAGGAGGCGTACCGCAAGCTCGCCGAGCGGTCGATCACCACCGAGATGGAGACCCGCGAGGACCTGCTGCGGATCAGCGAGAGCCTCGCCGATCTGCAGAAGCGGATGACGTCCATCGAAAGGGTGATGCGGGAGATCGAGTGAGCGGCCCCGCAGCCGCCCCCTGAGCGGGCGGCGCCCCTTCGAGAGGGCGGCACCCCTTTGAGAGGGCGGGCCGTCGGGCGGCCACCCGACGGCCCGATCCGGAAGCACACCCGCACTCGGCATCCGGCCTTGTCGCGGCCCGGCGTTGGACGGCACATCCACGCCGCCGGGCCCGGACGGGCCGTGTCCGCCGCGTGCGTCACGGTACGTACTCCCAGGAAGGACAGCATTTCATGCTTCCCGACGCAACGCGAAGCGCGCTGCGCGACCGCGACCGCGACCGCGACCCCGGCCGCGGCCGCGGCCTGCGCGGCCGGCTCGGCCGCATCGCCGCACTGCCCGCCGGGCGGCGCGCCAAATGGCTCGTCGTGCTGGCGTGGATCGGCATCCTCTTCGCCGCCGCCCCGCTCGCGGGGAAGGTCGGCGACGTCGAGGACAACGAGACCTTCAACTTCGCCCGGGGCGCCGAGACGTCCGAGCACCACGAGCTGCAGAAGCGGTTCAGCTCGCAGAAGCCCGTCCCGGCCGTGGTCGTCTACACCCGCGACGGCGGCGTCACGCCCGCCGACCGCGCCAAGGCCGACCGCGACAGCCGGGCCCTGGCCCCCTACGCCGCCGACCGGCAGGCGCCCGCCGTGCGCCCGTCGTCCGACGGCAGGGCGCTGCTGGCCACCGTCGCCATGCCGCTGACCGAGGACGGCTTCATCGACAAGGTCAAGAGCATCCGGGACCTGACGCACGCCGGCGCCCCCGCCGGGCTCCAGGTGAAGGTGACCGGGCCGGCCGGGCAGACCGCCGACGAGGTCGAGGTCTTCAACGACCTGGACGCCAAGCTGATGCTCGCCACCGTCGCGGTGGTCACCGTCCTGCTGCTGCTCACCTACCGCAGCCCGATCATCTGGATCCTGCCGCTGCTCAGCGTCGCGCTGGCGAGCCAGGTCGCGAACGCGTTCATCTACCTGCTGGGCAAGCACGCCGGCATGCCGGTGGACGGCATGGGCGCCGGGATCCTGACCGTGCTGGTGTTCGGCGTCGGCACCGACTACGCGCTGCTGCTCATCGCCCGGTACCGGGAGGAGCTGCACGAGCACGCCGACCGGCACGAGGCGATGGCGGCGGCGCTGCGCCGGTCGCGGGGCGCGATCGTCGCGTCCGCGTCGACGGTCGTCGCGGGGATGCTGTGCCTGCTCGTCGCGGACATCAACTCCAGCCGCGGGCTCGGCGGCGTCGGCGCCGTCGGCGTGCTGTGCGGCCTGGCCGCCATGATCACGCTACTGCCCGCGCTGCTGGTGATCTTCGGGCGGTGGATCTTCTGGCCGTTCGTCCCCCGGCCCGGCGGCCCCGCCCCGCGGGGACGCGTCTGGGCGGGCGTGGCGGCGTCGATCTCCGCGCGCCCGCGCACCTACTGGATCGCCACCGCCGCCGGGCTCGCGGGCCTCGGCCTGATCGCCGGGACACTGCGGATCGGCCCGTCGCAGGCGGAGATGTTCCGCACCGAGCCCGAGTCGGTCGCCGGGCAGCGGCTGGTGGCCGCGCACTACCCGGCCGGGTCGTCCGCGCCGGCCGACGTCATCGCCGCCGCGCCCGCCGCCGCGCCGGTGCTGGAGGCGGCCCGGTCGACGCCGGGGGTGGCCGCCGTCCAGGAGGGCGGACGTTCCCGGGACGGCGCGCTCGTCCAGGTGTCGGTGACGTTGCGGGACGCGGCCGACAGCGCCGCCGCCGAACGCACCGTGGAACGCCTGCGCGCCGCCGTCCACGCCGTCGATGGCGCGAACGCCGTGGTCGGGGGGCCCACCGCGGAGGCGCTCGACGGCTCGGCGGGCGCGTCCCGCGACCGGCTGCTGGTGATCCCGCTGGTGCTGCTGGTCGTCCTGGCGATCCTCATCCTGCTGCTGCGCGCGGTCACCGCGCCCGTGCTGCTGCTCGGCACCATCGTGCTGTCGTACTTCGCGGCGCTCGGCGCCGCGTGGCTGCTGCTGAAGGGCCCGCTCGGGGTGGACGCGCTGGACAACTCCACCCCGCTGCTGGGCTTCATCTTCCTGGTCGCGCTCGGCATCGACTACAACATCTTCCTGATGCACCGGGTGCGTCAGGAGGCGATCGCGTCCGGCCACCGGACGGGCGTGCTGCGCGGCCTCACCACCACCGGCGGCGTCATCACCAGCGCCGGGCTGGTGCTCGCCGCGACCTTCTCGGTGCTGATGAACCTGCCGATCACGTTCATGGCCGGGCTCGGCGCGCTGGTAGCGGTCGGCGTGCTGCTCGACACGTTCATCGTCCGGTCGCTGCTGGTCCCGGCCCTGGCGCTGGACGCGGGGCACCGCATCTGGTGGCCGGGACGCCTCGCGCGCCCCGGCACACCGGCGCCCGCCAAGGTCCCTCACGGGGGCTCGACCGCGGAGATCCGGTAGCGCTTCACGTCGGCGGCCCGGATCTGGGCGGCCTGCTCCGGCTCCGGGCCGCCGCCGCGGAACCGCTCGACGGCCTCGTCGGTCTCCCAGCGCTCGTACACGGTGATCCGGTCCGGCTCGACCAGGTCGGCGGCCAGGGCGAAGTCGAGGCAGCCCGGCGTGGCCCGGGCCGCCTCGACGACCCTCCGGCAGCCGGCCAGATAGGCGTCGCGGCCGGCCGGATCCACCGACAGCCACCCGGAAATGATGATCACGACGGTCTCCTCGGAATTCGGTGATCAGGTCGCGGCGCCGGAGGGGGCCGGCTCGGTGCCGGCCTCCGCCTCCGGCTCTTGCCCGCCGGTCGGGGGCACATCCCTGAGGCCTACCACGGCCAGGGCCGCCAGGCCGAGGAACAGCAGCGCGCCGAGCCCGGCGGCGACGTTCAGCCCGGTGGTGAACGCCTCGCGGGCGTCGTCCAGGAGGGCGGCCGCCGCGCCTTCGGGCAGGTGCGCGGCCACGTCCGACGCGCCCGCGAGGCTCTCCTTCGCGCGCTCCGCGTCCGCGCCCGGCACGTCCACCCGAGCACGGTAGACGCCGGTGCCGACGCTGCCCAGCAGCGCGATGCCCAGCGCGACGCCGAGCTGGTTGCACGTCTCCGAGAGCGACGAGGCCGAACCGGTCTTCTCCGGCGGGACGGAGCCGACGACGAGGTCGGTGCCCAGCGCCATCGACGGCCCGGCACCGAAGTAGACGATCACGATGCCGAGCACCAGCACGGCCAGGCCGCTGCCCGCGCCGACCTGGGCGAGCACCACGAACCCGGCCACCGACAGGCTCAGGCCGCCCGCCATCACCACGCCAGGGCGCACCTTCTGCGCGATCGCGGGCGACACCATGGCGCCCAGCGCGATCGACACGCCGACCGGGACCAGCCACAGCCCGGCCTTCGCGGGGGGCCGCTCGCCGACAAGCTGCACGAACTGGCTGACCAGCAGGAACGTCCCGCTGAGCACGGTGGCGCCGGCCAGCATGATCAGCAGGGTGGCGCCGAAGGCGCGGCGGCCGAACAGGCGCAGGTCCAGCAGCGGGTCGGGCACCCGGCGCTGCCGCAGGACGAACGCCACCGCGAGGCCGAGCCCCGCCACGATCGCGGCCACGGCCGGCGGGTCCATGCCATGCAGCGCGAGCTCCTTGAGCCCGTAGATCGCCGCGAGGATCGCCGCCAGCGATAGAACGACGCTCACCGGCTCCAGTCGTCCGGCGTCGGGATCGCGGAACTCGGGCAGCAGGACCGGGCCGAGGATCAGCAGCAGCGCCATCACCGGCACGCCCATGAGGAACACCGAGCCCCACCAGAAGGCGCCCAGCAGGAAGCCGCCTATGACGGGGCCGAGCGCGCCGCCCGCCATCAGGGCGCCCGCCCACAGGCCGATGGCCGTGGCCCGCTCCTTGGGGTCGGTGAACATGTTGCCGATCAGGGCGAGGGTCGAGGGCATCAGCGTCGCCCCGGCGACACCGAGCAGCGCCCGCGCCGCGACCAGGGCCTCTGGGGAGTCGGCCATGGCGGCCGGCACGGAGACGAGCCCGAACAGGGCCGCGCCGCTCAGCAGCAGCCTGCGGCGGCCGATGCGGTCGCCCAGCGTGCCCATCGTGATCAGGAGCCCGGCCAGCAGGAACCCGTAGACGTCGGTGATCCACAGCTGCTCGGTGGCGCTCGCGCCGAGGTCCACGCTGATGTGCGGCAGCGCCAGGTACAGCACGCTGCCGTCCAGCGAGAGCAGCATCGTCGGCAGGGCCAGGATCAGCAGGCCCGCCCATTCCTTCCGCCCGGCGCGAGCCGTGCCGTCCGCCGCCGCCGCCGAGATTGTGTCCGGCATGTCGATCTCCCTCAACGGTCGGACCCGGGTCACCAGTACTGATGCGGTCCGGGCCGGAAAGTCGTCGCGGCGGCGATGACTTTCCCGTGCCGCGGGTGTCTGTACCGATGACAGGTCTCACCAGGAGGCGATGATCTTGAGTGCGCGCGATGCCGACGTCCCCGCCGCCGAGGACTTCCTCAGCCAGGCCGGCCCGTTTCGCCGGGAGCTGACCGCCTACTGCTACCGCATGCTCGGTTCCGTGCACGACGCCGAAGACCTCGTCCAGGAGACCTACCTGCGTGGCTGGCGGTACTACGACCGGTTCGAGGGGCGCGCGTCCATGCGCACCTGGCTGTACCGGATCGCCACCAGCGTGTGCCTGGCCGCGCTGCGGAACCGCGAGCGCAGGCCGCTGCCGAGCGGCCTCGGCGCCCCGGCCGGCGACCCGCTGGACGACCACACCGAGCGCCACGACGTCCCCTGGCTGGAGCCGATCCCGGACGACATGGCCGACCCGGCCGCGGCCGTGGTGGCGCGGGAGAGCGTCCGGCTGGCGTTCATCGCCGCCCTCCAGCACCTGCCGCCCCGGCAGCGCGCCGTGCTGATCCTGCGCGACGTGCTCAACTGGCACGCCGCCGAGGTCGCGCAGCTCCTGGGCACCACGACGACCGCCGTCCACAGCGCGCTGCGGCGGGCCCGCACCCAGCTCGGCAAGGTGGCGCCCGCCGCGGACGAGATCGTCGAGCCGTCGGCGGCGGACCAGCGGCGGCTCCTCGACCGGTACGTCGACGCGTTCACCGGCAAGGACGTCGACGCCATCGTCGAGCTGTTCACGGCGGACGCGATCTGGGAGATGCCGCCCTTCCCCGTCTGGTTCCAGGGCCGCGCCGGCATCCGCGACCACCTGACCCTGTGCTGCCCGCTGCGTGCGGGCGAGGTGCAGCTGCACCCGACGTCCGCGAACGGGCAACCCGCGTTCGCCGCCTACCTGCGCGGCCCCGACGGCAGCCACCGGGCGGCATTCATCCAGGTCCTCACCGTGACGGCCGCGGGGATCAGCCATGCCACCCTGTTCCAGGACCCCGGCCTGTTCCCGGCGTTCGGCCTGCCGCCGAGCCTGCCGGCGCGGGCCATGGCGTCCGCGCGCTGACGGATGAACAGCGAAGCCGCCACACCGGCCTACGGATTCGAGCTCCTAGAGCGCGCCATCACCTACGCCCTGGGCAGCCTGAGCCTCGTCACACCCGAGGCCATGGCCTCGCCCACCCCATGCCGCGACTGGGACCTGGCGGCACTCCTGGCACACGCGGACGATTCCCTGTCGGCACTGCACGAGGCACTAGGCACCGGCCACGTCGCGCTGAACGAACAGACCGCCCCGGGCGATGATCTCGTGGCCGGAGTTCGTGATCGCGCCCGGCGGCTGCTGGCCGCCTGCTCGGCCCCGGACGGCGACCGGCTGATCATGATCGACGACTGCCCGCTCCCCATCGGCTTCCTCACCGGCACCGGCGCCCTGGAGATCACCGTCCACGGCTGGGACATCGCCCGCTCCTGCGGGCACGACCGGCCGATCCCGCCCGGCCTGGCCGAGGGGATCCTCGAACTCTGCCCGCTGGTGGTCGCCGACCTCGACCGTCCCGCACGGTTCGCCGCACCGGCGGAGGTCCCGCCCGGCGCCGGCCCCGGCGACCGGCTCATCGCGTTCCTCGGCCGCCCCGGTGGGGGCCCCGCCCCTGCGTGACCTGGACGGAAACGGGGGCGGGGCCGGGCCGGGCCGCATCACACCCAGGACGCGGGGGCCCCGCCGGCGGCCGTGCATTACGGGGGACCGCCGACGTCTCCTACAGCGCCAAGGCCCGGCAATGCGTCACGGATCGGGACGATGCCGGGCGATGGCGGACGGTTACTGACAGAAGACGCGGCGCCTCTCCCCCGCTACTTGTGGCGCGCCACCTCGTAGGCGGCGCAGCCGATGATCTCCATCGACACCTTGAGCCGCTTCAGGCTGATGTTCTGGGCGATCGTGTCCTCGGGCGTGTGGTAGATCGGCTCCAGCTGGCTGGGCGCCTCGTTGCCGCGCCAGCTGAAGTTGCCCGCGGCGATGCCGCGCTCGAAGAAGGCCTCGTGGTCGCTGGAGCCGCGGGCGGTGGGGCCCTGCGTCTGGTCGACGTAGCCGAGCCGTTCCGCGGCGGCGTTCACCGCGGCGGTGGTGGTGTTGTCCTTGCCGTCCACGGACAGCAGCCAGTACGTCTCCGCGGGCGGGTGGCTGGTGGCGACCATGTCGTTCTGGAAGCAGCCGGTGATCTGCTTGACGCCGGTCTCGTCCAGCCCCTTCACGTAGTAGCGGGAGCCGATCAGGCCGTTCTCCTCCGCGCCCCACAGGTAGATGCGGATCGCCTGCTGGGTGGGCAGCCGCCGCAGGACGCGCGCCAGCTCCAGGCACAGGACCGTCCCGCTGCCGTCGTCGTTGGCGCCGGGCGACCCGGGAACGCTGTCGTAGTGGGCGCTGACGATGACGGCCTTGCCGTCGGGGTTGGGCAGCGTCGCCTTCCGCTCCGCCAGGACGTTGTACGACGTCATCCCGGTGTGCTTGGTGACCTCGATGGAGAGCCGCTCGGCACCCGCGCGGATCCGCTCACCGTGGTACCCCGCGAGGCCGAGGACCGGGATCGCGACCGGCTCGGCGAGGGCGGGGGCGAACGAGGCGGGCTTGCGCTCGGGGAAGGTGTCCGAGCGCGCGTTGATGATGAGCGCCGCCTTGGCCCCCGCGGCCGCGGCGGCCTTGGCCTGGTCGGTCTCCTTGCCGGGGATGCGGTCGAACACCACCAGCCTGCCGTCCGCGTCGTCCGGGACCTCGACGACCTTGCCCACGTCCAGCACGGTTCCGCGGACTTCGCCGGTCGCGCCCTGCAGCGAGGCGCTGGACTGCCAGAGCCGCTCGCCCCTGGCGCGGATCTCCGCCAGGTTCTTGTCCGCGACGGGGAAGGGCTGCAGCTCGACCTTGTAGCCGAGGTCGCGCAGCACGCCGGCGATGTAGCGGGCGGCGCGGTGCTCGGACTCGGTCCCGGCGATGCGCCAGCCGATCCCGTCGCTGAGCACCTTCAGGTGCTTCAGCGCCCGGCGGACGTCGATGCGGGCGACCACGGCCTTGTCGCCGGTGGTGAGGGAGGGCGGCAGCAGCGCGCCGGGGCGCTGCCGGGTCGCGGCGGCGGCGGTGCCGGGCAGCAGCCCGACGGTGGCGAATCCGGCGAAGGCCGCGGCTCCGGCAAGCAGGTCACGGCGATTGACCTCGGTCATGGGCGTCTCCTCGGGGAGATCGGGGCGCATACCCGTTCCGGACCGGGTCTCGGCCGGTGACGAATGACGGCGCCGCGAGGAACAGGGCCCCCGTTCCCACGAGAATCTACGAAAGCACCCCAATTCCGACAAGGACGGCTGATCGCTCCGCAACTCAAACGTGATCAAGCGCAGCCCCTGTTACTGACCGCAATAGCGTGGGACCATCACTCACGGCGACGGACCTCATTCGAACAGAGGTGAGTGGATGTATCCGATTCCACACGGCGGAGCCGACCCCGTCCTGCTGCAAATCGGCGATATCTCGCTGACGGGCACGCACGTCATCCTCCCGTACGGGAGTTACCCGCTGCACGGCGCCACCTGGACCATCCAGGACTCCACCCAGGTGACCGAGGGAATCCCGGTGGTGGCCATCGTCCTGGCGATCGTCTTCGCCTGGTTCTGCCTGCTGGGCCTGCTCTTCCTGCTGATGAAGGAGCGCCGCTACCTGGGCTTCGTGACCGTCTCCGTCACCGGCCCCGGCTTCCACCACACGACCCACTTCCCTCCGGGCCCGCAGTCAGGCGCATGGGCCGCAAACGCAGTGGCACAAGCCCGCGGCATCACCGCCCTAGCCCCGCCCTGTTAGCCCAGGGGGGCGACCCCCTAGAACCCCCGTCGCGACGCAGGCGATCCTCATGCCGCCCCTGCGGTCTGCCGTGCCCGTGACGGGCGTGTGCGGCGTCGCTCCGGTCGCCCGCGTCGTCGGGTCGTGCGACCTCCGGCGCGGGGCGCCTCCGGCCGCACGACCCGCAGCCGTGGCTGAGGTGGGGGCTGAGCTGGGGTGTTGTTGATTTTGTCCGGGTTTGCCTTCTATTGGGGTACGGAGTAGCTTGTCGCTCATCAAGGCGCCCGCCAGGCGTTTTGCCGCACCGTGTCCGTCCGGACACGGTCCCCCGGACGGCGTCGCCGGACGGGGGTGGCGGCGGCGCGACCCACGCGTCGTCTCGTGACGGTCCTGCCGTGCGGTCTCCCCGAGACCCCGTTCCTCAGCCCGGCCATGCGCACGCCGACGTGCGGGCGCTGAGCGAAACCAGGACCGGTTCGCAGAGCTGCGCCCCCTCCTGGGGCGCCGCACCATCAGCGCCGCTCTTTCGCACGCGGGACACAAGGGTCCCGCGGATGGGCCGTCATGCCCTCAGGATCGCAGCGGCAACGCCGAGTCCGCCGTCGCGCGGAGCCGGGGACCCACATCTTGCACTGGGGTGAATCGGCCTGCCCCCAGGTCGAAGGACGACTTCCACGTCCGAACCCGTCAGCTAACCCGGTAGGCGTCCTGGAAGCCAAGGAGACCCCTTGACAGGCAAGCACTCCAAGAACCGCTTTCCCCTAGGACCCCGTGCCACCGGCGCGCTGTTCGGCCTCGCCTTCTTCGGCGTGGTCGCGGGCACCGCGCAGGCGTCGATCGGGTCCGACTCCGACCCGGGCTCCGGCGCGCGCGCCGGCGACCAGGTCGCCGCCGTCGGAGTCCTCCCCGGCCAGCAGAAGGGCGCGCCGGAAGCGTCCCGCAAGAAGGCCGACGCCAAGAAGTCCACCACGCTGGACGCCCGGTCCCAGGTGATCGAGCGGGCCAAGACCTGGAACCCGGGCACGGGCGACCGGGTGCGCTACAGCCAGCTCCGCAGCCACAACGGGTACCGCGCCGACTGCTCCGGCTTCGTCTCGATGACGCTGGGGCTGGAGAAGCCGGGCCCCAACACCCAGGGCCTCACCTCGTCCGAGTACACCGAGCGCATCACCATGGACGAGCTGAAGAAGGGCGACCTCGTCATGGACGCCCAGGGCACCAACACCACGCGCCACGTCGTCATCTTCGAGAAGTGGTCGAACAAGGAGCGCACGTCCTACTGGGCGTACGAGCAGCGGGGCCGGTACGGCACCGACTACCGGGAGCGCGACTACGGCCTTGACTCCGGCAGCGAGTACAAGGCCTACCGCCCGAAGAAACTCACATAACGCAAGGCAACGCCCGGCCGGGTACCCCTCGGCCGGGCGTTCGCATGCGCGAGTCAAGGCGGCCGGAGGGGGAGGCGCGGGCGCCTCCCCCTCCGGTTCATGATCTGTCCGAATTCGGCGACGTTGCGTGATCAGATGGCGACCATCCGATCAGGCTCGCCTTTTCGGTCCGCCGGGTATCAGTCGCAGCGTTTCCACACGAGGTGGTAGACGGAGTTCCCGCGCGCGGATTCCATTGCGATGAAACTGGACTTGGTCGAGTCGCCCTTGTCCACCCGCAGTTCGGTGTTGATGTTCAGGTTGCGGTCCTTGCCGCAGGGCTTGTAGACCCGGCCCTGGGAGTCGGTCTTGTCGGCGAACTTCCAGTCGTCGTCGAACGGGCCCTTGAGCGTGTGCGTGACGGTCTGCGACTCAGAGTTGCCCTGGAAGTAGTAGTTCGTGCGGCGGATCGCGGTGGCCCCGGCCTCGAGGTGGGCATAGCCGCGGGACTCGATCCCGACGACCGCGTAGGTGTAGCCCTCCGGCGCGTCGACCTGCACGCTGAGCTGACAGTTCTTCCGGAAATCCGTCGACGGCGCGTTGTCGCCCGCCCAGGCCACGTACTTCTCGTAGGTGACGGTGAAGGCGGTGTTGCCGTGCGAGGGGGTGACCTTCGTGGTGCCGGCGGGGCAGCCGGAGCCGTTGATGGTCTCGACGCCGATGGTGACCTTGCTGGGCACCGGAGCGGCGTCGGAGGCGGGGGGATCGATGGAGGCGGAGGCGGTGGTGGCGGTCGCCAGCATGGGGAGGAGCAGGGCAGCGCCCACCGCGATCGCCGTACGTGTGGCGTTCTTCATGGGTCGGATCTCTCAGGGGGTTCGTGGTCGACGCCTTCGCCGCACACGCATCGCGCCGGTGGTTTTACCAGCGGATTTGCGGTGACTTTGACGTCAACACGTCAATGGCGATTCTCTCGGTCTGGAGAATCATCCGAGAGGGTATTCGGGTCGCGCTGACTTGGTCAACACTTTGCCTTTGCGTCTTATTAACAATTAACATTGCGTTTTCTAAGCCCTTTAAGGCCGGGCCTTACCGCGTTTTCGGCACTCGCCGAGAGCCGCCGCGCGCACTGGATGGACGCTGACCAGATTGGGGCGGAACATCTTGACTGCCCAGTTCGTCATACCTGTCAGCACCTCGCGCATCCCGCGCAGTGGACCCCGCAAACCCCGCACGCCCCGCGCAGCTCGCAAACCCCGCACACCCCGCGCAGGCCGATGGCCGCCGCCGGCAGAGGGCCGGCGGCCGCCGAGACAACGGGAGTTTCAGGGGGAATTCACAGATGCCCGTGAAGAGGGTGTACGACGTCGTCGCGCTGCACGTTCCCATCGTCTTCGACGCGCACGGCGACCACGACCGCAACGGAATGATCTTCACGCTAGCCGAGCACGAGACCGAGCTCAACAAGGTCAGGGACAGTTTTCCGACGCCCTTCCCCGACCCGCTGGAGCACCCGGAACTGCTTCCCGACCCGCATCCGCTCGTCCGCCCGCTGGTGCTGCGGGCGCGCGTCGGCGAGCGGGTCGTCGTCCGGTTCCGCAACGAGCTGCGGCAGCGGGCCGGGATCCACGCCAAGGGCGTCGGGCACCGGGTCATGGCCGCCGACGGGGGCGCCGTCGGCCGGAACCCGGACTCGGCCGTCGCGCCGGGCGGCTCGATCGTCTACGAGTGGGACGCCGTCCACGAGGGCGTGTTCTTCTTCGGCGACCTCGCCGACCTCCGCGGCGGCGAGCACGGCTCCCAGTCGCACGGGCTGTTCGGCGCGCTGATCGTCGAGCCCGAGGGCGCCACCTGGACCGACCCGGTCACCGGCGACCCGCTACTGGACGGCCTGTACGCCGACGTCCACGTCCCGGGGCAGGAGAGCTTCCGCGAGTACGCGCTGTTCATGCAGGACGAGTCGCCCAACGACAATCCCGTCCTGCCGCCGCACCCGCTCTACGAGTGCGACCGGCCGCGCCCGCACACGCACGCGCCCGCGGCGGGCGGCGAGCGGCTCGCGCCCGTGCTGTTCCCCGACCACGACGGCCACGGCGGCGGCCACGGCAACGGCGGTGGCCACGGGGACGAATCCGTACAGAACGAGCACGCCGCCTCGATGATGCTCATGAGCTACCGCACCGAGCCGATGGGCTGGCGGTCGCTCGCCTACGAGCGGATGCTCGAGGCGGGCGAGATCGACCCGGCGCGGGACGCGATCGTCGGCGAGGAGCAGCACCACAGCTCCTGGCTGTTCGGCGACCCGGACACGCCGATCTTCCGCGCCTACGGCGGCGACCCGTCGAAGATCAGGCTGGTCCATGCCGGGGTGAAGGAGACGCACGTCTTCCACCTCCACCTGCACCAGTGGCGGGCCGTCCCCGGGCACGGCGAGTCGCCCATCATCGACTCCGTCACGATCAGCCCGCAGCAGGCGTTCACGATCGAGCCGATCGGCGGCGCGGGCTCGGTGCAGGCGGCGACCGGCGACATCATCTTCCACTGCCACCTCTATCCGCATTTCCACTCCGGCATGTGGGGGATGTGGCGGGTCTTCGACGTCCTCCAGGACGGCGCCGGACGCTACCCGGACGGCACGCCCATCGCGCCGCTCCGCCCGCTCCCGGGACGCCCGGCGCCGCCCGCCGCCACCGCCGAGCGTCCGGGCTTCCCGGCGTTCATCGAGGGAACGTTCCCGCAGAAGTCGCCCCGCCCGCCGCGCACCCCCTCGATGCCGGAGGGCATGGGACGGGAGCCGTCCGCGCTGGAGCGGGCGGCGTTCGTCCCCGACCCGCAGCCGGGCGAGGCGTTCACCAAGATCACCCTGGACCCGGACGCGCCCGTCCGCCGCTACCACCTCGTCGTCATGCAGGGCACGATCCACTACTTCGAGAGCCGCGACCACGGAGGCGGCCACGACGGCGAAGGCGCGGGCCACGACGGCGACGGCGGCGGGCACAAGGAGACCTGGCATGACCATCGCGGCGTCTTCTTCGCCCTGAAGGAGGAGGTCGACGCCGCGGGCGGGGTCGAGAACTTCCGGAAGGAGCTCGCCAAGGGCACCCGGAAGATCGAGCCGATCGCGATCCGCGCCCGCAAGGGCGAGGTCGTCGAGTTCACCCTGACCAACGCGCTCCCCCCGGGCTGCCACGAGGAGACCGCGTTCGACGCCGTCCTGCCGTTCCAGCCGGAATGCGGGCTGCACGTCCACCTGGTGAAGTTCGACCCGCTGGTGTCGGACGGCGCCAGCGTCGGCTGGAACTACCTGTCCGGGACGACCACCGCCGACGCCGGTCCGGAGGACCACGAGCGCTACCGCTCCTGGATGTACCGGTGGTACTGCGACGAGGAGTTCGGCGTCGTCTTCTTCCACGACCACCTGCTCGCCAACGAGCGGCAGCGGCACGGCCTGTTCGGCTCCATGATCGCCGAACCGGAGGGCGCCGTCTGGGTCGACCCGCGCGACCACGGCCGGGAGGTCCGCAACGCGGCCCAGGCCGTGGTGAAGCTGCCGGACGGGACCGCGTTCCGCGAGCAGGTGATCCCGGTCGCCGACTTCGTCCCGCTGATCAAGCACGGCGCCGGGGAGAAGGGCGAGCCGATCAACCCGCCCGCCTTCCCCGGCGCCCTCGACGACCAGGGCACCATGGCCGTCGGGTACCGGTGCGAGCCGCTGCACGAGCGGCCCGGCGACCCGGCCGACTGGTTCTCCAGCGACGTGCACGGCGACCCGCAGACGCCGCTGCTGCACGCCTATCCGGGCGAGCGGCTCCGCGTCCGCCTCTACCAGGGGTCGCACGAGGAGCAGCACGGGTTCACCGTGCACGGCATGCGCTGGCACGCCTGGCGCGACGATCCGCGCTCGCCGCTGCGCTCGCAGCAGACCCTCGGCATCTCCGAGGCGTTCAGCCTGCACATCGACCCGACGCACAGCGCGGGCGACCACATGTGGGCGTTCTCGGCCATCGACGACACGTGGCTCGGCTGCTGGGGCCTGTTCCGCCTCCACGAGGAGGTGCGGGACGATCTCCCGCCGCTGCCGGACGCGTTCACCGACGAGGGGCCGCCGCCGTTCGACGCGCGCGAGGTCCGCCGCTACCGGGTGCGGGCGCTCGCCCGCGAGATCCACTACAGCGACCGGCGCAGCGACCCGTTCGGCCTGGTCTACGCGGTCGACGGCGCACCGGAGGGCGAGCCGCTCGTGCTGCGCTGCCGGGCCGGGGAGTGGGTGGAGCTGACGCTCTCGAACGAGGTGGACGCCCCGCCGGAGCCGACGCCCTACGACCCGCCGCTCCCGGCATTGGACGACCCGGCCGACCGGGAGGTGTCGGCGCGGGTGTCGCTGCACCCTGTCGGGCCGCTGCGCTACGACGTCCGCGACAGCGACGGCGCGTTCGCCGGCCACAACGGCGACGGCACGGTCAAGCCGGGCGGCGACGTCACCTACCGCTGGTACGCCGACACGCCCGGCGTGGTCCTCCTGGAGGACCGCGCCGACCTGCGCACCCACCGCCACCGCGGCCTGGTGGGCGCCCTCGTGGTGGAGCCGTCCGACGCCACCCCGGCGCACGGGGCCTGGACGGGCGCTCAGGCGGTGATCCGCCGTCCCGGCGCCGAGGACGTCCACGAGCTGGTCCTGATCCTCCAGGACGGGGTGCGCCAGTACCACCACGGCGACCCCACCCAGCCGGTGACCGACCTGGAGGACGAGCCGGAGGACGCGGGCCAGAAGGCGTTCAACTACCGGAGCGCTCATCTGTTCCCGCACCGCCCGTCCCTGGCGCTGGACGAGCCCGGTACTCCGATCCTGCGGTGCCGTCCGGGCGACCTCGTCCAGGTCCATCTGGCGGTGGGGGCGGACAAGCCGCGCAACCACTCCTTCCAGATCCACGGCGTGACGTGGCCCATGGAGGAGCACCTCGACACGCCGCGGATGGGCGCGATCGGCGGCCTGACCAACGGGACGCTCCGCTCCCTGACGTTCAGGGCAGGGGAACCCGGGGACTACGCCTACCGGACGGGCGTGTTCCGCTGGACCCTGACCGAGGGCCTGTGGGGCCTGATCCGCGTCCGCTGACGCCCGCCCGCCGGGTCGCGCGATCCCCGCCGTTGGCGGCGATCCGCTCGCCGTGCCCGCCGGCCGGCGGTCCTCCCCGGCCGCCGGCCGGCCCCGCCTCCCGATCCGGGGCTCGCCCACACCCCCGGATCGGGAGCGCGGCGTTCACCGAATGTCCGTTTACACTTGTGTCGTTCGCTGTCAGAAGTCTTCCGCGTCCGCGAGGGTAGGTACGGCGCATGACCGCATCCCCCCTGACCACCGCCGAGGAACTCCGCGGCGTCGGCCTGCGGGTGACGGCCGCGCGCGTCGCGCTGCTGGAGACCGTCCGGGCGGGCGACCACCTGGGTGTCGAGGCCCTCGCGTCTGGAGTGCGCGACCGGGTCGGCCACATCTCGCTGCAGGCCGTCTACGAGGCGCTGCACGCGCTCACCGCCGCCGGGCTGGTGCGCCGCATCGAGCCCGCCGGAAGCCCGGCCCGGTTCGAGGGACGCGTCGGCGACAACCACCACCACCTGGTGTGCCGCGACTGCGGCGCCGTCAAGGACGTCGACTGCGCCGTCGGCCACCCGCCCTGCCTCGACCCGGTCGACGACGCCGGCTACCTGATCGACGAGGCCGACATCACGTTCTGGGGCCTCTGCCCGGCCTGCCGCCCCAAGACCGGCTGACCACGCAGAACCCGGCCGACCCTGAAACGAACGTCAGGGCCGGCCGGCGAGCCGCCGGCCGGCCCTGACGCCGCTCGTCAGCTGATCAGCGCAGCTCGAACCGGTCGAGGTTCATGACCTTGTCCCATGCGGCGACGAAGTCGTTCACGAACTTCCCGGCCCCGTCGTCGCTGGCGTAGACCTCGGCGAGCGCGCGCAGCTCGGCGTGCGAGCCGAACACGAGGTCGACGCGGCTGCCGGTCCACTTGACCGCGCCCGACGCGTCCCGGCCCTCGAAGGTCTCCGCGTCCCCTCCGTCCTGACCCGTCGTCGGGTGCCACGTGGTGTCGAGGTCGAGCAGGTTCACGAAGAAGTCGTTCGTGAGCGTCCCCGGCGAGGTGGTGAACGCGCCGAGCGGCGACCCCTTGTAGTTCGCGCCCAGCACCCGCAGACCGCCGATGAGGACGGTCATCTCCGGCGCGCTCAGCGTGAGCAGGTTCGCCCGGTCGAGCAGCAGGTACTCGGTGGGGAGCCGGTTGCCCTTCCCGACGTAGTTGCGGAACCCGTCGACGGACGGCTCCATCGCCTCGAACGACTCGACGTCGGTCTGCTCCTGCGACGCGTCCGTCCGGCCCGGGGTGAACGGGACCGTGACGGTGTGCCCGGCGGCCTTGGCGGCCTGCTCCACGGCCGCGCAGCCGCCGAGGACGATCAGGTCGGCGAGCGAGATCCGCTTGCCGCCGGTCTGCGCCGCGTCGAAGGACTCCTTGACGCCTTCCAGGGTGCGCAGGACGGTCCGCAGCTCGTCGGGGTCGTTGACCTCCCACGTGTTCTGCGGCTCGAGGCGGATGCGGGCGCCGTTGGCGCCGCCGCGCTTGTCGGTGCCGCGGAACGACGCCGCCGACGCCCACGCGGTGGCCACCAGCTGCGACACCGACAGGCCCGAGGACAGGAGCCGCTGCTTGAGGTCGGCGATGTCCGCGTCGTCGACGAGCTCGTGGTCGACCTCGGGGACGGGGTCCTGCCACACGAGGGTCTCGGACGGGACCTCCGGGCCGAGGTAGCGCGCGATCGGGCCCATGTCGCGGTGGGTCAGCTTGAACCAGGCGCGGGCGAACGCGTCCGCGAACTCGTCCGGGTTCTCCAGGAACCGGCGCGAGATCGGCTCGTAGATCGGGTCGTAGCGGAGCGAGAGGTCGGTCGTGAGCATGGTCGGGTGGGTCCGCTTGGACGGGTCGTGCGCGTCCGGGACGGTGTCCGCGCCCGCGCCGTCCTTCGGCCGCCACTGGTGCGCGCCCGCGGGGCTCTTGAACAGCTCCCACTCGTAGCGGAACAGCGTCTCGAAGAACGAGTTGTCCCAGGTGGTCGGGGTGGGCGTCCAGATGCCCTCCAGGCCGCTGGTGATCGCGTCCGGGCCGACGCCGGTGCCGTAGGTGCTCTTCCAGCCGAGGCCCTGCTGCTCCAGCGGGGCGGCCTCCGGCTCGGGGCCGACGTGGTCGGCGGGGCCCGCGCCGTGCGTCTTGCCGAAGGTGTGGCCACCGGCGATCAGCGCGACGGTCTCCTCGTCGTTCATCGCCATGCGGCGGAACGTCTCGCGGATGTCGCGGGCCGCGGCGAGCGGGTCCGGGTTGCCGTTCGGGCCCTCCGGGTTGACGTAGATCAGGCCCATCTGGACGGCGCCGAGCGGGCTCTCCAGGTCACGGTCGCCGGTGTAGCGCTCGTCACCGAGCCAGGTGGTCTCGGGGCCCCAGTAGACGTCCTCCTCGGCCTCCCAGGCGTCCACGCGGCCGCCGGCGAAGCCGAACGTCTTGAAGCCCATCGTCTCCAGCGCGACGTTGCCGGTCAGCACCAGCAGGTCGGCCCAGGAGATCTTCTGGCCGTACTTCTTCTTCACCGGCCACAGCAGGCGGCGGGCCTTGTCGAGGCTGGCGTTGTCGGGCCAGCTGTTGAGCGGCGCGAAGCGCTGCTGGCCGGACCCGGCGCCGCCGCGGCCGTCGTGGATGCGGTAGGTGCCGGCGCTGTGCCACGCCATCCGGATCATGAACGGGCCGTAGTGCCCGAAGTCCGCCGGCCACCAGTCCTTGGACGTGGTGAGCACCTCGGCGATGTCCCGCTTCACGGCGGGCAGGTCGAGGCCGGCGAACGCCTCGGCGTAGTCGAAGCCCTCGTCGAGGGGGTTCGACACGTCGGGGTTCTTGGCGAGGATCTTCAGGTTGAGCCGGTTCGGCCACCAGCCGCGGTTGCCGCCGCCCTCGGTGGGGTGGGGGGCGCGGGTGTGCGCGACCGGACAGCCGCCCTCCGCGGCGGCGTCGTAACCGGTGTTCTCCGTGTTCTCGGACATGTGGGTCCTCCCAGGGCTTTGCGAGGCGTATCAGCGGCTCTCTGCGGTGGAACAGTCGGGACAAAGGCCCCAGTAGACGACCTCGGCCTCATCGATCGTGAAGCCGCGGTCGTCGGAGGCGGTCAGGCACGGCGCCGCGCCGACGGCACAGTCGGCGTCGGCGATGACCCCGCACGACCGGCACACGACGTGGTGGTGGTTGTCGCCGACCCGCGACTCATAGCGCGCCACGAACCCGGCCGGCTGGATGCGCCGGACCAGCCCGGCCGCCGTCAGGGTGCGCAGCGAGTCGTACACGGCCTGGTGGGACACCGTCGGGAGGTCCCGGCGCACCGCGCCGATGATCGAATCCGTGTCGGCGTGCGGGTGCGCATGCACAGCTTCGAGCACCGCCAGGCGCGGACGTGTCACGCGCAAGGCGGCCCCCCGCAGCAGCTGTCCGAAGTCCAAGGCCGTGGCCACGGACCCAAGGCTGGCTCAGTTTCTGGAATCAGTCAAGAATTGGACGGCATCGTGTTCGTGGCTGTTCCCGGTCGGGCCGCATGACCGGGCGAAACTCGGGCACATGTGCCGTGACGCGACAACCCGGAGAACCCCTGTGTCCAGGTCAAAGAACGATCGCCCTGAACCGCTCGCCGGGCTGCCCGCCGAGGCCGGACAGCCCGTGCTGCGCACCGGCCGGTGGCGGTTGCGCACCGCCCGCAGGATGCTGCCCGGCGGCCGCGTCGCGGCGGCCGCGCCGGACCGCAAGGTCCGCCGGGCGTTCCGCCGCGCCCTGCGGCGGTGGGGGCTGGGCTCCGCCGCCGACGAGCTCGCCGACCAGCTGACCGCGCTGCTGCAGGACGTCCTCGCCCGCAGCCCCATGCGGGGCCGCGGGGCGTTCGACCTACGGCTGGAGCTGCGCGCATCCGCCCGGATGCTGCTCGGCGAGATCCATCCGCTGCCCGCGCGTCCGGGCGCGGGCAAGGCGGGCGATCCGGCCGAGGGCGGTGCGGGCGGGCGCGGCATCATCGTCCTGACCTACGGCCGCCGTCCCGACCGCGGCGGCACGCACACCCGGTACGTCCACCGGTTCACGTGGTGGCGGACGGACTCGGTCACCACCGACTGACCGGCCCGACGACCGACCAGCCCACCGGCTGACCGGCCCGCGACGTTTTTCTACGCCGCGGCTGAGTTGGCACCGATTTTTTACGAAAAAATGAACGCCGGACGGCCGTTCGACGGCGGGTTCCAGAGCGCCTTCAGCGCGCCTTCCGCAGCACCTTCCAGGATGCGTTGCAGGCCCGTCCGGCAAGGGGTTTCAGAGCTTGAAGAGTTTTTCGTACGGGGCGAGAATCCGCACCCTCCGCGTCCCGAAGTCGACCAGGACGGCGCGTCCCGACTCGACCTCGATGATGCGCCCGAGCCCGTACTTGTCATGCGTGACCTGGTCTTGGAGTGCGAACTCCTTGGCGGGCGGGGCAGCGGGCGGGGGAGCGAAGGGGCTGGTGGGGAGATGTCGCCGCCTGGCGGGTCCGGAGCGTTTCATTACCGCATTATGCGCCCGGCCAGGGGGTTCAGGGAACTCTTCCACGCAGGCAGCGGAATTCAAGGGCCGCATCAGGGGGCCGGTGGGGCCGCCCCCGTTCGCTTCGCCGAATCGTGTGGTACCGTGCAAGTAGTTGCGGTTCCCATAGACATGTTCGTGCGCCTGTTGGATCTGAACCTCAGGCGCATTTTTGTTGTTCTGGATCTTCCGGATGGGCCATCGCGGCGATCTCGACCGCGCACGGTGTGCGGTCGTGACCGACCAGAGGAGATGACCATGGCCACCGGCACGGTCAAGTGGTTCAACGCCGAAAAGGGCTTCGGCTTCATCGAGCAGGACGGCGGCGGCGCCGACGTCTTCGCCCACTACACCAACATCGCGGCCCAGGGCTTCCGTGAGCTCCAGGAGGGCCAGAAGGTGACGTTCGACGTCACCCAGGGCCAGAAGGGCCTGCAGGCGGAGAACATCGTTCCCGCCTGACCTTCGCTCAGCCGCGCGGCGGGCGCCCCCCCCCCGGGCGCCCCCCCCTGTGCGGTCTGGCCCACAA
>NZ_JBIRAX010000008.1:0-433941 GCF_044326375.1 Actinomadura sp. 3N508
CACC
Source organism: Actinomadura sp. 3N508 (assembly GCF_044326375.1). Classification (NCBI taxonomy): domain Bacteria; kingdom Bacillati; phylum Actinomycetota; class Actinomycetes; order Streptosporangiales; family Thermomonosporaceae; genus Actinomadura; species Actinomadura sp. 3N508. Next base: position 5 of record NZ_JBIRAX010000008.1, read on the forward strand.
CAGCCGCTCATGCCCCTCACGGAACACCGTCGCCGACACCTCGACCGTCTCACCCACCACCGCCTTGGCCGGCCACCGCCCGCACCCCACCACCGGCGCCACCTCAAGGATCGGAATGCGGCCAAGCCGTGGAATGCCGGTCTCGCTGGACGTCCATGACTCGACGTGCATGCCGCAACCCCTACCCGTGCGAAATCTCCAAAACGTCCCTATGCCCGGGAAGGAGCGGGACCTGCCGAGTCGTTGCGGTGACTTTGCGCGACGACCCGTACACGCAACCCCGCTTGTCGCACCCTCGGACCGCACCGCATAGCGTGACGTTGCGTGAAGGCAATACGACGTTTCACGGTCCGCACCGTCCTCCCGGAACCGCTCCGGCAGCTTGAGGAGCTGGTCCTCAACCTGCGCTGGTCCTGGCATCACGAGACGCTCGACCTGTTCCGCGCGGTGGACCCGGCGCTGTGGCGGGCCGTCCACCACGACCCGGTCAGGCTGCTCGGCGAGGTCGCGCCGGAACGGCTGGAACGGCTGGCCGACGACCGGCGGTTCCTGCGCCGCCTCCAGGACACCACCGAGGACCTGCGCGAATACCTGACAGCCCCGCGCTGGTACCAGTCGAGGCCGGACACTCCGGACGCCATCGCCTACTTCTCGCCCGAGTACGGGATCACCGCCGCGCTGCCGCAGTACTCCGGCGGGCTCGGCATCCTCGCGGGCGACCATCTGAAGACCGCGAGCGACCTGGGCGTCCCGATCATCGGTGTCGGGCTGCTCTACCGGCACGGTTACTTCTCGCAGTCGCTGTCGCCGGACGGCTGGCAGCTGGAGCGCTATCCGCCGATCGACCCGAACGGCCTCCCGCTGACCCTGCTCCGCGAACGCGACGGCTCACCCGTCCGCGTCGTCATCGGGCTCCCGAAGGGGCCGGGCCTGCACGCGCAGGTCTGGATCGCGCAGGTCGGACGCGTCCCGCAACTGCTCCTCGACTCCGACGTCGAGGAGAACGACCAGTCCGCGCGGGACGTCACCGACCGGCTCTACGGGGGCGGCGGCGACCACCGGCTGCTGCAGGAGATGCTGCTCGGCATCGGCGGCGTCCGGGCGATCCGCGCGTACTGCCGCATCACCGGGCATCCGGCGCCGGAGGTGTTCCACACCAACGAGGGCCACGCCGGGTTCCTCGGCCTGGAACGCATCCGCGAGCTGGCGGCCGAGGACGGCCTGACGTTCGACGAGGCGCTGGAGGCCGTCCGCGCGGGCACGGTGTTCACCACGCACACCCCCGTCCCGGCCGGGATCGACCGCTTCCCCCGCGACCTGATAGCCCGGTACTTCGGCGGCGCCAACGCGGAGGAGGAGGTCCCCGTCGAGCGGATCCTCGCGCTCGGCGCCGAGGACTACCCCGGCGGCGACCGCACCGTGTTCAACATGGCCGTGATGGGGATGCGGCTGGCGCAGCGCGTCAACGGCGTCAGCGAGCTGCACGGACGCGTCAGCCGGGAGATGTTCGGCGGGCTGTGGGGCGGCTTCGACGTCGCCGAGGTCCCGGTCGGGTCGATCACGAACGGCGTCCACGCGGGCACGTGGGTGGCGCGCGAGATCCTGGAACTCGCCGCCCGGGAGCTGCCGTCCATCGTCGAGTCGGGACGTGGCTGGGAGGAGATCCGGGCCCGTCCCGGCACCGAGCTGTGGCGGATACGCGGGGCGCTGCGGCGCCGGCTCGTCCTGGAGGCGCGGCGCCGTCTTCGCGAGTCGTGGCGAGGACGCGGCGCGAGCGAGGCGGAGATCTCCTGGATCGACGATGCTCTCGACCCGGACGTCCTGACGATCGGTTTCGCGCGACGCGTCCCGTCCTACAAGCGGCTCACCCTCATGACCAGCGACCCGGACCGCCTCCGCGACATCCTCCTGCACCCCGACCGCCCGGTGCAGATCGTCATCGCCGGGAAGGCGCATCCCGCCGACGAGGGCGGCAAACGCCTCATCCAGGACATCGTGCGGTTCACCGAATCAGAGGACGTCCGGCACCGCATCGTGTTCCTGCCCGACTACGACATGGCGCTCGGCCGGCTCATGGTGCAGGGCTGCGACGTGTGGATGAACAACCCGCTGCGCCCGCTGGAGGCGTGCGGCACGTCCGGGATGAAGGCTGCGCTGAACGGGGCGCTGAACCTCTCCATCCTCGACGGCTGGTGGGACGAGTGGTACGACGGCCAGAACGGCTGGGCGATCCCGTCCGCCGACGGCCTCTCCGGCCCTGACCGGCGCGACGAGCTGGAGGCCGCCGCGCTGTACGAGCTGATCGAGGACCACGTGTCCGTCACGTTCTACGACCGGGACGCGGACGGGCTGCCGCGCCGCTGGCTCGAAATGGTCAAGCACACCATCGCCACGCTCGGCCCGAAGGTCCTCGCGTCCCGGATGCTGCGCGACTACGTCGAGGACCTGTACGCCCCGGCCGCCGCGTCCGCCCGCGCCATGTCCGCCGACGACTTCGAGGGCGCCCGCGAGCTGGCCGCATGGAAGCGGCGCGTCCGAAAGGCGTGGCCGGCCGTGGCAGTCGAGCACGTCGAGTCGAACGGATCGGAAAGCCCGCAGGTCGGAGCACACCTGTCGGTTCGAGTCGTCGTCGACCTCGGCGGCCTGGACTCTTCCGATGTCGCGGTCGAGGTCGTCTACGGCCGGGTGGACGACTCCGACACACTGATCGACCCGTCCTACCTGCAACTCCACGACGGCGAACCGGCCGAGAAGGATCGCGTCCGCTACACAGGCGAGGTCCCGCTAGGACGCAGCGGAGCGTTCGGCTACAACGTCCGAGTCGTGCCGACCCACCCGATGCTGTCGGGCCGCGCGGAAATGGGCCTGGTAGCCCTGCCGCCGACACCCCCGGGCATGACCAACGGCGACCTGCGCTAGCTGCGTGCGGGTGCCAGCGGAGATGTAGGCGAGGACGGCCAGGACTCGGCGGTGGCGGTCGCCGTCGTCTGGGATGGCCAGTTTCTGGAAGATGGCGCGCATGTGGGTCTCGACGGTTCGTTCGCCGAGGCACAGGCGGAGCCGCCGGAGGCTACCAGTGACACCGAGTGCCGGGCCTTCACGTGCTGGGACAGCAGGATCATCGGCAGGTCCGGCGTGGACTCCCGGAGCCGCAGTGCGGCGCGGGCGCCGTCGTGTCGCCGCCGCACCACCCGGGCCGAGGCCGTCGACATCTCGGGGTGAGGCGTGCCGCCCCTTCTCCAGACCCGGTCGCCGCCTGCCCCGGCGGCGACCGGGTCCGTCCGGCTAAGCCTGCGGGTCGTCGTCGTCGGCGGGCGGGGGGTCGGTCAGTTGCCAGGCGGCGACGATCAGCGGCAGGAAGATGTGCGTCACCAGCAGGGCGAAGAGGATCAGGAACAGGGCGGCGCCGGGGATCTGGGAGTCGCGGCCGTCGCGGTCGGCGGCCATCGTCACCAGCAGGACGGCGGCGATCACGATGGTGGACGCGCGGTGCGCGGTCGCGAACGCGCGGAGCCGGGCGGTGAGCTGGCGCTCGTCGAGCTCGCGCTCTCGTTTGGCGGTCAGGCCGCGGGTCAGCGCGACCAGCTGCGTCGCGAGGGGGATGCCGATCAGCAGCAGCACGCCCAGGACCACCATGTTGACGATCATCGCGGTGTCGCTGGGGGCGAGGACCCAGGAGACGGCGGCGTCCACCCAGAGAAGGCCCAGCGTGACCGCGCCCGCACCGGCCAGCACCCGGCGGGGACGGCGGCGGGCGTAGCGGTCGGGCATGCGGTGGTCCAGCTTGTCCTCAAGCGCGGTCAGGCGGTCCGCGCGCTTGCGGCGGGAGCGCTCCATCCACTGCGCCGTCTTGTTCGTCATGGAGTGCCTCCGATTCTCGGGAACGGTTTCAGGGAGAAGACGACCTCGACGGGCACCTCGAAGTAGTCCGCGATGCGCAGGGCCAGGTGCAGGCTGGGGCTGTACTCGCCCCGCTCCAGGTAGCCGACCGTCTGGTAGTGGACGCCCAGCGCGGTGGCCAGGTCGCGGCGCGAGACGCCGCGTTCGGCCCGCAGCATGGTGATCCGGTTGTAGACGTGCTCCTTGTCGCCGGGCATCAGAGCGCGCCCTGGGGGGCCGGTCGTTCCGGCTGCGTGTCCATGAACACTCCCGTATGGAAACTTTGATCACCCGTTGGATCACTGTGATCGTTGATAGTAGAAGTACTACATCTCATTGCAGTGACGCAACCGGCGGGAGGCTGGCAGGATGGATTCCGTGCGAGCTCCGGAGTGGTGGCCGCCGCGCGGGCGGTCCGCCGACCTGCTCCTGACCCTGGGATGCACGGTCGTGACGGTCGGGGCCGTCCTGACGGTGATCGAGAAGGACGGCCGTGGCCCCATGCCCTGGCTCGGCTGGATCCTGCTCGCGGTGACGTGCGGCGCGCTCTACTTCCGGCGACGCCATCCCGTCGCGGTCGCGATCGTCACGTTCGTCTGCTGCGCCGTCTACTACCCCGTGACCGAGCCGGACGGTCCCGTCGTCCTCACGTTCGTGATCGCGCTCTATACCGTGGCCGCCGCCGGGCATCTGGTGGTCGCGGGCGTCCTCGTGGCGCTGTCGATGGGCGCGACCCTGTACGGGGACTACCGCGGTGACGCCAACCACCTCGCGGACGCGGCCGGGTTCCTGCTCGCCGGATGGTTCGTCGCGGTCATGGCGGTCGGCGGCGTCGTCCGGAACCGGCGCGCCTACCTGCGGGAGGCCGAGGAGCGCGCGCGGGCCGCCGAGCGTGGACGCGAGGCGGAGGCCCGCCGCCGCGCCATCGAGGAGCGGCTGCGGATCGCCCGCGAGCTGCACGACGTCCTCGGGCACAACATCTCGCTCATCAACGTGCAGGCCACGGCCGCGCTGCACGGCCTGCGCCGCGAGCCCGAGCGTGCCGAGGACGCCCTGACGGCGATCAAGCAGGCCAGCAAGGACACCCTCCGCGAGATGCGCGCGACCCTCGGCGTCCTGCGCCGGGTCGACGAGGCCGCGCCGGTCAGCCCCGCGCCCGGCCTCGCCCGGCTGGACGAGCTGACCGGCGGTCTCGCCACCGCCGGGCTCACCGTCCGGACCGAGGTCGAGGGCGAGCCCCGGTCACTGCCCGCCGAGGCGGACCTGGCGGCGTACCGGATCGTCCAGGAGGCCCTCACGAACGTGACGCGGCATTCCAGCGCGTCTGCGGCCGTCGTCCGCATCCGCTATGGGGACGAGGACGTCACCGTCCAGGTTCATGACGACGGGCTCCCTGCCACCGGTCCTTCTGAGGACGGCAGCGGGATCCGCGGGATGCGCGACCGTGCCGAGGCCCTGGGCGGCGAATTCGAGGCCGGTGCCGGTCCCGGCGGCGGCTTCACCGTCCACGCCCGCCTCCCCGCCTGACTTCGGCGTTCCGCGCCTCGCCGCGGGCGGTCATCGGTCGCCGATGCGTTCGAGCGCCTTCTTCGCCTGGTCCCGGACGTTCTCGTCCGGGCTCGCCAGCGCCTGCGAGATCCGGGCGCGCGCCGGGACGTGGCGGAGCTTGCCGAGTGCCTTCACGGCGTCGGCGGCGACCTCGGGGTCGTCGAGCAGGTCGAGCAGAATCCCGGGGACGCGCTCGTCCTTGGTCTTGGCGAGCCCCGGGTCGACGATCAGGCAGCGCGCGCGGCCGTAAGATCTGTTCGTCGCGAGCTCGATGTATTCGTCGGCCACGGAAGGGTCGGCGAATTTCGCCAGGCCCTGGCCGATCGTCACCCGGAGGTCTTCCCGCCGCTGCGCGTCGGCCTCTGGGAACTGCGGGTCGCCGACGGGCGGCGGATCGCGGAACAGCCGCAGCAGAACCGGGCGAGCCTGCTTCTTGGCGAAGCCCTCCGACAGCGCCCGGACGATGTCGTCCGCGAGCGGATAGTAGGTGATTTTCGGCAGCCATTCGAGCATGGCCGGAACCGCCGCCCGGTAGTCGATGGGGCGGCGCGAAAGTTCGTTTCCTTCCGCGTCCAGGGAGAAGACGGCCACCTGGTAGAGGTCTCCGACGCGCACCATCCGGTGGCCGATTTCCTGGAGGTCGGGCACCAGCGGCGCGATGTCGGCGAGCACGCCCCGGGCGGCCTCCGCGTAGAGCCGCTGCGCCTCGACGACCCGGGGGTTATCGGCCACCGCGCGTTCCGCGAGGCGTTGAACCCCCGGATCGTTGACGATCTTCTCGACCAGTTGCCGGTGCGTAAGGCCTGCGGAGTCGATCCGCGGCATGTCTTCTCGCCGCGGATTGTCCTCTCGACGTGCCACGAAACGGCCCTCCCGGTCGGGATCATCGTGCGAGGCGCGGTTCATCAAGGGATGATCTCAACTATCTTGATGTCGGCCAGGTTCTGGTTGATGAAATTCCTCATCTTCTTGCTTATCTTGGTGTTCCCTGGCGTGCGTACATAGATGTGGAGCTCCTTCCCTTGGCTCTTTGCCAGAGCCAAGTAATCCTTCATTTGCTCCACCACTCGCTTGCCGCCCAGCCAGGCGACGTTCTTCGCTTCACCGATGAATACCGCGCCCACGAAGTCCGGGATTCGGTTGTTGCCGTTGATCAGGAATTTCTTGGTGTTCTTCGGGAGGCCGCCCGTCTGGCGGCTCACGGCGGCCTCTCCCGCCTGTCCCATTCTGCAGTACTTGGCGCCGCCGGAGTAAAGGGCGCCGCCGGAGTAAAGGGCGGGGACGACGGGCGCGCAGGGATAGCGCAGGTAGCCGACGACCTCGTTGATGATCCTCCGAGAGCTCTGCAGGACCCCCTGCGCGGCGCGGACCGTGGCCCGGAAACCATGGATGCCCTCGGCGATCCGCCAGATCGACTTGCCGATCCTGGGGATCTTGCCGCCGAGGGCCAGCAGCTTGAGGGGGCCGAGCGCGTTGAGCGCGGTGAACAGGCAGCCGACGATGTCGCCCTTGGTGAAGCAGTTCTTGGCGTCGGTCCATCCGATGAGGTCGAGGAGGAGCCCGCCGCCCGCGGACGTCACGACGTCGAGGACGCTGCGGGACGCGTCGGCCTTGGCGGTGCGGAACGGCCCGACGAGTGCGGGATCCTCGGCGTCGAGGACGTCCTCCTCGGTGCGGATGTCGCCGTAGTCGATGTCCGGGTCTTCGCCTTCGCCCTGCGGGAAGCCGTGTTCGAACCCGTCCGACTTTTGCTTCTCCTCCGCCCTGCGCTTCTCTTCGGCGATCCGTGCCGCCTCGGCCGCTGCCGCCGCTGCCGCCGCGGCGTCCTTGCCGGCCTGGATGGCGTCGGCGCGGGCGCGCATCGCCGCGCGGTACGCCTCGTCGGCGTAGGCGCGGGCCTGGTCGGCGGAGGTCGCCGCGCGAGCGGCGGACTTGGCGGCCGACCGCGCGGCGGCCGCGGCGCGCTCGGCCGCGGCGGACGCGGTCTTCGCCGACTGGGCGGCGCGGGCCGCGGACTCACCGGCCCTGGCGGCGGAGGCGCGGGCGTCGGCGGCGTGGCCGGCGGCCTGCGCGGCGTAGGCCTTGGCCTGCTTGGCGGCCGCGTCGGCCTCGGCGGCGGCGCCCCTGGCACGGGCGGCGACCTCCTGGGCGAGCGCGGCGTTCTGCTGGGCGGTGGCGGTGGTGCGTTGCGCGTTGGCGATGTAGGCGCCGATCTCGGCGTCGTGGGCGGCGGTGTCGGCGTCGCGTTGCCGTGCCTTGTGCTGCTCGACCTCCACGAACGCCCGGACGTGGGAGGCGGGGCCGGAGAGCGCCGCCTGGGCCGCGGCCTTCAGCTCCGGCCCGGCGTCGGCCTGCATCTGGCCGATCGCGATCCGGTCGTCGTTCTCCTGCGCCACCGCGAACCCGGATCGCAGGAAGGCCTGCAGCGCTTCGGGGGTGTCGGCGTCGAGCGCCTCGCTGGCGGCCTTCTTCACCTTCGGCCCGCCCTCGGCGCTGATGCGGCCGATCTCGATGCGGTACTCGTCCATCCGCACCACGTGCTGTTCCGTGGTGAGGAACCTCCGGGCCTCGGTCCGGTCGCCCTTCTCGGCCTCGGTCGCGGCGGCCTTGAGCTTGGCGTCGCCGGTGGTCTCGATGACGTGGCGGAGGCTGGCGCGGTCGTCGCCCTCGATCGCCGCGTCCAGGCCGGTGCGGACGAACTCGATCACGTCGTCGTCGGTGTTGGCCAGCGCGTCCTCGGCGGCGGCCTGCACGTGCGGGCCGCCGGTTCCGATCAGCCGGATCGCGGCCTTGCGCCCGTTGAGGACGACGGTGGCACGCGGGGCGCCCGCGGCGCGGGCCTCGGCCAGCAGCCGGTCGGTCTCGGCCTGGAACTTCTCCGCCTCTCCGGCCTCCCACCTCTCCTTCGCCTTGCGCTCGTTCTCGGCGTCCAGCGCGTCCTCGGCCGTGGCGACGTTCTGGTCCTCCCAGGCGGCGAGGCGGGCGGCGTCGGCCTGCTTGGCGAGTTCGTGGGTCTTGACCGCCTGGGCGGTCGCCTTGGCCGCCTGCTCCGCCGCCTTGGTGGCCTCGCCGGCGTGCTTGGTGGCGACCTGGGCGTTGTTCTTGGCCTCGCCGGCGTGGTCGGCCGCGTCGTCGGCCGCCTTCGCCGCCTGCTCGGCGTACTGGGCCGAGTCGTTGGCGTGGTCCCTGGCGAGGTTGGCCTGGGTCTCGGCCTCCCTGGCGAGTGCCACCACCCGGTTGGCGGCCTTGATCGCCGCGCTCGCGCGGCGTTCGGCGTACTTGGCGGCGTTGTGGGCGTCCCGCGCTTCGGCGCCCGCCTTGCCGGCCCACTCGCCCGCCTGGTTGGAGAATCCGGCGGCCTGGTTGGCGTGGTTGCCGGCCGAGGCGGCGGCCTGCGCGGCGACGCCGGCGGCGCGGGCCGCGGCGGCGGCCGCGCCCGCGGCCTGCGCGGCCCTGCGGGCCCCGGCCGCGACATCGCGGGCGTTCTCCGCGGCCCGCCGGGCCTCGGCCGCGCGCCCGGCGTCGGCATGGGCGGCCTGGGCGGACTGGTTGGCCCTGGCGGCGGCCTGCCCGGCCAGGGAGGCGGCCGTCGCGGCGCGGGATGCGGCGGACGCCGCGACGCGGGCGGCGCGGTTGGCGTCCGCGGCGGCGTCCAGGGCGACCTTCGCGGCGGCCGCGGCCCGCTTGGCCGCGGTCGCGGCGCGCTTGGACGCCGCGGCGGCCTTGACCGCCGAGCCCTGCGCGTTCTTGGTGTCCTGCGCGGCCCGGTCGGTGGCCTGCTTCGCGAGGTTCGCGGCGTGCACCGCGCGGTCCGATGCCTCCTGGGCGGCCTGGGTGTGCAGCGCCGCGCGCTTGCCGGCGTCGTCGGCGAGGGTCGCCAGCTGCGCGACGGCGTCGGTCTCGGCGTCACGGGCGGCGGCGACCTCGTACCCCTGGCGCAGGAACTCGCGGACGTCCTCGATGGTGCCGTCCATCGCGCGGGCGGCGGCCGCCTTGACCGCAGGGCCGCCCGTGGCGGAGAGCCGCGCCACCTGCAGGCGGTCGTCCTTGTCCTGGGCCTCCTGGTAGCCGGAATCCAGGAACTTCTCCTGGTCCTCGGCGGTGCCGTCCATCGCCTTGGTGGCGGCCTCCTGGACGTTGCGTCCGGTCGCCGCGGCATGGATCTGGGCGATCCTGAGACGGACGTCCTCCTCCCACGGCCCCTTCCAGCCGCCGTCCAGGAAGGCCTTGATCTGGTCGGGGCCACCGTCCAGCGCGGCTTGCGCGGCGCGGCGCACGTTGCGGCCACCGGCCGCCAGGACCTGCTCGACGGCGGCGCGCATATCGGTTTCGGCGGAGGCCTTGGCGCCGTGCTCGACGAACTCGACCACGTCGCCGTCGGCGCCGAGCAGCGCGACCTCGGCCTGCCGGACGGTCTCCGGCCCGCCGGTCTTGAGCAGCTCGACGGCCGCGCGCCGCTGTTCGGCGATCGGCGGATCGGCGCGGTGGGTGCGGTGGGTGTGCGCGGTGGCCGCGTTGCCGGGCAGGAGGCCGACGGTCATCGTCAACGCCACGAGGAGCGCTACGGCCCGGGCCAGGCGAGTGGCCGTCGGGTGGGTGAGTAAGCGGCTTCGATGGAAGGTCACGGCACTCAACTCCGGGCGGGGGGACGCGGGCACGAGGCCGGGCACCACGCCCTTCCGGGCGGTGCGGGAGTGCTCGACGTCCTTGAGTGAAACCCGAGTCGATCACCCCGGCAAGAGGGACCGCACACGAGTGCGGTGAATTGTTCTGATCACTGACTGTTGATCAACTATGCGCTGACCAGCATTGTCAAAAGCGATATTGTGACCGTCGTGTCAGGTGGCCATATGTGGCCAGCGGCGCGAATATTGACTCTTCAGGCAAAAGATGTTGAAGATCACTGCGAAAACGCTGATCGAGGACGTCTCGCTGGAAGGTGAACGCCGTGCGGATTCGAGTGGACACCGGTCATATCGGCTTATGTTCGATGGCCCTCGCGCTTGCTGCTTTACTCGGCGCCGCCTTGGTGGGCAATGCCGCGCCGACCAGGGCCGCACCCGCCACGGCGGCATCGGAAACGGCGTCGCGTGGCGAGGGTGAGACGTCCGCCGTGGAGGACGGCGCCTATCCGGACGCCGACCGGATCCAAACCGAGCGGGGCATCACGGTCATCAGCGGCAACGGCCTGATCACTCTCGCCGAATGCGGCGCGGACTCGCTCATCCAGGTTCGCAGCAACACCAAGGGGCTGGTCTGCTTCGACGTGGAATTGTGGCCGGATTACGAGGGCGTCATCACGGTCAAAATTCCCGAGGTCTACTACATCAAAGGTGACGATCACCAGGTCACGGCGGACCTCACCACCGGCAAGGGGGAAACCAAGACCTACCCGATCGCCCGTGACGAATGGACCCCCGTCGGCGAGGGCGCCGACCCGGACAACGGTCCCGAAACCCTCATCGAGCTGAGGGCGAAATGATGAACGGCAACCTGAGCCCTGGCACGGACGGGAGACGTGCGTTCCGCCGCCATGCGGTACTGCTCGCCCTCGTCCTCGCCGCCACGGCCGTCGTCACCGGCCCCGTGATGGCCGTCAACGGAGGGGAGCCCCTTCCGTACGGCTCGAACAAGTTCACGGTCCGGCTCCAGATCGGCTCTGAACGAACCTGCAGCGGGGCACTGGTCAAGCCGAGCTGGGTGCTCACCGCCAAGTCCTGTTTCGCGCCCGCCGGTGCGAAGACGTCCACCGGACGAATGTCACCGGCGGGTTCGCCGCCCCCATTGCCGACCACCGCGACCGCGCGCTTCTGGGTCCGGACCATAGGCGGATGGAAGGCTTCGGTCGTCTACCTCGTTCCCCACCCCGACCGTGACCTCGTCCTCGCCGAGGTCGACGCCTGGGACACCGAATTCACTCCGATTCCGATCGCCACCGCACCTCCCGAACCCGGCGAGAAGTTGCGCGCCACCGGCTATGGCCGTACCGCCACGGAGTGGGCGCCCCACGCCGCCCACATCGCGACCGTCACCGCGGGCCGGCCGACCACCACAGCCCTGCCCATCACCAGTGCCGGTCCCGGTGCGGCCATCTGCAAAGGCGATGCGGGCGGGCCCACCTTCCGCGAAATCGGCGGCAGGGCCGAACTGGTCGCCGTCCATGATGTCTCCGGGCAGAAAGGGTGCCTCGACGCCCCGGATACCGCGACCAGCACCGCCACCGATATTCGTGTCGATGGACTCTCCGGCTGGATCGACGCCACTACCGACCGCACCAGCATCTACGCGCGCGACGACCGCTGGTCGCGCACCCCTGTCCCGCTCTGCTATTCCCGAAGCGGCCGCACCCGCCTCCGCTGGAACGAGAACAGACTTCAGATCTGGAAAAAGGATCAGATTGACGACCTGCTCGCCTTGGAAACGGGCGACACCTTCCACTTCCACACCGACGGCAACCTGGTCATCTGGGACGGCGGCAAGGCCGTATGGTCGTCGGGCACGGCAGGGCATCCCGGTGCCCGGCTGGAGTGCGGCGAGGACGGCGGATTAACGATCTTCGATTCCGACGGAACCCGGCTGTGGCAGTCGGGCACCGGACCCGTCATGTACGCGGCGACCGGCACGCGACTGCCGGGCTGGCACGTGTACGGGAGGTCGATGTGCACTTCTGCCGGCCCCAGGACCAGCGTGTTCTTCTTGGGCACCACCTTCCACAGCTCGGACGGATGGCAGTCGATCACGCCGCCCCGCGACGCCGTCGGCGGCTTCGAGCGCGACGGCGCCCTGACGATTCGGGAGAACGGCACCGGCAAGCTCCTCTGGACCACGGGTACGGGCGGGCACCCCTCCGCGAGGCTGGTGTGCGAGCCCGGTCACGCCGCGATCTACGACGGCACCACCAAGCTCTGGGACACCGCCGACAACCCGACCGGGGAGCTCGTCTCGGGTGTCCGGTCCGACCGCTGCGTCGACAGTGCCGCGAGCACGAACGGAGACCCGGCCGTGCTGTTCGTATGCCAGATCGACAAGTGGGTGGGCTGGACCTTCCACCTCCGCGACGGCACCGTCCAGACCACAAGGACCAATCTGTGCCTGGACGTCAGCAACGGCAACCCCGCCGACGGCACCCCCGTACAGGTATGGACCTGCTACCCGAACCACCCGAACCAGACGTGGGAACGCCGGCCGGACGGCGCCCTGCGGAACCCCAAGACCGGTAAGTGCCTGGACGTCCCCAAGGGGACCACCGAAATCAACACGCCCCTCCAGATCTGGAAATGCAACGGCACCGCCGCCCAACGATGGACTCTGCGGAAGAACACCGCATCGGCGGCGCCTCCAGATGCTCGTCGCCGACCCCCAGACCGGCCGGTGACGCCGCGTGCCCTTCGTGGCCGTTGACCCCCCGGTCAGAGGCCCTCGGGGGCGGGGGGTGCCGTTGACCAGGGGACGTGGGTCGCGTCGTCTGCGGGACATCGCTTCCGGAAGCCAGGTTCGGAGGGCTTCGAGAAGGCGTGTCGGCAGGTCGTGCGGGAGGTCTTCCCGCCGGACGTACCAGCCGAGGTCGAGCAGGTCGACGTGCTCGGCGGCCGGGGGCTCGAACCGGCGCAGCGGGGTCGGTGACCAGAGCGGGCGGGCGTCGTTCTGGCGATCGTGGACGAGACCGTCCGTCGCCGTCGCGAGAGCGCGCGCCACTTTCGTGGCGAAGGCGAGTGAGGGGCGAGCGGTGTCCTCCACGGTGAATTCGTACATCAGCCGAATGCCGACGGCGGCCGCGGCCACTTCACTGGGCAGATCTTCGCGTTCGATGCCGTGCGGGCCGTCGATGACGAACACCCGCCGCTCTTTGCGGATGTGGCTCGCGCCGTAGACCTCGATGTCGTAGCTCACGTCGGACCTCAGTCGGTGTCGGTTGCCGCCAGGACGGCGAGGCGGCGGCGGTCCGGGGTCAGCGCGGCCAGGCCGATGTCCCAGGCCACCCGATCGAACCAGCCTGTCGCGGCATCGAAGTCGTACCAGGCGCAGTTCCTGACATGCGCTGCGACCTCGTCGATGGTGGCGTCGTCCGGAGTCCCGGAAAGGCCTGCCAGGGATTGCCAGGCCGCCAGGCGTCCATAGGCGCCGAAAGAACCCGGGTTGTACGCGCCTCCGGTGGACGCGGCGGCGAAGAGCAGGCGCCAGGCCCGCGACGGTGGGCAGGCGTTGAGCGAGAGTTCGGCGTCCGGTTCGCTCATGCATTCCAGCCCGGCCGTCAGGAGCGCGATCGGAACCGACTCGGCGTCCAGTGGCTCGGCGAGGGCGAAGACCCGGGCCTCGATGCGGCCGTTGGACTCCTCGGCCCAGTTCGCCACGGCCCTGGCGATGAGCGCGGCCGCGGCCGCCGTGGTCGTCTCCTCCGGCTCCGGAAGGCGGGCGCTGCCGGACGCCGCCATGGCGCGGCCCGTGGACGGCCCGTACGGGATCCCATGGCTGAGGCCGCTGCGCCCGTACTGCGGCAGGTCCGGATGCTCTTCAACGTCCGACAGCGTGAGCGGGAGCCGGCCCAGCGGGTGGCCGCGCCATCGCGGTGACGCCGTCCAGGTCGCGATTTCGGGTGTGTCGGTGACGGGGACGTCCCGGAGCACCATTTCCTGGACCAGGCAGGCGCGGAGCTCGTCCGACGCGTCCGGCCCGGTGAACACCGCCGACGCCAGATCCCGCACCCGCTGGCCGGACGCCAGCATCGACGCCAGCTGGCGGTCCGTCTTCGGGCCGCCGAATCCGGGCGAGGAGGCCAGCCGGACGGCCTGGGCCGCGTTCCCGGGGCCCTCGGTGGTGGCGAGCAGGCGCAGCAGCTGATCGAGGACGCTCCGGTACTGCCAGATTTGCCCGCCGCCAGAGGCGTGCCTCTCCGCGAGGGCGATGCCCAGGTCACCGACGAAGGCGGCGTCGCCCTGCGCGAGACGGTCGGCGGCCAGCTTCCAGACCCCGGTCACGTTCTTCAGGCCGGGCAGATCGGTCACGATCTTCTGTATCTGATCGTCCACAGGGCCGAGCCTAGGCAGGCGGCGTCGGCGGCGCCGGTCAAATATCAGGGTCGGCGGCGAGGGCCTCGTAGACGGGTGCGAGCACGTCGGTCAGCGGTCGGCGGCGAATTCTGATCGGCGGGGGAGTGGCCACCTGAAGGACGAAGCCCGGCGGCACGGGCGGCATGGCCGGACGGTCGCGGAGGCGGCCCAGCCCGGACGGCGGCGTCCAGAAACCGGCGGCGGTGAGCGGCTCGCCGTCCATCTCGAACGGGTCGGGCTCGGTCTCCGCGCCGCGCCGCAGCGCCGCCAGCAGCTGCCGCCTGCCCCGGCCGTTCCACTGGAGGATGAGGAACGGGTCGGCGTCGAACGCCTCCGCCAGCAGGTACAGGACGGCCGCCGCGTGCTTGCACGGGTCGCCCCAGTCGGGGCAGTCGCACATCAGGTGCAGGTCTTCGGCCGCGCCGGGGAACAGCGCGAGCCCCAGCTCGGCGAACACCCACTCGATCTCCGGCGGCATCTCCCCGGCGAGCAGCCGCGCCCGGAACACCGCTCGGGACGCCAGCTCCGCCTCGACGGCCCGCCACCCGTCGGCGTCGATCGCCTCGATGCCCAGCGCCACCTCGTACGGTTCGGGCGCCGTGCCGTGCACCTTCGCCGTCACCTCGTAGGGGGCGACCTTCAGGTCGAACACGTTGCCCTTGCGCGCGTAGGTCCGGCCGCGCTGGAGACGCCCCTTGTCGGCGAACGACTCGACCAGGTCGATGAAACGCCGCGACCACCACTGCGAGCCGATCGAGCCGCGCTTCGTCCGCGCCTTGATGCCCTCGAAGCCCTCGGCGCCCTCGAAATCTTCGCTCATCAGGCGCTCACCGCCTCGGGCGACAGCCGGAGGACGTCGCGCAGCTCGGCCACGGAGAGCTCGGTGAGCCACTCCTCGCCGGTGCCGACGATGGAGTCGGCGAGGGCCTTCTTGCGTTCGATCATCTCGTCGACGCGCTCCTCCATCGTCCCGACGCAGATGAACTTGCGGACCTGGACGTTGCGGGTCTGCCCGATGCGGAACGCGCGGTCGGTGGCCTGGTCCTCGACGGCGGGGTTCCACCAGCGGTCGACGTGCACGACGTGGTTGGCGGCCGTGAGGGTCAGGCCCGTCCCGGCGGCCTTCAGCGAGAGCAGGAAGATCGACGGTTCGGCGTCGTCCTGGAACCGCTCGACGAGATCGTCGCGCGCCTGCTTGGACGTCCCGCCATGCAGCCACAGCACCGGCCGCTCAAGCCGCCCCGCCAGGTAGGGCTGAAGCATCGACCCGAACTCCGCGTACTGGGTGAACACGAGAGCCTTCTCGCCCTGCTCCAGCACCTCGGCGCAGATCTCCTCAAGCCGCTCCAGCTTCCCGGAGCGCCCGGGGAGGCGCGACCCGTCCTTGAGCAGCTGCGCCGGATGGTTGCAGACCTGCTTCAGCTTCGCCATCGTCGCGAGGACGAGGCCGCGCCGCTGTGCCTCTTCCGCCTCGGCGATCTGGGCGAGCATGTCGTCCACGGTGGCCTGGTAGAGCGACGCCTGCTCGGTGGTCAGGTTGCAGTAGACCTTGATCTCCTGCTTCTCCGGCAGATCCGAAATGATCGACTTGTCGGTCTTGAGGCGGCGCAGCACGAACGGCTGCGTCGCCCGCTTCAGCGCCAGCGCCGCCTGCTCGTCGCCGTCCCGCTCGATCGGGATCGCGAACCGCCGCCGGAAATCGGCGCGCGGCCCGAGCAGCCCGGGATTCGCGAACTCCATGATCGACCACAGCTCGGTGAGATGGTTCTCCACCGGCGTGCCGGTGAGCGCGATCCGGTTCCGTGCCGGGATGCTCCGCACCGCCCTGGCCTGGCGCGTCCCGCTGTTCTTGAGCGCCTGCGCCTCGTCGCAGACGACGCGCCCCCACTCGATCCGCGCGAGCATCTCCGCGTCGCGCGTCGCCGTGCCGTAGGTGGTCAGCACCAGATCTGCCCCGGCCACGGCCTCGATCAGTTCCTCGCCGCGATGCCGCCCCGTCCCGTGGTGGACGTAGACGCGCAGCTTCGGGGTGAACCGGGCCGCCTCCCGCTGCCAGTTCCCCACCAGCGACATCGGCAGGATCGCCAGCGTCGGGTCGGGACGGGCGCCGTTCTCCCGCTCGTGCACCAGAAGCGACAAAACCGAAATCGTCTTACCTAGCCCCATGTCGTCGGCGAGTAGGGCGCCCAGCCCCAAATCGTCCATGAAGGTCAGCCAGGCGAGCCCGCGTTCCTGGTAGGGGCGCAGGTCGGCGTCCAGCTCGTCGGGGGTTCGCATGGGGGTCAGGCGGCGGTCGGCTTCGCCGGAGAGGAGGTCGCCCAGGGCGCCGTCGGTGTCGACGCCGGTGAGCGGGAGGGTGTCGTCGCCGGCGTGGATCACCGCGCGGATCGCCTCGGCGGCGGTCATGCGGCCGCGGCGGGGGTGGCGGAGGAAGTCGAGGGCGGCCTCCAGCTGCTGCTCGTCCAGCTCGACCCACTGGCCGCGGAGGCGGACCAGAGGCGTCTTCAGGCGGGCGAGCTCCTCCAGTTCGGCCTCGTCGATGCTGTCGTCGCCGATGGCGAGGTCCCAGCGGAAGTCGACCATGGCCTTCATGTCGAAGCCCGAGGCCATCGCCGAACCGGACGACGCCTCGGGGTCGTCGGTGCGCGCCGTCAGCTTCATGCCGAGCTTCGCCTTTCCCGCCCACTGCGGGAGCAGGACGCCGAAGCCCGCGGCGGCGAGCATCGGGGCCGCCTGGCGGAGAAAGCGGAACGCGCCCGCGGTGTCGAGGGCCAGTTCGGAGGGTTCGGGGCCGTCGAGCGCGCGGGCCAGGTCGGGGAACAGGCGCAGCGCGCGGCCGAGGCCGGTGAGCAGCGTCTCCTCGGCACTCGGGATCGACGTCGCCTCGCCCGCCCAGACGAGCGCGGCCGGGACGTAGAGGCTCGGATCGTCGGTGCCCTGGAGCGCGAACTCGATGCGCCAGGCATCGGAATCGTCCTCTGGGTCCGCGTCCGCGGACGGTTCGGCGAGGCGGAAGCACGTGCGGAGCGGGCCGTCCGGGCGGCGCGCGCCCGCCGCCCACGCGTCCAGCTCGGCGATCAGGTCGTCGGGGTCGTCGCGGGGCTCGCGGGCCACCGCCGGGGACGGGCCGGTCAGCGCCGCCACCCACCGCTCGGCGAGCGGCAGCCGGTCGGGCTCCTTGCGCCGGGACACCAGCAGCGGATGCGGCACCACCCCGCGGACCGCCGTGTCGACCAGCCCGGACAGCGCCTCGCGCAGCACCTCGGCGGCGGGACGGCCGCCGTCCGCGGCGCGGCACGCGGCGGGCATCGCGCGGGCCAGCGCCCGGAACCGCGCCGGGTCGTCGATCACCGGGCGCCAGCGGGCCACGAGGTCGCCGTCCTCGCGCAGCAGCGCGGGCAGCACCTGGCCGCGCCCGGCCAGATGGACGGCCTCGTCCGCGATCATGCAGAGGAAGCGCAGGTCGGTGCCGGGGACGACGTCGGCGCTGTGCTCGGCGGCCTGGAGCAGCGCCATCGCGGGGAACGGCTCCAGGACGAGCGCGGGCACCCGCCACGGGCGCAGGCCGGGCTCGGCCGGCACCGGTTCGGGACCCAGTTCGGCGGACGGCAGCGGATGGTCACCGGCCGTGGGAAGCGACATCGTCAGCTCGACGCGGAACGCGGTACGGACGAGCGGCTCGTAGGACGTCCCCGCGAAGTCGCAGGTCGCGAAAGGGTGGACGTCCGAGGAAAGCCCGTAGGGACCGGTGCGTTCGGCCCACAGGCAAAGCGCACCGCCATGCCAGGTGGCGTGGGCGACGAGCATGGTCACCGAAGCTATCAGCAGCCTCCGACGTCCCTGCCCATGACCGGCGTCGCCCGGCTGACTGCCGTCACTGCGGGCCCGAACCGCCGCGTTAGGCTCGGGACGTTGCCGCCGATATCACGCAGGAGGGTCGCCGTGGGCGAGTTCGTACGGGTCGAGGTCGAGGACGGGATCGCGACGATCAGGCTGGACCGTCCGAAGATGAACGCCCTGAACGCCCAGATGCAGCGCGAGCTGATCGACGCGGCCAGGCAGGTCACGCAGGACGACGCCGTCGGCGCGGTCGTCCTGTACGGCGGCGAGAAGGTGTTCGCGGCCGGTGCGGACATCAAGGAGATGGCGCCGATGTCGTACGCGCAGATGTCGGCCGGTCACTCGCGGCTGCTGCAGGACTTCGCGCGGGCGCTCGCCGGGATCCCCAAGCCGGTGATCGCCGCGATCACCGGGTACGCGCTCGGCGGCGGGCTGGAGACCGCGCTGACCGCCGACTTCCGCGTGGCGGGCGAGAGCGCGAAGGTGGGGCAGCCGGAGATCCAGCTCGGCATCATCCCCGGCGCGGGCGGGACGCAGCGGCTGTCCCGGCTGATCGGGCCGACCAAGGCCAAGGACCTGATCTTCTCCGGCCGGCACGTCGCGGCGGACGAGGCCCTCGCGATCGGGCTGGTCGACCGGGTCGTCCCGGACGCGGACGTCTACACGGCCGCGAAGGAATGGGCGGCGACGTTCGTCGGCGGGCCCGCGATCGCGCTCCGCGCCGCCAAGCAGGCCATCGACGCGGGCATGGAGGTCGATCTGGAGACCGGGCTGGAGATCGAGCGGACCCAGTTCGCCGCCCTGTTCGCCACCGAGGACCAGGCCGCCGGCATGCGGAGCTTCATGGAGGAAGGCCCCGGCAAGGCCAAGTTCACAGGCCGCTGACGGCGCGCTCCTGGGCGTCGAGGACCTCGTCGGCGTACTGCTCCGTCCATCGGCTCAGGGCGAAGAGGGGTTCGAGCATGCCGCGCCCCGGGCCGGTCAGGTCGTACTCGACGCGCGGCGGCGCTTCGGCGTAGCGGCGTCGGGTGACCAGGCCGTTCTGTTCCAGGCGGCGCAGGGTCTCGGTCAGGACCTTGTGGCTGATGCCGCCGATCCGGTCCTGGAGTTCGCGTGGCCGGAGCGGGCCGTTGCGCAGCGTCCACAGGACGACGCCGGTCCAGGTGCCGGACAGCAGGTCGAGGCCGAGCCGCGTCCGGCAGTCGGCCGCATACCGGATCTCGTCGAGCTGGATCTCGTCCATGAGCACCCCGCGATTCTGCCCTGCCCGATACGCACCGGATGGTGCCTAACGGTCCGCCTAGCGTCCCGTCCGACGGTAATCGAGGGGGAGGTCGAACATGCGGATCGGTGTACTGGGTGCGGGGAACATGGCGGACGCGCTGGCCACGCAATGGGCGCGCAAGGGTCACGAGGTCCGGTTCGGGGCGCGGACGCCCGCGAAGGCGGTCGCGCTCGCGGAGCGGACCGGCCACGGAGCGGCCGGCGGCACGCTTCGCGAGGCGGCGGAGTTCGGAGACGTGGTGCTCCTCGCCGTCTGGTACGACGGCGTCCAGGACGTCCTGCGCGAAGCGGGCCCGCTCGGCGGACGCGTGCTCATCGACTGCACCAACCCGATGGAGCCGCCGTTCGAGACCCTGAAGACGGACGGCGGCCCCTCGGCGGCGCTGCGCATCGCCGATGCGAGCGGCGGCGCGCGGGTGGTCAAGGCGTTCAACCTGTGCCACGAGAGCGTGTGGCGGATGACGCCGCCCGCGTTCGGCGGACGGCCGCTCGGCGTCCCGCTGTGCGGTGACGACGCGGAGGCGCTGGCGGTGGTCCGGGAACTGGTGGCCGACCTGGGGTGCGTGCCGATGGACGGTGGCGGGCTCGCGCGGGCCGGGCTGCTGGAGGCGGCCACGGCGTTCATGGTGGGGCTGTGGTTCGCGGGCGAGGACCCGGCCGCGATGATTCCGCCGCCCGAATACTCCGGGGGCGCACCGCAACTCACATCTCAGTGAATCTCCACAGTTTCTTGGGCGAGCCGCCCGGCGCCGTCAAGATCCGCCGATAGCATCTCGCGCCATGCGACACGCGTACCGCACCGCGCTCGTGACGGGTGCGTCCAGCGGGATCGGTGAGAGCTTCGCCCGCCTGCTGGCGGGCCGCGGGACCGATCTGGTGATCGTGGCGCGCCGGGCCGATCGGCTGGACGTCCTGGCCCGCGAGCTGGTGGAGCGGTACCGCGTCGCGGTGGAGGTGCTGGCGGCCGACCTGACCGACCCGCCGCAGCGCGCCGAGGTCGAGGGACGGCTGATCGCCGACCCGGTGGAACTTCTGGTGAACAACGCGGGGTACGGCGCTTTTGGAGCGTTCGCGGACGCGCCGCTCGACACCCAGCTCGCGCAGGTCGAGCTGAACGTGACCGCGCTGGTCCGGCTCACGCACGCGGTCCTGCCGGGGATGGTCGAGCGGGCGCGGGGCGGTGTCCTGAACGTGGCGTCGATGTCGGGGTTCGCGCCGTCGCCGGGCAGCGCGACCTACGGTGCGACGAAGGCGTACGTGGCGTCCTTCTCCGAGAGCCTGCACTCCGAGCTCGCGGGGAAGGGCGTGCACGTGACGGCGCTGTGCCCGGGGTTCACGCGGACCGACGACGAGGTCCCGTCCAACCTGCTGTGGCTGCGGCGCGACGACGTCGCGCGGGCGGGGCTGGAAGCGGTGGAGACCGGACGCGCGCTGTGCATTCCGGGCATGCAGTACAAGGCCGCGTTCCCGGCGCTGCGGCTCGTCCCGAGGCCGCTGCTCAGGGCCGCGGTGAACCGCATGTGGCAGCAGGCCGCCGACACGCGGTGACGCGCGCCTCCCACCCCCTTATTGCTCGGACCTACAAAACTCGCCGCCGGTTGGTTGTGGCGGGGCTTACTTGACGGGGATCACGCTCAGTGGCGACGATCGAACCTACGCTTTAGTAGGTTATGAAGTCCGGCCTGCTAGGAGCCCTCTCGGCGCCGCGCGCACGGCGGTGCCCGTCCGGCAGACCGCCCTCGTCAGCGAAGGAACCGCATGTCCGTGACCCCCGAAGAGAAGTTCCAGCTCAACCTGATGGTCGACCTTGAGCCGGTGGCCGAGAGGGAACTGAACCGGCACCTCTCGATGGCCAAGGAATGGTTCCCGCACCAGTACGTACCGTGGAGCGAAGGCAGCGACTTCGACGGGCCGCTGGGCGGCGAGCCGTGGTCGCTGGAGCAGTCGAAGCTGAGCGCCGAGGCGCGCGAGTCGCTCATCGTGAACCTGCTCACCGAGGACAACCTGCCCGGCTACCACAACGCCATCTCCACCGCGTTCGGCCGCGACGGCGCCTGGGGCACCTGGGTCAACCGGTGGACGGCCGAGGAGAACCGGCACGGCATCGTCATCCGCGACTACCTGACCGCCACCCGCGCGGTCGACCCGATCGCGCTGGAACGCGCCCGCATGCGCCACATGGAGGCCGGCTACGACGCCGACCACGGCGACTCGTTCCTGCACGGCGCGGCGTACGTGTCGTTCCAGGAACTGGCCACCCGCGTCTCGCACCGCAACACGGGCATGGCGTCCGGCGACCCGCTGTGCGAGCAGATGCTGGCCCGCGTCGCCGCGGACGAGAACCTCCACATGATCTTCTACCGGAACCTGATGGCCGCCGCGCTGGAGGCGGCGCCGAACGAGACGATGAAGGCGATCACCGACGTCGTCAAGGGGTTCCAGATGCCCGGCCACAGCATCGACGGGTTCCTCCGCAAGTCGGTCGTGATCGCCAACGCGGGCATCTACGACATGCGGCTCCACCACGACGACGTGCTCATTCCGGTGCTGCGCAAGTGGAACATCTTCGACCGCACCGACCTGTCCGGCGAGGGCGAGAAGGCCCGCGAGGAGCTGTCCGAGTTCCTGGCCGGGCTGGACGCGGCCGCGACGAAGTTCGAGACCCGCCGCGAGGAGCGCCGAGCCCGCCAGGCCGCCCGCCGCGCCTGACCGTCCTCCAGCCCCCACCCACCACCATTCAATCGACGAGCTTCGCTCGGCCCTTCGAACGCCGGCTAGATCGCTTGGTCCGATTTGTCCGGAACGTCGGGGCAGTTCCCGGCGTCAAAAGGGACATGGGGAAGCATCGACGGCTGGGCGGCTATCGGTTGCTGGACGAGATCGGCCGGGGGAGCACCGCGGTGGTCCACCTGGCCATGGACCCCCGCGGCCGCGAGGTCGCGGTGAAGGAGCTGAGCGCGGGGCTGGCGGGGGAGCCGGAGGCGATCAGCCGGCTGGCCCGCGAGATGTCCGCGCAGGGGCGCGTGCGCAGCGAGTACGTCGCGCGGCTGCTGGACGGGGAGATCACGGCGGAGCGGCCGTACGTGGTCATGCAGTACGTGCCGGGCTGCCCGCTGAACGACCTGGTCTCGGCGTACGGGCCGCTGCGCCGCGACCGGCTCGCCCGGTTCGCGCGGCGGCTGGCGCTCGCGCTCGGGGACGTCCACGACGCGGGCGTCCTGCACCGGGACGTCGCGCCCGGCAACGTGATCGTGATGGGCGACCGGCCGACGCTGATCGACTTCGGCATCGCGCACGAGTCGGGCGCCGAGCAGATCACCCGGCGCGGCATGGTCGTGGGGACGCCCGCCTACCTGGCGCCGGAGCTCATCGAGGGGGACCGTGCCACCGCCGCGTCCGACGTGTTCTCGTGGGCGTCGACGGTCGCGTACGCCACGACCGGGCGCCCGCCGTTCGGGCGCGGCTCGCTGCACGGCGTCTGCTTCCGGATCCTGCGCGGCCGGGCCGACCTCGACGGCGTGCCCGAGCCGCTGGCCGGGCTGCTGCGGGCGGCGTTCCAGCGCGACCCGGCCAAGCGCCCCACGGCGCGATGGCTCGCCGGCGCCCTGGCCGAAGTCGACGGCGCCGCGCGACCGGCCGGCGGCGCCGCACGTCCGGCCGGAGACCCGGCGGCGGGACGTCCCGCGGCCGGGAACAGGCGGCACGGCGTGCCCGCGGCCCGCCGCGGATGACATCTTCGGGCACGATCGACGGGGGTAGGGTTTCGGAAACGATGAAGGGAGCAGTCACGTCCGGGGACCGAATCGGCCACTACAACGTGCTCCAGACCCTCGGGGAAGGGGGAATGGGCGTCGTCTATCTCGGCGCCGATCCCGAGGGCCGGAACGTGGCCATCAAGGTGCTGCGGCCCGCGGTCGCGGGGGACGCCACGGCGCGTCGCCGGCTGGCCCGCGAGGTCGACTCGATGCGCCGGGTGCACAGCCCCCACGTCGCGGAGATCCTCGACGCCGACGTGACCGCCGACCGGCCCTACATCGTCACCCAGTACGTGCCGGGGCGGACGCTCGAAGAGATCGTCGAGGAGTCCGGGCCGATCTACGGGTCCGCGCTGCAGCGGCTCGCCGTTGGGCTCGGGGCCGCGCTGTCGGCGATCCACGGCGCGGGGATCGTCCACCGGGACATGAAGCCCGGCAACGTGATGCTCGTCGACAGCGAGCCCGTCGTGATCGACTTCGGTATCGCGCAGGGCGCCGACGCGACCCGGCTGACCGCGACCGGGATGGTCATCGGCACGCCCGGCTACCTGGCGCCGGAGATCATCGAGGGTGAGGACGCGGGCCCGCCGTCGGACGTGCACGCCTGGGCCGGGACGGTCGCCTACGCCGCGACCGGCCGCCCGCCGTTCGGCTCCGGCACCTTCGAGTCGATCTTCTACAAGATCATGCAGGGCACGCCCGACCTGGAGGGCGTGCCGGACGCGCTGCTGCCCGTGCTCCGCTCGGCCATGGCGCGGCATCCCGCCGAACGTCCCACCGCGGTGAACCTGGTGCAGCTCACCCGGCGGATCCACCTCGAAGCCACGATCACCGACCAGACCCGCGTCGACCGCCACTACCCGTCGCCGAGCGCGTCGCAGGCTCCCGCCGCCGCGCGGCCGGTGGACGAGACCGCGGCCGACCACTCCCGGCAGTTCTCCATGCCGGTGCCCGCTCCGCCGCCGCACGAGGTGGAGCAGCCGCGTCCCACCACGCCCGGCGCGACCGCGATCCCGGCCCCCGGGCCCCCGCCGGCCCCGGCTCCCACGCCGGCGCAGCCGCGCGACTTCGTCGGGCAGCTGCCGCCCGCCGCGCCGCCGCCCGTCCCGCCGCCGGGGCCCGCTCCGTTCAAGGCGGGCGAGCAGTTCCAGCAGCGCGGCTACGCCCCGCCCGGCCCCTACGACCAGGGCGGATACCCGCCGCAGCAGTACCCGCCGCCGAACCAGCCGCCGCCGGGCGCGCTGCAACGCGGCCCCGGCCCCTACGACCCGCAGACGCAGGACGCGCAGCGCCGAGTCGAGGAGCGTGCCCGGGCCGAGCGTGACCGCCGCAAGCCCTACGGCTGGTACCGGGTCATCAGCCTGCTCGTCCTGGTGGCGCTGCTCGGCTTCGCCGACATCGCGCCGCTGCTGGCCGTCGGCGCGACCATCGCCGGCGTGCTCGTCCTGCGGATGGCCGACAAGGCCGCCAAGGGCATGGAGGGCCGGCAGACGCGGCGCGGACCGCGCTCCGGCGACGCCGTCGCCGCGGCGTTCAGGACGCCGCTGCACCTGCCGGGCGCGCTGATGTCCACGGTGCTGTGGACGTCCCTCAGCGTCATCGCCGGGCTGATCATGCTCGCCGTGCTGATCTTCGCCAAGTCCGACATGACCGCCTCGAACGCCATCTCCTACTCCGCCATGGCGGTGATCGGATTGCTCTGCCTCGCGCCGGGCAGCGGCGCGCCACGGCGGCAGCTGGCCCGGGTCTGGGGCGCGCTGTTCCCGCGCACGGAGGCCGCGCTCGCCGGTGCGCTGGTCGTCGGGATCCTCGCGGTGGTGCTGATCGTGCTGGCCCAGGAGCAGCCGCCCGACACGACCCCGCTGGACGGCATGGGCCAAAGCCTGGAAGACCTGCGCGCCGACGTCCGCGAGCTCGTGGCCGGCCTGCCTGGCATGTGACAAGGTCGTTCCGGGGAGTGTGGGGGTCGTCCCCCACAGGAGACCGGACCAAATATGGCGGGGCGCCTCCGGTCGGTAGGGTGGCGTCCCATATGAGCGGCGAGATCGGCCACCAGGAGCACATCGGTCCGTACCGGCTGCTGTCCCGGCTGGGCGGCGGCGCGGGAACGGGCGCCGGTGGCGGTGCCGTCCACCGCGCGGCCGGGGCCGATGGCCGCGACGTGGCGATCAGGCTCCTCCCGCCGGGCGCCGGGCCCGACATCGCCCGCATGCGCGAGGTGCTGAGCCCCTACGTCGTGGACGTCCTGGACGGCGACCCCGGCGCGTCCCACCCGTACGTGGTGTCCAGGTTCGTCCCCGGACGGCCGCTCGCGGAGACGGTCGCCGAGCAGGGCCCGATGTCCGGCGACGCGCTGCACCGCATGGCGTTCGGGCTGGCCAAGGCGCTCGCCGCCATCCACCGGACCGGGCTCGCGCACGGCGCGCTGGGCCCCGACACGGTCCTCGTCGTGGACGGCGCGCCGGTCGCCGTCGACTTCGCGCTGGCGGAGAGCGCGAGCGAAGGCGCGGACATCCGGGCGTGGGCCGCGACCGTGGCGTTCGCCGCCACCGGAGACCCCGGGGCGCCCGCCGGCGACCTGCCCACCGGCCTGCGCCCGCTGGTCGCGGCGGCATCGGACCCCGACCCCGGTGCCCGCCCGTCCGCGGCCGAACTCGCCGCGGCGACCTCCCGCCTGACCATGTCCACGGCTCCCGCGCCGCGGCGTCCCGAACCGCAGGCGGCCGTGCCTCCGCCGGCCCCGGCCGCAGCGCCCGTGGCCGCGCCCGCCGCCTCCGCGACGGCGGCGGAGGCGCACGAGCTGGCCGTGGCGCGGGGCTGGGCGCGGCTGCTCGCCGCCATGGTCGTGGTGATCGCGGTCGGTGTCGTGATCATGGCGCCGATCGCGGGGCTGGTCCTGTCGCTGGGCGCGGTCACGCTGCTGCGGGTCGCGGGGACGACGGCGCGCGGCTGGGCCTGGGCCTTCGGGCGGACGCTGCTGACCGTCCCGTACGCGGCGGCGTTCACGGTCGCCGTGCCGCTCGGCCTCGTCGCGGTGTCGGCGGTCGGCGGGGAGATCGACTCGCTCAGCGCCTGCGCGTTCGGCGCCGGGACGGGAGCGGCCGTGCTGTGGACGGCGCCGGGCGTCAGCGGCCCGCGCCGCCAGCTGGAGCGGATGTTCCTGTCCGTCGCGCGGCGGCCGAGGCGCATCGCCGCCGCCGTGATCGTGCTCGGTGTGCTGGCGCTCGCGGCGGTGTTCGGCGCGCTGTCGCTGACGCCGAGCTTCTCGCCGATGTACGGGCTGCAGAGCTCGCTGGAGGGCACGATGGACCGGTTGCAGACCGCCGTCAACCGGTTCTGAGCGAATTGTGCCCACTGGCTACCCGCAAGTAACATGAGGGGGCATGGCCGAATCCGGGACCCGGTTCCGAAGCTCGTTCGGGTGTTTGGCAGGCTGTGACATCGAATCCGCCGCTGAGCTCAGCGGCCACGTGAGTGCAGGGAGGTCGGCCACCGGCCATGAACATCGTCGTCCTGGTGAAGCAGGTTCCCGATACGGAGAGCCCGCGCAAGCTGAAGTCCGATGACAGCACGCTGGACCGCGCCGCGGCGGACGGCGTCATCAACGAACTCGACGAGTACGCGATCGAGGAGGCGCTGCGGATCAAGGAGGCCGCCGGCGACGGTGAGGTGACCGTTCTGTCCATGGGCCCCGAGAAGGCGTCGGAGTCCATCCGCAAGTCGCTGGCGATGGGCGCCGACAAGGCCGTCCACCTGCTCGACGACGGCCTCGCCGGCTCGGACGCGCTGCAGACGTCCTACGCGATCCAGCAGGCGCTCGGCCGCACCGGGTTCGACCTGGTAATCCTCGGGTCGGAGTCCACCGACGCGCGGACCGGGCTGCTCGCCGCCATGCTCGCCGAGCGGCTCGGCGTCCCGCAGCTCTCGCTCGCGAACAAGGTCGAGATCGACGGGACGTCCATCAAGGTGCAGCGGCAGACCGACTACGGCTTCGACCGGGTCGAGGCCACCCTGCCCGCCGTCGTCAGCGTCGTCGAGAAGATCAACGAGCCGCGCTACCCGTCCTTCAAGGGGATCATGGCGGCCAAGAAGAAGCCGGTGGAGACGCTCGGCCTGGCCGACGCCGGCATCGACGCGGGCCAGGTCGGCCTGGCGAACGCGGCCACCGAGGTGGTCGACTTCGCCGAGGCGCCGCCGCGCGCGAAGGGTCAGATCGTCACCGACGAGGGCGACGGCGGCGCGAAGATCGCCGAGTTCCTCGCGTCGAAGAAGTTCGTCTGACCGGGGAAGGGGATTAGCGAACAATGGCGGAGATTCTCGTCCTCGTCGACCATGTCGACGGTGAGGTCAAGAAGGTCACGCTCGAACTGCTGACGCTGGCGAACCGGCTCGGCGAGGCCGCCGCGGTATGGGTCGGCCCCGGCTACGAGAGCGCGAAGGACAGGCTCGGCGAGTACGGCGCGGGCAAGGTGTACGTTGCCGCCGACGAGGAGCTGACCTCCTACGTCGTCGCGCCGAAGGCGGCGCTGCTGGCCCAGCTCGTGAACGAGAAGTCCCCGGCCGCGGTGCTCGTCGCCGCGACCGCCGAGGGCAAGGAGATCGCCGGCCGCCTCGCGGTGAAGACCGGCTCCGGCGTGCTCACCGACGTCGTGGACGTCACCGACGGCTTCGTCGCCGAGCACTCCATCTTCGGCGGCGGCATCATCTCGCACGCCCGGGTGAAGACCGGCACGCCGATCATCGCCGTCCGGCCGAACTCGGTCGCGCCCGAGGCCAATGCCGCCACCCCGGCAGAGGAGCAGGTCACGGTCGAGCTGTCGGACGCCGACAAGGCCGCGAAGATCGTGGAGAAGGTCGTCCAGGAGAAGGGCGAGCGCCCGGACCTGACCGAGGCCGCGATCGTCGTGTCCGGCGGGCGCGGTGTCGGCGGCGCCGAGAACTTCTCGATCATCGAGGGCCTGGCCGACTCGCTCGGCGGCGCCGTCGGCGCGTCCCGGGCCGCGACCGACGCGGGCTGGTACCCGCACTCGTTCCAGGTCGGCCAGACCGGCAAGACCGTGTCGCCGCAGCTCTACATCGCGGTCGGCATCTCCGGCGCCATCCAGCACCGGGCCGGCATGCAGACCTCGAAGACCATCGTCGCCATCAACAAGGACCCCGAGGCGCCGATCTTCGAGCTGGTCGACTTCGGGATCGTGGGCGACCTGTTCCAGGTCGCGCCGCAGCTCACCGAGGAGATCACCAAGCGCAAGTGACCCAGCGCGTGAACGCCCCGGCGGCCGGCCCGCCGGGGCGTTCCGCGTCTCAGGACTGTTCCGGCGACGGTGACGGCGCGCGGGCGGCCGCCAGCAGCTCCGGCTTCAGCAGCGCGTCCACCTCGCCGTACGGGACGACCGTGTCCTGCGTCCCGCACGCCATGGTGTAGCCCAGCAGCCCGGCGTGGAACGCGACCCGGACGCCCTTCGGGGTGAGCGCCATCGCGACGTCGGGGGTGTCGACGAACTTGGACGGGGTGTCGGCCCCGCCCGGCGGAGCCGCCTGGTCCGCGTTGCCGCCGCAGTAGCCGCCGCCGGGCATGTTCGCCTCGATCCGCGCGTCCAGCGGCGCGAGCGCCCGCGGGGTCGCGGCGCGGAACAGGCCGGGCGGCCGGTAGAGCGTCCCGGTCCGCAGGTCGACGACGGCGGCGGCCGGAGTGTCCCAGCCCGACCCGCGCTCGCCCTGCAGAGTGACGGTGTACCAGACCGACAGCAGCCGGTCGTTGCGCATCAGGATCTGCGGCCTCACAACGTCGGTGTAGGCGCCGCGGCCGATGTCCTTCAGGCCGTTCCTGGTCTTCGTCCAGCGCCGTTCGAGCGGTGCCCGCAGCGCCTGGTTGATCTTCCCGGTGAGCGCGGCGTCGCCGCCCGTGACCCGGACGATCTGCCCCTGCGCCTGGAACGTCATCCCGCCGCCCATGTCCTGGCGCGGCTCGCTGAGCGCGACGAGCCGGGCCGCGATGGGCCTCGGCTTCGGCGCATCGTCCGCGACGGTGACGTAGACCGCCGCGCCGCCGCCCGCGGCCACGGCGGCGGCCCCGCCCGCGACGGCGGCCGTCCCCTTCGCGCCGAGCGCGCTGATGACCCCGCCCTTGCCCGCCGCGCCCGCGGTCCCGGCCGCCCCCGCGCCCGATCCGGCGGCGCCCGCACCGGCGGCCCCCGCTCCCGCCGCGCCCGAGGCCGCGCCGCCCGATCCGATGCCGAGCGCGGTGAGCGGGAACAGCATGGACAGCGCCGCCGCGGCCCCCGCGAGCGTCCGGACGCCCTTCGCCTCCCAGCCGGGCCCGTACGCGCCCGACGCGACCGACTCCAGCTCCGCGACGAACCCGGACGCGCCGAGCGGGCGGTCCCACGGGTTCTTCGCCAGCCCCCGCTCGATCAGCGGGCGGAGCGGCTCGGGGACGTCCTCCACCGGAATGGGCGCCGTCAGGTGGCGGCCCATCAACCCGGCCTGGTCTTCGGCGGTGTAGGGCCGCCGCCCCGTCACGCATTCGAAGAACACGCAGGCCGCCGCGTACACGTCGGTGGCGGGGGAGGCGGGCTCGTCCCGCCACTGCTCGGGCGCCATGTAGACGGGGGTGCCCGACCGCCCGGACGCGCCCGCGTCCACGGCGATGCCGAAGTCGATCAGCTTGCTCAGCCCGTCGCCGCGGACGATCACGTTCGCGGGCTTGTAGTCCCGGTGGACGATCCCGACGTCATGCGCCGCCGCCAGGCCCAGCAGCGAGCCCTTCAGCACGGTCAGCGCGGCCTCCGGCGCCAGGGGCCCGCGCTCGGCGAGCACCGCCTTGAGGGGCGCGCCGTCCACCGCCTCCATGACGATGGCGGCGCCGTCCGGTGCCTCGACCAGCCCGAACAGCTGGGTGACGAACGGGTTGCGCAGCCGCCGCAGCAGGTCGGCCTCGGCGCGGAACCGGGTGCGGAACCCCTCGTCCCCGGCGAGCGGATCCGCCAGGTACTTGATCGCCGCCGTCAGGCCGGTCGCGTCGTGCCGCGCGAGCACGACGCGACCCTGGCCGCCCTCGCCGAGCACCCGCAGCTCCGTGTAGCCCGGGACCCGCCACTCGCCCATCCGCCGCCCCCATCACCAGGAAAGAACACCGATGGGGTTATATCGGATCACGCGGCCGACCAGAAGGGTCAGGCCGCGACGGGCTCCGGCTCCGCGTCGCCCACCCGGCCCGTGCCCGCGGGGACGCTCGCGGCCGCGGCGAAGTCGCTCCCGGCGCGCAGCGGGACGAAACGGGCACCGGCCGCGATGAGCAGCGCCAGCACGACCACCGTCCCGACGCCCACGCGCAGGGACGTCGCGTCCGACAGGAACCCGACCACGACCGGGCCGAGCAGCAGCCCGCCGTAGCCCATCGCGCCGACCTGCGCGACGGCCGCCGCCGGACGGTCCGGCGCAGCCGTCCCGGCCAGCGAGATCGTCGTCGGGACGACCGTGCAGACCACCAGCCCCGTCACGAAGAACCCGGCGATCGCGACCGGCGGTGCCGGCGCCAGCACCACGATCGTCATGCCGAGCGCGGTGCCGAGCCCGGCGCCGACCAGCAGCCGGCGGGTGCCGAGCCGCATCCGGACGCGGTCGCCGACGAGCCGGCCGAGCAGCATCGCCAGCTCGAACATCGGGTATCCGGCCGCGGCGACGGCCTCGGTGGCGCCCATCTCGTCGTGCAGCAGCAGCCCGCTCCAGTCGGCGATCGAGCCCTCGGTCATGAACGCGATGAACGCCAGGACGCCGATCAGGTAGACGGTGGGCGGCAGGCGGCGTGCCCTGCGTCCCGTCCCGGACGCGGCCGGGGCGGGCGGGTCGGGCAGGTAGGTGCGGCCGAGCGCGAGCCCGGCGGGCAGCGCCAGCAGCGCGGTGGCGAGGACGGTCGCGGTGAACCCGACCCCGGCCGCCGCGCTGACGACGCCGAACACGCCGCCGCTCATCGCGCCGACGCACCACCCGGCGTGCATGCCGCTCATGATCGACCGCCGGTGCGCCTGCTCGACCACGCTGCCCTGCGCGTTCATCGCGATGTCGGTGATCCCGAACGTCATGCCGAACAGCACCACGGCGGCGAGCAGCACCCCGTAGGTGGGCGCGAGCGCGACGGCCGCGTACGACAGCGCCGTCAGCGGCAGCGCGACCCGCAGCGCGGCGCGGCTCCCGGCGCGGGCCATCACGCCGCGCAGCGCCTGCATGGCGACGATCGCGCCGAGCCCCCAGACGAGGACGACGATGCCGATCTCGGCCTCGTTCGTCCCGAACTTGGCGGCGAGGGCGGGCATGCGGGCCACCCACACTCCGGTCAGCAGGCCGGCCAGCGCGAAGGTCAGGAACGTTCCCGAACGGGCACGGAACAGCATGGGTCACCTCTTTCAGACGGTCGTGGAACGCTCCATTACGCGTTCAGGCGGATGGACGGCCGATACCGTCCGGCGTCATCGCTCCAGCAGGCCCAGGAGCCGTTGCCGCAGCTCTTCGAGCTGCTCCGGGCCGTACAGGCCGGGATCGTGGCTGACCACTTCCCAGAGCCCTTCGGCCGCCAGCCGGACGACCGTCGCGATGCCGGGATCGGGGTCGTCGGCGGGGGTGCCCGCGGGGGCGCGGCCGTGCCAGCGCCGCATCGCCTCGTTCAGCGGCTCGGCCTGCTCCGGGTCCGCCGCGGCGGCGGTGATCGCCGACCAGCGCCGGTACGCGCGGGCCTCCCCGGTCAGGATCTCGAACGTCGCCTCGACGTAGGCCCGGGTGTAGGCGCCCGGCACGCCGTCCCCGTAGGAGCCGAGGTAGGAGGCGATCAGGTCGTCGAACTCGTCGATGACCCGCGCCACCATCGCCCGGACGAGCGCCTCCTTGGTGGGGAAGTGGTAGAGCAGCCCGCCCTTGCTGACGCCGGCGCGATCCGCGACCGCGGTGAGCGTCAGCGCCTGCGTCCCCTGCTCGGAGAGGACGGCTTCGGCGGCGTCGAGGAGGGCTTCCTTCATCATGGTGATCTCACTGTACCGGCTGGACGGTACAGCCTCTCAACCGGCCCGCCCCAGCCCGTATTCCCATTTAGGGACGCCCGTGCCGGCAGGGCGCCCGGGGAGGAACAACCCCGCCGCGGATACTGTTGTGCGCGTGGTGACCTACCTCGACCATGCGGCGACCACCCCGATGCTGCCCGAGGCCATCGCGGCGATGACCGCGGAGCTGCGCGAGCTCGGGAACCCGTCCTCGCTGCACGCGGCGGGACGGCGCGCCCGCCGGGTCGTGGAGGAGTCCCGCGAGATCATCGCCGAGGCGTTCGACGCCCGCCCGAGCGAGGTCGTGTTCACCTCCGGCGGCACCGAGGCCGACAACCTCGCGGTCAAGGGCCTTTACTGGGCCCGCCGCGCCGCCGACCCGTCTCGCACCCGCGTGCTGGCGAGCGCCGTCGAGCACCATGCCGTCCTCGACGCGGTCCAATGGCTCGCCGACCACGAGGGCGCCCGCGTCGAGTGGATCCCCGTGGACGCCGACGGACGCGTTCGTCCCGAGGCCCTCCGCGACGCGCTCGGCACTGGCGGTGACGTGGCGCTCGCGAGCGTGATGTGGGCCAACAACGAGGTCGGCACGGTCCAGCCGATCGCCGAGCTGGCCGCCGTCGCCCGGGAGCACGGCGTCCCGCTGCACACCGACGCCGTCCAGGCCGCCGGGACGCTGCCCGTCTCGTTCGCGGCGAGCGGCGCGCAGGCGCTCACGCTCACCGGGCACAAGCTCGGCGGGCCCATCGGCATCGGCGCGCTGCTGCTCGCCAAGCCGAAGCCGCCCGTCCTCCTCGACCCGGTGCCGCTGCTGCACGGCGGCGGCCAGGAGCGCGACGTCCGCTCCGGGACGCTCGACACGCCCGCCATCGCCGGGTTCGCCGCCGCCGTCCAGACCATGGCCGCGCGCCGGGACGCCGAAGTCCACCGCCTCACCGAGCTGCGCGACCGGCTGATCGACGCGGTCCGCGCCGTCGTGCCGGACGCCGTCCTGAACGGCGACGCCGAGGGCCGCCTCCCCGGCAACGCGCACTTCTCCTTCCCCGGCTGCGAGGGCGACGCGCTGCTCATGCTGCTGGACGCGCGCGGCATCGCCTGCTCCACCGGTTCGGCCTGCTCGGCCGGGGTCTCCCAGCCCAGCCACGTCCTGACCGCGATGGGCTCCACCCCTGAGCACGCCCGCGGCTCCCTGCGCTTCACCCTCGGACACACCTCGACCGACGAGGACGTCAAGGCCCTGGCCGACGCCATAGGCCCCGCAGTGGAGCGCGCCCGCCAAGCAGGCCTCAGCTGATACGCCGGAGTTTGACCGTTCCTTTAACGGGGACGAGCCCGCCCGTGGCGACGGATGTGAGCGACGGAATCGAACGGGCGGCGGGACACCCCTGGTTTCACGGCATGTCCCGCGGGGGGCTGGTCGCGCGCGGCGTCCTCTACCTCCTCGTCGGATGGCTGGCCCTGCAGGTCGCCTTCGGCGGGGGCGGGCGGGAGGCCGACCGGAAGGGCGCGCTGCAGATCGTCGCCGACCAGCCCGGCGGTCCGGCCGTCCTCGGGCTGATGACGGCCGGCTTCGCCGCCCTGGCGCTCTGGCAGTTCGCGGAGGCCCTGTTCGGACGTCCCATGCCGGACGGCGACAAACCCACCTCGCGCCTCGGCTCCGCCGGACGCGGCATCGCCTACACGGCCGGTTGCGCCGCGACCCTCGCGTTCCTGCTCGGCTACCAGGGGCAGTCCAGCGACCAGCAGTCGAAGTCCATCACCGCGCGGCTGATGGGGGAGCCCGGCGGACGCTGGCTCGTCCTGGCGATCGCCGCCTGCTTCGTGGCGTGGGCCGCCGTCGTGATCGTCAACGCGGCCCGCCGCACGTTCATGGACGAGCTCAGCGACGCGCGGATGGGCCGCCTAGCGCGCCGCGCCGTCCAGCCGTTCGGGATCGTCGGCAATATCGCCCGCGGCCTGGTCGGCGCCGCCGTGGGCGCCTTCCTCGCCTACGCGGCCATCACCTTCCAGCCGGACGAGGCCCGGGGCCTGGACGGCGCGCTCCGCGAGTTCGCCGCCACCCCCGCCGGAGCCTGGGGCCTCGCCGCGGTCGCGCTGGGCGTCCTCACCTTCGGCGTCTACAGCCTCTTCGAGTCCCGCTACCGCAAGGTCGACTCGACGAAGCCGACCCGCCCGGGGGGTCACGGCTGGTAGGGCATCAGGGCCTTCCAGCCGGGGTCGCTGGTGGAGGCGACCTTCGCCTTGCCCTCCGACCACGCGGCGGCGAGCTGGTCGAGTTCGGAGATGACGCCGGAGTCGGGGTCGGCGTAGAGGTGGAAGACGCGCAGGCCGTCGCCGGTCTCGCGGACGGCCAGGACGGCGCGGTCGCCGAGCTTGGCGAGCTTCTTCTCGAACGCGCGCAGCGCCCCGGACGACGGCTCGACGGGCAGCCGGTCGGGGTTGCTGTTGGCGTACGGGACGGAGATCGCCACGTGCAGGTCGCAGAGCGGGTAGTCCTGCCGGTGCAGCGGGAACCGGGCGCCGAGACGGGCGGGGTGGCCGCGCGGGGTGCGGCCCTCGCCGGTCAGCCAGGTGGGCTCGCCGAACGGCTCGGCGACCTGCTCGATCACCGAGGGCAGCATCGACGGGGGCAGCGCGTCGATCGGCGCCTCCGTCGCGATCGTGACCTCGCCGACCCAGCGGGCGACGTCGTCCTCGCCGAGCGCCCAGTGCAGGACGTTCATCGCGACCTGGATCTGCTGCTCCTCGGCCACGAACAGGAAGTCGGGGTGGTAGGCGGTGAGGTGCACGCGGGCGCGGCCCGCGTCGGCGCGCATGCCGAGGCGGACGTACTCCAGGTCGAACTCGTGGTCGCCGAGGACGAGGTCCTGCCCGAGCATCTCGGGGTCGGCCTGCCGCGCCGGGTGGAACCGCCAGCCGCCCGCCGCCGCCCCGGTGGGCGCGGAGCGCGCCCACCGCTCGGTGATGCCGCGCAGCTCGGGGTTCCCGCCGCCGGTCACGGTGAGGGACGGGGCGCGGTCCTCCGCGCCGCCGATCTCCCACAGCAGCCCCGGGTGGATCTTGTGGACGCGCCGGGACAGCTCCTCGATCGCGTCCGCCGACAGCCCCTCGCCGGGCGTCTCGCCCTCCGGGTGGTCGGGCCCGGCGGCCAGGGACGCCTCGATGGTCGGGCGGGCCTGCGCCCACCACTCCCAGAACTCGCTGATCGCGGGCGGCGTCACGGCGGACGTGTCGCGCGGACGACGGAAGATTCCCAACTGTCGTCTCTTCCTTGTCGTGGTCAAGCGGCCGAACCGCCTCATGACCGGGGCCGATGAGGTCGCTGGAGGATGCGTCCGGGATGGCGCGGGGCTCTGCCGGGGATCCGGCGAGGCCATGCCCGTCTCGCTAAACCCTACGTGAGGCGCGGTGCTTCCCGTCGGCGCCCAGCCGGTCCGGAAATGATGACGGGGGAGGGGCCCGTGGCGCGTACCCTCGAAGGGTTATGGCTCTTCGCGTACTGGCCGCCATGTCGGGCGGCGTCGACTCCGCCGTGGCCGCCGCCCGCGCCGCCGAGGCCGGGCACGACGTCACCGGCGTCCACATGGCCCTGTCCAGCAACCCGCAGTCGTACCGGTCGGGCGCCCGCGGCTGCTGCACCCTGGAAGATTCCAGGGACGCGCGCCGCGCCGCCGACGTGATCGGCATCCCCTTCTACGTGTGGGACCTCGCCGAGCGCTTCCACCGCGACGTGGTCGAAGACTTCGTCAGCGAGTACGCGGCCGGGCGCACCCCGAACCCGTGCCTGCGCTGCAACGAGAAGATCAAGTTCGCGGCGCTGCTGGACCGCGCCATCGCGCTCGGCTTCGACGCCGTCTGCACCGGCCACTACGCCCGGCTTGACGACGGCGTCCTGCGCCGCGGCGTCGACGCGGGCAAGGACCAGTCGTACGTCCTGGCCGTCTGCACGCCCGAGCAGCTCGCGCACGCGCTGTTCCCGCTGGGCGACACGTCCAAGGCCGACATCCGGGTGGAGGCGGAGCGGCGCGGGCTCCAGGTGGCCGACAAGCCCGACAGCCACGACATCTGCTTCATCGCCGACGGCGACACCCGCGGCTTCCTGGCCGAGCGGCTCGGCGCGGCGCCCGGCCCGATCGTCGACACCGACGGCAACGAGGTCGGACGGCACGACGGCGCCTACGCCTACACGATCGGGCAGCGCAAGGGGCTGCGGATCGGCACGCCCGCGGCCGACGGGCGCCCGCGCTACGTCCTGGACATCTCCCCGGTGACGAACACGGTCACCGTGGGGCCGCGCGACTCGCTGGACGTCGACGAGATCACCGCCGAGCGCCCGGTGTGGCTGAGCGAGGCGCCCGACGGGCCGTTCGGCTGCCATGTCCAGCTCCGCGCGCACGGCGAGGTCCACGCCTGCACCGCCGAGCGGGACGGCGACGCCCTGCGCATCCGCCTGGCCGGCCCGGCCCGTGGCGTCGCGCCGGGGCAGGCCGCCGTCCTGTACGACGGCGACCGGGTGCTCGGGTCCGCGACGATCGCCGACACCGCCCGCGTCCCGGCCTAGCCGCGGGCGCGCGGACGTGATCGCCGCGCCGATAGGGTTTCACCTGTGACGACGAGCTATCCGTGGCAGGCGGGGACGGCGACCGGGATCGGGTCGTACCCGGGCGACGACCCGGCCGAGGCGCTGCGGGTCGTCCTCGGTGAGCTGCCCGAGATGCCGCATCTGCCGGAGCTGCCCGCGCGCGGTCCCGGCGCCGACATGACAGGACGGACGGCCGGGCTCCTGGTCGACATGGCGATCCATGTGGAGCCGTCCGGGTGGCGGTTCTCGGACCGTCCGGGGCGCGACACGTCCAGATCCCGCGACCACATGGCCCGTGACCTGGACGTCCTGGAGGAGGTCGCGGGCGGCCACGACGGCCCGTTCAAGATCCAGGTGTGCGGGCCGTGGACGCTCGCCGCGACGATCGAGCTCAAGCACGGCGACCGGGCGCTCAAGGATCCGGGCGCCGTCCGCGACCTGGCCGCCTCGCTCGCCGAGGGCGCCGCCGCGCACGTCGCGGACGTCCGGCGCCGCCTGCCCGCCGCGGAGATCGTCCTCCAGCTGGACGAGCCCGCGCTGCCCGCCGCCCTCGCCGGGACGGTCCCGACCGCCAGCGGCTTCTCGCGGCTCCGCGCGGTCGAGGAGCCCATCGCGGAGGACACGCTCCGCACGGTGATCGACGCGGTCGATGCGTTCACGATCGTGCACTGCTGCGCGCGGAACGTCCCGTACGCGCTGCTGCGGGGCGCGGGCGCGAAGGCGATCTCGGTCGATCTGAGCCTGGTCGCGAGGCGCGACGACGACGCGGTCGGCGAGACGATCGACGCGGGAACGGGACTCCTCCTCGGCGCGGTACGCGCCACGGACAGCGTCCTGCCGTCCCTCCAGGAGACCGCCGAACCGGTCAGGCAGCTGTGGCGGCGGCTCGGATTCCCGCCCGCGCGGCTGGCCCGGCAGGTCGTGATCACCCCCGCGTGCGGCATGGCGGGCGCGTCGCCGCGCTACGTCCGCGAGGCCCTGAAACGCTGCCGCGCCACGGCCCGGATGATCTACGAAGCCGCCGACTGACCTGGGGCGCGGCGTCCCCGTATTGTCAGAGGTGAAGGCGACAATATGGGGTATGACCATGAGCGACGACGGGGTTCCGAGCGAGGCGCGGCAGCGGCATCTTGAGCTGAGCCAGGAGATCGACGAGGCCAACTACCGCTACTACGTCCTCGATCAGCCGACGCTCACCGACGCCGAGTACGACGCCCGGATGCGCGAGCTCGGCGGCCTGGAGGAGCGGTATCCGGAGCTGGTCACGCCGGATTCGCCGACGCAGCGGGTCGGCGCGCCGATCATCACCGACTTCGCGACCGTCGAGCATCTGGAGCGGATGCAGAGCCTCGACAACGCGATGAACGACGACGAGCTCCAGGCGTGGGACGAGCGCGTCGTCAAGGAGGTCGGCACCGTCGCCGGCTACCTGTGCGAGCTGAAGATCGACGGGCTGGCCATCGCGCTGACCTACGAGAAGGGGCGGCTCGTCCGCGGCGTCACCCGCGGCGACGGGCGCACCGGCGAGGACGTCACCAACAACGTCCGCACCATCGCCGACATCCCGTCCCGGCTGGAGGGCGAGGGCTGGCCGGACGTCCTGGAGGTCCGCGGCGAGGTCTTCCTTCCCGTCGACGGGTTCGAGCAGGTCAACGCCGCGCAGGTCGAGGCCGGCAAGGAGCCGTTCGCCAACCCGCGCAACGCCGCCGCGGGGTCGCTGCGGCAGAAGGACCCGCGGATCACCGCGCACCGGCCGCTCGGCATGCTCGTCCACGGGTTCGGCGCCTGGCGGGGCGGCACGCAGCCGGAGAGCCAGTCCGGCGCCTACGAGCTGATGCGCGGCTGGGGCCTGCCGGTCAGCGACAGGTACCGCGTGCTCGGCGGGCTGGACGCCGTCCGCGAGTACATCGCCGGGTACGGCGAGAACCGGCACGGCACCGCCTACGAGATCGACGGGGTCGTCGTCAAGGTCGACCAGTTCGCCCTCCAGCGGCGGCTCGGGTCGACGAGCCGCGCGCCGCGCTGGGCGATCGCGTGGAAGTACCCGCCGGAGGAGGTCAACACCAAGCTCCTCGACATCAAGGTCGGCGTCGGCCGGACGGGCCGCGTCACGCCGTACGGCGTGATGGAGCCGGTGAAGGTCGCCGGGTCGACCGTCGAGCGCGCCACGCTGCACAACGCGAGCGAGGTGAAGCGCAAGGGCGTGCTGATCGGCGACACGATCGTCCTGCGCAAGGCAGGCGACGTGATCCCCGAGATCCTCGCGCCGGTGACCGCGCTGCGCGACGGCTCGGAGCGCGAGTTCCAGATGCCCTCGCACTGCCCCGAGTGCGGCACCGAGCTCGCGTACGAGAAGGAGGGCGACGCCGACATCCGCTGCCCGAACACCCGGTACTGCCCCGCGCAGCTGCGCGAGCGGATCTACTTCCTGGCGAACCGCAAGGTGCTCGACATCGAGGCGCTCGGCTACGTCGGGGCGACGGCGCTGACCCAGCCGCTGGAGCCCGCCGAGCCGCCGGTCAAGGACGAGGGCGACCTGTTCCACCTGACCGTTGAGCAGCTGCTGCCGATCAGGAGCCTCGTCCTCGACCAGAAGACGGGCACGTCCAAGATCGACCCGGATACCGGCGAGCCGAAGGTCGTGTCGTTCTTCGCGAACATGGAGGGCGAGCCGAAGAAGACGGTCGAGATCCTCTTCGAGGAGCTGGAGAAGGCGAAGAAGCAGCCGCTGTGGCGGGTGCTGGTGGCGCTGTCGATCCGGCACGTCGGCCCGGCGGCGGCGCAGGACCTCGCCCGCGAGATGCGCTCGATGGACGCGATCGCGAACGCCTCCGAGGAGGAGCTGGCCGCGGTGGACGGCGTCGGCCCGACGATCGCCGCGTCCATCAAGGCGTGGTTCGAGGTCGACTGGCACCGCGAGATCGTCGAGAAGTGGCGGGCCGCGGGCGTCCGGATGGAGGACGAGGGCGCGGCGGGGCCGCGCCCGCTGGCGGGCGTGACCGTGGTGATCACCGGGTCGCTGGAGGGGTTCAGCCGCGACACGGCCACCGAGGCGGTGCAGCGGCTCGGCGGCAAGGTGTCCGGATCGGTCTCCAAGAAGACGGGCTTCGTCGTCGCAGGCGACAGTCCAGGGTCGAAATACGACAAAGCGGTCAAGTTGGGCGTACCGGTCTTGGGGGAAGAAGGGTTCCGTGTTCTCCTCGCCGAGGGGCCGGATGCGGCCAAGGCCGTAACCGTCAGCGCCGAAGCATAACGCCGCGTGGTCAAAACCTCGCCACCAGGATTGCGTTACTCAGGGGTACACTTCAACTACCCAACGGTGAGCGATGGGGCAGGGTCGGGCATAACGGAACGTACCCAAATGGTTTCGCGAAGTTGAGCAAAGGCCGTACCCTCCCACTCATCACGACCTACACCTGAATCTCCGGACGAAACACCCGGGGGGACGTCCCCCGAGGTCGGAGACGTCCGGTGCGGGGGGCCGACCCCCCGACCTCCCCCCGAGGATGTGATGAAGGACCCGAACAACACACGGAACACGGCGCCGCGCCGTGGCTCCCCGTTGTGGATCTACTTCGTCGTCGTCATCCTGCTCGGCGTCGCCGCGGGCGGCGCCGCGTTCTCCGGACTGACCGGCGACGACCTGGACGCGCTCGCGAGCACCCCCGTGTTCTGGATCCTCGGCTGCTTCATCATCTTCGGCGAGCTGCGGCCGATCATCACGCCCGGCTCCACCGAGAACAACGGCGCGACGACGTCCACCACCTTCTCCTTCGCCGCGCTGCTGTACGCCGGGCTGCCGATCGCCGCCGCCCTGCAGGCCGTCGCCGTCATCACCTGCGGGATCTTCCGCGGCCGCAGCCCGCACCGCATCGCCTTCAACGTCGCCCAGTACACCCTCAGCCTCGCCGCCGCGCAGCTCGTCCTCGCCCTCTTCGGCAACCTCGCCACCCCCACGGACCTGTGGGTCCCCGACGGCGCCGACCTGCTCGCGATCGCCCTCGCCGGCACCTTCTACTTCATCTGCAACGACACCCTCGTCGGCTCCGCCGTCGCGCTGCACGAGCGGGTCTCGCTGATCAAGGCGCTCCGCTGGGACCTCGGCTACCAGGTCCTGGTGCACCTGGCACTGCTCGGCCTGGCGCCGCTCATGGTCGTCGCCATGGACCGGTCCGCCGCCTTCGTGCCGCTGATCGTCCTGCCGTTCATCGCCGTGTACCTCAACGCGTCGGTGTCGGTGCGGCGCGAGCACCAGGCCCTGCACGACGGGCTGACCGGCCTGCCGAACCGCAAGCTCCTGATCGTCCGGACGGAGGAGGCCCTCGCCGAAGCGCGGGGCGCGGAAAAGCGCGGCGCCGAGAAACGCGACGCGGAGGACCGCGACGCGGAGAAGCGCGCCACGAAGAAGCACGGCGAGCACCGCGCCGGGAAGCCCGCGCCCCGCCCCGCCTTCGCGCCGCGCCTGCGCAGGACCGGCGACCCGCAGCACCGCGCCGGGCTGTTCCTCCTCGACCTCGACCGGTTCAAGGAGGTCAACGACACCCTCGGGCACCCCACCGGCGACCGCCTCCTGCAGCTCGTCGCGCACCGCCTCACGCACAGCGTCCGCCCGGGCGACCTCGTGGCCCGGCTCGGCGGCGACGAGTTCGCGGTGCTGCTGCCCTCCGTCCGGGACGAGGCCGCCGCCCGCGAGGTCGCCGTCCGGCTGCGCACCGCGCTCAGCCAGCCCGTCCGGCTGGACGGCATGTCGTTCGACCTGGAGGGCAGCGTCGGCATCGCGCTGTTCCCCGACCACGCGACCGACTTCGAGCAGCTCCTGCAGCGCGCCGACGTCGCGATGTACAACGCCAAGGAGGCCCGCTCCGGCGTCGAGATCTACTCGCCCCGCAAGGACCGCAACTCCCCGGCCCGGCTCGGCATGCTCGGCGACCTGCGCCGCGCCGTCGACCGCGCCGAGCTGGAGCTGTTCTACCAGCCCAAGGTGTCACTGCGGGACGGCCATCTCGTCGGCATGGAGGCGCTGCTGCGCTGGCGGCACCCCGACAAGGGCATCCTCGAACCCGAGGCGTTCCTGTCGGTCGCCGAGCAGACCTACCTGATGCGCTCGATCACCCACCATGTCGTCGGCGCCGCGCTCGCGCAGGCCGCCGCCTGGTGGCGCGAGGACCTCACCGTCCAGGTCGCGGTGAACGCCTCCGGGCGCGACCTGTTCGACACCGGCCTCACCGAGACGATCGAGGAGGGCCTGCTCGCCCGCGGCCTGCCCGCCGCCGCCCTCCAGCTGGAGATCACCGAGCGGATCCTGATGAACGAGCCCGCCTACGCCTCCGACACGGTCGGCTCGCTCGCCGAGCTCGGCATCCCGCTCAGCCTGGACGACTTCGGCACCGGCTACTCCTCGCTCGTCCGGCTCAACCGCCTCCCGGTCGAGGAGGTCAAGATCGACTCATCGTTCGTGGGGCGGCTCGCCGAGTCCACCGAGGACGCCGTCATCGTCCGCTCGATCATCGACCTCGTCCGCACCCTCGGCCTGCGCTCGGTCGCCGAGGGCGTCGAGGACCCGGTCACCGCCCAGATGCTCCGCGAGATGGGCTGCGACGCCGCCCAGGGCTGGTACTTCGGCCGCCCCATGGACGCCGAGACCGCCACCGACTGGCTCCGCCGCCACATGCAACGCGCCCCGGAACCGGCGGCGTAGTTCACTCAGTAGGGGCGGCGGCGGGTCTCGTCGTAGTCGTAGTACTCCTCGCGCACGTGCGGCGGGGGGCGGCGCTCGACCGCGCGGCGGGCGGAGACGATCCGGATGATGCCGATGACGAGCCCGATCAGGCCGCCGACCATCAGGATCACTCCCACCAGCCGGATGTCGACGCCGCTGAGCTCGTAGTTGACCGCGTAGGCCAGGATCGCGCCGATGATGAGCAGGGCGATGCTGCCGCCGATGGTCACGGCGCCCTCCTCTCGTTGTCCGGGGTGGTCCCTCCCATCGTTCCCGCCCCTTGGAACTGAAACGGCGCGCGCCGAGTCCGGGCTTTACAGATCACTTAACGACGGGCCAAGGCGGGCGCTAAGATCCGGCGCCATGAACAACACCGCGCGTGGATTGATCTTCGCCTGCGGCCTGGCGGGGATGGTGGGGATGTTCTTCATCATGTTCACCGCCATCGAGGAGGCCGGATCATCCGGGCAGACGTTCGAACTCAAGGACCTGGCCAACGCGCTGGGCCTCGGGCTCGCCATGATCGCGTGCGCGGTCGTCGCCGGCGCGGCGCTGGTGGGGATGACGCCGCCGCGGCCGAGGGCGGCCTACCCGTACCCCCAGCAGTACCCGCAGCAAGGCCAGCCGTACCCGCAGCAGGCCGCGGTTCCGCAGCAGCACGCTCCGCAGCAGCAGTACGGCCAGCAGCAGGCGCCGCAGCAGCCCCGCCAGGACTGAGCGCGGGCCGCCGCAGGTGGCGGCGCGCGGCGCGTAAACCGGTCGGGCGGACGGGGGCGCGGCCCATAGGATGGCCGGTGAACCCACTACTTCGCAGGAACGGTTTCTCTCATGTCCGCCATCACCCGTGACGAGGTGTCGCATCTCGCCCGGCTGTCCCGGCTGGCGCTCGGCGATGACGAGCTCGACCATCTCGCCGCCCAGCTCGACCAGATCATCTCCGCGGTCGCGCGGG
Organism: Actinomadura sp. 3N508; assembly: GCF_044326375.1. Taxonomy (NCBI): domain Bacteria; kingdom Bacillati; phylum Actinomycetota; class Actinomycetes; order Streptosporangiales; family Thermomonosporaceae; genus Actinomadura; species Actinomadura sp. 3N508. Next base: position 43,643 of record NZ_JBIRAX010000008.1, read on the forward strand.
TGCAGGAGGTCGCCGCGGAGGACATCCCGCCCACCTCGCACGCGCTGCCGCTGACCAACGTCTACCGGACGGACGAGGTCCGCCCGTGCCTGCCGCCCGAGCAGGCCCTCGCCGGGGCGCCGGCCGCCGAGGGGCAGCGCTTCCGCGTACCGCGGATCCTGGACGAGGAGGCGTGACGATGCTGGTCAAGAAGAGCGCGGCCGAACTCGGCGAGCTGCTCGCCGCCGGTGAGGTGTCGGCCGTCGAGGTGGCCGAGGCCCACCTGGACCGCATCGCCGCCGTGGACGGCCAGGTCAACGCGTTCCTGCACGTCGACCGCGAGACGACGCTCGCGCAGGCCCGCCGGGTGGACGAGCGCCGCGCCGCCGGGGAGGAGCTCGGCCCGCTGGCCGGCGTCCCCGTCGCGCACAAGGACGTCTTCACCACCAAGGACATGCCGACCACCGCCGGATCCAAGATCCTTGAGGGCTGGCGGCCGCCGTACGACGCCACCGTCACGGCGCGGCTCCGCGAGGCCGGGCTGGTCATCCTCGGCAAGACGAACATGGACGAGTTCGCGATGGGCTCGTCCACCGAGAACAGCGCCTACTTCACCTCGCGCAACCCGTGGGATCTGGAGCGCGTCCCGGGCGGGTCGTCCGGCGGGTCGTCCGCGGCGGTCGCCGCGTACGAGGCGCCGCTGTCGACCGGCACCGACACCGGCGGCTCGATCCGGCAGCCCGCCGCGGTCAGCGGGATCGTCGGCATGAAGCCCACCTACGGCGGCTCGTCCCGCTACGGCGTGATCGCGTTCGCGTCGTCGCTCGACACCCCGGGGCCGTTCGCGCGCAACGTCCTCGACGCGGCCCTGCTGCACGAGGCGTTCAGCGGCCACGACCGGATGGACTCCACGTCGGTCTCCGAGGCCGTCCCGCCGGTCGTGGAGGCGGCCCGCCACGGCGACGTGAACGGGCTGCGCGTCGGCGTCGTCAAGGAGTTCGCGGGCGACGGCTACCAGCCGGGCGTGTCGGCCCGCTTCACCGAGGCGGTCGAGCTGCTGGAGTCGCTGGGCGCGAAGGTCGTCGAGGTGTCCTGCCCGCACTTCACCTACGCGCTGCCCGCCTACTACCTGATCGCGCCGTCGGAGTGCTCGTCCAACCTGGCCCGCTTCGACGCGATGCGCTACGGCCTGCGCGTCGGCGACGACGGCACCCGCAGCGCCGAGGAGGTCATGGCGCTGACCCGCGCGGAGGGCTTCGGGCCCGAGGTGAAGCGCCGCATCATGCTCGGCACGTACGCGCTGTCGTCGGGCTACTACGACGCCTACTACGGCAAGGCGCAGCAGGTCCGCACGCTCATCAAGCGCGACTTCGAGACCGCGTTCGAGCAGGTGGACGTGCTCGTCTCGCCGACCACGCCGACCACCGCGTTCCCGATCGGCGAGCGCGCCGACGACCCGATCGCGATGTACCTGGCCGACCTGTGCACGATCCCGGCCAACCTCACGGGCAACGCGGCGATCTCCGTCCCGTGCGGGCTGTCGGACGGCCTTCCGGTCGGCCTGCAGATCATGGCGCCCGTGCTCGGCGACGACCGCGTCTACCGCGTCGGCGCCGCCGTCGAGCGCGCCCTCGAAGACCGCTGGGGCGGCCCGCTCCTGGCCAAGGCCCCGGAACTGGAGGAGGCCCGATGAGCGCCCCGACCTTGCTGACCTACGACGAGGCGCTCGCGCGGTTCGAGCCGGTGCTCGGCATCGAGACGCACATCGAGCTGGGGACCGCGTCGAAGATGTTCTGCGGGTGCCCGACCGGGTTCGGCGCCGAGCCGAACACGCAGGTGTGCCCGGTGTGCCTGGGGCTGCCCGGGGCGCTGCCCGTCACCAACCACGCCGCGATCGAGGGCATCATCAAGATCGGTCTCGCGCTGAACTGCGACATCGTGGAGTGGTGCCGGTTCGCCCGGAAGAACTACTTCTATCCGGACATGCCGAAGAACTTCCAGATCTCGCAGTACGACGAGCCGCTGTGCGTGGACGGCCACCTCGACGTGGACGTCGACGGCGACACCTACCGCATCGAGATCGAGCGCGTCCACATGGAGGAGGACACCGGCAAGTCGCTGCACGTCGGCGGCTCGACCGGGCGCATCCACGGCGCGGAGTACTCGCTGGTCGACTACAACCGGGCGGGCATCCCGCTGGTCGAGATCGTGACCAAGCCGATCGTCGCGACGGGTGACAAGGCACCGCTCGTGGCCCGCGCCTACGCGACGGAGCTGCGCGAGCTGGTGCGCTCGCTGGGCGTGTCGGACGTCCGTATGGAGCAGGGCTCCATGCGCTGCGACGTGAACGTCTCGCTCATGCCGCGCGGCGCGACCGAATGGGGCACGCGCACCGAGACCAAGAACGTGAACTCGCTACGTTCGGTGGAGCGGGCCGTCCGGTCGGAGATCGAGCGGCAGGGCGGGGTGCTGTCGGACGGCGGGCGCATCGTCCAGGAGACCCGGCACTTCCACGAGGACACCGGCCGCACCACCAGCGGGCGCAGCAAGGAAGAGGCGCAGGACTACCGCTACTTCCCCGAGCCCGACCTGGTGCCGATGGCGCCGTCCCGCGACTGGGTGGAAGGGATTCGCGCGTCGCTGCCCGAGCTTCCGGCCGCGCGCCGGCGCCGCATCCAGCAGGAGTGGAGCCTGTCCGACCTGGAGCTGCGGGACGTCGTCAACGCCGGAGCCGTCGACCTGATCGAGGCGACGATCGCGCACGGCAGCGACGCGACGTCCGCGCGGAAGTGGTGGATGAACCAGCTGTCCCGGCACGCCACCGAGCAGGGCGTCGAGCTGGCCGAGCTGCCCGTCACGCCCGAGCAGGTCGCCCGCGTCCAGGCGATGATCACCGCGGGGGAGCTGAACGACAAGCTGGCCCGCAAGGTGTTCGAGGGCGTCCTCGCAGGTGAGGGCACGCCGGACGAGGTCGTCGCCGCGCGCGGGCTCAAGGTCGTCAGCGACGAGGGCGAGCTCGCGTCCGTGGTCGACCAGGTGATCGCCGACAACGCCGGCGTGGCCGACAAGGTCCGCGCGGGGAAGGTCGCCGCGGCGGGGGCGCTGGTCGGGGCCGTCATGAAGGCGACCCGGGGCCAGGCCGACGCCGGGCGCGCCCGTGAGCTGATCCTGGAGAAGCTCGGCGCGTCCTGACCTGCCGGTCAGCGGCCCGGGATGCTGATGATCTTGTCGTCGCCGTCCTTCGGCTCGCCGCGGCCGTCGTGGTTGCTGGTGGCGATCCAGACCGACCCGTCCGGGGCCCGGACGGCGGCGCGGATCCGGCCGTACTCGGAGTTGTGGCGAGCGGCCGGACGCCCCGTCCTGCCGCCGGCGAGCGGGACCTGCCAGACCCGCTCGCCGCGCAGCGCGGCGACCCACAGCGACCCGCCGGCGTAGGCGAGCCCGGACGGGGACGCCTCGCCCGTCGACCAGGTGAGGAGGGGGTCGGTGAACCCGTCGCGGCCGCCGACCCCTTCGACGTCGGGCCAGCCGTAGTTCTTGCCCTTCTCGATCAGGTTGATCTCGTCGAAGCGGTTCTGGCCGAACTCGGTGGCGAACAGGCGGCCCCTGTCGTCCCACGCGAGGCCCTGGACGTTGCGGTGCCCGTACGTCCAGACCCGGTTGCCGAACGGGTTCCCCGGCGCGGCCTTCCCGTCCGGGGCGACGCGGAGGATCTTGCCGCCGAGCGATTCCTTGTCCTGGGAGAGCGCTTCCCGGCCGACCTCGCCGGTGGTGATGTAGAGCATCTTGTCGGGGCCGAACTCCAGGCGGCCCCCGTTGTGGTTGAAGCCCTTCGGGATACCGGTGACGATCGGCTGCGGCGTGCCGAGACGCCCGTCATAGGTGGCGCGGACGACACGGTTGTCGGACGCCGACGTGTAGTACAGGTAGATCGTGTGGTCGGTGGCGTAGGCGGGGGAGACGGCGACGCCCATCAGCCCGCCCTCGCCGCCCGGCTCCACGCCGGGCACCTTGCCGACCTGCTCACGCTCGCCGGACGCGGTGACCCGCACGAGGTTCGCGCTGTCGCGTTCGGTCACCAGCGCGTCGCCGCCGGGCAGGAACGCGATCGCCCACGGCACCTTCAGCCCGGTGGCGATCGTCCGCGGCTGGCCCGGGTCGCCCGTTCCCGGCGTCGCGGTGGTGGTCAGCGGCGGCGGCGTGCGCGCACCGCCCTCCCCGGACGGCTCGGAGTCCGACGAGCAGGCCGCCAGGAGCACCGCGGCCGTGGCCAGGACGATCGTGTGCAGTCGCATGAGCGCCTCCCGTAGGTAGTACGGATCCGAGCGACCCGCCGTTCCCGCACGCCTCCGGGACCGTCCCGGATATGGTCACTCAGCGTAATGCGGATCATGGCGGAACATCAGGGACGTTCGCCTTTCGGGTGTCCCAAACCGTGATCCGACAAGGGTGTTTGTCGCCGGGAGGACGCCCAGCCTCAATCGCTCCGTGACCTACCGAACGTACATTGAGCGACACGGTGATCCCGTAGTGCAGCAATGTCGCTGATCTCCCGGCGGGCGAAGGCGGCGCGGTTCACCACCGCCCCGCGCCGATCCCACGCGGGGCACGATTCGGGACCTTCCGGCCGTTATCCGTGCGGTGAAGGTCGTGAACCCGGCAATTCCCCTGGCGCGATTCAGCGCACCCAGGGACTGGACGCTCCACCGGGGGCAGGAAGGGACACGGCGCGATGAGCGGCGATTACGCCAGGCGGGTGCCGCCGCGTGCGCTGCCGGTCGCCATGGCCGCCGTCGTCGGCGTGCTGTACGCCACCGGCTCGCTGGCGGGCTGGGGCGGCCGTGCCTTCATCGCCTGGGCGGAGGTGGGCGCCGCGGGCGCCGCCGCCATCTCCCTGCTGCTGTCATCCCGGCGCCCAGACGGGGCCCCTGCGGACGGCGGGCCCGGCGGGCTGTGGCGCGCCTCCTGGCGCTGGTACGGCATCGCCGCCGCGTCCTGGTTCCTCGGGGCGCTCGGCAGCGCCCTGTCGGACGCGCACGTCCGCAGCGCCCTCTCGCTGTCGGTACCCGATCTTTTCTACCTGTTCGCCCTGGTGGCGCTGGTCGTCGGCCTCGTCGCGCCGATCAGGCTGCCGCGCGAGGCGGGCGTCTGGCTGCGGTACGCGGCAGACACCTACGTCTGTGCCTGCGCGCTGTTCGTCCTCGGCTGGGTCGCCGTTTTCGGAACGCTCTACCACCGGTCGGGGGAGTCGCCGCCGGAGTTCCTGCTGGAGCTCCTCTACCCGCTGATCGACATCGTGTTCATCTGCGGCGCGCTGCCGTTCGTCCTCGGCGCGGCGCGCGGGCACCGGCGGCTCGCCTGGATGGGGTACGGGGCGCTGACGGCCATCGCGGTCGCCGACATCGTGACGACGTTCGTCCGGCTGGACGGCGGCGACCAGGCGGGCGACCCGTCCGACATCCTGCGGCTCGCCGGGCTGCTGCTCCTGCTGCTGGTGCCGTGGACGGGCCCGGCCGCCGAGCCCGAGCTGCCGGTCGACGACATCCCCGAGGGCGAGACCGTGCCCGGGGAGGAGCGCTGCGGCCGCATGATCGGCCCGGGGCTCGCGCCCGCCGCGGTCGCCGCCGCGGCCGGGCTGTTCATCGCGGGCCACTCCGTCACCGGGGAGAACGGCCTCGAACCCGGCATCTCGATCGTCGCGGGCTCGGCCGCGCTGGTGCTGCTCGCGCGGCTCGCAAGCCTGCTCCGGGAGAACGACTCGCTGCGCCGTGCCGTGGTGACCGGCGAGGAACACTTCCGTGCCCTGTCGGAGAGCATCAACGACGCGGTGCTCATCTGCGACATGGACGCCACCGTCCAGTACGCCAGCGCCGGAGCGCTGCGCACCTACCGCTACACGCCCGACGAGCTGCTCGGACGCCCGCTGAACGAGCTCATCCACCCCGAAGATCTGCCGCGCGTCCAGGAGGTGTTCACCGAGTTCCTCGACGACGACCCCGCGGCCGGGGAGGGGTTCCACGGCGGCTTCCAGGACGCCCTGCGCGTCTCGTGCCGGGTCCGCGCGGCCGACGGCACCTGGCTGCCCACCGAGTCCACGATCTCCCGCTACAGCGGCTCGGACGGCGCGCCCGCGCGGCTGCTGGTCACGACCCGCGACCTCAGCGAGCAGGCGGCGCTGCAGCGCCAGGTCGCGCACCTGACCTTCCACGACGGCCTGACGGGCCTGCCGAACCGGTCCTACTTCGAGGAGCGGGTCAGGGAGGTGCTGTCGCGGCAGCCGTCCGGCGGCGAGGTCGCGGTCGTGTTCGTCGACCTGGACGGCTTCACCGCGGTCAACGACTCCGACGGGCACGCGGCGGGCGACCAGGTGCTGGCGCAGGCGGCGCGGCGGCTGCGCGCGAACGTCCAGGCCGACGACACGGTGGCGCGCTGGGGCGGCGACGAGTTCGCCGTCCTCGTCCAGCTCCCGCCGGACGACCGTGAGACGCGCGCCACAGTCGAACTCGCCGGACGCCTCCTCCGCGTCCTTTCGGCCGACCCTTATCAGGTCGGTGACAAGCAGATCGTGCTGACGGCGAGTGTGGGGATCGCGTTCGCGGGCGACGAGGAAGGACCTTCGGGCGGCGCCACGGAGGCGGCCGGGCGCAGGCTCCGCCGCACCGCCGCCGACCTGATGCGCAACGGCGACCTGGCGATGGCCCGCGCGAAGGAGGCGGGCGGCGGGCGCGTCGAAGTGTACGCGCCGCACATGCACGCCGACGTCGTCCGGCGTCTCGAGCTGGGCAGCGACCTGCAGCGGGCGCTGGCCGAGGAGCAGTTCGCGGTCGAGTTCCAGCCGGTGGTGGACCTCGCGACGTCCCGGGTGACGGGCGTCGAGGCGCTGCTGCGCTGGAGGCGGGGGAGCGAGGCGGTACCGCCCGAGGAGTTCATCGGACCGGCCGAGGAGGCGGGCCTGATGGTCCCGCTCGGCGGCTGGGTGCTGCGGGAGGCGTGCCGCGAGGTCGCCCGCTGGCGCCGGGACTCGTGGGCCGTGGGCCTTTCGGTGAACTTCACCGCCCGGCAGATCGCCGCGCCGCGGTTCGTGGAGTCGGTCGCGGCGGCGCTGGAGGAGACCGGCCTGCCGCCGCACGCGCTGACGCTGGAGGTCCGCGAGGAGGTCCTCGTCGAGGACGCGGGCCAGAATGTGGAACGCTTGGTGGAGCTGCGCGACCTCGGCGTCCGGCTCGCGATCGACGACTTCGGCACCGGATACGCCTCGCTGGCCTACCTCGGCCAGCTGCCCGTCGACATCATCAAGATCGACCCGTCGTTCGTGGCGGGCCTCGGCTCGGACGAGACCCTCACGCTGCTCACCCGGACGATCGTGCGGCTCGGCAGCGACCTCGGCCTGACCGTGGTGGCGGAGGGCATCGAGCGTCCCGAGCAGCTGGAGCTGCTGCGCGAGATGGGCTGCCCGCGCGGGCAGGGCTTCCTCGTGGCGCGCCCGATGGCGGCCGAGCGGGTCGAGTCGCTGGTGCGGACGAACCTGGAAGGCCGGGCCCTTTCCGGCGACCTGCCGCTCCCGCTTCCGGGCTGACCGCAACCGCCCTCATATCTCAGAATGTGAGACAAACTGTCCAAGGATTTGACCGCTGGCCCGTCATCGGCGAAAGTGGGGCTCGTGCAGAGCATCCTCGCCATTCTCGTAGTACTTGGTCGGCGCGCAGGCTGATCGAGCACCCTGACCTGCGCGCCTCCCCTCGACCGCCCACGGCGGCGAGGGTTTTTTGTTGCCCGGAGCCCGATCCGAACCGAACTGAAAATTTTTCATCCTCGGTCACCAGAACCAAGTCACGGTCTCTGGCGACCGGCCGGATGAAAAATCATCACTCCCCAAGGAACGCAGAATCATGACGACCGAACAGATGACGGGAGCCCAGGCGCTGGTCCGCGCACTGGAGAACGTCGGCGTCGACACCGTCTTCGGCATTCCGGGCGGCGCGATCCTCCCGGCGTACGACCCGCTGTTCGACTCCGCGAAGCTGCGCCACATCCTCGTCCGGCACGAGCAGGGCGCCGGCCACGCGGCGCAGGGCTACGCGATGGTCACCGGCAAGGTGGGCGTGTGCATGGCCACCAGCGGGCCCGGCGCGACCAACCTCGTGACCGCGATCTCCGACGCCTACATGGACTCGGTGCCGATCGTGGCGATCACCGGCCAGGTCGCCTCGTCGCTGATCGGGACGGACGGCTTCCAGGAGGCCGACATCGCCGGCATCACGATGCCGATCACCAAGCACAACTTCCTGGTCACCAAGGCCGGCGACATCGCCCGGACGATCGCGGAGGCGTTCCACATCGCGGGCACCGGCCGTCCCGGGCCGGTCCTCGTCGACATCGCCAAGGACGCGCTCCAGGCCACGGTGAGCTTCGAGTGGCCGGTCCCGCTGCAGCTTCCCGGCTACCGGCCGGTCACGCGGCCGCACTCCAAGCAGGTCCGCGAGGCGGCGCGGCTGATCGTCCAGGCGGAGCGGCCGGTGCTGTACGTCGGCGGCGGCGTGCTGAAGGCCGGCGCGTCCGCCGAGCTGAAGGTGCTCGCCGAGCTGACCGGCGCGCCCGTCGTCACCACGCTGATGGCCAAGGGCGCGCTGCCCGACAGCCACCCGCTGCACATGGGCATGCCCGGCATGCACGGCGCGGTCGGCGCGGTCGGCGCGCTGCAGCGCGCCGACCTGCTGGTCGCGCTCGGCGCCCGGTTCGACGACCGGGTCACCGGCAAGCTGGACGGGTTCGCCCCCGGCGCCAAGATCGTGCACGCCGACATCGACCCGGCGGAGATCTCCAAGAACCGGCACGCGGACGTCCCGATCGTCGGGGACGCCCGCGAGGTCATCGCCGACCTGATCGTCGCCGTCCAGAACGAGCACGAGGCGGGCCGCAAGGGCGACTACGGCGACTGGTGGCGGCAGCTCGAAGCGTGGCGGGCCACGTACCCGCTCGGCTACGACACGCCGGACGACGGATCGCTGTCCCCGCAGTACGTCATCGAGCGCATCGGCAAGATCGCCGGCCCGGACTCCTACTACGTCGCGGGCGTCGGCCAGCACCAGATGTGGGCCGCGCAGTTCATCAAGTACGAGCGGCCCGGCGCGTTCCTGAACTCCGGCGGCGCCGGGACGATGGGCTACGCCGTCCCGGCCGCGATGGGCGCCAAGGTCGGCGCGCCCGGCACGACGGTGTGGGCGATCGACGGCGACGGCTGCTTCCAGATGACCAACCAGGAGCTCGCGACCTGCGCGATCGAGGGCATCCCCGTCAAGATCGCGGTGATCAACAACGGGAACCTCGGCATGGTCCGGCAGTGGCAGACGCTGTTCTACGACGGCCGCTACTCCAACACGACCCTGCAGTCGGAGTCCGGGCTCGCCGCCAAGCGCATCCCCGACTTCGTGAAGCTCGCCGAGGCGTACGGTTGTGTCGGCCTGCGCTGCGAGAAGGCCGAGGACGTGGACGAGGTCATCGCCAAGGCGATGGAGATCAACGACGCGCCCGTCGTGATCGACTTCGTGGTGCACAAGGACGCCATGGTCTGGCCGATGGTCGCGGCCGGCACCACCAACGACGACATCAAGATCGCGCGGGACATGGCGCCCGAGTGGGAGAACGGAGACTGACCCCGATGAGCCTGCACACCCTGTCGGTGCTCGTGGAGAACAAGCCCGGCATCCTGGCCCGGGTCGCGGCGCTGTTCTCCCGGCGCGGCTTCAACATCGAGTCCCTCGCGGTCGGCACCACCGAGCACCCGGAGATCTCCCGGATGACGATCGTGGTGAACGTCGAGGACCTGCCCCTGGAGCAGGTCACCAAGCAGCTCAACAAGCTGATCAACGTGCTCAAGATCGTCGAACTGGACTCCTCGGCGTCCGTCCAGCGCGAGCTGGTGCTGGTCAAGGTGCGCGCCGACGCGGAGACGCGCTCGCAGGTGCTGGAGACCGTCCAGCTGTTCCGCGCCAAGGTGGTCGACGTCGCACCGGATGCCGTCACCATCGAGGCCACCGGCAACCGCGACAAGCTGGACGCGTTCATCAAGGTCCTGGAGCCGTTCGGGATCAAGGAGCTGGTGCAGTCGGGCATGGTGGCCATCGGCCGCGGCGCCCGATCGATCACCGACCGGTCGCTGCGGGCCATCGAGCGCAGCGCCTGACCGGCATCTGACCTGCGCGTGCGCTGACCGCGCGAAGAAAACACATCAACGAAAGGCAACAGCACTGTGGCTGAGATGTTCTACGACGACGCCGCCGACCTGAGCGTGATCCAGGGCCGGCACGTGGCGATCATCGGTTACGGCAGCCAGGGGCACGCGCACGCGCTCTCCCTGCGCGACTCCGGCGTCGACGTGCGGGTCGGGCTCCGCGAGGGGTCGGCCAGCCGGGAGAAGGCGGAGTCGGAGGGGCTGCGCGTCGTCACCCCGGCGGAGGCGGCCGAGGAGGCCGACCTGATCATGCTGCTGGCCCCGGACCACCACCACCGGGAGATCTTCGAGAAGGACATCCGCCCGGCGCTGGTCGAGGGCGACGCGCTGTTCTTCGGCCACGGGTTCAGCATCCGGTACGACCTCGTCCAGCCGCCGGAGGGGGTGGACGTGGCGATGGTCGCGCCGAAGGGTCCGGGGCACCTCGTCCGCCGCCAGTTCGTCGCCGGGCGCGGCGTGCCGGTGATCGTGGCCGTGGAGAAGGACCCGTCCGGCAACGCCTGGCCGCTTGCCCTGTCCTACGCCAAGGCGATCGGCGGCCTGCGCGCGGGCGGCATCAGGACGACGTTCACCGAGGAGACCGAGACCGACCTGTTCGGCGAGCAGACCGTGCTGTGCGGCGGCGTCTCCGAGCTGATCAAGACGGGCTTCGAGGTGCTGACCGAGGCCGGCTACCAGCCGGAGGTCGCCTACTTCGAGGTCCTGCACGAGATGAAGCTGATCGTCGACCTGATGTACGAGGGCGGCGTGTCGAAGATGTACTGGTCGGTGTCCGACAACGCCGAGTACGGCGGCTACAGCCGCGGCCCGCGCGTGATCACGCCGGAGACCAAGGCCGCGATGAAGAAGATCCTCGGCGAGATCCAGTCCGGCCAGTACGCCAAGGAGCTGGTGGACGAGTTCGAGGGCGGCCAGAAGCAGTTCGGCAAGTACCGCGAGGAGCTCGCCGAGCACCCGATCGAGAAGACGGGCGCCGAGCTCCGCCCGATGATGAGCTGGCTCAGCGAGTAACCGTCCGTCCGCCGGCCCCTCTCGCGGCGTGCCGTCCTCACGCGAGCCGTGCAGGGCGGCACGCCGCGTTCATCGGGTGCGGCGGAAGCGGCGGAACCTGCTGCGCAGCGGCGGCCGGCCGACGGTCTCGGCGACGACCAGCGCCAGGTGGCCGCCCTTGGTGAAGTAGACCCTGACGTCCTTGGCGTCGGCGGTGCGCCGCTGCTCGACGGTCTTCAGATCCTCGCCGCGGACCGACCCGAAGCGGGCCTCGCGCGTCACGCCGAGGCTCGTCGCGGTGACGTGCACGTCCCAGCGTCCCGGCTCGACGACGGCGGGGTCGGCGACGGCCTCGAACGCGCCGGGACGTTCCTGGCGCGGCTCGGCGAGGAAGCCGTGCTCCCGCCCGGACGTCCGTTCCCGCAGGATGACGTCCACCGCGGTCCGGTCGGTCTCGACGCGCTGCAGCGCCGCGAAGCCGCGGATGCGGATCTTCCTGTTCTGCCAGGTGACGGCGTCCAGGTGGTGGTCGACGCCGACCTCGGTCGTGATGTCGGCGTCCTGGCGGGGGACGCCGCGCAGGTAGGGGTACATGGCGTAGATCCGCCCGCCGACCACGACCGCGCCCGCCAGCACGCCGTCCATCTCGTCGCTGATCAGCCGTTCCAGCTCGTCGTTCAGGCCGTGCTGGATGCAGAACGCCCTGAGCCGGACGGACGCGGGCAGCGCGGCGCGGGCGGCGTCGCTGAGCCCTTCCTCGCCGATGACGCGGCGGGTGCCCTCCACGAGGCGCTCGCGCTGGACGCGGTCGAGGCTCAGGTAGCGGTGGTCGTACACGCGCAGGACGTCGCGCAACACGCTGATGGTGCAGTCCGAGGACACGGTCTCTCCTGATTTCCGGGGATCAGTGGTCACGTTAAGGGTCCGAACGGTTGCGCACAGTGAAATCCGCCTGGCGTGTCGCCCCGATACATACTCGGTATTGCGGGGGGCATACGCGGTATGCATACTTGGTAGGTATGTCGATCCGTCATGGGCTGCTGGCACTCCTGTCCCAGGGGCCCCGCTATGGCTACCAACTGCGCGCCGAGTTCGAGTCGTCCACCGGCGCCACCTGGCCGCTCAACATCGGCCAGGTCTACTCCACGCTGTCCCGCCTCGAACGCGACGAGCTCGTCACCCGCGTCGGCGCCGACGACGAGGGCCGCTTCGTCTACCGGATCACCCCGGCGGGCGAGGCGGACGTGCGGCGGTGGTTCGCCACCCCGATCGTCCGCGCCGACCGGCCCCGCGACGAGCTGGCGATCAAGCTGGCGATGGCCGTCACCACGCCCGGCGTGGACGTCGCCGAGGTCGTCCAGACCCAGCGCGGCGCCACCCTGCGCGCCCTGCAGGACCTCACCCGGCTGAAGGCCGACGCGCCCGCCGTCCCCGCCGAGCAGGGCGACCGCGCGTGGCGGCTCGTCCTCGAATCCATGATCTTCCAGGCGGAGGCCGAGGTGCGCTGGCTCGACCACTGCGAGACCTACGTGGCCCGCGCACCGTCCCCGGCGCCTTCTCCGGCGTCCCCGCCCGCGCACGCCCCGGTGGAGACCGATGAGGAGGCACGCCGATGAGCCTGCTCGCCCTGCGGGACGTCTCCCGCGACCACGGGACCGGGCCCGCTCTCGTCCACGCACTCCGCGAGGTGACGCTCGACGTCGCCGCGGGGGAGTTCGTGGCCGTGATGGGGCCGTCCGGGTCCGGCAAGTCCACGCTGCTGACCCTCGCCGGCGGCCTCGACACGCCCACGTCGGGGCAGGTCGTGCTGGACGGCGCCGACATCGGCGCGCTCGGCCCGTCCGGACGGTCGGCGCTGCGCCGCCGCAGCGTCGGATACGTGTTCCAGGACCTCAACCTCATCCCGAGCCTGACCGCCGCCGAGAACGTCATGCTGCCCCGCGAGCTCGACGGCGTCCGCGCCCGCCGGGCCCGGCTCCAGGCGCGGGAGGCGCTCGCGGAGGTCGGCGTCGAGGAGCTGGCCGACCGGTTCCCGGACGAGATGTCCGGCGGCCAGCAGCAGCGCGTCGCCATCGCCCGCGCGCTGGTCGGCGACCGCCGGCTCGTCCTCGCCGACGAGCCGACCGGCGCGCTCGACAGCCACACCGGCGAGGACGTCATGCGCGTCCTGCGCGGCCGCTGCGACGCGGGCGCGTCCTGCTTAATGGTCACGCACGAGTCCAGGCACGCCGCCTGGGCGGACCGGGTCGTGTTCCTGCGCGACGGCCGGGTCGTCGACGCGACGCCCGCACGCACCGGCCCCGAGACCCTCCTCCAGGAGGCGCCGTGAACCGCTACCGATTCGCGTTGCGCATGGCCAGGCAGGACGCGCTGCGCGCCAAGGGCCGCACGGCGCTGATCCTCGCGATGATCGGGCTCCCGGTCGCGGCGATCGTCGCGCTCGCCGTCCTGTGGCGGACGGGCCAGGCCTCCGTGGAGGGCACCGGGGAGGTCACGGGACCGTCCGCCGCCGAGAGCGCCATCACCGCCATGGCGATCACGATGATCCTGCTGCAGGTCGTCCTCCTCGCGGGCCCGGCGCTAGTGGTGGACGCCCGCAGGCGGCGCCGCGACCTCGCGCTCGTCGCCGCGTCGGGCGGGTCGGACCGGCACCTGCGCGCCGTCGTCCTCGCGTCCGGCCTGCTCCTCGGCGGGATCGCCGCGGTGGGCGGGGCGGTCCTCGGGACCCTCGCGGCGGCGACCGCCCTGCCGATCCTGGAGGCCGTGGACGGCGAACCGCTCGGGCCGTTCCGCATGCCATGGGTCCAGGTCGTCGTGACGATGCTGCTCGGTGCCGGGAGCGGGGTGGCGGCCGCGCTGCTGCCCGCCGCGCAGGCCGCGCGGATGGACGTCACCGCCGCCCTCTCCGGCCGCCGCGACCCGCCCGGCCGGTCCCGGCGCGGATGGCCGATCGCCGGCGGCGTGCTCGTCCTCGCCGGGGTGGTGACGGCCCTCATGGGCGTCAGCCTCCTGCGCGAGTTCGGTGCCGCGTTCGGCGCGGTGGCGATCATCATCGGCCTGGTGCTGGCCTGCCCGTGGATCGTCGGGACGACCGGGCGGCTCGCGCCCCGGCTCCCGCTGCCGCTGCGGCTCGCCGTCCGGGACGGTGCCCGCAACCGCGCCCGCACCGCACCCGCCGTCGCCGCGATCACCGCGGCCGTCGCCGGGATCACCGCGCTGGCCATCGGGGGCGCCAGCGACTTCCGGCAGAGCCAGATGGAGTACCGGGCGACGCTGCCCATGGGGAGCACGCTCATCCGCGCGCCGGAGACCGGCGCGGACAAGCTTGAGCAGGCCGTCCGGCGCGACCTGCCCGGGCTTCCCCTCCTCCCGCTGAAGTCCCTGCCCGGGCCCGGCGGGACGTGCCTGAGCCGCGACGCGGCGCAGTGCCCGGCCCTCAGCTTCACCGCCCGCGATGACCCGACTACCTACGCCGTCCTCGTGGACAACGTGGTCGGGGGCTCCCGCGAGGCGCGCATGCTGCTCGGCCGCGACGACCCCGCCATCATCTCCGCCCTGGACGCCGGCAAGGTCGTGCTGTTCGGGGCCAAGCCCGCCAACGGCGCGACGACGACCGCCAGGGTGTTCGTCTGGGAGAACGACAGGCAGCGCACCGTCAGCCAGGTCGAGGGCCTGCCGGCGGTCGCCGGGAGCGGCGATCCGGGCGTGCACGCCATCATCCCGCCGCGGATCGCCGAGCGGATCGGCCTGCCCGTCCGGACGGAGGCGTTCGGGGTCGACCGCGCCGACCACCGCGTCACGAAGGCCGAGGAGGCACGGCTGGCCAAGGCCGTGACCCCCTTCAACCGGAACGTGGACGCCGTCTACGTCGAGCGCGGCTTCACCGAGTCATTCGGAGGAACCATGATTCTGCTGGCTTCCGTGGCGGGCGTGCTGGCGCTCGGCGGCGCGCTGATCGCCACGAGCCTGGCGACGGCCGACGCCAGGCCCGACCACGCGACCCTCGCCGCGGTCGGCTCCCGCCCGCTGACCTGGCGGTTGCTGACGATGGGGCAGGCGGCGTTCGTCGCCGGGCTCGGCTGCTGGCTCGGCATCGCGGGCGGGCTCGTCCCGGGTCTCGCGGTCGCGCGGCCGCTGACGAGCACGCCGGAGGAGACGGGCGTCGCCGAGCACGGCACGATCATCGACATCCCGTGGACGCTGCTGCTCGCCGTCGGCGTGCTCATCCCGCTCGCCGCGGCCCTCGTCGCCGGGACCTTCACCCGGAACCGCCTCACGATGACCCACCGCGTCCACTCCTAGGGCCTGGTCACCCTAGGAGTCGGCGGGCCTCCGGCCACGAGGTCGGCCACGTGCCGGGCGCTGCTGGTAGCGTCCGGCGCGTGGCTGAGGCGGTTGCGGTGGAGGGGCCTGCCGAGCAGGTCCCGGCGGGTGACGGGGGACGGTCCGGGCGCCGGCGGATGGCGCTCACGACGATGATCGCCGCGAGCGCCGTGCTGTACACGGCGTACTCGCTGATGCGGCTGCGGGCGTTCCGGGTGGGCAGCTACGACCTGGTCATCTTCGACCAGGCGATCCGCTCCTACAGCCGGTTCGAGTGGCCGGTCGCCATCGTGAAGGGCGTCCACAACGAGTTCGGGCCGGAGTTCTCCATTCTCGGCGACCATTTCTCGCCGATCCTCGTCCTGCTGGCACCGCTTTACTGGATCCACGACGGGCCGGAGACGCTGCTGGTCGCGCAGGCCGTCCTGCTCGCGCTCGCGATCGTGCCGATCTGGCGGTTCACCGAGCGCAGGCTCGGCGCCCGCGCCGCATACCTCGCCGCCGGTGCGTACGCACTGTCGTGGCCGATCGCCGAGGCGATCGCGTTCGACTTCCATGAGGTCGCGTTCGTCCCGCTGCTGTCGGCGCTGATGGTGGAGCGCCACGACGCCGGACGGCGGGGCCAGGCCGCAGTGGCGGCTTTCGTCCTGCTGCTGGTCAAGGAGGACATGGGGCTGCTGCTCACGGGCTTCGGCCTTTACCTGCTCACCCGCTACGAGACCCGGCCCAGGCGGCTGCGCGACCTGCTGCCGCGCGGCGACCGGCGGGCGGGGCTCGCCTACGCCGTCGTCGGGCTGGCCGCCACCTGGGCGAGCTCCCGCATGATCATCCCGGCGTTCGGCGGGGACGACGACTACTACTGGGCGTACGGGTCGCTCGGCCCGGACCTGCCCCACGCGGCCGTCCACGCGCTGACCCATCCGTGGGACGTCGTCGCCGTTCTCGGCACCCCGCCGCAGAAGGTTCTGACGATGGCGCTGGTCGTCCTACCGCTGCTGCTGCTTCCGCTGGCATCGCCGCTGACGCTGACCGCGCTGCCGCTGCTCGCCGAACGGATGCTCAACAGCCGCTTCAGCAACTGGTGGGAGCCGCACTACCACTACAACGCGTTCATCATCGCCGTCCTCGTCCTGGCGGCGGTGGACGGCGCGGTACGCCTGCGCGGCAGAATCCCAGCCCTGCGACGAGCCCCGTCCGCGCTCCCGGCGGCCGCGATCCTGGCCGCAATGATCGTCTGCGTGCCGTTCTTCGCCTACCGCCACCTCGCCGACCCGGCGCTGTGGGCGCGGAACGACCGGGCCCGCGCCGCGTCCGCCGCGGCCGCGCGGATCCCGGACGGCGCGCTCGTCGAGGCGGCCAACGGCGTCGGCCCCGCGCTGACGGACCGCGCCCGCGTCATGCTGTGGGACGGGCACTCGCGCGGCGCGCCCTGGGTCGTCGCCTACGTCGGGCGGCTGGAGTTCCCGTTCGCGAGCGCGGCCGACCAGCGGCGGCGGGTGGCGGAGCTGGAGGCGGCGGGCTACCGCGAGGTCTTCCGGCGGGACGGCTACATCGTGCTGCACCGCACGTCCGGGACCCGGGGCCCATGATAATCACGACATTTTGGACAGATTGTCCAGGTGACCGATCATCGAAGCACGGGTCAGAATGATAGTGAAGGAACTTACTAGGTAAATTCCTCTGTCGTTTTAGCGCTTCTTGCCTGATACTTGAGGAAAGCCGTGACGGCTGCGGCCGGCGCGGGGACCCCGCGCAAACACTCGTGCGACCGCCGCCGTGGCGGGTATTGGGGCGGAGAGCATGAGTGGTGTGATGCTGTTCAACAACAACAACGGAGGGTCACGGGCCGGAGGGGTAGCGAAAAGCACCCTCCGCGCGGGAATGCCGCGGGCAGCGTATTCCCGGATCCGCAATGCGGGCCATCGCATGAATTGCGGCGGGGAGTCGTGACGTGCCGGCGGACGAGGAGAAGGACGTCCGGCGCTGGGACAGCTGCGGCGAGGCCTGGATCGGCGTCCTGCGGCATGTCTGGAGTGCCGGCGAGGCCGGTCTCGAGGAGGGCGGCCCCATCATCGAGGGACCGCCGCTGCTGTTCGAGGTCACCTCGCTGAGCTGGGAGGACCCGATCCTCCACGAGCACGGCGACCGGACGCGGATCGTCCGGCGGGCGCAGGAGCGCACCCGCCGCACCGTCCGCGGGCGGTACTGGCCGCGGCTGCACGACCTCGAGGGCAACGACCAGATCCGCTGGGTCGTCGACCTGCTGCGCGCCAGGCCCTGGACGACCAGCGCCTGGATCTCGCTCACGATCCCCGGCGAGCCGGCGGACGGGCTGCCCAGCCTCACGGCGCTGTCCTTCCGCATCCGCGGCTACCGGCTGATCATGACGGCGATGTTCCGGTCGCAGAACGTCTACCGGGGCTACCTGACCTACATCCCGCTCCGCGAGGTGCAGGTCCAGGTCGCCGACGCGCTGGGGCTGCCCGCCGGGCCGCTGCGCGTGTACGTGGACGTCCCGCACGTCCACGTCGCCGACGCGGAGCAGGTCGCGTCCGTCCTGGTCGCGATGCCCGAGCCCAACGCGGCCTGACCGGCCGGACGCGGCCCGGCACGGCCTGACCGGCCCGGCCCGCACCGGCGGGGCGCCCGGCGGGCACCGGCCCAGACCGGACCGGACCGCCGGCCGCGAAAGCCGTGTACCGGGCCCCACCCTGCGCACGTTCCGGCCAAGCCGGACTTACCGGTAGGAGTCTCCCCGCCGCGAATGGCGTCCGCCCCCGGGAGATAGAATCGGCGCCTGGGGGCGAGGGCACGACGAGGTGACCCGAGACGTCACCTGCACGCACATCACACGGCCATCCACTTTCCTAAGGACTGTCTCCTTTGAGCAAGCCCGTCGTCCTCGTCGCAGAAGAACTCTCGCCCGCCGGCATCGCCGTGCTGGAAGCCGACTACGAGGTCCGCCACGTCGACGGCGCCGACCGCGCGCTGCTGCTGCCCGCCGTCGCCGACGTCGACGCGCTGATCGTGCGCAGCGCCACCAAGGTCACCGCCGAGGTGTTCCAGCACGCCGCCAAGCTGCGCGTCGTCGCCCGCGCCGGGGTCGGGCTCGACAACGTCGACGTGGAGGCCGCGACCAAGGCCGGCGTCATGGTCGTCAACGCGCCCACGTCCAACATCGTCACCGCCGCCGAGCACGCCATCGCGCTGCTGCTCGCCACCGCGCGGAACGTGCCGCAGGGCCACAGCGCCCTCAAGCAGGGCGAGTGGAAGCGGTCCAAGTACACCGGCGTCGAGCTGCAGGGCAAGACCGTCGGCGTGCTCGGCCTCGGCCGCATCGGCGTGCTCGTCGCGCAGCGCCTCGCCGCCTTCGACATGAACGTGATCGCGTTCGACCCCTACGTTCAGGCCGCCCGCGCCGCCCAGCTCGGCGTGAAACTCGTCACGCTGGACGAGCTGTTCGCCGAGTCCGACTTCATCACCGTCCACCTGCCGAAGACGCCCGAGACGCTCGGCCTGGTCGGCGACCGCGAGCTGCGGCAGGTGAAGCCGACCGTCCGGATCGTGAACGCCGCCCGCGGCGGCATCGTCGACGAGGGCGCGCTCGACCTCGCGCTGAAGGAGGGCCGCGTCGCCGGCGCCGGCATCGACGTGTTCAGCACCGAGCCGATGACCGACAGCCCGCTGTTCCACCACGACAGCGTCGTCGTCACCCCGCACCTCGGCGCCAGCACCCACGAGGCGCAGGAGAAGGCGGGCACGCAGGTCGCCCGGTCGGTGAAGCTCGCGCTGTCCGGCGAGTTCGTCCCGGACGCGGTCAACGTCCAGGGCGGCGCGGTCGCCGAAGACGTGAAGCCCGGCCTGCCGCTCGCCGAGAAGCTCGGCCGCATCTTCACCTCCCTCGCGGGCGGCGTCCCCGTCCGGCTCGACGTCGTCGTCCGCGGCGAGATCGCCGAGCACGACGTCAAGGTGCTCGAACTCGCCGCGCTCAAGGGCGTGTTCCTCGACGTGATCGAGGAGACGGTGACGTTCGTCAACGCGCCCCTCCTCGCCCGCGACCGCGGTGTCGAGGTCACCCTCACCACCAGCGAGGACAGCCCCGACTGGCGCAACGTCGTCCAGGTGCGCGGCACGATGTCCGACGGCGCCGTCGTGTCGGTGTCCGGCACGCTCACCGGCCCGAAGCACGCCGAGCGGATCATCGAGATCAACGGCTACAACATGGAGCTCGTCCCGACCGAGCACATGGCGTTCTTCTCCTACGTCGACCGGCCCGGCATCGTCGGCGCGGTCGGCAAGATCCTCGGCGACGAGCAGGTCAACATCGCGGGCATGCAGGTCGGCCGGGACGCCAAGGGCGGCAAGGCGCTGATCGCGCTGACCGTCGACTCGGCCATCCCGCCGCAGCTCGTCGACGCCATCCGCGCCGAGGTCGGCGCCGACATGGGCCGCCGGGTCGACCTCGAAGGCTGACGTTCCTATTCAATCTCGGCCCGGAGTGCTCGCCTGGCGGCTCGCACTCCGGGCCGAGATTGTGTGAGCGCTGCATCGCTTCGCGATCTGCCCGGAGAGGCTCGCCTCCAGCTTTGTCTCCCCGGCCAGGTAACGCGCTCACGCGACGACTGAGGACTCTCGCGTCTCACAGTGTGAGATTTTCCGCCACGGGTCGGGACAGCCCGCCGGACCGGGGGTAATCTCGCAGGTAGTCATGCGGCGCTTCGTAGTAATCCTTCGCTGCCGCAGCGGGGCCTGATCATCGGCAGGCCGGCACCCGCTGCGGAGGCTCTGCCTGGCCGTGAGTCCGATGCCTTCGCCGGACCGTGTGAACCACGTCTTCCCGGCGTCCCCACTGGTCTCAGCACAGCGACACGGAGCAAACCATCATGAACGACACCCTGAACAACACCGCGGCCGACGACGCCGAAGAAGAAGCAGCCCGCGCCCTGCAGGCCGCCCTGGACCGGCGTGCTGACTAGCGTTTCTCTCCGCCTTCGGCCCTAGAGGGCCTCCATCGTCGAGAAACGCGCGCGATCGCTGCATCGCTTCGGCTCGCCTGGCGGCTCGCTGCGCGATCAGGTTTCTCGCAGGCTCGAAACCTGCCTTCGGTCGCGATCGCAGGCGTTGAGGTCGTTGCGTGATCGCGGCGACGGCTGAGGTTGTTGCGGTGGGACACTGGGGGCTATGGCGCTCGATGTGGGTTCCGCCGAGGTTGCTCGGGTGCTTCGGGACGTGGCCCGGCTCGGGCAGTTCTTCGAGATCGGCGTTGGACCCGGCGGTCCCGGCTGGGAACCTTTTCCCGGTGCGGCCACCCGGTTCGGCGCGATGACCAGGGACTACGCCGAGCGGCTTAGGACCCGGGAGAAGCGGGTCGCGGGGTCGCTGGTCTTTCAGGGGCTCGCGGCCCGCATCTGGTCGCCGGTCGTCGCGGCCGGCTCGCGCGGGATCGTGCCCGACCTGGGCGGGCTGCGCTGGTACTGGGCGCCCGGCGAGGCGATCGCCTTCCGGCTGGACGAGCCGTCCGGGTGGCGGGCGGACGATGCCGCCGAGGCCGCCGCACTCATCCATCCCATGGTCGTCGACGGGCTCCTCAAGCCGCTTCGCGACGTGCTGTCGACCATCGTCGGGCTCGCGGAGGGCCTTGTCTGGGGCAACGCGGCCGCCGCCCTTGCCGGGAGCTTGAACGTGGGGGCGCCCGATCCCGCGCGGCGTGCCGTCGTCCGGGAGCTGCTCGCGCGGGAGCCGCTGGCCGCGGCGGGAGCGTTCGGGCCGGACGGGTACGTGCGGCGCAGTTGCTGCCTGTACTACCGCGTCCCGGGCGGCGGGATGTGCGGCGACTGTTCCCTGCTGAAACGGGACGTTCGTCCCGAAATATGAGATGAAAGCCCACGCACTGAGACGTTTGCAGTAGAGTGCGCGCATGGTTTCCCGCAGTGTTCGCCTGGCCGTCATCCCCGGAGACGGGATCGGTCCCGAGGTGGTCGCCGAAGGGCTGAAGGTCCTCGACGCCGTGTCGCCGTCCAGTGGTCTCGCGTTCGAGCGGACCTCCTACGACCTCGGCGCCGCCCGCTGGCACCGGACCGGCGAGACGCTGCCCGACTCGGTTCTGGACGAGCTGCGCGAGCAGGAGGTCATCCTGCTGGGCGCCGTCGGCGACCCGAGCGTGCCGAGCGGGACGCTGGAGCGCGGGCTGCTGCTGCGGGCCAGGTTCGAGCTGGACCACTTCGTCAACCTGCGCCCGGTGAAGCTGTTCCCGGGCGTCGCGACGGCGCTGGCGGGCGTGACGCCCGGCGACGTCGACATGGTCGTCGTCCGGGAGGGCACCGAGGGCCCCTACACCGGGGTCGGCGGCGTGCTGCGCAAGGGCACCCCGCACGAGGTCGCCACGCAGGAGAGCGTCAACACCGCCTACGGCGTCGAGCGGGTCGTCCGGTACGCGTTCGAGGTCGCCGCCTCGCGGCCCCGCAAGAAGCTCACGCTCGTCCACAAGGACAACGTCCTGACCTTCGCCGGGGAGCTGTACCAGCGCGTCCTCAAGCAGGTCGCGGCGGAGTACCCGCAGGTCACGACCGACTACTGCCATGTCGACGCGGCCACGATGTTCTTCGTGTCGCAGCCGCAGCGCTTCGACGTGATCGTCACCGACAACCTGTTCGGCGACATCATCACCGACCTCGGCGCCGCGATCGCCGGCGGGATCGGGCTCGCCGCGTCCGGCAACGTCAACCCCGCCCGCACCGCGCCGTCGATGTTCGAGCCGGTGCACGGCAGCGCCCCCGACATCGCCGGGCAGGGCAAGGCCGACCCGACCGCGACGATCCTGTCCGTCGCGATGCTGCTCGACCACATTGGCGCGGGCGAGGCCGCCCGCCGCGTCGAGCAGGCCGTCTCGGACGACCTCGCCGAGCGCGCCGCGCTCGGGGAGCGGTCCACGGCCCAGATCGGCGACGCGATCGCCAAGCGAGTATCCGGCTGAGGGCACGCCTCTCTGCCGGTCAGCGGAACAGAGAACTCCGGGCGTGCCCTCGCGGCGCGCCCGGTTTTCGCGTGCGCCGTGAGAACACTCTTCCTCTCCGGTTCGGTCCCCGCCGGAGGAAGATGTTCGGTGAAGGAGTCAGTCTGGACGAAGTACGACAATGGTGACGAGGAAGCCGATACGGCGATGGGGCCGTGCCGGCGATCCGCGAGAGGACGTGAACCGCGATGAGCGACACCCTGGACTTCGAGATCACGCGCACGGAGCGGCCCGCGACCGCCGCTGAACGTGAGCGCATCCTGGCCGATCCCGGCTGGGGCCGGTACTTCACCGATCACATGGTCACGATCCGGTACTCCGCGGACCGCGGCTGGCACGAGGCGAAGCTCGAGCCGTACGGGCCGATCCAGCTGGACCCGGCCAGCCAGGTGCTCCACTACGCCCAGGAGCTGTTCGAGGGCCTCAAGGCCTACAAGCAGCCGGACGGTTCCGTCGTCACCTTCCGGCCGTACATGAACGCGGCCCGGATGAACCGCTCCGCGCGCCGCATGGCGATGCCGGAGATCCCCGAGCAACTGTTCGTGGACGCGATCGAGACGCTCGTCCGCGCCGACAAGGACTGGGTGCCCGACGCCGAGGGCCACAGCCTCTACCTGCGCCCGTTCATGTTCGCGACCACCCGCGCGCTCGGCGTCAACAGCCCGGCGAACGAGTTCCTGTTCATGGTGATCGCGTCCCCGTCCGGCCTGTACTACCCGCGGGGCATCAAGCCGGTCTCGGTGTGGCTGTCGCAGGACTACACCCGCGCCGCGCCGGGCGGCACCGGCGAGGCCAAGACCGGCGGGAACTACGCGGCCTCGTTCGCGGGGCAGGCGCAGGCCGTCGCGGAGGGCTGCGACCAGGTCGTCTGGCTGGACGCGGTGGAGCACCGCTGGGTCGAGGAGGTCGGCTCGATGAACCTGCTGTTCGTCTACGGCTCCGGCACGCAGGCCCGCGTCCTCACGCCCGCGCTCACCGGGACGCTCCTCGCCGGCGTCACCCGCGACTCCGTCCTCAAGCTGGCCCCCGACCTCGGCGTCCCCGTCGAGGAGGGCAAGATCAGCATCGAGGAGTGGGAGGCGGGCTGCGCGTCCGGCGAGATCACCGAGGTGTTCGGCTGCGGCACCGCCGCGATCATCAGCCCGGTCGGCCGGGTCAAGGGCGCCGACCGCGAGTGGACGATCGGCGACGGTGAGCCCGGCGAGGTGTCGATGCGGCTGCGCGAGGCGCTGGTCGGCATCCAGTACGGCACCCGTCCCGACCCCTACGGCTGGATCCACAAGATCGTCTGACCGGCGGTACGAGCACGGCCCCGGCGCGCCACGTGCCGGGGCCGAGCCGTTTCACGGGATCCTCACGTCTCATTATCTGAGACAGATGTCCCACTAGTGGAAACCATGTGGCAGACTGGCGCTCATCATGCGCGACAGCCTCGTGATTATCGGCTGGCGCGCCGGCAGCAGCTAACGGGACAGCGCCGGCGCGCAGACCTCTCACGTCCGTGAGGGGTCTTTTTTGTGTCCTGGCGCAGCCCCTTGGGGGTACCACGCTATGCAAGGCGACGCATTCCACGTCTACGACACCACCCTGCGCGACGGCTCGCAGCAGGAGGGGCTCAACCTCTCCGTGCCCGACAAGCTCGCCATCGCGCGGCACCTTGACGACCTTGGCGTGGGCTTCATCGAGGGCGGCTGGCCCGGAGCCAACCCCAAGGACACCGAGTTCTTCAGGCGGGCTCGAACAGAGCTCGACCTGACGCATGCGCAGCTCACCGCGTTCGGCGCGACCCGCCGGGCCGGTGTGCGGGCCGCCGACGACCCTCAGGTTGCCGCGCTGCGCGACTCCGGCGCCTCTGTCGTGACCCTTGTCGCCAAGAGCCACGACAGGCACGTCGAGCTGGCCCTCCGCACCACCCTGGAGGAGAACCTCGCGATGATCCGCGACACGGTCTCCCACCTGCGTGCGGAGGGCCAACGAGTCTTCCTGGACGCCGAGCACTTCTTCGACGGCTACAAGGCCAACCGCGCCTACGCGCTGGAGGCCGTCCGCACCGCCGCCGAGGCGGGCGCGGACGTCGTCGCGCTGTGCGACACCAACGGCGGCATGCTGCCGGACGAGCTGGCCGACGTCGTCCACGACGTCGTGTCGCTCGGCGTCCGCGTCGGCATCCACTGCCACGACGACTCCGGCTGCGCGGTCGCGAACTCGCTCGCCGCCGTGAAGGCCGGGGCGACGCACGTCCAGGGCTGCGCGAACGGGTACGGCGAGCGCAGCGGCAACGCCAACCTGTTCACCGTCATCGGGAACCTGCAGCTCAAACGCGGGATGCCGCTGGTGTCGGACGCGCAGCTCGCCGAGATGACCCGGATCGCGCACTCCGTCTCCGAGGTCACCAACATCGCGCCCGGCTCGCAGCAGCCCTACGTGGGCGTGTCGGCGTTCGCGCACAAGGCGGGGCTGCACGCCTCCGCCGTCAAGGTCGACCCGGACCTGTACCAGCACATCGACCCGGCCGCCGTCGGCAACGACATGCGGATGCTGGTGTCGAGCATGGCCGGGCGCGCGTCCGTGGAGCTGAAGGGCCGCGAGCTGGGCTACGACCTGTCCGGCGAGAAGGCCAAGGCCGTCGTCGCCAAGGTCAAGGAGCTGGAGTCCGACGGCTACACCTTCGAGGCCGCGGACGCCTCGTTCGAGCTGCTGCTGCGCGAGGAGCTGACCGGCGTCCGGCAGCGGCACTTCGAGGTCGAGTCGTGGCGGTCGATCGTGGAGCGCCGCCCGGACGGCTCCATGGTCAGCGAGGCCACCGTCAAGCTGCACGCCAAGGGCGAGCGGATCATCGCCACGGGCGAGGGCAACGGCCCCGTCAACGCCCTCGACAACGCGCTCCGCATCGCGCTCGGCCGCCTCTACCCGGAGCTGGCGCGGCTGGAGCTGGTCGACTACAAGGTCCGCATCCTGGAGGGCGCGCACGGCACCGACGCCCGGACGCGGGTCCTCGTCGAGTCCGGGGACGGCGAACGCGAATGGGGCACGGTCGGCGTCGAGGACAACGTCATCGCCGCGTCCTGGCAGGCACTGGAGGAGGCCGTCACCTACTGCCTGCTCCGCGCCGGCCACGAGGCGGGCTAGCCGGGAATTCTTCCTGCTCGGCGGGCATTATCGGGGGCATGAGCACCGAGATCACCGACAACGCCGGGCAGAACCGCTACGAGATCAGGCTGGACGGCGAGCTCGCCGGATTCCTCGAGTACGAGATGGGGGAGGGCTCTCTGGCCCTCGTCCACACCGAGGTCGGGTCCGCGTTCGAGGGGAAGGGCGTCGGCGGCGCGCTCGCCCGAGGCGTCCTGGACGACGTCCGGGCGCGGGGCCTGTCGGTCGTGCCGGTGCCGATCTGCCCGTTCATCAAGAAGTGGATCGAAAGGCACCCGGACTACCAGGACCTCATGGCCGCCTGACGCCCGACGCCGGGCCGCGGGGCGCTCAGACGGCCCGGAGCCGCGCCTGCGCGGACGTGATGACGGTCTCGAAGACGAAGCCGGAGGTGACGAAGGCGAGGTCGGCGCCCGTGTCGGCGACCCGCCGCTTCACCGCGGGCGCGGCGGTTGCAGCGGCGCAGCGCCACGGCCAGGTGCGCGCCCACCTCTACACGCATGGTTCCACCCTGCCGCTCGTCACTCGCGCGGCCGAGGCCGCGACGGACTGTTCGACGGGCGGCGTCGCCCTGCTGCTCACCGCCGTGATCGGACGCCGCGCCGGGGCGCCCCCCGTCACCCTCGTCTGCGCCGTGGCCTCGTTCGCCGCCGTGGTGGGCCCGCGCCTGGGGCGCTTTCGCGCCTATGGTCCGGTCCGCGACGGCTGGGGTCCGATGGGTTGATGCTCATAGACGGCGTGTTTCCGCCATTGCCGGGGTGGCAGCGTAGAAATTTCGCCGAAAGTTGCTAAATCGGTGGCGGATTTCGGGTGGTGCGTCCACTATGAGAGCCGCACGACACGTGTGACGTTTCCACGTGCCGTATCTCAGCTGACCGACCTGCCGGAGTGATCGCATGCCTGTCCGACCCTGGAGCCCCGAGGACCTTGGGCGTCCGACGGACGGGACGTGGGCGGACGTGGCCTTCGGCCTCGGCGAGACCTACGAGCGCGAGGGCGACCTGGAGCAGGCCGCTGGCTGGTACCGGCGGGCCGCGGAGTCGGGCCGCGCGGACGCGGCGCTGCGGCTCGGTGCCGTGCTCGGCCTGCTGGCGGACGCGGACACCGCCGCGGGCTCGGCCGAGGACCTGCTCGCCGAGGCAACCCGCTGGCTCAGCGGGGCGCAGGACGCCACCACCCCCGACGCCATCGAGCTGATCACCGACATGCTCAACCGGCAGCTGCGGCAGGCGGCCCGCCGCGGGGTGGAACCCGCCCCGACCGGCTGACGGCCATCCGACTCCTCCCGGTTCGTCATGAACCGATGCCCCGTGCCCGTCGTCGGACTCCATGAGATCGAGGACAGGAGAAGGTGGACGAGTTGAGCGGCCAGGAGCCCGGGTACGTGCCCCCGGACCACAGGACCACCGCCGAGTTCCGCGTACCGGGGAGGGCCGCGGCCCCGCAGGCCGCCGCCGAGCCGGGACCGGAGGCGACCATCGTCGACGAGCCCGTGGACGATCTCATCGACCCCGGCGTGACCGCCCAGGACGTGACGCAGGTGGAGGAGCCGGCGGCCACGTTCACCGACGTCCCGGTCGACGACCTCGAGGACGCCCCGGAGGACGACCCGGAGGACGACCACGAGGTGCGGTCGTCCGTGACCGTCTCCGACATCCCCGTGCCGCCGAAGGTGGTGGCGCTTGAGAAGCCCGCCCAGGACGCCGATCCGGCCACGGTGCCCGACGAGGCTCCGGCGGCCGAGCAGGCGGCCATGCACGAGCAGGCGCCGCCCGCGTCGCCCGCGCCCGCCGAACCGCAGGCGGCGCGTCCCGGGACCCAGGACGGGCCGTGGACGGAGCAGTTCGGCGCTGAGGCGGAGTCGCCAGACCCCGGCCACGGGGCCGCGCCTCCCGCACCCGCACCCGCTCCGGCCCCGGTTCCTTCCACGACTCCGGCTTCTGGCCCGGCGCACGCGTACGTGCCGCCGCCTTCAGTGGAGGCGACCGCACCGGCGATGGCGCACGTCGCCTCGCCGTCCGGGGGAGTGCCCCCGTCCGGGCGGAGCCGCTCGGGACGTCGGGTGCTGCTGATCGCGCTGATCGGCCTGGTGCTGCTCCTCGCCATCGCCGCGGCCGCGGTGCTGCTGTACAACCGGGGCTCCGAGACGACGGGGAAGGCCACGCCGACACCGCCGGCTTCGGCGATCTCCCCTTCGGCGTCGCCCGGCGAGCCCGGCGGTCCGCCGCCGGACGGGGCGCCCACGACGCCTCCGGCGCCCACCGAGCCCGCGGGCGGGGTGCCGGGGCAGCCGCCCGCGACCCAGGCACCGGCCGCGCCGAGCGTGCCGATCGGCCCCGTGCTGGACGGCAATGGCATCACCTACGCGCTCGTCCAGCAGAGCCAGGGGTACTTCGAGGGCAGGATGGTCATCACCAACCGCACCGACCGGCCGATGCGGGCGTGGCGCCTCACGTTCCAGGTCCCCGGCGCGACCGTGAAGAACATCTGGGGCGCGCGGCTCGTCAAGGGCGGCGCGAACGCCGAGCTCAGGAACCTGGACGGCGCGCCCGCGATCCCGCCGGGCGGGACGTGGGACGTCCGGTTCGGCGCGTCGGGCGCGACGTCCACCCCGAAGGCCTGCCGGCTCAACGGCCGCTCCTGCGGTTTCTGAGGGCCCCGGCTTCAAAGGGGTTTCCGGGGCGCCGGGGACGTGTCCCTGGCATTGGCTAGGCTTTCGACCATGCGTATCGCCAGGTTCTCCACCGACGACGGCATGTCCTTCGGCGTGGTGGAGGAGAACACCGTCGCCGCCATCGCGGCCCACCCGTTCGGTGATCTGACGTTCACCGGGCAGCGGCTCCCGCTCGCCGACGTCCGGCTGCTCGCGCCGATCCTGCCCAGCAAGGTCATCGCGATCGGCAAGAACTACGCCGACCACGTCCGCGAGATGGGCGGTGCCGCGCCGCCCGCCGAGCCGGTGGTGTTCGCCAAGCCGTCCACCGCCGTGATCGGCCCGGGCGAGGCGATCGCCTACCCGCAGAAACTGTCCGAGCGGGTCGACTACGAGGGCGAGCTGGCCGTCGTCATCGGCCGGATGTGCCGCGAGGTCCCGGCGTCCCGCGCCGCCGAGGTCATCCTCGGCTACACGTGCGCGAACGACGTCACGGCCCGCGACCTCCAGGCGAAGGACGGGCAGTGGACGCGGGCCAAGGGCTTCGACACGTTCTGCCCGATCGGCCCGTGGATCGAGACGGAGGCCGACCCCGCCGACCTGGCCATCACCACGACCGTCAACGGCGAGGTCCGGCAGGACGCCCGCACCTCCCTGCTCCTGCACGACATCCCGGCGCTGGTCGAGTACGTCAGCCAGGTCATGACGCTGCTGCCCGGCGACGTCATCCTCACCGGCACGCCCGCCGGCGTCGGTCCGCTGGAGATCGGCGACGAGGTGACCGTCACCGTCGAGAACGTCGGCAGCCTGACCAACCGCGTCGTCGCCCGCGACTGAGGGGAACGCCATGGCGACCGGCTCCAGCGACCCCACCGGCTTCACCGGCTTCTCCGATGAGGCGTTCGCGTTCTACGAGGGTTTGCAGGCCGACAACAGCAAGGCGTACTGGACGGCTCACAAGGAAACGTACGAGCGCCACGTGCGCGAGCCCCTGGCGGAGCTGTGCGCCGAGCTGGAGGAGGAGTTCGGCGCGGTCAAGCTCTTCCGCCCATACCGGGACATCCGCTTCAGCAAGGACAAGACGCCGTACAAGACGCATCAGGGCGGCCACACGAGCGAGGGGTTCTACGTCCAGATCGACGCGGACGGGCTGATGGTCGCGGGCGGCATGTACGCGCCCTCACCCGACCAGCTCCGCCGCTACCGCGAAGCCGCCGCTTCCGACATCTACGGCCCGGAACTCCAGGCCATCGTGGACGACCTGCGCTCCGCCGGGCTGGAGATCGCGGGGGACCGGCTCAAGACCCGGCCGCGCGGCACGCCGGCGGACCATCCGCGCCTGGACCTCCTGCGCCACCGCTCCCTCTACGCCCACGAGGGCTGGCCCGCCGACCCGTGGATGGAGACGCCGGAGGTGGTGACGCGCGTCCGGGACTCGTGGCGCAAGCTACGCCCCCTCATCGACTGGGGCCAACGCCACATAGGCCCGGCCGAGGTCACCCGCTGAACGCGTCCGGCGGGATGCGGGCGCCGGTCTGGGGCGTCACGCCGTCCCAGTGCTCCACCTCGGCCATGGCCCATTCGGCCCAGCGCAGCAGCAACGCGTTCTGCTCCCGGTGGAACCTTGCCGACAGCGCGATCACGGGGAGCCGGTCCGGGTAGGGGCCGCCCTCCTCGTACTCGGACATCCTGGCCTCGGTGATGGCGACGCGCCGCTCGGCGTCGTCCCGGATCCGGCGCAGCGTGGTGCGCAGCTGCTCCAGATCGCCGTGGTCGGCGAAGGCGACCTTGAGCATCGCCTCGAACTCCATCACGGGCCCGGCGCCGGGCTCGTCCATCCACTGCCTGAGACTCGCCCGTCCCTCGTCGGTGATCTCGTAGACCGTGCTCTTGCGCCGTCCCGTGTACTCGGTGCGCGACCGGGCGAGCCCGTGCTCGACCAGCTTCTTCGGCTCCTCGTAGAGGACGCTCGCCGCGCGCGGCCACACCGTCTGCAGGGAGCGTTTCATCTGCTCCTTGAGCTCGTAGGTCGTCCAGGGGCGGACGGCCAGCAACGACAGGATCGCGTAGGACGTCGTCGTCAGTTCCCTCGCCATGGGGCTTGACGATACTCCGATCCAGAGTATTCTCGATACTCCGAACCGGAGTAAAGGAGTGCGCATGCCGCCGCCATCGGTCACCGGCCTCTCCCACTTATCCCTCTCCGTCACCGACCGTGACAAGAGCGTGCAGTGGTACGGGGACGTCCTCGGCTTCACCCCCTTCTACGTGCAGGACGACGACCGCTGGCTGGAGACGATCTGCATCCTCTCCGACGGCCTCACCGTCCTCGGCCTCGTCCAGCACCGGGACGCCGCCGGCCCCTTCGACCACCGCCGCGCAGGCCTCGACCATCTCGCCTTCGCCGTCACGGACCGCGCGGCCCTCGACGACTGGTACACCCGCCTGACCGAACTCGGCGTCACCTGCTCGCCGGTCGCCGAGACGCCCTTCGGGCCCGTCCTGTGCTTCCGCGACCCCGACGATATCCAGCTCGAACTCTTCGCCATCGAATCCACCGACCCGCCGAGGGACCCGCCTGCGGACCGGCCCATGGACCAACCCGGATGACGGCTCGCCGGGCCGGAGTGCACGGGGGCCCGGCCCGGCGAGCCGTCCGCGCCAATCGTTTTGGTCGCAGTCCCAAGGTCCTGTATTCTCATCGAGGCGCGAGCGACCCAGCCCTCACCGGCACGGGCGCCCGTACCTCCCTGGGGTATGGTGTAATCGGCAGCACGAGTGATTCTGGTTCACTTAGTCTAGGTTCGAGTCCTGGTACCCCAGCTGCGTCCGCCTTACGCGGACACACGCCCCCGTCGTCTAGTGGCCTAGGACGCCGCCCTCTCAAGGCGGTAACGGCGGTTCGAATCCGCTCGGGGGTACTCCTACTCGTCGGGCCTTGCCCGCCTTCGCGGGGCCTTGTGTCTATCTGGGGGGCGACCCCCAGACCCCCGATGTGGGGGCTCCGCCCCCACGCCCCTCTCCGGTTGCGGTTCTTGCTCTTTAGGCTGGGGTTCGGGCATTCTGCATCGTCCAAGGACCTGGGAAACCCGGTCGAGGTGGTGGGCGGTGTCCGGTAGGGTGGGTGGGGTCCGAGCGGGAGATCGCTTGGGTGCACGGTCCGGCCCCCGTCGTCTAGTGGCCTAGGACGCCGCCCTCTCAAGGCGGTAACGGCGGTTCGAATCCGCTCGGGGGTACGCCAGGACGCAGCCGCAGATCATCTGATCTGCGGTTTTTGTTTTGTGGACGGTCAGCTTCGCGCGGCCTCGTTCTCGGCCTCCGCCGGGGCGAATGCGGCACGGCTGACATCGCGTTCCAGAGTGGCCGACTGGTAGCCGTACGTTTCCATCGCGTCCACCCGGATGACCAGGCAGAACTGTTCGGGATTCTCCAGCGACCCGGCCAGTTCGCGGTGGCGGCGTTGCAGGAAGTGGACGGCGGCGCGGTTGGTGAGTGCGGTCTGCCCGCAAATGAGGAAGACCGGTCGGGAGTCGGGATCCGGCCGGAACTTGGCCACCAGCGCCCGTGCCCGCTGACCGTGCTCGAGCCGGAATCTCTCACCGCCGACCACGTACGCCATCGAGTCTTCGTCGTGACTGACGGGCATGATGGTGACACCGGGCAGGTGCGCGGCCAGATGCCCGCCGGTTCGCGGATTGGACCCGCCGGACGGGGCGCCGATGCAGAATTCGGTGCTGGAGCCGTTGCTCTCCCGGAACTCCCGAGCCTGGCGGATGGTGACGGGGCTGCCCAGTTCCCGCGCGAGCATCGCGATCTCGACGAGCGCGTGGACGTCGTCCTGGGCCGTGGTGCCGGGCTTGTTGTACTTGTCGTTCATCACCACGACACATGGCGCCCCGCCTCCAAGGCCGAAGAAAGCGGCCTTCCGGTTCAGCGTTCGCGCCTGCCTCGCGCGGTTCAGCAGCCATACGCCTCCGCCGCTCAGGACACTGGTCACCAGGCCGATCAGGACGTTGAGCAGCGCAGCCGACATAGGTCCTTCCCCAAGGCTCGCCTGCCCGCCCGAAGATTGGCGGCGACTGGACGGATCCAGGTAAAGGCAAGCCTATTGCACGACGATGTTGTTTTCCGTCCCACGATCGATCGGGCCCCGTGCTCGACGATCGCGTCGGGTCGCTGATTAGGGCGGAGGTGGCCCCAGGAGGTCCCACCGGTTGCCTGCTATGTCGACGAACACGGCGACCTGCCCATAAGGCTCGGTGCGGGGCGCGGTCACGAAATCGACGCCCGCGGCCTTCATGCGCTGGTGGGCCTCGTCGAAGTCATCGACCCGGAGGAAGAATCCGACGCGGCCCGCGACCTGCTCTCCGACGACGGCGGACTGGCGGTCGCCGTCCGCGCGGGCCAGCAGGATTCCGGTCTCGGCGCCCGGCGGACGGACGACCACCCACCGTTTGGGACGGCCGTCGCCGGTGCGCGACGGCGAGTCCTCGACCAGCTCGAAGCCCAGGGCACCGGTGAAGAACTCGATGGCTGGGTCGTAGTCGTCCACAACGATCGCGATCAGGTCGAGCCGCATCCCATCAGATTAGAGAACGTCCTCCGCGGTCGTCCGCCACCAAGCCATCTAACAACGGAGGAACTGGTGTCTCTGTCCAGGTGTGGTCTATAGAGTTCTCCTGTTCATTCCGAGAGTTAAGGCTTGGTGCTTATCCGGGGATGCCAACGACGAGATGGACTTCCTGGAAGCAGAACGGCGGCTGCTGACCTTGTCTCGTTCCCCCGATGACGTTCCGTTGATCCAGGTACGCGGCGTAACGAGGTCCTACCGGTCGGACGTGGAGACGGTATGGGCTGCCAGAGACGTCGATTTCGTCGCCTACCCAGGTGATTTCGTGTGCGTCTTCGGCGCCAGCGGCTCAGGCAAGTCCACCTTGCTGAATCTGCTGGCGGGCCTGGATTTCGCCGAGGCCGGCGAGATCCAGGTCGGGAACGTCGATGTGCGGAAGGCCGACGAGAAAGAGCGCGCCCGGCTGCGGCTGCACACGGTCGGAATGGTGTTCCAGGACCATCAGCTGATCGAGGAGTTCACCGCCGTGGAGAACGTCGCCCTGCCCGCCGAGGCACTTGGCGCGTCGGCGTCCGCGGCACGTGAGGAGGCCATGAGGCGGCTGGCCAGGGTCGGGCTGACCGGGCTGGAGGATCGGCTCCCGGGCCAGATGTCAGGAGGCCAGCGGCAGCGGGTGGGGATGGCTCGCGCGCTGATGGGCGACCGCGAGATCCTGCTGGGGGACGAACCGACCGGTTCGCTGGACTCGGAGTCCACGCTGGGGCTGTTCAAGACGATCAGGACCCTGTGCGACGAAGGAACCCTCGCCGTGATCTGCTCCCACGACGCACGGTGTCAGGCCTTCGCCGACGTTTGTTTCGAGATGGTGGACGGCCGGCTCATCCCGCAGGGCCCGGACGGCGGTCGCACCGCGTGAAGATCGCGAAAGGTGACCGCAACCGCTTGGGCCTCACCGTCCGGCTCGCCACCCGGTTCAGCCGGTCGCGTGCGCTGGCGCGGTCGACGTCGATCATGTTCCTGGTCGCGCTGTTCCTCATGGCGATGTACGTCACGCTGGGCACGCTCTCGCTGTCGGGCCGGCAGGTGGCCGAGCGCGACCTCGGACGTTACGGGGCGTCGGCCGGGTACGGCAGCCTCACGCTCCGACCGGGCGACGAGTCCTTTCTCCATGAGGTGACCGACCGGCTGCGGCGGGCCGGGATCTCCGATGCCGAGGTGATGCTGTCGACAGACCTCCAGGTGGCGACCACGCCCGTGCGCGATGTCGCCCTGGTCCAGGCCGATTGGAGCGGCCGTCCCTATGGGGGCGGCTACCGGCTGTTGTCGGGCCGCTGGCCGAGCGCTCCGGGCGAGGTGGTGGTGACCGAACCCGACGATCTGCATGCCCGGCCGGGCGGGACCCTGCCGGTGATGGGCGGGCAGGCACGGCTGCGGGTCGTGGGAACCGCCGACGACCGCTACGCACATACCAGCAACGTCTTGGCCGCCCCGGCGACATGGGCGGCCTTCCCCCCGAGCCTCGCCGGTGACTTCCCGGACTTCCGGGCGCAGCCGTACGTCATGTGGTCGGGTCGGTCCACCGACCGCGTCATCGCGGCGGTCACCGCCGAGGTCGCCGAACGGCGCGGCGACGGGGGCGATCCCGACGCCGTCGCGGCCACGGTGATGACCCGCGACCAGCTTGCTTCGCAGCCGGAGAAGAGCTGGATCGATCGTTCCCCCGCGGGATATACGGTGCCGTCGGTGCTGCTGCCCCTCGGGGCGATGTTCCTGGTCTTCGGAATCCGCCATCGGCGTTTCCGCCAGACGCTGACCGTTCTGCGAGCAGTGGGAGTCAGCCCGGCGATCGGCGTCGCCAGTCTCACGCTGGCCACCCTGCTCTGGGCGCTCGGCGCCGTCGTCGTAGGCGGCGCCTTGGGGACCGGCATCGGGGCACTGGCACGAATGGTCATCAGCCAGGTTCGCGACGAGGCGTCCGGCCCCATCGCCGGGCTGGCCACGGCCTGGCTTCGGCTGGCGGCAGTGGTCATCATCGGTGCTGTCTGTGCTGGTGTGGCTCTGGGACGTACCGGGCACACCGCACGGCAGGGCACTAACACCAGGGCATCCTCGCCCTCGCTTCCTGTGCCGGAGAGCCGCCGGCGCCGGTTCGGACGTGATGCCCGGCATGTGCTGACCGCTGTCGCGTGGGCGGCGGTCATCCTCGTCGCCGCCCAGGTTGATTCCCCAGCCGAGGCAATGATGCTGAGCGGCGTACTGACGGTCGCCGTCCTGCTGATGATCCCCGATGTCGTCGCACATTCGTTGAGGACGCTCCCCGAACGAGGACCGCGCGAACGGCTGGCTCTGCGCCAACTGGCCTCCGACTCCCAGCGTGTCAGTGCCGCCGTCGCCATTCTGACGGTGCTCACCGGGGCCTCACTGGGGTACGTCACGCTGCTCAACACCATCGTGCGAACCCTCGACGAGCAGGCCCATTCCGATGTGCACCCCGGCCAGGTGCTCGTCACCGACCCCAACCAGGCGGTGAAACCGCCACCGCAGCGGGTCGACGAGCTGGTGAAGGCTTCCGTACCCCCGGGGACTCGGCGCTTCCAACTCCGGTACTTGATCACCATGGCGGAGGCCGGTGCCGCGGGTCGCTCCATCAACCGTCAAGGGTCGGACCTCAGCATCCTCGCGGTCGACTCCGATGACCAGATCGAACACCTCGTCGGCCATGCCCTCACGCCTTCCCAGCACCGAACTCTTCGTTCCGGTGGACTGCTGATCTGGTCGGACTCCGACGGGGCGTCCCCTGGCCGCAACGCACAGATCCCACTGGACATCCGCTCCGGCGACACGGTCCTGGGCCGCACGCCGCCGCTGCCGGTGGCCACGGCCGACGTCGCGCCCGCCGGCTGGCGGGACGGCACCGGCGGAGTCCTGCTCACCTCTCGCGCCCGTCAACTGCGCCTGCCGATCTCCGGCGGAGCGGTCATGTACTCACGGTTGACCCAGCCTCAGGCCGACGCCCTTTACAAGAAGGTCGCCGATGCGGGCCTGAACGCCAAAGCCGTCAAGGTCTACACACCCCCACCGCCGGTCATCCCACACGCGGGCCTGGTGGCCACCGCAGTGGGCCTGGTGGTGCTGGTGCTCCTGGCAAGCCTCACCGCCACCCGCGCTCAAACGCGTGCACTACGCCGTTACCTGGGCCAGCTGGTCAGTATCGGACTGCCGACGTCGTGGGCTCGACAGGTCCTGCTCTACCAGCATGGTTTCATCATCACTCTCAGTACCCTGCTCGGTGCCTTCATCGCCATCACGCCGGTTCTGGTGGTCACCGTTCGGATTTCCGGATTCGCCTTGAGTATTCCCTGGAGCCAGCTCCTTGTCCTCACAGGAGCGATCTATCTTGCCGTCCTCCTGGCCGCGCTCCAGTCCATCAAGAATCTCCGAGCGAACGACCTCCGCTCGACGGATCCATAGCCCGGGCCATTAGGGAACGGCCGGAGGTGTGCGGGTCTCGGGGATTGTCACTGGGCGGAGGTAACGTCGTGGGGCATGGCTTATCGATCGGCTTTCCCCATGCTGGCCTGCGATGATCTGCAGAGCTCGCTTGAGTTCTACCGCGATGCACTCGGCTTCCAGGAGACCTACCGGTTCGAGGAGCACGGGACGACGACATTCGTCGCACTGCAACTGGGCGACGGCTCGTCCATCGGCCTGGGCGTGGTGCCGGACGGCGGCGCGGGCATTCACGGGCTGCCGCAGCGACCGATCTCCGGGCGTTTCTTCGAGCTGTGCGTGTACTGCGACGACGTCGACTCCTCGGTCGAAGAGCTGGCCGCTCTCGGGCATCCGGTGCTGGTGCCGCCCGCCGACACTCCCTGGGGTGAACGCATCGCCTATGTCGCCGACCCCGACGGACACCCGGTAATGGTGACGTCCAAGAAGGCATGAGCGAGAGCGCACCGGATGCGGGCCGGAATGTCCCGCTTCGCACGGCGAGCCGCTGCTAGCGGGTAGCAGCGGCCCGCCGCCTTGTTCGCCATTCTCACTGAGCTGAGAGGAAGTCCTCTATTTCCTGGAGGTTCAGGTTGGCGGCCAGGGGCGGGTGGATGACCAGGCGGAGCTGGTCGGCAATGACCGCTTCGCGGCTGGCGGCCATGTAGGAGATGAGGATCAGGCGGATCAGGTCGCCGGGTGGCAGGTTGCTGATGCGGGCTAGGCCCGTCCCTAGGACGGAGACGGAGACGGTTCTCCGTTCGCCGTAGAGGCGGATGGCCTTCCAGATTTCGGAGAGGCTTCGCCACAGGTCGTCGAGGGATGAGTGGACGACGTGGCCGTTGTCCGTGGTGGAATAGGCGACGCAGAAGAACCTTCTGTGCCTTTCGCCTATCACGGCGACGGTTCCGACCGGGTATCTCGCCAGCTTTCCCCGTGGGCGGTCGGTGCGTGATTCCACGTGGGTTGGTGGGACGTCCCGTAAAGCTTTTTCCACTTCTTCGTCCAGCCATGTGACGTCGCCGCCGTACTCGCGGGCGAGCATTTGGCCCTGGATGCTGTGCGGGGCTATCACCGAGCCGGTATCGGTGTCGAAGGTGTCGTTCATCCCGATGATGAGGTGGCCGTCCTGGTCGAAGAGGTCACCGACGACGATCGTGATCGTCGTCCCGGGGATGGGGAAGTAGCGGGAGAAGGACTTGCGCGGCCATACCCGGACCGTGGCGATCGTGCAGCAGCCGAGGAGGGCGGCGCCGAGGTAATAGGCGCCGAACGGTTTGAAGGGGTCATTGAACAGCGCCTCGATCAGCCCGGCGGTGGCCGAGGCGATTCCGAAGCAGGTCAAGAACGTGACGGCCCAGAGCTGGAGCGTTCTTTTGGAGAGGAGCGTCTCATGCGCGACACCGGGAGTCAGCATTGTTCCCTGCCTCCCGGTGATCGCGGCATGGTCCGGGCTAGTGGGTCCCGGTTGTATTCGTCTTTACCTTAGCTGTGGGTGTGGGATCTCCGTTGTTTGTTCGGCGTGCTTTGGGGTGGTTGGGCCACCAGAAGCGGGGGCCGGTGTCCAGGGCCAGGGCCGGGACGATGACCGAGCGGACGAAGAAGGTGTCCAGCAGGACGCCCAGGGATACCAGGACGCCGATCTGCACCATCATCGTGACCGGCATGACGCCGAGGACGCCGAACGTCGCGGCCAGGACGAGTCCGGCGCTGGAGATCACGCCGCCGGTGACGCCCAGCCCGCGCAGGACTCCGGTGCGGTGGTCGGTCCGTCCGACCTCTTCGCGGACGCGGGCGACGAGGAACAGGTTGTAGTCCACGCCCAGGGCGACCATGAACAGGAAGCCCATGAGCGCGACCTGCATGTCCAGGGCCGGGAAGTCGAAGGCGTATCGGAACAGCAGCCAGGACGCGCCGAGAGCGGCGAAGTACGACGCGACGACCGTCGCGATCACCAGGATCGGGGCGATCAGGGCGCGGAGCAGCGCGATCAGGATGAGGAACACGACGGCCAGGACCAGCGGGATGACCACGCGGCGGTCATGGGACTGGGCGTCGGCCAGGTCGATCTCGCTGGCCGTGCTGGCGCCGATCGTGGCGTCCGGGATCGTCTGGCGAAGGTCGCGGACGGTCTGCTTGGCGGCCGCGCTGTCCGGCGGGTCTTCCAGGACGACCTCGATCCTGGTGAGCTGTCCGTCCTTGGACGGTTGCGGGCTCTCGACGCGGGCCACGCCGGGCGCGTCGCGGAGGGCGGTGGTCACCTGGCGAGAGTCCGGTTCGTCGGTGATCACCTGGAGCGGGCGGCCCTGGCCGCCGGGGTAGTGCTCGGCCAGGAGGCGCTCGCCGATCGCGGACCCGGGCGTTTCGGTGAGGAAGTGCGCGCGGTCCAGGCCCGTGTTGATGCCGAACGCGGCGGCCGACAGCGCGCCGAGGACCGCCAGGCCGCCGATCCAGACCAGGCGGGGCCGGGCCGCGATGCGGTGGCCGACGCGGTCCCACGCGCCGCGGGTGGGCGGGGCGTCGCCGTGGCGGGGGATGCGGGGCCAGAAGATCCAGCGGCCGAAGATCACGAGGAGGGCGGGCAGCAGGGTCATCACGACGACCAGGCCGGCGAGGACGCCGATGGCGCCGATCGGGCCGAGCGCGTAGTTGAAGCCCATGTCCGCCGCGAGCAGGCACAGCAATCCGAGCGAGACCGTCGCGGCGGACGCGACGATCGGGGCGGCGGCATGGCGGAGTGCCATCGCCATCGCGTGGTGGCGGTCAGGGTGGCGGCGCAGCTCTTCGCGGTAGCGGGCCAGGAGGAGCAGCGCGTAGTCGGTCGAGATGCCGAACACGAGCGCGTTGAGGATGGTGGACATGCCGTCCGCCACGTAGAGGCCCGCGTGCTTGCCGAGCAGGTAGACGACCGCGTTGCCGACCTGGAGCGCGATCGCCGCGTTCACGATCGGCAGCAGCCACAGGATCGGGCTGCGGTAGGTGAGCAGCAGGACGGCCGTGACGACGAGGATCGTGATGATGAAGATCGGCTTGTCGATGTTCTCGAAGGCGTCGCCGACGTCGAGGGCCGAGCCGGCGGGGCCGGTCAGGCGGATGTCCAGGCCGTCGGGTGCGCCGGCCTGGGACTGGTCGCGGAGTTTCCCGGCCTTGTCGTCGAGGGTGTCGTCGTCCGGCAGCGGGACGTTCAGCATGAGCGCCTTGCCGTCACCGGACGGTTGCGGTGGGGCGATCGGGCGCGCGGCGATGGGTGCGAGGGCGCGGCGGTCGGTCTCGGCCTTCGCCCGGTCGGCGGGCGTGACGCCGGAGGAACGCACATAGACGACGATGCCCGGGGCCAGCTCGCCGCCGGGGAAGCGCGGGGTCAGCTCCTCGACCTTCGTGGACTGGGCGCCGCGCGGGAGTTCGGCGGACGCCTTCCCCTCGACGACGTCCGGCAGGCTGCTCGCGGCCGGGACGGCCAGGACCGTGATCGCGACCCAGGCCAGCAGCACCGCCCATTTCAGCAGGCGGCCGCGCGGCGCGGGCGGTCGGTGTTTGCGTGAGAGCAGCATGGAGTGCTCTCCTTTCCGTGGGGTCCGTTGTCGCGTGAGAAACACGCCGTTCGGCGTGGTGATGCGGGCCTCGCCCGTCCGGGCCGCCGAGGGGCAACTCGGCGGCCCGGACTTCTAGACCTCCGGGAATGCCAGGAATCGGGCGTGGAAGGTGCGGGCGTCCGGCGGCGGGTCGTCGCCCGCGCCCTTGTAGCGGTAGAGCAGTGCGATGTACTCCTCGAAGAAGGGACGGATCTCGTCCGGGCGGAGCGTGACGGTCGCGAACGAGAAGAGCAGCGCGTCCGACCACGGCTCGCCGAGGCGGTCGCGTTCCCGCTGGTAGTGGGCGAGCATGTCCAGCTCGGTCGCGAACTCCAGGCGGGTCAGCTCGTCCACCGCCCGGCGCATCTCCGGGGACTGCTCGCTGCGCGGGGGGAGCCGCCGGTCGGCGGGCACCTCCCGCCACCAGCGCTCGCGTCCGCGCGCCAGTTCCGGCACCTCCTCGATGAACCCGTGCTTGGCGAACTGCCGCAGGTGGTAGCTCGTCGAGCCGGTGCTCTGGCCGAGCTCGCGGGCGAGGGTGGTGGACGAGACCGGACCGCGCCGCATGATCTCGGCGATCCGCTGCCGCAGCGGGTGCGCGAGCAGCCGCACCTGCTTTGGATCGGTGATCGTCTCGGGCGGTGGCCGTTCCTTCATGCCTCGGACCGTAGAAGTTGCAAAGGGCCTTTGCAACGGTTCTTGGCAAAGTTCACCGGGTGGGGTGAGAGGGCGAGACCTGAGAGGGAGGGCGCGGTGCGACTTTGGGGTGGGTGCACGTTTGTGTCCTTGGCTGATCGGTGTGTTGTGTGGTCAACTAAAATCATTGGGATCGGGGGCGGGAGGCATGATGCGGGATCGCACGGACGGGGTGTCGCCGGCCGCGTCGCTGGCCGACAAGGTCGAGTGGCTGATCCGGAACCTGTGGCCCGCGCAGGCGGAGCCGCCGCGCAACAACGTGGAGACCGCCGCCGCCATCGCGCGCGCGACGGGGGAGGACATCTCGTCCACCACCGTCTGGAAGCTGCGGACGGGACGGCAGGAGAACCCGCAGCTCAAGACGCTCACCGCGCTCGCCACCTTCTTCGGCGTGCCGATCGGGTTCTTCGGCTTCCCGAGCGAGGCCGAGCCGATCGGGGAGGACCTCACCCTCAAGGCGCTGCGCCGCGACGTCGAGAACGGCATCATCCGGCCCGAGGTGCTGCGCGCGCTCGTCGACCTGTCGCCGGAGGCCCGCTGGGTCGTGGACGAGATGATCCTCGCTGCCGCCGCCGCCGACCGGGAGCGCAACGGCGGGCCCGGCGGTCACGGCGGACATGGCGGTCACGGCCAGGCGTGAGAGCCCAGATGTTTCGCGGGTTTCTGATCAGGTAGAGCTTCGGGTGGTGGTGAGGTAACCCGTACCCCGGAGGGGCAGTGGCGCCGTTCGTTGTCGTCCTTTCGGTGGTCGGGCTGGTCGTGGCGCTCATCGCGGCCGTCTACGCCGTTTCGTGGGCGGCGGCTCCCCGGGGGGTCCTGGAGGCCGGGCCGTTCCTGTCGGGGACCCGTCCGGCCGAGCATGCGCTGTCGCGGTATCACGTGCGGTGGTACACGGTCTCGATGGTCTTCCTGGCCTTCGACATGGAGATGGTCTTCATGTATCCGTGGGCGCTCGTCGTCGCGTCCGTGGGCGTGAAGGCGGTCGTGGAGATGTTCCTCTTCCTCGGCCTGATCCTGGTCGGGGTGCTGTACGCGTGGCGCGAGGGGGCGCTGCGATGGGTCTGAGGGCGCTCGCGACTCCGCGCCCGTTCGTCGTGTCGGCGGCGGACGGGACGGCCGACAGGCTCCGGGCCGAGGCCGAACTGCGGCGGCGCGGGTGGCGGGCCGCGGTGTCGCCTGCGGAGACCGGGATGCTCGTGGTGTGCGGGCATCCGGGGGAGGCGCTGGCGGAGGCGATCGACGTCGTCTGGCGGGACATGCCGGAGCCGCGCGTCCGGGCCTCGGCGGATCTGGTCGAAGTGGGCGGCGGCGCCGGGCCGCGGCCCCCGCTGGAGCTGTACGAGGTCTACATGGCCGACCGCGCGGACGACCGGGACGGGCTGCGCCTCGACGTCCTGCACGTTCCGCTCGGGCCGGTGCTGGCGCACTGGCCTGCGGGGCTGCGAGTCGATCTGACGTTGCAGGGGGATGTCGTCCAGGCGGCGGAGGTCGCTGCCGTCGACACGGCGGGCGGGTCGTTCTGGGATGAGGACAGGTCCACGGCGTGGCGGCTCGACGGCTTGGCGCGGCTGCTGCGGGTGGCGGGCTGGGAGGCGGCGGGCGAGCGGGCGGCCGTGCTGCGGGACGACGCGCTGGCGGGCGTCCCGGACGGCGACCTGGCGAAACGGTTCCGGCCGTTCGCGCGGCGGGTCGGGCGGTCGTGGGCCTTGCGCTGGATGCTCCAGGGTGTGGCCGACGTCCAGGAGCGGCTGGACGGCCGGCTGCGCGACATCGGTGCGGCGCTCGAAGGGCGGCGGCCCGGCCGGGCGCGCGAGTCGTGGCGGGAGGCGGTGGCGGTGCTGCCGTCGCTGCTCGAAGGGGCCGGGCTGGCGGAGGCGCGGCTGATCGTCGCCGGGCTCGATCCGGATCTCGGGACGGCCGCCGATGGTTGAGGTTCTGGCCTTGGGTGTGCTGGCGGTGGCGGCCGCATCGCTGAACGCGGCCTTCGCGGGACGTCCCACCGAGCCGTTCCACGAGGTCGCGCGGCTGCTGACGACGCAGCGGCGCGTCCCGGCGCGGGCCGATCTGCTGCTGGCCCGCATCGGGGTGATCTCGCTGCCGATGGCGGCGGCGCTCGCCGCGCTGGTGGTGCCGTTCGGTGACCGCGTCGCGGTGGGCTCGTCGATCGGCGTCGTCTGGTTCAACGCCATGGAGGTGGTGGCGTGGGCGTCGGTGTGGCTCGCCGGATGGGGCGTCAACTCGGCGTTCGCGCTGGTCGGCGGGTACCGGTTCATCGCGCAGGGGCTCGCGTACGAGCTGCCGCACATGTTCGCGCTCATCACGGCTGCGCTGGCCGCGCACTCCCTGGACCTCCGGGTCATCGGCGACGCGCAGGACGGGCTCTGGTACGCGGTCTGGATGCCGGTCGCGTTCGCCGCCTACCTGATGTCAGCTCTGGCCATGGCGTTCTGGGGGCCGTTCGGGCATCCCGTCGGCGATGACCTGGCGGGCGGCGCGGCGCTGGAGCTGTCCGGCCCGGACCGGGTGGTCTTCATGGCGGGACGGTACGGGCTGCTAACGGTGTCGGCGGCCGTCGCGGTTCCGCTGTTCCTCGGGGGCGGGGCCGGGCCCGTCCTGCCGGGGTGGGCGTGGTCGGGGGTGAAGACGTGCGCCGTCCT
Source organism: Actinomadura sp. 3N508 (assembly GCF_044326375.1). Lineage (NCBI taxonomy): Bacteria > Bacillati > Actinomycetota > Actinomycetes > Streptosporangiales > Thermomonosporaceae > Actinomadura > Actinomadura sp. 3N508. The sequence continues at coordinate 86,965 of NZ_JBIRAX010000008.1, forward strand.
GGCCCTGCTGGTCTGGACGCGGCGGCGCCTGCCGGTGCTGCGCATGGACCGCTTCATGACGCTGGCCTGGACGGTCCTGATCCCCGCCACGCTGCTGCAGATGCTCGTCGTCGGAATCGTCGTCGTGTGAGGGGGGCGGGTGGTGGAGGACGTCGGATTCTGGGTGCTCGCCGTGGCCGCGGTCGGGTTCGGCGTGGCGGTGTTCGTCGTCGACTCGATGGCGCGGGCGACGTTCGCGCTGCTCGCGTCGTTCCTCTGCGTCGGGGGCGAGCTGCTGCTGGTCGAGCTGCGCTATCTCGGCGCGCTGGTGATCCTGATGATGATCATGGAGATGCTGGTCATGGTCGTCTTCATGGTCATGTACATGATGAACCCGGCCGGGCTGATGCCGATGACGATGATGCACAACGCGCGGGGCGCGGCCGTCATCGCGGGCGGCGCGTTCGCGGCGCTGGCCGCGGGGATCGTGCTGGTGCCCTGGCCGGAGCGCGAGGGGCGCCCGCCCGCCGACCCGACGTTCGCGCTCGGGGAGTCGATCATGGGGGCGAAGATGCTGGTCATGATGGTGATCGGCATCGCCATCCTGGCCACCATGATCGCCACCGTGGTGCTCGCCATGCATCGGGGCCGCTACGACGAGGGTCGCCATGACGCTTGAGACGTTCCTGCTGCTGGCCGCCGCGCTGTTCTGCGTCGGGCTGTTCGGGGCGCTGTCCCAGCAGTCGATCGTGATGGTGATGATGGGCCTCGAACTGATGATCAACGGGGTGATCGTCGCGGCGGCCGGGTTCTGGTACTGGGTGTCGCCGGGGTCGGCGGACGGGCAGGTCCTCGTCCTGCTGGCCGTCACCGTGATGGCGCTGGAGATGGCGATGGGCTTCGCCGTGGTCACCGCACTCTTCCGAGCCCGGGACGTCGACATGACCGATGAGGCGGGAGATCTGAAGGGATGATCCCGGGGTGGGGGAGCGGGCTCGCGGTGGACGGGTTGTCCGCCGTCCTCCTGGTGACCCTGGCCGTGGTGCTCGTCGCGGTGCTCGCGTACGCGGCGGCCGACGGGTACGGCGCCCGCTTCCACGTCCTGGTGCTGCTGTTCGCGGCGGCGATGGCGGTCACGGTCACCGCGTCCGACCTGCTGCTGTTGCTGATGGGCTGGGAGGTCATGGGCGCGACGTCGTACGCGCTCATCGGGTACGTGTGGGCGGACGTCGAGCGGGTGCGGTCCGCAGACGTCGCCTTTCTGACCACCCGGGCGGCCGACATGGGCCTCTACGCGGCAGCGGGGTTCGCTGTGGCGGGGGCCCATTCGCTGCGGCTCGACGCGCTGGCGCAGGCCGATGCGCCGTGGCGGGACCTGATCGCGGCCGGTGTCGTGGTGTCGGCGCTGGGGAAGTCGGCGCAGCTTCCGTTCTCGTTCTGGCTGTCGCGGGCCATGGCGGGTCCGACGCCGGTGTCGGCGTTGCTGCACTCGGCCACGATGGTGGTCGCCGGCGCGTATCTGTTGCTGCGGCTGCGTCCGCTGCTGGAGGCCACCGGATGGGCGGCCACGGCGGTGAGCTGGGCCGGTGCGCTGACCGCGCTGCTGCTGGGCGCGGTCGCGCTCGCGCAGCGGGATCTGAAACAGCTCCTCGCCGCGTCCACGTGCGCGCAGATCGGCTTCATGGTGCTGGGCGCGGGCGCCGGGGCGACGGACGGCGGCGCGGCGCATCTGGTCGCGCACGCGGCAGTGAAGAGTTCGCTGTTCCTGTGCGCGGGGGTGTGGCTGACCAGGCGCGGGAGCGACCGGCTCGTCGACGTGGTCTTCGGGGTCGGCGCGATCGCGCTGGCCGGTGTGCCGCCGCTGTCGTTGTGGGTGACCAAGGACGCGGTGCTGGAGGGCGTGGACGAACCGGCGTTGCTCGCGGTGGGGTTCGCCGCGTCCGTCCTGTCGGCCGCCTATGCGGGGAAGGCGGTGCTGTGGCTCCTTCGATCTGGCGAGCGCGAGCGCGTGCGGGTGCCGTTGTCGCAGCGGATTCCGCTGGCGGGGCTGGGCGTCGCCGCCGCGAGCCTTGGCCTGCTGGGGCTCTCGGACAAGGTCGAGTTCGACGCCTGGGAGATGGCCCTGTCGGGGGCGCTCGCGGCGGTCACGGTCGGCGCGGTCATGATCGCGCGGCGGGTTCCGGAGCCCGCGTGGGCCCTCGACTGGCTGTGGCTGGAGCGTGCGGCGGTGGTCGTGGTCGCCCGGCCTACGTTCGCCGTGGCGCGGGCACTGGCGCGCTTCGATGACCGGGTCGTGGACGGCGCCGTCCGGGCCGTCGCGCGCGGTGGGGGCCGGGCCGCCGGGCTCACCGGACGCCGCGTCGAGCTGCCCCTGGACGGTCTCGTCGCCCTGACCGGACGCGGCGCCCGGCGCCTCGCCGCCCTCGCCCGCCGTCCGCAGACCGGGCAGCTGCACCTGTACTACGCCCAGGCCGCGGTGGTGTTCGCGGTGCTCGTCGTCATCGCCGTCCTGGCCGGGTGAAGCCGTGCTCTCACTGGTGATCTTCCTGCCACTGGCCGTCGCGCTCGTCCTGCCGGCCGTCCCGCGACGCGCCGTGACCTGGACGTGGATCGCCGTCACCGCCGTCGAGCTGGCCCTGGTCGTGGCGATGTGGATCGCCCACGGGACGGGCGGCGGGGTCTCGTTCGAGACGAACGCGCGCTGGATCCCGTCCGTCCGGGCGGGCTACCACGTCGGCGTGGACGGCCTGTCGCTGCCGCTCCTCGCGCTCACCGCCGTGCTGTTCGCCGCCTGCGCGGTGTACTCGCTGCGGCAGACGCAAAGGGTGCGGGCGTTCGCGATGCTGTTCCTCTTCCTGGAGACGGTCTGCCTCGGGCTGTTCGCGGCCCTCGACCTACTCCTGTTCTTCGTGTTCTTCGACCTGTCGATCGTCGGCATGTACTTCGTGATCCTGCTGTGGGGCCACGAGGACAGGGCCCGGTCGGCGCTGAAGTTCTTCCTCTACACGTTCCTGGGTTCGCTCGTCCTGCTGCTCGGGTTCATCGGCCTGTACTTGGGCGCGGACCCGCACACCTTCGACATGACGGAACTGACCCGCACGCCGCCGTTCGCCGACTCGCCGGGGCTCGCGGGGCTGACGCTCCTCGCGGTCGGGATCGGGCTCGGGATCAAGACTCCGGTCGTGCCGTTCCACACCTGGCTGCCGCCCGCGCACACCGACGCGCCCGCCGCCGGGTCGGCGATCCTCGCCGGGGTCATGCTGAAGATGGGCACGTACGGGCTCGTCCGGATCGCGATGCCGATGCTGCCGGACGCCTGGCGCCGCTACGCGCTGGTCATGCTGATCGTCGGGCTGGTGAGCGTCCTGTACGGGGCGCTGGTCGCGCTCGCGCAGGACAACGTGAAGCGGCTGGTCGCGTACACGTCCGTCAACCACATGGGGTACATCGTCCTGGCGGTGGGAGCGGCCGGGTACGTGTCCGGGGACGGCGGTGCGGACGCGCGGCGCCTCGCGGTCACCGGCGCGGTGACGCAGATGGTCAGCCACGGTCTCGTGACCGGCGCGCTGTTCCTGCTGTGCGGGGTGCTGCACGACCGGGCGGGCAGCTACGACATCGGACGGTTCGGCGGCATCGCGCGCGGCGCGCCCGTCTACGCGGGCCTGTTCGCCGTCGCCGCGTTCGCCTCGCTGGGGCTGCCCGGACTGTCCGGGTTCATCGCCGAGTTCCAGATCTTCGCCGGGACGATCGGCGCCGGCGCCACGGCGACGGCGGTGACCGGCGCGCTCGCCATCGCCGGGATCGTCATCACGGCGGCGCTGTTCCTGCGCGTCCTGCACACGGCGGTGCTCGGCCCGCCCGGCGAGCTGACGCCGCTCGTCACGGACGTGCGCCGCCCCGAGCTGGCCGCGCTCGTCCCGCTGCTGGCGCTGTCGGTGCTGATCGGCGTCGCGCCGCGCGTCCTGCTCGACACGATCGAGCCGCTGTCGGCGGCGGTCGTCGCGCTCGTGGGCCGCTGATGACGATGATGAACGAGAACCCGGCCGACCTCGCGCCCGAGCTGTGCGTGCTGCTCGCCGCCGTCCTCGGCCTGGTCAACGGGCTGTTCCTGCCGCGGACGAAGCAGTGGCGCGTCGCGGTGATCTGCGCGGCGGGGCTCGTCGCCGGGCTCGCCGTCGCGGGCGTCGCCGCGACCCGTCCCGACCTGATGGCCTTCGACGCGTTCATGATCGACCCCGTCACGCACGTCACCCGGATCGCCGTGCTCGGCTCGACGCTGCTCGTCGTCGTGCTCGCCGCCGGGCCGGTGCGTGACCATCCGCGCGAGAGCGAGCACTACGTCCTGATCCTGCTGTCCGCGCTCGGGACGATCGTGCTCGGCGCGACGTCCGACCTGCTGGTGCTGGTCGCCGCGTACCTGCTGGCGAGCCTCCCCGCGTACGCGCTCGCCGGGTTCGGCAAGGACGCGCCGGGCACCGAGGCCGCGCTGAAGTACTACCTGATGGGCGCGCTGCTCGGCGTCCTGATGCTCGGCGGCGTCACGCTGCTCTACGGGGTCGGGCGCGGCACGGACTACCCGATGCTGCGCGACGGGTTCCCGGACGCCCCGTCGGGCGTGGTCGCGCTCGGCGTCGTCGCGCTGCTGGCCGGGCTGCTGTTCAAGGCGGGCGCCGTCCCTGGGCATTTCTGGGTCCCGGACGTGACCGAGGGCGCGCCGCCCGCCGTCGCCGCGTTCGTCACCACCGTCCCGAAGATCGGCGCGTTCGCCGCGCTGTACCGGTTCGGCGCCGAGACGCTGCCGGACGGCTGGGCCGTGCTCGTCGCCGTGATCGCCGCCGTCACGATGACGCTCGGCAACCTCGCCGCGTTCGGGCAGGACAACGTCCGGCGGCTGCTCGCGTACTCGACCGTCAGCCAGGCGGGATACCTGCTGGTCCCGGTCGCCATGGCCGGACGGACCGACCTGGCGCAACCGGCGCTGCTCTACTACGTCGCCGCGTACGCGGTGACGAACGTGGGCGCCTTCGCGGTCGTCCTCGCCGTCCGGCGCGACGACATCGCCGGATACACCGGACTCCTGCGCGGCTCACCGCTGCTCGGATTCTCGCTGATCGTGTGCCTGCTCGGCTTCATCGGGACGCCGCCGACCGCCGTGTTCGCCGGGAAGGTCCTGATGTTCGGCGCCGCGCTCGACGGCGATCACGCCTGGCTCGCCGTCGTCGCCGCCATCAACTCGGTCGCGAGCGTCTTCTACTACCTGCGGTGGATCGTCCCGATGTTCGGGCGCCCAGACGGCTCGCCGTCCCGCCCGGCCCGCGGCGCCTCGGCCGTGGCGGTCGCGGCGGCGGCCTTCTCCGTGTTGCTGGGCGCCGGGGCCGGGATCGCGCTCGCCGCGTCCTGAGGCCGGTGAGGCGCGGTTCCTCCCTCCTCAGCCGAGTTCGGCCGTCAGCTTGTCGAGCCAGTCGCCGGTGCCCTGCTCGCGCCAGCTCGGCTCCTCCATGCCGTCGAGGAACGTGCCCTGTTCGGTGAGGACGAGTCGCGTCCCGTCCGCGGCCGCCTCGAACCGGACGGTCGTGATCGACACGGTGGCCGGCCGGTCGTCGGCGAACAGGGAGGTCGAGTAGACGATCCGGGCGTCCGGCACGATGTCGTGGTACAGCGACTCCACCCGTAGCGTCGGCTCGCCGTCCTTGCCGTGGTGCAGGAGGGACTCCAGGCCCCCGGGACGGAAGTCGAGGGCGTGCTCGTCGCCAGGGGAGGCGAACCAGCGGCCCTTCGAGGCGGGGTCGGCCCAGGCGGCGAACACCCGTCCGGGCGTCGCCGGGTAGGTGCGCTCCAGGGTGAACGTCGAGTGCAGGACGGGGTGCTCGGTCATGATGGCGCTCCTTCGTTGTTCTGCTCCGGATTCTGTTCCGGGTCTTCGGTGGTCTCGCTGGTCTCTGCGAGGAGGTCGCCGAGGCGGTCGAGCAGGCCCTCCCAGGCGGTGCGCTGGCGGCGCAGCCATTCCTCGGCCGTCCGGAGGCCCGCGGGTTCGAGGCGGCAGGTGCGGACCCGTCCGGCCTTCTCCGACCGGACCAGGCCCGCGTCCTCCAGAACCCGCAGATGCTGCACTACCGCCGGGAGCGACATGGGCAGCGGGCGGGCCAGCTCGCTGACCGACGCCGGTCCGCGGGTCAGCCGCTCCACGATGGCCCGCCGCGTCGGGTCGGCGACCGCGTGGAACACCCGGTCCGGAGCCTCCTCATTGTTAAGCACATCCTTAACTATAGGCGTCGCCGGAGGGATGGTCAAGGAGTCGCTTAAGTAACGGTTCGTATCGGTCCTTACAATTTCCGTATGGAAGACTTGGTGCGGCTGGCCGCGCGGGCCCACAAGGTGCTGCGCGCCGCGTCCGACGCCGCGATGAGCAGGCACGGCGTGCGCGCCGGGCAGAACCTCCTCCTGGAGAGCCTCTGGGCGGAGGACGGCCTGACGCCCGGCCAGCTGGCGACACGGCTCGGGCTGACGACGCCGACCATCGTCAACACCGCCACCCGGATGGAGACGGCGGACCTGGTGGTCCGGCGGCGCGACCCGTCCGACGCGCGGCTCGTCCGGCTCTACCTGACCGCCAAGGCCCGCGAGGTGCGGGCGCCCATCGAAGCGGAGCGGCGGCGACTGGAGGAGCGAGTCGCCGCCGCGCTGACGGAGGAGGAGCGGCGCTGCGTCCGCAGCGCGCTGAAGAAGATCATCGACGAGCTGTCGTAGCCGCGGCCTCCGTGTTCCGGGCGTCCTGGGCGACCGGGGCGTCCTGGAAGCGGGGCGCACGCATGTTCACCAGGCTGTCCAGCTTGTGGACGCGCTCGTCGTGCCCGATCTGGCGGAGCAGGTCCGCGACGGAGCCGTACGCGCCGTACTCGGCGGCGTAGGTCGCCGGCGCCGGGACGTGCTCCAGCTCCGGATGCTCGGCCACGTACGACATGTACTCGTGCTCGGCGTGGTCCTCGAAGTCGGCGTTCAGCCGGTAGCTCAGCTCGGGACGCACCAGGAACAGCAGCCACGACACGTGGTAGTAGAAGAACGCCACCAACCACGGCGCCAGCCGGTGCAGGACGAACGACTGCTTCGTCCCGTCCCGCTGCACCATGTCCTGGAGGATCAGCAGGTGCCACTGCTCGTTGTCCTGCTCCTCGCGGGTCTCCACGATCCGCTCGTAGACGCGCTTGGCCAGTGCGGAACGGCGGCGATGGCGCGACAGGGAGAAGTAGCCCATCCGCTCCCACGCCTGGTACGGGACGCGGGCGATGAACTCCAGCATCGTGAACTTCACGAGCGTGCGTTCGCGGCCGTAGACCAGGTCCATCTGCTTGAACAGCATCCGGGCCAGGAGGCCGTACTTCAGGCGCGGGGTTTCGAGGGTCTCGATCTGCGCGGCGCGCAGCTCGACGGGGGACAGCTTCGGCGGGCCCGAGTGGGCGGCGGAGGCGGCGGCCGGACGGGTGAGGGTCTGCGTCGTGTTCGTCATGCCGATGATGCTCCGTGCACGGCATACCGCCCGGCATCGGCCGCGAAGAGACACCTGATCTACGGCTGCCCGCCCACGCCCGCCCCTCCCGGTACCGCCCCGGGCGTACGGGACGACCCTGAGACGGACTAAGGGGCGTACTCGCGACCGGCGCCGTCGGAGCCCGGGCCGCCGTCGAACCATTCGCCGGTGGAGCGGGTCCGGGGCGGCTCGGCCGGCCCCGGCGCCAGGGTCGGCGGATGGGACGCTCCTCCGGCCTGCCGCGCCCGGATCCGTTCCCGCAGCGCCGCCTCGACGCGCAGCTCGTCCTCGGTCCGGGCCATCGCGATGATCGCCAGCAGGATGATCGACATCACGCCGATGCCGCCGATGAGCGGCATCAGGAAGTCGCTGGCGGTCGCCCCGGTGGGCGCCGCCATGTCCTCGTGGACGGTGACGCGCATCGCCGCCATGCCGGTGTAGTGCATGCCGGTCACCGCGACACCCATGATCAGCGCGGCCCCGGCGGTCGCCCATCCGCCCCGGATGCTCAGCGCGAACCAGAGCGCCACGGAGGCCGCCACCACGGCGATCACCACCGACGCCGCCACCAGGCCCGGCCGGTAGTCGACATGCCCGGACATGTTCATGGCCGCCATGCCCATGTAGTGCATGCTCGCCACGCCGATCCCCATGATGACGCCGCCTGTCACGATCGAGCCGGGGCCGGCGACCCGGAAACCGACGATGAACAGCCCGATCGCGACCACCACGATGGCGATGACGCAGCTCAGCATCGTGAGCGGCACGTCATAGCGGATCTCCGCGCCCGGGACGCCGAAGCCGAGCATCGCGATGAAGTGCATCACCCAGATCCCGGTTCCGCCGATCGCCAGCGCCGCGAGGGTCAGCCACAGCCCGCGCGAGCGGCTGGCGGAGCCCCGCGCCCGCGCGGTGCACAGCAGTCCGAGCAGGGACCCGGTGACGGACAAGACGTAGGCCAGGACGGGCGTCAGCAGCCCGTAGGAAAAGTGATGGACCTCCGCCATGGGACCCCCGAGCATCTCTTGCGGCGCGACCGGCGGCACAGCTTAGCCGGATGAACTACGCAAATCGGTGATGCGCGCCAGAAATGGCCATGTTCGGGCAGCATGTCGCCCGATCGATGGTGTCGCGCGTCATCGGGGCATCAAACCGGAGGCAGTTGATGATGTCAGGCGAGGAGGCCGTGGCGGTCGACGAGGTCGAGGGCGGCCTGGGAGGCGGGCGCGAGGAGATGGCGTTCGCGCCGTCCGACGTAGCGGTACTCGTCCACCTCGCCGGTCGCGGCGATGGCACCACGGTAGGAGGCGGTGAAGCACGCCATCCGCACATGGGTGTAGGCGGGCTGGTCGTGGGCCGGAGCGCGGATGACGCCGAGCTCCCGGAAGGACGTCCGGTCGAGCTCCAGGGCGAGTTCCTCGCGGACCTCGCGGGACAGCGCCGACCAGTCGTCCTCGCCCGGCTCGCGCTTGCCGCCCGGCAGGTAGAGGAGGTCGCGGCCGCGCGAGCGGACGGCGAGCATGCGCCCGTCCGACACCTGGATCCAAGCGACGACGTCGAGATCTTCCACGGCGGTCAGCCCGCCGGCCGGAGCGTGACGGCCCCCGGCTCGCCGAGCCCGAAGCGGTCGGCGGCGGAGCCCTGGTTGACCGCCAGGCCCAGCCGCCCGGACGAGTCGACCCATACCAGCGGCTCGCCGGGCGCGACCGCGCCGAACGTCTCCTCGAACGTGACCCGCCCGGCATCGCCCGGCACCCACAGCTCCAGCGGTGTGCCGTACGCGAGCGGGCCGAACGCGGCGCGCAGGTCGTCCGGGCCGGCGTTCAGGATCAGGCTGCCGAAACGGTCGGTGTACAGGATCGGGGCCGTCAGCTCGCCGGGCGAGACGGCGGGAGCCGGGACGTCCAGCGGCAGCGGCTCGGCGGGCGGCCCCAGCTCGGCCACGTCCACGCCCACGGCGATGTGCGCGGCGGCAGGAGAGAAGACGTCGCGTCCGTGGAACGACGTCGAAACGCTTGGCAGCCGGTACGCCGCGTTCTCCAGGACGTGCGCCCGCACGACACCGCCCAGCGCCTCCGCGGCCGGGACGAGCAGCCCGTTGTCGGGGCCGACCAGCACGTCCCCGCGCCCGGTCTCGACCGCGACGGGACGCCGCCGCGTGCCGACTCCCGGGTCGACGATCCCGACGTGCACGCCGACGGGAAAGTAGGGCAGCGCCTGCCGGAGCAGCATCGCGCCCTCGGCGATCGCGTACGGCGTGATCTCGTCGGACAGGACGAGCACGGTCGCCCCCGGGGCGATGGAGTACACGACGCCCGCGCAGATGCCGGTGTAGGCGGCGCCGAAGTCGGTGGCGAGGCTGACGAACGGCCGGCTCCCGGGCATGCGCCGACCCTATCCGGCGTGCACGTATGCTCCGGGGCGTGCGCGCCGAAGCCCTCGATCCCGTCCTGCTGCGGACGTTCGTCGCCGTCGCCGACCTCGGCTCGTTCACCGCCGCGGCGGCGGCGGAGGGCTACACGCAGTCCGCCGTCTCCCGGCAGATCGCCGCGCTGGAGGACGTGTGCGGCGTGGAGCTGTTCGCGCGCGGCGCGCGGGGCGTCCGGCCCACCCCGGCGGGGGAGTACCTGCTGCCGCACGCGCGCGGGCTCCTCGACCGGCTCGCCGACACCGCCCGCGCGCTCGACGGGCTCCGCCGCCTCGACACCGGGACGCTCCGCCTCGGCGCGTTCCCCACGGCCAACGCCGCGCTGGTGCCGCGCGCGCTCGCCCGGTTCCGGGCGCGGCATCCGGGCGTCCGGCCGCTGCTGCGCGAGGGGATGACCGAGCGGCTGCTGCCGATGCTGGAGGCCGGTGACCTGGACATCGCCGTGGTCAGCACGCACAAGCACCCGTCCATCGCCGCCGACGACCTGGTCACGCTCGCCGACGACGCGCTCCTCGTCGCGCTGCCGAGCACGCACCCGCTGGCCGCCCGCAGCCGCGTCTCGCTCGCCGACCTGGCGGACGAGCCGTGGATCGTCGCAGACGACCCCGAGGCGGTCGCGACCATGCGCGCCCGCTGCGAGGTCGCGGGGTTCGTGCCGGAGACGCCGATCCGGGCCGCCGAATGGATCTCCAAGCTGGGCCTGGTCGCGGAGGGGTTCGGTGTCACGCTCGTCCCGGCGCTCGCGGGCGCGGCGGTGGCGCGGGACGGCGTCGTCCTGCGCGGCGTGGCCCCCGATCAGCCGCGCAGGACGGTCTATGCCGCGGTCGGACGGCACGCGCGCAGGTCCCCGGCCGTCACCGCGTTCCTGACGGACCTGCGCGACGTGGCCGACGAACTCCGCCCCTGAGAACGGGTGCGCTAGGCGCCCGGCACGGCGACGATTTCCACCTCCAGCATCGCGTCCGGGTGGAACAGGCGCGAGACCTCGACCGTCGTGCTCACCGGGCGGTGGTCCTTGAGGAACGGCTCCCGGCCCGCCACGTAGTCCGGGATCAGGTCGATGTTCGTGACGAACGACTGGATCTTGACGATGTCGGCGAAGCCCGCCCCGTGCGCGGCGAGGATCTTGCCGATGTAGCCGAACGTGACCTCCGCCTGGCGCTTCATGTCGCCCGGCGCGTCGATCTTGCCGTTCTCGTCAAGGGCGACCTGCCCTGACACGTACAGCAGCGGGCCCGGCGTCACCAGCGCGGTGTGCGAGTAGACGGGCCGCGGCGGCGGAGGGACGCTCTCGGGATTGTCGAACGTGACGCGCATGCGTGAATTCCTTCTCGATCTGGCTGACGGCGATTGGCGCTACGACGCTAAGCGCCAACGGGCCATGACACCAGCGAAGACTTCGCATGGTGGCCATGCGAACGCAGCATGGCTAGAGCGTGAGGAGGACGGCCGTCACGGCGAGGAGGATCGTCAGCGCGGTGGCGAGCAGGACGGAGGCGGGGTCGGCCGCGCCGCTGCCCTCGGGCAGGTGGCGCCGGCGGTGGTGGAAGCTCGCCCGGCTCCGCCGGACCTGCAGCGCCGCGCCGCCGCAGACGACGGCCGCCGCGGCCGCGGCCCCCGGCACCGACGGTGCGAGCCGCACGCACAGCAGCCCGGTGGCGACCAGAGCGAGCGTGGTGCGGGACCAGGCCAGCGCGGTCCGTTCCGGCTGCGCGCCCGGGTCCCACAGCCTCATCGGGTCGCCAGGACGGTCACCAGCAGGATGATCGCGGCGGCCGCCAGCCCGTAGGCCATGATCGGGGCGAGCGCGGGCGGCGGGAGCGTCTCGGCGCGGCGCAGGGCGCGCTCGGTGCGCAGCCAGCGGCGGTACGCGAGCGCGGCGACCAGGGCCCCTGCCCCGGCGAAGCCGATGGCGAGGACATGCCGCAGCGGCGCCTCGACCAGGTCGTCGGCGAGCGCCAGCCCGATCCCGGCGGCGATCAGCGCGAGCGCCGTCCGGATCCAGGCGAGGAAGGTGCGCTCGTTGGCGAGCGAGAAGCGCGGGTCGGGGTCGCTGCCCTCGGCCAGCAGGCGATCGGCCCACCTGCCGCTGCGGGACTTCGGGGATTGGGTGGCGGTCATCGTCCATTCATGTTAGGCGACGAGTGCACATGCCTTACCGCCGGGTATATGAATGGCAATTCCGACTTGTCATCCCGGAATTGGTGACGGCGCCGCAGGTCGGGCCGGGTGCGGGGCCGGTCAGGATTTGCCGAAGCGGCGGGCCGAGGCGTCCTCCTGCGCGAGCCGGTGCAGGGCCGTCAGAACCTGCTCGTACAGGACGGTCGACACCAAAAGCGAATGGACGGTCCGGGCGCGGGGGATCCCGCCGGCGACGCGGCCGATCTCGTGCTCGGCGACGTCCCGCGCGGCGTCCACATAGGGGCGCAGATCGCGCAGCGTGATGGGGAAGCCGAGGCGGCGCAGCGCCACGAACGTGTGGGCGAGCAGGTCGCGGGCGGGGGCGCGGTCGCCGACGTCCCAGCCGAGCTCGCGGACGAGGGCGTCGACGTCTTCGCGGGCGGCGCGCCAGTGCGGGTCGTGCGGCGCGGCGACGTGCGGGCCGATCGCGTGCTGGGTGGTGGCGAACAGGTCGTGCAGGGTGACACGGTCGTCCTCGATCGCGGTGATGATCTGCTGGATCGCCGACACCGGCAGGTCGCCGACCTCGCGCAGCGCGCTGATCAGCCGCAGCCGTTCCAGATGGCGGCCGTCGTACTCCGACCGCGTCGCGCTCACCGCCGAGCCCTTCGGGAGCAGGCCCTCCCGGATGTAGAACTTGATCGTCTGGACCGTCAGGCCGCTCCGATCGCTGAGCTCGGAGATCTGCACCGTCGAACCCCCCTTTGCCGGAGGTTAACGCTATCGAGGGCGACCAATTAGATACCGGCACTATCCAATTGCTGTCCGAGTTATACGGGTACGTCTGGTCAGGTCAGCGCCCTGCGGGACCCCCGGGGCGGGGCTACGGGGTTGGGTCAGGAGGCGGTGCGGCGCATGCCGTCGGAGATCTTCTCGGCGGCGGCGGCGACCGGGGCCGCGTGGAGGCGGCCGGGGGAGCGGGTGAGGCGCTCGAGCGGCCCGGACACCGAGACGGCGGCGATCACCCGTCCGGCGGCGCCGCGGATCGGAGCCGAGACCGACCCGACGCCCTGCTCGCGCTCGCCGACGCTCTGCGCCCAGCCGCGCCGCCGGACCGACGCCAGCGTGGCCGCCTCGAACTTGGCGCCGCGCAGCCCGCGGTGCAGCCGGTCGGGCTCCTCCCAGGCCAGCAGGACCTGCGCGGCCGAGCCCGCCGTCATCGGCAGCGCCGCGCCGACCGGGATGGTGTCGCGCAGGCCGCTGGTCCGCTCCGCCGAGGCGACGCAGACCCGCACGTCGCCCTGCCGCCGGAACAGCGAGGCGCTCTCGCCGGTCAGATCGCGGAGCTGGGCCAGCACCGGCTGGGCGATCGCGAGGAGGCGGTCCTCACCGGCCGCGACGGCCAGCTCGGCGAGCCGCGGGCCGAGGATGAAACGTCCCTGCATGTCCCGGTGGACGAGACGATGGTGCTCCAGCGCGACGGCCAGCCGGTGCGCGGTGGGACGGGCCAGCCCGGTCGTCTGGACCAGCTGCGCGAGCGATGCGGGGCCCGCTTCCAGCGCGTTCAGAACGAGAACGGCTTTGTCCAGTACGCCGACTCCGCTAGAGTTGTCCATGCCTTGATATTGCCGTCTCGTTATTTGAGATGCAAGTCGGAGAAGGCGACCAGACGACCAACCGTCAGACAGCACCGTCACACAGCGAGGTGGGAGAGCGATGGGCCGAACACTGGCCGAGAAGGTGTACGACGCGCATGTCGTACGGCGCGCCGAGGGCGAGCCCGATCTCCTCTACATCGACCTGCACCTGGTGCACGAGGTCACCAGCCCGCAGGCGTTCGACGGGCTGCGGATGGCGGGCCGCACCGTCCGCCGCCCCGACCTCACCATCGCCACCGAGGACCACAACGTCCCGACGACGGACCTGCTCAAGCCCATCGCCGACCCGGTCTCGCGCACCCAGGTCGAGACGCTGCGCAAGAACTGCTCCGACTTCGGCGTCCGGCTGCACCCGATGGGCGACGACGGGCAGGGCATCGTCCACGTCATCGGCCCCCAGCTCGGCCTGACCCAGCCCGGCATGACCGTCGTGTGCGGCGACTCGCACACCTCCACGCACGGCGCGTTCGGCGCACTCGCGTTCGGTATCGGCACCAGCGAGGTCGAGCACGTCCTCGCCACCCAGACGCTGCCGCAGATCCAGCCGAAGACCATGGCCGTGACCGTGGAGGGCGCGCTGCCCGAGGGCGTCACCGCCAAGGACCTCATCCTCGCGATCATCGCGCGGATCGGCACCGGCGGCGGCCAGGGCCACATCATCGAGTACCGCGGCGAGGCGATCAGGTCGCTGTCGATGGAAGGCCGCATGACGGTCTGCAACATGTCCATCGAGGCCGGCGCCCGCGCCGGGATGATCGCGCCGGACGAGACCACCTTCGAGTACCTGAAGGGCCGCCCGCACGCCCCGTCCGGGGAGGACTGGGACAAGGCCGTCGAGTACTGGGCGTCCCTGCGCACCGACGACGACGCGGTCTTCGACAGGGAGGTCGTGATCGACGCGGCCGAGCTGACGCCGTTCGTCACCTGGGGCACCAACCCCGGCCAGGGCCTGCCGCTCGGCGAGTCCGTGCCCGCCCCCGCGTCCTTCGACGACCCCGTCCAGCGGCAGAGCGCCGAGCGCGCCCTGGAGTACATGGGCCTGGCCGCCGGGACGCCGCTGCGCGACATCACCGTCGACACCGTCTTCGTCGGCTCCTGCACCAACGGCCGCATCGAGGACCTGCGCGCCGTCGCGGGCGTCCTGAAGGGCCGCAAGGTCGCCGACGGCGTCCGCATGCTGGTCGTCCCCGGCTCCATGCGGGTCAAGAAGCAGGCCGAGGAGGAGGGCCTGGACGAGGTCATCTCCGCGTCCGGCGCCGAATGGCGCGAGGCGGGCTGCTCCATGTGCCTGGCGATGAACCCCGACAAGCTCACGCCCGGCGAGCGCAGCGCGTCCACGTCCAACCGGAACTTCGAGGGCCGGCAGGGACCCGGCGGCCGCACCCACCTGGTGTCGCCCGCCGTCGCCGCCGCCACCGCCGTCACCGGCCGCCTGACCGCCCCCGCCGACCTGTAAGGAGTCCCGATGGAAGCGTTCACCACCTACACCGGGCGCGGCGTCCCGCTGCGCCGCAGCAACGTCGACACCGACCAGATCATCCCGGCCGTCTGGCTCAAGCAGGTCAGCCGCACCGGGTTCGACAAGGGCCTGTTCTCCGCCTGGCGCGAGGACCCGGACTTCGTCCTGAACCAGCCGCAGTACGACGGGGCGGGTGTCCTCGTCGCCGGGCCCGACTTCGGCACCGGGTCGTCCCGCGAGCACGCCGTCTGGGCGCTGCAGCAGTACGGCTTCCGCGTCGTCATCGCCCCGCGCTTCGGCGACATCTTCCGCAACAACTCCACGAAGATGGGCCTGCTGCCCGTCGTCCTCACCGGCGAGCAGGTCGACGACCTCCAGACGCGCATCGAGAAGGACCCCGCGCTGGAGATCACCGTCGACCTGGGGAACCGCGAGGTCCGCTGGGACGGCGTCACCGCCGCCTTCGAGATCGACGACTACACCCGCTGGCGGCTCATGGAGGGCCTGGACGACATCGGCCTCACCCTCCGCCACGCCGACGCGATCACCGATTTCGAGGGCACCCGCCGCCCCTGGTTCCCCACGACCGTGTAGGGCGTTGGTATAGGCCGTTCACGGCTTTTTCGGCCCCGGGTGGACGGACGGGAACCGCGACCAGGGAGAATTCTCCTAGTGCGAAGACCCGTTCGACCGTTCGGAGGCATGTATTGAGCACCGTCCCGTGGCTCGGGCCGGAGTTCGACGATCCTGCGTTGACGCAGCTCGCACGACAGTTGCGTGACGCTCACCGGGCCGTCGCGCCGTTGCCCGCGCCGTCCCGCCGGCGGCTGATCCGCCATCTGCTGGCGATCACCGACCTGGCGAAAAGGGACCCCGAACTGGCCGCCCGCAGGCTGGAGACGTTCCTGGCCGATTTCCACGAGGGCCCCGACGTCGGTTAGCGTGCCCTGTGGCCGGATCCGGTCCGGTCACCCGGCGAGACGGGGGCGAGGCCGACAAAAACGCCAGCGACACGCCAACTCGTGCGTGCAGGTGATTGTGTCCATGCCTGGGGTCCCTTAGTTTCGTTCGGGCAAGGGGGGAACTAGAGGAGTAACCCATGAACAAGCGTGAGCTGGTCGACGCCATCTCTGACCAACTGGGCAGCAAGAAGGCCGCAGCCGAGGCCGTCGACGCCATCCTGGACGCGATTCAGACCGCCGTCGCGAAGGGCGACAAGGTCGCGATCACCGGGTTCGGTTCGTTCGAGAAGGCCGACCGGCCTGCCCGTACGGCCCGCAATCCCGCAACGGGCAAGACCATCCAGGTTCCCGCGACGTCCGTGCCGAAGTTCAAGGCCGGCGCCGACTTCAAGAACCGGGTGGCCGGCAAGGCGTAGCTTCACCCGACAGCGCCCGGGCGCCCGTCCTAGGACGGCCCCGGGCGCTGTCTGTGTTTGCCCAGGGGAGCGACCCCCTGGAACCCCCGTCAGGCACGGGGCGCTGTGTTTGCCCAGGGGAGCGACCCCCTGGAACCCCCGTCAGGCACGACGGGCACGTTTCCCGGGCCGCTGGCGCGTCTCGTGAAACGCACCCGCCGTGCTCGGGTCGTGCGACCTCCGGCGCGGAGCGCCTCCGGCCGCACGACCCGTGGCCCGGCTGAGGCTTCTTGAGAGCTAACCGAGCGGGAATGTGGAAAGGGTCACCGTCGTGATGCGGTCGTCGTCCATCGCGAGGTTCACGCGCTGGCCGAAGCGCAGCAGGCGCAGGCCCCCGGCGGCGAACGCGTCCGCGTCGAAGGGCAGCTCCGTCCCGTCGTCGAGCAGCACGCTGCCCGAGCGGGTCTCCGCGTCGTAGTCCTTCACCGTGCCTTGCATACCGGAACCATAGGCACAGCCGGGGCGCTAGGCGAGCGCGGGGAGTTCGGCGGCGACGGCGGCGGTCCGGGGCCCGGCGCCGAGCGCCAGCGCCGCGCGGAGGTCGTCGAGGGTGTCGACGTCGCGGCGGACGGTGTCGGTGCCGGGCAGCAGGAGCTCGCGGGCACCGCGGGCCCGGTGCGCGGTGCGGGAGTCGGCGCCGAAGGCGGGCGAGAACGGGACGCCCGGACGGGCCGTGTACAGGGTCGTTCCGGTGCCCGCGGCGTCCGGGACGAACGCCTCGGGGGAGCGTGCGGCGGCGTCCAGGACGCGCGCGAGTTCAAGGGGTCGCAAAGCGGGCAGGTCGGCTGACAGTGCGCCGACGCCCGTGTCGACGCCCGCCTCCGCGGCGAACTCGCGGCCCCGGCGGGCGCCGTAGCCGAGCGCCGGGTTCAGGCCCGCGTCCGGGACGTCGGGCACGACGCGGGCGCCGAGCGCGGCGAGTTCGGCGGCGGGAAGGGGGTCGTCGGTGACGACGATCACGGTGCGAACCCGGTCACAGCGCAGCGCGGCGGCGACCGTGTCGGCCGCCACCGCGAGCGCGAGCCGCTCGCGGTGCGGGCCCGCGGCGGCGGACATGCGGGTCTTCGCCCGGGCCAGCACCTTGACCGGCACGACGAGCGACCACTGGGAGAGCTCTGCGGTAGACATGGCAACTCGACACTATGCGCACGCAACCGCGACACTTGAGTGAACCCTGCGTTCACGTTGGATGGATGAGGAGGAGACGAGCCATGGGCCACGCGTATTCGCCGGGCTGGCGGAAGCTCACCATCGTCATCCTGCGGCCGCTGCTGTCCGGGCTGTTGAAACGTGACTGGCGGGGCCGCGGCAACGTGCCGGGGGAGGGCGGTGTCATCATCGCCGCCAACCACATCTCCGAAGCCGACCCGCTCGCGCTCGCGCACTTCGTCTGCGCGTCCGGGCGCTACCCCGTCTACCTGGCCAAATCGACGCTCTTCGACGTGCGGTTCATCAAGAGCGTGCTGCGCGGCACCGGCCAGATCCCCGTCTACCGCGACCACGACGACGCGTCCCTCGTGCTCCAGGACGCTGAGAAGGCCCTGCTCGACGGCGAGTGCCTGGTCGTCTACCCGGAGGGAAGCTGCACCCGTGACCCCGACCTGTGGCCCATGACCGGGCAGACGGGGGTGGCGCGGCTGGCGCTGAAGACGGGCGCGAAGGTCGTCCCGGTGGCGAACTGGGGCGCGCACGAGCTGATGCCGTACAAGAAGGCCGAGCAGACGGGCCTCGCGGGAAGCCTGAAGAAGGGGCTCCACCCGTTCCCGCGCAAGACGATGAAGGTCGTCGCCGGGCCGCCCGTCGACCTGTCGGCGTACGAGGGGCGCCCGCTCAGCCGCGAGACGCTGCGCGCCGCCACCGACGCCATCATGGCCGCGATCACCGGCCTGCTCGCCGAGCTGCGCGGCCAGGAGCCGCCGAAGGACCGCTACGACCACCACCGGGTCCTGGACGAGCGCCGCGCCGCACCGCTCGACCCCGCGAAGTCGAAGGCGGACGGCTCGTGACGTTCCGCACCGCGGTGATGGGCGCCGGGTCCTGGGGGACGACGTTCACCAAGCTGCTGCACGACGCCGGCGGCGAGGTCGTCCTGTGGGGCCGGCGCCCCGAGGTCGTGGAGGCCGTGAACGAGCGGCACGAGAACCCCGACTACCTGCCCGGCGTCACGCTGCCGGAGACCGTCCGCGCCACGCTCGACCCGGCCGAGGCGCTCCGCGGCGCCGACTTCGTCGCGCTGGCCGTCCCGGCGCAGACGCTCCGGCAGAACCTCGCCGCGTGGGTGCCGCTGCTGCCGCCGGACGCGGTGCTCGTCAGCCTGATGAAGGGCGTCGAGATCGGCACGTCCCGGCGGATGTCTGAGGTCATCTGCGAGGTCGCGGACGTCCCCGAGGAGCGCGTCGCCGTGTTCTGCGGCCCGAACCTCGCCCGCGAGGTGGCGGGCGGGGAGCCCGGCGCGGCCGTCGCCGCCTGCGCCGACGAGGACGCCGCGCGACGCCTCCAGGCCGCCACGATGACGCCGTACTTCCGCGTCTACACCACCACCGACGTGGTCGGCTGCGAGCTGGGCGGCGCGGTGAAGAACATCGTCGCGCTCTGCGTCGGCATGTCCGTCGGGCTCGGGTTCGGCGCCAGCACGCAGGCGCTGCTGATGACCCGCGGGCTCGCCGAGATCGCCCGGCTCGGCGCCGCGCTCGGCGCCGACGAGCACACCTTCGCCGGGCTCGCCGGGATGGGCGACCTCGTCGGGACGTGCATGTCCCCGCTGTCGCGCAACCGCACCTTCGGCGAGAACCTCGGCCGCGGCATGACGCTGGAGGAGGTCATCGCCGTCACCAGGCAGACGGCGGAGGGCGTCAAGTCGTCGGAGGCGGTGCTGGAGCTGGCCCGCAAGCACAACGTCGAGATGCCGATCACCGAGGCGGTCACCGCCGTCCTGCACCACGGGATGCCGATCAAGGAGGCGGCCATCTCGCTGATCTCCCGGTCCCCGAAGCCGGAACGCTACGGGGTCTGACATGATCGCCCCGCCCGGCCGCTCGTGGCCGATCCGAGCTGATCAACGGTAGGGTCGGGCCTCATGTCCCAGGCTTCAAAGATCCGCGTGGCCGTGGTCTTCGGCGGTCGCAGCTCCGAGCACGCGATCTCCTGCGTCACCGCGGGGGCCGTCATGGCCGCCATCGACCGGGACCGGTACGAGGTGGTGCCGATCGGCATCGCCCGCGACGGCCGCTGGGTGCTGCCGCCCGGCGACCTGCGGCTCGCGATCGAGGGCGGCCGGCTGCCCGAGGTGACCGGGTCCGGCGGCGTCCTCGCGCTGCCGTTCGACCCCGACAGCCGCGGCCTGATGGTCGTCGAGCAGGGCAAGGTCCCCGAGCGGCTCGGCGACGTCGACGTCGTGCTGCCGCTGCTGCACGGCCCCTACGGCGAGGACGGCACCATCCAGGGCCTCCTCGACCTGGCCGGTGTCCGGTACGTGGGGGCCGGGGTGCTGGCCAGCGCGGTCGGCATGGACAAGGGGTTCATGAAGCTCGTCTGGCAGGCGCAGGAGCTGCCCGTCGGCCCGTACGTCCTGGTCGGCGACCGGGAATGGCGGCGCGAGCGCAAGCGCAAGATCGACGAGATCAAGGAGCTGGGCCTCGCGGCCGGGCGGCCGGTGTTCGTCAAGCCGGCCCGCGCCGGGTCCAGCATGGGCATCAGCCGCGTCACCGACGAGGCCGGCCTGGAGGCCGCCGTGGACGCGGCCCGCGAGCACGACCCGAAGGTCATCGTCGAGGCCGCCATCGACGGCCGCGAGATCGAGTGCGGCGTGCTGCAGGGCCTCGACGACGGCCCCGCCGAGGCGAGCCTGCCCGCCGAGGTGCTGATGGCGGGCGGCCACGACTTCTACGACTTCGAGACCAAGTACCTCGACGGCGCCACCAGCATGGCCATCCCGCCGGACCTGCCGCCCGCCGCGATCGAGGAGGTCCGCCGCCTCGCCGTCCGCGCGTTCGACGCCCTCGACTGCGAGGGCCTCGCCCGCGTCGACTTCTTCCACACGCCGGACGGCCGCTGGATCCTCAACGAGATCAACACCATGCCCGGCTTCACGCCCGCGTCGGCGTTCCCGCAGATGTGGGCCGCGACCGGCCTCGACTATCCGGCGCTGGTCGACCGCCTGATCCAGACGGCCCTGCACCGCTCGACCGGCCTGCGCTAGCCGCCCGGCGATCGGCGCCCGGCCCGCGCTAGCCGAAGGCGAGCCAGGCGCGTTCCTTCAGGTCGGCGATGCCCGTCGCGCGGGCGCCGGCGTCGGAGATCGTCCAGAGCGTGTCGCCCACGATCAGCGACCGCAGGATCGAGCGCCCGTACCCGTCGTCCTCCGGATGCGTCACCGTGCCCAGCCGGCGCAGCTTGTCGCCCTCGACCTTGAGGACGATGGCCTCGCCGCCGATCCTCCGTTCCCCGGTGGCGGGGATGACGGTCAGGCCGTTCGCGGGCCAGTACAGGAACGCATGCGGCTCGAACTCGGCGGCGGCGTTCGCCCCTGGAAGCTGATAGGCGTCGAGCCGCCGCGGCGCGGACTTCACGTCGAAGAGCGAGACCTGCAGCCCGAGCCGCCGCCCGGACTTGTCGGCGTCCTGCCCGACGCCGAGCAGCCGCCCGTCACCGACCGGATGCAGGTAGGCGGAGTAGCCGGGGATCTTCAGCTCGCCGGTGCGGCGGGGCCGGCGCGGGTCGGTGAGGTCGAGCACGTACAGCGGGTCGACCTGCCGGAACGTCACGACGTACGCGGCCGGGCCCATGAACCGGACCGAGTAGATCCGCTCGCCCTTGCCCAGCCCGTCGACGCGTCCGATCTCGTCGAGCCGGGCGCCGCGCTGCGCCAGCACGTACACCGAACTCTGCGACGACCGGTTGCCCGGGTCGAACCGGCCGGTCGTCGTGGCCAGCCGCAGGTTCCCGTCGTGCTCCGACATCGAGTACTGGTTGAGCAGGTCGCCCTTCACCGAGCCGGATGCCACATACCGGGGACGTCCCTTACCGCCGACGTCGAACTTGTAGACATCGGTGCGCTGCTCGGGAGGCTTCGCCGACGACCTTCTCGGCATAGGTATGAACGGCTGCGGGGGAGTGCCGGTGACGTAGAGGCTCTTCCCGTTGCCGTAGACGGTCGACCCCTCGGCGGTGACGGCGATGGCCTGCGGATCGCCGAGCCCCTGCGCCAGGTCGAACGTCAGGACGCTCAGCATGGACGACCCCGCGTACGAGGCCGGACGGCTGACCTGGTCACACGGCGGCTGGTACTTCTTCGCGGGCGCGCCGTTGCCGCCGTCCACCTGGAAGGAGGGCAGCCAGGCGTCGAGCGGCGCCTTCATCACGGCCGCCCGGTTCGCCTTGACGGCCTCGTCGTCGTCCCGCCGGCGATCGCTCCGGCCCTCGCCGTGCCACCCGTCGCGCGTGGGGAAGTCGATCTGCGGCCTGGACCGCATCACGACCCGCACCGTGGAGCCGCTCTGCCGCGCGTCCATGTAGTCGGCCTCGGTCGTCATCGTCCCGACGACCTTCGGCGCGCCGGAGATGTCGACCAGTGTCAGCCGCGTCGTCGGCGCCGTCCGCGTGGGCTTGGGCGAACTCTCCGTCCCCGGCAGCGACGGCCGCTCGTAGGGAATCATCATCGTGCGCTGCGTCATCACGAGCACGCGGTCGCCGCTCAGCAGCATCTGCCCGCCGCCGTCCGGGCCGAGACCCCGGGGCCCCGGGATGTCCAGCGTGTGCGCGATCTTGCGGGTGGCGGGGTCGATGACCTGGAGCTCGCCGTCCGCGAGCGTCACGATCCGGCGTCCGTCGGTCTTGACGAGGTCGGGCTCGTCCGCGCCCGCCTCATGGGAGTTGGTCTTGGAGTGCTGCTGAGGCGCACCCTGCCCGCCGCTGGGCGCCTGGGCGGCCTGCGGTCCCTTCCGCGTGGCCATGTCACCCTCGGGCAGCGCGAACATCGGGGGCCCGTCGCTCAGCCCGTAGGGCCCGACCTTGTCCGCCGTCGCACGGCGCAGGCCGTCCAGGAGGGCGTCGCACCCGTCATAGGCGACGAGCCGCATCGGCGGAGCCGGAAGCGGCGGGTCATCGGGGCCGGACGACCCGCTGCAGCCGGTGGACCCGGCGAGCACCAGAACGGTCGTGACCGACACGAAGGAGCGTCCACGCATTGACGTTGGACGCTCGCCTGGCCCTCCAGGTTCCCGCCAGACCCTGACTTCTCGCCATACCACCGTTGTCGGCTGAGAAATCGGAGCTGGAGTGAATTGTGCCGTGCCCGGACGGGATGTCCGGGCACGGCACGGTCGGTTCAGTGAACGGTCGCGGCAGGTTCTTCGGTCTTCTCGGGCTGTGGCGCCGGGCGGGTGCGGTGGGTGAGGACGGCCAGGGCGGCTCCGGCCAGGGCGACGATCGCGGCGCCGGTGAAGGCGGCCTGGAAGCCGTCCGTGAGGCTGGGCAGGTCGCCCAGCTTGTCGGCGCCCTGGGACGTGGCGAGCGCGGTCATGGCGGCGAGGCCGATCGCGGAGCCGACCTGGTAGGTGGTGTTGACGATGCCGGAGGCCAGACCGCCCCGCTCCGGCGCGACGGACCCGATGGCGGCCATCGTCGCCGGGATGAAGACCAGCGACATGCCGATGGCGGAGACCAGCGAGCCGGGCAGGACGTCCGCGGCGAACGTCCCGCCGGGGCTCACGGTGGAGAGCATCGCCAGCCCGGCGGCGAGGACGACCAGCCCCGTGACGATGAGCGGCTTGGTGCCGAAGCGGGTGATGAGCCGTCCGGTGACGCCGACCATCAGCACCGTCATCAGCGCCGTCATCGGCAGCAGCGCCGCGCCGCTGGGGAACGCCCCGTAGCCGAGGACCTGCTGCAGGTACAGGTTGAGGAAGTACCACATCGGGATCCACACGGCGCCGAGGACGACCATCGACGCGTTCGCGGCGGCGAGGTTCGGCGTCCGCCAGATCGACAGCGGCATCAGCGGGGAGCGCAGCACGCGCTGGATTCCCGTGAAGACCGCCAGCAGGAGGACGGCTCCGCCCAGCTGCAGCGCGGTGGCGGGGTCGTCCCAGCCGCGCTCGGGCGCCTGGACGATCGCGTACACGGCGAGGCCGAGACCGGCGGTGACCGCGAGCGCGCCGAGGACGTCCAGGCCCGTGCGGCGGCCCGGGACGGCCGGCAGGAGCGACGGGACCAGCGCCAGCGTGGCCACGCCGATCGGGATGTAGATGATGAAGATCCAGGGCCAGCTCAGCCATTCGGTGATGACGCCGCCGAGGAAGACGCCCGCGGTGCCGCCGGCCGGGGCCGCGGCGCCGTAGAACGCCATCGCCTTCGCCAGCTCCCTGGGACGCGCTGAGAAGAGGACCATGAGGAGCGTGAGCGCGGCGGGCGCGATGAGCGCGGAGCCGACGCCCTGGACGGCGCGTCCGGTGAGCTCCGCCGCGGTGCCGCCGGCGGCGGCCGCGATCGCCGAGCCGGCGATCAGCACGACCCATCCGGCGGCGAAGACGCGGCGGGCGCCGAGCAGGTCCGACAGCTTGCCGCCGAGGAGCAGCAGGCCGCCGAACGCGACGACGTAGGCGTTGAAGACCCACTGCAGCCCGCCCTGGCTGAAGCCGAGGTCGCGCTGCATGTCGGGCAGCGCCACGCCGATGATCGAGGTGTCCATGATGACCATGAACTGTGCGGTGGCGAGCACGGTCAGCGCCCACCAGCGCCGCGGGTCCGGAGACATGGGACGTCCAATCGTCGAGGTCGAATACCCCTAGGGGGTACTGATCAGCGACGGTAACATATACCCCGGAGGGGTGTATTCCCGGATTCGGGGGCGTGCCGGTCGCCTTCGGCGGCGGGAGGCCGCCGGATGTGCCAGGCTTGGGGGGCTGTAACCCATCCCGAGGAGAATGTCCCGTGCCGCATGGCGACCTGCCGGAACGCATCGGCCCGTACCAGGTCGTGGACCGGCTCGGCGAGGGCGGGATGGGCACGGTCTACGCCGGGCTCGACGCGTCGGGACGCAAGGTCGCCATCAAGGTGATCAGGCGCGAGTTCGCCGCCGACCGGCAGTACCGCGCCCGGTTCGAGGCGGAGGTCGCGGCGGCGCAGCGGGTCCGGCCGTTCTGCACGGCGCCCGTCCTGGACGCCGACCCCGGCGCCGACCCGCCCTACCTGGTCACCGAGTTCGTGAACGGGCCCAGCCTGGACGCCGCCGTGACCGCGGACGGCGCGCTGCGGGGCGCCGACCTGGAGGCCGTCGCGGTCGGGATCGCGACCGCGCTGACCGCCATCCACGACGCCGGCGTCGTCCACCGCGACCTGAAGCCCGCCAACGTGGTGCTGTCCACATTCGGCCCGCGGGTCATCGACTTCGGCATCGCCCGCTCCCTGGACGGGACGCGCCTCACCGCGACCGGCGGCATCGTCGGCACGCCCGCGTTCATGGCCCCCGAACAGCTGGACGGACGCGGCGCGACACCGGCGTCCGACGTGTTCGCCTGGGGCGCGACCGTGGCGTTCGCCGCGCGCGGCGGCCCCTGCTTCGGCGGCACCTCGATCCCGGCGATCATCCACCAGATCGTCAGCGGGGAACCGGACCTGAGCGGGCTGGACGGCTCGCTCCTCGACGCCGTCCGCGCGGCGCTCACCAAGGACCCGGCGCGGCGCCCGTCCGCCCAGTCCCTGCTGGACGGGCTCATCTCCAGCGGCGTCCGGCAGCCCGCGCCGACCGGCGACCACCCCCGGACGCCAGCGCCTGCGCGGCACCAGACGCAGCCGTCAGCGCAGCATCAGACGCAGCCGCCCGCGCAGCAGCAGACGCATGGGTCCGCCGAGGCCCCGGAGCCGCGGCTCGCCGTGGGGGAGGCGGAGGCGCTGGTCGAGCGGCAGTACCGGCAGGCCGCCCAGGCCGGCGACCCGGGCGCGATGCGCAGCCTCGCCATGCTGCTGCACGGGCAGGGCCGCACGGCCGAGGCGGAGACGTGGAACCGGTACGCCGACGCGATCGCCGCCCGCGGCGTGGCCTACCGGCGGCCCGACGGCTACACCGGCTACCCGGCGCAGCCGCCGCATGCGGCGCCCGGTCACCAGTACCAGGTCGCCGCGCATCACTCGCACGCCGCGCATCACCCGCATGCCGCGCACCATCCGCATGTCAAACCGCCCATGAACAACCTCGCGATCTACGCGGTGTCCATGGGCGCGGTCGGTCTGATCACCTGCGGGCTCCCGTCCATTCCGGCGATCATCGCGGGGCATTTGGCGTGGGCGCGGCTGCGGCGCTCCGGCGAACGCGGGATGGGGCTCGCGGTGACCGGGATCGCGCTCGGCTGGGTCATGGTCGCGTTCTGGCTGCTCGTCGCCTTCGGCTCGGCCCTCCCGGACGAGACCTGACCCAGCCGGAAAATGCGTTGCGGCGGTTTCCGGGCTGCTGGCACTGTGGACGACGTCAGCCCGTCCAAGACACGAGGCTTCTGAGAGGAGGACCGGCCATGGCCATGGAGCAGTATCGACTTCGACTGCCCTCGGCGTCGCACGCCCGCCCCGGCCGGTATCCCGTCTCCTGACGATCCCCCGGTCGAGCCGCCGCGAGTGACGCCACCTCGCGAATCTCTCTTGCGGCTCTACTCCAATGGGCAGAGAGGCCACTCTCAGGAAGTGGATGTTCCGGGTTCGAGTCCCGGGGGCCGCACGCATGCCTCCGTAGTCCAACGGCAGAGACGGCAGCATGAGGTGCTGTGCGATGGATCTGGTTGGCCAGGGCTAGCACAGAATCCCTCCGGAGGTACGACGCGGCCGGACGACGGTCGCGTGACGCGGGCCCAGGCCCGTGCTTGAGGCGGCGCCGACGTTCGGAGAGTCGGGTCCGGCTGTAACCCGGTTGCCATCGCGCTGAGTGGGTTCGAATCCCACCCGCCTCACCACGAGTTCGCTCGGTTTTACGGTCTGACCTGGGGGAACCCATCGCGCATGCGCGGGGTCACCACGCGATGACGGGGGGCGAGCATGAGGTCTCGGCGAGGTCGCGCTGCCGGCGCGCTCATCCTGATGCTCTGCGCCGTGGCGTGCGGCGGCGGGAAGGACGAGGCGTCGCTCGCGACCACGCCGCTGCCGATGCAGCCGAGCGGCCTGGCCGTCGGCGGTGACGTCCAGCCCCAGGCGACGGACGTCGCGCAGACCCGCATCTCCGACGCGCAGCTGCAGGAGATCGCGGCGGCGTGCCGGGAGGCGGTCGAGATCACCGATGCGGGCGGCGACGCGTGCGCCCGGTCCATCAAGGAGCAGTTCAAGAACCGGCGTCCGTGCCGTCCGGACTCGCCCTGCATGATCGCGCACGAGACGAGCGGCAACCCGGCCGGGATCGTCGAGGTCAAGGACAGCTCCAAGTGCGGCAACGGTCAGGGGAACGTGTGCCTGCGGGTGGGAGTGAAGACCCGGACGGAGTTCTTCGACGTCGCCGCGACGCCCCCGCCCGAATCCGCGACCGGCGATGAGTCGCCTGGGGAGCCGGGGTCGCCGGAGGGTGAGTCGCCCTCGCCGGAGGGGCCGAGCGGCGGGTCCGAGATCACTCCCGAGCCCGAACCCGACAGCCCGGAAGAAGCCCCGCCCGAAGAGGACGACGGCCCGGGACCCGCGGGAACCTGACCGATGCCCGAAGAGCCTGCTGGAGAACCGGCTCAAGCGCCTGCCGGTGCGGGCGCGGCGCCGGGCGGTGCGGGCGCGGCGCCGGGCGGCGGGGAACGGGCGATCGGGCAGCTCGTCGAGATCGCCGGACGGGTGCTGGCGTCCACCGGTGTGCTGACGGCGATCCTGTACTACTTCGGCTACGTCCGCGAGCGGGCCCTCTTCTCCTACTTCGGGATCGACCTCGGCACGGTCGGCTTCACGACGACGGACTACCTCGTGGTGAGCGCGGGCCCGGTGTTCTCCCCGCTGGCGTCGGTGATGGTGTTCGGCGTGGGCGCGCTCGTCGCCCATCACCTGCTCGTCCATCTGCTGCGCGGCGCGTCCCACCGGCAGCGGGTGCTCGTGTGCCTGCTGCTCACGGCCATCGCGGTCACCCTGGTGACGATCGGCGCCGTCAGCCTGCACCGGCACGCCGAGGACGCGGTCAGCGGGCCCTACCTGTCGCCCGCGGCGCTCGGCGGCGGGACCCTCCTGCTGGAGTACGTCGCCGGGACCGCGTCACGCTACGGGGTGGCGCGGGGCGGCTGGTCGGAGATCCTCGCCTCGACCCGTCCCGTCCGGCGGCTGCTGCTCATCGCGCTCGCGCTGATCGCGGCCTTCTGGGCCACGGCCAACGCGGCGCAGGAGCACGGCATCGACGCGGCCCGCGCCATCGAGCTGTCGCTGCCGACCAGCCCGCAGGCGGTCGTGTACTCCCGCGAGCGCCTGCACATCACCGGGTCCGGGGTCGCCGTCCTGCGGCTGGACGCCAAGGACGCCGCGTTCAGCTACCGCTACAACGGCCTGCGCACGCTCGCGCATGAGGGCGGCCGCTGGTTCCTGCTCCCCGTGGGCTGGACGCGCCACAACGGCGCGACGGTCATCCTGCTGCCCGACTCCACGAAGGACATCCGCGTCGACCTGGCGCCCTGACGCCCGGCGTCGTCAGATCTGGCCTTCGGGCTTCTGCGGGATCGTCGCCTCGATCAGCGGGCCGAGCTCGATGAGGACGTCCCCGGCCGGGTTGTACTTGGGCGGGACGGTCACCTCGACGTAGGCCTGCCGCGCGACGGCGGTGAACGTGACCGGACGGTCCACGGGCTGCCCGAACCAGTCGATCCGGTTGATCGTCACCAGCTGGGACGTCGGATGGAGCGTCGCGGGACGCGGCACCCCGCAGCGCAGCGCGATCGGCGGCGAACCCCACGCGGCGGTCAGCGGCGAGCTCGGGGAGGTGTCGCGGCGCTGCTGCCCGTGCAGCTTCTCGGGGAGCCGCAGCCCCTCGCACAGCCGGCGGGTGGCGGCGTCCGGCTGCGTCACCGGCACCTGGACGGCCCCGTCGCCACACGCGGCGAGCACCAGCACCAGCCCGGCGGCGGCCAGGAAGGGCGTGCGCCTAGATGTGGACAATCGGGCACGTGAGAGTGCGGGTGATGCCTTCGACCGCCTGGATCTGGGCGACGACGAGCTTGCCGAGCTCGTCGACATTGCGCGCCTCCGCTCGGACGATCACGTCGTAGGGTCCCGTGACGTCCTCCGCCAGAGTGACACCCGAGATGCCGGAAATATGGCTTGCCACCTCGGCCGCCTTGCCGACTTCGGTCTGGATGAGGATGTAGGCCTGCACCATCACGTCCTCCCCGGGCGGAGAATCAACCGTCGGACGGTTCACCGTATCGTGTTACGCGCCGCCGCGCGTGGCCGGGGGCGGGCGCGTCCCGGGCGCGTCCCGAACGGTGGCGAACAGGACGGCAGGCGCACGGGGCGAACACGGGGAAACACCGGGGGAACGGCGCGGATGGGGCGGATGGGCACGATCGGGGACGCAGGCGAGTTCGGGCTGATCGCCCGGCTGACGCGGCGGCTCCCGCAGGGGCCTGACGTGCGGCTCGGCCCCGGCGACGACGCGGCCGTGGTCGCCGCGCCGGACGGGCGTGTCGTGGCCACCACCGACCTTCTCGTGGAGGGCCGGCACTTCCGCCGCGACTGGTCGGGGCCTTACGACATCGGACGCAAGGCCGCCGCGCAGAACCTCGCCGACGTCGTCGCGATGGGCGCACGTCCCACGGCGCTGCTCGTCGGTTTCGCGGCCCCGCCTGACACCGAGACGCAATGGGCCGAACGGCTCTACGACGGGCTCGCCGACGAGTGCCGCGCGGCGGGCGCGTCCGTCGCGGGAGGCGACGTGGTCGGCGCGCCCGGCGTCATGCTCGCGATCACCGCGCTCGGCGACCTGGGCGGCGCGGCTCCGCTCACCCGGTCCGGGGCGCGTCCGGGCGACGTCGTGGCCGTCCGGGGGCGGCTCGGCCACGCCGCCGCCGGGCTCGCGCTGCTCACCGAGGGACGGGACGGCCCCGCCGAGCTGATCGCGGCACACCGCCGTCCGGAGCCCCCGTACGCGGCGGGGGAGGAGGCGCGTGCGCACGGCGCCACCGCGCTGCTGGACGTGAGCGACGGGCTCGTCCAGGACCTCGGGCACATCGCGGCCGGGAGCGGCGTCCGGATCGAGATCGACTCGTCGGCCGTTCCCGTCGCGGAGATCCTCGGCCCGGACGGGCTGCGGCACGCGCTCACCGGCGGCGAGGACCACGCCTTCGCCGGAACCTTCCCCCCGAACACCGTCCTGCCCCCACACTGGACGGTGATCGGACGCGCCGGCGAGGGGGCGGGAGTCCACGTGGACGGGCACGAACCACCGTCCGGCGCGTGGGATCATTTCCCGACGTGAGACGCCATGCACGGAGCGAGACAGCCCGTGCGGGTTGGGGCATCCGGTAGGCACGGTTGGTACGGGTTTGGTATACATCCTCTGATCGAAGAGGGATGGGATGGGACGACACACCAGGCGCGAAGAACCGGACGACGAACCCGTACCGGACGCCACTGCGTCCCAGGGTCCGTACTACGGCGCTCCGCCGGGCACCTCCTTCGACGCCTTCTCCGGGCCGACCGACGACCGCGTCTACGTCTCGCCGCACGACCGGATCTCGACCGGCCCGCCGCCCGACACCGACCACCGCACGCACGGCCCGCCGCCGCACCGGCCCCGGTTCGACCCGCTCCCGGGCGACTATCCCGGTGACTACCCGGGCGCTCCCAGCCTCCACCCCGCCACCGCACCCGAAGACCCGTTCGGCTCGCCCGACCTGCCCGGCCCGCCGGACGCACGAGAGCCGGAGGCTCCCGCCTCGCCGCCCGGCCCGGGCCGCGGACCGTTCAAGTTCCTCTCGCTGCTCCCCGTCCCGCTGCTGCCGATCGTGGCGCTCGTCATCGCGGTCGGGATCGTCGCCTACGCGCTGAGCACGCAGCAGATCGCGCTCAACTTCGCGGGCGGCGCGCCGCAGGACAGCACGCAGACCAACCCCCGCGACAACCAGGTCTCCCAGCGCGAGGAGAACGAGCGCGCCAGCCGTGGCGCGGGGCGCAACGACGGCCTCATCATCGCCTTCAAGGTCGCGTCCAAGGGCCCGGACGGCTTCAAGGCGACGGCCACGATCGCCAACAAGGGCCCGCGTCCCGTCACCAGGTGGGCACTCGCGTTCAAGATCCCCACCGCGTCCGTCACCGCCGTCAGCGGCGCCACCGTCGTGAAGACGGGCAAGATCGCCCACGTCCGCGGGCGCACCGCCATCCCGCCCGGCGCGAAGGTGCGGATCGTGTTCGCCGCGAAGGGCACGGCCGCCAAGCCGTCGGCCTGCATCCTGAACAGCCAGCCCTGCGCCATCGTCTGAGCCGCCCGGCCACCGGGCCGCCCGCAGGGCATAAAGCCATAAAGTGGACGGCATGACGCATTCCCCGTCCGACGTCCCGGCCACGCGGCAGGCGCCCCCGCTCGTGCTCACCATCGCGGGCTCCGACTCCGGCGGCGGCGCCGGGATCCAGGCGGACCTGAAGACCATGCTCGCGCTCGGCGTGCACGGGATGAGCGTCATCGCCGCCGTCACCGCGCAGAACTCGCTCGGCGTCCAGGGCTACTGGGAGCTGCCGGCCGAGGCGGTGCGGGCCCAGCTCGACTCCGTGCTGTCCGACATCGGCGTCCACGCGATCAAGACGGGGATGCTCGCGTCCACGACCCTGGTCGAGACGGTCGCGGCGGCCCTCGCCGCCTCGGACGCGCCCGCCGTGGTCGACCCCGTCGGCGTGTCCAAGCACGGCGACTCGCTGCTCGCGCCCGACGCCGTCCAGGCCGTCCGGTCGGTGCTGCTGCCGGTCGCGACGGTCGTCACGCCCAACCTCTACGAGGTGGAGCAGCTCACCGGGGTCAAGGTGGTGGACGAGGCGGGGCTGCGCGAGGCCGCCGAGGCCGTCAAGGCGCTCGGCCCGCAGTGGGTCCTGATCAAGGGCGGGCACCTGCCGGGCGAGCCCGCCGACCTGCTGTTCGACGGGGAGCGCGAGCACCGGTTCACCGCGCCCCGGCACGACAACCGGCACACGCACGGCACCGGGTGCACGCTCGCGTCCGCGATCGCGTCGCATCTGGCGCTCGGCGACGACGTCCCCGAGGCGGTGGCGAAGGCGAAGAAGTACGTGACGGGCGCCATCGCCGCGGGCTTCCCGCTCGGCGCCGGGATCGGCCCCGTCGACCACGGCTGGCGCCACCGCACCTGATCGAAGGCACAAAAAACCGGCTCATCGGGCCATCCCGATGAGCCGGCCGAAGCCCTGCCCGGCGGTGCTCAGACCGTCGGCTTGACGACCTTCCCTGCCTTGATGCAGGACGTGCAGGCGTTGATCCGCTTGGTGCTGCCGTTCACGACGGCGCGCACGCGCTGGATGTTGGGGTTCCAGCGGCGCGGGGTGCGGCGGTGCGAGTGGGAGACGCGCATGCCGAAACCGGGTCCCTTGCCGCAGACGTCGCAGACGGAAGCCACGGGAAACTCCAAGTGGTGTCGAAACTCTGACCGGAGCGCCGCCCGTCGCCGCTGGGGCGAGCCGGGCATCATGGGCGCTCACTGATGAGCGCCTCGGACGAGGCGCACGGATCAGAGTAGCCGACCGCCCAGCGGATACGCGAATCGGCTTGCGAAACATCCCGCTTTACACCTTCCCCCGAATGGCCCTGACACGGTACAGAAGAGTCGGGCGAAAGGTGAGAGGGGCGGGCGTGGGCGAAGTCCTCGACATGGCGGCGGTCCGGCGCTGGTGCAGGGGCGCCGCGAAGGCGCTCGGCACGACCCGGGCGGAGATCGACGCACTGAACGTGTTCCCCGTCCCGGACGGCGACACCGGCACGAACCTGCACCTGACCGTGATCGCCGCCGCGGACGCGCTGGACCAGATCCCGGGCGGCGCAGGAGCCCTGGAGACCTGGCGGGCGCTGTCCCACGGCGCGCTGCTGGGCGCACGGGGCAACTCCGGTGTGATCCTCAGCCAGGTGTTCCGCGGCCTCGCGGACGTCCTCGGCCCCTTGGACGCACCACCCGGCGGGACGGAGTTCGCGGGCGCGCTGAAACACGCGTCCACCCTCGCCCGCGGAGCCGTCGAGCATCCCGTGGAAGGAACGATCCTAAGCGTCCTGGACGCCGCCGCTTCCGCATGCACATCGGCCGCGGAAACGTCCGCGACCGACCTGGCGGCGGTGACGCGAGCCGCCGCCACCGGCGCCAGGCAAGCGCTGCACCGCACCACCGGCCAACTGGAGGTGCTGGCCCGCAGCGGTGTCGTCGACGCGGGCGCGGCCGGCCTCTGCGTCGTCCTGGACGCGCTAGTAGCCGAGATCACCGACGAGCACCCCGAGCACTACGAGGTGCCCGCCCGCACCACCACCCCACAGACCCCGGCCCAGGGGCTACCGCAGCAGCGGAACGGTCCCGGCTACGAGGTCATCTACCTGCTGTACGCGCAGGACGACGCCGTCCACACCCTCCGCGAGAAGCTCGACCGCATCGGCGATTCGCTGGTCGTGGTGGGGGGCGACGGGCTTTGGAACGTTCACGTCCACGTGGACGACGCGGGCGCGGCCATCGAGGCGGGCCTCGCCGCGGGCCGCCCGCACCGGATCCGCGTCACCTACCTGCACGCCAGGACGCGCGAGCCGCACGCCCCGCACACCGGCCGCGCGGTGATCGCGGTCACCGCCGCCGACGGCCTCGCCGCGCTGTTCGAGGAGTGCGGCGCCCGGGTGGTCCGCCGCGACCCCGGCCTGGCGCCGCCGCTCGCGGTCCTGGCGGAGGCGATCCTCCAGGCGGGCGACGAGGTGACCGTCCTGCCGAACGAGCCCGCGGTCGTGTCGCTCGCCGAGGCCGCCGCGGAACGCGCCCGCGAGGCGGGGGCGAGCATCGCGGTCGTCCCGACCAAGGCGGCCGTCCAGGGGATGGCGGCGCTCGCCGTCCACGACCCGCTGCGCCGCTTCGCCGACGACGTGACCGAGATGACCCGCGCCGCCGGCGCCACCCGGTTCGGCAGGCTGGAGGTCGCCGAGCAGGCGGCGGACACCCCCGCCGGCCCGTGCCTGGCCGGCGACGTCCTCGGCCTGATCGAGGCGGACGTTGTCACGGTCGGCGCGGGCGTCGTGGAGGTCGCGCGGCAGGTCCTGGACCGGATGCTGGCCGGCGGCGGCGAGCTGGCCACGCTGATCATCGGCCTGTACGCGCCGCCCGGCCTCGCCGCCGCGCTCGAAGGACATCTGCGCGACACGCACCCGGACGTGGAGGTCGGCGTCTACGACGGCGGCCAGGAACAGTTCCCGCTCCTCATCGGCGTCGAGTGAGCATTTCTCATCCTCGGCCGGCCCGGCAGTACAGGGCACCGTGGGAAGGCCGGATGAAAACTACTCAGTGATGCCGGTCGGTCCCATGGGCTAGAAAAGACAGCGTGGCGAATCTCGACGAGCCGTTGCGCAACGTCCTCGGCGACAAGACGGCGAAGGTCCTGGAGAAGGGCCTCGACCTGCACACCGCCGGCGACCTCCTGCACCACTACCCGCGCCGCTACGCGCACCGCGGCGAGCTCACGCAGCTCAGCGGCCTGCAGGACGACGAGCACGTCACGGTCATGGCGGAGGTCGTGAAGGTCCAGGGCCGCACCCTCTCCCGCAGCCCCGGCTACGTCCTGGAGATCACCGTCACGGACGGCACCGGCGAGCTGAAGCTGAGCTTCTTCGGCCGCAAGGGCTCCTACCGCCCCGAGAAGGACCTGTCGCCCGGCACGCGCGGCCTGTTCGCGGGGAAGATCAGCACGTACCGGCCGCGCAGCGGCAGGCCGGTCCGGCAGCTCGCGCACCCGCAGTACAAGGTCGTCCGCGAGAAGGGCGCCGAGCAGGCCGCGCAGGAGTGGGCCGACGAGATCATCCCGATCTACCCGTCGACGAAGAACCTCCCCATCGAGACGATCGGCACATCGGTGGGCACCGTCCTGGACCAGCTGGACCTGCCCGCCGATCCCATGCCGGGCAACCTCCTGAGCCGCCGCAACCTCATCGGCCTACGCGAGGCGTACGAAGGCATTCACCGCCCGAAAAGCTGGGAAGAACTGGGCCGTGCCAAGAAGCGCCTCAAATGGGACGAGGCCTTCATCGTCCAGGTAGCCCTGGCACAGCGCCGCCTGGCCGCCGCCGCCCTCCCGGCCACACCCCGCCCCCCGACCTTCGGCGGCCTCCAAGCAGAGTTCGATTCACGCCTGCCGTTCGAGCTCACCAAGGGCCAGCGCGAGGTCGGCGACGAAATCGCCGCCGACCTGGCACTGGAACACCCGATGCACCGCCTCCTCCAGGGAGACGTGGGCGCCGGAAAAACCGTCGTCGCCCTACGCGCCATGCTCCAGGTAGTGGACAACAACGGCCAGGCCGCCCTCCTCGCCCCGACCGAGGTCCTGGCCCAGCAGCACTACCGCTCGATCACCGGCATGCTCGGCGACCTTGCCCAGGCGGGACAGCTAGGCGGCGCCGACAACGCCACCCGCGTAGCGCTCCTCACCGGATCGCAGGGCGCGAAGGCGCGCAAGCAGGCCCTGCTGGACGCCGCGTCCGGCGCCGCGGGCATCGTCGTCGGCACCCACGCGCTCCTCCAGGAGAGCGTCCAGTTCGCCGACCTGGGCCTCGTCGTCGTGGACGAGCAGCACCGCTTCGGCGTCGAGCAGCGGGACGCGCTGCGCGAGAAGACCGGCGGCGGGCGCCCGCACGTCCTGGTCATGACGGCGACACCGATCCCGCGCACGGTCGCGATGACGGTTTTCGGCGACCTGGAGACGTCCGTCCTCGGGCAGCTCCCGGCGGGCCGCTCGGAGATCCAGACCCACGTGGTGCCGCCCGAGAAGCCCGCGTTCTTCGCCCGCATCTGGGAGCGCATCAAGGAGGAGGCGTCCAAGGGCCGCCAGATCTACATCGTCTGCCCCCGCATCGGCGAGCAGGAGGGCGACGAAGGCGACGCCATGACGTCCGACGACGAGGCCCGCCGCTCGCCCCTCGGCATCATGGAGGTGCTGCCGAAACTGGAGGAGCTGCTCTCCGGCCTGCGCATCGGCGTCCTGCACGGCAAGCTCCACCCCGACGAGAAGGACGCGGTGATGCGCCGCTTCACCGACCGCGACCTGGACGTCCTGCTCGCCACCACGGTCATCGAGGTCGGCGTGGACGTCCCCAACGCCACCGTCATGGTGATCATGGACGCGGACCGCTTCGGCGTCTCCCAGCTCCACCAGCTCCGCGGCCGCGTCGGACGAGGCTCCCTGCACGGCCTGTGCCTCCTGGTCACGGACGCCGAGCCCGGCAGCAAGGCCCGCGAACGCCTGGACGCCGTAGCCTCGACCACCGACGGCTTCAAACTCTCCCGCCTAGACCTGGAACAACGCCGAGAAGGCGACGTCCTGGGCGCCGCCCAAGCAGGCCGCACCTCAAGCCTCCGCCTCCTAACCCTCCAAAAGGACGAGGAAGTAATCCGAGACGCCCGAGAAGAAGCAACAACCCTGGTCGAGAAAGACCCAGACCTAGAAAGCCACCCCGGCCTGGCAACGGTCCTAGCAACCCTCCTAGACGAAGACCGAGCCAACTTCCTAGAAAAGACCTGACCGCACCACGGCGACGGCCTGAACCCCAGCCAAGGCAGTTTGAACCTCAACCACCGGCTACGGGCAGGCACGCGGAGCGAGCCCCAGCGAGCGCAGCGGGCATGCCCGGCGCGCCGCGTCCCCGCAGCGTAGGGAGCGCTAGCGACCGGAGCGAGGAGACCCGTGCCGCGCGGCCGGGGGTACGGGGGGTCGCCCCCCAGGTAAACAAGGCAGCGGGCATGCCCGGCGCGCCGCGTCCCCGCAGCGCAGGGAGCGCCAGCGACCGGAGCGAGGAGACCCGTGCCGCGCAGCCGGGGGGTACGGGGGGTCGCCCCCCCCGGATAGATAACAGACAACGGAGAACGCATGGGCCGTTACAGGCGTCTAACGTATAGCCGATCGTAAGTGGCGATGTGGGGCTCGCGCGGGTACAGGGTCCGTGGCGGGTTTCGCATGCGACGGAGGAGCTCCCATGGCGGCCGTTGGTCCATTGCTGCCCAGCGACCCTGCCCGGCTCGGGGCGTACGAGCTGGTCGGGCGGATCGGTGAGGGCGGGCAGAGCGTCGTCTACCTGGGGCGCCGTGAGGACGGCGAGCAGGCCGCGGTGAAGCTGCTCCGCGACCGGTTCAGCCGCGATCCGGAGTGGCGGGCGCGGTTCGAGCGGGAGATGCGGATGATCGGCCGGGTCGCCGGGTTCTGCACCGCCCAGGTCCTGGACGCCGACATCTCCGGCGACCTGCCGTACGTCGTCAGCGAGTACGTGCCGGGGCCGTCGCTGAGCGGGCTGGTGAACGAGAAGGGCCCGCGGACCGGCACGGACCTCGACCGGCTGGCGATCGGGACCGTGACGGCGCTGGCGGCGATCCACCGGGCGGGCATCCTGCACCGCGACTTCAAGCCGTCCAACGTGCTGATGGGCCCGGACGGGCCGCGCGTCATCGACTTCGGCATCGCGCGGATCGCCGGGGCGTCGGCGTCCAAGGGCAGCGGGGTGGTCGGGACGCCGTCGTACATGGCGCCCGAGCAGGTCACCGACACCGACCTCGGCACGGGCGTGGACCTGTTCACGTGGGCGGCGACGATGCTGTTCGCGGCGACGGGACGGCACCCGTTCGGCAACGACACGATCTCCGCGGTGTTCCACCGGATCCTGAACTACGAGCCGGACCTGTCGGCGCTGCCGGAGTCGCTGCGCGGGGTGGTCGCGTCCTGCCTGGACAAGGATCCGGCGCGGCGGCCGGAGGCGCAGGGGGTGCTGCTGAACCTGCTCGGCGGCGCCGAGACGATCGAGGACGATCTGGGCCCGCTCAGCACCGGCGCCCATTTCGCGGGTGATCCGAGGACGCCGCCGTCGGCGCCGCCGACCGTGGGCCGCGCCGATCACCTGATGGGGACGGACTCGGGCGGGACCGGCCCGGGCGGCCCGGTGGGCTACGCGCAGACGCCGCAGACCGTCCCGCCGCGGCGCGGGCGCCGCGGGCTCGGCATCGCCGCGGCCGCCGCGGCGGTGGTGCTCGCGATCGGCCTGGGCGGGGCGGCGTGGGCGCTGCTGTCCGGCGGTTCGGCGAAGGAGCCCGCGAAGGCCGACACCTCGGACGCCGCGCCGCCCGCCGAGGCGGCCGCCGTCGTCGACCCGGCCGCGCAGGCGATCAGGACGGTGCTCAGCTTCGACCACGCGTCCCTCGACCAGAACGTCGCGGCGGCGCACCGGGTGTCGACGCCGCGGTACGGCGCCGACTACGACCGCCAGCTCGCGACCCGCGCGTACCGCGAGGAGCTGAAGGACAAGAAGGGCTCGGTCGTCGCGGAGATCGTCGACTCGGCGGTGGTGTCGGCCACGCCGGGCACGGTCACCGTGCTGTCGTACGTCCAGCGGACGGTCCGCGCGGAGAACGCCGACCCGAGCCGGCTCCAGGATCCGATGCGCGCGACCATGGTCAAGCAGGGCGGCGGCTGGCTGCTCGACAGCCTGTACTCGCTGAAGGCGGCCTCGCCCCGCGCGGACGTGTCGGGCGCGAGCTGGCCGGGCACGCAGGCGCGCGGGGCGCTCGACGCGGTGGCCCGCCACCCGGCCGTCGCCGCGGGCACGCCCCTGGACATCGGGCTGCGCTCGGCCGGGCAGGCGGACCGGCTGACGGCGCTGGTCCCGGTCGGCGCCTGCAAGGGCGAGTGCACCGACCGGGAACGGGTGGAACTCCAGCGGCTGCAACTCCAGCTCACGGGCGGCACCTGGAAGGTCGTCGCCAACGAGGCCCTCTGAGCCGGGGCTCCGCACGTCGAAGGGGCGCCTTCCGGCCGGGAAGGCGCCCCTCTTGCGTGATCCTCAGGACTCGCGGGCCGTGCGCCTGCGGGTCGCCGCGACCGCGGCGCTGCCCGCGGCGATGGCGGTGATGCCGAGCAGGGCCAGCGGCAGCGCGTCGGTTCCGGTGATCGGCAGCTTCTTCGGCGGCGTGAACTCGCCGACGCCCGCCGCGCCCGGCTTCATGGGCGAGGACGGAAGCTCGGGCAGCAGCGGCCCCGAAGGCGGCCCGGGCTGTCCCGGCGGCGCCGGGCTCGGCGGGCTGGGCGGGGTCGGCGGCGTCGGAGGGGCCGGGGGCGTCGGAGGGGTGGGCGGCGTCGGGGCCTGGCAGCCGCCGACGCAAGCGTTCGCCGACACGTTCGCCGAAACCGCGTTGCCGACCGAGGCCCCGGCGTTGGCGCCGACCGATATGCCGGGCTCCGCAGAGGACGCCGTGGTCCGGTTGCCCTGGCGGGTGCCCGAGCCGCCGCTCAGCGAGGCGTTCACACCCGCGTCCACCCGGATGCCCCCGCTGCCGCCGCCCTTCGGCGCGCCCACGCCGAGACCAAGGCCGAGGTCGAGCTTGAGGCCCGAACCGCCGGCCTCGACCGGCTTGGCGGCCGTCCGCGGCCCGAGATCAAGGCTGAGCAGGGAGCTCGACGTGGCGCCCTTCTCGGCGGAGGGCTGGGAGGTCTCGGCGTGTGAAACGCCGCTCATGGCGGCTATGCCGAGCACCGTCGCGCCGGCCGTCACCGCCAGTCTCCTACCGTGATGCACAGATACTCCTGAGGGGAAAGTGGTTGCACAACCTGCGAGCACGTTTACACGTCCAGTAGTGGGTGTGAACAGCGATCGCGGCATTTAGGTGTAGTTTCACAATCACTGACTGTCCATGTTGTGCACTCTTGAGGCGTGTCGTCCGCGCCCACCGGGCCCGGGCGCCGCCGGGCCGCCGCGATACTGGGGTGATGACCAGGGTCATCGCGGGCAGCGCGGGCGGGCGGCGGCTGGCCGTCCCGCCGGGACGGGACACCAGGCCGACCAGCGACCGCGCCAGGGAGGGCCTGTTCGCCACGGTGCTGACCCTGCTCGGCCCGCTGGACGGCCTGCGCGTCGCAGACCTCTACGCGGGATCGGGCGCCGTCGGACTGGAGGCGCTGTCCCGGGGCGCCGCCCGCGCGCTGCTCGTCGAGTCGCATCCGCGGGCGATGAAGGTGATCCGGCAGAACGCCGAGGCGCTGGGCCTGCCGGGTGCCGTCCCCTGCGCGGACAAGGTGGAGCGGCTCGTCCGCAAGCCCCCGCCGGGCGGGCCCTACGACCTGATCTTCGCCGACCCGCCGTACGCGCTGGCGGACGCGTCCGTCGCCGTCCTGCTGGAGGACCTCCGCGACCACGGCTGGACGGCCCCGGACGCGCTCATCGCCGTCGAGCGCGCCGCCCGCGGCCCGGCCCTGCGCTGGCCGGACGGCTACGAACCCGAACGCGACCGCCGCTACGGCGAGGCCGTGTTCTGGTACGGGCGCGCCACAGGCGCCTGACGTGGCACGCCGGGCGTATGGGGACGACCCGCCGCACCCCCGGTGAAAAGCGGGCCGAATGCGATTTGGTACGTTCGCGCCGCAGGTCAGAAACCGGGAGCGAAGGGGTTCTCGCCGTGCGCCGTGTCGTCTGTCCGGGATCGTTCGACCCCGTCACCAACGGGCACCTCGACATCATCAGCCGCGCCTCCCGCCTCTACGACGAGGTGGTCGTCGCCGTGCTGATCAACAAGAACAAGAAGAGCCTGTTCACCGTGGACGAGCGCGCCGACATGATCTCCGAGGTCACCAAGGAGTACGGCAACATCACGGTCGACACGTTCTACGGCCTCACCGTCGACTACTGCAAGGACCAGAACATCCCGGTGATCGTCCGCGGGCTCCGGGCCGTCAGCGACTACGAGTACGAGCTGCAGATGGCCCAGATGAACCACCGCATCGCCGGCGTGGAGACGCTGTTCATGGCGACGAACCCCGAATACGCGTTCCTGTCGTCCAGCCTGATGAAAGAGGTCGTCAAGTTCGGCGGCGACATCTCCGGCCTGGTGCCCGACCTCGTCCACGAGCGGCTGGTCGAGCGGCTCAAGTCGGACTGACCGCGCGCGAGGACGAGGACACGCACCGGCGGCCCGCCCTGGTGAGCGGGGCCGCGAGTTGGGTCAACGGCCGGGTCTTCGGTACCCTGGGACATCGGCCATCACCGTGGCCGTCATTCTCATGCCTCACGAAAGCAGGAATCCACTGTCACGTCTCGACCCCAACGCCCCTCTCGTGCTCGACACCCGAGCTCTGGGCAGGCAACCCGGGTCGTCGCGGGAGGAGAACCTGTCCGTGCCGGCACCGGAGAATTTCGGCGTCGAGATGGTGGGCGTCCCGGAAGGCGCCGCGATCGAGCTGGACATCCGGCTCGAAGCGGTCCTGGAAGGGGTGCTCGTCACCGGCACGGCGACCGTCCCCCTCCGGGGGGAGTGCGCCCGCTGCCTCGACCCGATCGCCTCGACCTTCGAGGCGGATTTCCAGGAACTCTTCGTCTACGACGACACCCGCTCCGGCGGGAACGCCGACGATGACGAGCTCCGCCTC
Source organism: Actinomadura sp. 3N508 (assembly GCF_044326375.1). Taxonomy (NCBI): domain Bacteria; kingdom Bacillati; phylum Actinomycetota; class Actinomycetes; order Streptosporangiales; family Thermomonosporaceae; genus Actinomadura; species Actinomadura sp. 3N508. Next base: position 128,113 of record NZ_JBIRAX010000008.1, read on the forward strand.
GAGGGCGACCTGATCGACCTCGAACCGGTCCTGCGGGACGCGGTGCTGCTCGCGCTGCCGCTGTCCCCGCTGTGCCGGGACGACTGCCCGGGCCTGTGCCCGGAGTGCGGTGTGCGGCTGGCGGACGCCGGTCCCGGGCACCGCCACGACGTCGCCGACCCCCGGTGGGCGGCGCTGCAGGACCTCGCCGGCGACATGGCGCCGGCGTCCCCCGACCGGGGGGACGGGAGCAACGGCTCCCGTGCATCATCCGATCGACGAGAACGAAAGCAGGAGGGCTGACGTGGCCGTCCCGAAGCGGAAGAAGTCGCGCAGCAACACGCGGCACCGGCGCTCGCAGTGGAAGACCGCGGCGCCGAACCTGGTCGAGTGCCCGACGTGCCGCGACCAGAAGCTGCCGCACACCGCGTGCGCGACCTGCGGCACCTACAACCGGCGCGAGGTCATCGCCCCGTCGGCCTGAGTCTTCACGCATCCTGGGGGGCGGATCCGCGCGGACGACGCGCGTGCCGCCCCCCGGTGCGGCAGGACCAGGCAACCGACCACCCGGCGCGTGACGCCGGCGTGGTGACCGGCGCGGAGACTGAACGAACCGTCGAGCGAAGCTCGTCCGTTGAAAGACGGCGGGTGGGGGCTCGATGACGGTTGTTCACTGCGCCCGGAGCCGTGGTGCACGCCGGGATCAGCCGACCGGCGCGCACCTCGTCTTCGCGGACCTCTCCTCGCCCATCCTCGCCGGCCCGGCCGTCCAGGCCGCGCGCCCCAGACGCGACCGCGCCATGCGCGGTACACGGCCTGCGAGGAGGGCCCGTGAGCGGAAAGAAGAGCGATCCGGTTCCGGATCGCACCGAACTGACCGGCGCGCTCGGCGTCGAAGTGACCGGCGACCTGCTCGAACGCGCGCTGACGCACCGTTCGTACGCCTACGAGAACGGCGGCCTGCCCACCAACGAGCGCCTGGAGTTCCTCGGCGACTCGGTGCTGGGGCTCGTCGTCACCGACACCCTGTTCCGGGGCCACCCCGACCTGCCTGAGGGGCAGCTCGCCAAGCTGCGCGCCGCCGTCGTCAACATGCGCGCCCTCGCGGGCGTCGCGCGCGGCCTCGGCGTCGGCGCCCACATCCGGCTCGGCCGCGGCGAGGAGGGCACCGGAGGCCGCGACAAGGCCTCGATCCTCGCCGACACGCTGGAGGCGCTGATCGGCGCCGTCTACCTGGACCGCGGGCTGGACGAGGCGTCCGCCCTGGTGCACCGGCTGTTCGACGCGCTGATCGCCCGTTCGGCGGGCCTCGGCGCCGGGCTGGACTGGAAGACCTCGCTGCAGGAGCTCACGGCGGTGGAGGAGCTCGGCGTCCCCGAGTACCACGTCGCCGAGAGCGGCCCCGACCATCAGAAGACGTTCCGCGCGTCGGTGCGGGTCGGCGGCCGGACCTACGGGTCCGGTGAGGGCCGCAGCAAGAAGGAGGCGGAGCAGCACGCCGCCGAGGCCGCCTGGAACGAGATCCGCGAGATCGTCGTCCAGCGGGACGCTCCGGGCCAGGCAGAGCCGGCCGGCGGCGAGCAGGGTGGCCGAACGGTTGAGGACGGACAGGCGGCCCAGGCCGGTGCCTGAGCTGCCCGAGGTCGAGGTCGTCCGGCAGGGCATGGAGCGGTTCACGACCGGCCGCACGATCGCCTCCGCCGAGGTCCTGCACCCGCGGGCGGTGCGCCGCCACGAGGCGGGCCCCGCCGACTTCGCCGGACGCCTCGCCGGACGCACCGTCCTCACCCCCCGCCGCCGCGGCAAGTACATGTGGCTGCCGCTGCGCGCCGACGGCGCGGGGCCGCCCGAGGAGGCGCTGCTGGCCCACCTCGGGATGAGCGGCCAGCTGCTCGTCGGCGAGCCGGACAAGGAGCGTGAGAAGCATCTGCGCGTCCGGATCGTCTTCGACGACGGCGGCCTCGACCTGCGCTTCGTCGACCAGCGGACGTTCGGGCACCTCATGGTCACCGACCTGGCCCCCGACAAGGTCGGCGGTCAGGGGCTCGTCCCTGAACCGATCGTCCACATCGCCGCCGACCCGCTGGAGGACGCCTTCGACGCCGACGCGTTCTTCCGCGCCCTCCGCCGCCGCAGGACCGGGATCAAGCGGGCGCTGCTCGACCAGTCGCTGATCAGCGGCGTCGGCAACATCTACGCCGACGAGGCGCTGTGGCGGGCGCAGCTGCACTGGGCGCGGGCGACCGAGACTATGACCCGGGCGGAGGCCGCGCGCGTCCTGGAGGCCGCACGAGACGTCATGAGCGCCGCCCTGGCGGTCGGCGGCACCTCGTTCGACAAGCTGTACGTCAACGTGAACGGGGAGAGCGGCTACTTCGAGCGCTCGCTGGACGCCTACGGCAGGCGCGACGAGCCCTGCCGCCGCTGCGGGACGCCTATCCGCCGGGACGAGTTCATGAATCGTTCGTCCTACAGCTGTCCCGTGTGCCAGCCCCGCCCCCGGCGGGGACGCTACTAGGGCGTGGACCGATGACCGGAACGGGGGACGTGATGGACGACGGCGACGAGACGGTGCGGCTGACGGCCTGGGTGCGCGGCCGCGTCCAGGGGGTCGGGTTCCGCTGGTGGGTCCGGGCACGGGCGCTGGAGCTGGGCCTGGCGGGCAGCGCCACCAACCTGGACGACGGGCGCGTGGAGGTCGTCGCGGAAGGCCCTCGGTCCAAGTGCCGCCTGCTCCTGGACCTGCTGAACGGTGATCACGCCGAACCGGCCCGTCCGGGGAAGGTCACCGGCGTCACGGAGCGTTGGACCGGGCCACGCGGAGAGCCCCCCGGTTTCCACGAGCGGTGACGCGGGTGGGGAGCTCTCGTTTATACCTGCTAAACTAGTAGAGGAAGGTTGTTACCGGCCTGTGATGTGCGTCTTGACCAGGACACCGGCCGGTGCGACTCTAGACGATACGCGCACCGACTTCAGCAGATTCTCGTGCGCGATCCCTGCTGGTTACTCAGCGTGGAGGACCCTTAGTCATGGCGAAGGCTCTACTCGGCCACGTCGGCGGTCCCGACCCCCGGATGGTCGCGGAGATGCGGCGCCTTCAGCAGCGCGTACGTGATCTGGAGGCCGAGCTCGTACGGCTCCAGGCGGAGAACGACGCGCTTGCGACGGCGACGGACGACGATGTGATGTCGCTTCCGGTGAAGGACCGTGAACCGGCGCTGACCTGATCGGCGCCTGCTTCCCAAGAGTGAACAGGGACGTCGGCCACTCGGCGTCCCTTAGCTGTGCCTGCCCAGGGGGGGCGATGCTGGCCCAGGGGGCGACCCTGTTGGCCCAGGGGGCGACCCCCTGGAACCCCCGTCACGGTCGGCGAACCGTTTCGCGAGCCGCTGGCGCGTCTCGCGAAACGGCCCACCGACCGTCGGGTCGTGCGACCTCCGGCGCTGGGCGCCTCCGGCCGCCCGACCCGTAACCCCGGCCGAGGTACAGACCCAAGCAGTCGAGCCTGACCACGCCCAAGGATTGGGTGTCGTCGCCGTTCACGCTTTTCGGTGAACCGGGGACATCCGCCATTTCTATACAGGCCCAGGTCGTCACATCGGGAACCAGTCAAGATTCGGTCAATCCCGACCCTTTTTCGGTACGTCCGCGTCTGACGTTTTTGTGGCAATGGCCACCATCTGGGTACTCCGCAGCGGAGCCCGACTACCGGACGCAACGACCCCAGCCCGCACAGCAACCACGCGACGACCTCGATGCTTGCGATCGCGTCCGAAGGCAGGTTTCGAGCGTGCGAGAAACCTGATCGCGCAGCGAGCCGCCAGGCGAGTCGGAGCGATGCAGCGATCGCGCGCGTTTGTCGACGATGGAGCGCCGCCAGGGCCGAAGGAGGAGAGAAACCCAGTAGAAGCAGTATCGTTCGACGGATGTTGTCGGCTCTTCAGCTGTGGAGGAGGACTGGAAGCGCGTGTATCTCAAGACTCTGACCCTGCGCGGCTTCAAGTCCTTCGCGTCGTCCACCACGTTGAAGTTCGAGCCGGGGATCACGGCCGTGGTCGGGCCGAACGGGTCGGGCAAGTCGAACGTCGTGGACGCGCTGGCCTGGGTGATGGGGGAGCAGGGCGCGAAGTCGCTGCGCGGCGGGAAGATGGAGGACGTCATCTTCGCCGGCACCGCGAACCGGGCGCCGCTCGGGCGGGCCGAGGTCGTGCTGACGATCGACAACTCCGACGGCGCGCTGCCGATCGACTACACCGAGGTGACGATCAGCCGGCTGATGTTCCGGTCGGGGTCGAGCGAGTACGCGATCAACGGCGACTCGTGCCGGTTGCTGGACATCCAGGAGCTGCTGTCGGACTCGGGCATCGGGCGCGAGATGCACGTGATCATCGGGCAGGGGCAGCTCGACCGCGTCCTGCATTCGGGGCCCGAGGGGCGCCGGGCGGTGATCGAGGAGGCGGCGGGCGTCCTCAAGCATCGCAAGCGCAAGGAGAAGGCGCTCCGGAAGCTGGACGCGATGCAGGGCAACCTGACCCGCGTCCAGGACCTGACCGGTGAGCTGCGGCGGCAGCTGAAGCCGCTGGGGCGGCAGGCGGAGATCGCGCGCAAGGCCGCCGTCATCCAGGCCGACCTGCGCGACGCGCGGCTCCGGCTGCTGGCGGACGATCTCGTCACGCTGCGGACGAAGCTGGAGCAGGAGGCCGCGGACGAGGCCGCCGTCCGGGAGCGCCGCACGGAGACGGAGCGGGCGCTGGCGGAGGCGCAGCAGCGCGAGGGCGTGCTGGAGGCCGAGGAGGCCGAGCAGGCGCCGCGGCTCGCGCAGGTGCAGGACACCTGGTTCCAGCTGTCGGCGCTGAAGGAGCGGCTGCGCGGCGTCGCCGATCTGGCTGCGGAGCGGTACCGGAACGCGGCCGAAGTACGCGAGGAGGAGCGGCGCGGGCGCGATCCCGAGGACATGGAGCGGGAGGCCGCCGAGATCCGCGAGCAGGAGGACATGCTGCGAGCGGCGCTTGAGGAGGCGCAGGACGGGCTGTCCCGCGCGGTCGAGGAGCGGTCTGGCGCCGAGGACGCCCTCGCGGCGGAGGAGCGCAGGCTGCAGGCCGCCGCCCGCGCCGCGGCGGACCGGCGGGAGGAACTGGCCCGGTTGCGCGGGCGCGTCGAGGCGCTGCGGAGCAAGGCGCAGGCGGGACGGTCGGAGATCGGGCGGCTCACCGAGGCGCGGGAGGAGGCCGAGCAGCGGGCGGAGTCCGCGCAGGTCGAGTTCGAGGCGTTCGAGGCGGAGGTCGTCGAGGACCCGGAGCTGGCGGCGGAGCACGAGGCCGCTCAGGAGGCGCTCGCCACGGCCAAGGACGCCGCCGAGTCGGCGCGGGCGGCGGTGGGCGGGCCGCGTGGCGCGTTGAAGGAGGCCCGGTCGGCCGTGGGGTCGGCCCGGTCGGCCGATCAGGCGGCGCAGAAGCGGGTCGCGGCGTTGCAGGCCCGGATCGAAGCCCTGAACATGACGCTGGCGAGCGCCGCCGGCGGCGGGGAGGCCTTGCTGTCGGCGGGGTCCGACGGGTCGCTCGACGGGGTGCTGGGGACGGTCGCGTCGCTGCTGAACGTCCGTCCCGGGTACGAGACGGCGGTCGCGGCGGCGCTCGGGAACGCCGCGGAGGCCATCGCGGTCGGGTCGCTCGATACCGCCGAGGCCGCGCTGGCGCTGTTGCGGTCGCGTGATGCCGGGCGGGCCGGGCTGCTCATCGGCGGGGGAGCGGCCGGGGCATGGAGTCGTGTCCCGGGTGTCGACTATGCGGTCGACGCGGTGCACGTGCCGGATTCCGTGCGTCCTGCGGTTGAGCATCTACTGCGTGAAGTGGCCGTGGTGAACGACGTCCCAGCGGCGGCTGCGCTCGTCCGTAGGGAACCGTCTCTGCGGGTTGTCACCCGTGATGGGGAACTGGTGGGCGCGCACTGGGCGCAGGGAGGCGCGGCAGGCGGCGGCCAGAGCCTCCTGCAGATGCGTGCGACGCTCGACGAGGCCGCTGAGGACCTGGCTGCGGCGGAGACGGCGGCCAGCGCCGCCGCAGATGACCTCAGCGTGTCGATAGAGCGCGAGCAGGCCGCACAGGCGGCGCTGGAGGGCGCGGAAGCCGCCGCAGCCGAGGCGCAGGCGACCGTGAACCAGGCCCAGACGGAGCTTGACCGCGTCCGCGCGCGCTTGCGCGAGTTCGACGCGCAGGCCGCTCAGGAGGCCAAGCGCGCCGCCCGGCTGGAGGCCGACGTCCGGGCCGCGCGCGGCGAGGCGGAGCGGCTGACCAAGGCCCTCGACGCGGCCAACGAGTCCCTGGAGCGCGACACCGAGGCGGCCGAGGAGCTCGCGATGCGGCTCGCCGAGTCGGCGGAGGCCGCGGAGGTCGCCGACGAGGCCGGGCACGACACCGACGCCCGCGACGAGCTGAACGCCCGCTGCCAGGAGCTGCGCGCCACCGAGATGGAGGCGCGGCTGACGGTCCGCACCGCCGAGGAGCGCGTCCAGGCCATCGCCGGACGCGCCGACGCGCTGGAACGCGGCGCCCATCGCGAACGCGAGGAACGCGCCCGGGCCGCGCAGCGCCGCGCCCGCCGCGAGCAGCAGGCCAAGGTCGCCGACGCCGTCCTCAAGGGCGCGCGGACGGCCCTGGAGCGCATCGACCACTCCCTGGCCGCCGCCGTCCGGCGCAGGGAGGCGGCGGAGCAGGCCAAGGCCGCCCGGGAGGCGGAGCTGAAGGTCGTCCGGACGCAGGTGCGCGAGCTGTCCGGAACGCTCGAACGGCTCGTCAACGTCGTCCACGGCAACGAGGTCGCCCGCGCGGAACAGCGGCTCCGGCTGGAGCAGTTCGAGCAGCGTGCCCTGGAGGAGTTCGGCCTGGAAGTCGAGTCGCTCGTGTCGGAGTACGGGCCCGATCAGCCCGTCCCGCAGGACCCCGAAAAAGAATCCGGTTCGGACGGGGAAAAGGGCGGTGCCGCCGAGCCCGTCCCCTACGACAGGGCCGTCCAGGAAAAGCGTGCCAAAGTCGCGGAACGGCAGCTCAACCAGCTCGGTAAGGTCAATCCGCTTGCGCTGGAGGAGTTCGCCGCACTGGAAGAGCGGCACGCGTTCCTGACCTCGCAGTTGGAAGACCTGAAGAAGACCCAGCGAGAACTACTGGGCCTCGTCAAAGAGGTGGACGAGCGCGTCCAGCAGGTGTTCGCCGCCGCCTACGACGACACCGCCCGCGAATTCGAACGCATTTTCGCCCGGCTGTTCCCCGGCGGCGAGGGCAGCCTGTCGCTGACCGTGCCCGACGACATGCTCGCCACCGGCGTGGAGGTCGCGGCCCGCCCGCCGGGCAAGAAGGTCAAGCGGCTGTCGCTGCTGTCGGGCGGCGAGCGGTCGCTGGTCGCGATCGCCTTCCTCGTCGCCGTCTTCAAGGCCCGGCCGTCGCCGTTCTACGTCCTCGACGAGGTCGAGGCCGCGCTCGACGACACCAACACGCAGCGGCTCATCACCGTCTTCGAGGAACTGCGCGAGTCGTCCCAGATCATCCTGATCACCCACCAGAAGCGGACGATGGAGGGCGCCGACGCCCTGTATGGCGTCAGCATGCGCGGCGACGGCGTCACCCAGGTCGTCAGCCAGCGGCTGCACGAGCGCGCCTGAATTACGTCCGGCGGCGTTATCCCGCCACCTTTCTCTGGAACGGTACACCGCCCGATGTTCCATATTTCGGACGGACCCCCGGATCTGGACCGAGGTAATTTCAGTCCCCTATAACGGTTTGGCACGGGGGCATTTGCGCCGGTAACGGGATGGACCACCCGGTCAACATGAACCGAACGTGACGGCGCGGCGACGCTCGCGGGCTTGTGTGCGTTGGACCCATCCACTACCCATAGGCACCGTGGTTCTCCGGCTCCCCCGTTGCCGGGCACCCCCGCCCGGTGCGGAGAACCGCTGGAAGGGTGATGCTCGTGGACCCGCAGAAACTCAAAGACAATTTCGCCCTGGTGGCCGTGAACGGCGGCGAGGTCGCCGAATATTTCTACGCCGACCTTTTCGCGCGGGAACCGCAGCTCAGGTCCATGTTCCCGGCCGGGATGACCCGGCAGCACGAGGTGCTGCTCGGCGCCCTGTCGCAGATCGTCGCGACCGTGGACGACGAGGACGAGCTCGTCCCGTTCCTGCGCGACCTCGGCCGCCGGCACCACACCTTCGGCGTCCTCGACGAGCACTACACGCCCGTCGGCGCCAGCCTCATCGCCACCCTCGCCTACTTCACCGGGCCCGGCTGGACCGAGGACCTCGAACGCGACTGGAGGGCCGCCTACGGCCTCGTCGCCAGGGTCATGTCGGAGGCCGCCGCGGAGCTCGTCTCCTGATCCAGTGGACGCACAGCGCCTGAAAGACAACTTCGCGCTCGTCGCCGAGCAGGGCGACGCCGTCGCGCTCTTCTTCTACTCCGACCTCTTCGTGCGCAACCCGCACCTCCGGGACATGTTCCCGATCGGGATGAGCCACCAGCGCGACAAGCTGCTGCGCGCCCTCGGGCACATCGTCGCCCAGGTCGACGACGCGGCCGACCTCGTCCCGTTCCTGCAGCAGCTGGGCCGCGACCACCGCAGGTTCGGGATCGTCGCCGAGCACTACCCGCACGTCGGCGCCAGCCTCATCGCGACGCTCCGGCACTTCTCCGGCGAGGCATGGTCCGAGGACATCGAGAGCGACTGGACCGCCGCCTACACCCTCGTCGGCAAGGTCATGCTGGAAGCCGCCGACGAGGACGCCCTAACCCGGCCAGCCTGGTGGAACGGCCAGGTCATCGCCGTCGAACGGCGCCGGTTCGACATCTGCGTGCTGCGCGTCCAGCCGGACGAGCCGCTGCCGTACGAGCCCGGCCAGTCCGTCGCCCTGGAGGTGCCGTCCCGGCTGCGGCAGTGGCGGTACTACTCGATGGCGAACGCGCCGCGCCCCGACCACTCCATCGACTTCCACGTCCGGCTGATCGACGGGGGCCCGGTCAGCCCCGTCCTGGTCCGCGGCACCGAGACCGGCGACCGCGTCCGGATGGGCGCCCCCGTCGGCACGCTCACGCTGGACGAGTCGTCCGGCCGGGACATCCTGCTCGTCGCGGGCAGCACCGGGCTCGCCCCGCTCAAGGCGATCCTGGAGCAGATCGCCGGCCGTCCCGAGCCGCCGCGCGTCCACCTGTTCTTCGGCGCCCGCACCCGCGACGGCCTGTACGACCTGGAGCACCTGACCAAGCTCGCCGACGAGTTCCCCTGGCTCACCGTCATCCCCGCCGTGTCGGACGAACCCGGCGGGCACGGCTTCCCGTCCGTGCTCCAGTCGTCCCCGCATGCGGGACCGCAGTCCTGGTTCGAGACGGCACCCGCGCCCGGACCGTCGTCGCCGGGGGACGGCGACGTCGAGCACGGGAACCTGTCCGACGTCGTGGCCAGGCGCGGCCCCTGGGACGACCACGACGCATACGTGTGCGGGCCCGCCGCGATGGTCGGGCACACCGTCGAGCAGCTCGCGCTGCTCGGCGTCCCGCGGGACCGCATCCGGCTGGAAACCTTCGCAGACGCACAGAGGTGAGCCCGTTGAACCCACCGAACCTTCCCGTCGCCAACGAGGGCACGCGGCTGACCCCGGGCGAGCTCCGGTCGGTGGAGTTCGCCCGGGCCGCGCTCGGCCGCCGCGGCTACGACGAGGAGGAGGTCCGCGCGTTCCTGGCGTACGTCGAGCACGAACTCGTCCAGGTCTTCACGAACATGGCCAGGCTCGGCGACGAGGTCAACCGGCTCCGCGCCCAGGCCGCGGCCGACGGCACGAACGGCACCGTGCTGGCGCCCGAGGACGCGCACTTCCAGGCCGTCCGGATCCTGTCGCAGGCCCAGCAGACCGCCGACCTGTACGTCGCGGACGCCGAGCGCTACACTCGCGAGCTCGCCCACGAGGCCCGGCTGCACCGCGAGGCGATCCTGTCCGACGCCAAGGGTCGCGCCGAGCAGATGCTGGAACACGCCCACCGCAAGGCCGCCGCCGTCGCCGACGCGGCCGTCCGGACCGCCGAACAGCACGCACGCGCCTCCGCCCGCCCGCGCGGCGGCGCCCTTCCCGACGACGAGCGCCGCGCCATGGAGCGAGAGATCGCCTACCTGCGCACCTACAGCGACGTCTACCGCACCCACCTGCGCTCCTACCTGGAGGCACTCCTCCGCAACGTCGACGAATGGGAAAACTCCGAACGCGCCTCACTCCCGCAGTGAGCACCTCTGGCGGCGCCTCTTAAGGGCGTCGTTCCGGGCCGGGGGTTCCAGGGGGCCGTCAGCGCGGGTGGGCGGCTTCTGGAAAACTGGGGGGCGCTATGGAATATCTGATCGTCATTGCCGCGCTGGTGGTCGTCGCGTTGATCATCGGCGGTGTCATGTTGGTGCGTCCGCGCCGGGGACGGGAGCGGCCGGCCGCCGAGCGTCCGGCCGAGCGGGCCGGCGGCGCCACCGCCGTCGACGAGGCGGACGCGGGCGCGCCCACCTTGGAGAAGGCCCCGCCGACGGAGGTTCCGCCGCCACGGCCAACGGTCGAGATCGAGAAGCCGCCGCCGGGTGCGGGACGGCTGGTGCGGCTGCGGGCGCGGCTGGCCCGCTCGCAGGGCGCCTTCGGCAAGACCCTCCTGGGGCTGTTGTCGCGCGAGACGCTGGACGACGACGCCTGGGAGGAGATCGAGGACACTCTGATCACCGCCGATCTGGGTGCCGCCGTGGCCCGCCAGGTCACCGATGACCTGCGGACGCGGGTCCAGGTGCTCGGGACGCGCAGCCCGGGGGAGGTTCGCGGGCTGCTCAAGGACGAGCTGGTCAAGCAGATCGGCCCGGATCTGGACCGCTCGCTGCACACCGACACGCCCGGGGAGCGTCCCGCCGTGCTGATGGTCGTCGGCGTCAACGGCACCGGCAAGACCACCACGTGCGGGAAGCTCGGCCGCGTCCTCGTCGGCGACGGCAAGACCGTGCTCGTCGGCGCCGCCGACACCTTCCGCGCCGCCGCCGCCGACCAGCTGGAGACGTGGGCGAACCGGGTCGGGGCGCAGGTCGTCCGCAAGGACGAGGGCGCCGACCCCGCCAGCGTCGCGTTCGACGCCGTCAAGCAGGGCATCGACACCAAGGTCGACGTGGTGATCATCGACACCGCGGGCCGGCTGCACACCAAGACCGGGCTGATGGACGAGCTCGGCAAGATCAAGCGTGTGGTGGAGAAGCAGGCCACCGTCGATGAGGTGCTGCTCGTCCTCGACGCGACGACCGGGCAGAACGGCATGCAGCAGGCGCGCGTGTTCGCCGAGGTCGTCAACATCACCGGTGTGGTGCTGACCAAGCTGGACGGGACGGCCAAGGGCGGCATCGTCGTCCAGGTGCAGCGGGAGCTCGGCGTCCCGGTCAAGCTCGTCGGCCTCGGCGAGGGGCCCGACGATCTCGCCCCCTTCGAGCCCGAGGCCTTTGTCGACGCCATCCTGGGAGACTGAAAAGCGGGCCAATATTGCAGAAATGCGGTTTGTGAGGATTTGGAAACACCGGTGAAACACGCCGGGACCGGGTTTCACACCGCGGAAACGTAGGGCGCCACCAGCCGAAACCGCCGCGCCCGAGTCTCTGAGCAGTCACGTTCCCCTGGCGAGGAGGGACTCCCTCAGAGATGAAGATCGATAGCGGTGGCACCGCCTGGATGCTGACGAGCACGGCGCTCGTCCTGCTGATGACTCCTGGACTTGCCTTCTTCTACGGCGGCATGACCCGGGCGAAAAGCGTCCTCAACATGATGATGATGAGCTTCGTCAGCATCGCCGTCGTGGGCATGGCGTGGGTCGTCTACGGCTACTCGCTCACCTTCGGCGACGGCGGCGGGCTCAGCTCGTTCATCGGCGGGTTCGGCGACTGGGGCCTCGTCGGCCTGGAGAACGCCGCCACGGCCGACGACGGCACCGGCATCCCGCAGCTGGTGTTCGTGGCCTTCCAGGCGACGTTCGCCATCATCACCGTCGCGCTGATCAGCGGCGCCGTCGCGGACCGTGCCAAGTTCGGCGCCTGGGTCGTGTTCACCCTCGTGTGGGTCACACTGGTGTACTTCCCGATCGCGCACTGGGTCTGGTGGTCGGACGGCGAGAAGGCCGGCTGGCTCTACGACCTCGGCGCCCTCGACTTCGCGGGCGGCACGGTCGTCCACATCAACGCGGGCGTCGCGGCACTCGCGCTCGTCCTCGTGCTCGGCAGGCGCAGAGGCTGGCCGAAGGAGCCGATGCGCCCGCACAACCTGCCGTTCGTCCTGCTCGGCGCCGGGCTGCTGTGGTTCGGCTGGTTCGGGTTCAACGCCGGGTCCGCGCTCGGCGCCGGCGCCACCGCCGCCGTCGCGTTCATCAACACGCTCGCCGCGACCTGCGCCGCCGCGTTCGCGTGGATCGTCGTGGAGAAGCTGCGGGACGGGTCGTCCACCACGCTCGGCATCGCGTCCGGCATCGTCGCCGGGCTGGTCGCCGTCACCCCGGCCTGCGCGTTCGTCACCCCGCTCGGCGCCATCGCTCTCGGCCTCGCCGCCGGTGCGGTCTGCGCGTTCGCGGTCGGCCTGAAGTACAGGCTCGGGTTCGACGACTCGCTGGACGTCGTCGGCGTCCACATGGTCGGCGGCATCGTCGGCGCCCTCCTCATCGGCGTCCTGGCCACCACGGCGGTCAACGACGCCGGTGCCGACGGGCTGCTCGCGGGCGGCGGGTTCGCGCTCCTCGGCAAGCAGGCGGTCGCCGTCCTCGCGACGCTCGCCTACTCCTTCGTCGTCACCTACGTGATCGCCAAGGTCATCGACCTGGTCATGGGCTTCCGGATCAGCGAGGACGACGAGGCCGCCGGCATCGACAGCACGGCGCACGCCGAGACGGCGTACGACTTCGGCACCATCCGGGCGGGCACCGGCTCCGGCGCGACCGCCGCGCTCTCCGCGCACTCCGTCGGCACGAAGGTGGAAGCGAAGAAATGAAGCTCATCACCGCGGTCATCAAGCCGTTCAAACTGGACGACGTCAAGAAGGCCCTGGAAGCCTTCGGCGTGCGCGGCCTGACGGTCAGCGAGGCCAGCGGCTACGGCCGCCAGAAAGGCCACACCGAGGTCTACCGCGGCGCCGAGTACCAGGTCGACCTGGTGCCCAAGCTGCGCGTCGAGGTCCTCGTGGACGCGGTGGACGCCGACGACATCATCGACGTCATCGTCAACGCGGCCCGCACCGACAAGATCGGCGACGGGAAGGTCTGGGCCGTCCCGGTCGACACCGTCGTCCGCGTCCGCACCGGCGAGACCGGCCCCGAGGCCCTCTGACCGGCGCGGCGGGAGGACCGATGCGCTCAGCACGCAGCAGGGCCGACGGCCTCGCGCCTGCCCGGGCCGCCTTCGCGGCGGCCCGGGCCGAGCGAGCCGCCGAGCTGGACCGATGGCTGGGATCCCTGCTGACCTCCGGTTCCGGGGAGGTCGCCCTCATCGCGGTCGGCAGCCACGCACGACGCGAGCTGACACCCGGCGGCGACCTCGACCTCGTCCTCCTGCACCGCGGCCGCTCCGGCATCGCCGAGGTTGCCGACCGCGTCTGGTACCCGGTCTGGGACTCCGGGCTGCGGCTCGACCACTCCGTCCGCACCGTCGACGAGGCCCGGACGGTGGCGCGCGGCGACCTGAAGGCGGCCCTCGGGCTCCTCTCGGCGCGCTGGATCGCAGGCGACCGCACCCTCGCCGACGACCTGCGCGCCGCCGTCCTCACCGACTGGCGCGCGGACGCCCCCGGCCGGCTGGCCGCGCTGTCGCAGCTGTGCCGCGAACGGTGGGAGGCCCAAGGTGAGCTGGCCTTCCTTCTGGAACCCGACCTCAAAGAGGCACGCGGCGGGCTGCGCGACGTGCACATCCTGCACGCCGTCGTCGCGTCCTGGGTGGCGCCCGGCCCCGACGGCCGCGTCCGGGCGGCCCATGATCTGCTGCTGGACGTCCGGCATGCGTTGCACGAGGTCACGGGCCGCGCCAGCGACCGCCTCGTCCTGCAGGAACAGGAAGCCGTCGCCCGTGCCCTCGGCCTGGCGGACGCGAACGTCCTGCAACGCTCGATCTCGGAGGCCGCCCGCACGATCACCTACGCGACCTCGCACGCGTGGCGCCGCGCCAAGTCCAGCGGCGCCGCACGACGAGGCCACATCGAGCGGCGCCCCGTAGGGAACGGTGCGGTCGAGCATGACGGCGAGGTCGTCCTCGCCCGGAACGCGGACCTGAACGACCCGGCGCTCGTCCTCCGCGTAGCCGCTGCCGCCGCCCACACCGGCATCCCACTCGCTCCCGCAACCGTCGACCGGCTCGCCGACAGCGCCGCCCTCCTACCGACACCCTGGCCCGCCACCGCCCGCGACGCCCTCGTCTCCCTGCTCGGCGCAGGCCCCGCCGCCATCGGCGTCTGGGAGGCCCTCGACCAGGCCGGGCTGATCGTCCGGCTGCTGCCCGAGTGGGAACGCGTCCGCAACCGTTCGCAGCGCAACCCCGTCCACCGCTTCACCGTGGACCGCCACCTGGTCGAAACCGCCGCCGGAGCCGCCGCCCTGACCCGCGACGTGGCCCGCCCCGACCTGCTCCTCCTGGGCGCCCTCCTGCACGACATCGGCAAGGGCCGCCCCGGCGACCACTCCACCACCGGCGCCGCCCTGACCCACGACATCGGCACCCGCCTCGGCCTCCCCGCAGACGACGTCCGCGTGCTGGAAACGCTCGTCCGCCACCACCTGCTCCTGCCCGAGACCGCCACCCGCCGCGACATCGACGACCCGATGACCGTCCAGACGGTCACCACCGCCGTCTCGGCCGTGCCCGGCCGCGAACGCGAGATCCTCGACCTCCTCGCCGCCCTCGCGATCGCCGACGGCAACGCCACCGGCCCCGCCGCCTGGGGCCCCTGGAAGGCCGCCCTGGTCGCCGACCTGACCCGCCGAGCCGCCGCCGCACTGTCCGGCGGCTCCCGCCCCGTTCCCGCCCTGCCCCCCGAACACGTCGCCCTGGCCCGCCACGACGGCGCCGCCGTCCGCGTAACCGGCTCCCGAATCACGATCGCCGCCCCCGACCGCCCCGGCCTCCTCTGGCGAGCAGCAGGCGTCCTGGCCCTACACCGCCTGGCCGTGAAAACAGCCCGCACCACCTCATCACCCACCCCCCGAGCCCCCTTGCCCCAAAGCACCACAGCAGCCCAGCCCAACACGCTGGCCCCGCACCCAAGCCCCACACCCTCGTCCAGGCCCCTGAACGCCCCCACCGAATTCCTTCACTCCTCGCCCACCAAAGCGACCACGCCCACCGCCGCCCTCGCGCCCGCAAGCAGCGACGTGTCCGCAGAGAGCGAAGCCCCTGCTGGCGCGACCCCGTCCGAACTCATGGACGCCGCGGCTTCACCGCCCGACTCCACCGAGAGGACGCGCAATCCGTCCGGTGAGCGAGCCGCGTCCGCGTCTGCGGTCGGCTCGGCGGGGGAGTCGCACGTGACCGCCGTGCTCGACTTCACCGCTGTGCCCGAGTACGGGACGCCGCCGGACCCGGCCGCCTTGGAAGCCGACCTTCGGCGGATGCTCGCCGACCGGCTCGATGTCGCGGATCGGCTCGAAAGGCGGGCACGGTCCATGCGCGTCCGGCCGGGGGTGGCGGTGGCCCCGCCGCGGGTGATGATCGTGGACGACGCGTCCCGCACGGCCACCGTCGTCGAGGTTCGGGCCCACGATCGGCCGGGGCTGCTCTGGCGAATCGGACAGGCACTGGGCGCATGCGGCCTGCAAGTTCGCGCCGCCCAGGTCGACACATTGGGCGCCGAGGCAGTGGACGTCTTCTACGTGGTGGACGCAGAGGGACACCCCTTGGACGATCCCGCAGCCCTCGCAACCGTCCGCTCCCAAGTCCTGGCGGCCCTCCGCTGACCTTCCCCACCCTCCGGCCGGAGCCCGCCACCGCGCAGCCGCGCTCCCTCCGCCTGGGACCCACCTCCTCAGGAACGTCCACTCCGGACCGTGTCACGGCGGGCCGAGCCGCGTGCCCAAGCCGCATCGACTGACGAGATCACCGCTCCATCCGCTTCGACGTCGCTGCACCAAGGCGAGCCAGACGCCGGCGCGCAGGCTGCGGCCACCATGAGACACGCTCAGCGCTGTAGCCTCCCTGCGCAGCGCGGCCTACGGGTACGCACAGCCGGGGCGTTGTACTGCGCCAGGTCAGTGACCACCGATCGTGGAGTCGGTGTGCCGCCGTCCTGCCACAGGCGGGCACGGGGACGTGGCCCGGATCCGAACGGACGAGGGGCGGCCGCTGAGAACGGCCCCGGCGAGAGGGGCAGGACTCGGCCGGTGACCCGATACGCTGATAGGCGATCCCAGAAGCTTTAAGGACGGTCCAGACACGTGTTCGAGACGCTCTCCGACCGGCTGACGACGGTCTTCTCGTCGCTGCGCAGCAAGGGCCGGCTCTCCGAGGCCGACATCAACGCCACCGCCCGCGAGATCCGGATCGCGCTGCTCGAGGCCGACGTCGCGCTGCCCGTGGTCAAGGACTTCATCACCCAGGTCAAGGAGCGGGCGCGGGGCTCGGAGGTCTCGCAGGCGCTGAACCCGGCCCAGCAGGTCGTCAAGATCGTCAACGAGGAGCTCATCAACATCCTCGGCGGCGAGACGCGCCGGATCAGGCTGGCCAAGAACCCGCCGACCGTGATCATGCTCGCGGGTCTGCAGGGCGCCGGCAAGACCACGCTCGCGGGCAAGCTGGCCCGGTGGCTGAAGCAGGAAGGCCACGCGCCGATGCTCGTGGCCGCCGACCTGCAGCGTCCCAACGCCGTCCAGCAGCTGCAGGTCGTCGGCGAGCGGGCCGGGGTGCCGGTGTTCGCGCCGGAGCCGGGCAGCGGCGTCGGCGACCCGGTGGAGGTGTCGCGCCGCTCCATCGACCAGGCCAGGCACGCCCAGCACGACGTGGTCGTCATCGACACCGCGGGCCGTCTCGGCGTCGACGCCGAGATGATGCAGCAGGCCATCGACATCCGCGACGCCGTGAAGCCCGACGACGTGCTGTTCGTCGTCGACGCGATGGTCGGCCAGGACGCGGTCAACACCGCGCAGGCGTTCATGGAAGGCGTCGGCTTCGACGGCGTCGTCCTCACCAAGCTCGACGGCGACGCCCGGGGCGGTGCGGCGCTGTCGGTCCGGCATGTCACCGGACGTCCGATCATGTTCGCCTCGACGGGCGAGAAGCTCGAGGACTTCAGCGTCTTCCACCCGGACCGCATGGCGGGCCGCATCCTCGACATGGGCGACATCCTCACCCTGATCGAGCAGGCCGAGCAGGCGTTCGACGCCGAGCAGGCCGAGAAGATGTCCAGCAAGTTCGCCTCGGGCGAGGACTTCACCCTCGAGGACTTCCTCGAGCAGATGATGATGATCCGCAAGCTCGGCCCGATCGGCAACCTGCTCGGCATGATGCCCGGCATGGGGCAGGTCCGCGACCAGGTCAACCAGATCGACGACAAGGACCTGGACCGGATCGCCGCGATCATCCGCTCGATGACCCCGCAGGAACGCGCCCAGCCTAAGATCATCAACGGTTCCCGGCGGGCCCGCATCGCGAACGGCTCCGGCGTCGGCGTCGGCGAGGTCAACAGCCTCGTCACCCGCTTCTTCGACGCGCAGAAGATGATGCGCCAGATGGCCGGCGGGATGGGCCTGCCCGGCATGCCAGGCGGACGCAGGAAGGCCAAGGCCGCGAAGGCGTCCAAGAACAAGAAGGGCAAGCAGCGCAGCGGCGACCCGCGCAAGCGCGCGGGCAAGGGCGGCCAGGACCAGCAGCCCGCGGCCGACGGCGGGACGCCCCAGGGCCTTCCCCCCGGCCTCGGCGGCGGCCCTGGCAGCGCCCCCGGCCTTCCGCCCGGCCTCGGCGGCCAGCTTCCCCCCGGCTTCCAAATGCCAGACCTGGACAAACTCCAGAGCCGCAAGAAGAAGTAGCCACTCGCCCACGCCCAGCCCGGGCCCCGCAACGGCGGGAAACGGCCGTCGCCGCATCGCTGCGGGTCATCGACTCAACCGTTCGCGTCGGCACCGGGGCCTGCTGGGCGGCCGCGCCTGAGGGACGCGAGGGACGGGCAACACGACTTCGCGCGATTGCGCGTTTGCATGGATCGTCTGGCAGAATGACAGGCTGGAAACCCCGGAGTCGCCAGGCGCCCTCTCTCGTCCTGGGCGACCGGAGTCCTCGGGCGGCTGTGAGCCGGTGTTCCCCACCTGGCACGGGCCGTCCACCCTGTAATGAAGTCTGGAGTACACCACACCCGTGGCAGTCAAGATCAAGCTCAAGCGTCTGGGGAAGATCCGGAACCCGCAGTACCGGATCGTCGTCGCCGACGCCCGCACCAAGCGTGACGGGCGTGCTATCGAGGAGATCGGGCTCTACCAGCCCAAGCAGGAGCCGTCGCTCATCAAGATCGACTCGGAGCGGGCGCAGTACTGGCTCGGCGTCGGCGCGCAGCCGACCGAGCCCGTCCTCAACCTGCTGAAGATCACCGGCGACTGGCAGAAGTTCAAGGGCGAGCCGGGCGCCGAGGGCACCCTCAAGGTCGCCGAGCCGAAGCCCGACAAGAAGGCCGCGTTCGAGGCCGCCGTCAAGGAGTCGCTGGGCGACGAGGAGTCCGCCGGCGCCGCGACGCAGACCCGGAGCAAGAAGAAGGCCGAGCCGAAGAAGTCCGAGGCGAAGGCCACCGAGACGACCGAAGCTAAGAGCGAGGGCTGACGTGCTCGAAGAAGCGCTCGAGCACCTGGTCCGCGGGATCGTGGAGAACCCGGACGACGTCCGGGTCCGCGCCCGCCGGATCAGGGGCGGCCGGGTCCTCGAGGTGCGCGTGCACCCCGAGGACCTCGGGAAGGTCATCGGCCGCAGCGGACGCACCGCCAAGGCCCTCCGCACGGTGATCAGCGCCCTCTCCGGGGGCCGCTACGTGCGTGTTGACCTCCTCGACGTCAACGAGGTCCGCTGAGTGGTGTCCCGATGAGCGAACCGCTCGTGGTGGGACGGATCGGACGGCCGCACGGGGTTCGCGGTGAGGTCACCATCGACGTCCGCACGGACGAGCCGGACACCCGGTTCGCCGCGGGCACGGAGATCGTCACCGACCCCGCGGCCACCGGCCCCCTCACCGTCGAGCGCGTTCGCTGGCATTCGGGACGCCTGCTCGTGCGCTTCGCCGGAATCGGCGACCGCAACGCCGCCGAAGAACTCCGCGGCACCTGGCTTGTCATCGACTCCGGTGAGATCCACCCGTCCGCAGACCCGGACGATTTTCACGACCGGGAGCTCATCGGGCTCGCCGTCGTCACCGCGGAAGGCGCCGACGTCGGCCGGGTCGCCGACGTCCTGCACCACGGTCAGGACCTCCTGGTCGTGGACGGCCCCGGTGGGGAGACGCTGGTCCCCTTCGTGACAGCGCTCGTCCCCGAGGTGGACGTTCCCGGGGGGCGGCTCGTCATCGACCCGCCCCCCGGCCTGCTCGGCGAATCATGAGAATCGACATCGTCTCGATCTTCCCGGAGTACTTCGCCGCCCTGGACATCTCCCTTCTCGGCAAGGCCCGGCGAACCGGTCTCCTGGACGTCCACGTCCACGACCTGCGCGGCTGGGCCCACGACCGGCACCGAACCGTCGACGACACCCCGTACGGCGGCGGCCCCGGCATGGTCATGAAGCCGGAACCCTGGGGCGAAGCCCTGGACGCCATCGTCCCCCCCACACCTCCCGCCCCACGCCCCGCGAGCTCGTCGTCTCCTGACGGCCCGTTCCCTTCCGCGGACCAGTCGCCTCATGCTGGCCCCTCGTCAGTGAGCGATCCCCACGCCGGTGCCGGAGCAGACCAGCCGGCCCCCTCTGGGGCGGTTCCGCGGCTGATCATCCCCACGCCGAGCGGGCGGCCGTTCACGCAGGCGGACGCGGCGCGGTACGCGTCCGAACCATGGCTTCTCTTCGCCTGCGGACGCTACGAAGGCATCGACTCGCGCGTCGTCGAAGAGGCCCGCACGCGGATGCCCGTGGACGAGGTCAGCCTCGGCGACTTCGTGCTCGCCGGCGGAGAGGTCGCCGTCCTGGTTATGATCGAGGCGATCGGACGTCTCCTGCCCGGCGTTCTCGGCAACGCCGACTCGGTCGCCGACGACTCGTTCGCGCCCGGCGCCATGGAGTCGCTCCTGGAGGGCCCCGTCTACACCAAGCCGCCCGTCTGGCGGGAACGGTCCGTCCCTGACGTCCTCCTGTCGGGTCACCACGGAGCGATCGCCCGCTGGCGGCGCGACGAGGCGATCCGCCGCACCGCCCGCCACCGTCCCGACCTGCTCGCTCGCCTCGCCCCGGAGGACCTCGACGATCGGGACCGCGCCGTCCTCCGGGAGGCCGGTTTTCCGGTTGACGCCGAAGGTATGGCAGACTAGAGCGTCCGTGCGTTCTGACCGCATGGCACCCCAAGACCACTTCCCGCGGCGCGACGCCCCCACGAAAGATCCACCGGGGCCTCTCGACGCCCGCGTTCGACCATGAGGAACCGCTGCGATGCACACCCTGATCCAGGAGATCGAGAAGGCCGCGATGCGCGCCGACGTCCCGGACTTCCGCCCGGGCGACACGCTGAAGGTGCATGTGCGTGTCACCGAGGGCAACCGGAGCCGTATCCAGGTCTTCCAGGGCGTGGTGATCCGGCGCCAGGGCGGCGGCGCCCGTGAGACCTTCACCGTCCGCAAGGTCAGCTACAGCGTCGGTGTCGAGCGGACGTTCCCGCTCAACAGTCCCTCCATCGACAAGATCGAGGTCGTCACCCGCGGCGATGTCCGCCGCGCCAAGCTCTACTACCTGCGCAACCTGCGCGGCAAGGCCGCGCGCATCAAGGAGAAGCGCGACCACTGAGCCCGCCCCACCCGCCACCGAGCCTGCGACGCACTCGATCGCCGCGGACGGACAGGGCCGAACTGAGCCAATGAATGACAACGCCCCGGGAACCCGAAACGGTGACCGGGGCGTTGCCAGTTTCGGATGGAAATGGCCGATCCGATCCCTGGCGACACGCCCACGGGCGGCGTCCGCGTGGCCCTGCGCCGCTAGGCTTTCGCTCTGATGACTGATGAGGACGATCGGAGAGACGTGCGATCCGAGGCCGAGGGCGCGGTGCCCGAAGAGCAGGAGCCCTTTGACTCGGTCGAAGAGGCGCTCGACGACTCCGAGGACGACGCCAAGCGCAAAAAGAAGAAACAGGGCTCGTTCTGGAAAGAGCTCCCGATCCTCATCGTGGTCGCCGTCGTGCTCGCCCTCGTCATCAAGGCGTTCGCGGTCCAGGCCTTCTACATCCCGTCCGGGTCCATGGAGAACACCCTCCAGGTCGGCGACCGCGTCCTCGTGAACAAGATCGTCTACCACACCCGCGACATCGCCCGCGGTGACGTCATCGTCTTCAACGGCCTCGACTCCTGGGACCCGGAGATCCAGGTCGAGGAACCCGGCAACCCGGTCTCCCGCGCGCTGCGCGCCGTCGGCACCGCCTTCGGTGTCGCTCCCAACGAGAAGGACTACATCAAGCGCGTCATCGGCATCCCCGGCGACCACGTCAAATGCTGCGACGCCAAGGGCCGCGTCACGGTCAACGGCGTCCCGTTGGACGAGGACTCCTACCTCTTCACCAACCCGCAGACGCACGAGCGGAACAAGCCGTCCAACGAGCCCTTCGACGTCACCGTGAAGCCCGGCCAGCTGTGGGTGATGGGCGACCATCGCGAACTCTCCTACGACTCCCGCGCGCACCGCGGCGACCCCGGCGGCGGCACCATCCCGATCAACCGCGTCATCGGCCGCGCCTTCGTCATCGTCTGGCCGCTGGACCGCATGAGCACCCTCCCGATTCCGGACACCTTCAAACAGAAATCCCTGTCCGCCGCGCTGCCTGCCACCCCCTACGCCCTAGGCGTCATCGGCACCCTCCCTCTCGCGTACCTCCTGAGACGCCGCCGGCTCAAAGCCGCCTGACACTTCCCACGTCGCACAGCGACAATGGCCGCCGTGGCACGTCCCGACGCGCCGTCACCCGCCGCCGAGTTCGTAACTCGACGTGGCCGAAGATGATCTCGCATCGAGCAGGCCGAACTAATCGGATGCGGCCCGCACGGCGTTCCGCAAAGGCTCAGACAGGGCCGCCATTATCGGACGGACCTTCACCCGTTCCAGGACCTTGACGACGCCCGTGGACGTAGACGCAGGCAGGGCGTCGGCCATGTCCAGCCTTCATGAGGCGGGCTGTGCGATTCGTTCGGCGAAAGGCCTCCGGCGGGTGATCGGGGACATGGTGGGAACGGCGGCGTTCGGGGAGCGGCGAAGGGGCGCGGGGACGTACGCTGCGGAGCATGAAGGGTCGTCCACTTCGGTTCACGCCGCGCCGTGACGCGGGGATGCACGCCTTCGAGCGTGCCCTGGAGCATGCGGGGCTGAGCCCGGTCGCCGGCGTCGACGAGGCGGGGCGGGGCGCGTGCGCGGGACCGCTGGTCGTCGCCGCGGTGATCCTTCAAGGCGGGCGAGGAAAGATCGACGGCCTCACCGACTCCAAGCTGCTCACACCGGCGCGACGCGAGGAGCTGTACGCCGAGGTCACCGAACGCGCGTACGCGTGGAGCACGGTCATCATCCCGTGCCACGACATCGATCGGATCGGTCTCCACCGCTGCAACGTCACCGGGATGCGGCGGGCACTCGCCGCCCTGGACAAGCGGCCCGCCTACGTGCTCAGCGACGGCTTCCCGGTCCCGGGCCTGGACGTCCCCGGGCTCGCGATGATCAAAGGTGATCAGGCGGCGGCGTGTGTGGCCGCGGCGTCCATCGTCGCGAAGGTCACCCGAGACCGGATCATGGTGGCCCTCCACGAGCGATACCCGGAGTACGGGTTCGACCTTCACAAGGGATACGTGACCCGCGCGCACGGCAAGGCGCTCAACGCGCACGGACCCTGTCCAGAGCATCGGTTCTCCTACGTCAATGTCGGGCGTGCCTTGCGTAACAATGGAGAGGTGGCCTTGGTGGAGGAGACCGAAGGGGAGGTCCCCGGCGAGGGCCGCACGGAAGGGGCACGAGCGTGAGCGCCGAGGATCTCGAGAAGTACGAGACCGAGATGGAGCTGCAGCTCTATCGCGAGTACCGCGACGTTCTCGGGCTCTTCACCTACGTCGTCGAGACCGAGCGCAGGTTCTATCTCACCAACTCGGTCGACCTCCAGGTGCGCAGCGTCGACAACGGCGAAGTCTTCTTCGAGGTCACGATGCAGGACGCCTGGGTCTGGGACATGTACCGTCCTGCCCGCTTCGTCAAGAACGTGCGTGTCGTCACGTTCAAGGACGTCAACGTCGAAGAACTCGCCAAGAGCGAGCTCGAACTCCCCTCCGAGCAGTGAGGCGCCCCCTCCAGGTCGCCATCGCAGACACGGCCTGTACTTAGGCCGTCCCTCGGCGAGCCCGCCTCCCCACCCATGGCGTGGCGACGAATCGGGTTCCCTTCGAGGGGTGGCATCTGGCTGAGATGGTCAGGCGTTCTGGTGTGCCTGGCACTGCGGTCCGAGGTTCGGTGGGGCTGGCGCCTTCGCGTTAGGGCCATCTGGATCACTTCGTTCGCCAGGTGACTCCCCTCCCGCGTTGACCTTTGAAGCTTGGAGCGGCCGTGAGGCGCTGGGGCGTCGAGACGCGGTGGGCTGAGGTGAGGATGCATCTCCGGTGGCTTGAGCCTCGCGGGCGGCTGGGGTGTGAGCGTCGGCGGTAGATCATTCGGGCTCCTTGAGGTGGGTGGTCGGAGGTTGGGACGTGTCGTCGGCCGGGCCTTTGGGGGATTTGCCTGCCTTGGTCAGGCGCCAGCCCGAAGAGGTTCGCTCGACGAAGCCGGCGGCTGCCAGGAGGCCCAATTTCGCGTTGATCGTCGTCAGTTCGAGGCCCGCGCTGACGGCGAGCTGCGCGGGACCGGCCGCGCCGCGGGCCGGGAACGCCTCCAGGACGGCTCGGGTGACCGGTTCCAGCCGGTCGCGGGGGAGGACGGGGCTGTGCCGCGGCGGGGCGAGGTCGGCGCCGAGACGGCCCACCGCTTCGATGATCTCCTCGGTGCGGGTGACGAGGGTGGCGCCGTCCTCGCGCAGGAGCCGGTGGCAGCCGACCGACGACCGGCTGGTGACCGGGCCGGGTACGGCCATGACCATGCGGCCGAGCTTGGACGCCCAGGTCGCGGTGTTGAGGGCGCCGCTGCGGGCCTCCGCCTCCACGACGACGGTGCCGCGGGACAGTGCGGCGATCACCCGGTTGCGGACGAGGAACCGGAGCCGGTGCGGGTGGGTGCCCGGCGGCGACTCGCTCACCAGGACCGAACGCCGGGCGATCTCCGCGAACAGGCCCTCGTTGGACGCCGGGTACGGGACGTCGACGCCGTTGGCCAGGACGGCGACGGTGGGGCCGTCGGCGGCGAGGGCGCCCCGGTGGGCGGACGCGTCGATGCCCAGGGCGCCGCCCGAGATCACCGTCCAGCCCGCGTCCGCCAGCTCGCAGGCGAAATCGGCCGCGGCCCGCATGCCGTAGGGGGACGCGGCGCGGGAACCGACGATGGCGACGGAGCGCAGGCAGCTGTACCGCAGGTCGCCGGGGCCGCGCAGCCAGAGGGCGTAGGGACGGCCGCTGCCGAGATCGTCCAGCGTCGTCGGCCATTCGGGGTCTCCCGGGCAGACGAGACGTCCGCGGAACTGGGCGCAGACGGCCATGTCCTGGTCCGGTTCGGCGGCGATCAGGCGGATCCGCCAGTTCTCCAGGCGTTTGATCTCCTTCATGTCGGCGGGGACGTCATCGGGGAGCCGGCCGGTGCGGATCGATTCGAGCGCCTGTTCCGGGCCGGAATGGTCGATGATCCGGTTGAGAAAGACATCGCCGGGTTCGGCGACCGCGGTGAGGGTCGCGCGGGCGGTGCGTTCGTCGCTCATTGGCGCCCCGCAGACCACAGGGTGAGCGCGCCGCCGACGTCGTCCGGGCCCGGTTCGTCGTGGCCCGCCAGATCCGCGATGGTCCATGCGACCCGCAGGATGCGGTCGAGCCCGCGCGCGCTGAGCGCGCCCCTGAGCAGGGCTTCGTCGGCGCCTTCCATCGCGTCGGAGGAAGGCGTGAACCGGCGGCGCAGTTCCGGGCCGGGGATCTCGGAATTGCAGCGCCATGGGGTTCCGGCCAGGCGTCTGATCGTCCGCTCCCTGGCGAGCAGAACGCGTTCGGCCACCACCTTGCTGGACTCGGCGAACTCCAGGTCGTAGCGGAGTTCGGCGCGGCTGGCCGGTGTCAGTTCGAGCTTGAGGTCGATGCGGTCGAGGAGCGGGCCGGACAGGCGGGAGGTGTACTTGCGGCGTGTGCCGGGGGAGCAGGAGCAGTCGATCTGCTTGGCCGCGGCGCACGGGCACGGATTCGCCGCCAGGACGAGCGTGAACCGCGCCGGGAAGCGCGCCATGCCCTCGATCCTGCTGATCCGCACTTCACCTTCTTCGAGAGGCTGGCGAAGGGCGTCCAGCGTCCCCGCGAAGAATTCGGGAGCTTCATCTAGAAACAGCGTGCCCCTGTGGGCGAGTGACACGGCGCCCGGCTGGAGGACGCGGCCGGAGCCGCCGCCGACCAGCGCGGCGCGCGAGGCGGTGTGATGCGGCGCGTAGAACGGCGGCTGGGTGATGAGAGGCTGGCCCGGCCGAAGCGTTCCCGCGACGGAGTGGATCGCCGTGACCTCCAGGGCGATGTCGGGTTCCAGCGGCGGCATCAGTGTCGGGAGCCGTTCCGCGAGCATCGTCTTTCCGCAGCCGGGCGGCCCTGCGAAGAAGAGATGGTGGCCCCCGGCGGCGCTGATCTCCAGGGCCCGGCGGGCCTCGGCCTGCCCGCGGACGTCGGCCAGGTCGAGATCGGGCGGGATGTCCTGCTGCCGGAGGGCGAGCCCGTCAGCGGGGAAGGAGCCGCTGTCGTCCTCGTCCTCCTCGATGGGCGGTGGCTGGTTGCGCAGGAAGCACAGGAGGCCGCGCAGAGTGCTCGCGGGCACCACTTTCATGCCCGGGACGAGTTCCGCTTCGGCGGCGTTCGCGCGGGGGACGACGACCGTCCGGCACCCCTGGTTGGCGGCGGCCAGCACGGCCGGCAGCACGCCCTGGATGGGCCGCAGGCGGCCGTCGAGCCCGAGCTCGCCGATCATGACCAGATCGGCGCAGGCCCGCGCCGGGACGACCTCCGCGGCCGCGAGCAGCGCGATCGCAATGGCGATGTCGAAGGTCGAGCCCTTCTTCGGCATGCTCGCCGGGCACAGCGACACCGTGACGTGGCGGTTCGGCCAATCCTCACCCGAGTTGAAGATGGCGGCGCGGACCCGGTCGCGGGCCTCGCTGAGCGCCGTGTCCGGCAGGCCGACCAGGTGAAGGCCGGGGACGCCGCTGGTGATGGCGGCCTCCACGTCGACCACGCAGCCGTCCACCCCGATGAGGGAGACCGAGCGCGTCTTCGCGAGCGTCATCAGCACACCTCCCGCAGGTGGTCGACCGAGAAGCCGCCGCCGTCGGTGATCAGGCCGAGGACGTCCACCCGCACGTGCGTGCCGCTGACGCCGTGCACGGCGGCCCACCGCCAGGCCAGCCGCCGTAACCGGGCCGCCTTGTCCGCGGTGATCGCCTCGACGGGGTCACCGAAGCGGTCCGATCCGCGGGTCTTCACCTCGCAGACGACGTGCCTCCGGCCGTCGTGGGCGACGATGTCGAGCTCGCCGTCGCGGCACCGCCAGTTGCGGTCGAGAATCGTCCAGCCGAGCTTGACCAGGTAGTCGACGGCGGCGTCCTCGCCGCGCCGGCCGAGGCTGATGTGGGCGTTCACGGGCCTCACCTCCGGTCTCCGACGATGCCGACCGTGACGCTGCGTCGCCGAGAAATCGCAACCTGTGGATAACTTCGGAGAACATTTCCGGTGATTCGCCGCGAACCGGGGCCCGGTGCTTGCTTCGGCCCGGCCGGTGGCGCAGCGTGACGGTGTGACCAACGCGCTGGAAGACGCCGTCTCCGAATTCGGCCGCCATCTGCGCGCCGAACGCGACGTCTCACCGCACACGCTGCGCGCCTACCTCGGTGACCTGAACGACCTGATCAGCTATGCCGCGGACATGGGCGTGACGGAACCGGCGGGCCTCGACGTCTCGCTACTGCGGGCCTGGCTCGCCCGCCAACACGCCCTGGGCCGTTCTCGGGCCACCTTGGCCCGCCGCACGGCCGCCGTTCGCGCGTTCACCCGGCATCTGCACAGGTGTGGCCAGCTCTCGGACGATCCAGGAGTGCTCCTCGGCACGCCCAAGCGTCAGCGAGATCTCCCCGACGTGATCACACGGGACGAGGCGGCACGCCTCCTGGACACGATGGACACCCAAGGTCCACTAGGGCTCCGCGACCTGGCCGTTCTCGAAATGCTCTACGCGACGGGCGTTCGGGTCAGTGAACTGTGCGGTCTCGACATCGACGACCTGGACACCGGGCGCAGAACGATCCGGGTCTTGGGCAAAGGCGGACGTGAACGAACCGTCCCCGTAGGGGAACCGGCAATCCGCGCTGTCGAGGACTGGCTCCGCGCGGGACGCCCGGCCCTGGCGACGGATCACAGCGGCCCTGCGCTCTTCCTGGGCGCACGCGGGGGACGGCTCCACCCGACCAGTGCACGCCGCATCGTCCACGCCCGGATCTCTGAGGTCGGCCAGGTACCCGACCTGAGCCCGCACGGGCTCCGTCACAGCGCCGCCACCCACCTGCTCGAAGGCGGAGCCGACCTGCGAAGCGTCCAGGAGATCCTCGGACATGCCTCCCTGCAGACGACCCAGCTCTACACACACGTGTCGGCAGAGCGGCTCAAGGAGGTCCACCGCCAGGCCCACCCGCGCGGAGCCCAGTCCGACTAGGCCGATCTGAAGTCAGGGCCCCTGGGTGTCCAGGGCGGCGGCGCTGTGAACGAATTCTTCGCGCTGCACATTGAGTTAGGGGCGCGGGGACCTTCAAGGGCCTTGTCTGAGTCGATTGTGTGCCGCCGATCCTCGGTGGGGGACGGGCTTAGGGGTGGTTGGGTGGCCTGCCGCCCAGGGGTGTGGGCGGCAGGCCTTCAAGGTCAGGGGGTGCGGCGTAGGCGGCGTTCCTGGGACAGGTTGATGACGCCCGGCGGTGGACGATGGCGGCGGTGCAGGCGGTAGCGGACGCGGGTGCGGCGCCAGACGAAGGCGAGCGCGAAGGCCAGGACCATGCCGGTGAGCGCCCCGCCGGTCGCCGTGGTGGCGTCACGCAGGACCGGCCTCGGCTCAGGCGTCGGCTCAGGGACGAGCTGGGTCTGGGACGGTGAAGGACGTGCCCAGTGGGGCAGCAGCCGTACCCGCCGCTGGATCAGGCTCAGCGGGTCTATGTAGAGGGAGCCGCGCAGCAGGCCCCAGTGCAGGCACGGGGCAGGGCAATGGCGACCGTCCTCCAAGGTGCCGATCCGGGTGCCGGACGTGACCCGGTGCCCGACGCCGAGGCTGGGGCGGACGGGCAGGTACGTGGTCCGCAGGACGCCGTGATCGATGGCGACCACGCCCCGCCCGGCCAGCCGGTCGGCGTAGGCGATGCGCCCCGGGCCGGCGGCGTAGACGGGCTGCCCCGGCCGCCCGGCGAGATCGACGCCGCGGTGGCCGGAACCCCACGGGGACGTGGGCGGGCTGAAGCTCCGGACCACCTTCGGAGCGGGCGGCCCTAACGGCCACCGCCACGCGTCCAGGCCCGGTTTCCAGGCGTCCAGGACGGGCGTACCGGCGGCGATCACGCAGGTGAGGAGCAGGGTCAGCAAGGTCATGCACCGAAGCCTGCCGCCCCGCCGCAGCGAGTGCGAGGGGGTCGGCGAACTGTGGATAACCGGCGGGCCATTGATTCACGGACGCGTCCGCGCCCTGATAATCTGTAGTGGTGTCCGAGGGGACACCGGCCAGACCAGGCCGTTGACGTTCCGCCCCAGGGCGGCACGATGAGAAGCCGCCTTGGGCGGAGAGGTCACAGATCCGGGAACGGGTCACAGCCGCCAGGGGTTTCCCGGCGGCTCATTTCACGCGTCCGCATGCCACCGCAGACATGGTGGGGCGCCGTCCCTCGGTCCGTCGCCACGGCGACGGTGGGACGACACCCGGGCGCAGGCGTACAACCAAATGTGGCCCGGAAGGGCCAGAGAAGGAGAACACGGGCAATGGCACCCGTCGTCACCATGCGGCAGCTCCTGGAGAGCGGCGTCCACTTCGGCCACCAGACCCGCCGGTGGAACCCGAAGATGAAGCGCTTCATCCTCACCGAGCGCAACGGCATCTACATCATCGACCTGCAGCAGTCGCTGTCCTACATCGACCGCGCCTTCGAGTTCGTCAAGGCCACGGTCGCCCACGGCGGGACGATCCTGTTCGTCGGCACCAAGAAGCAGGCTCAGGAGTCCATCGCCGAGCAGGCCACCAGGGTCGGCATGCCCTACGTCAACCAGCGCTGGCTGGGCGGCATGCTCACCAACTTCTCCACCGTCCACAAGCGGCTCACCCGGCTCAAGGAGCTGGAGGAGATCAACTACGACGACGTGGCCGGCTCCGGCATGACCAAGAAGGAGCTTCTGGGTCTGCGCCGTGAGAAGGACAAGCTCGAGCGCACCCTCGGCGGTATCCGCGACATGGCGAAGGTCCCGAGCGCCATCTGGATCGTGGACACCAAGAAGGAGCACATCGCGGTCAACGAGGCCAAGAAGCTCGGTATCCCGGTCGTGGCGATCCTGGACACGAACTGCGACCCCGACGAGGTCGACTACCCCGTCCCGGGCAACGACGACGCCATCCGCAGCGTCAGCCTGCTGACCCGCGTCGTCGCCGACTCCGTCGCCGACGGCCTCATCGCGCGCGCAGGAGCCGCCACCGGCGGGGACGAGAAGCCGGCAGAGGGCGCCGCGGCGGCGGGCTCGGAGCCGCTGGCCGAGTGGGAACGCGACCTGCTCAAGCCGGACGAGGGCGCCGCCGAGGCGTCTGCCGCAGCCCCGGCCGAGACCGAGGCGCCGGCCGAGACCGAGGCGCCCGCCGCGACCCCGGCCGAGGCCGAGGCGCCCGCGGAGACCCCGGCCGAGGTCGAGGCCGAGGCGCCCGCGGAGACCCCGGCCCCGGAGGAGGCGTCGGTCGAGGCTCCCGCGGAGCCCGCCGCCAGCTCCGAGGCAGAGGCCGCGGGCGAGGACGCCCAGAAGCCCGCCGAGGCCGAGCAGGCTTGATCCCGCGGTCCCGGCGGCCCCGTGTGGGCGCCGCCGGGACCGTCGCGGGTCACACGACCAACGACGAGAGAAGCGAAGAGAGCGATGGCCAACTTCACCGCCGCTGACGTCAAGCGGCTGCGCGACCTGACCGGCTCCGGCATGATGGCCGTGAAGAACGCCCTCACCGAGGCGGACGGCGACTTCGAGAAGGCGACGGAGCTGCTGCGCCTCAAGGGCGCCAAGGACGTCGGCAAGCGCGCGGAGCGCACCGCGGCCAACGGGCTGGTCGCCGAGCACTTTGCGAACTCCGGCGACGGGGCGCTCCTGGAGCTCAACTGCGAGACCGACTTCGTCGCCAAGAACGAGCAGTTCATCCAGCTGGCGAACCGCCTGGTCGAGTTCGCCGCGGGCAGCGGCCTCGCCGACGCGCCGGCGCTGCTGACCGCCGAGATCGAGCCGGGCAAGACCGTCCAGGCCCTGATCGAGGAGAACAGCGCCAAGATCGGCGAGAAGCTGGAGCTGCGCCGCTTCGCCCACTTCCAGGGCGCCTACGTGGCCAGCTACCTGCACAAGTCCGACCCGTCCCTGCCGCCGACCACCGGCGTGCTGGTCGAGCTGGACGCGGAGAACCCCGAGGTCGCCAAGGACGTCGCCCAGCAGATCGCGGCGATGGCCCCCAAGTACCTCACCCGCGATGAGATCCCCGCCGAGGCGGTCGAAAAGGAGCGGGCGCTCGCCGAGCAGCTCACCCGCGACGAGGGCAAGCCCGAGCAGGCCATCCCGAAGATCGTCGAGGGCCGGGTGAACGCCTACTTCCGCGACTTCGTGCTGGTCGAGCAGGCGTTCGTGAAGGACGGCAAGAAGACGATCGCGAAGGTCCTCGACGAGGCCGGTGTGAAGGTTGTCCGCTTTGCCCGGTTCAAGGTCGGGCAGGCTTAAGGGCACTCTGGAGACGGATACCCGAGAGAACGCGAAGCTACGAGGAGGCCGCCGACGTGCCGGACAAGACGACCACTAGCGCGACGGCGGCCTCGTCGTCCGATCAGGATGTCGCCGATGGGGACGTCGCAGGCCGGGACGTCACCGATCGGGACGGTGCCGATCGAGACGCGACCGGCCGGAACTCCTCGTCCAGCCAGAACTCCTCTGGCCGGAATCCGTCGGGCCGAGGCTCGTCCAGCGGTCACTCCTCCGGCGACGGTGCGACCGGACGGCACGAGGCGGATCCGCACACGCCCGCTCAGCACGCGCCACGCGCAGGCTGGAAACGGGTACTGCTGAAGCTCTCCGGTGAGGCCTTCGCAGGACGCGACCCCCTGGGAATCGATCCCGAAATCGTCCAGCACGTCGCGGAGGCCATAGCCGAGGCCGTCCGGGACGGCGTGCAGGTCGCGGTCGTCTGCGGTGGCGGCAACATGTTCCGCGGCGCGGTCATGGCCGAACGCGGGATGGACCGCGGACGCGCCGACTACATGGGGATGATCGGCACCGTCATCAACTGCCTGGCCCTGCAGGACTTCCTGGAGAAGCTCGGCCTCGACACGCGCGTGCAGACGGCCATCACCATGAGCCAGGTGGCCGAGCCGTACATTCCGCGGCGCGCCATCCGGCACCTGGAAAAGGGCCGCGTCGTCATCTTCGGGGCCGGCCTCGGACAGCCGTTCTTCTCCACCGACACCACCGCCGCCCAGCGCGCGCTCGAGATCGGTGCGGAGGCCGTCCTGAAGGCCACGCAAGTGGACGGTGTCTACGATGCCGATCCTCGAAAGAATCCAGACGCAGTCAAGTTCGACCGTTTGGAATACGGTGAAGTTCTACAGCGAGGCCTGAAGGTCATGGACGCCACGGCCATCAGCCTCTGCATGGACAACGCGCTCCCCATCGTGGTCTTCGACCTCATGGGGCAGGGCAACATCGTTCGGGCCGTCCGGGGTGAGAAGATCGGCACGCTGGTCAGCCCGGCGGAAGGCTGACCGCGGCCCGGAACCCGAATGCGGGACGCGGCACGGCCCGTAGAACCGTATGACCAGGGCCCGACCAGATGACATGGGAGTCACAGTGATCGACGAGACCCTCCTCGAGGCAGAGGAGAAGATGGAAAAGGCGGTCGCGGTCGCCAAGGAGGACTTCCAGGCCATCCGCACCGGCCGGGTCACCCCCGCGATGTTCAACAAGATCACCGCCGAGTACTACGGGACGCCGACGCCGATCAACCAGCTCGCGTCGTTCACGCTCCCGGAGCCGCGGATGGTCATCGTCCAGGTCTTCGACAAGTCCTCCATGCAGGCGGTGGAGAAGGCGATCCGCGACAGCGACCTCGGCGTGAACCCCACCAATGACGGCAACGTCATCCGCGTCGTCTTCCCCGACCTGTCGGAGGAACGGCGCAAGGAGTTCATCAAGGTCGCGGGCCACAAGGCCGAGGAGAGCCGGGTCTCCATCCGCAACATCCGCCGCCGCGCCAAGGACGCCCTCGACAAGCTCGCCAAGGACGGCGAGGCGGGGGAGGACGAGGTCCGGCGTGCCGAGAAGGAACTCGACGACACCACGCACCGCTACGTGGGGCAGATCGACGAACTGCTCGAGCACAAGAAGGCCGAACTGCTCGAAGTCTGATGCGATTCGACGACGCCGGGGAGCCCTCGCGCTCCCCGGATGAGCCGGAGGCCGAGCTGGACGGGCTCACACCGGACACCTCGACCGAGAACGCCTCGTCTTCCGGCGCCACACCCGGTACAGGCGCGCGCGCACACGCGCCCCTGCCCGACACGACGTCCAAGGACGCGTCTTCCAGGAGCGTGTCTTCCGGGGCTACGGCCTTCGGAAGCGGGTTCTCCAGAACGGACGGCAATTCTGCAGGCGGTCCTCCCGCAGGAGCGTCCAATGCCGCTGGATCCTCAGCGGACGGGGCCTCTGGGGGCGGAGCTTCTGCGGATGGGGCTTCTGCCAACGGCGCCTCTGGGGCCTCCGACGGGAAGCGTCAGCCCAGGACCGGCCGCAACCTTCCCCTGGCGATCGGCGTTGGTCTAGCGCTCGGCTCCCTGGTGCTGCTCTCTCTCTACACGGTCAAGGAGATCTTCCTTGCCGTGATGATCGTGTTCCTCTTCATCGGCATGCGGGAGCTGACCGAGGCCTTCAAGAGCCGCGACATCGTCGTCCCGTTCATCCCGGTCGCGACGGGCATGGTCGGCACACCGGTCGCGGCCTACGTGTGGGGCCCCACCGCCGCGGTCGCGGCGGTGTCCCTCACGATGCTCGCCTTGCTGATGACACGGATGACCGAGGGCACGGACGGGTACGTGCGCGACGTCTCCGCAGGGGCGCTCGTGACCGGTTACCTGGTGCTGATAGGCGGGATCGTGGCGCTGCTCATGCGCCCGGACGACGGCGACCACCGCATCGTCATCTTCATCGCCACCACCGTGGCCAGCGACACCGGCGGCTTCTTCGCGGGCTCGTTCCTTGGCAAGCACAAGATGGCACCTACGATCAGCCCGAAGAAGACCTGGGAGGGTGTCACCGGCTCCGCCCTCATGTGCATGCTCGTCGGCGGCTGGCTGGTGTGGTGGCTACTGGACGGCGGCAAAATCTGGCAGGGCGTCCTGGTGGGCCTCGCCGTCGTGGTCACCGCGACCGCAGGCGACCTCGTCGAGTCGATGATGAAGCGTGACCTAGGCATCAAGGACTTGGGAACGATCCTTCCAGGGCACGGCGGGGTGATGGACCGCCTGGACTCCCTGGTGGTGACGGCACCCGTCGTCTGGCTGCTCCTGGAACTGTTCGTCCCAAGCTAGGGAACAGCCCAGGGCCGGGCCAGGAGACGACCCAGGCTCAGCTAGGAGACGACCCAGGAGCGGCGCTGCTGGGCGAGGCGTCGTACGAGGGCGTCCGAGCCCTCGTTCTTGGCGTAGCGGTGTTCCTCGCCGGTGAGGGGCACGAGCCACAGCCACCGCACGGGATCGCCGTTCAGGGTCAGCCCGGTCATGTCGGGGGCCTCGGGACCGGCCAGACGGCTGGGATCGTCCAGGAGAAGGACGCCCTCCCAGGCCGAATCTCCGCTGCGCAGCGGGAACGTGCGGGCCTCGTGGTACCACTTGACGACGTCTCCAGGGGCGAACCAGGTCACCGACCGCCACGGATACTGCGCCAGCCAGGGGAAGATGCTCCCCGTCTGCTGGCTGGGCAGGGTGCTCGCCACGGCCAGCTCTATACGGCCGTACGGGGCGACGTCGTCCTCGTACAGTTCGACCGTGGGCATCCGCTGACGGCACATGCCGACCGTGCTCAGGACCGTGAATTTCCGGTCGCCCCGTGCAGGACGCTCGGAAACGCCAACTGTGGGGGCCATGCCCGGCCGTCCGTTGCCCAACTGCCGCCCCACGTCGTGCCAGTAGTGGCCCCCAGGCCCGAGCCGCTGCAGCAGGTGGCCGAGCACCGACTGCTGGAACTCCGCCCAGGAGCCGTCGGCGCGGCACATCTTCCAGTGTTCGCGCGCCCGGTCGATCCGTGGCCCGAAGTCCTCGATCTCCTCGTCCAGCGGGAAGGCGAACGGGCTCTGGCGCGTGGCGTCGCGCGCGTAGCCGGGGATGCCGCGTCCCATGTCGGACCAGCCGGGGATCACGAAGAGCGGGTCGCCCGCTTCGAGCACGGCCACACCGTCGCCCTCCTCGAACCACACGACCTCCAGGCCGCCGCCGTCCAGGGCGGCACGGCCCTCTGGGTGCCGGACATGGGACCCGGGCAGAAGGGGCGCACGGCCGGCCTCCAGACGGGACCGGTCGAGGTCTGAGGGGGCCTTGCGGTGGTTCGCGACCCATACTGCGCCGACCACCGAGTCTCGCGCGTCCTTGAGGTAGGCCGCGGTGACGGTGCCGTCGGTCTCGATGGCGAGCCGCCGGCTGCCGTACGGGCTGACCGCGGTGTGGACGACCGTGGCCTTGGAGCCACCGGAGGAGGCGGTGCCCCTGCGCAAAACCGACATGATCGAGACCTTAGTCGCACACAAGGTCATGCGCAGGAATGTCGCGGTGCGGGGCACGGGCTGTCCGCAGACGGACGATGCACGGCCAGGTGTTTGCGACACTGGAAGCATCATGTCTAGCCAGCCCGCCGTAGCCGGTACCGCGTCCAAGACCCCGGCGAAGCTCGTCTTCGCCGCTCCGAGGCGCGGTAAGCCGCCCAGGCACCTCGCCGACCTCACCTCTGCGGAACGCCGCGAGGCGGTTACCGCGCTGGGGGAGAAGCCGTTCCGGGCTGACCAGCTGTCGCGGCACTACTTCGCCCGTCTGGTGGACGACCCGGCGAAGATGACCGATCTGCCCGCCGCCGTCAGGGAACGGCTCGTGGCCGAGTTGCTGCCCACGCTGCTCACCCCGGTGCGCGAGATGGACTGCGACGGTGGGACGACGCTGAAGACCGTCTGGAAGGCGTTCGACGGCGTGCTGTTCGAGTCGGTGCTGATGCGGTACCCCGACCGGGCCACGATGTGCGTCTCGTCCCAGGCTGGGTGCGGCATGAACTGCCCGTTCTGC
The DNA here is from genome assembly GCF_044326375.1 of Actinomadura sp. 3N508. Classification (NCBI taxonomy): domain Bacteria; kingdom Bacillati; phylum Actinomycetota; class Actinomycetes; order Streptosporangiales; family Thermomonosporaceae; genus Actinomadura; species Actinomadura sp. 3N508. Next base: position 163,967 of record NZ_JBIRAX010000008.1, read on the forward strand.
GCGACGGGCCAGGCGGGGCTCACACGCAACCTTTCCACCGCCGAGATAGTCGAGCAGGTCGCCGCAGGCGCGCGCGCTCTGGCCCGCGGACGCATCCCAGGCGGGCCGGGTCGTGTCTCCAACATCGTCTTCATGGGCATGGGCGAGCCGTTGGCCAACTACAAGGCGGTGATGGGCGCGGTACGTCGCATCACGGACCCGGCACCCGCAGGCCTGGGCATCTCCCAGCGCGCGGTCACCGTGTCGACGGTCGGCCTTGTCCCGGCCATGGAGAAACTTGCCGCTGAGGACATGTCTGTGCGGCTCGCCCTGTCCTTGCACGCGCCCGATGACGAACTCCGCGACGAGCTCGTGCCCGTCAACAACCGCTGGAAGGTCGCCGAGGTGCTGGACGCCGCCTGGGCCTACGCCGAGCGCAGCGGACGGCGTGTCTCGATCGAGTACGCGCTCATCAAGGACGTCAACGACCAGGCCTGGCGGGCCGATCTTCTCGGCAGGCTCTTGCGCGGGAAACTCGTACACGTCAATCTGATCCCGTTGAACCCAACGCCGGGTTCCAAGTGGACCGCGTCGCGGCCCCAGGACGAGCGCGAGTTCGTCCGGCGGCTGGAGGCCCACGGGATCCCGGTCACGGTGCGCGACACTCGGGGCAGGGAGATCGACGGGGCCTGCGGCCAGCTGGCGGCGTCGACCAAGGACTGAGCGTTCCGCAGGCGCGTCCCTGGTGCCGCGCGGGCGCGGGGAACGGCTGAGGAGCAGGTGCGCGGTGCGAACGGGTGCGCGGCTGCCGGTGGTCATGCGCGGCTACGACAAGAAGCAGGTGGACGGCCTGCTGCGACGGATCTCGCAGGCACTGAACGGCGGGCCGCCTATGTCGGCGGACGATGTGCGCAGGACCCGCTTCGACGTCGTCCTGCGCGGTTACGAACCCCATGCCGTCGACCGCCTGGTACGCGAGTGCATCCTGGAACTCCAGGCGAGGGGACCGATCCCCGACCGGCCAGGCCGCCCGCGCGTGCAACCCGCCTGGTTGATCAACTGGATCCAGAGCGCCCGCTTCTCGGGTTCGGGCCTGCGCTCGGGCTACGACGTCCGCGACGTGGACGCGTTCCTCGACCGCGTGATCGCCGGCCTGCGCGGGGTCGCCCCGCCGATGTCCGCCCGGGACGTGCGGGAATGCGCATTCCGCGTCGTCCGGTTCGGCCCCGGCTACGACGAGCAGGAGGTCGACCGCTTCCTCGTGCAGCTCGCCGGCGCCCTCGAACGCCGCTGACGAAGTTATCCACATTTTCGGCGGACGTCGCGGTGCGGGACGGGGCTGCGTAACGCTACGTGCATGGATCATTTCGCGGCACAGTACCGGCGGCTCCGCTCCCTCCTCGCCGTCTTCCTGCCTCCCGAGATCACGGCCGCCCTGATACCGCTGGCCAGGCGCGCGCTGCGGCTCGGCAGCGGCGGCGAGGTCCCCGTCCACCTCGGCGGCGCCCCGCTGCTACCCCCGGGCGCGACCTGGCCGGAGTGGAACGGACGCCCGCTCGGCTTCCTCGGCGCGATCGACTTCGCCGCCCTCACCCGCTTCGGCGACATCCCGGGCATCCCCTCGTCCGGCAGGGCCGCGTTCTACTACGCCACCGAGACGCCCCGCCCATGGGGCGACCAGGCGGCACAGCGGGACGGCTGGCGCATCTACACCGGTGACCTCGGCGAAACCACCCCGCCGCCCGGCGCGTCGACCTATCCCCGGATCCGCCTGAGCGCCGCTCCATTCCTCTCCCTGCCCTCGCCCCAGGAGATGTCCATGCGCCGATTGGAGGCCACGTACAACGGTTTCCTGACCGTCTATGAGCAACTGCACGCCGTCTGGTCGCAGTACGCCTCACGGGACGAGGCAACCGCACACCAGCTCGGCGGGTGGCCGGCCCTCGTCCAACGTCCGGTCGGCCCGGATTGCCTGTACGCGTCGACGGGCCGCCCCCTGGATTTCCTCAGCCCGCCGCCGCTGACCTTGGACGAGCAGCGGGCCGTGGAGGAGTGGCGCCTCCTACTCCAACTCGACTCCGACGATCGCCTCGGCTGGTACTGGGGCGACCCAGGCCGCGTCTACTTCTGCGCCCGCCCCGACGACCCTCTGGAGCAATCGTGGCTGACCCTCCAAGCCGCCTGATACACGCCGAGCCTCGTCTTCGCGCGGAAGGCCAGGGCCGCGCGGTAAAGCCGCAGCAGGCCAGATGCACCAGGGAGTGTGCGCGTAAGCGGAGTCCGCAGGCCAGGACGATCGGCGCGACGGCAATGGTCACGCGATGGGAGCCACAGCAGGACGGTCTGAGGCTGCCAGACGTGCCGGGAGTACACCCACCTGCGGCGCTGGCTCAGGGCGGTTCGCGTGACGGCCGCAGTCGCAGGTGGGAACTCCAGCGGGACGGTACGAAGTGCGAGACGCACCGGGAAGTACGTCCACCCGCGGTGGCCAAGACGGTTCGCGTGACGGCCGTGGTTGCGGGTGGAGGCTCCAGGGGGCCGGTATGCGGTGCGGGACGCGCCGGGAAGTACGTCCACCTGCGGCGTTGGCTCAGGGCGGTTCGCGTGACGGCCTGAGTTGCAGGTGGAGACTCCAGCGGGACGGTATGCGGGTGCGAGACGCGCCGGTGTGCGTGTGGTCAGTGGCGGCGGTGGGTCAAGGCCAGGTAGGCGGTGCCGACGAGAGCGGACCAGAGAGCGAGGTGGAGGGCGATGGCAGGGAATCCAGCGGTGAACTCGGGCGCGCCATCGTGTGCGGTACGGAGCCAATCGATCATCGGGACGGACAGCCAGGAGAGCCGTCCGATCCCGAGGAGCACGAGCGCGGTGGCGGCGCTCAGCAGCGCGAGCAGCGAAACACCCGGGTCAGGGATCAACGCCCGGCTCGTCCATGCACCGAGCAGCGTCCCGGGCACGGCGGCGAGGAGGTTCAGGGCACAACCCGCCAGGACCGCCCGCCCGGGCGCGCCGACTTGAATCGCTTGCAGGAGGGGGACGGCCAATGCGACGACGCCCAGGCAGACGTTCACGCTGTAGGCCGACAGAAGTCCCGCGTAGGTGGGCATGGAGCGGCGGCGCGCCGCGGTGGCAGTCAGCGCGCGCTGCTCGTCCGGCTGCGTGTCGAGGAGCGCGCGCGCCGCCCATGCCCACACCGGGAACATGAACGCCGCCACATCCCCGAACGTCCCGACGGCGAGATCGGTGGCGTCCGGCCCGCTCGGGCCCTGGACGAGGACCAGCACCACGACCAGCGCCACGACGATCAGCGGATGCAGAACGCGCAGCGACCGGACGTACCCCGCGACCTGGAACCTGATGAGCGCGATCACCGCTTCGGCCTCCGCACCCGGTAGCCGTCCGCCCGCAGCTTGGTCTCCAAGGTGTCGGCCTCGTCCTCAGGGACCTCGATCTCCAAAACGGTCCAGTTCGTCTCCCCGGAAGGCAGGCCCGCCACCTCGGAAAAGAGCCCGGTCGTCTCGGGATGGATGCCGGTCACCTTCTCGGAAGAGAGGCCGGTCAGCTTGGAAGGGAGGCTGGTCGCCTCGGGGGGCGGGTCGGTCACCTTGGGATGGATGCCGGTCAGCTTCTCGGTAGGGAGGCCGGCCACCTCGGAAGGCGGGGCGGACACTTCGGAAGGCGGGTCCGCCATCTCGGGATGGAGGCCGACCACCTCGGAAGGCGGGGCGGTCACCTTGGGAGGGAGGTTTGTCGCTTCGGGGGGCGGGTCGGTCGTCTTGGGATGGATGCCGGTCGCCTCAGGAGGCGGGGTGGTCGCCTTGGGAGGAAGGTCGGTCGGCTTCTCGGGAGGGAGACTGGTCAGCTTGGAAGGTGGGTCGGCCATCTTGGGAGGGAGGCTGGTTGCCTCGGGAGGAAAGCTGGTTACTGTGCCGTCGGCTACGCGCAGTCGGTCGATGCCCGGGAGGGCTTCGATGCAGCGTTGATGGTCGCTGACGACCACGATGGCTTCGTTGGCCGCGAATTCCGAGATCAACCTGGGTAGCGCCGCACGCGTGGCCGCGTCGAGGCCCGCGAACGGCTCGTCCAGGATGAGCAGGCCTGGGTCATCCAGGAACGCTTGTGCGAGACCAACCTTCTGCGCGCTGCCTTTCGACAACTCCGGGAGCCGCACATTGAGGAGGTGATCGAAGCCGAGCCGCTCCGCCCACGTCCCGACGGACGCCGCCGGGACACCGCGCATCGCGGCCATGTGGTCCAGGTAGCCGCGGACGGTGAACGGTTGGTCCACCGGGAACCGTTCGGGGGCGTACCCGACGCGGCGGGGCCGATCCTTGACAATGCCTTTGTACGGGCTGCGTAGACCGGCGATCACGCGCAGAAGAGTGGACTTCCCCGCACCGTTCCGCCCCGTCACCTCCGTCACCCCGCCGGGGAGCATCGTCAGAGTGACATCCCTGAGTACCCAGGGATCCCTCCGGTGGTAACGAAAAGCCACACCCTCCAACCGCATGAAACCTGCACGCTAACGTCCCGCCCGTAAGTACCGCGTTAACCCCAGGATGCACCCGATGGTGCCTGAAAAACGGAGTGGACGGCGGCTCCTGACGAACGCAGGGGTGGCGTAGGAAGCAATGCCGGATGGCGGTGGAAGCAGAACGGCCATGTCGGAAAGGCAGCGCGTGGCGGGAGATGGCGGACGTGCCCGGAGTCGTCATCGGCGGGGTCTGAAGGGGGTGCGCGGGCCACGAGGACACCCCAAGTGCACGGCCAGGGGAGAACGGGTCAGGGCAGGACACTCGAATGTACGGAGCGTGACTTAGTGCCGGATGGGTGCGGCGGCAGGGGCGCCTGGAGGGCTGACGGCGTTGCCGCGGATGAGGACCGCCGTCGCACTGCGCGACGCCCCCAGCCTGTGCGAGCTCGCTGGTGATCTCGTCTGCTGTGGCGGGTGCGGTTGCCGCCGAGGAGGGAGCGGTCGCTGGTGTCGCAAGGCCTCGTCGCCGTTTTCGAGGAGGTTTTCGGCGGGGCCCGTGCGGAGGGAGGGGCAGGGATCGGGGGGTGGTTTGGTGTGTTGAGGTGGGGGTGGAGCTTGCCAAGGCGTCTTCTTGGTCGTTGCGGGTGGCTAAACCGAATGCGACGACGGTTGCGTGGGTCACCTGCCTGTCGTCGGAGTGTGCGCCACGTGACTCCGGGTGAGCATCGGCTCATTCTGCCTACCTGGACCACGGGAGACGGTCGGAGGCGGCGAGCGGTTGGTGCTCTTGCCCGGGAGTGTTGTCTAGGGTCTGGGGTGGTATTCGTGGGGCTCGTTTGTTGGGCGGAAGGGAGTGGTCGGGATGGCTGAGCAGGCTTGTTTGTTCTGCGAGATCGTCAAGGGCGAACGGAGCGCGCATATTGTGATGGATGCGCCCGATGCGCTGGCGTTTCTTGACGTGCGGCCCTTGTTCAAGGGGCACACGCTGCTGGTGCCGCGGGCTCACTATGAGACGCTCACAGATCTTCCCGGCGAGTTTCTGGGACCGTTCTTCGGGCATGCGCAGCGGCTTGCCGAGGCCATGGAGTCGGTGCTCGGCGCCGCCGGGTCGTTCGTGGCGATGAACAACCGGGTCAGTCAGAGCGTCCCGCATCTGCATGTTCATGTCGTTCCGCGTAATCGGAAGGACGGGCTTCGCGGGTTCTTTTGGCCGCGGCAGAAATACGAGTCCGATGCGGAGGCGGCGGCCTTTGCCGCGCGCTTGTCCGAAGGGCTCACCTGATCTGCAGGGCCAGGGTCGTGTCGAGGATCTGGGCGTTGTGGGGAGTGGGAGTGGTCGAGTCCCACCAGCGGATTGCGCTGGTCTCTTCGTTCGGAACGAAGGGTGGTCGCGCGGGCGGTGTAGAGGGCGGCGCATTCGTCGCAGGGGTGGGTCGGTCAGGTGAAGTGTCCGTAACCGGGGAGGGGGAGGGTGGGAGGTGGAGGCCGCTTTCCTCGTGCAGTTCGCGGACGGCGGCCTGCCAGGGTGTTTCACCGGGGGCGAGCAGGCCTCCCGGCAGTTCCCACTGGTCGCGGTGGCGGTCGAAGGCAAGGAGCAGGTGCTGGGCGTGCCAGACGGCGGCGAGGGCCGCCGGCATCGGCGCGTCCCGTGGTGCGGTGGACGGCGGGAGGAGCCGTGAAGCTGGTTGCCCGCCGATCTTGTGTCAGAGGGGTTTTCGCTGGGTGCCTGGGAGGGAGGTTTGCTCAGGTCAGGGCTAGGAGGAGAGCCGTGTAGGGCGCCGTCGGGTCCGTTTCGGCGGGTGTGGCAGCCGCTAAGGCCGCGGCGTGCTCGTAGAGATCGCGTTCGGCTCTGTCCAGGGCCGCGGACAGGACGAAGTCGGTGACCGTCCAGCCGATCAGCTCGGCCGCTTTGCGAATCACGAGGAGCTGGTCCGGGGAGGGGTGGACGGTGACATGGTCGTCGGAGGCGGGAAGGTTCTGGCGCACCGACTCAGACATGGCCGGTCTCCTTCCTTGCGGCATTTAAAAGTACGCCGCAAGGTGTCGCGAAGCCATCCCCACTGAGAACGAGAATCGCCCCCTACCGAGGGGCCGGATGCGCTGTGCTGACTTGCGCGCTATCGAGGAGGGCGTTCGGTTTAGGGGGTGCCTTGAAGTGGGTCTTAGTCGCGCGTGGGCGGCTGGCTCGTCCCGGAGCGGCGGCGTTGGAGCGGTCTGAGCGGGCGATTTGTTGGGTGACGCCGTGCTTCCTCACGGCCTGGGCGAGCGAGAGTCGCCAGGTGAGGACCGGATGAGTGCCATGACGGGGCCTTGGACATGCTGTTTGTCTTTGGGGAGCTGGTCTGGGTCAGTTGGTAGGGATGGCGTCGGCTGCTCCGGCCCTTGGTCCTGTTCCAGACAGTGTCGGCCCCCTTGCAGGGTGCTCTTCTAGGGAGCGCTAGTCGGGGGACTCGTCGATGGTGCCGAAGATGACGGACGATACCTCCAGGTAGAGCTGCTCCGGGTACGGCATGAAGCCGACATTGCGGAGCGCCTGCTTCTGGCCCGCGGACTCCATCACGAACTCGCCGTACCCGAGGATCCGTCCGGTCATGGAGCGGTTCAGCGCGATGTCGGTGACCTTGGCCAGCGGCATCATCGCGACGTTCCGGTTGAGCACGCCGTTGATCACCATCACCCGGTGCTCGGTGACCAGGAAGAACTCCACCGACCAGGCGATGACCTTCCAGACCAGGTAGCCGATGGCGATCAGCCATAGCCACCAGATCCAGGTGAGTCCGATGACCGCACTGATCGCGCCGCATGCGACGAGCCCGGCGACGACGATCGCGACGGGGAGGAGCAGGACGGCCGGGTGGCGACGGACGGCGATGACACGTCCCTCGTGGGACATCAGGTATTTGTCGACGGTGCGCGACGAGCTGTCGTGTTGCACCATCATGTCCTGCAGATTCACGGCGGCGTCCTCGTCATGATCCGGGTGGTTCAACGGTAGCCGACGCGGTCGTGCGGGCGCAGATGCCGGGCGGTAACAGAGGATGCGCTTGCCGGTGGGGGAGCGGCGGCTGATGATGGTCGTCATGGAGGGCGTTGGGGAGCCTGGGGCGGATCGGGACGAGCGGATCGAGCGGAACGGGCGGCACGAACGGCACGAACGGCACGAGCGGGCGCCGGATGGCGGCGGGCCAGAACCGGGGCCCGGACGGCGGGGCGAGCTCGCGGTGGAGGTCACGAGGCGTCCCATCTGGCGGCTCCTGCTGCGGGGGCTCGGCGTGTACCTGCCGGGCTGGGAGATGCCGGCGGGCGCCCTACGCGTCCGGGACGGGTCGGCGGACGGGTTCGGGCCCCCGGCGTACGTGAACGGCGCCGCCGGATTCGGCGTCCAGATCCCTGACCGGCGTAAGGGGCTGGAACCGGACCGGGAGATCTACGTGAGGGGGCGGGAGAACCCGAGCTTCGGGATCGTCGCCGCTGGCCCCGCGGCGGCGATCGGCAGCCGGGTGGTGGACGCGGACGCGCTGATCCGGTTCGCGCGGCGGCTGACGTTCGAGGAGCTCTTCGACACCGGCGATGCGGATTCCGTCCCGTACGCGGTGCGGGGCGCGCGGGCGGTGGAGAACGCGGTGTTCCTCGACCGGGCGGCCGGGATCGGGCTCTGCGTGGAGGTCGATCCGGTCACGCGCGCTGTGACGTGTCCCCTGTACGCGCGCATCGGCGGGCCCGCCGAACGAACCGTACGCGCATACGGTGCGACCTTCTCATAAGCCGACCCCTTCTACGGCCGGGGCCGCCCGGTACAACCGGATGGCCGAGCCCACGTGGCGGCCGGGCTGAGTGGGGTCGTTGCCGTCCAGGACGGTGGGGGTGTGTGCGGTGAGGGCGGTCGAGTGTCCGGGGGCGGAGCGTCGGCTGTTGGTGTGCTCGACGTGTTAGTCGCGTTGGGGATCGTGGCGGGCTGGGACCACCAGGGCCGCTTGTCCACTTGGGCTAGGGGGTTGTCCAGGTGGTCAGGTCCCATAGTTGGTGGGATGGGAGGCGGCGTAGGCGGTGGGTTGCGGCTATCGGGTCCCAGAAGACCTCGTCGCTCTCCAGTTCTAGGGACTGGGCGGCTGTTAGGACGGCGCACAGGAGTTCGTCGCGGGTTCGGACGGCCATGAGCGGGCCTATCTGTGCGACCGCGCCCGAGCTTTCCGAGAGTGTGCGGAGGAGGGACTTGAGGGCGGTCTCGTCCTCGGGCGGACGTATTGGCTCGACGCCCGCCGGGACGCCAGGTTCGACGCGGGCGAGGCCGCGCCTGGCTTTGGCGCCGGGAGGGGTGGAGCCGTTGCTCGGGCGGTCGGCGCCGGCGGAGATCAGCAGGGCGCTGAACGCGCCGGCGAGGTCGTCGGCGGCCTGGCCGGCGAGGAAGTACCGGCGGCGTTCGGGGGAGCCGGGCGCGTCGCCGTTGGGGCCCTCGGCGGTGCGGAACCGGACGTTCAGCCGGCTCGACCGCACGCACCGCTCGTACATCTCGCCGAGGATGTCTTCCAGTTGCGGGTCGCGCGTCCAGAGGCGTCCGGTGGCGGTGACGGCGTCGCCGTGGGAGCGGGGGCGGCCGGTGAGCGCGGCCGTGACGGTGTCGTCCAGCTCGCCCTCGGTGAACTGCAGCAGTTCGGCGACGACGTCCTCGACGTCCTCGAGGGTGCGGGTGAGGGTGCGCTGGAGGTCCAGCATCTCCGCGCCGCCGCGTTCCAGGTCGGCCAGGCGGTCGAGGGCGATCTCGACCCTGTCGTCGGCCGGGCCGCCGCCCGTGCGGGTCACGGCGCGCACGGACGTCTCCACCTCGGTCAGTTTGCGGCGCAGCGCCGCGAGGGTGATCCGTTGCTGTTCGAGGTCGCGCAGGCGTCCTGCTTGTGTGCGGAGGAAATCGTCGGCTTGGTGGACGAGACCCGCCAGCTCCTCCACCTGCCCCGTGTTCTGCCGGAGCCGGCTGTCGAGGGCGGGCAGCACGTCCTGCTTGACCCGCGCCAGCTCGGCGGTGAGCTGCTCGCCCACCGTGACCAGGACGTTGTTCTGCTTCGTGACCTGCTCGTTCAGTTCCTCGATCCGGCGGGAGAAGGCGCTGGCCTGGTTCCGGCTCTGCCTGCCCGCGTAGAGCTCGAGCGCCCCCACGACGAAGCACAGCACCACCAGGACGACCGTCGTCATGACACTCCTCGGACGTGATGGTGATGACCGGACCGGGTTTTGATCGCGACCATAACTTACGATCACGCGCGCCGACCGCCACTTACGTAACCGACTGATCTCAGTGACCGGCCGGTCTCACCGCCCTTATTGCGCCATTCCGTGACCGTTGTTTCGCTCTCGGTCACCGAATTCAGACGCAGCCCTCGAATTGCGGCACGGTGGTGGTGACTTTGAGGCCGACGGGGGCGAACCATTTCTTCAGCAGCACGGGCGCGGTGCCGTCCTGGTACATCCCGGTGATGGCCTTGTTGACCGCTTCGCAGCCGGCCACGTCGGTTTTCCTGATGCCGACGCCGTACGGCTCGTCCGTGAACGGCGCGTTCACGATCTTGAGGGGGCGGCCGCCGGGCGCCCTCGCGGCGAGGCCCGCGAGGATCACGTCGTCGGTCGACACCGCGTCCAGCCTGCCTGCCGCCAGGTCGGTGAGGCAGCGGGCGTATCCGTCCGCCTCGACGGGCAGCGCCGCGACGCCCTGCTCGTCGTGGACGCGCGGGAACGACACCGAACCGGGCACCCTGCACAGGCGCCGGCCCTTGAGGTCGTGGATGTCGCGGATCCCGGCGGCGTCGGACTCGCGGACGAGGACGTCCTGGTGGGCGACGTAGTACGGGCCCGCGAACGACACCTTCACCTTGCGTTCGGGGGTGACGGAGTAGCTGGCCACGACGAGGTCGACGTCGCCGTCCTGGATCATCTTCTCGCGCGTCGCGTAGCCGACCTGCTTGAACGTCACGTTCGCGGCGGTGACGCCGAGGCGCTCGGCGATCTCCTTGGCGATGTCGATGTCGAAGCCCTGGAACGTGCCGCCTGCGGTGCGCTCGCCGACGCCCGGCTGGTCGCCGTTGACGCCGATGACGAGCGTGTCCTTGGTGGCGACGGACGTCTCGCGGGCGTCCGCGATGCCGCATGCCGTGGCCGTCGTCAGGAGCGTTCCGGCCGCCGCCAGCGAAGCCGCCGCGCGAAGGCGGCCGTGCCCGCTGCGCCGGTTCACTTCGACCACCGGTACTCCGCCAGGCGGGGGCGGACGCCGATGAGCACGAGCAGCGCGATGACGACCCCCGCGATCGGCAGGACGGCGTACCAGCCGCGGGTGCCGTCGTCGCCGTCCTTCACGGCCTCGTCGAACGCCTTCTGGTGGATCTGGGCCAGCGCCTGCAGCGACCGGTCGTATTCGGTGAAGTCGGCGGCGGAGGCGCCGCGCGCGGCGACGGCCTGGTCGCGCTTGCCGCCGTGGACGAGGGTCCGCATCTGCCGGTCGTTCGCCTGGACCTTCTGGTAGTTCTTGAGGACCGTGTTCAGCGCGTCCACCATCTGGGACCGGCGCTCGTCCGACTCGGTGGGCCGGTTGGCCTCCGTGCCGAGGAACCCGAGGAACGGCGCGCGTCCCGGCTCGAACGACAGATCCTTCTGGACGGCCGTGTTGTACTCCGTCAGATTCCCGGCCTTCAGGTAAAGGACGGTCTGGGATTTGCTGAGATAGACCTGCTCGTAGGCGTCCGCGCGTCCGGGGTCGAGGAGGAAACGGGTCTCGTCGGCCGCCGCGCTGTTGCTGATGGCGCGCGTCCGGGAAAGGGCGAGGATCGAGTCGAATCCCTCTGCCTTGGCCTTGCGGAGTTGGTCCGCCTGCCCGGACAGCATCGCGGTTCCCGCGACGACCAATACGAAAGTGCCGAGCGTGGCCGCCGCCAGCGGAATGTTCAGAAGCCGCCGGAACCGCCTGGCCAGGAACAGCTGGAACGCGACGAGGACGGCGAGCAGCGCCAGGCCCGTGACGAGGATCCAGGTCCGGCCCGTGAGGACGGCCGAGCGCTTGTCCTCGTAGGTGTGCCGGACGAGGGTGCCGTTGTCGAGCGTCAGGTTGTAGGCCTTGGGCAGCAGGTCCAGCTTCATCAGGTCGGTCGCCTGCTGGTACAGCTTGATGACCTCCTGCGACGGCGGTCCGGACGCGTGCCCGGACTGCTCGTCGAGCAGCAGCGCCTGCCCGGCGAGCCGCTCGTAGCGGCCGAGCGCGTCGAGGACGTCGCGGGCGGTGTTGTCCTCGGTGCGCTCGTCGGCGAGCTTGGCGGCCTTGAGCAGCGCGTTGCCCGCCTTCTGCCGGTTGTCGTTGTAGCGGGCGAGGGCCTGGTCGCGGCCGCCGCCCGCCGCGCCGCCGATCAGCAGCGCGTTCGCGAGCTGGGCGTCCATGTCGGTGAGCTGGAAGTACAGGTCGCCGGTCGCGACGACCTGCGGGCCCGCGTCGTGCCCGATCACCCGGACGCCCTCGCGGGCGTTCGCGATCGCCCACCAGGAGACCGCCAGCAGCGCGATGAGCAGGACGGCCGTCACCGCCGTCAGCGTCCTGATGCGGGACGAGGCCGTGCGCGGCACCAGGCGTGCGACGCCGGTCGGGGGCGTTTCGGGCGTTCGCCTGAGCCGTCCCGTGGAGCCACGGCGGGCGGGCGGGCCCGCCGGGCCGGGCCGCGCGGGCGCGGAGGGGGCGGGCTGTCCCGCGTCGGGAGCGTGCTGCACGGCCGTCATGTCGCCTCGCCTCGGATGAGCGTGATGGTGGTCCATGCCCCCACGTGGATCCGGTCGCCCTCGGACACCGGCACCTCCACGTTGTTCGGGATCGGGTCCATGGACCCGTTCATGCAGGTCCCGTTGGTGGATCCGGGGTCGACGAGCGTCCAGGTGCCGTCCGGCTTGGCCAGCAGGACCGCGTGGACGTGCGAGATCCCGGGGTCCTCGGGCGGCTCGCGCAGGTCGATCTCGGGCGGGGACGGCTGCGCCGAGCCGCGCCGCCCGATGCGGATCTCCCGCCCGGCGAGCGGGATCCGCCGTTCGGGCGCGTACGGCGGGAACGTGAGGGCCGCCGAGTCGGGGCCCTCCTCGGCGACGACCGTGTTGTAGTAGTCGCGGTCGGCCGTCACGACCGCCGTCCAGGCGGCCGGGGGCGGGGCGTGAGCAGGCGGGGCGGGGGCGGCCGGAGCCGCGGCGGCCGCAGCCGGGGTGGCTGGAGCCGCAGCCGGGGCAGCCGGGGCCGGAGCCCGGGAGGCCGGGGCCGGGGTCTCGGGTGTCGCGGGCGCCGGTTCGGCCTCCCGAGGGGGCGGCTGTTGAGATGGGGTCGCCGGGGCGGTCCGCGGTGTCGGCTTGCCGCCGCCCGTGGCGAAGTCGTAGCCGCATGCCTCGCAGAAACGGTCGCTGCCGGGCGTCCCGCAGTCGGGGCACGGCGTCGGGCCGCCGCCCTGACCACGTCCGCCGCCCGGCGAGGACGGCAGGGCCTGCGTGCCCAGCGGGCCGGACTCGCCCGTGCCCCCGCCGGACGGGGAGGCGGGGGACGACGGTTCGATGCGCTCGCCGCAGACGTCGCAGTAGTCGGACGCCTGAGAGGTGTGTCCGTTGGGGCAGCTCGCCATGCTCAGCCCTCGCCCCGTCGGGTGGTGACGGTCTCGTCCTTGCGCGTCCGGACGGTCTTGCTGGAGCGGGTGTCGAGCTCCATCTCGTGGGCCTTGTCGACGTCGCGCTTCAGCCGGACGGTGCCGGTCGCCTCGTCGACGACGTCCACGACGCGGCGCAGCATCGAGGTGATCTCGTCGTTGCCGGCCTCGTTCGCCAGCACCACGGCGCGGCCGAGCCGTGCGGTCGCGGTGTCGAAGTCGCCTTCCTTGCGGGCCTGCAGCCCCTCCTGGATGGCGGCGGCGAGCTCGGCCTGCCCGGTGTAGTGCGCGACCCGCGCGTTGATCCTGGTGGACCGCGCCTCGTCGTCAGTCCACTGCGCCAGGACGTTCCCGCTCGCCAGGACCTGCGCCTCCTCGCCGGGCGCGCCCGGGACGACGAGCTTCACCCACGCCGCCCGCAGCTCCTTGCCGACATCGCCGGGCGGCACCTCGACGCAGACGTGGTAGTCGCGGCTCTCGGCGCCCCACGCGCCGAGCGGGTAGTCGCCGGCCTGCGGCGCCGACTCGACGCGCTTGCCGGTCAGGTCCTCCACCGACGGCAGGACCTGCTTGACGAACCGCAGCCTCGCCGTCTGCGGCGTCCACACGCGCAGCGCGACGTCGGCGACGGACTTGCCCATCGCCGCCTCCGTCATCGCCCGGAAGTCGGCCTCCAGACCGGCCGGGTCGGCGACGATGTCGACGCTGCCGAGCAGCGCGGAGGCGATCTTGCGCAGCTCGGCGACCTCCCAGTCGGTGCCGACGCCGCGGCAGTCGCACACGAACCGGCCGTCGCAGCGGAACAGGACGGCGTCGAGGTCCTCGGCCGTCTCGTGCTGGTTCTTGCCGTCGGTCAGCAGGATCGCGTGCCGGAGGCCGCCCTGTGCCTGGTCAAACAGCTCGTCGGCGAGCCGTAGCCAGGAGCCGATCGCGGTGCCGCCGGACGCCTTCAGCTTGTTCAGCGCGACCTTGGCCTGCTCGCGGCTCTGCGGGGACGCGGCGACCAGGCCGGGCTGCGCCGGGAACACCATCTTCGCGTTGTTGGAACCGGAGATCACCGCGAACTCGACGCCGTCGCGCAGCGTGTCGATCGCGACCTTCGCCGCCTTGACCGCCGCGCGCAGCTTCGTCTCGGGATAGGACATCGAGCCCGAGGTGTCGATGATGATGACCTCGGACGCCTTGGTCGACTGCGGGACCGCCGCCACGGCCCCCTCGGCGGCCGTCGCCTCGACGGACACGATGGCGTGCACCTCGCGGCCGCCCTCGGGCAGGAACTTGTTCTGGTCGATCTTGACGGTGAATTGCGGCTGCTCGCTCATCGGGGCTGCTCCGTGCTCTGCGTCGTGCCTTCGTGGATGCGGCTCTGCGGGGCGGCGGCGGGGGACGGAAGCGGGATGACGGCGACCGTGATGTTGTCACGGCCGCCCGCGTCGAGGGCGTGGCGGACCAGGGTCCGCGCGACGCCGAGCGGATCGGCGGACGGGTCGTGCCCCCGGCCTGACGCGGCTCCGTCAGGAGTGGCCTGGTCGCCGGGTCCGGCGGCCAGGAGCGCCGCGAGGTCTCCTGCCGCCGGGAAGTAGTTCCACAGGCCGTCGCTGCACACCAGCAACGTGCCGGGGCCCGTCGGACGGAACGAGGCGACGTGCGGGCTGACCTCCCCGGCGTCCGCACCCAGCCACGCCGTGATGACGTGCGCGTTCGGATGCGCGTCCGCCTCCGCCTCCGTCAGCGAGCCCTCGGCGACCATGAACGCGGCCCACGAGTCGTCTTCCGTGAGCCTGCGGGACGGGCCGAGCTCCGCCATGTCGCCGGTGCTCACCTCCTCGTCCGGGACCGCCGCGCCAGGGCCGGAGGCGTCGCCGGCCGCATCGCCTTCGCCGGCAGCATTGCCTTCGCCGGGCTCGACGGAGCCGTCCGCGGACAGCCAGTAGGCGCGGCTGTCGCCGATCCAGCCGACCGTGATCCCCGTGCCGCGCGTCACGGCTGACACGTACGTGCACGACGGCGCGTCCGCCGGTGACGTCGCCAGCGCGGCGACGGCCGCGGCGGCCTTGAGGGCGGCGGCGCGGGTGGCGGCCTCGGGGTCCTCGCCGGCGTCGAGAAGCGCCACCAGCTCGGCGGCGCCCGCCTCGGCGGCGGCGCGGGACGCCTCCTCGGGACGCTGCGAGGAGCCGACGCCGTCCGACACGACGGTCGCGACCCCGGCGGAGTGGACGGCGATGGCGAGCGCGTCCTCGTTGCGGCTGTAGCGCCGCCCGCGGTCGCTCGCCCCCGCGGCGATCAGCGACCGCGTTCCGTTCGCGGCCCCCGTCCCCGCCCCCGCCGATCCGGCCGCCGGGATCTCGATCTCGACGTGGTCGCGTTCGGCGGGCTGGCGCAGGCCGCAGGACTCGCAGTAGCCCTCCGCGTCGATCGCCGTCCCGGTGCAGCCCGGGCACGGGCCCGCGGGCGCCGGAGGCGGTTCCGCCGGGGGCTGCTCGATCGTCGCGTCCGGACGTCCCACGAGGGTGGCCTCGGCGGGCGGGGCGTCGGCGAGGCGGTGCCCGCACTCCTCGCAGAAGATCTCGCCCGCGTACACGATCTCGCCGCACACCGGGCACGACGGCTCCGCGGCCTTCGCCGCGTGCTGGTCGCCGGTCACAGCAGCGTCCTCGGGCGGACGGCGTTGGCGGAGTCGACGAGCCGCCGGCATTCGTCCCGGTCCCGGGTGCGCCGGGCCAGCTCCCGGTACGTCCGCTCCAGCAGGCGGCGCAGCTGCGGCTCCGCGAGCGGGGTGCCGAGGACGGACCCGCCCCGCGTCCCGGCCGCAGCGCCCGGCCCGTCGAGGAGCCAGTCGAGCGCGGCCTCCAGGACCTCGGCGGCGAGCCGGTCGCGGCGCTCCCCGTCCAGGTCGAGTGCGGTGAGGCGGTCACCGGCCGCGACCAGCTCGACCGCCGTCATCTCCGCGGGCGCGCGCCCGCGCACCGCCGTCGCGACGGCCGCCACCTGCGCGGGCAGGTACCGGATGGAGATCTTCGGCACCGAGTCCAGCGCGGCGACGGCGGCGGCCCGGTCGCCCGCCGCCAGATGGACGCGGGCGAGGCCGAACGCGGCGTTGATGTAGCTCTGGTCGGTGCGCCACACCATGTCGTACAGGCGGACGGCCTCGTGCGGCGCCGTCCGTTCCCGGCAGTAGGCGAGGGCCAGCTTGGGCGCGGCCTCACCCGGCAGCAGCCCGTACAGGCGGTCGAACCAGGGTTCGGCCTCGGCGACCCGGCCCTGCGCGAGGAGCCCGACGGCGCGGTACCAGTCGACCCGCCAGTCGCCGGGACGTTCGGCGTCCAGCTCGTCCAGCAGCGCCTGCGCCTCGGCCGCCGCGCCCAGCTCGATGTGCACGCGGGCGAGCGCGAGCCTGACCTCGGGCGTGCGCTCGGGCGCGTTCTTCGCCGCCTCCACGACCTGCTCGGGCTCCAGCGCGCTGAGGCCCGAGACGAACGCGGAGGCCGGGTCGGACCCGTCCACCAGCGGGACCGGCAGCGCCGCGGCGGCCACCGCCGGCGGGACGGGCGGCAACGCCGACTCCTCGGACTCGCCGCCCGCCATCCGCGTCGCGAACCGCTCCGGACCGAACAGCCCGGACGGGGCCGGACGCGGCACGCCGTCCTCGGCGGCCAGCACCTCGCGCAGCACGCCGGTGAGCTGCTCCGCCATCTCCGCCGCGTCCTGAAACCGCTCCGCGGGCTCGTGGTGTGTGGCCCTGCGCAGGAACCGGTCGAACGACTCGAACCGCTGCAGCACCGGGATCTGTGCGCGGTCCGGCAGCGAGTTCGTGAACGTCCTGGTGAAGCCGCGGAACGGGAAGCTCAGCACCGCCAGCGCCCGCCCGACCGTGTACAGGTCGGACGAGATGGACGGCCCGGCGTGGGCGATCTCCGGCGCCTGGTAGCCGACCGTGCCGTAGATGGCGCCGCTCGGATCGTCCAGCCGCCGGACGCCGCCGAGGTCGATCAGCCGGAGCTGCTCCTCGGACTGGATCACGTTGTCCGGCTTGAAGTCGCAGTAGACCAGGCCCTGCGCGTGCAGGTACTCGAACGCGCGCAGCACCTCCAGCCCGTACGCGATGGCCTGCGCCAGCGGCAGGTGCTTCTCGCCCGACGGCTGCGGCTGCTGGAGCAGGATGTCCTTGAGCGACTGGCCGCCGACGTACTCCATGACGATGTAGCCGTCGCCGTCATGCTGGACGAAGTTGTAGATCTTGACGATGTTGGGGTGCTCGACCTCGGCGAGGAACGCGCGCTCGGCGGCCGCGGCCGCCATGGCGTCGGCGTCACCGCTGTCCAGCAGGCCCTTGAGCACCACCCAGCGGTCGCTGACGTTGCGGTCCTTGGCCAGGTAGATCCAGCCGAGGCCGCCGTGTGCGAGGCAGCCGAGCACGTCGTACTGCCCGCCGAGGAGATCGCCCGGATGGAGCTTCGGCGTGAACGAGAACCTGGTCCCGCACTTCGGGCAGAACCCCTCGGTGCGGCCGGGCTGGCCGCCGCGTCCCCGCCCGACCGGATGGTCGCAGTTGCTGCAGAAACGCTTGCCCTCCGCGACCTGCGGGTCACTCATCACCGCGGTGGCCGGGTCCCGGTAGGGGACGCGTGGCACCTCGACCAGCCCCGCGCCGAGCATGCCCCGCCGCGCGGACGAACGCGAGGACCCGGTTCGCGTGCTGCCCGTCCGGGTGGTCCCGGAGGTGCCGCCCGTGCTCGTGCTACCGGAGGCGCCCGCCCGCGCGGTGAGCGTCGTGTGGGCGGGCGGGGAGCCGCACACGTCGCAGTAGCCGTCCATGATCGTCCCGGTGCAGTTCGGCATCCGGCACGCGTCGGGCGGCAGCGCAACCGGCGCTTGCGGCGCGGGCACGCCGGCGGCGGCGCTCACCGGGGGGTTGCCGCAGATGTCGCAGTAGCCGTCCGAGATCGTCCCCGTGCACCCGGGCTGCGCGCACGCGTTCGGCGAGGACGGCGGAACGGGCGGCGGCCCGGACGGCGCGGCCACGCCGCACTGGAGGCAGTACCCGCCGTCAATGGTCCCGGTACAGCCCGGCTCCGTGCACTGGCTCATCGTTCTCCTTGAAGCGTGGAGACCCCCGCCAGCAGGCGTGGGGAGGAAACGCGGCACGGCGCCGCAGAAATCCGAACATGTGTGCGACTCGCGGTCACTCTACGGGTATGATGTATGACATGACGCAGTCGGTGAAGCGGGGGTACAAGTACCGCTTCTATCCGACCCCCGATCAGGCCGCCGAGTTCGCCCGGACGTTCGGGTGCGTGCGCCTGGTCTACAACAAGGCGCTGGCCGAACGCTCTCGCGCCTACACCGCCGAGGGCCGCACGATCACCTACGCGCAGACCTCCGCGATGCTGACCGCGTGGAAGAAGACCCCGGAGCTG
Source organism: Actinomadura sp. 3N508 (assembly GCF_044326375.1). Lineage (NCBI taxonomy): Bacteria > Bacillati > Actinomycetota > Actinomycetes > Streptosporangiales > Thermomonosporaceae > Actinomadura > Actinomadura sp. 3N508. The sequence continues at coordinate 182,479 of NZ_JBIRAX010000008.1, forward strand.
GCGTTTCTGGGCGAGGTGTCCTCGGTCCCGTTGCAGCAGGCCCTGCGGCACCTGCAAGCAGGGTTCGCCAACTTCTTCGCCAAGCGCGCCAACTACCCGACGTTCGAGTCCCGCAAGAAGTCCCGGGCGTCGGCGGAGTACACCCGGTCGGCGTTCCGCTGGCGGGACGGGACACTGACACTGGCGAAGATGGACGGGCCGCTGCGCATCGTGTGGTCGCGTCCGTTGCCGGCAGGCGCCGACCCGTCCACCGTCACGGTAAGCCTGGATGCCGCCGGACGCTGGTTCGTGTCCATCCTGGTGCAGGAGACGACCAGCCCGCTGCCGCCCGCCGGGCAGGTGGTGGGCGTGGACGCGGGGATCACGTCCTTGGTGGCCCTGTCCACCGGGGAGAAGGTCACCAACCCCCGCCACGAGCGGCGCGACCGGCGCAGGCTGGCCAAAGCCCAGCAGGCGCTGTCCCGCAAGGAGCCGGGGTCGAAGAACCGAGACAAGGCCCGGCAACGCGTTGCGCGGATCTATGCCCGGATCGCCGACCGCAGGCGGGATTTTCTGCACAAGCTCACCACTCGGCTCGTCCGTGAGAACCAAACGGTCGTGATCGAGGACCTCACCGTCACCAACATGCTCGGCAACCATGCGCTGGCCCGCGCGATCTCTGATGCCGCCTGGCGCCAGATGCGCGACATGCTGGAGTACAAGACCGCCTGGTACGGCCGCGAACTCATCGTGATCGACCGGTGGTTCCCCAGCTCGAAGCTGTGTAGCGGGTGCGGAACCCGGCACGACGCGATGCCGCTGAACGTCCGGTCCTGGCAGTGCGCCTGCGGCGCGGTGCACGACCGTGATGTGAACGCGGCCCGCAACATCCTCGCGGCCGGGCTGGCCGAGAGATGAAACGCCTGTGGAGCCGGTGTAAGACCCCAAGGGCGCAAGCCCGGCGGGCGACTGGCGGCGAAGCAGGAAACCCGACCCGCGAGGGCCGGAACCCCCCGGCTTCAGCCGTGGGGAAGAAGTCAACGCTCCACTCCTTTCGTCCGCGCGTTGATGGCCTGTTGGTATCCCGACAGAGTCACGGTCGCCTTTCGCAGATCGCAGGGGGAGGTCCACAGCAGTTCGCGGGCCTGCTCGTAGATCTGGATCAGCTCGGTGTCCTCGGCGTGGCCGAGTCTCGCAGCCTTCACGCGGTACCCCTCCAGACGTCCGCGGAGTTCCTCGCGCCGGTCCAGCAGGCCGCGGATCACGCCGGCGGCCTCCCGCGTCCGGGCCAGCGCGTCGTTGGCCGCCCGCTCCAGGCCGGCGACCCGCTGCGCCAGATCGCTCCAGCCCACGCCCTGCGCGGGCCGGGCGACCGCGGCGAGCCGGTCGGCCAGCGCTGCGGACAGCTCGGGCAGCTCCGGCAGCGTCGGGTTGACGATCTTGGCGAGGACCTCGTCGCGGACCTGGCGGGCCTCCGCCTCCGTCGCGTGCAGCTGGTCCAGGACGGCGGCGACGGCGCGGACCCGGTCGGCGAACCCGTCGCGCAGCCGCTCCGCCTCCTCCAGCCCGCGGCGTACTTCGGCGAGCCCCGTTCGGAGCGCGTCCAGCCGCCCGGTGTCGGCGCGGCCGTCGCGCGCCAGCGCCATCGGGTCGCTGCGCACCACGGCGGCGACGGCGGCGAGATCGGCGCGGAGCCGGTCGAGTTCCGGCTCCGTCCCGCCCAGGGACTCCAGCAGCTCCTCCGCTCCCCGCCGCTCCGCCTCCACCTCCGCCAGCCGTGACAGCAGCGCGGACCAGACGGCGTCCAGCGCCGCGACGGCCCGCGCGGCCTCCTCGTACAGCGGCGTCATCCGCTCGACCGCGGCCCGCAGCGTCAGCTTCTCGCCGGACGGGACGGACAGCAGCGTCCGCCGCTCCAGCGGCACCTCCTCGGCGGGCAGTTCCACCGACGGGCCCGCGAGCAGCCAGGTCAGCTCTTTGAGCTGCGTCTGACCCGGCTTGCCGTGGCGGGCCCGCAGTTCTTCGGCGGCGCCGAGCACGCGCCCGTACACGTCGAACAGGGCCCACAGCGAGGCCAGCCCCGCCCGCACCTCGGACCGCAGGCGCTGCGTCTCCCCGTCGAGCGCCGCCCCTTCCAGCAGCTGGTAGCCCTGGTGGGCCTCCAATTCGAGCAGGGCCGCGCTGATGCGCTCCCGTTCGTCGCGGAGCCGTGCCAGCGCCCGGTCCGCCTCATCGCGGCTCATCGGGGGCCGGCCCACCCGCGCGTCACTCAACGCCGGTCCACGGTCGGCCCATGTTCGCCCCGATTCCCCCACATAGAGCACGTTTTGGTGCCCAAGTTTTCACCATCGGAGGTCGCCTTCTCAACCGCGATCCCGATCATCGTCGACCGCGGCGCCGAAGCTGTGTCACGTGACGCGAACCGAGCGTCCTCCGCACTCCAAAATGTCAGTGTTCGAACGTATGATCGAATCATGGCGAACGTTGCGACGCACCCTCAGACCGTCCCCACCGCGACCGCCCCGCTCACCGCGGCCGAGATCGCCGCCCTCGCGCTCTCGCTCGCGCACCTCGGCACCGGCCCGCAGGCCACGACCGCGCGCCGCGCCCTGCACACCCTCCTCGACGCCGCGCCCCACGACGACGTGGTCACCACCACGCTCGCCACCCTCACCAAGCCCCTCGACGCCTCCACCTCCGACCGCGCCCGCGTGGTCGCCGCCGCCATCACCGAGCACCGCGTCGTCCGGCTCTGCTACGGCGACGCCGGCGCCAACGTCACGATCCGCGAGGTCGAGCCCGTCACCTGCCTCGTCCACCGCGACCACTGGTACCTCGTCGGCTGGTGCCGCATGCGCCGCGGCGTCCGCGCCTTCCGCTTCGACCGCATCCTCGCCGTCGAGTCCACCGGCCTCATCGCCCGCCACCGCCGCGCCGACCACTACCTCCCCTTCCAGAAGCGAAAGGCCGTGTAACCCAGGGGGCCGGGCTCAAGAGTTGTGGCTGTAGATGCTGTTGACGGCGGGCTGGCCCGTGTAGTTCGGGCCGGCTCCGTCGTCGGCGCCTAGGTAGTGGTAGGGGAGCTCTATTTCTCGGCGGCCGCGTAGGGAGATGCGGTGGCGCCGGGAGTCGTAGGTGAAGCCCGTTTCGCGGAGGGCGGTCGTTAGGCGGCGGCCTGCTGGGGTGTCGTTGGGGAGGCGGATGCTCCGGGTGTCGAAGTTGGCGATGAGCAGGCCGTCCTCGGTCAGCCAGGAGGCGGCGCGGGAGAGGAGGCCGAGTTTGTCGCCGATGTAGTGCAGGCCGTGCACGCAGGTGATCAGGTTGGACGGGGTGTCCGGCTCCCACGTCGTTACCGAGGCGGTGATCAGCTGCAACGAGGCCGGAGGTGGGGCTTGGACGAAATGGTCCACCAGGTCCACGCCCACGATCCTTGTCCCGGCGGGGAGCCGGGTTGTGGCCTCGGTCAGGGCTCGGGCGGTGCCGCAGCACAGGTCTAGCCAACGGCCGTGACCCACCTCGGCGACGATGTCGATGCCCAGTTCGCGGGTGTAGGCGGCGAGGGTGCGTTCGCGGTTCATGAGGTTGTTGGCGACGACCGGTGAGCGTTCCAAGGCGGCATCGGGCAGGGGCATAGGGGGATTCTGGCACCGGATTCAGACGGTGACGGTGTGGTCTACGGCGGCGGCCACCACTGCCTTCACGTCATGGGTGCGGGAGTAGATGGCGCGCTGGAACTGGGCGCCGTTGCCTCGCTCCAGGACGGCGTCCAGCATCCCCTTGACCTTGTCGAGGTCGCCTGAGCGGTCCAGGGCCGGGGTCAGGTGGTCGAGGAGCGCGCCGATGACCTGGTGGGCGGGGGCGGCGCAGCGGGTGGACGGGTGGACGAGCTCGTCGCGCAGCCCGGAGCGTCCGGCGCGCCACATCGCCAGCCGCATCAGGTCGGCCCGGACCGGGTCGGGCGGGTCGCCGTCGCGCCAGGCGCCGGCCGCCGTGTCCACCAGGGCGCGGACGAGGGCGGCCAGCAGCACGGCGTCGTCGGGGTTCAGGCACACGTCGGGGACGCGGATCTCCACCGTGGGGTAGTGCCGCGACAGGCGGGCGTCGAAGTAGATCATGCCTTCGTCGAGGAGTGCGCCGGTGGCGAGCAGGGCCTCGACCGTCGTCCGGTACGCCTTGGCCGAGCCGAACAGTTCCGTCGGGCCGCTGGAGGGCCACCGTCCCCACACCTGGTGCCGCCAGCTGTCGTAGCCGGTGTCGGCGCCCTGCCAGAACGGCGAGTTCGCGCTGAGCGCCAGCAGCGGCGGCAGCCACGGCCGGATCCGGTCGAGGACGGCGACGCCCTCGTCCGGGGACTCGATGCCGACGTGGACGTGGCAGCCGCAGGTCAGCTGGTCGTCCATGGCGGGCCCGTAGGCGACCAGCATGCGCTGGTAGCGGTGCGAGGGCGTCAGCGACGGGCGGACGGCGACCGGCGACGTCGCGAGCGCCGCGACCGAGACGCCGGCCCCGGCGGCCGACTGCGCCGCCGCCAGCCGCGCCGACCTGACGTGTTCGGAGAGCTCGGCGAGGGACGTGCAGACAGGGGTGGCCGTCTCCAGTTGCTCGCGCTGCAGTTCGGTCATCAGCGCCTTGGAGCGCCGCCCGCCGGTGAGGAACAGCTCGTCGTGCCGCTGGGCGTACCGGATGACGGATCCGGAGACCGCCTGCGGCACGCCGGTCGCCGGATCGACGAGGAGCAGCTCCTCCTCCACCCCGAACGTGCGCGGACCTGTGCGAAGTGTCACCAGATGGTTGTGCCCGTCCGTGCACCGATGTACGTCCCGCGCGGGGCTCGTCCTGGCAGGAACGCCCTGCTTACAATGCGCGCGCTTGACCGAACGCTTGGTCAGAAATGAGGTGGTATGTCGTACCTTGTCGGCCATTGGTCCGCCGGACATCGCGGCAGGCAGGCACTGCGGGCGATCATCGAGCATCCGGATCTCGAGCTCGCCGGGGTGGTGGTCGGCGACCATCGCGAGGAAGGGCTGGACGCCGCCGAGCTGGCCGGGACCGGCCGCCCGACCGGCGTGCTCGCCACCGCGGACCCCGGCCCGCTGCTCGCCCTCCGCCCGCATGCGGTCAGCCACACGGCCGCCGGCTCTGACCGGGTCGTGGACGATCTGTGCCGCATCCTGAAGTCCGGTGCCGGGGTCGTCACGGACGCCCTGACCTCGATGATCCATCCGGCGTCCGCCGATCAGGCGGTCGTGCGGCGGCTGCGCGCGGCGTGCGCCACCGGTGGCTCCGCGTGTCTCAGTGCCGGCCCCGGGCCCATGACCGACATGCTGCCGCTGCTGCTCAGCGGTGCGAGCCTTCACCTCGACGGCATCAAGATCACTGAGGTCATGTGCCATGGCCGCGGGGACGAGGTTCGCGAGTTCGGGTTCGGCGGGCCGATCGGGCACCGGCCGCCGGTCGTGCGGCGGGGCGTGCCGACGCTGATGTGGGGGTCGATGATCCGGCTCATCGCCGATCAGCTGGCCATACCGCTGGACGACTTCGAGGAGACCTACGAGCTGTGCCCGGCGCCCGAGTCGTTCGACACCCCCGCAGGGCGGATCGGCAAGGGGACGACGGCGGGCCTGCGGTTCCAGGTGTCGGGCCTGCACCGTGGGCGTCCCGTGATCACTGTCGAGCACGTCGCCCGGCTGCGCGAGGACCTCGCGCCGCACTGGCCCGCGCCGCCGTTCGGCGAGCCCGGCGGGTACCGCGTCGAGATCGCCGGGGAGCCGCCGTGGCGGCTGGACGTCGCCGGCCCCGGCGCCGCCGACCCGTCCGTCCCCGGGACGCTCGCGACCGCGCTGCGCCTGGTCAACGCCCTCCCCGCGGTGGCCGAGGCCCGGCCGGGGCTGCACACCCCGCTGACCCTGCCGCCGCTCACCGGCCGCCGGCGCCTCCGCCGAGCCACCCGCTGAGCAGCGCGCCCGTCTCGTGCAGGCGGTCGACATAGAGCATGTGCCCGGCCTCGATCTCGCTGATCGCGAGGCCCGGGCCGAGCGCCGTGCGGCAGTCGACCACGAACTCGGGCCGCACCAGGTCCGCCTGCGTCGCGATCACCAGGTGGGTGGGGACGCCGACCGGCGGCGGGACGTGCGGACGCGCCATCTCCGAGTACGCGACGACGATCGCGGCCGGTTCGTAGCGCCAGCGCAGCCGCCCGTCCGGGCAGTGCTGGAGGTGTGCGGCGATCTCGTCGTCCACGGCTTGGTCCGGTGCCGCTGACCAGCGTGCTGTGAGTGCCGCGCGCGCCTCCGTGATGTCGCCCCATGATGCCGGCGTCATGTAACCGCGCGCTTCCTGGGCCGCCTTGGCGGGGTCTAGCCCGATCGCCGGGTCGAGCAGGACGAGCCGCCGCACCCGCCGCGGCGCGGCCCGGGCCAGATGCAGCGCGATCATCCCGCCGTAGGAGTGCCCGACGAGGTCGGCCCGTTCGACGCCCTCCAGGTCGAACATGGCCAGCAGGTCGGCGACGTGCTGCTCGACCGTCCACGGCGGCTCGTGCGGCGAGTTCCCGTGGCCGCGCAGGTCGGGCGCCAGGACGGGCCGGTCCGCCAGGTACCGCTCGGCCGTCCGGCGCCAGCGTCCCCCATGGCCCGTGACCCCGTGCAGCAGAACGACCGGATCGCCCGCTGTATCCCCATACCGATGCACATGCAGCGCCGCGTCCGTCATGCACCGCAGCGTAGACGCGCGGGCCGCCGCGGCGGGCCGTCTTCGCCGGACGGCGAGGTGTCAGGAACGTTCCCAGCGGACGGAGCTCAGCGCCAGAAGGGCGACGTGGAAGGAGACGCAGGACTCCACGTCGTCCAGGTCGGCGTCCAGGACGCGTTCGATCCGCCGAAGGCGCTCGTAGAAGGCGGGACGGGAGAGGTGGGCCTGCTGGGCGGCGACGGCCTTGTTGCGGCCCGATTCGAGATACAGCTCCAGCATCCGGGTGAGGTCGCTGCCGCGCTGGGCGTCGTACTCCAGGAGCGGGCCCAGCTCGCGCTCGACGAAGGTCTGCACGCGGGCGTCGTCGCGGAGGAGATGCAGGAGGCCGCGGAGCCGCAGGTCGGGGAGGCGGTAGAAGAGGCGCGCCCCGGCCGCGCGGGCGGCGACGTCGGCGACCTGCTCGGCCTCCAGGAACGAGCGGCGGACGTCGCGGATCGTCTCCACGACCGACCCGGCCGCCATCACGGTGTCGCCGGACTGCTTGCGGATGCGGGTCGCGACGTCGGTGAGCGCCGTCTCCACGTCGGCGCGGGCGGGCAGCGAGGCGAGGACGCCGACGCGGGCGTGCGGGCCGCCCTCGTCCAGGACGCCGACGAGCGCGGCGAGCCGGGCGTCCTTGCAGGCGGCGGCGGCCGTCTCGGCGAGCGCGGTCAGCTCCCCGATCGGCGGCGCGGACGACTTGGGGCCGCGGTGGCGGAGCACCACGCCGAGCAGCCGGCGGCCCGACAGCGGGACGCCGAGCGCCCGCGCCCGCGCGGCGGCCTCCTGCGGGTCGGAGTAGGCGTGCGCGAGGATGCGGGCGATGATCGTCCCGTGCGCCTGCCGCTCGACGCTCTCGGCGTGCCGGTCCAGGAGGCGGCCGAGGGCGAGGGTGGTGGCGGCCCGCTCGATCAGCACGGTGTCGCGGGCCGACGGCGGCGCGCCGAGGTCGATGATCAGGCGGCCCCAGTCCTCGCCGCGGGCGCCGACCATGGTGACCAGCCAGCCGGACGTCGCGTCGTAGCCGGTGCGGCGGCCCGGCCGGACGGCGCGCGAGCGCGTCTCCCACGCCGACAGCAGCTCGGACGGGTCGGCCCCGTTCGCGTCCGCCGCGAGGACCTGGTGGGCGAGGTTCTCCAGCACGACCGCGTGCCCGCCCAGCGACGCGACCTGCCGGACGACCTCGTCGGTCGACGCGCCCTCGACCGACAGCTGCGTGAAGATCTCGTGGAGCTGCTCGGACGCGCGCAGCTCGGCGAACTGGTCCTGGACGATGCGGGCGTGCACCGACTCGGTGATGTCCACGAACGCGGGCTCATGGGCCAGCACGATCACCGGCAGGCCGTGGTCTTCGGCGGCGCCGATCAGCGCGGGCGGCAGGACGGAGAGGTACCGGCGGCCCAGCTCGATCATGAGCCCGCTGACGCCGACCTCGGCGAGGTCGCTGATGTAGGCGCGGAGGCGTTCGGGCTCGTCCGGCAGCGCGATCCCGGTGGTGAGGACGAGCTCGCCGCCGTGCAGCAGGTGCGCGATGTCGGTGACCTCGGCGACGTGCACCCAGCGGACCCGGTTGCCGGTCCGGTCCGCGCCCGCGACGACGTGCGGCTGACCGCGGCGGACCGCGTCGAGCTGGAGGACGTCGTCGAGTGTGGGCAGCATCACCCGTGATCCTATCCGGACAGAATGTCAATAACGGTGATCGCACCGTTACAGCCCGTCTCGCACCAGCAGAGCGTTAACCGGACGTGGAGGGTCCTGACACTCTGCGGGTTTCCCCGCTGTGCTGGGCGAACGAGACTGGAAGCATGTCGGAACACGCGAATCTGCTCAAGCGCCACCGGGCGGTCATGCCGTCCTGGGTCGCGCTCAACTACCAGGACCCCATCGAGATCGTCGGCGGCAAGGGCAACCGCGTGACCGACGCCGAGGGGAAGGGCTACCTCGACTTCTTCACGGGGATCCTCACGAACATGCTCGGGTACGACGTGCCCGAGGTGAGGGACGCGGTGGAGCGGCAGCTCGCGACGGGCGTCGTCCACACCTCCACCTCGTATCTCCTGCGGGGGCAGGTCGAGCTGGCCGAGAAGATCGCCCGCCTGTCGGGCATCCCGGACGCGAAGGTGTTCTTCACCAACTCCGGCACGGAGGCGAACGAGACGGCGCTGCTGCTGGCCGCGTACGCGCGGCGCAGCCCGCAGGTCCTCGCGATGCGGCAGAGCTACCACGGCCGGTCGTTCGCCGCGACGGGCGTCACCGGCAACCGGGCCTGGACGAACGTGTCGTTCTCGCCGCTGGACGTCCACTTCCTGCACGGCGCCGACCGGCAGCTCCCGCAGTTCAAGGGCATGTCCGACGAGCAGTACGCCGACGCCTGCGTGCAGGATCTGCGGCACGTCCTCGCCACCGCGACCAGCGGGAACGTCGCCGCGCTGATCGCCGAGCCGATCCAGGGCGTCGGCGGGTTCACGATGCCGCCGGACGGCCTGTTCGCCGCGTACAAGAGCGTCCTGGACGAGCACGGCATCCTGCTCATCTCCGACGAGGTCCAGACCGGCTGGGGACGGACCGGCCAGAGCTTCTGGGGCATCGGCAACCACGGCGTCGTCCCGGACATGATGACCTTCGCCAAGGGTCTAGGGAACGGGTTCGCGGTCGGCGGCGTCGTCGCGCGCGGCGACCTGATGGACGGCCTGCACGCCGTCGGGATCTCCACGTTCGGCGGCAACCCGATCTCGATGGCCGCCGCGAACGCGACCCTCGACTACGTCCTGGACCACGACCTCCAGGCCAACGCCGCCAGGCAGGGCGCGACGATCATCGGCGGGCTCGTGTCGGCCGCCGGCCGGCTGCCGATCGTCAAGGACGTCCGCGGCAAGGGCCTGATGTTCGCGGTCGAGCTGGCCGACCCCGGCACCGGCGAGCCGAGCCCGCCGCTGGCCGCGGCAGTGATGGAGGCGGCCCGCGAGCGGGGGCTGCTGATCGGCAAGGGCGGCCTGTACGGCAACGTCGTGCGCATGGCCCCGCCGATGACCCTGACCGACGCCGAGGCCGCCGAGGGCCTTGGCATCCTGACCGCCGCTCTTGAGTCCGTGAACGAAGGAGCGAGCAAGTGAGCAAGCACGTCACGCACTGGATCGGCGGGAAGCCGTTCGCCGGGGAGGCGGAGCGGCGCGGCGACATCTACGAGCCCGCGTCCGGACGCCTCGCCGGGGCGGTCGACTTCGCCGCCCAGTCCGAGATCGACGCGGCCGTGGCCGCCGCGAAGGCCGCGTTCCCCGCCTGGCGGGACGCCTCGCTGTCCAAGCGCGCGAGCATCCTGTTCAGGTTCCGCGAGCTGGTGAACGAGCACCGCGGCGAGCTGGCGCGGCTGATCTCGTCCGAGCACGGCAAGGTCGTCTCGGACGCGGCCGGCGAGGTGGCCCGCGGCCTGGAGGTCGTGGAGTTCGCCTGCGGCATCCCGCACCTGCTCAAGGGCGGGTTCTCGGAGAACGTGTCCACCCGCGTGGACGCGTACTCGATCCTGCAGCCGGTCGGCGTGGCCGCCGGGATCACGCCGTTCAATTTCCCGGCGATGGTGCCGATGTGGATGTTCCCCGTCGCGATCGCCTGCGGGAACACGTTCGTGCTGAAGCCGTCGGAGAAGGACCCGTCGGCGTCGGTCCGGCTCGCCGAGCTGTGGGCCGAGGCGGGGCTGCCGGACGGGGTGTTCAACGTCCTTCACGGCGACAAGGCCGCGGTGGACGGGCTGCTGCACCACCCGGACGTCAAGGCGGTCAGCTTCGTCGGCTCCACCCCGATCGCCCGCTACATCTACTCGACCGCGGCCGCGAACGGCAAGCGGGTGCAGGCGCTCGGCGGCGCGAAGAACCACATGCTCGTGCTGCCGGACGCCGACCTGGACCTCGCCGCCGACGCGGCCGTGTCCGCCGGGTTCGGCTCCGCGGGGGAGCGGTGCATGGCGATCTCCGTGGTCGTCGCCGTCGACCCGGTCGGGGACGAGCTGATGGCCAAGATCAAGGAGCGGGTCGGCAGGCTCAAGGTCGGTCCCGGCGACAATCCCGAGTCCGAGATGGGCCCGCTGGTGACCCGGGCGCACCGCGACAAGGTCGCCTCGTACCTGGACAGCGGCGTCGCGCAGGGCGCCACGCTCGCCGTGGACGGGCGCGCCCCGGAGGTGCTCGGCGGCGCCGGGGACGGGTTCTGGCTCGGCCCGACCGTCCTCGACCACGTCACGCCGGAGATGGACGCCTACCAGGACGAGATCTTCGGCCCGGTGCTGTCGGTGGTGCGGTCCGGCTCGTACGAGGAGGCCACGGAGCTGATCTCGGCCAACCCGTACGGCAACGGCACCGCGATCTTCACCAACGACGGCGGCGCGGCGCGCCGGTTCCAGAACGAGGTGGAGGTCGGCATGGTCGGCGTCAACGTGCCGATCCCGGTGCCGATGGCTTACTACTCCTTCGGCGGCTGGAAGGACTCACTGTTCGGTGACAGTCACGCGCACGGGATGGAGGGCGTCCACTTCTATACCCGCACGAAGGCGGTCACCTCACGCTGGCTGGACCCCAGTCACGGAGGGGTGAACTTGGGCTTCCCGACCAGCGGTTAAACCCGCTCAAGCGATCAGTTCTCGTCGGTTCTTTACGTCCCGCCGCAGCGGACGAATGATGCCAACATCCATTGACGGCCTCTGTGTCGGGGGACACAATCTGACTGTCTCAATTAATGGAGACGAATTAAAAAGTCAGTGTGCAGGAGAGTCGCGCTATGGCCGCAGTCGACCACGCAGCAGAGGTGGACGCGCTCGGCAGGCGATTTCCGGGCTGGACCATTTGGTTCGGCCCCTTCACCGGCCACTGGTGGGCGCTGGCGCCGAAGGACCGCGACGTCGGCGACTTCCTGGAGGCCGATACCCCGCAACGGCTGATCGCACGGATCGAGGTGGTCGAGCGCACCGCACCGAAACGACCTGCGACCCGGCACGGCCGGTCCCGGCCGTTCCGCCGCGACCCCCGGCCCGACGTGCGACGTCCTTCGAATCTCCTCCGTCTCGAAGGCGTCACACCGTCGCCGTCCGGCCGGGTGCCGGCGATCGCGTGGCCAGGCAGCACTGCAAGGTGATCCGCTGTTCCCCAACCTCGCCACGTCCGCCGGTGCCGCCGCGGCCCCGGGAAGGGCGGCAGTCCGCGCCATATCCCTCTCCAGCAACCTCCGTGTATGGCGCGGACGCCAGCACCCGCCGTCCCCCGGGGTCGCGGCGTTTATCCATAAACAACCGGTCCGAAACTTATCGGTCTGAAACTTTCCGGCCGTAATCGGTGGCGGAATCGCGCGCCGAAGGCGACCCAATGGGACAGCATCTGCTTACCGCTCGGCGACGTGACGAGAAAGGCGCGGACTGCGGTCTTCGGCGGTCATCGACCGTTCCACCGCAATTCGGAGGGGGAGGCGCCTCACACCGGCGATGAACTCGTGCGCGGTCGCCGGAGCGGACGAGAATGGCGGTTCCGGCGAACCCGGAACGGAGCACGAAGCGCCCTTCCGGACGGGTCCGGGCATCCCCGCCGTTCCGGAGACGCTACGCTGCGCCGACGGGAGGGTCCCCGCGCGCGCGGCCGGGAGGCGGGGGTCCCGGGCAGGGATCGGGGAGCGACACATGCGGGTGAAGGCCACGAGGCGGGTGAAGGTGGGCGCGGCCGTCGCGGCGGCGCTCGCGCTGACCGCCGCCGGCCTCGGCGCGTCCGCCGGCGGTGACGACGACGCGGAGCCGGTCGGCGTCGCCCAGGTGGCGAGCACCCTCGGGCCCGGCGAGGGCATGCTGAACCTGCTCACGCTGCCCGGCGCCACCGAGAGCGGCAGCACCGACCCGCGCGTCGACTGGGTCACCCCGTTCCAGGAGCGGACCGGCTGCAAGGTCGGCCTGAAGGTCGCCAAGTCGCCGGAGGACATGGCCGGCCTCATGCGCGACCCGGGCCGCCGCTACGACGGCGTCGCCGCGCCGCCCGAGGTCGCCGGGCGGCTCATCGCCGAGAACCAGGTCGCGCCCGTCAACACCGACCTCGTGGACGGCTACAAGAAGCTGGAGCCGAAGCTGCGCGGGCAGCTCAAGCGGGACGGCAGGTACTACGGCATCCCGTACGTGTGGGGCGTCAACCTCCTCATGTACGACACCCGGGCCGTCCCGCAGCCGGGGAGCTGGGCCGCGCTGTTCGACCCCGCCCAGGCCCGCCGGAACTCCGGGAAGCTCGTCATGCGCGACAGCCCGCTGGCCATCGCCGAGGCCGCCCTCTACCTCAAGGACAAGCAGCGCAAGCTCAAGATCCGCGACCCGTACTCGCTGACGCCCAAGCAGCTCGCCGCCGCCGGGCGCGTCCTCGCCGCGCAGCGCCCGCACGTCGAGCGGTACTGGGAGCGGCCCGCCGAGGCCGTCAGCGCGTTCGCCGGCGGGCGGGCCGTCCTGGGCCAGGCGTGGCCCTACCAGGTGGACGTCCTGAACCGCGCGTCCCGGCCCGTCCAGGGCGTCATCCCGTCCGAGGGCGTGACCGGCTGGATGGACGCCTGGATGATCGGCGCGCGGGTGCAGCACCCGAACTGCATGTACCAGTGGCTGCAGTGGACCGCGTCGCCCGATGTCCAGCAGCAGGTGGCCGAGTGGACCGGGGTCGCGCCGGCCAACCCACAGGCCTGCTCGGGCGACCGCCTCAAGCCGGGGTTCTGCGCCGCCTACCACGTCGGCGACCGTGACTACCTCGACGACATCGCGTTCGCGCACGCCCCGTCGAAGACATGCGGCAGGTCGGAGAAGTCCGAGAAGTCGGAGTCGGAGAAGGACGGCTGCACCGACTACGCCGAGTGGACGAAGACGTGGATCACGTCCACGAAGCTCTAGCCGCCCAGGGCTAGGCGAAGGGCTAGGGCGGGGCCGGAAAGGTCTCTCCGGCGCGCCCGGCCGCCCCCAGCCGGACGCGCCTGCGGGGTGGTCCCGGACTTCCCCCCGAACGTCCGGGTCACCCTTCTCCCTGGAGAGACCTCCTCGACGACGGCGCCGTCATGCGGAAGGGGCCGTCGTCATCGCCGGCGGCCGCTCTCCGGCCGGCCGTCCGGCATGCGTGCGCGACTCCCGCGAGCCCCGCCGTGCGCGGGGTACCGGCGGGGCGGGTGCGCAGTCGTCGCACGCGAACACCCCGGTCGAATCCGGCAGGCGGCCGACGCGGACGCGCGGCCGGGGCCACTTCTTGCGGCAGACGACGCACGCGTCGCCCAGGCGCTGGGCTGTGGTCAGCCCACCCGGGTCCACGGTCGGCTCGTCCGTCTGGCCCATGTCCCCATCCCCTTGGCGGGAGTCGACGTCACGTAACCCCTTTATAGGCCGGGAAGGGTGTTGTCACCCTTGGCGCAGGTGAAAAGGGCGGCAAAGCCTCACCTGTCGCCCGGCGGGCCCTCTGGCCAGGGCCTATGCGAACCGGAGCAGCCTGGTCGCGGACGGCGCGTGCGGCCGGGCCGGGATGGCACACAATGGACCGGTGATGTCTCCGTCAAACCCCGACGCGCCCGCCCGCGAGCTGGTCGTGCTCGGCTCCACCGGTTCGATCGGCACCCAGGCCCTGGACGTCGTCCGCCGCAACCCCGGCAGGTTCCGCGTGGCGGGGCTCGCCGCCGGCGGCGGGCGGGTCGGGCTGCTGGCCGAGCAGGCGCTGGAGTTCCGGCCCGAGATCGTCGCGGTCGCCAAGGCGTCCGCCGCGCAGGAGCTGCAGCTCGCCTTCTACGCCGAGGCCAAGCGGCGCGGGTACGCCTCGGGCGACTACCCCATCCCCAAGATCGTCGCCGGGCCGGACGCCGTCGCGGAGACCGCGGCGTGGCCGTGCGACGTGGTGCTGAACGGGGTGACCGGCGCGCTCGGCCTCGCCTCCACGCTCGCCGCGCTGGACGCCGGCCGGACGCTCGCGCTCGCCAACAAGGAGTCGCTCATCGTCGGCGGCCCGCTCGTCAAGGGGCGGGCGCGGCCGGGGCAGATCGTCCCCGTCGACTCCGAGCACTCGGCGCTCGCCCAGTGCCTGCGCGGCGGCCGGGCCGCGGAGGTGCGGCGGCTCGTGCTGACCGCGAGCGGCGGCCCGTTCCGCGGCCGGAGCCGCGCCGAGCTGACCGCCGTCACGCCCGAGGAGGCCCTGAACCACCCGACCTGGGACATGGGTCCCGTGGTCACGATCAACTCCGCGACGCTCGTCAACAAGGGCCTGGAGGTCATCGAGGCGCACCTGCTGTTCGACGTCCCGATGGACCGGATCGAGGTCATGGTGCACCCGCAGTCGGTGATCCACTCGATGGTGGAGTTCACCGACGGCTCCACGCTGGCGCAGGCGAGCCCGCCGGACATGCGGCTGCCGATCGCGCTCGGCATCGACTGGCCGGACCGCGTCCCGGACGCCGCGCCCGGCCTCGACTGGACGAAGGCGCACACCTGGGAGCTGTTCCCGCTCGACGACGAGGCGTTCCCTGCCGTGGCCCTCGCCCGGCGGGCCGGTGAGCTGGGCGGGACGTTCCCCGCCGTTTACAACGCCGCGAACGAGGAATGTGTGGACGCGTTCCGCGCGGGACGCCTCCCGTTCCTCGGGATCGTCGACACGATCGCGCGGGTCGTGGACGAGCACGCGACGGAGGAAGGGGAGACCCCGGGCACGGCCGGGGAGCTGACGCTGGACGGCGTCCTCGCCGCCGACCGATGGGCGCGGACCAGGACCCGGGAACTGACCGGAACCGACTGAGACCCGGAGGCCCGCCTCGCCCGCCTCCGGACGAGCCCGAGGAGACCCGATGGCCTTCCTGCTCGGCGCGGTGGCGTTCGTCGTCGCGCTGCTGCTGTCGGTGATGCTCCACGAGGGCGGCCACCTGCTGCCCGCCAAGCGGTTCGGGATGAAGGCCACGCAGTACTTCGTGGGTTTCGGGCCGACCCTGTGGTCGACGCGCCGGGGCGAGACGGAGTACGGCGTGAAGGCGATCCCGCTCGGCGGCTTCGTCAAGATCGTCGGGTACACGCCGCTGGAGGAGATCGATCCGGCGGACCGCCCGCGCGCGTTCTACCGGCAGCCCGCCGGGCGCCGCGCGATCGTGATCGTGTCGGGCGTCGTCGTCAACTTCGTGTTCGCGTTCCTGCTGCTCATGGTGATGGGGATGACGGTCGGGGTGCCCCAGTCCGGCACCGTGACCAGCACGGTCGACGAGGTGACGCCGTGCGTGCCCGCCGGGCAGCGGGCGGCGTGCGAGGAGGGCCGGCCGCGCTCGCCCGCCGCCGCGGCGGGGCTGCGCGCGGGCGACCGGGTCGTCTCGTTCAACGGCACGCCCGTCGCGGACTGGGACGGGCTCACCAGGGCCATCGACAAGGCCGAACCCGGCCAGACGGCGCGGCTTGTGGTGCGGCGGCCGGGCGTCCCGCAGCCGATGACGCTGCCGGTCACGCTCGCGGACGTGGACGGGCAGCCGTTCGTCGGCATGTCCGCGAAGGTCGTCGGCGGCGGCTACGACCGGGCGGGCCCGATCGGCGCGACGGCGTTCGCCGGGCGCGCGCTCGGCCGGACCGTGGCGGGCATCGGCGAGGTCGCGGTGGACCTGCCGTCGGCCGTCCCGAGGCTGTTCTCGCCCGAGCGGGAGAGCTCGCCCGGCGGCCAGGTCGGCAGCGTGGTCGGCGCGACGGACGTGTCCGGCCAGATCTTCGCCTCGGACACGAGCTCCACCCGCGACAAGATCGCGCTGTTCCTGTCGCTGGTCGTGTCGGTGAACATCTTCCTCGGGGCGCTGAACGTCCTGCCGCTGCTCCCGCTGGACGGCGGGCATCTCGCGGTGGTCGGCTACGAGCGGGTCCGTGCGGCCGTCAACCGCAAGCGCGGGCGGCCCGATCCGGGCACGGTCGACATGACCCGGCTGCTGCCGCTGACCTATCTCGCCGTGCTGCTGCTCGTGGGGCTCGGGGTGCTGCTGATCCTCGCAGACGTGTTCAATCCGCTGAAGCTACCGGAATGACACAAAATGTTTACCTAGAGTAGTTGAACGGTCACACCTGTGGATGCCGGGCGGCGTCCCCTCGGCCGCCCATGGCGCTTAGGCTTTGTATCGGGGCCGCGAGTCAGAGGAGAGGGATGAGCGTTTCACTGGGAATGCCGGGCGTCCGAGGCGAGGACGGCGGGCCGCCGCCGGGGCTGAGCACGCCGCGCCGCGCGTCCCGGAAGATCATGGTCGGGAGCGTTCCGGTCGGAGGCGATGCCCCGATTTCGGTGCAGTCGATGACCACCACCCTCACCGCCGACGTGAACGCGACGCTGCAGCAGATCGCCGAGCTGACCGCGTCCGGGTGCCAGATCGTCCGGGTGGCGGTGCCGTCGCAGGACGACGCCGACGCGCTGCCCGCGATCGCGAAGAAGTCGCCGATCCCGGTCATCGCCGACATCCACTTCCAGCCCAAGTACGTGTTCGCCGCGATCGACGCGGGCTGCGCCGCCGTCCGGGTGAACCCCGGCAACATCAAGAAGTTCGACGACAGGATCGGCGAGATCGCCCGCGCGGCCACCGACGCGGGCGTCCCGATCCGGATCGGGGTGAACGCCGGCTCGCTCGACAAGCGGCTGCTGGAGAAGCACGGCAAGGCCACCCCAGAGGCGCTGGTCGAGTCGGCGCTGTGGGAGTGCTCGCTGTTCGAGGAGCACGGCTTCCGCGACATCAAGATCTCGGTCAAGCACAACGACCCGGTCGTGATGATCGACGCGTACCGGCGGCTCGCCGCCGCCTGCGACTACCCGCTGCACCTCGGCGTGACCGAGGCGGGCCCGGCGTTCCAGGGCACGATCAAGTCGGCGGTGGCGTTCGGGGCGCTGCTCGCGGAGGGGATCGGCGACACGATCCGGGTGTCGCTGTCGGCGCCTCCGGTCGAGGAGGTCAAGGTCGGCCAGGCGATCCTGGAGTCGCTCGGGCTGCGCAAGCGCGGGCTGGAGATCGTGTCGTGCCCGTCGTGCGGGCGGGCGCAGGTCGACGTGTACACGCTCGCCGAGCAGGTGACCGCCGGGCTGAAGGGCTTCCCCGTCCCGCTGCGCGTCGCGGTGATGGGCTGCGTGGTGAACGGCCCAGGCGAGGCCCGCGAGGCCGACCTCGGCGTCGCGTCCGGCAACGGCAAGGGGCAGATCTTCGTCAAGGGCGAGGTCGTCAAGACCGTGCCGGAGTCGCAGATCGTGGAGACGCTGATCGAGGAGGCGATGCGCATCGCCGACGAGATGGGCATCGAGATCGCCGAGGACGGCTCGGTGTCGGGCCCCGGCGCCGACGTCATCGTCTCCTGACGCGCCTCGGACGCACCTGAACCAAATCGACCGAGCGAACGGCGAGAGCCCCGGGCGGAAACCCGGGGCTCTCGCCGTTCTGCGTGAGGTCTCGGTGACGGTCCGGATCGGGAACGTTCTCGCTGATCACGAAGTTCCGTTGATCTTGTCACGATTCCGCATCCACTCGTGATGGGGCCTGTCCGGCCGCCGTCCGGGACGCCACAATCTTCACTCATTTACCCGTTTGTCCGACTCAACCGGAGTCGGCATGTTAGGGGGATTTGTGAAGAGGATCGTTGTCGTGGCCGCGGTGGCCGGCCTCGGTCTCACCGGTCTGGGCGCCACAAGCGCGCAGGCCGAGAGCCCCTCCGCCGGATCGGCAGGAGGCTACAACCCCGCCTCGCTCGACTGGCACGCCTGCCCGGCGGACTTCGTCAAGACGGTGCACGACCTCTACGACGTCATCTACCCGGTCTCCAAGATCGTGCAGTGCGCCGAGCTGTCGGTTCCGCTGGACTACGCCAAGCCGTACGGCAAGAAGATCACGCTGCAGCTCACCAAGACGCCGCACACCGGCAAGGGCCCGGCCAAGGGCGACATCGTCGTCAACCCGGGTGGTCCCGGCGGCGGCGGCGCGCTGTTCGGGCCGCGCGTGTTCGCGCAGAACTCCGCCCCGATGCGCGAGGCCTACAACGTGATCGGGTTCGACCCGCGCGGCGTCGGCATGAGCGTCCCGGCGCTCACCTGCGACCCGAACTACGGCCACGCCCCGCGTCCCGACTACGGCACCGGCGACCGCGAGTCCGTCCGTACGTGGCTGAAGCTCACCAAGGCCTACGCCGAGAGCTGCGCGAAGAACGACAAGATCGGCCTGCTGAACCACATCAAGACCATCGACTCGGTCCACGACGTGGAGTCGATCCGTCGCGCGCTGGGCAATGACAAGCTCGACTGGTACGGCGCGTCCTACGGCACCTACCTCGGTTCCGCGTACGCGACCGTGTACCCGAAGAACGTCGACAAGATGGTGCTGGACGGCAACGTCGGCCCGTCCGACGTCTGGTACGACGCCAACCTCAACCAGGACGTCCAGTTCGACAAGAACTTCGAGTACTACCTCGGCTGGATCGCCAAGTACGACTCGACGTACAAGCTGGGCAAGAAGCAGCGCGAGGTGCGCGACTTCTTCTACGACCTGCGCGCCAAGCTGAAGAAGAACCCGGTCCGCTACACCGACCCCGACAGCGGCCAGACCCTCGCCGTCGGGCCGGACGAGCTGACCGACGGCATCCTCAACGCCGGATACCGGCGCAGCCAGGCCGTCTGGCACGGGTACGCGGCCGGGCTGGCGGCCTACAAGGCCGGCGACACCGCCACGTTCGCGCTGACCTACGGCGGGCCGACGAGCGGGGGCGTCCCGGACAACGGCAACGCCGTCTACCTCGCCGTGCAATGCACCGACGTCCAGTGGCCGCTGAGCTGGAAGAAGTGGCAGCGCGACAACGACCGGATCAACCGCAGGCACCCGTTCGAGACGTGGGCCAACGCCTGGTTCAACGCGCCCTGCCTGTTCTGGGGCGCCAAGGCCGGCGAGCCGGTCGACATCGGCCGCACCCGCGACCTGCCGGAGAACATCCTGATGTTCCAGTCGACCCACGACGCGGCCACGCCGTACGCGGGCTCGCTGGACATGCAGCGCAGGCTCAAGGGCTCGCGCCTGGTCGTCCAGGACGGCGACCGCACGCACTGCATCGTCCACCGCGGCTCCGCCGAGGTGGACGCCTACTTCGACGCCTACTTCCTGCGGGGAGAGCGTCCGAAGGAGCGGACGGTGCACGTCCCGCAGCTGGGTGACCCGACCCCGCCGGCGCAGGCGTCCGCCAAGACGTTCGCCGGCGCCGGGTCGCTGACGGCCGCGCGCCTGAAGGCGGACATCATCCGCTGACACGACCGGGAAGGCCGGGAAATCAGACGGCCGACCGTTAGTGAGGGCCCCGGGGGAGCGATCCCCCGGGGCCTTCGCACGCTGGGCGGACGGGCACGGGAACGGTCCGCAACATCACGAAGTTCCGCTGATCTTGTCACGATTCCGCATCCACTCGGACCGGGCCCTGCCGTCATAACCGACATACCCGTCAGAATCTCCACGCAGTTCGCATCCGCTATGCATCGGCGTGCCTCCCCCCACCCGCGTCCGGCCCCCCTCGGCCACCCGCGTCCGGGCTCCCGGAGCCGCCGATCTGAGGGGGACAGGTGAAAAGGATCCTTCTCGTCACGGCCGCTGCGGCCGTGGCGGTCGGCGGCACCGGCGCCGCCGTCTCCGTGGCCGCCGACACCGGGAGGCCGAGCGCCGCCACGGTCGCGGCCACCGGCAGCATCGACTGGGGGAAGTGCGCGGTCTCCGGCCCGGACGACCCGATGAACAAGGCGCAGTGCGCCGAGGTCGAGGTCCCCCTGGACCACGACCGGCCCTACGGCCGCAAGATCTCCATCGCGGTGTCGCGGTTCAAGCACACCGACGAGAAGAACTACCAGGGCGCCCTGTTCATCAACCCGGGCGGCCCCGGTGGCTCCGGGCTCGCGTACGCGCCCGCGCTCGCCAGCTGGATCGGCGGCACCGGGCACGCCGACGTCGCCGCCAAGTACGACATCATCGGCTTCGACCCCCGCGGCGTCGGGTCCAGCAAGCCCGCGCTGAGCTGTGACCCGCACTTCTCCGACCCGATCCGGCCGGACTACGTCCCCGGCTCGTGGAAGGAGGAGCAGGTCTGGATCGCCAAGTCGAAGAAGTACGCCGACGACTGCGCGAAGAAGTTCGGCTGGCTGCTGCCGCACATGCGCACCACCGACGCCGCGCGCGACGTCGACGCGATCCGCGCCGCGCTCGGCCAGAAGAAGATCAACTGGTACGGCTTCTCCTACGGCACGTACCTGGGCGCCACCTACGCCACGCTGTTCCCGGGCCGCGTGAACCGCTTCGTGATGGACGGCAACGTCAACCCGAAGACGGTCTGGTACGACGCCCAGCTCGAACAGGACAAGGCGTTCGAGCGCAACATGAAGTCCTGGTGGGCCTGGATCGCCAAGTGGGACTCGGTCTACCACCTCGGCACGACGGGCAAGGCCGTCGAGGCCAAGTACTACGAGGTCCGCGCCGCGGCGAAGAAGTCCCCGATCGGCGGCAAGATCGGCCCGGACGAGCTGGACGACATCGTCCTGTCCGCCGGCTACAACACGGGCTTCTACATCCCGTTCGCGCAGATCTTGTCCATGTGGGTCAACGACGACGACCCGTCGGGCCTGCTCGACTGGCTCAACCCGGGCGGTGACGACAACGGCTTCGCCGTGTACAACGCCGTCCAGGCCGCCGACGCCAAGTGGCCGCGCAACTGGAACAAGTGGCACAACGACGCCGTGAAGCTCTACAAGCAGGGCTACCGGTTCAACACGTGGAGCAACGTCTGGTTCAACGCCCCGATCGCGTTCTGGCCGTTCAACGGCGGGCCGGAGCTCAGGCTGAAGGGCGACAAGCGCCTGCCGGGCATGCTGCTCGTCCAGTCCACGCAGGACGGCGCGACGCCGGTCGAGGGCGGGCTGGAGATGCACAAGGTCTTCCCGTCCTCGCGGCTGGTGTTCGAGCTCGGCGGCAAGACGCACTCCAACACCCTCAACGGCAACGCGTGCCTCGACGACAAGGTCGCCGCGTACCTCGACACGGGTGCGCTGCCGGGGAGCCGCCGCGGCCCGGACGCCTACTGCAAGGCCGTCCCGGAGCTGAACGACCCGGACCCGACGGCGATGCGGACCAAGGCCGCCGGACCCACCGCGGGCAAGGACCTCCCGGTCGGACGCCCGTGACACGCTGACCCGCTGAGCCGAAGCACGCCGGATCGTGGCGTGCCCCCGGTCTCGCACCGGCGGGCACGCCACGATTCGTTTCGGGACGCCGTTCGGCGCGACACGTCCCCCTTCGGTCAGGAATCGCGCGATACCGGAGTTCGTGCTGCCCACGGCATCCCTCCGATAGAAAACCGGGGTGCTGAACGACGCTGGAACGAGGGCCGCCGCCGGGACGGCCGCCGCCGCGCTCACGCTCGGGATCGCGGCGCTGGGAGCACCCGCCGCGGCGAGCGCCGGGCCCGCCCCAGGGCCCGCCGCGCTCTCCGAGCTCGCCGGGCTCGCCGGGCTCGTCGCGCCCGCCGGGCTCGCCTGGAGGCCCTGCCCCGCCGACGACCCGGTGGAGGGCAACCGCCTCAGGGGCCTGCAGTGCGCGTCCCTCCGCGTGCCGCTCGACCACGCCCGCCCGCGCGGCGAGCAGATCACGCTCGAACTCACCCGCGCGCGGCACACCGCGTCCCGGTCCCAGGGCGCGGTGCTGCTGAACAGGGGCGGGCCCGGCGCGCACGGACGCGACATGCCGGCCCTCTTCAAGAGGGCGCTGCCCAAGAAGGTCGCCGCGTCCTACGACTGGATCGGGTTCGACGCGCGCGGCGTCGGCGCCAGCAAGCCGTCGCTGACCTGCGACCCGAGCTACCAGAACCCGGGACGCGCGCGTCCCGACACCATCCCCGCGAACGAGCGGGAGGAGCGCGCCTGGACGGCACGCGCCAAGGCGTACGCCGACGACTGCGCGAAGAAGTACCGGAAGGTCCTCCCGCACATGGGCACGGCCAACTGGGCCCGCGACATGGACGAGATCCGCAAGGCTCTCAAGCAGGAGAAGCTCAACTACGTCGGCTACTCCTACGGCACCTACCTGGGCGCGGTGTACGCGACGATGTTCCCCGGACGGGTCCGCCGCATGGTGCTCGACAGCGTCGTCCGCCCGAGCGGGGTCTGGTACCAGAACAACCTCGACCAGAACGTCGCGTTCGAGAAGCGGATCCGCGCGTACTTCGCCTGGATCGCCCGCCACCACAAGACCTACAAGCTCGGCAGGTCCGAGCGGCAGGTGTCCGCCGCGTACGCCAAGGTGCGGGCCAGGCTCAAGGCAAAGCCCCTCGGCGGGAAGGTCGGGCCGTCCGAGCTGGACGACATCTTCCTCGCCGACGGCTACGCCGACTACAGCTGGGCCGCGCACGCGAAGGCACTGTCCGCGTACGCCGTCAAGGGCGATGCGCGCCCGCTGCGCAAGGCGTTCCAGCCGCCCGGGCGGCTCGACCAGAACAACTACGCGGTCTACAACGCCGTCCAGTGCCGCGACGCGTCCTGGCCGCGCGACTGGGCCCGCTGGCACGCCGACAGCGAGCGCCTCTACCGCGCCGGCTACCGCTTCGAGACCTGGGGCAACACCTGGTACAACGCGCCGTGCGCCTTCTGGCCGGTGACCGGCGGCGAGCCGCCGCGCGTGCAGGGCACGGGGTCGCTGCCGCCGATCCTGCTCGTCCACGCCACCGAGGACGCCGCCACCCCGTACGAGGGCGCGCTGGAGACGCACCGCAGGTTCCCCACGTCCAGGCTGCTCGTGCAGACCCGGGGCCACAACCACGGCGTGGCGCTCTCAGGCGACCCGTGCGTGGACCGGGCCGTCGTCGCCTACCTCGGTGGCGGGCGGGTGCCCGCGAGCCGGGTCGGGCCGGACGCGGAGTGCACGGCCCGGCCCGCGCCCAAGCCCGCCAAGGCCAAGAAGCCGGGCCGCGCGGAGCGCGCCGCCTCGCCCCCGCTGACCCGGCCGCTCCGCTGAGCGGACGCCTCCGCGGGCCCGGGATGAAGCGTTCTCCGAGCCTGCGGAGGTGCGCGGACGCCGGACGGCATAGGCTTGGCACGTGGTGCTTTCAGTGGTGAGGGCCGAACGCCGCGGAGGCCGGTAGCCGTGCGCATGCTGGGTTCGATCCCGGTGCGCGTGCTGGACGACCGGCACCGGGCGGAGGCCCTCGCGATCCTGGACGCCGACCCGGTGTCCAACGTGTTCGTCAGCTCGCGCGTGCACGCCGCGGGGCTCGACCCGCGCCGCCTCGGCGCGCAGATGTGGGGCTACCTGCGGGACGGGCGCCTCGTCTCGCTGTGCTATTCCGGGGCCAACCTCATCCCGGTCGCGGCGGGCCCGGAGGCCGTCCGCGCGTTCGCCGAGCGGGCCCAGGCGCAGGGACGCCGCTGCTCGTCGATCGTCGGGCCCGTCGGCCCGGTCGGGGAGCTGTGGGAGATCCTCGCGCCCTACTGGGGGCCGCCGCGGGCCGTCCGCGCCGAGCAGCCGGTGATGGCGACCTCCACCGTTCCGGACGTGCCGGCCGACCCGCGCGTCCGGCGAGTCCGGATGGCGGAGTTCGACATCGTCTACCCGGCCTGCGTGGCAATGTTCACCGAAGAGGTCGGCATCTCGCCCGACTCCGGCGACGGCGGGGTGCTCTACCGCGCCCGCGTCGCCGAGCTGATCCGCGACGGCCGCGCGTTCGCCCGCATCGAGGACGGGCGCGTCGTGTTCAAGGCCGAGATCGGCGCCGTCACCCCGCGGGCCTGCCAGGTGCAGGGCGTGTGGGTGCCGCCCGATCTGCGCGGGCAGGGCCGCGCGGCCGCCGGGATGGCCGCCGTCGTGGGGGAGGCGCTGCAGAGCGTCGCGCCGACGGTGTCGCTCTACGTGAACGACTACAACACGCGGGCCCGCGCCGTGTACCGGAGGGTCGGTTTCACCGAGCACGGCTCGTTCATGTCGATCCTGTTTTGAACCCGTCCGTCTTCGCCAACCGACTTGTCATTGCCTGCCTGGTATGTCCTGATCTATGAATCGGGCTTCCGGGACGGGTACCATCCGGCCGTGGAATTCGCCGGGGCGTTACGGCAGGCCATCCAGGCCAGCGGTCTCACCCTGGAACGAATACGGCACCGGCTCGGGCGGCGCGGACTCACCGTCAGCGTGGCCACGCTGAGCTACTGGCAGCGCGGCCGGAGCCGTCCCCGGTCCCGTACCGTGGTCGTCGCGCTGGAAGAGATCCTGCAGGTCCCGCCGGGGACGCTGACCGAGTTGCTGGACGATCCCGCGCCCACCGCGACCCCCGTCCGCGGCGGCCTGACGGCCGGTGCGCCGGGGCCCGGCGAGCGCGGCCGGCCGGTCCGGGACCTGTGGCCCGACCCCGAGCAGTACGCGAGCCTCATCGGCCAGCTGGACCGCTCGGGAGACCACCGGCTCGAACGGCTGAGCATCCACGACGTCTTCCGGCTGGACGAGGTCCACCGCTCCTGGACGCTGTCGGTGCGCACCGTCCTGCGGGCGGCGGGCGACGACATCGACCGGGTGGTGTGCGTTCACCAGACGAGCGTCGTCCAGCAGCCGGGCAACAGCGGCGTCGCCGCGGGCGGCGCCGGCTTCGCCACGGGCAACGCCGGAGGCGCGGAGGCCGTGGGCAACGGCGAGCTGGCCGGGCTCACGGGGAACCCCGGGAACCCGGGAGGCTCCGGCAACCCCGGTCTCTCCGGGAACGGCGGCGGCAACGTCGCCGACCACGAGCCGGACGGCGCCGCCGGCCTCGACTCCGGCCCCGCCGCCACCGGGACGGCCGGTCTCGCCGAGGTGCGGTACTGCCGTCCCGGGCGCATCCGCGCCGAAGGCGGGCTGGTGGCGTTCGAGCTCGTCTTCGACCGCGTTCTATCGGCCGGTGACACGGCCGTCGTCGAATACGAGCTCGGGCCCATCGAGGAGCCCGCCTACGACAGCTACGACCGGCGGTTCTCCCATCCCGTCCACGACTACGTCGCGATCATCCAGTTCGACGGTGAGCGGCTCCCGGCGCGCTGCTACGGCTTCACCGCCGAGAGCTCCCAGTCGCCGCGCCAGCGGCTCGGTGAACTGTGGATCGGCACGTCCGGCAGCGCGAACATCGCGGTCGGCGCCGTTCGACGCGGCATCGTCGGTATTGAATGGGAGTGGCATTGATCCAGCGTGCCGAGTTCGACCCTGTGAACGTGTCCGCGAAATACATGACCGGGGGGCCATACGGAGCTAGACTCCATGAACCCCGCGTTTCGATCGGGTGTACTCCCCGGGCTCAGGCCGGGGGAGCGACGTCAAAAGTTGCCTGTTGGCATGGCGCCACCGGGGGCTTACAGTGAGCGCTGAAGTTGCAATTGCAGTTGTCAAGGCCGTTGTGCGGGGGCCGGCCGGAGAAGATCCGGAGGCCGAACAGTGCAGAGTGTCGCAGAAGACGATCTACTACAGGTCTTGCAGTACGGGCCGTTCAATGTCGCCCTGCACGCGGCGATCCAGGCCCGCGGGCTCAGCCTCGACTCGCTGCGCCGCCGCCTGGACGAGCAGGGCATCGCGGTCAGCCTGTCGACGCTGAGCTACTGGCAGCGTGGCCGGACCCGGCCCGAGCGCGCCGACTCGATGCGCGCCGTCCGCGGTCTCGAGGTCATCCTCGAACTGCCGCGCCATTCCCTGTTGACCCTGTTGAAGCCGACCGCCGAACGCGCCACCGGGCCGTGGCTGCCGGTGGAGGAGCTGTGTCCCGAGCCCGGCGTCCGCGATCTGCTCGACGAGATCGGCGACCGCGGCGAGCGGCAGCTCACCGGGCTCAGCATGCACGACCAGTACCTCATCGGCCGGCGCCGCGAGCTGCACGAGGTGCGCGTCCGGGCGGTGTTCCAGGCGCAGCAGCGGGGCGTCGACCGCTGGATCGCCGTCTACCACCATCCACAGGGCGTTCTACCGACGTCCAGAACGGTCCGCGGCTGCCGGTTCGGCCGCGTCCGGATGGACGAGGGCAGCGGCCTCATCGCCGCCGAGCTGCTGTTCGACCGGGCCCTCGGCCGCGGCGAGACCTACCTGCTGGAGTACGGCTTCGGGTTCGACGAGGCCAGCCCGCCCGCCAACGAGGAGGGCCGCGGGTTCCGCGCCCCGCAGCACGAGTACCTGATCGAGATCAGGTTCCACCCGTCCGCGCTCCCCGCCCGCTGCTATCGCACCTGGCGTCCGGACGGCCACACCGCGTTGAAGGATTCGGCTGACCTGCGGTTGTCCAGTTACCACAGCGTCCATTTCATCGAGTTCGGGATGGCCGCCGGTTATCACGGCATCCGCTGGGAGTGGGATTGACGCTTGTTCGCATCCCGGCCGGGTTCACACCCGGCCGGCTCGTTTTCGAGCCAGCCGGGTGCGCATTCGGTTCAGCGTCATTTAACAAGCAGGTTCAACAGCCGATCCAGTTCGGCTTCGGGGTTTTCGGTCAGGCCCGCGTGAACGGGGCCCGGCTGCACAATTGTGCTGCGCGGGGCGGTCAGCCACCGGAACCGAGTGCCGGGCGGTTCATTGGCCGCCTGGCCCGCGCGCTCGCCGCCGCCGCAGACCGCGTCCACCGCCCTGAGCGCGGCGCGGACGCCCTCGACGTTCAGCAGCGGGTCCAGGGCGAGCAGGCGCTGCTCGTCCAGATGGGCGCGGCAGCCGAGGTAGTCGCGGGCGCGGCAGTACACCACCACGCCGACGTTCATCGCCTCGCCGCGCTCGACGCGCGGGACGATCCGCAGCGTCGCGTACTCGAAGATCGCGGGCTCGGCCGCCGTCCTGAGGTTGGTCATCGGGCGCCGCCCTGCCGGCCGGCGGTCTCCAGGTCGGGCAGCCAGTCGCGCGGCTTGGCGGCGCGCGGCAGCAGGATGTCGACGTAGGCGTCGCGCAGTTCCTGCGGTCCGGCGAAACCGGGCTCGCCGTCCAGCCAGCGGTCGGGCACCAGCCCGGTCACCTCGCGCAGCAGCTTCTCCGTGATCTTCGGGGCGAGGTCGGCCTCGGCGGCCTCCAGGCGGGTCGCGTACGGGGTGAGGACGTGGTCGTCCACGTCGTACGGGCCGGAGAACAGCCGGGTCGCGTTCGTCCAGGCGTGGTGGAAGATGAGCGTCGCGCCGTGGTCGATCAGCCACACGTCGCCGTGCCAGACCAGCATGTTCGGGTTCCGCCAGCTCCTGTCCACATTCCCGGTGAACGCGTCGAACCACAGCACGCGGGACGCGAAGTCGGGGTCGGGGCGCCAGCCGAGCGGGTCGAACCCGAGCGACCCGGGCAGGAAGTCGACGCCGAGGTTCCAGCCGGGGCTGGCCTTCAGCAGGTCCTGCACGTCGGGGTCGGGTTCGTGCCGTCCGATCGCGGGGTCGAGGTCGATGAGCACCTGGTCGGGCACCCGGAAGCCGAGCCGGCGGGCCAGCTCACCGGTGATCACCTCGGCGATCAGCGCCTTGCGGCCCTGCCCGGCACCGTGGAACTTCATGACGTAGGTGCCGAGGTCGTCGGCCTCGACGACGCCCGGTAGCGACCCGCCCTCGCGCAGCGGCGTCACGTAGCGGATGGCTGTCACATGTGGCAACACATCGCAACGCTATCGGGTGAACGCGCTCGGGATAATCGAAACCATGGGCGTTGAACTGCTCGATCTGTCGGTGCCGATCGCGACCGGGATGCCGGTGTATCCGGGCGATCCGGAGGTGACGGCCGTCCCGGCGCTGACGGTCGCCGAATCCGGGGTGAACGTCCTGCGGCTGCACATGGGTTCACAATCCGGAACGCATGTGGACGCCCCCTTCCACATCGACGACTCCCTGCCGCGCCTGGACGAGCTCCCCCTGAGCCGCTTCACCGGCCCGGCGGTGGTGATGGACGCCCGCGGCCTGCCGCCACGGACGCCCATCGGCCCGGAGCTGCTGCCCAGCGGCCTAGCCCCGGGGGTCGTGCTGCTCATCGCGACGGGCTGGTCGGCGCACTGGGGCGGCGACGACTACCTCGCCCACCCGTATCCGTCCGTCGAGACGGCGGAGGCGATCGTCGCGGCCGGTGTCCGGACGGTCGCCATCGACGCCTTGAGCGTCGACCGGACGCCGCCCCCGGCCTCTGAGGACTTCTCCCTGGCGGCCCATCGCGTCCTGTGCGGGGCCGGTGCGGTGATCGGCGAGAACCTCACCGGGCTCGGCCGCGTCCTCGACGCCCAGAACGCGGGCTGCGCGATCGAGGTGTCACTGTTCCCGATCGCTCTGGCGGGCGCGGACGGCGCCCCGGTCCGCGCCGTGGCCCGCGTAGACGACCACGCCGTCCTCGTCTAGGCAGTGGCCGAGCCCTCCACGCGGCGGCTGTCACGGTTTGGCTCGGGTGTTCCTCGCCGCCGCCGTCCGCCCCATACTGGTGGCCGGGCGACTGAGGGGCGGGGCGCGGTGCGGGTGACGTGGGCGACGGATCAGGGCAGCGCCGAGCGGGGGAACGAGGACTTCGTCGCGGCGGCGTCCGGGGCGGTGGTGGTGCTCGACGGGTGCGGGCTGGCGCTCGGCACCGACCTCGGATGCGCCCACGGCACCGCCTGGTACGCGCGGTCGCTCGGCACGCGGCTGCTCGCGCGGATGCTGGACGGCATCGGGCCGCCCGGCGGCCCGTCCGGCGGTCCGCCCGCGGGTCCGCCGGTCGGCCCGCCCGAGGGCGCGCACACGCCGGGGACGCGGCCGCTGGTCGCGCGCCTCGCCGGGGCGATCGCCGACGTGGCCGCCTCCCACCGCGCGACCTGCGATCTGCGCATGCCGACGACCCCGGCCGCGACCGTCCTGGCCCTGCGCCTGCGGGGCGACGTGGTCGACTACCTGGTGCTGGCGGACTCGACCGTCCTGCTGGACGGTGTGCACGGCGTCCAGGAGATCACGGGCGGCGACCACTACGCCGCCGCCGACCCGGCCGCGGCCGAGGCGGCGATCACGGGCACCGTGCCGGTCGCCGACCTGCACCGCGTGATCCTGATGACCGACGGCGCGACCCGGCTCGCGGCCCGCTTCGGCGCCGCCGACTGGGCCGGTCTCGCCGCGCTGGCCGTCGATCCCGGCCCCACCGGGCTGATCGAGCGGACCCGCGAGATCGAGCGCACCGACCCCACGGCCGTCAAGTGGCCGCGAGGGAAGGTCCACGACGACGCGACCGTGGCCGTCTGCTCCTTCCCGCCGTAGCCCCTACCTAGCATCTGCTTGGTTGCCCGTTAGGGTGGCCGTGCAGGGCGACGGGAGGAGGCCGTGCGATGCGGCTGGGAATCACGATGTTCGCGACCGACCTGACCATGGAGCCGCACGAGCTGGCCAGGGCGGCCGAGGAGCGCGGGTTCGCGTCCCTCTACGTCCCCGAGCACACCCACATCCCGGTGTCCCGCGCCACGCCGCCGCCGACCGGGGACACGAGCCTGCCCGCGGAGTACGCGCGGACGCTCGATCCGCTCGTCGCCCTCGCCGCGGCGGCCGCCGTCACCGAGCGGATCACGCTCGGCACCGGCATCCTGCTGCCCGCGCAGCGCGACCCGATCGTCACCGCCAAGGCCGTCGCCACGCTCGACCGGCTCGCAGGCGGACGGTTCGCGCTCGGCATCGGCTACGGCTGGAACGCCGAGGAGGCCGCCGACCACGGCGTGCCGTGGCAGCGGCGGCGCGCGATGGTCCGCGAGCACGTCCTGGCCATGCGCGCCCTGTGGACGGACGACGAGGCGTCCTTCAAGGGCGAGTTCGTGGACTTCGAGGCGAGCTGGTCGTGGCCGAAGCCGCTCGGGCGGGTGCCCGTGCTGCTCGGCGGCGCGCCGGGCCCCACGCTGTTCGCGCACATCGCCGAGTACGGCGACGGATGGCTGCCCATCGGCGGCTCCGGCGTCCGCGCGGCGCTGCCCGACCTGCGCCGGGCCTGCGAGCGGGCGGGGCGGGCGATGGTGCCCGTGATCCCGTTCGGGACGGAGCCCACCCCGCAGAAGCTCGGCTACTACGCCACGCTCGGTATCGAGGAGGTCGTGCTGCGCCTGCCGTCCGCCGGGCGCGACACCGTCCTGCCGCTGCTGGACGAGTACGCCCGCACCTACCTGTAAGGCCGTCGCGCCTCGGCCGCGCCGCCCGCCGGGGTCACCGGATCATCCGGAAGCAGAAGAAGGTCGGGAACTTGAAGTACTGGCCCTTCCCCGACTTTATTGCGCCCAGGATGATGAACACGAACTGCCCGAACGCCGCTTCCAGGTACGGGGGGATGAGCATGACCAGGAACACGGGGTTCTCGAACGCGATCGCGAGCGGCGCGCAGATCACCGCGACCGCGAGCAGATGGATCAGCATGGTGATCTGGTAGTTCAGCGCCTGCGCCGCGTGGAAGCGGACGAACGGATCGATGTTCTTCTTCACGAAGTAGATGATCATCGGCGCGAGGAAGCCGATCAGCACTATCCCGACATAGGAGAAGATCGCCCAGGTCGTCTCCTGCGGAGGCTGCTGCGGCATGCCGGGCGGGACGCCCGGAGGCCCATAGCCCCAGCGAGGGTCGTAGTGGCCCCCCGGCGGCGGCTGGTCATGGGGCGGCGCCCCGCCGGGCGGCGGCTGGTCGTACGGCGGCGCCCCGGGCGGCGGCTGGTCGTAGGGCGTTGCTCCCGGAGCCTGCCCGTACGCGCCCTGATACGGCGGCGGCTGATCGGGCGGGAGATCATCGGGAGGCGGCGGCGCTTTGTCCGTCACTGGTCCTACCTTCGTTCCTTGACAGGGGCAACCTGGAGATAGCTGCGGGAATCTATTTAAACGGGGATCTCGGCCGCGGGTGCACTACGGTCACCGGATATGAAGGGCGACAAGGGCTCCGGCGGCATCGGCGACGACGAGGGATGGCGGAATCCGTACCCGCTTCCGGGTCAGGACTGGGGCGACTCGCCCGAGTCCGACCAGCCGCCCCCGGCGCCCGGCGTGCCGCTGTCCAAGGACGCCCCTCCCACGTCTCCCGCCGCAGGCGGCCCCCAGGCGCGGTCGCGACGGCCCTACCATCTCATCAACCGGCGGTGGCCGTACCGCCTCCTCATGGGCGGCGGCTGCGTGGCCGGCCTGATCCTCGCTCCGTTCCTGCTCCTCGGCCAGGACGACGGCGATGACGCCGGCGGGGCCGGGTTCTCGGCGTCCCCACCGTCCTCGCCGTCCTCGCCGGAGCCGGAACCGGTCAGCACCGTCCCGCCGAAGGTGAAGGGCTGGCGGGCGGTCAGCAGCGCCAAGTACGGGCTGAGCTACGACGTCTCCAAGGCGTGGCGGATCCTGCCCACCGAGACCCTCAGCGGCTTCGAGGCCCTCCCGGGCAAGAAGGAGCCGGTCATGATGAGCTCCGTGGCCCAGTACCGCGATGACGTGTGCAAGGACGGCGACACCGACTACGACCGCGGCGGCGCCGGGTTCAACCAGTACATCGAAGGCACCGTGACGCAGGTCGCGCGGCACGCGGCGAACAAGTGGGCGACGCACGCCTACAACGTCGAGGGCGCTCCCGCGCCGGTGGTCACGCTGAGCGCGCCGAAGACCGTGAACGTCGGACGTGACAAGGGCGTCCATGTGCGGGCCGACGTCGTCATCAAGGCCAAGGGGAAATGCGATGCTCCGTCCGCGATCGTGCACGTGGTGGCGGTGCCGGGCGTCGCTCCCGGCAAGACGACGGTCTTCGTCCTGATGTCGGACCAGGGCGTCCCGGACGCCATGCCGAAGGCGGAGCTGACGAAGGTCCTCGGCAGCCTGCGCCCCAGCCAGGCGCCGGCGACCGGCGCCTGACCGGTACTGACTCCTGAAATGCGTGGAATCGACCCCGGTGTCCGGGGCATTCCGGGCCACCTCCTAGACTCGCGGTCGGTTGATCGGGAGGCGTGGGGGACGTCCCCGCAAGGAGGAATGCGCCGGTGGAACGAGACCTGCTGGGGGAGGACGACGTCGCGGCGCTGGCCGGGCTCGCCGAACGCGTGCGCGAGCTGGCCGAGGCCGCCGTCCTGACCGGCGCGGGCGCCGCCGAGGCCGCCGCGGTGGCCGGCGAGGTCAAGGAGCTGACCGAGCGCCTCTCGGCGAAGCGCAGGAACGCGCCCCCGTTCGCCGCGTCCGGCGATATCCGGACGGCCGCGTCCGGCGAGTCGCGCCGGATGGACCGGCAGGTCGCCAACCCCGTCACCGGACATCTCAACCCCGTCGCCCCGCCCGTCGACCTGGAGGTCACCTCGGACGGCATCGTCCGCGGCGAGTTCACGCTCGGCGCCGTCTACGAGGGTCCGCCGTCGTACGCGCACGGCGGCGTCTCGGCGATGGTGCTCGACCAGGTCCTCGGCATGGCCGCGGCCGCCACCGGGACGCCCGGGATGACCGCGACCCTGGAGCTGCGCTACCGGCGCCCCACCCCGCTCGGCGTCCCGCTGCTCGTCGAGGCGAAGGCGAGCCGCGTCGAGGGACGGAAGGTCTACGCGGCCGGGACGATCGCCGCACCGGACGGCCGCGTCACCGTAGAGGCCAGCGCGATGTTCGTCATGCCGCGGCACTTCGTTACGTCCCAGTACTAGTACTTGGACCGACCGCCGTTCAGGACGTCGTCCGAGACGCCGTCCGGGAGGTCGTTCAATACGTTCAGTTACGTTCAGTACTCGTACACCTTGACCGCCGGATCCTGCCCGTACCAGGACGCGATGACCGACGAGGTGCGGTCGTCGCTGAGGAAGTCGACGCGAAGCCATCCCCCGGCCTGCGTCACGCGCGTCTCGTAGCCCGGGTTGGGCGTCGCCGACACCAGCCGCACCCGGTCCTTCTCGATCGACATGGCGGCGCGCCCGCCGCGGGTGGCGTAGCTGCGCACGTTGTCCGGCGGCTTCGGGGTGGGATCGTCATCGTCCCGCGCGGTCGGCTCCGGTTCCGGGGAAGGCTTCTCGTCCTTCCCGGCGGGCGGGCTCTCCGGCCGGGACGTCGGCGAGCCGATCGACGTCGGGCCGGGCAGGCCGGACGGGCTGGAGTGGATGATCGGGCCGGCGATCGGCGGCGGCGCCGACCGTTCCGACACCGCGCCGCGCACCACGTCGCGGACCCCGAGCCAGGAGAACGTCACCGCGAGCGCGGTGACCGCGGCCCAGGGCGCAACATACGACATTGCGCGACGCATGGGCACATGGTGGCATACGGTTCCGCCATGGCGAGTGTTCTGGTGGTTGAGGACGACCCGAATGTCCGGACCGCCTTGATCAGGGAGCTGAGCGTGCGTTCGCACGTCGTCCGCAGCGTCGGCACGGCGATGGACGCGCTGCGCGAGGTGACGCAGTCGCCGCCCGACGTCGTCGTCCTCGACCTCGGGCTCCCCGACCTCGACGGCGCGGAGGTCCTGAAGATGCTCCGCGGCATCTCCGACGTGCCCGTGATCATCGCGACCGCCCGCGACGACGAGCCCGAGATCGTCCGGCTGCTGAACGCCGGCGCCGACGACTACCTCATCAAGCCGTTCTCCATCGAGCATCTCAGCGCCCGGCTCGCCGCCGTCCTGCGCCGGTCGGCCAGGTCCGGGCCGACCGCCGAGCTGAGGGTCGGCGGCCTGCACATCGACCTGGACCGGCGGGAGGCGGCACTGGACGGCGAGCCCCTCGAACTGACCCGCCGCGAATTCGACCTCCTCGCCTACCTGGCCGCCCGCCCCGGACGGGTCGTGGCGCGCCGCGAGCTGCTCGCCGAGGTGTGGCGGCAGGCGTACGGCGACGACCAGACCATCGACGTCCACCTGTCCTGGCTGCGCCGGAAACTGGGCGAGACCGCCGCCGCCCCCCGCTACCTGCACACCGTGCGCGGGGTCGGGGTCCGGCTGGCCGAGCCCGATCCGAGATCATGAGGCGCACTCTCGTCCTGGTGTCGCTGGCGGTCACCTCGATGGTGGCGCTGGCGTTCCTCATCCCGCTCGCGCTGACCGTCCGGGAGATCGCCAGGGACCGCGCCCTCACCACCGCCGAGCGGCAGGCCAGCGCGCTCGGCCCCGTCCTCGTCGTCACCGAGGACCCCGCCGCGCTCGAACGCGCCGTCGCCAGCACCCAGGCGGGCGCCGCCGGGCGGATGACCGTGCACATGCCGGACGGCGGGATCGTCCCCAGGAACGCCTCCCCGGACGGCGGCGCCCGCCCCGAGCAGCTCGCCGAGGCGGGCCGCCGCGGCCGCTCCTACACCGCCGGCGTGGACGGCGGCTACGCGTTGCTCCAGCCGGTGTCGCTCGACGCGGGCCGCACCGCCGTCGTCGAGGTCTACCTGCCCGACGAGGACCTGTCCCGTGGCGTGTGGAAGGCGTGGCTGGTCATGACGACCGTCGCCGCCGCGCTCGTCGCCGGGTCCGTCGCCGTCGCCGACCGGCTCGGCAACCGCATGATCCGCTCCACCCGCCGGCTCGCCGAGGCCGCGGGCGCGTTCGGGGACGGCGAGATGTCGGTCCGCATCGAGCCGGACGGCCCGCCCGAGCTGGTCGAGGCCGGGCTCGCGTTCAACGCGATGGCGGACCACGTCGTCCAGCTCCTGTCGGCGGAACGCGAAATGGCCGCCGACCTGTCACACCGCCTCCGGACGCCCCTCGCCGCGCTCCGCCTCAACGTCGAGTCGCTGGGCGACGGCCCGGTCGTCGAGCAGACCCGCGAGGCCGTCGACCGCATCGAGCGCGAGGTCGACCAGATCATCCGGACCGTCCGGCGCCCGACCGGACGGGGCAGCTGCGACGCGTCCAAGGTGCTGCAGGACCGGGTCGCGTTCTGGTCCGTCCTCGCCGAGGACGAGGGCCGCTCCTGCGAGCTGATCGGCGCGGAGGGCCCGGCGCCGCTCCCGGTCCCCGGCACCGAGCTGGCCGCCGCCGTGGACGCGCTGCTCGGCAACATCTTCCGGCACACGTCCGAGGGCACCGGCTTCGTCGTCACGCTCCACCAGGGGCAGGGCGTCACCGGCATCCTCGTCGCGGACGGCGGCCCCGGCATAACCGACCCGGACGCCGCGCTGAAGCGGGGCAGCAGCAGCGGCGGATCCACCGGCCTCGGCCTGGACATCGCCCGCCGCGCCGCCGAGTCGACCGGCGGGTACCTGCGCATCCACCGCAGCGTCCTCGGCGGCGCGCAGGTGCAGATGTGGTTCCGCACCAAGTGGCTCCCGCCCGCCCGCCGCTCCCGCCGCCTGGTCCGCCGCCGCCATTCCCGCACTTCCTAGCCGGCCCTTAAATCCCGCTTAAGACCCGCGCCGTCGCCCCGCCCCGGCCTTAGCTTCACCGTTCATGAAGCGTCGCCGCTACATCGCCGCCGCGCTCGTCGCCGTCCTGGGGCTCGCGGTCGCCGTCCTGATCGCGGTCCTCGGGTTCGCCGCGAGCGGTTACATCCCGACCGCCCCCACCTCCTACAGCCTGTGACCCGCGGTCACGCCAGGGAAGCAGGAGCGGGGTCGCCAGCAACAGCACACCCGCAAGGGCGATCGCCGCACGCGCGCTCGTAAGAGCGGCCAGCAACCCCCACAGCGCCGTCACGGCGGCCGTGACTGCGTTTCCGGTGACCGTCCACGCCGCGAGAACCCTTGCGACCCGGTCCGTCGCGGACCGCGTGAGCCGGTGGGCGGCGAACACCGGATTGAACACCCCGACACTGGTGATCAGCCCGACCTCCACGACCATCACGAGCACGAGCCCCCAGGCGCCGGGCCCGATGAAGGCCAGCCCGACCGGCCAGCACACCCGCAGCACCCCGCTCACCAGCATGACCCTGTGCTCCCCGAACCGCGCGACGACGGGCCCGGCCAGCCGCGACCCGGCGAGGCCGCCGAGGCAGGGCACCGCGAACGCCAGCCCGTACTGCCACGGCGCGAACCCGAGATCCCCGACCATCAGCACGAGGAGCAGCGGCGCCGGCGCCATGATCAGCGCGTTCACCAGCACCGTGTTGAAGAACAACAAACGCAGCGTCGGGTGCCCCAGAACGTACCGCCACCCCTCAAGGACGCCGCCCCGCTCTGCACGCACGACCCGCTCCGGCCTTGGCTCCGTCCCTCCGATGGCACGGATCCCCGCCGCCGACAGCAGGTAGCTGAAGGCGTCCGCCACCACGGTCGCCACCGGCCCCAGAATCCCGATCGCGACCCCGCCGACCGGCGGCCCGACCACGGTCGCCGTCCAGGTGGTGGCCTCGAACCGCCCGCTCGCGGTGACCAGATTCTCCGGCCGGACGATCGCCTTCAAATAGGCTCCGCTGGCGGCCCTGAACGCGATC
This sequence comes from Actinomadura sp. 3N508, assembly GCF_044326375.1. Taxonomy (NCBI): domain Bacteria; kingdom Bacillati; phylum Actinomycetota; class Actinomycetes; order Streptosporangiales; family Thermomonosporaceae; genus Actinomadura; species Actinomadura sp. 3N508. Next base: position 219,437 of record NZ_JBIRAX010000008.1, read on the forward strand.
CCGGCCGCACCAACCACAACCGAAACAACGACCAACTGAACGAAACTGAGCCACCCGAACACGTACGCGACGGGCACGCTCATCAACGCCGCGAACCGCACCAGATCCATCGCGACCATCACCGGCCGCTTGCGGCGGAACTCCACCCACGGCCCGAGCGGCACCGCCACCGCCGCCCCCACCGCCAGACCCGCGGCCGCCAGCACCGACACCTGCGCGGGCCCGGCGTGCAACACCAGAACCGCGATCAGGGGGAACGCGTCGAACGCGATCCTCGTGCCGAACGTGCTGAACGCATACGACGCCCACAGCCACCCGAACCGTCGCCCCAGCGACCGCCTTCCCACCGGGCGACCGTAGCGATCAGCGACGGCCGCATCAAACCGCTGAACGCCGGGGCCAACGGCTCAGACGCTGGCCCCGGCACCAGGCGTCAGCAGTTGGTGTACCTCACGTACCACTTGCCGTTACCGTCGCCGAGCTTGTAGTCGGCGAGCCAGCGCCCGTTGCTGAGCGGCACCCACAGGTACCCGTCCTCACGAACGATGCGGCCCCAGTCAGTGTTGACCGGCTGATTGCGCACGACCTTGTACACCACGGGGTTCTCAGTCCCCGGTCCCGACCGGACGTTCAGCTGCTGGACCGCCACCCTCCCGTGGCACCACGGAGCCCGCTGAATGTTGCGCTGCTCGAGCCGCGCCAGCGCCTTGGCGGCGCCTTCCGGCCCCACCTCGATGGCACCCGGCCCCTGCCCTTCCTCTGGCTGCACGGGCTGCGGCTGAGCCGGCACCGACTCCTGCTGGCCCGGATTCGGCGGCGGCTCCGTCGCCCCGGCGACCGCACCGAGGCTCAGCGCACTCCCGGCCAGCACCGCGGCTGCCGCTCCCACACCGAGCTTTATCCCTACCTGCATATGTTCCTCCAGGTTGGTCCGACGTACGTCGCAAACACTACCCAGCGTCACACAGCAAAGACCCAGAGTAACGAAGACTCTTCTTGACGGACCCCGCCCCAGCAGCCGCAACCACCGGCCACGAAACACGGCCGAAACGGGAATCCGTTTTGCCTGAATCGCCGGAAGTGTCACGAGACCGAGTAAAGACACCGTCCAGAAGAGGACCTGCGAAGGACACACGCGCTTCGCTACGTTGTCGTCGGTGGGGGTTGGGGCCTGATGATCGCAGGTACTGTCGGCTATGCCGAGGCAGCGGAAGTACTCGCGCGGCAGTACGAGGGCTTGGCTTTCGTGGACGCCCACAAGGACGTCCTGCACCTGTTCCCCACAACCGCGAGCCGGATCCTGGACGTGGGCGCAGGCTCAGGCCGCGACGCCGCAGCACTGGCGCGCGCCGGCCACCAGGTACTCGCCGTCGAACCCACCGACGAACTACGCGCCGTAGGCGAACGCCTCCACCCCTCCAAGAACATCGAATGGCTGGCCGACGCCCTACCCGACCTCTCGACCCTCCCCCCAACGTGCGACTTCGACCTGATCCTCCTGTCCGCAGTATGGATGCACCTGGACAAGCACGAACGCCACACCGCAATGGGCCGCCTGGCCACACTGACGACACCAACCGCCCGGATCGTCCTAACCCTCCGCCACGGCCCAGTACCGCCAGGCCGCCGCATGTTCGACGTCTCAGCACAGGAGACAATCACAAACGCCACCACAAATGGCCTGACCCTAATCCACCACAGCTTGCGCCAAGACGTCCTAGGCCGCCCAAACCTAAACTGGACCACCCTAGCCTTCACCCCAATACCCCACCCCTAAAACCGCACCCGAAACACCGCGAACGCGCCGATCACGACCTGCTGATCAACCCCCACGCCTACGGCATCGCAGCGTCCCGCACACCGGTGCTCCACCTGCGGAGGGGAGGGGTCGGCGGCCCAGTCCGAACTTGTACGAACCTTCTGCGTCCCTGCCGGAACCGTCCAGCGCCCGTGGAAGCATGATGAAATTCTCGGGGTTCGAAATCGAACTAACTAGGGGTATATGGGAAGAGGGTAATTGGGGCGGCTGACAGATTAAGCTCCTTGCGGGCAGCCGAAATGAATCCCTCGAACGCACTGGCCGATGGAGTTCGAGCTGTGTTCCACTGCTCAACTGAGAAAACCCTGGCTTGCGCATCATAGAAGAGCTCAGTTAGCACACGATCCATTAGTGATGCAGCCGCGACAACCGGAGTGGACCCATGAAGCCAGACCGAAGCGAGTGCGTTATCCCACGTCTTGTCACGCCGAGCACGGTCGATTGCATTAGCCGACTCGTCCGTGTCGGGATCGGTCAAAGCTATGGATCGGATATCCTCGTAAATCAAAATAAAAGCCTCGGCGAGGCGCTGATAGCAGGCGGTCTTTTGATCCCTGTGCCACCGTAAGGTCTCAGATCGAATATCCCAGAGTCTGCCCAGAGAAATACCAAGAATTCCTCCTATTGCAAGCAGCAGCGCCTCGCTCATTGACTCTCCGCTCAACATATTCAGTAGGTGGTTCAGATGGAATAGAATCTACTAGAACCCTTCGCCGATGCCAAGCGCAGTGCAGCTAGATCGTTCACGACAGGTCAGTGAGAAGCTCATGAAGCTTTGTTCAGGCGCAGGACAGCGAGAGATCGCCCCTGTGATCTAAGGGTCAAGTGCTAAAAGGATCTCGTGCGGGACTCTCGGAGAGTCATTGTCAAAGCGGGCACATCGAGGGCACTTGGGGCTGCCAACTTGCGCGAGACGCCAAATTGGGCCAAGGGCGGGGGCGGGTTGTTGCGCGTAGGTGATGAGCTGCTTCACCTTGCGGCGGTCGATGCCGTACTTCTCGGCTAGGTAGCGCTGAGAGAGCGGAGGGCCGGGATCGTTCAAGCTCGCTCTGTACTCGTCCAACACTGCTTGTTCCGGCGTGTGCTCCACTTCGGAGCGAGGCTGCGCCGGTTGGGTGCGTCTTCGTCCTGATGGCTTGCCGAGCTGTGAGTGAGGGGCATGAGGAGTTCGAAGGAGCCGACTAGGGCGAGAGCCGGCCACGCGCTGACTGCCGCGCCTATGACGCCGTGGGATGCGCCGTGTGCCACGTTGGCGCCTACCGTGGCCACGATGCCTACGGCGAGGCTCCACTTTGCCAACGGGGGTGCGGGTTGCTGCCGGCGGCTTGCGTCCAGGATCACCATGGATGCGGCCCAGATGAGGCCGTCGACGGTGAACGGGACTAGGCGTGCAGTGGGGCCCGTCTCGCCGTGGGTGTGGACGAGTTCGTAAGCGTGGCGGTACGAGATGACGGCTGCTACGGCGGCTACCGCTAGTACGGCGAGAGCGGTTGTGATCCGGATGAGGCGGTCAGCCACGGGCCAGCTCCCTTCGCCACTCGATCACGCACGGGTCGTCTTCGCCGTGGGTGATGAGTCGCTCGGCGAGAGACAGGGCCGTGATCGCTGCGTTGCGGTCGAGTGGGTGTGGTCATGTGGTGGTCTGCCAGGTGTTTCCTGCGCGCTTGGCCGTGGCGATGACCTTGCCTTTTACCGTGGCGGTCATTGTTGTTTCGGTGATTTCTAGGGCCATGGTTAGCCCTCCTCCCTGCGGAGAGGGAGGGAGCCAGGTGAGCCGATCTCGGGAGCCAACGCCTGCCGGATTGGGTCGACTCGGCTCGACTGTGCCGGACTGTTCCTCTGGCTTCTTCCCTTGATTTTGCAGGTGAGCGGCTTTCCGGGCGACTTCCCGAGACTGTGTCGGACGGGGGCGGACTAAGGCCTCCTCAGGGGTTCCCTAAGTGAGGGTTAAGGGTGTTCTGGTGGGGCGGTTGGCGGCTTAGCGTTTGGGGTGTCACATCGGAGACACGGCGGAGGTGCACAGGCGGAGAGCAGAGAGCGAACGTCGGCTGAGGTTCCGACTGAGGTTCCTGATTGAGACAGGTTTCTGGCCTGCACGGCTTTGTAACTCCGCTCTGGGGCCGTGCGGGCCAGAAGTCTTTCTCAGGGGAGGGCGCCTCGGAGGAGGAGGCGGACGGCCTCGGCTGTGCCGGTGGTGTCGCCGGTGGCCAGGCGGCGGAGGGCCAGGCCGTAGAGCATGGCGACCACGGCGGGGGCGTGGCGTTCGGGGTCGGGGACGCCCAGGGAGTTGAGGACGGCGGTGGCCAGGCGGTCGTAGGCCTCGACGGAGCGGATGGAGGTTTCGCGGAGGGCGGGGGAGCGGGCGGCGTGGAGGTGGAGTTCCAGGTTGGCTATCTGCTCCGGGCCCTGCGAGATGGCCAGGACGGCTTTCTCTACCTCGTCGGGGGCGTTGGTGGGTGGTGTGAGGGTTGCTATGTGCGTGGTTATGCGGGCTATCTCGTTCTCTACGAAGGTGTGCAGGGCCTCGCGGAGGAGGTCGTCCTGGCTCGGGAAGTGGTAGGTGAGTGAGCCGAGGGAGACGCCGGCGGCGCGGGCCACGGCGCGGTTGGTCACGGCGCCTATGCCCTGCTCGCCGATGAGGCGGAGGGTGGCCTGGAGTATCTGGTCGCGGGCGCTCATTTGTGGCAGTGTATCGTTCGTTCGAACGAACGAGAGGGCGTGCGGTGCTGGGGCTGGTCGGGCAGGTGGAGGCGCTGGTCCGGGGGGACGTTTCGTCGTGCGAGCTCGTTGAGGGGTGTCTGGAGAGCATCCGGCGGCAGGAGTCGCTCGGGGCGTTCCGGGTCGTGCGGTGGGAGGCGGCGGCGCGGGAGGCGCGGGAGGCCGATCGGCGGCTGGCGGACGGGGAGCGGCTGCCGCTGCTCGGGGTGCCGGTGGCGATCAAGGACGATACGGATCTTGAAGGGGAGACCACGCCGTTCGGGGTGGCCGGAAACCATCGTCCCGCGGTGCGGGACGGGGAGGTCGTGCGGAAGCTGCGGGCTGCGGGGGCCGTGGTCGTGGGGAAGACCAATACGTGTGAGCTGGGGTTGTGGCCCTTTAGCGAGTCAAGTTTCGGGGTCGCTCGGAATCCGTGGAACCCGGATTATTCGCCGGGCGGGTCGTCGGGTGGGGCGGCGGTCGCGGTGGCGGCGGGGATGGTCGCCGGGGCCGTGGGGTCCGATGGGGCCGGGTCGATCCGGATTCCGGCGGCGTGGACGGGGCTGGTCGGCATCAAGCCGCAGCGGGGGCGCGTTTCCGGGTTCCCGCAGACGGATCCTTTTTATGGGATCACCGTGTGGGGGCCGCTTGCGCGGAATGTGGAGGACGCGGCGTTGTTGCTGGATGTGCTGAGCGGGAGCCATCCGGAGGACGCTTATCAGGTCGATCCGCCAAGGGTGGCTTTTGTGGAGGCTGCTCGTAGGGAGCCTCGTAGGTTGCGGGTCGCCGTTTCCTATCGGACGGCGTTCGGGGTCAGTGGGAAGCTTGATCCCGAGGTTCGCGGGGCCGTCGAGCGGCTGGCGCGGAGGCTGACTGATCTGGGCCATAAGGTTTTTCCCTGCGATCCCGACTATGGGCTCGTGGGGCTGGGGCTCGTTCCGCGGGGGACGGCTGGAGCCGCCGATTGGCTCGACTCCATTCCGGATGCTCGGCCGGAGCGGCGGACGGAGGTCGAGGCATCGATCGGGCGGGTCGTCGGCAGGCGGCTGCTTCCGTTGGCGAGGCGGATGGACCCATATCTGAGGAGGAAGGTCGGGCGCATCTTCCAGGGTGCGGACGTGGTGCTCACACCTACTACCGCCCAGCCGCCGTTGAGGGTGGGCGCCTATGAGGGGGTGGGGTATCGGAGGACGCAGTCCGGGGTCGCGGCGGCCTGTCCTTATGCGTGGACGTGGAACGTGCTCGGGTGGCCGGGTGTGAATGTGCCTGCCGGGTTCACGAAAGCGGGATTGCCGATCGGTGCGCAGCTTCTCGGACATGACTCCGACGAGGCGACGCTGATTTCGCTTGCCGCGCAGTTGGAGGCCGTTGAGGGGTGGGCCGAGCGGCGGCCTTAGTATCCGGCGCCCGTGAGCATGCCGCCGTCGACGAGGACCTCGCTGCCGGTGCAGTAGGACGAGTCGTCCGATGCCAGGTAGACCACCAGGCCCGACACTTCCTTGGACTTGCCCATGCGGCCCAGGGGGAGCGCCTTGAAGAAAGAGTCGGCGCTGTCCGCGGTGGCGGCGACGACGTCGTCCTGGAGGGAGAGGGGCGTCAGGACGCCGCCGGGGTGGATGGAGTTCACCCGGATTCCGTATTCCCCTAGTTCGCGGGCGGCTGCCTTGGTGAGTCCGCGGACGCCGAACTTGCTGGCGCTGTAGGCGGCGAGGCCGGAGGCGCCGATGAAGCCTTCGGTCGAGGACACGTTGACGATGGAGCCGCCGCCGGCCTCGCGCATTGCGGCGGTGACGGATTTCACGCCGAGCCATTGGCCGAGGAGGTTCACGTCCAGAATGCGGCGGAACTCGTCGACGGACATTTCCTCGATGGTCTTGTGCCGGATGATTCCGGCGTTGTTGACCAGGATGTGCAGGGCGCCGAACGTTGTGGTGGCGGTGTCGACGGCGTTCTTCCAGTCGTCCTCGCGGGTCACGTCCATGGGGACGAAGACGGCATCGGGGCCCAGATCGGCGGCCAACCGCGTTCCCTCGTCCGTCAGGACGTCGCCGAACACCACCTTGGCGCCCTCGTCCAGGAACCGTCGGACGTGGGACTTGCCCATCCCGCGCGCACCGCCGGTGATCAGCGCCACCTTGCCGTCAAGCTGCCCCATCAACGCTCCTTGTCACGTGTCCGTGACGTCAACCTAGCGAACGCTTGGTCAACGGGACAAGGGGCGCTCACCGGTGCGCAGGCCGTCGAAGAGCAGCGCGAGCATCCGGTCGGCGTACGCGCCGGGATCGGCGGTGCGCTCCGCGGCGACGCCGATCGCGTTGGTGAGCCGGAGCAGGTCGCGCGGGTCGATCTCGGCGCGGACGGCGCCCGCGTGCTGCGCGCGGTCCAGCAGCCGGCCGAGCGCGTCGCAGATCGCGGTGGCCGCGGCGCCGAGACCGGTGTCGGCCCAGGTCACCGACATCGCCTCGATGATCACGGTGGAGGTGCCGCGCGGGGTGCCGGCGCCGGTCAGGTAGGTGCGCAGCCAGCGGCCCAGCGCGGCCTCCGCGTTGAGCGCCTCGGTCTCCGGGTCGGCGGCGGGCTCGGCGAGCAGCTCGTCGGCGTGCGCGAGGAGGCCGTCGATCCGGTCGCGCAGGACGGCGTGCAGCAGCGCGTCCCGGGTGGGGAAATGCCGGTACAGCGTCCCGGAGCCGACGCCCGCGCGTTTTGCGATGTCGTCGAGGGACGCGCCCGTGCCGTGCTCCATGAAGGCGGTGCGGGCCGTCGTGATCAGTCGTTCGTAGTTGCGGCGGGCGTCGGCCCGCATCGGCCGGGTGTCCATGGGCACCGTCCAGCGGCGTCGCGGATGACCTGGGTGTCTCCGTCTGCTTTCGGACGAGAGTGCCATCTTCCACAAAGACGCGCTACCCGGTGAGCGCATCGCGGGACAGCCGGTCTGCCTTCCGTGTGGTCTCCGGTAGCCGGTACCGGGGGGTCAGGCCGAGGACGTTCCGGCACGCGGTCTCCAGGTCGGTGCGATGGCCTACGGACACGAAGACCGGTTTCACGCCGTCTCGCGTCCGCAGCACACGGCCGATGACCTGGCCATCGTGCAGGAGCGGGCTCGTGTCGCCGCGGTGCCGGCCCGGCTGCTCGTAGGTGCCGATGAACGCGGTCTTGCCGACGCCGATCGTCGGCACGCCGGTCAGCACGCCCAGATGGCACGCCAGCCCGAACCGGCGGGGGTGCGCGACGCCGAACCCGTCGCAGACGAGCAGGTCGGGGGTCGACTTGAGGGCGCGTAGTGCGTCCAGCAGCGTGGGCAGTTCCCGGAACGCGAACAGGCCTGGGACGTAGGGGAACGTTGCAGTCCCTACGGCGACTGACTCTTCGACCACTTGCAGCGTTGTGGCGTTCAGGACGACCACTGCGGCGGCCAAGCGTGTGCCTGTGCCGTCGCCTGAATAGGAGACGTCCAAGCCCGCGACCGTGCGTGGGTTCGCCGGGCCGGGGACGTCCAGCTCCAGCATCGGGCGCAGGCGGTCCTGGATCGCCTCGGCCTCGGCCGGGGTGGACGGCCAGGCGTGCAGATCACGCACCTCCATGCCCGCGCACCTCCGTGATCGCGCCTCTCCGAACCCGCACAGTACCGCCGGATGTTAAGTATGGAACGTGACAAACCCCCCGGAGGTGCACATGGACGGGATGCGACTGGACGGCCGCACGGCGGTGGTGACCGGCGGCGCGGGCGGCATGGGACGCGCGATCTGCGCCGACCTCGCCGCCCTGGGAGCGCGCGTCGTCGTCGCCGACCTGGACGAGGCCGGTGCCGGCGAGGTCGCGAACGCGGTCGGCGGCGTCGCGGCCCGCGTCGACCTCGCCGACCCCGGATCGATCGACGCGTTCGCCGCGGGCGCCGGGCCCGTGGACGTGCTCGTCCACAACGCGGGCGTCGCCATCGTCGAGCCCTTCACCGGCAGCGACCCCGCGCACTGGGACCTCATGTGGCGCGTCAACCTGCGCGCCCCCATGCAGCTCACCCGCGCGCTGCTGCCCGGCATGACCGAGCGGGGCTGGGGCCGCCTGGTCTTCATCTCGTCGGACGGCGCCCGGGCGGGCGGGGGCGGGGAGGCGGCCTACGCGGCCACCAAGTCAGGGCTGTTCGGGCTCGCCAAGACCCTCGCCCGGGAGGCGGCGCGCGGCGGCGTCACGTCCAACATCGTCTGCCCCGGGCCCACGGACACTCCGATGCTCCGCGGCGACGCCGATCGTGCCCCCGACGAGAAATCCGGGATGCTCGACAAGCTGGTCAGGCAGATCCCGCTGCGGCGCATCGGCCGTCCGGACGACATCGCCGGGCTCGTCGCGTTCCTGTGCACCGACCGCGCCGAGTACATCACCGGCCAGACCATCTCGGTCAGCGGCGGCATCACCATGCAGTAGCTCAGCCCACAGATGCGTAGGCCGCCTCGGTGAGGCGGTAGGCGCGCAGGTCGCCGGCGGCCGGGTGGCTCATCAGGTTCGGCAGGTAGGCGAGGGCGAGACCGGCGTCGGGATCGGCGAGGCCGATGGACCCGCCCGCGCCGGCATGCCCGAACGCCGACCTCCGCGCGGCCTCGGGCGTGGCGAACGTCTGGGCGGGACGCATGAAGCCGAGGCCGAACGTGCTGTCGACGAGCATCGTCCGGTCGGGGCCGCTGGCGCGGGGGCGGATCGCGTCCCGCAGGGTGTCGGGGCGCAGGATCCGCCCGGCCAGGAGGTGACCGTCCTGCCGGAGTGGCGCCGGACGGTCTCGCCCGCAAGCCAGCCGTACGTCAGCGGGTGGTACCCGTGGGCCTCGCCGGGCGTCCACTCCGGCGCCTGCGCGGCCAGTTCGGCGGCGAGGGCCACCGGGTCCGCCGCCTCCTCCGCCTGGACGGGACGCGCGAACGCGGGCAGCCCGGCCTGGTGCGAGAGCAAATGCGCGGCCGTCGTGCCGTCCTTGCCGGCGGCGCCGAACTCGGGCCACCAGTCCGTCACCGGGCCGTCCATCTCGTAGGCGCCGCGCTCGGCGAGCAGCAGCGCGGCGGTCGCCGTGACCGCCTTGGTGCAGGAGAACCGTGACGCCGGTTCACCCGAGGTGGTGGGCCGGTTCGGTGACGGGCTCCTCGGCTCGCCGGGACGGGCGCGTCCGGGCGAACTCCAGGGTGAGGAGCGCGGCGGCCAGCCAGGCGATGTCGAACCAGGAGCGGAAGACCACGTGGCGCGGCTTGTAGGACGGCCTGAACTTCTTGTTGAAGAGGTAGAGCGACTCGACCGCGATCCACGGGTCGAGGAGGCGCAGGGCACGGTAGCCGACCCGCTCCAGGACGGTGCGTTCCGCGGCGTCCAGCAGTTCGCGGAACGCGGCGAAGTTCAGGGAGACGACGCCGTGGCCGCGCTCCGCCGCGTACTCGATCATCTCGACGATGAGGCGCTCGTTGACGCCGTTCGGGCCGCCGGGGCTGCGGCGCATCGCGTCCAGGCTGAGGCCCTCGCCCGCGGTGACGTACCGCTGGAAGGCGATGGGCTCCCGGTGCGCGTCGTAGGCGATCGCGACGATCGTTCCCGGGTGGTGGCCGGTGAGCAGCTCGTCCAGGTTCATGGTGAAGCCGCGCTCGGGCGCGCCGCCGAGGGAGCGGGACGCGACGTCCAGCAGCCGGTCCCGCAGGCCCGGCGGGAGGTCGCGTTCCGGGACGATCTCGGACGTGACGCCCGCGTTGACGGTCCGCTTGACCGCCTGCCGGACGTTGCGCATCTGCCGTCCCGACAGCGTGAACTCGCGCGGCCTGATCAGGACCTCGTCGCCGTAGCCGATCGAGCGGGCCCGGCCCCACGCGGGCAGGACGGCGTCGCTCGCGCCGAGGACGGCGGGACGCCAGCCGGCCGTCCGGCACAGGGCGCGGAACGCCCTGACCGCGTCGGCGTGCGCGGCGGGGTCGCCGACCGGGTCGCCGCCCGCGACGGCGACGCCGAACAGCACCCGGTACCCGATCACGGCCCGCCCGTCCGCGCTGAACACGTACGCCTTGTCGCGGCGCAGCGCGAACGGGGCGAGGGTGTCGGAGCCGGGGTGCGCGACGAGCGCGGCGACGCGGGCGCGGTCCGGCTCGTCGCCGGGCGCGGGCGGCGGGTCGGGGGACAGGAGCGTGACGATCAGGACGAGGAGCCCGGCGGCCCCGGCGATGGCGAGGACGTCCGGCAGCCACGCCGCGCCGTCGATGGGCGCGCCGGTCGCGCCGAGACCGGCGGCGACCTGGCCGACCGACCGGACCGACACGCCGCCGAACAGCAGCGATCCGGCGACCGCGGCGACGACGAGGAGCGCCCCGGTCCGCACGGCCGCGCGGACGCGGTCGGGATGCGGGCGGACCGTGAACCGGCCGCGTTCCAGCCACAGCGCGCCGAGCCCGGCGGCGAGCAGCGGCAGCCGCCACGCCGGATCGGCGCCGGTCAGGGCGGCCAGGAGCGCGAGGACGATCAGCAGGACCAGCACGTACCAGGCGGCGCGGCGGCGCAGCAGGACGCCACGGGCGACTAGCGCGAGGGCCAGGCCGAGGGGCACGGCGTGCACGGGGGCGAACGGGCCGCCGACGACCACCCAGGACAGGCGGTCGAGCCATGCCGGGGACGCGGCCGGAGCCGGTGCCGCGACCAGCACGGCGACGGCCAGCGTCACGGCGGCGAGCGGCCACACCGGCCGCGCCCCGCCCGGCCGCGCCCCGCCCGGCCGCGCCTCGCCCGGCCGCGCCCCGCCCGGCCGCGCCCCGCCGGGACGAACCGCCGAAGGGGCGGGCCTCCGGGATGAATCGCCTGCTTGCACTGAGGACACCTCCGCTGTGCCCACTACCAAGATCCTTTGGACGTCATTCCCCGAACCGGATCTTCTACCACGTGAGCCCCATCCGTCCCAGAGTTAGGCTCGTGAGGGTGAAGAGGCTGCTGATCGTCCACCACACGCCGTCGCCGTCCGTCCAGGCGATGTTCGAGGCGGTGCGGGCGGGCGCGTCCACCGACGAGGTCGAGGGCGTGGACGTGGTGTCCCGCGCGGCGCTGGCGGCCACCGCCGTGGACGTCCTGGAGGCCGACGGCTACCTCCTCGGCTCGCCCGTCAACCTCGGATACCTCTCCGGGGCGCTCAAGCACTTCTTCGACCAGATCTACTACCCGTGCCTGGAGGAGACCGTCCGCCGCCCGTTCGGGGCGTTCCTGCACGGCAACAACGACGCGACCGGCGGCCTGCGGGCGCTGGAGTCGATCACGACCGGGCTGAAGTGGAAGGGCGTCCAGCCGCCCGTGGTCGTGGTGGGGGAGCCGTCCAAGGCCGATCTCGACGCGTGCTGGGAGCTCGGCGCGGTCACGGCGGCCGAACTCGGCGAGGTCTAGGGTCTGCGATCTTCGGGGCGGACCCCGGTACCGTGCCGCCATGAACGGTTTCCGGCATGTGGTGATGTTCAGGTGGGCCGAGGGGACGACGACCGGCCAGCAGGACGAGGTCGCGGCGCGGCTGCGCGAACTGCCCGCCGTGATCCCGGAGATCCGGGAGTACAGCCTGGGCGCCGACGCGGGCGTGAACCCCGCCGCCTACGACTTCGTCCTGGTCGCCGACTTCGCCGACCGCGACGGCTACCTGGCCTATCGCGACCACCCGTCGCACCGGGCGGTGGTCGAGCGGTACATCACGCCGATCACGGCGGAGCGCGCGTCCATCCAGTACGCGACATGAGCGCGGCCGGGCGCGCCGCCGGTCACTCCCCGCCACGGAAACCTAACAAGCGCTTGTGTCCGAACGTTTTTCGGGTTACCGTCACCGAAGACGCCCTCCGGGGACGGATCGCGCCCCGTCCCCGGCGGGCGCAACGGGCGAGGAACCCGCAAGGCCCGGCCATTCCGCGACGGAGTCGTCCACGCGCGGACGCCCCGGCCGTCGTACCGTGGCGGACGTGACCGCCGGCACCGACGACACCCCGCCCCGCACACCGCCCCACGCCGACAGGACCCGCCTGCCGCGCAACGTCCCAGGCGAGGTGTGTTCGTGATCCGGGTGGTGCTCGCCGACGATCAGTCGCTGGTGCGGGCCGGGTTCCGGTCGCTGCTCGCCGGGGGCGACGGCATCCAGGTGGTCGGGGAGGCCGAGCACGGCGGCGAGGCGGTCGAGCTGGCCCGCGAGCTGCGGCCGGACGTCGTCCTCATGGACATGCGGATGCCCGAGGTCGACGGGCTCACCGCCACCCGCCGGATCGTGGCCGACCCCGCGCTGGCGGACGTGCGGGTCGTGGTCCTCACCACCTACACCGACGACGACTACGTGTACCTGGCGCTGCGGGCGGGCGCGTCCGGGTTCCTGGTGAAGGACATCGAGCCGGACGAGCTGCTGCGCGCCGTGCGGGTCGTCGCGGGCGGTGAGTCGCTGCTCGCGCCCGCCGTGACCCGCGCCGTCATCGAGGGGTTCGTCGCGCGGCGCCCCGACCCGGCCCGGCCGGCGGTGCCGCTCGGCGGGCTCACCGGTCGCGAGCGCGAGGTCGTCCGGCTGGTCGGGCGCGGGCTGTCCAACGGCGAGATCGCGGCGCGGCTGCAGCTCAGCCCGCTCACCGTGAAGACGCACGTCAGCCGGGCCATGGGCAAGCTCGGCGCGCGGGACAGGGCGCAGCTGGTCGTGCTGGCCTACGAGTCGGGGCTGGTCACGCCCGGCGCCGCAGGCTCATGATCTCCTCGCGGAGCTCCTGCGGGGTCGGCGCCTCCAGCAGCCGCGGGCCGGTGCGCAGTGGCACCATGGCCCACCACGATCCGGTCGACTCGCCGTACCAGACGCGTATTCCGGGGAACTGCTCCTGAAGGCCGCGCGCCGTGGCGGCGCGCAGGGCCGCGGGCGTGGGCTCGTCGCGCCCGGCGGGGCCCCGCTGAGCCGTCATGCCCACCACCCCCAGGTGATATCTCCAGCAACGGCGTTCCCACGGGCCAAGGCGTCACCCCTACTCGGCAATTAGTGACTAAGCACACTATGGGGGCTAGGGGCCTCGCACCGTGGGATACCGCGCCGGATGTACTCCAACGGATGTAGACCGCGGTGGCGAATGACACCGTCCGCCCGATGTGTCGCGCCAGGTCAGGGGGAACGCTGGAGCCTGCCGTCACATTCCCCGCCGCCCGGCCGTCATCCGGTCCAGGGCGACACGCACACGAGGGTGGTTCTCATGAGATTGGCCAGGCTCGCCCGGTTCTGTTACCGGAGGCGGCGCGCCACGGTGGCGGGCTGGATCGTCGGGACGATCGCGGTGATGGTGCTCGGGTTCGGCTTCGCCGCCGAGCCGCTGAACGACTTCACCGGCGGGGACTCGGGATCGGCCAAGGCGTCCGACCTGCTGGAGGAGCACTTCCCGGACCAGAGCGGCGACTCGATCACGCTGGCGGTGCGCGCGGAGGGCGGCGTGAACGGCCCGGCGGCAAAACCGAAGGTGCAGGAGGCGATCGACCGGCTGGCGAAGACGCCGCACGTGGCGTCGGTGTCGTCGCCGTTCGAGACGCCTGGGCAGATCTCGCAGGACGGCAGGACGGCGTTCGCGACCGGCAACCTCGACGTCCCGTCCGACGACATGCCCAAGGCGGACGTGACCGCGCTGCTCGACGATGTGCGCAGCGACACCGGGCCCGTCCAGATCCAGCTCGAAGGCGCCGCCGTGGACCTCGCCGAGACGCCCGGCGGCGGTCCTTCGGAGGCGATCGGCGTGCTCGCCGCCGTCGTCATCCTGCTCGTCGCGTTCGGGTCGGTGCTGGCGATGGGGCTGCCGATCCTGACCGCGCTGTTCGGCATCGGCTCCGGGCTCGCGCTGATCATGCTGCTCGGGCACGCGCTGCCCGCGCCGTCGTTCGCGCCCATCGTGGCCGCGCTGATCGGCCTCGGTGTCGGCATCGACTACGCGCTGTTCATCGTCACCCGCTACCGGGAGGAACTGCACGCGGGGAAGGATCCGGAGGAGGCGACCGTCACCGCCGTCACGACCGCCGGACGCGCCGTGCTGTTCGCCGGCACCACCGTGGTGATCGCGCTGATGGGCCTGTTCGTCATGCAGCAGAGCCTGCTCAACGCCGTCGCGGTCGCGGCCGCCACCGCCGTGCTGATGACGATGCTCGGCGCCGTGACGCTGCTGCCCGCCCTGCTCGGCTTCGCCGGCCGCTCCATCGACCGCCTCCGCGTGCCCGGGTTCGGCAAGACCCGGGGCCGCCCGCTGGCCGAGCGGTGGGCGCGGGTCGTCCAGGCGCACCCGGTCATCGCGGGGCTGTGCGCGTCGGCCGTGCTGCTGGTGCTGGCCGTGCCCGCGCTGTCGATGCGGCTGAGCCTGCCCGACTCCAGCACCCAGCCGCACGACCACAGCGGGTACAAGGCGAGCCAGATCATGGCGGAGGGCTTCGGGCCCGGCACGTCCGCGCCGCTCGTCCTCGTCACCGAGGGCGGGAACGCCGCGGACGCCGGGCGGCTCGCCGCGGCCGTCCGCGCGACCCCCGGCATCGCCGCCGTCCAGCCGCCGTACACCAGCAAGGACGGCGCCGCGACCATCGTCATGGCGTTCCCGACCACGGGGGCGCAGGACGAGGCGACGCCGAAACTGGTCCACGAGCTGCGCGACGACGTCATCCCCGGCGCCATGGCCGGGACCGGCGCGCAGACCTACGTCGGCGGCCCGAACGCGGGCGCGATCGACTTCGCCGACGACGTCAGCACCCGGCTGCCGTGGCTGATCGCCGTCGTCGTCGGGCTGTCGCTGCTGCTGCTCGTCGCGCTCGTCCGGTCGGTGACGGTGGCGCTGCAGGCCGCGCTCATGAACCTGCTGTCGATCGCGGCGGCGTACGGGGTGCTGACGGCCGTCGTCCAGTGGGGGTGGGCCGGGAGCCTGCTCGGGTTCCCGACCGACATGCCGGTGACGACCTGGGTGCCGCTGATGATGTTCCCGATCCTGTTCGGGCTCTCCATGGACTACGAGGTGTTCCTCGTCTCCCGCATCCGGGAGACGTACGAGTCGGGTGTCCGCACCCGCGAGGCGGTGGCGCTGGGGCTCTCCCGGACGGCCCGCGTCATCACGGCCGCCGCGGCGATCATGGTGATGGTGTTCCTGTCGGTGCTGCTCGGCGCGGACGTCGCCGTCAAGCAGATGGGCCTCGGCCTCGGCGTCGCGATCCTGATCGACGCGACGATCGTGCGGCTGTTGCTCGTCCCGGCGCTGATGGAACTGTTCGGCGAGGCGAACTGGTGGCTCCCGCGCCCGCTGGCGCGCCTCCTGCCGTCCCGCCCCACCGCCGCCGCGGAATCGCACCAGGACGGCGTAAGAATCTGACCCCGGACGCCGGGGGCCTAGTGCAGGTTGATGCCGTCGAACATCACCTTGAGGTAATGCTCGGCGAGGCCCTCGGCGTTCAGCCGGCCGCCCGGACGGAACCAGCGGACCGCCACCCAGATGGTGTCGCGGATCATCCGGTAGGTGAGCTTCGGGTCGAGGTCGGCGCGGAAGAGGCCCTTCTCCTGACCCGCCCTGAGGGTGTCCACCCACATTTTCTCGACCTCGTCCTCGGACTTGGTGAGATAGGCGAAGCGGTCCATTCCCCTGAGGTAGTTCCAGTCGTTCTGCATGACCGTGACGGCGGCCCGATGCGGCTCCAGGGTGCCGAACGCCACCCGGACGAACCCGGCGATGGTGTCGCGCGGATTCTCGCTCCGGTCGAGCACCGCCCGATAGGCCGACATGATCTCGCTGAAGAAACTCGACAGGATCTCGTCGGCGATCGACTCCTTGGAGTCGAAGTGGTGGTAAAGGCTGCCCGACTGGATGCCCGCCTCGTCGGCGATGTTGCGGACCGTGGTCGCCTGGAATCCCTTCTCGGCGAACAGTTCCGCGGCCAGCCGCACCAGATGCTCGCGCCGTTCCGACGCGAGGGGAGCCGATCCCTTGCCGCGGCGCCGGGCACCGCTCTCGCGGGCCGCGCGGGGCCTGGATCGTCCGGATTCGGCGCTCGTCGTCGTCACCCCCTCATTATGCCGTCTCGCCCGGTCGCCTGCTCGTTCGCCGAGACCAGCCTACGCGCACGGATCAAGCGCTTGCTACGTTCGAGCGCGGCACATCCCGCATAGGCTCGTGGGCATGCCCGATGTGATCGTTTTCGACCTGTACGGAGTGATCGCCCGCACGCAGACCGCCGCGGCCGTGCGGCGGATCGAGGAGGTCGCCGGCGTCGGGGGGACGCCGTTCTGGGACGCCTACTGGTCGTGCCGCCCCGCCTACGACGCGGGCCAGGAGAGCGCCGACTACTGGGCGGTCGTCGCGGACGTCCTCGGCGTCGCGTTCCCCGACGTCCCCGCCCTGATCGAGGCCGACCTCGACAGCTGGACGGACGTCGACGACACCATGGTCGCCCTCGTCCACGAACTCGCCGACCGGGGCCGCACCCTCGGCCTCCTGTCGAACATCATCGGCGACCTCGTCCCCCGCTTCGAGGCCCGCCACGGCGACTGGCTCTCCCGCTTCGACACGCTCACCTACTCGTGCCGCATCGGAGTCGCCAAACCCGACCCCCGCGCCTACGAGATCTGCGCCGCCCGCCTAGGCGTCCGCCCCTCCGACGTCCTCTTCTTCGACGACACCGAACGCAACGTGATCGCCGCCCGGAAAGCGGGAATGCAGGCCGAACTCTTCACGTCCCCAACCCAGATCCGCGCCATTCTCTAAACACGCAGGGAACGTGGGATGGCGGTCAGGGCTTGCGGGCGACGCCGCCGAACGAGTCGATGGGGGCGGGGTCACCGATCTCCGCGAAGTCGGGACGCCACAGCGGGGTCGACACGACGCCGGGCTCGACCAGCTCCAGGCCCTCGAACAGCGCCTCGATGTACTCCGGGGTCCGGGCGTGGTAGGGCACCGTGCCGGCCTCCGCGCACAGGCGGAGCGCCTCGCCCCGCGCGGTCGCCTCGGCGGGCGTCCACTCGTCGACACCGAGGACGTTCGTCCCGTCGTTGATCGCCACCAGGCTGCCGGACGGCAGCGCGCCGACGAGGCGGCGGACGATGCCGGGCGGGTCGTCCTCGTCCGCCACGTTGCCGATGATCCCGAGCATCAGCAGCCCGACCGGCTCGGTGAGATCGAGGATGGACGAGGCCCGCTCGATGATCGCCTCCGGCTCGCGGACGTCCGCCTCGATGTAGGAGCAGGCCCCGGTCGGGGCGCTGGACAGCAGCGCGCGGGCGTGCATCACGACCAGCGGGTCGTTGTCGACGTACACGACCCGCGAGTCCGGGACGTCGCGCTGCGCCACCTCGTGGGTGTTGTCGACGCCGGGCAGGCCGGTCCCGATGTCGAGGAACTGCCGGATGCCCTGCCCTGTCATGAAGTGCACGACGCGGACCAGGAGCGCCCGCGAGTGCCGCGCCACGTCCGCGATCTCCGGATACACCGCCGCGATCTTGTCCCCGATCTCGCGGTCGATCGGATAGGTGTCCTTGCCGCCGAGCCAGTGATTCCACAGCCGGGCCTGGTGCGGCCTCGTCTCATCGATCGTCGCGACCGGCGGCGACCCGCGCTCCTCCGACATGGCGCCCTCCGAAAGGCTCGTGTCAAAACGCCGCTAATTACCCTAGACCTGACCATAATGCTTTTGTTGTGGTTTGGCCTCGCCGCTCAAGAACAAAGCGGCTAGGACGGCGGAGGAAGCTCTTGGGCGGCTTCGGCGGCCTTTGTGAGGCGGTCGCGGAGGGTGCGGACGAGTTCGTCGCTCTGTTCGGTCAGGCGCTCGATCGCGGGGAGGGCCAGGTCGTCGCGGACGGTGTCGGCGAGCAGCTCGTCGTACTCGTGCGCCTTCTCCGCGATCGTCTCCAGGTGCCGCTGGGCGCGCAGCACCTCGTCCGCCTCCTTGGCGCGCTCGGCGTAGCGTTCGAGGGCCTCGACGCGGCGGGTCACGGCCGCGACGGAGATGTCGAGCTTGTCGCGCAGCGGGCGCAGCGCCGACGCGACCTCGGGGAGCGTCGCGGCGTCCTCCATCTCCGCCTGGTCGGCGCGCAGCTTCGACTGCCGGGCCAGCACCTGCGCGATCTCCCATTCCTGGCGCGGCAGCGTGACGGCGTTGTCGACCGCGTCCAGCAGGCCCTCCCGGTTGACGGCGGAGTCCTGGACGGTGTCGACCGCCGCCTGGACGCGCGCCAGCAGAGCGCGGCCCTCCTCGTCGAAGTCCTCCGGGATGAGGAAGCGGTCGCGGCGACGATCGAGCTCGCGGGCGCGCCGCAGGTCGAGCGACACCGACGGGGTGCCGAGCGCGACCAGGACGGCGAGCATGCCGAGGGCGATCAGCCAGAGCGAGCCGAGCAACGGCCAGCCGAGCAGGCCGAGGCCGAGGACCGTCAGCGGCGTCAGCCACAGCAGCGGCCTGCGGCGCGCGACGAGCGTGTCGAGCTCGGCGCGCAGTGCCGGGTCGGCGACGGGACGGGGCTCGGCGGGCGCGCCGTCCTCGGGGGCGCGCGGCGGCGCGATCCGGCGCCAGTAGGTGGACACGTGCGTCTCGAACGCGAAGTCGGTCCGCGCGATCTCGATCTCCGTGGGGCCGGCGGGCAGCGGCCACGAGCCGACCGGGTCGCCTCCGCCGGGGCCGGTGAAGCGGACCCACCAGCCGCCCTTGCCGTCGTCGCATCGGTACCGTCCCGGGGCGACATCGATCCCCACGAAGTAGGTCCCGACTCCCGGTATGGAGTCGTTGAACGCGCCACTGGTCACCGGCGACCTCCGACCCGACTGCTCCGCCACCCCCCGCCGTCTCCGGCGGGGGTCCGTTCGGCCCGTAACAGGAAAGACGTCCGGGGGACGGCACAAGTTGCCGTACCCACATCCCTGTCCGGAAAGCCGCGCCGGGTTTGGAATACTCCACGCGTGCGACCCGATTACGATCCCCACGACGATCCTCCCTGGGCGATGCAGCTGGTGGTGCGCGCCGAGAAGGCCGGCCCGCCCGATCACACCGCGGTCTGCGAGGCGGCGGCGACCGCCGTCGTCCGGCTGCTGACCGACCCGCGGGCGACGGACCCGGACGGGGAGTGGCACGACGGCGTCCGGGAATGGGAGGCGCGCCGGATCCGGAAGGTGACGCGGCGGGCGCGGGGCGTGCGGTGGCCGGAGGCGGAGGCGCTGCCCGGCGTGACCGTCGAGCACGCGGGCGCGCAGGTGCGCGCGTTCCCGCCCGGTCCGGTGGCGGACGTTCCTTCAGCGCTGTCGAAGCTGCAGGTCGCGGGGCTCGATCTGGTGGAGGCGGAGGAGCCGGGACCGGCGCCTGAGCCGCCGTACGCGGTCATCGCGATCAACCCGGATGTGACGATCACTACCGGGAAGGCCGCCGCCCAGTGCGGGCACGCGGCGCAACTGCTGCTGCGCCAGGGGCGGCGGAAGGACGTGGCGGCGTGGGTGGACGGAGGGTCTCGCGTCCACCTGACCAGGGACGTTCCGTGGAAGCAGTGCGTGAAGAAGGCGACGGTGGCGGTCCGTGACGGCGGGTTCACCGAGGTTCCGCCCGGCACGATGACCGCAGTCGCCTGGATCGTGCGTAAGTAAAAGTGGGCGGCGTGCCGGGTGGCCCCCGCAGCCCGGCACGCCGTTCAGCTCGTCTGGTCAGGGAAGGGTGACCGCGACCGGGTGAATCCCCGCCTTCCGGATGAGGGACGGGAGCCGTCCCGCGAACGGGTGATGATCGGCCGACAGGCCCTGCGGGTTGTCGATCACGTAGTGGACGACGTCGCCGCTACGCCGCTCGGCCCAGGCCGTGCCGACCGACCGCAGGATCGACGCGGTCTTCGCCGCGTCGGCCGCCTTCACCGAGACGCGGATCGGCGACTCGTACGACGGCAGCGCCGCCGCCCGCTCCGCCGCCTTCGCGGCGGCGCCCGCCTGCGGGGCCTTGGCGCCGGACGGGTCCGGACCGAGGATCGCGTTGTAGAGCAGCGTGGCCGTCCCGTCGGTGAACGCGCGGAAGTTCGGCTCCGCCGCGAACAGCACGGAGCGTCCCGCGCCGACGGGCTGGTCCACGACCGCCGCGGTGCCGCCCAGCTCGGCCGCGCCCTGCTCGAACCCGGACACGAACCAATCGGGCGAGTCCGCCGCCGGATATGACACGACCACGCCGCTGGACGCCTTCATCACCGGGTCGTAGGAGGTGAAGTTCCAGGCCGTGGCGCCGACGTTCGCGGAGAGCGGGCTCGTCCCGTCCAGCTTCACGCGGAACAGCGTGCCGGGAATGTCGGATGTGGGCTCCGTCAGCGTCGCGGTCGTCAGGCCGAGCAGCGCCGCCAGCTCCGTGCCGCCCTGCCAGCCGATGTAGCGGCCGCCGTCCCGCGTCCACTGCTGGAGCGCGGCCCGGCCCGTGTCGCCGAGCGCGTCGTAGGCGGGCTTGGACGGCCCGTCCGGCGTCAGGAGGACCTCCACGCCGGACAGCTTGCCCGCGGCCACGTCCGCCGGGGTCAGCAGCGTGAACGGCAGCTTCCAGTCGCGGTCGAGGCGGTGCCGCAGCCAGCCGGCCGACTGGCGGGTCGCCGACGACGTCGCCGACAGCTGCAGGATGCCGAGCTTCGGCGCCTTGCCGTCATGGCCCGGACGCGGCGCCGGCAGCGTCTTCACCGGGGCGGCCTTCGGGTGCAGGACGACCCCGGACGACCCTCCCGACACGTTCCCCAGCAGCGGCAGGCTCCACGCCGTCACGTCGTAGAAGTACGGGAACGGGGTGTAGGAGTCCTCGTTCAGCATCGCCTGGATCCAGTGCTTCTGGCCCTGCGCCATGGAGATCCAGTACGTGCCCGCGGGAAGCGTCGCCTTCGCCTCGGGCTGCCCGTACGCCTTGAAGTCGGGGACGGTCAGCGGCCGGACGAGCCTCTTCACGTCCACGCCCATCCGCTGGAGCCGCCGGACGACGGTACGCACCTCGTCGTGCTTGGCCGGGTCGTCGTCCCGCAGGAAGTAGTTCCGCACCGGACGGTCGGGCACCTGCCGGTCGACCTGGTTCGGCGGGTTGTAGACCTGGTTGGGCTCCAGCTTCCCCGCCTTGCCCTGCGCGTAGGCGTCCACCGTCATCTGCCGCCACTGGCTCAGGATCCGGTGCCGGTCGCGGGCCGCGGCCGACAGCGTCACCCACTGGGTGAGGTACTGCTCCTTCACCCGGTCCGGGTACGGGCTCGCGCCGCCCTTCTCGAACGTCATCCCGGCGGCGTGGAACGCGCTGGTCGGGACCGTGTCGCCGTAGCCCTGGTAGAAGAGGTCGTAGACGTCGCGGTTGAAGTAGTCGATGCCCTGCCGCGTGAACTCGGCCGCCATCGCCGCGCCGTACAGGTCGTTGATCCAGCCGACCGCCTGCTCCGGCGTCTCGTGGTAGATCGGGTCGGCGTTCGGCGGGAAGAAGTACGACGTCCCGCCCATCTCGTGCGCGTCGATGTAGAGCGCGGGCGGGTACTCGTTCAGCATCGCCAGCTTGCCGTCGGTCTCCGGCTGCGTCCGCGCGAACCAGTCGCGGTTCATGTCGAAGCCGTAGGCGTTCTGCCGCGTGTTCGCCTCCCGGCCGTCCGGGTTCTGCGTCGGCAGGACGATGACGAGCGCGTTGTCCAGGATCGCCGTGGCGGCGCAGTCGGTGCGGTCGCCGAGGTCGCGCAGCACCTTGAGCGCCGCGTCGGTGCCGCTCGGCTCGTTCCCGTGGACGTTCCCGCTCACCCACAGGATCGGGACGCCCCGCTCGGTGATCCGCTTGGCCAGCGCCTCCGGCGTGCGCGGGTCGCGCAGCTGCCCCGCCTCCCGCCGGACCTTGGCCAGCCCGGCCTTGGACATCAGCTCGGGACGTCCCGCGATCGCGTACTTCAGCGGACGGCCCTGCGGCGTCCTGGCCAGCGTCCCGGAGATCACCCGCTCGCTCTTCGCGGCGACCGTCTCCAGGTACTTGTCGGACTCGGCGGTGGTGGCCTGCCGCTCACCGAGCTCGAAGCCGAGGACCTGCTCGGGGGAGGGGACCTTGCCCCGGTAGACCGGCTCGGTCTGCGTCGGATCGCATCCGGACGGGGCCATCGGGGGTTGCGCGGCGGCGGGCACGGCGGGCGCCGTCAGCGCCGCCGCGACCGCCAGGGACACCGCCACCACCAGGGGTGACACCAGTTTTCGGGCTCTCATGAGCCACAACGTCGCACCGTCCGGAAGCACCACCAAGGGCAACTGTTGCCAAGATCAGTCGTGTCTGTCGGGGCGGGGCCGGGGGCCGGTCAGCGCGGCGGCCCGGTTGATGGCCTGGAGGGCGAACTCCTGCGTCCGGGTGAGCCGGTGCGGGCCGCTGGACGAGCCGTCCGGCGGGTCGCCGGGCGCGGCGTCGCCGCCGTCCGGCCGCGGTGCGCTCGCGAGCTGGGCCTTCGCGCTCAGCCCGTACGACAGGAACAGCAGGACGACGAATCCCGCCAGGTAGAGCAGGTGCTGGAGGAGCCCGCCCCACCTGCCGGTGAACACGTCCAGGACGGCGAACATCGCGAACCCCGCCATCCACCCGGCCGTCGCCGGGACGAGCAGGAGGTCGCGGCGCAGCACCACCCCGGCCAGCGCGAGCAGGACGAGCACCGCCTCGACCAGCTTCACCAGGACGAGGATGCCCGTCGCCGGGCCGGAGTCGAAGTATCCGCCGACCTCGTCCTGCCGGTCGCTCCACAGCAGGAACCCGGTCAGCAGCGCCGTCAGGCCGTAGGCGATGAGGAACACGCCGACCGCGTAGTGGAACCGGTGCCAGGTCCGCGCGCCGGCGCGCGGCCGGGCCGGCGGCGGGGGCGCCTGTCCGGGGTTCGGGACGGCGGGCCCCGGGGCGGCTCCCGGGGCGGCGCCCGCCGGAACACCGAAGATCGGAGTGGCGTCCGGGTCGGCGGCTGGATCCGGGCCCAGCGTCATACTTCGCCCCCAAGTCCTGTTCATCTGCTATGCGCAAGATATCCCGGATAGCCGCCTGCCGACGTCCGAAACGCGCGCCGCTCGCCGCGCCCCGTGCGGGCGCCTGAACGGGCCCGGCCCGGCCGGCGGGATCGGTGGTGCTTGCACACGGGCGGACGAAGCGGGAGGCTGGGATCCCGTCGGGCCGCGCGGAGTCCGTGAGGAACTGCCGTGAGGAACCGAGGATGACGCCTGACGATACGGGAACAACCGCGCCGTCGAGGACGCGGATCGAACTTCTGGAAGAGCTCGGCGGCGAACTGGTCGAGCGAGGGTTCCGGGTGCGGATCGTCCAGCCCCGCGACCAGCCGCCCGTCCTGCATGTGCTGAACCCGGACGTGTCCGCGCTGACCGAGAACGTCCTGGCGGAGCAGGCCGCGGACGGCTGGTGGTACTGGTGGTCCTGGGCCGAGCGCATCGCGCCCGCCGACGACGCGCCCACCGCGGCCGCCCGGATCGCCCGGGTCCTCGCCATCCGCTGACCCCGCTCACCCGCTCATCGGCACCCCGCCCGCACCACTCGCCGTGCTGCGCTGCCTGCCGCTCGCGCTGTGCCTACCGCCAGCGCTGCTGGCCGCCTGCGCGGCCTGCTGATTGTGCCGGCCCGCCGCCGGTGCTGCCGGCCGCTCCCGCTGCCCGCTGATCTCGCCGGCCGGGCTCGCCGTCCCGGCTAATCTCGCCCCTCCCGCACCCCGGCGACAGGCGTGGTGAATGTTGACGCGCCGAACATTCCTGACCTGCCGCGCCCGGTGCCGGCGGAGGCGTATCGGGCTCACGTGCGAGAGCAACGCCCCCAGTGATCTCGCGTTACATGATTGTTACCGCCAACAACAAATCGGGCGGGAACTGGGTCTGGCGCGACGGACAAGCCCGACATATGTTGCGGGGCACAACATTCCCGCCGGTGGCCTCGGGGACACCGGCATCTCGGCCTCACCCCCCCCGGCCGCGGCACGGCGCGGCCACCCCCAGAAAGGACCCGGGCTATGCGCAAGGGGATCCTCAGCCTGACGGCCCTCACGGCGGCCGCGGCGCTCACCCTCACCGCGTGCGGGGACGACTCCGGCGAGTCCGGCGGCGGCTCCGAAGCGGCCAAGGGCAAGGTCGGCGTGATCCTGCCCGACACGACGTCGTCCGTCCGGTACGAGAGCTTCGACCGGCCCTACCTGGAGCAGGCGTTCAAGGCGGCGGGCGTCGGCTACGACATCCAGAACGCCGAAGGCTCGGCGCAGCGCTTCCAGACGATCGCCGACCAGATGCTCACCAGCGGCGTCACCGTCCTGATCGTGGACGGTCTCGACTCCAACTCCGCGGCGGCCGTCCAGCGCAAGGCGCAGGCGCAGGGCGTCAAGACCATCGACTACGACCGGCTCACGCTCGGCGGCGTCGCCGACTACTACGTCTCGTTCGACAACGTGAAGGTCGGCGAGGAGCTCGGCAAGGGCCTGCAGAAGTGCCTCGGTGAGAAGAAGTCGAACATCGTCTACCTGAACGGCGCGCCGACCGACAACAACGCGACGCTGTTCTCGCAGGGCGCGCACAGCGTCCTCGACAAGGCGACGATCTACACGAAGGTCGCCGAGCAGGCCGTCCCGGAGTGGAAGGCCGACCGGGCCGCGACGATCTTCGAGCAGATGTGGACCGAGCAGCAGGGCAAGATCAACGGCGTGGTCGCCGCCAACGACGCGCTCGGCGGCGCGGTCGTGTCGATCCTCAAGAAGAACAAGGAGGCCGGTCAGGTCGCGGTCACCGGGCAGGACGCGACACTGGAGGGCCTGCAGAACATCCTGGACGGCAATCAGTGCATGACGGTCTACAAGCCCGTCAAGCAGGAGGCCGACGCCGTCGCCAAGCTCGCCGTGTCCCTGATCAAGGGCCAGAAGGGCGAGACGAACGGGACGGTCAACGACCCGACCGGCAAGCGGGACGTCCCGTCGGTGCTGCTCACCCCCATCCCCGTCTTCAAGGACAACGTCAAGCAGGTCGTCGACGACGGCTTCATCAAGAAGGCGGACCTCTGCAAGGGCGCCTACGCCGCCAAGTGCGCGGACGCGGGCATCCGGTAGCGCGCCCGTCCTGACCTCGTGGCGGGCCCCGATCCACTGGGGACGTCCCGGCCCACCCGGAAGCCGGGGACGCAGGGGCCCGCCACGAGCACCACCCGCCCGCCACGCAGACACGGAAGCGGAAGGAAACACGTGGCAGACAACGGAGACCCCGTCCTCCGCCTGACCGGGCTCAACAAGAGCTTCGGCGCCGTCCATGTGCTGCACGACGTCGACTTCACGGTGCGGCTCGGCGAGGTGATGGCCCTCGTCGGCGACAACGGCGCGGGCAAGTCCACGCTGATCAAGTGCATCGCCGGGATCCACCCCTTCGACTCAGGGGAGATCGAGTTCGACGGGCGCCCGGTCACCGTCGACGGCCCGCGCGCCGCGTCCGAACTCGGCATCGAGGTCGTCTACCAGGACCTCGCGCTGGCCGACAATCTGGACATCGTGCAGAACATGTTCCTCGGCCGCGAGCGCCGCAAGGGCCTCGTGCTGGACGAGCCGTCCATGGAGGAGGCCGCCCGGGAGACGCTCGCGCGGCTGTCGATCCGCACGGTCAGGTCCGTCCGGCAGCAGGTCGCGAGCCTGTCCGGCGGGCAGCGGCAGACCGTCGCGATCGCGAAGGCCGCGCTGTGGGAGTCGAAGGTCGTCATCCTGGACGAGCCCACCGCCGCGCTCGGCGTCGCGCAGACCCGGCAGGTCCTCGACCTCGTCCGGCGGCTCGCCGACACCGGCCACGCCGTCGTGCTCATCTCGCACAACATGAACGACGTGTTCGAGGTGGCCGACCGCATCACCGCCCTCTACCTCGGCCGCGTCGCGGCGGACGTCGCACGCGCCGACGTCACGCCCGGCCAGGTCGTGGAACTCATCACCGCCGGCCGTTCCGGCGATCTCGGCCTCGCGCCGCAGACCGCCGCCGAGAACATCTGAAGGGAGGACGCAGGTGTCCACCGACATCCCGGACGACCTCACCAAGGGCGCCAAGGCCATGACCCTCGCGGACGCGGACTTCGCGACCGACCGGCGCGAGCACGACATGGCGTCCGCGCTGCTGGACTACTGGCACCGGATCAAGGCGGGCGAGCTCGGCGCGCTGCCCGCCGTCCTCGGCCTGGTCTCCCTGGTCGCGCTGTTCACCGTGCTGAAACCCGGCACGTTCCTCAGCACGGGGAACATGGCGAACCTGTCCGTGCAGGCGATGCCCATCACGATCCTCGCGATGGGCCTGGTGTTCGTCCTGCTCCTCGGCGAGATCGACCTCGCCGCGGGCGTCGCCAGCGGGCTGTGCGCGGCGGTGCTCGCCAAGCTCATCACCGACGCCGGGCAGCCCTGGTACACCGCCGTGCTGAGCGGCATCGCGATCGGCATCGTCATCGGCACGGCGATCGGCTGGCTCGTGTCCGTGCTGCGCATCCCGTCGTTCGTCGTCACGCTCGCGTTCTTCCTCGGCCTGCAGGGCGTCACGCTGCGGCTGATCGGCGAGGGCGGGACGGTGCCCGTCCGCGACGACGTCATCGTGGCGCTGTCCAACAAGAACATGCCGATCTGGCTCGGCTGGGCCCTCGCCGGCGTCTGCGTTGCCGGGTACACCGCGACGCAGCTGCTGCGGTGGCGGCGCCAGCACGTCCGGCACCTGCACTCCAAGCCGATCGAGTTCGTCCTCGCGCAGTGCGCCGTCGTCGCCGCGGCCCTGCTGATCAGCACCTACGTGCTCAGCCTGGACCGCGCGCCCAGCCCCCTGATCACGCTCGGCGGCATCCCGTGGGGCGTGCCGCTGGTCGGCGCGCTGCTGATCGTCTGCACGTTCGTGCTCGGCCGGACCGCCTACGGGCGGCACATCTACGCGGTCGGCGGCAACTCCGAGGCGGCCCGCCGGGCGGGCATCAACGTCACCCGGATCCGGATCTCCGTCTTCATGATCGCGTCCGGGCTGGCGGCAGTCAGCGGCATCGTCGCCGCGTCCCGGCTCAACTCCGTCGCGACCAGCGCGGGCGGCGGGAACACGCTGCTGTACGCGGTCGGCGCCGCCGTCATCGGCGGGACGAGCCTGTTCGGCGGGCGCGGCAAGGCGCGCGACGCCGTCCTCGGCGGGCTCGTCATCGCGCTCATCGACAACGGGCTCGGGCTGCTCGGCACCAGCGCCTACCTCAGCTACCTGATCACCGGCGTGGTGCTGCTGCTCGCCGCGAGCATCGACGCGCTGGCGAGGCGCCGGCGGTCGAGCACGGGGAGATGACCGTGCACCCGGCCGCGAACGGACGGGACCCGGCGGCCCGCGCCGCCGGTTCCCCGCCGCCGCCCGTCTGGGGCCGTCCGGACGACGGTTCCGGGCCGTGGAACGCTGCTGATACGCTCACGGATCACGACCGCCTGGCGCGCGGCGGCGGTGCGGCACGGTGGGAGCCCCTCGGCATGTCAGTGACGCCAGCTCTGGATCTGCGCGGCATCGACAAGAGCTTCGGTTCCGTGAAGGTGCTGCACGACGTCGCGTTCTCCGCGTATCCGGGCGAGGTCACCGCGCTCGTCGGCGACAACGGCGCCGGGAAGACGACCCTGGTCAGATGCATCGGCGGCATCCACCCGTTCGACGCGGGCGAGTTCCGCTTCGAGGGCCGCCCGGTGCGCGTCTCCAGCCCCCGCGACGCCACCCGGCTCGGGATCGAGATCGTCCACCAGGACCTCGCGCTCTGCGAGAACCTCGACATCGTCGAGAACCTCTTCCTCGGCCGGGAGCGGCGCCGCGGCCTCGCGCTCGACGAGGACACGATGGAGGAGATGGCCCGCCGGACGCTGTCGGGCCTGTCCGTCCGGACGATCGGGTCCGTCCGGCGGCGGATCTCGACGCTGTCCGGCGGGCAGCGGCAGACCGTCGCGATCGCCCGCGCCGTCCTGTGGGACAGCAAGGTCGTGGTGCTGGACGAGCCCGCCGCCGCGCTCGGCGTCGCGCAGACCCAGCAGGTGCTGGAGATCGTCCGGCGGCTCGCCGACCGGGGCCTCGCCGTCGTGCTGATCTCGCACAACATGAACGACGTGTTCGCGGTCTCCGACCGGATCGCCGCGCTGTACCTCGGCCGGATGGCCGCCCAGGTCGCCACCGCCGACGTCACGCACCGCCAGATCGTGGAGCTGATCACCTCGGGCACCAGCGGCGACCTGGGCCTGGGCCGACCTGGACTGGGCCGATGATGAAGGGCGGGCCGTCTCAGGAGGACATCCGGCGGCACAACCTCGGGACGCTGCTGCGCTTCGTCCATCTGCGCGGGCCCGCGTCCCGGGCCACGCTCGCCGAGACCCTCGGCCTCAACCGCAGCACGATCATGGCGCTGACCGCCGACCTCACCGCCGCCGGGCTCGTCCGCGAGGAACTGCCCCGCGGCCCCGGACGGCGCGCCGGACGCCCGTCCCTGGTCGTCCGGCCCGAGTCCACCCGCGTCTACGTGCTCGCGTTCGAGGTCGGCGTCGACCGGCTCGTCGTCGCGCGGGTGGGGCTCGGCGGCGTGATCCTCGACCGGCGCGAGGGCGTCCGGGCCCGCGACTCCGATCCGGCCGACCTGATCGGCGTGCTCGGCGCCGGGGCGCGCTCCCTGGTCCGCAAGGCCGAGCGCGACGCCGTCTGCGTCGGCGCCGCCGTCGGGTTCCCCGGCACCGTCCGCCGCTCCGACGACACCATCATGTTCGGCCCCAACCTCGATGTCGGCGACCTGCGGCTGGGCGACCTGCTGTCGCGCCGCCTCGGCCTCGGCGTCCCCGTCTCCGTCTGCAACGACGCGAACCTCGGCGCGCTCGCCGAACACGAGCGCGGCGCGGGCGTCAGCTCCGACAACCTGATCTACCTGCACGGCGACGTCGGCGTCGGCGGCGGCATCATCGCGCACGGCCGGTT
Source organism: Actinomadura sp. 3N508 (assembly GCF_044326375.1). Taxonomy (NCBI): domain Bacteria; kingdom Bacillati; phylum Actinomycetota; class Actinomycetes; order Streptosporangiales; family Thermomonosporaceae; genus Actinomadura; species Actinomadura sp. 3N508. Next base: position 248,843 of record NZ_JBIRAX010000008.1, read on the forward strand.
GCTCGTCGGGGACGAGGGCTACGGCGGCGAGATCGGCCACATGATCGTCAACCCGGGCGGACGGCCCTGCGCCTGCGGCTCCAAGGGCTGCCTGGAGGCGGAGGTGGGGGAGCGGACGCTCCTCGCCCACGCGGGCCGCGAGGAGATCCCGGGCCAGCCGGGGCGCGACGCCGTCCGCGACATCGTCGCGTCCGCCGACGCCGGCGACATCGTCGCGCGCGAGGCGCTGCAGCGTGTCGGCACCTGGCTCGGCTTCGGCGTCGCCAACCTCGTCAACATCTTCAACCCCGGCCTCGTCGTCTTCGGCGGGACGCTCCGCGACATCTACCTGGGCGCCGCCGCGCAGGTCCGCAGCGTCCTCGCCACCGGGGCCCTGGCCGCCCCCCGCGAGAAGGTGAAACTCCGCACCGCCGCACTCGGCGACGACACCACGCTGGTGGGCGCGGCCGAATTCGCCTTCGCCGAAGTCCTGGCCGACCCCCTCCAGGTGCTGGCCCGCCTCAAGGCGCCCGAAGACAGCCGCGTCTGATCGGGCCGGTCCGGGATCACGGTCTCCGGGTGGGGTTGACGGCGTCGGACTCGGCGGGCGTGTCCGGGTGGGGCCGCTCGTCGTCGTCCTCCCGGGCCTCCTGCCGCTCGTACTCGGTGATCCCCAGCCCGTCCCTGCTCTGCCGCGGCTCCTCGATCTCCAACTCCTCGGGCGGGTCGGTGACGTACTCCTCCGTCAGGCCGATCTGCTCGTCCTGGGTGTTGTCGCCCATGTCGTCGATGTCGTCGCGGAAGTCCCTGGCCTCACCGGGCTTGCGCGCCCTCATGGTTCCTCCGGTTCGCGTCGGTTTCCGCTGATCGGTCCGGTATCCCCGCTGACGGCCGCTCTACTCCCGAAGTGTCGCGGTCACGGGGGATCACCCATGCCGGACGGGTGGTTACGATCCGGAGCATGGGCGTACAAGCTGTGATCTTCGATTGGGGCGGCACGCTGACCCCGTGGCACGACATCGAGCTGGCCGACATGTGGCGCGCGATCTGCACCGCCCACCTTCCCCCGGACGACGTCGAGAAGGCCGCGGCGGCGCTGGCCGAGGCGGAACTGGAGCTGGTCCGCCGCGGTTACGAGGAGCACCGCAGCGCCACCCTCGCCGAGGTCTTCGAGATCGCCGGCGTCGAGTCCACCGAGCCGCTGCTCGCCACCCACTTCGAGACCTGGACGCCGCACACCCACACCGACCCCGCCGTCCCCGGCCTGTTCAACGCCCTCCGCGAGCGCGGCATCAGCGTCGGCGTCCTGTCCAACACCATCTGGTCGCGCGACCTGCACGAGCGGATCTTCGCCCGCGACGACGTCCTGCACCTGCTCGACGGCGCCGTCTACTCCAGCGAGATCCCCTGGACGAAACCGCATGCCGAGGCGTTCCGCGCCGCCATGGACGCCGTCGGCGCCACCGATCCCGCCTCGTGCGTCTACGTCGGCGACCGCCCGTACGACGACATCCACGGCGCCAAGTCCGCCGGGCTGCGCGCCGTCCAGATCCGGCACCAGACCACCCACGCCTTCGAGCGTCCCGGCCTCACGCCGCCCGACGCCCTCATCCACGGCCTGGACGAGCTGCTCCCGCACATCGAACGCTGGCACGCTCCATGACCCGGAGCGGGGGTCAGGGCTTGCGGGCGGTGATGAGGTCGCGGGTGATGGCCTGGTCGACGCGGTGGCGGAAGCCGCGGTAGGCGCCGGAGTCCTGGACGTCCAGCCCGCTGGACGCGAGGACGTCCGCGAGCTCCTCACGGCGCCCCACGTAGGTGTTCCACGAGATGCCGATGGCACCGCCCGAGCGCAGCAGCCCGACCCATTCGGGAACGGCCGCCGTGAGGAGCTCGACCGGGCTGCGCGACAACTGCGGCTTGCCCTTCCGCCCTTGCTGTCCTCTGGGACGGCTCCCGTGCTGCACGCCGTACGGCGCGTCCGTCACGATCAGGTCGAAGGAACCCGGCCGGAAGAACTTCCCGGCGTCGAGCGAATCGGCGTTCACGACGGTGATCTCCATCGTCTCGCCGCTCTTGTAGCGCTCCTTGGACGCGCCCAGGGTCACGTGCAGGCGGCGTCCGAGGACGGCCTTCTCCCGCCTGATGTTGGTGACCTCGGCCTGATGCTTGACCCGGTTGTTCTTCAGCCAGGTCTTGATGAAGGCCGCGTAGGCGTCGAAGTCCTTGCCGTCGATGTCGATTCCGGCGGCGTCCAGGCCGTACATCATCGCCTGGTTGAGGGTCGTGCCGCGGCCGCACATGGGGTCGAGGACGCGCGGACGTCCGGCGACGAGGTCCATGGGGGAGTCGGTCGCCATCGCGGTGACGTTCAGCAGCAGCTTGGTGAAGTACTCGTTCGTCTTGCCGGAGTACTTCTGGATGGTGAGGAGGTCGCTGCCGAACAGGTCGAGCGGCTGGAGCTCGACGGGACGGAGCAGCCCGCCCTCGATCTGGAACAGCGCGTACAGCGACGACAGGTTCGACAGCAGGCGGACGTCCTGGTCCGTCAGCTCGTCGGCGGAGAACGTCACGTACGGGACGCCGCCGATCGCGGTCTCCTCGATGTCGCGGACGCGCCCGCCCAGCGCCCGCTCGCTGAACACCGTCAGCTCCGCCTTCACCAGCCCGGCGGCGGCCTGGGCGTAGACCCGGTTGTGCGAGGGGGAGACGAGAAGGCCGTACGCGGTCATTCGCCCGACCTTACAGCCTCGCCCGGCGGCCTCGTCCCGGACGGCGGAGCCCGCCGGGAACGGTGTCCCCGGCGGGCTCCGACGGCCCTTGTGCGGGCCGTTCCTCCCGGGTCAGGCGGCTCGCGCCGGACGTTCTGCCGAGTCTTCGGAATCCTCGGAATCGACGACGGCGGCGGGCGCGGCGGGAAGGGCCCGCTGCGCCCCCGAATCCTTCGGAGCCTCAACGGCCGGAAGCTCAGGAAGGTGCCGCGCCGCGGCGTTCAGCAGCTCATGGACGCGGCTCTTCAGGCTGGCGAGATCCGCCCGCGCCACATCGGCCTGGGCCTGGGCCCTGCGCGCCTGGCGCCGGGCGGCGTCCCGCTCGGCGGCGAGCTGGTTCAGCTGTTCGTGGTAGGCGGCCCGGAGTTCGTCGAGGGCGCTTCCCTGAGGAATGGTGGTCATGCCGGTCTGGACTCCTCCCCCGAGTCATCCCCATGTAAAGGGATGAACGCGATAAACCGGGCGATTCGTTCCCACCGTGCGGAAGATCACTCACCCACTTCTGGGCGCGGGAAGAGCGCCGTGGACGGCAGCCCCGGGAACGCGTTCCGCGGCGCCGCGCCGCCCGCCTTGGTGCGCCAGGCCGCCGACCGCGCCATGGCCCGCTGCGCGCTGTCGGCGGCGAACGCCCGCAGGTCAGGGGCGGACACACCGGCGAGACCGACATAGGCAGGGACCAGATCGTCCTCCAGGACCGCCGCGAGCTGGGCCGCGCTGCGCGCCGAGGCGACCTTGACCGGCAGCTTGTAGACGGTCGCCGCCGCGACCGGCGTGCCGGACAGGAGCGAGATCAGCGCGTCGCGCTGGGCCCGGTGGGCGTTCCAGACGGCCTTCGCGGTCTGCCTGAGCGGCCCCTGCAGCCGGGCACCGAGCACCCCGTACCCGTACACCGCCGCATGCTCGACGGCAAGCGCCGTCTGAACGGCCTCGGCACCGGACTTCGACCGCACCACCGGAGCCTGCCCCTTCACCCGCATCGCGTGGCCCGCCTCGCACGCGCCGATGCTCGCCAGCAGCTGGGCCAGCCCCGGCGCCGCCTTGGCCGCCTCGGCCCTGCGCTGCTCCGCGGCGCGCTCCTCCGCCTCCCGCAACACCACGAGGACCCCGGAGCCCCGGGGAACAGGCGAGGCGGTGGGAGGGGGAATGGCGCCGCCCTCATCGGCCCGATCGCCCGAACCCGGCACGTAATGCCGCTTCAGAACGGCGAGATGCTCCCGATGATGGGCCAGGACGGAATCGAGCCGTCCGGCCAGCGACGCGTTCACCGACCGCGCCGCCTCATAGGTCGCGATCAGGTTCTGCTCGGACGCGATCGCCCCGACCAGCGCCGGCAGGTCCGCGTGCGGTGCCGCCGCCTCCGCCGTACAGCCGGCGAGCCACGGCAGGACGAGCACGCCAGCCCCCAGCGCGGCCCCCCGCCCCAGCAGAGCCCGCCGCGAAATGGATCCCGGCAGGTACGGCTCGGATTCGGGCGGGCGCGACACGGCCTCTGGCAAGGGAGTCTCCTCACCCGGTGAAGTGGTGGCGGCGGCCCTCAGCGGCCCGGGGCCCGGGACTCGTCCATCGGGCCAGCTCAAGCATTCCATATCCGCCGCGCCGGTGAGCCGATCGAAAAACCGCTGCGGTCCCCGGCTGTCGATAGTCTTGAGGTGTCAAGGTACGAGCGGCGAAATCCGCGATCGCAGGCGGTACGTCCCGCAGGCGGATACACCGCGCACGCGGGGGTACCCCGCAGGCGGCACAACAGGAGGAGGGTCCCATGAGCGTCGAGTCCCGCGGTGGCCGCGCTCAAGGGGGGCGCGGCCAGGGCAGGCGTGAGCACGACGAACTCGAGCACGCCCCGGCGCGCCAGGGGCGTCCGGCGCGTGCCGACGCCGCCGCCGAGCTGACCAGGCTGCTCACTCCCGCCGTGGGCGAGGCGGGCTTCGACCTGGAGGAGGTCGATGTCCGGCCCGCCGGACGGCGCCGCCTCGTGCGCGTCGTCGTCGACGGCGACCACGGCGTCAGCCTCGACGACATCGCCGCGATCAGCGAGACGGTCTCCGAGCTGCTCGACGCCACCGATGTCATGGGGACCTCGCCGTACGTGCTGGAGGTGACCTCCCCGGGCGTCGACCGCCCCCTCACCGAGCCGCGGCACTGGCGCCGTGCCGTCGGCCGGCTGGTCGTCGCACCGCTGACCGAGGGAGGCCAGATCGAAGGCCGCGTGATCGCGGCCGACGACGAGGCCGTGGAGATCGACGTCGTCCAGAAGCGCCGGCACAAGGGAGCCGGGGCCAAGGGCGGCAAGTCCGCTGGGCCGACATCGGCCGGGCCGGGAAAGGCCGGGTCGAAGGCCGCTGCGTCCACACCCCCCTCCGGGGGGTCTGGGGGGTCGTCCCCCCAGAAGGGCGAGACCGTCCGGCGCCGGTTCGGCCTGGGCGAGCTGGGGCGCGGCCGCGTGCAGGTGGAGTTCAAACACCCTGCGGGCACGGCCGAGGGAACGCGTTCTCCGGCTGAGCCGGACTAGAGGGGGGAACCTCGTGGACATCGACATGACCGCCTTGCGGGGCCTGGAGAGCGAGAAGGACATCTCGCTCGACGTGGCCGTGAAGGCCATCGAAGACGCACTGCTGATCGCCTACCACCGGACGGAGGGCGCGGCGGCCAAGGCCCGCGTCGAGCTGGACCGCCAGAGCGGCCACGTCACCGTCTGGGCGACCGAGACCGACGAGGCCGGCGAGGCCGTCGGGGAGTACGACGACACCCCGACGGGGTTCGGGCGCATCGCGGCCACCACCGCCAAGCAGGTCATCCTGCAGCGCCTCCGCGACGCCGAGGACGAGCTGACCTTCGGCGAGTACGCCGGGCGCGAGGGCGACATCGTCAGCGGCATCATCCAGCAGGGCAAGGACCCGCGGAACGTGCTGGTCGACCTCGGCAAGATCGAGGCCGTGCTGCCGCCGCAGGAGCAGGTGCCCGGCGAGCAGTACGAGCACGGCGAGCGGCTGCGCGCCTACGTCGTGCAGGTCCGCAAGGGCCACCGCGGCCCGTCGATCCAGCTGTCGCGGACGCACCCGAACCTCGTCCGCAAGCTGTTCGCGCTGGAGGTCCCGGAGATCGCGGACGGCACCGTGGAGATCGCCGCGATCGCCCGCGAGGCCGGCCACCGCACCAAGATCGCGGTCCGCTCGCGGAAGGCCGGGGTGAACGCCAAGGGCGCCTGCATCGGCCCGCTCGGCAGCCGCGTCCGCAACGTGATGGCCGAGCTGCACGGCGAGAAGATCGACATCGTGGACTGGTCGGAAGACCCCGCGGAGTTCGTCGGGAATGCGCTGTCGCCCGCGCGGGTTTCCCATGTCGAGGTGGTCGACGCCGACGCCCGGGTCGCCCGGGTGATCGTGCCCGACTACCAGCTGTCCCTCGCGATCGGCAAGGAGGGCCAGAACGCCCGGCTCGCCGCCCGGCTCACCGGCTGGCGGATCGACATCAGATCCGACACCGAACCCGAACGGGCGGCCGACCCTGGACAGGCCGCCGCCCCGGACACCCCAGGCGGAACAGCCGGTTCCGGCGAAACGGGCACGCCCGGACGGACGGCGGCCAAGCCCGCCGAGCCCGGCGAATCTGGACCTTCTACGCCAGGAGCGCATGCGACAGGTCCCGCCGACGCGTCGGCACGGTAGACTCATGACACGTGGCCGTACGGCCCCTGTTCGCACGTGTGTGGGCTGTCGGGTTCGTTCGGTCAAGTCCGACCTGCTGCGCCTGGTGGTGGTCGAGGGCGTCATCGTCCCCGACCCGCGTGGGCGGCTGCCGGGAAGGGGCGCGCATCTGCACCCCGATCCGGGATGTCTCGAGCTCGCAGAGCGACGTCGGGCGTTCCCCAGGGCGTTTCGCCTTCCGGGGCCGCTCGACGCCGGTGCGCTGCGGGCCCGGCTTGCGGCACACGCCGTGCGGCAGCAGGATGGCTGATATGGCCGATGGTAAGCGACGTCTAGTCGGAAGCAGGTCGAGATTGCTATGAGCGCTCGATGAGCACGCCGCGATGAGTACGGCAAGTTAGCTACGGTCCGGAGGCCGCACCCCCGGACCGAGTAGGGAGTGCAGTGGCCAAGGTCCGGGTGTACGAACTCGCCAAGGAGTTCGGTGTAGAGAGCAAGGTCGTCATGGCCAAGCTCAAGGAAATGGGCGAGTTCGTAAGGTCGGCGTCCTCAACGATCGAGGCGCCGGTCGAACGCAGGCTTAAGGAAGCCTTCTCAAATTCGTCGTCCTCCAAGCAGGGGGACAAGCGGGCGGCTCCGAACCGTTCTTCGGGTCCGCGTCCCGCCGCGCCGCGTCCGGGTCCCTCCGGCGGCGCCTCCGATTCTCAGGGCGCGCGGCAGCAGGCCCCGCGTCCCGCCGCGCCGCGTCCCGCCACGCCCAAGCCGGCCCCGGGTGCACCGGGCGGCGGCCAGGGCGGTCCAGGCGGTCAGGGTGGTCAGGGCGGCCCCGGTGGCGGCCCGAGGCCGGGCCCGCCGCGTCCGGCGGTCCCGCCGGTGCCGAGCACGCCGGTGGACGCGCCCGCGGCGCAGGGCCCGAGCGCCCCGCCCGCGTCCGGTCCCGCCGGTCCCGGTGCCGAGACCCGCGAGACCCGCGAATCCCGCGGTCCGGGCGGGCCGGGCGGCCCGAAGCCGGGTCCCCGCACGCCGGGCGGCCCGAAGCCGGGCCCGCGTCCCGGCCCCCGCCAGGGTGGCGGCGGCGGTCGCGGCCCAGGCGGTCCGCGTCCGGGCAACAACCCGTTCAGCTCGAATGCCAGCGGCATGGGCCAGGCGCCCAAGCCGGGCCCGCGTCCCGGGCCGCGCCAGGCCGGTGACCGCCCCGGTGGCGACCGTCCCGGCGGCGGCGCTCCGGGTGGTCCGCGTCCCGGTGGTCCGCGTCCGGGCGGTCCCGCCGGTGCCGGCGGCCCGCGTCCGGGTGGCGGAAGCATGCCGCCCCGTCCGGGTGGCCCGCGTCCGAGCCCGATGAACATGCCGTCCTCGCGGCCTTCCGGTGGCGGTGCCCCTGGGCGCGGCGGCCCCGGTGGCGGCGGCGGTGGCCGTGGCCCCGGTGGCGGCGGCGGTGGCCGCGGTCCGGGCGGCGGCGGTCGCGGTCCCGGTGGCGGCGGTCGTCCCGGTGGCGGCGGCGGCTTCGGCGGTCCCCGCACCGGCGCCGGTGGCGGCGGTGGCGGCGGACGTCCGGGCGGCTTCGGCGGTCCCCGTCCAGGTGGCGGCGGTCGCGGCCGTGGCGGCACGCAGGGCGCCTTCGGCCGTCCCGGCGGACGTCCCGCACGTGGCCGCAAGTCGAAGCGGGCGCGTCGTCAAGAGTTCGAGAACATGCAGGCGCCCGCCGCCGGCGGCGTCTCCGCTCCGCGCGGCAACGGCAAGACCATCCGGCTGCCGCAGGGCGCGACCCTGACCGACTTCGCCGAGAAGATCGGCGCCAACCCGGCGTCGCTCGTCGCGATCATGATGCATCTCGGCAAGATGGTCACCGCGACCCAGTCCGTCGACCCCGACGACCTGATGGCGCTGGGGCTGGAGCTGGACTTCGACGTCCAGGTCGTCAGCCCCGAAGACGAAGACCGCGCGCTGCTCGAGTCGTTCGACATCGAGTACGGCGAGGACGAGGGCGGCGAGGAGAACCTCCAGTCCCGTCCGCCGGTGGTCACCGTCATGGGTCACGTCGACCACGGCAAGACCAAGCTGCTGGACGCCGTCCGCAGCGCCAACGTCCAGGCGGGCGAGGCCGGCGGCATCACCCAGCACATCGGCGCCTACCAGGTCGAGACCGAGGTCGACGGCGAAGAGCGCAAGATCACCTTCATCGACACCCCGGGTCACGAGGCGTTCACCGCCATGCGTGCCCGCGGTGCCGACACCACCGACCTGGTGGTGCTGGTGGTCGCCGCGGACGACGGCGTCAAGCCGCAGACCACCGAGGCGATCGACCACGCCACCGCGGCGGGGGTCCCGATCGTCGTCGCGGTCAACAAGATCGACGTCGAGGGCGCCGACCCGAACCGGGTGCGGGCGCAGCTCACCGAGTACGGCCTGGTCGCCGAGGAGTTCGGCGGCTCCACCCAGTTCGTCGACGTGTCCGCCAAGCAGGGGGTCAACATCGGCGGGCTGCTGGAGGCGATCGTCCTGACCGCCGACGCCGAGCTCGACCTGAAGGCCAACCCCGACATGCCCGCCCAGGGCTCGGCCATCGAGGCCCACCTGGACAAGGGCCGGGGCGCCGTGGCGACCGTGCTGGTGCAGCGCGGCACGCTCAAGGTCGGCGACTCGATCGTCTGCGGCGTGGCGCACGGCCGCGTCCGGGCGATGCTCGACGAGAACTTCGAGCCGGTCGATGAGGCGGGGCCGTCGCGTCCGGTGCAGGTGCTCGGCCTCGCGGCCGTGCCCGGCGCGGGCGACAACTTCCTCGTCGTCGAGGACGACCGCGTCGCCCGGCAGATCGCCGACAAGCGGGTCGCGCGCAAGCGCAACGCCGAACTGCTCAAGAGCCGCAAGAGCAGCTCCCTCGAAGAGCTGTTCAAGGACCTGGAGCGCGGCGAGCGGCAGGAGCTGCTGCTCATCCTCAAGGGCGACGTGTCCGGTTCCGTCGAGGCGCTGGAAGACTCCCTCCTCAAGATCGACGTGGGCGAGGAGGTCAACCTCCGGATCATCCGCCGCGGCGTCGGCGCGATCACGCAGGACGACGTCAACCTCTCGCTGGCGTCCGAGGGCGCGGTCATCATCGGCTTCAACGTGCGGCCCGAGCGCAACGCGCAGGAGCTGGCCGACCGCGAGGGCGTCGACATCCGGTACTACTCGATCATCTACCAGGCGATCGAGGAGATCGAGGCGGCCCTCAAGGGCATGCTCAAGCCGGAGTTCGAGGAGGTCCAGCTCGGTACCGCGGAGATCCGCGAGATCTTCAAGGTGCCGCGGATCGGCAGCGTCGCCGGCTCGATGGTCACCTCGGGGGTCATCCAGCGCAACGCGAAGGCCCGCCTCGTCCGCGACGGCGTCGTGGTCTCCGACAACCTCACGGTGTCGTCGCTGCGCCGCTTCAAGGACGACGCGACCGAGGTCCGCGAGGGCTTCGAGTGCGGTATCGGCGTGGGCTACAACGACATCAAGCTCGGAGATGTCATCGAGTGCTTCGAGATGCGGGAGAAGCCCCGCGACTAGAGGACTCGCGACCGGGACGCGGGGACGTCCGCACGGACGTCCCCGCGTCCCGGCATCGCCGGTGAACCCGGCGGTATTCCGGTAGTGGGCGATGTGATCGTTCATTCGGTGACACGGCGCCAGGCGGATCTTCTAGCCTGGCGTCTGGCATGTCCGGCTCATCCCGCTTCAGGGTGCCGCCGGGAACACGGCGGGTGACCTCCGTCGTTCCATCTTCTGAAGATCCCGAGGTGATCGACCAGGTGTACGTGGGTGCCCTGACACTCGACCTGCTGCTGGGGGACGTCCGCTCGCTCAAGCAGAAGCGGTCGGTCCTGCGGCCGATCCTCGCCGACGTGCACAAGCACTTCCCGGGGGTGGCGGCCGCCGAGACCGGCGGCAACGACCTGTACCGCAGGGCGGAGATCGGGGTGGCGGTGGTGTCCGGCAGCGCCGCGAACTGCACCCAGGTGCTCGAGCAGTGCGAACGGTTCGTGGCCGGACGCCCGGAGATAGAGCTGCTGTCCGCGAGGCAACGGCTGTTCAACGACGACGACTGACCGGCGTCTGGAATGGAGCGCCGGCGGAATGGAAGACGACGGCGGTCGTCACGGGGGGTATGGGGGGTCGTCCCCCCACAATGAAGCGACGAGGACTGAGCTGTGCCGAAACGGAGCGCGGGCCAGGTCATCGTTAGACCATGGAAGGGTCGTCAGACCATAGAAAGGGAGTGCGATCATGGTGGACGCAGCTCGGGCGCGCAAGCTCGCCGACCGCATCCAGCAGATCGTGGCCGAGATGCTGGAGAGGCGGATCAAGGATCCGCGGCTCGGCTTCGTGACCGTGACGGACACCCGCATCACCAACGACCTGCGCGACGCGACCGTGTACTACACGGTCTACGGGTCGGACGGCGAGCGCGCCGAGACCGCCGCCGCGCTGGAGAGCGCCAAGGGCGTCATCCGGTCGGAGGTGGGCAGGAAGACCGGGGTCCGGCACACGCCAAGCCTCACCTTCGTCATGGACTCCCTGATGGAGAACGCGGCGCACATCGACGACCTGCTCGCGAAGGCCCGCGCCAGGGACGCCGAGGTGGCGAAGGCCGCGCAGGACGCGTCCCCGGCCGGTGACGCGAACCCGTACCGCGAGCCCGCCTCCGCCGAGGACGACGACCTCGACGACCTCGACGAGGACGACGTGGACGACGACGCGGACTTCGACGGGCACGACGCCACGGACGGCGGTGAGGACGACCGTTCGGGCCGCCCGCCGTCGTGAGCGGACCGGAGGGGCGCGCGGCGGCGCCGGGCGCCGGCTGGAACGAGGAATGCCTGCTGCTTGACGCGGACGGGCATTCCGCGAACGGCCATGACGTCATCCCGCGCGGCGGCGCCCTCCCCGCCGGACCCACCGCCCCCAGCGAGCCACAGGCCGCCATCGAGCCGCGGGCCGCCCTCGAACCGTCCCCGGCGCCCGAACCATCGCCCGTCTTCGAGGCGCCCGCGCCCGCCGGTGCGGGCGGGGCGCTCAGGGAGCGGGAGTGGGAGCGGGCCGTCGAGCTGATCGGCGCGGCGGGGGAGGTGTGCCTCGCCTGCCATGTGGCGCCGGACGGGGACGCGCTCGGCTCGATGCTGGCGCTCGCGCAGGCGCTTCGCGCGATGGGCAAGCGGTGCCTGGCGTCCTTCGGGGAGCCGTTCACCGTGCCCGCGATCCTGCGCTTCCTGCCCGGCCAGGAGCTGCTGGTCGAGCCCGCGCGGATGCCCGCGGCGCCGGAGCTGATGATCTCGCTGGACGCGGCCGGGCAGGCGCGGCTCGGCGCGCTCGCGGGCCCGGCCGAGCGGGCCGGGGCGCTGATCGTGCTCGACCATCACGCGTCCAACACCGGCTTCGGCGGCGTGCGGCTCGTCGACCCGGACGCCGCCGCCACTGCGGTGCTGGTCGAGGAGCTGATCCGCAGGCTCGGCGTGCCGCTCGACCGCGACATCGCGCAGGGCCTGTACGCCGGGCTGGCGAGCGACACCGGCTCGTTCAAGTACCCGTGCACGACGCCCGAGGTCCACGACCTGGCGGGACGGCTGCTGACGGCGGGCGTCCGGCCGGAGGCGGTCAGCCGGGAGCTGTGGGACCGGGCGCCGTTCGGCTACCTCCAGGTCCTCGCGGGCGCGCTGGCGCGGGCCCGGCTGGAGCGCGACGCGGCGGGCGGCCGCGGCCTGGTCTGGACGACGATCGCGCGCGCCGACCGCGATGCTCGCGACGTCGGCTACGACCAGCTCGAAGGCGTCATCGACCAGCTCAGGCGCACCGACGAGGCCGAGGTCGCGGTGGTGTGCAAGGAGAACGACCGGGGCGAGTGGTACGTGTCGACCCGCTCGAAGGGCTCGGTCGACGTCGGCCGGGCCTGCGTCGAGCTCGGCGGCGGCGGGCACCGGATGGCCGCCGCGTTCACCATGGGCGGCGAGCCCGCCTGGATCATCGACCGGTTGCGCGCCGCGCTGCGCGTCCCCGGCGAGAGCGACTGAACTTCGACTTTTGACCCTTCGGCCTTTTGACCTTTCGGAGCGGGTGTGGAGAACTCGGGACTCGTCATCGTCGACAAGCCGTCCGGCTGGACGTCGCACGACGTCGTCGGCCGGATGCGGCGGCTCGCGAAGACCCGGCGTGTCGGGCACGCGGGCACGCTCGATCCGATGGCGACGGGCGTCCTCGTCCTCGGGGTCGGCAAGGCCACCCGCCTCCTCGGGCATCTGGCGCTGACCGAGAAGGGGTACGACGGCACGATCCGGCTTGGCGTGTCGACCAACACCGACGACGCCGAGGGCGAGGTCACCGCGACCGCGTCCGCCGCGGACGTGACCGACGAGGCGCTGCGCGCGGGCATCGCGGCGCTGACCGGCCCGATCCGGCAGGTTCCACCGCAGGTCAGCGCCATCAAGGTGAACGGCGAGCGGGCCTACAAGATGGCCCGCAAGGGCGAGGAGGTCGAGCTCGAGGCGCGTCCGGTGACCGTGCACGACTTCGCGGTGCTGGAGGTCCGGCGGCACGACGACGTGATCGACATCGAGGCGTCGATCACGTGCTCGTCAGGCACCTACATCCGCGCGCTGGCCCGTGACCTGGGCGCGTCCCTCGGCTGCGGCGGCCATCTGACGGCGCTGCGCCGCACCCGCGTCGGTCCCTACGACCTCGGCATGGCGCGGACGCTCGACCAGCTCGCCGAGAAGACGGAGATCCTGCCGATGGGCGAGGCGGTCGCCGCCGTGTTCCCGCGCCGGGACGTCTCGGACGACGACGCCCGCAAGGTCGCCCACGGCGGACGCCTCAAGGCCGCCGGGCTCGGCCCCGGCCCGATCGGCGTCTTCGCGCCCGACGGGACGCTGCTGGCACTCGTCGAGGAGCAGGGGAACCTCGCCAAGCCGCTCGCCGTGTTCACCTCCTGATCAGCCGCCCGACCTGGACAGAACCCACCGCGCGTGGCGATGATCACGAGGGGAAAGCGGTGCATTCCAACCTACGGTGGCGTAACCTACGATTCCGTAGGTTGTTGGTGAGGAGGTTCCGATGACCACCGTGAACGACGGCGCGCAGGTGACGTCCCCGACACGTCCGCGGCTGCGCGGCTGGCTGCACATCGGCGCGTTCCCCGCGGTGCTCGTCGCCGGGCTCGTGCTGGTCGCGCTCGGCCCGAGCACGCAGGCGCGGCTCGCGTCGGCGATCTACGTCGCGGCATCGGGGATGCTGTTCGGGATCTCAGGCACCTACCACCGGCAGACCTCGCACCGGCTGCTGGAGGTCCTGCGCCGCTTCGACCACGCCAACATCTACCTGATCATCGCGGGCACGTACACGCCGTTCGCCGTCCTCGCGCTGGACGGCGGCGTCCGCGTCGCCGTCCTCACCATCGTCTGGACGGGCGCCATCGCCGGCGTCGTCTTCCGGACCACCTGGATCGGCGCCCCGCGCGCGCTCTACGTGACCCTCTACATCGTCCTCGGCTGGGTCGCGGTGCTGTTCCTGCCGCAGTTCCTCGACGGCGCGGGCGTCGCGGCCTGCGTCATGGTCGCGATCGGCGGCGTCTGCTACAGCGTCGGCGGGATCGTCTACGGGCTGCGCCGCCCCGACCCGTCGCCGCGCTGGTTCGGGTTCCACGAGGTCTTCCACGCCTGCACCCTCGCGGCCTACATCCTCCAGTACGTCGCGGTCTCCCTGGTCGTCTACCAATCCGCCTGAAACCGGTCCGCACGCCCTGCCCCGTCCGTCCCGTCCGCCCGGTCCGTCCGAACCCGGTTGCCACCCCTGCGGCTCGTACATGGCACTCTTAGGACGGCAGCAAAAACCGGGCGGCCACACGACCGGGCAGGGCACGTCCTACGCAGGGAGAGCATGGTGCGGCGCTGGAATGGCCTCGACGAGGTTCCCGCGGACTGGGGCCGCTCGGTGGTCACCATCGGGGTGTTCGACGGCGTTCACCGCGGCCACCAGCGGATCGTCGGCACGGCGGCCGAGGAGGCCCGCCGCCGCGGCCTGCGGTCCGTGGTGATCACCTTCGACCCGCACCCGGACGAGGTCGTCCGGCCTGGAACCCATCCACCGCTGCTGGCGAGCACCAAGCGCCGGATCGAGCTGCTGGAGGGGCTCGGCACCGACGCGGTCGTCGTGGTGCCGTTCACGCCGGCGCTGTCGCGGGTGCCGCCGGAGGAGTTCGTCCAGTCGGTGCTGGTCGACCGGCTGCACGCGGCCCACGTCATCGTCGGCGAGGACTTCCGGTTCGGGCACAAGGCCAAGGGCGACGTCGCGCTGCTGCGGGAGCTGGGCGAGAAGTACGACTTCACCACCGAGGGCATGCCGCTGGTGGCGAACGGCGGCACGATCTCCTCCACCTACATCCGCGAGCGGCTGGACGCGGGCGACGTCGAGTCCGCGGCGGGGGCGCTCGGCCGCCCGCACCGCGTGGAGGGCGTCGTCGTGCGCGGGCACCAGCGCGGCCGCGCGCTCGGCTTCCCCACCGCCAACCTGGAGACGCTGCCGCACACCGCGATCCCCGCCGACGGCGTCTACGCGGGCTGGCTGGTCTGCGACTCCGAGCGCTATCCCGCCTTCCGCTGGCCGGCGGCGATCTCCATCGGCACCAACCCGACGTTCGAGGGCGCGGGGGAGCGGACCGTCGAGGCGTACGCGCTGGACCGTGACGACCTCGACCTGTACGGCGAGCACATGGCCGTCGACTTCACCGACCGTATCCGCGACACGCTGAAGTTCGACTCGGTCGAGGCGCTGATCGAGGAGATGCACCGGGACGTGGCCCGCGCCCGCGAGGTCACCGCCGAGTAGAACCCGGCCGCGACCCGGGCCGCGACCTCGGCCGCAACCCGGCCAGAACACCCTGGAAAGTGCGTACCCTGCGATAGCAGGGCTTTCCGCTTCGTAACCGGGTGGGTTTCCGGCATGGTACGGTGAATAGTCGCCGGGAAGGGCCCCGGCGCGGCTGGCTGCACCCTCATGCGGCCCGCCACTCTCTTAAAACGCACCATGCGGACCCGCGCGCCCGCCGGGCCCCGGATCTGCGGGTGACGATCGCATCGAAGGAGCCACGTGTCGCTCGACACCGCCACCAAGAACAAGATCATCTCGGAGTACGCGACCACTGAGGGTGACACCGGATCGCCGGAAGTCCAGGTCGCGCTGCTCACGCGTCGGATCAACGATCTGACCGAGCACCTCAAGGAGCACAAGCACGACCACCACAGCCGCCGCGGCCTCCTGCTGCTGGTCGGCCGTCGTCGCCGGCTCCTGAAGTACCTCTCCAACAAGGACATCAACCGCTACCGGCAGCTGATCGAGCGACTCGGCCTGCGCCGCTAGCACGGTGAGGGAGTGGCCCGCCGGGCCGCTCCCTTCCTTTTTGGGCCCGCTGGCCGGACGGGGCGCGACGTCTCGTCCGGACGCGCCCGGGGCCCGCCCAGGGGCCTGCTCACACGGGCAGGGCCCCGCCGGACGGGCCGGGCACCCGGCCGCACCGGCCGCCCGCCGACCCCGGCACACGGGGGCGCGGAGCCGGCCGTAAAACTACAGACAAAGCCTCGCGGACACCGCTGGTGCGGGCCGGTCCTCGGTAGTGGCTTCCGGATCCGTTCCGCCGCGCACCGGCGGGGCTCTCGATCCGGGCGCTTCGATCGAAGACCGGCAGCGTGCAAGACCACGGGAAACGGCCGCGAGGACCGACATGAAACCTTAAGGAGGTTTCCCGTGACAGAAGCCGTGCGCATCGATGGCGCGCAGAGCACCGAGGCCGTGATCGACAACGGCACGTTCGGCACCCGCACCATCCGCTTCGAGACGGGCCGGCTGGCCCGCCAGGCGGCCGGCTCCGCCGTCGCCTATCTCGACGACGACACGATGGTGCTGTCGGCGACGACCGCGTCCAAGAAGCCGAAGGACAACCTCGACTTCTTCCCGCTGACCGTCGACGTCGAGGAGCGGATGTACGCGGCGGGGCGCATCCCCGGCTCGTTCTTCCGCCGCGAGGGCCGCCCGTCCGAGGACGCGATCCTCACCTGCCGGCTGATCGACCGGCCGCTGCGCCCGTCGTTCACCAAGGGCCTGCGCAACGAGATCCAGGTCGTCGAGACGATCATGGCGCTGCACCCCGACCACCTGTACGACGTCGTCGCGATCAACGCCGCGTCGATGTCCACGCAGCTGGCCGGGCTGCCGTTCTCCGGGCCGATCGGCGGCGTCCGCGTCGCGCTGATCGAGGGCCAGTGGGTCGGCTTCCCGACCCACCCCGAACTGGAGCGGGCCACCTTCGACATGGTCGTCGCGGGCCGCGTCCTGCCGGACGGCGATGTCGCGATCATGATGGTGGAGGCCGAGTCCACCCGCGACACCATCAAGCTCGTCGGCGAGGGCGCCGCCGCGCCGACCGAGGAGACCGTCGCGGAGGGCCTTGAGGCGGCCAAGCCGTTCATCAAGGCGCTGTGCAAGGCGCAGAGCGACCTCGCCGCCGTCGCCGCCAAGGAGACCGCCGAGTACCCGATCTTCCTGGACTACCAGGACGACGTGCTCGCCGCCGTCACCGACGCCGTGTCCGAAGACCTGGCGCAGGCGCTCACGATCGCCGGCAAGCAGGAGCGCGAGTCCCGGCTCGACGAGCTCAAGGCCGGCGTGGTGGAGAAGCTCGCCGAGACCTTCGAGGGCCGCGAGAAGGAGGTCTCCGCCGCCTACCGCGCCGTCACCAAGAAGCTGGTCCGCGAGCGGGTCATCCGCGACGGGCTGCGCATCGACGGCCGCGGCCCGAAGGACATCCGCCAGCTGACCGCCGAGGCGCACGTCATCCCGCGGGTGCACGGCTCGGCGATCTTCGAGCGCGGCGAGACGCAGATCCTCGGCGTGACGACGCTGAACATGCTCCGCATGGAGCAGATGATCGACACGCTCAACCCCGAGCGCACCAAGCGCTACATGCACAACTACAACTTCCCGCCGTACTCCACCGGCGAGACGGGCCGCGTCGGTTCGCCGAAGCGCCGCGAGATCGGGCACGGCGCCCTCGCCGAGCGCGCCCTCCTCCCGGTGCTGCCGACCCGCGAGGAGTTCCCGTACGCGATCCGGCAGGTGTCGGAGGCGCTCGGGTCGAACGGGTCCACCTCGATGGGCTCGGTGTGCGCGTCCACCATGTCGCTGCTGGACGCGGGCGTCCCGCTGAAGCAGATGGTGGCGGGCATCGCGATGGGCCTGATCAACGAGGGCGACGAGTACGTCACGCTGACCGACATCCTCGGCGCCGAGGACGCCTTCGGCGACATGGACTTCAAGGTCGCCGGCACCCGCGACCTGATCACCGCGCTGCAGCTCGACACCAAGCTAGACGGCATCCCCGCCTCCGTGCTGGCCGCCGCGCTGAAGCAGGCCAAGGGCGCCCGCCTGGCGATCCTGGACGTGATGCAGGAGGCCATCGAGGCACCCGCCGAGATGAGCCCGTACGCGCCGCGGATCATCACGATCAAGGTCCCGGTCGACAAGATCGGCGAGGTCATCGGCCCCAAGGGCAAGATGATCAACTCGATCCAGGACGACACCGGCGCCGACATCACGATCGAGGACGACGGCACGATCTACGTCGGCGCCACCGACGGCCCGTCCGCCGAGGCCGCGCGGCAGGCGATCAACTCGATCGCGAACCCGCACATGCCGGAGATCGGCGAGCGCTACCTCGGCACCGTCGTCAAGACCACGACGTTCGGCGCGTTCGTGTCGCTGCTGCCCGGCAAGGACGGCCTGCTGCACGTCTCGCAGATCCGCAAGCTGCACGGCGGCGCCCGGATCGAGAACGTCGAGGACGTGATGGGCGTCGGCGAGAAGATCCAGGTGGAGGTCACCGAGATCGACCAGCGCGGCAAGCTGTCGCTGGTGCCGGTCGAGGTGATCGAGCGCGAGGCCGCCGACCGCGCCGACTCCGGTGACGGCGGCGCCCCCGCGTCCGCGTCCAACGGTGACGAGGGCGACGGCGAGCGCCGGGAGCGCCGCGACGACGACGGCGAGCGCCGCCCGCGCCGCCGCCGGACCCGCCGCGGCGACGACTCCGGCCAGCGCAACTCCTGATCTCAAGGCCCATGACCGGCCGCCCGCCCCCC
Source organism: Actinomadura sp. 3N508 (assembly GCF_044326375.1). NCBI lineage: Bacteria > Bacillati > Actinomycetota > Actinomycetes > Streptosporangiales > Thermomonosporaceae > Actinomadura > Actinomadura sp. 3N508. Next base: position 267,377 of record NZ_JBIRAX010000008.1, read on the forward strand.
CGCGGGGCCGCCCGGCCGGATGTTTTCAATGACGGAATGTGAGCGACACGTGACCCTGCCGGCGAGGGCGCAGGAGCCCGGCACCACCATCACGATCCACACCGACGGGGCCGGCGCGGTGCGCCGCACCGTCCTGCCCGGCGGGCTGCGGATCATCACCGAGACGATGCCGACCGTGCGGTCCGCCGCGTTCGGCATCTGGTCGGCGGTCGGGTCCCGCGACGAGGCACCCGCCGACGCCGGCGCCAGCCACTACCTGGAGCACGTGCTGTTCAAGGGCACGAGGCGGCGGTCCGCGCTGGAGATCTCCGCGACGATCGACGCGGTCGGCGGCGACCTCAACGCGTTCACCGCCAAGGAGTACACCTGCTACTACGCGCGGGTCCTGGACTCCGACCTCCCCCTCGCCGTGGACGTCGTGTCCGACATGGTCGCGGAGTCGGTGAACCGCCCCGAGGACGTCGAGGCCGAACGCGGCGTGATCCTCGAAGAGATCCACATGCGCGACGACGACCCCGGCGACCTGATCCACGACGAGTTCGCCACCGCCCTCTACGGCGACACCCCTCTCGGACGCCCCATCCTCGGCACCGAGGACTCGATCAACGCGCTGTCCCGCGACCGCATCCACGGCTACTACCGGCAGCACTACGTCCCGTCCCAGCTGGTGGTGTCGGTGGCGGGCAACATCGACCACGACGAGGTCGTCAAGCTGGTCTCCCGCGCGTTCGCCGAGCACCTGACCGGCGACGCCGCCCCCGCCGCGCCCCGCCTGGACGGGGCCCCCGCGCCGATCGACCCGCGCACCGCAGTGATCGACAAGGACACCGAGCAGGCCCACATCATCCTCGGCGGTGCCGGGGTGTCGCGCACCGACGACCGGCGCTTCGCGCTCGGCGTCCTGAACGCGGCGCTCGGCGGCGGCATGTCGTCCCGCCTGTTCCAGGAGATCCGGGAGAAGCGCGGCCTGGCGTACTCGGTGTACAGCTACACCGCCCAGTACGCCGACTCCGGCATCTTCGGCGTCTACGCGGGCTGCCAGCCCGCCAAGGCGGAGGAGGTCCTGTCCATCTGCCGCGACGAGCTGCACAAGGCCGCCGGCGCCGGCCTCACCGCCGAGGAGCTGGAGCGCGGCAAGGGCCAGCTGCGCGGCGCGATGGTCCTCGGCCTGGAGGACACCGGCTCCCGCATGAGCCGCATCGGCAAGAGCGAGCTCGTGTACGAGTCGCTGCTGCCCGTGGACGAGGTCCTGGCCCGCATCGAGGCCGTCACCCTGGACGACGTCCGCGCCATCGCCACCGAGATCCTCACCGGCCCCCAGGCCCTGACGGTCATCGGCCCGGTAGGAGACCGCGAGTTCGCCGCCTGACGTCCACCCCCGGTTGCTAACCGGACTAGAGTCCGCTACTATCCACAGGAGTAATCGGACTCTAGTCCGCATGCCTTCCGGAGAGGACCCCCTCATGTCCCGCCTGCTGCACATTTCCGCGTCCCCCCGCAGTGTCGCGTCCGAGTCTCTGGCGCTTGCCGATGCGTTCCTGGACGCCTACCGCGAGACCCACGGCGACCCTGTTGGCAACCATGACCTGGTCGACCACCACGACCTGTGGGACGGCACGCTCCCCGAGTTCGGCCCCGCCGCGGCCGCCGCCAAGATGGCCGTGTTCGCGGGCGACGAGCCGACCGGCGAGCAGGCCGACGCCTGGCAGGCCGCGCGCCGCGTCTTCGAGCGCTTCGACTCCTATGACCGCTACCTGTTCAGCGTGCCGATGTGGAACACGAGCGTCCCGTACATCCTCAAGCAGTTCATCGACGTCGTCTCGCAGCCTGGGTGGGTCTTCAGCTTCGACCCCGCCGAGGGCTACACGGGCCTCCTCCAGGGCAAGAAGGCGGCCGTCCTTTACACCAGTGCCGTGTACGGCGAGGGCCGTCCGCCCGCGTTCGGCGCCGACCACCAGATGCCGTTCCTGGACGGCTGGCTGCGCTGGGCCGGGATCACCGACATCAGCACCGTCACGTTCCGCCCCAACCTCGCCACCGCCGACGCCGAGACCGGCCGCCGCGCCGCGCACGCCGAGGCACGCGAACTCGGCAAGCGCTTCTGACGATAGGCTCGGCCCACGTCTACCGGGAGGAACACGTGATCAAGGTCGGGGTGCTGGGCGCGAAGGGGCGCATGGGGGCCGAGGTGTGCCGCGCCGTGCAAGGGGCCGACGACATGGAACTGGTCGCCGCCGTCGACCAGGACGACCCGCGCGACGCGCTGACCGCCGCCGAGGTCGTCGTCGACTTCACCCACCCCGCCGTCGTCATGGACAACCTCCAGTGGTGCGTCGAGCACGGCCTGCACGCGGTCGTCGGCACCACCGGGTTCGACCCGTCCCGGCTCGACACCGTCCGCTCCTGGCTGACCGACGAATCGTCCGGCAACGTCATCATCGCGCCGAACTTCGGCATCGGCGCGGTGCTGATGATGCACTTCGCGCAGAAGGCGGCCCCGTTCTTCGAGTCCGTCGAGATCGTCGAGACGCACCACCCGAACAAGGCGGACGCCCCGTCCGGCACCGCCTACCGCACCGCCGAGCTGGTCGCCGCGGCCCGCGCCGAGGCCGGCGTGTCCGCCTCCCCGGACGCCACCACGTCCGAGGTGGACGGGGCCCGCGGCGCCGACGTGGACGGCGTCCGCGTGCACGCCGTCCGCCTGTCGGGCGCCGTCGCCCACCAGCAGGTCGTCCTCGGCGGCCACGGCGAGCTGTTCACCATCCGGCACGACTCGATGGACCGCGCGTCGTTCATGCCGGGCGTGCTCCTCGCCGTCCGCCGCATCCCCGGCCTCGACCGCCTCACCCTAGGCATCGAGTCCCTCCTCGGCCTGTGATCGGCGTCCGCCCGGCCGCACCGTCCGACTACGACCGCATCATCGCCGTCGTGGACGACTGGTGGGGCCGGGAGATTCACGGCATCCTGCCCCGCCTCTTCCTCGACCACTTCCACCGCACCAGCCTCGTCGCCGAATCCGGGGACGACCTGGCGGGCTTCCTCGTCGGCTTCTTGTCACCGTCCCAGCCCGACACCGCCTACATCCACTTCGTGGGCGTGAACCCGGCCCATCGCGGTGCGGGCCTGGCCCGCCGCCTCTACGAAACCTTCTTCGCCCTGGCCGCCGCCGATGGCCGCACGGCCGTCCGAGCGCTCACGTCCCCGCAGAACACCGGCTCGATCGCCTTCCACAAGGCCATGGGCTTCACCACCACGCACGCCCCGTCCCACGACGGCCCAGCCCCCCGGGTCCTCTTCCACCGCTCCCTCCCACAGCCGGTCAGTCCAGGGCGGTGAGGTCGAGGGAGGCCAGGCGGGCGGGGTCGGCGAGGATGTCGATGGCGGCGATCCTGCCGTTCACGACCGTGAAGGACAGGACGGACCGCGCGCGTCCGGCCGCGACGCCGACCACCCCGGCGGCGCCGTTGACCAGCGCCGGGCGGGCCTTGCCGCCGACTCCGCGGAACAGGAGCGCCTGACCGGCGACCGCCTCCGCGCCGTGCACCACGGTCAGTTCGGCGGCGCCGATGTCGGCGCGCAGGACGACGTCGGGGTCCAGGACGGCGACGAGGGCCTCGAAGTCGCCGCCCTGCGCCGCGGCCTGGAACGCCTGGACGACCTCGCGCTGGCGGGCCGGGTCGCGTTCGGGGGTGGGCGCGGCGCCCCGAACCCGGCGGCGGGCCCGGCTGGCGAGCTGGCGCGCGGCGGCGGGGGAGCGCCCGACGATCGGGGCGATGTCATCGAACGGGATCCCGAAGGTGTCGTGCAGGACGAACGCGAGCCGCTCGGCGGGCGTGAGCGACTGGAGCACCACCAGCAGCGCCAGCCCGACCGAGTCGGCCATCAGCGCCTCATGCTCTGGGTCGAGCCCGGACGCGGGGCCGATGACCGGGTCCGGGAGGCGCTCCTCAAGCGGGTCCTCGCGACGCGCGGTGCGGGAGCGCAGCATGTCGAGGCACACGCGCCCGACGACGGTGGTCAGCCAGCCGCCCAGGTTCTCGATGGCGCCGGCGTCGGAGCGGCTGAGCCGGAACCACGATTCCTGGACGGCGTCGTCCGCCTCCGCGAGCGAACCGAGCATCCGGTAGGCGACCGCCCTGAGATGCACACGGTGCTTCTCGAACTCGTCCGCGAGGAACTCGCGCCCGTCCATCGACACCCCTCTCGCCGGCCCACGTCATAACACTGACGAAGCACGCGAACGAGATGTGACACTGCCCGGACGGCTCAGCCGCCCTGCTGCCATGGCTCCCAGATGTCCGTGGGGATCTCCAGCCCGAACGGCTCAGGCAGCTTGACGGCCTCCCCGAATTCCCAGCTCACCGAGGCCGAGTACACGCCCTTGGACGTGTCGGGGTCGGAGAAGAGCGTGGTCCGGGCTGCCTTTGGGTCACGGTCGACCAGCAGGTAGTACGGGATGCCCACCCGGGCGTAGCCGCTCCATTTGGTCGGCTTGACCCTCCGCTTGCCAGGGAGCCGGTCCTCGTGCACGGTGCTGGGAGAGGTCACCTCGAGCGCGAGCTGGAGATGCTCTGGACGGGCCTTCTTGAGCTGTGCACGTCGCGCCTGGTCGGCGATCCCCTTGTCGAGAACGCACAGGTCCGGTATGTACCCGTCGTGGATATCGCTCAGATCCAGGTCCTGGGCCGAGACGCAGCGCCACCGGAACCCGGGGTTCTGGCTGCGCGCCGCCGCGATGGCGTCGGCGATGTCCTGAACGATGAAGTTGTGAGCCATGTCCGGCCCTGGTGACACGATGATCTCCCCACCGATGATCTCGACTCGGGTGCCGTCGTGGGGAAGATCGAGTACGTCGGCGAGTTCGTCCTGCATCCAGAGGTTGTAGGGGGTGTCGGGGAGCTCGCGGTGGTGGTGAACAACGGCAAGAGTGTTCACTTTGGGTGATTCCTCCATCACGTTCGGCTCCCGTCACCTTAAAGGACCGTGAGTAGCCAGCGTACCCGGATTCGGTGATCGCGTTCCGGGGCCGCCGATCGCGGAAGTGCGTGTGCGCTGGTCAGTGGGGGGTGGCGAAGCCGTGCTTGTTGAACAGGGCTTGTGCGGGTGGGGTGGTCAGCCAGGAGATGAAGGCGGTCGCGGCGTCCTTGTGGTCGCTGTCCTGGACGGTCGCCGCGGGGAAGGTCGCGGTGACGTTCGCGTCCGCCGGGATGGGGACGCTGCTCGCCGCGACGCCCGCCGAGCGCAGGTCGGTGACGTAGACGATGCCCGCGTCCGCCTCGCCGGAGCGCACCCGGTCCAGGACGGCCCGCGCGCTGATCTCCTCCGAGCTCCACCGGACGGTCAGGCCCGCCTTCGTGAACGCCTGCCGGGTGTAGCGGCCCACCGGGACCGTCCCGGCGCCGACCACGATCCGCAGGCCGCGCCGGGTCAGATCGCTGAGGCGGAGGATGCGCCGCGGGTTGCCGGGGCCGACGGCGATGGTCAGCGAGGTCTGCGCGACGATCCGGGGCGGTCCCGCCAACTGCTCCTTGACCTCGTTGATGCTGACGGTGTCCGCCGCCAGCAGGACGTCGGCCGGATCGTGGTCGGACAGCCGGTCGGCCATGTCGGGTGCGGCGCCGTACTCGAAACGGAGCTTGACGCTTGGGTTCTCCTGGGCGTACGCCCTGCCGAGCTCGTCGGACACCTCCGTCAGGGACGAGGCGGCCAGGACGGTGAGCGTCGCCGGGCCGGACGAGCCGCCGCAGCCCGTGCCCAGGCCGGGGACGGCGAGCGCGATGAGCAGGGCGGACGCGCGGAACCGCCGCCGACGGGGGGAATCGGGCATATGGCTTCATCCTACGGTTGCGGGGGATGCGCTCCCGGGATTCGGCCTGGCGTGTCAGTGCCGCGCACTAATGTTTGCCGCGACCGGAGATCACGTCCTCGGAGGCCCGACGATGTCGCTCGACCTGATGGAAATGCTGCCCGGCGACTGGCGGGAGCGGCTCGACCCGCTGCTCGACCCGATCGCCACCGCCGCACTGGGAGCGTTCGTCGCGGGGGAGTACGCCGCCCAGACCGTCTACCCGCCGCAGGACGACCTGTTCAGCGCGTTCCGGCACTGCCCGTTCGACAGTGCCCGCGTCCTGATCCTCGGCCAGGACCCCTACCACGGGCCCGGCCAGGCGCACGGGCTCAGTTTCAGCGTGCGCGACGGCGTCCGGCTGCCGCCGTCGCTGCGCAACATCTACAAGGAGCTGGCGACCGACCTGGAGGTGCCGGTCGCGACGTCCGGTGACCTCACCCGCTGGGCCGACCAGGGGGTGCTGCTGCTGAACGCGGTGCTGACCGTGCGCGGCGGCGAGGCGGGCTCGCACGCGGGCAAGGGCTGGGAAGACTTCACCGACGCCGCGATCCGCGCGCTGAACGACAAGACCGAGCGTGTGGTGTTCGTGCTCTGGGGCGCCTACGCCCGCAAGAAGGCCCGGCTCATCACCGGCGCGCAGCACACCGTGATCGAGTCGGCGCACCCGAGCCCGCTGAGCGCCAAGAAGTTCTTCGGGACGCGGCCGTTCAGCGCCGTGAACAAGGCCCTTGTCGATGCGGGCCGTCCCGAGATCAACTGGGGGGCGGCCGCCGCGCAGGACGGCTGAGGCACCCCTCACTCCTGCGGGGGAAGCAGGGGGGCGGTTTCACCCGGTGGCGGGAAGTGGCGCGGGGCCGGTCCGCGCCATCGTCGGGGCATGACGGTTTCAGTTCTCGCTGGGCGGGCGCCTGTCACGGGCGCCCGGCTCGGGCGGCTGCGGCTGGGGGTGTGCGCGGCGACCGTCGCGGCGTGCGTCCCCTACCTCAGCCTCAAGATCGCATGGTTGTCCGGCAGCACGGTCGGGTGGAACGACACGGAGGCGGCCAAGGACTCCGCGCTCTACGTGGGCAACGCGATCACCATGGGGATGGACGCGATCGCCGTGCTGATCGTCCTGGCGTTCACGTTCCGCTGGGGCCTGCGCATCCCGGCGTGGCTGGTGCTGACGCCGATGTGGATCGGGGCCGGGCTCCTCGCGCCGATCGCGCTGGCCGTCCCGCTCGGTGCTCTGGTGCAGACGTTGTTCTCGTCCGAGCCGCTCACTGCGTCAGACAGCGCGATGCAGGGATGGGTGTTCGGCGTCGTGTACACGGGCTTCACGTTGCAGGGGATCGGGCTGCTCACGGCCTTCGTGCTGTACGCGCGGGGAAGGTGGCCGGACGTTTTCGCCGCCCGTACCAAGGAGGTCGCCAAGGGCGCGACGCATGCGCTGCAGGTGCTTTTGGCAAGGACCGCGGTGGTGTTCGCCGTCGCCTTCGCGGCCGTGCAGCTCTACTGGGCGTTCGGCGGGACGGCCGGGATCCGCGCCGGAGAGCTCGAGAACCGGGGCGCGGTCCAGCAGCTCGCCGACGGCGTGATGGGCCTGCTGGCGCTGGCGGGGGCCGTGGCGCTGCTCGCGATCGTCCGGCGGGCGGGCCGCCCGGAGCGGTTCGCGGTGCCGCTGGCGTGCGCGTGGATCGGCGCGGGCGCCACGTTCGCGTGGTCGTTCTACCGGCTGATCACGCTGCTCAGCCAGCCGGAGTTCCTCGACTCGGGCTCCTCCAGCGCGCTCAACCTGACGACGCTCTGCGGGCTGCTCGCCGGGCTTCTCATGGGCGTCACCGGTGCCGTCCTGCTCGCCGAGCGGGACGCGGACGACGCTCAGAGCGCGAGGCCCACCGCCAGCAGGACGCCGTAGACGATCTGGAGCCGGCCGGTCTCGCCCAGCACGGGGATCAGGGCGGGGCCGGTCGCACCGCCCAGCACCTTCTGCGTCGGCGGGAGCGACAGCGGCGCGGCGAGCAGCGCGAGCAGCGCCCACGGATGCGGCGCCGCCAGCACCAGGACGATCATGAACGGCAGCGCGGTGCACGCCGCGTACAGCATGCGCGTCCAGCGGTCGCCGAGCACGACGGCGAGGGTCCGCTTCCCGGCCTCGCGGTCGGTGGGGATGTCGCGCAGGTTGTTCGCGACGAGCAGCCCGCAGGCCAGCATCCCGATCGGCACCGCCGCCGCCCACGCCTCCCACGGCAGGCCCTCGACCTGGACGTACACCGTCCCGACGACGGCGACGAGGCCGAAGAACACGAACACCGACACCTCGCCCAGCGCGCGGTACCCGTACGGGGTCTTGCCGCCCGTGTAGAACCAGGCCGCGAGGATCGCGAACGCGCCGACGAGCAGCAGCCACCAGGTCGTCACGGCGGCGAGGACGAGCCCGGCGACGGCGGCGGCGAGGAAGCAGCCGAGCGCGGCGGCGAGGACCTGCTTCGGCGGCGCGACCTTCGATCCGACGAGGCGGAGCGGGCCGACGCGGTCCTCGTCGGTGCCGCGGACGCCGTCGCTGTAGTCGTTGGAGTAGTTCACGCCGATCTGCAGGACGAGCGCGACGATCGCGGCGAGCACGGCGCGCCACCAGACCGCGCCGCCCGCACCGGCGGCGACGCCGGTGCCGACGACGACCGGGACGAGGGACGCGGGCAGGGTGCGGGGCCGGGATCCGGCGACCCATTGGGAGAGCGTGGCCACAGTTACCGCTCGTTCTCGTGGGGCGACAGGGGGACTATCCCTTCGATTCTTCCCGATGATCACCGGCGGGGCGCAGCCGCATCGACACGGCGAGCCCCAGGGCCAGGATCGCGGCGGTGGTGAGGGCGGCATTTCTGGTCGCGACGGCGAGGCTCTCGTCGGCGGCGCGGGCCTCGACGGCCCGTGCGGGCGTGCCGTGCAGCTCGCGTCCGTAGGTTCCGGCGCTCTCGCGCAGGTCGTGGGCGACGGCGGCGCGCTCCTGCGGGGGCAGCGCGGAGCCGGCGAGCCGGTCGGTCATGGCGTGGCCGAGGCTCGTGGCGAACACCGTCCCGATGGCGGCGATGCCGAGCGCGGCGCCGACCTGGCGGGCCGTGGACTGGGTGCCGGACGCCTGGCCCGCCTGCGCCTGCGGGACGTCCGCCAGCGACACGTTCGTCAGCTGCGCCGACGTCAGGCCGAGGCCCAGCCCGTACAGCAGCATCCACGGCGCGAGCCCGAGCCCGCCGGTGGACGCGGACACCGTGACGCCCAGCGCGAGGACCGCGCCGACCTCCAGCGCCATGCCGATCTGCACGACCCGGTGCGCTCCGCGCCGGTTGGCGAGGTTGCCCGCGTACCCGCCGGACAGGAACGCGCCTACGGCCAGCGGCAGGATCGCGACGCTGATCTCCAGCGGGTTCGTGCCGTGCACGCCGAGCAGGAACAGCGGCAGGACGAACAGCAGCCCCAGCTCGCCGACGTTGATCAGGGCGGACGCGAGGTTCCCGCGGCGGAAGTTCGGGATGCGGAACAGGCCGAGGTCGAGCAGGACGGAGCGTCCGGCCGCCGCCCTGGACCGTTCGACGACCACCAGCGCCGCGAGCAGCACCGCCCCCAGGGCCAGGACGATCGGCACGGGCGAGAGCCCCGGCTCCGGCCAGTCGAACCCGGCCGGCGAGAACGGGCGCGTCGGAACCCACCAGCCGTACGTCTGGCCCTCGATGATCCCGAACACCAGCGCGCCGAGGCCGAGCGTGGACAGCAGCCCGCCCGGCCAGTCGACATCGCGACGCGCTTGTAGGGGACGCGGCTGCCGGGTCTCGGGCAGCAGCCACAGCGCGCCCGCGATCAGCGCGACGCCGAGCGGCAGGTTGATCCCGAAGGCCCAGCGCCAGCCGCCGCCGGTGGCGAGCGCGCCGCCGGCGAGCGGCCCGAGCGCCGCCATGCCGCTGATCATCGAGCCCCAGATCCCGAACGCGACGGCCCGGTCTCGCCCGGTGAAGACGGCGTTCACCGTCGACAGCGTCGCCGGCAGGACCATCGAGGCGCCGACGCCCTGGAGCGCGCGTGCGCCGATCAGCGCCGCGCCGCCGCCCGCGAGCGCGGCGCCCACGCTCGCCGCCGTGAACACCGTCACGCCGAGCACGAACATCCGCCGCCGCCCGAACAGGTCGCCCGCGCGCCCGAACGGGATCAGCAGCGCGGCGAACACCAGCGCGTAGATCGAGGTGAACCATTCGGCGCCGGTGGTCGTGAGGCCCAGGTCGGTGACCATCCGCGGGAGCAGGACGCCCACGATCGTCGCGTCCACCACGATCAGCGAGACGCCCAGGCTGATGACGACCATGCCGAGCCAGCGGCGCCGTCCGGCGGCGGGCTCCGCGGGCGCGGGCACGCGCGGCGGCGTCAGGGAGGTGGACTCGGGCACGGCTTCAAAGATATGGGCGGGGCGCCCGCGCTCCGCACCGCCCCCTGGTCAACCGGTCAGCCCGTGTTGTCGGTGATGTCGGTGTGCAGGCGGATCTGGCGGACGGGGTCGCCCATGTCGAGCGTCCGGGCCGTCCCGTCGGGGGCCCAGCCGGCCGAGCCGAGGAACGTGCGGGTGACCTCGTCGTCCTCGAACGTCCAGGCGATCAGGGTGGCGAAGCCGTCCTCGCGGAGCAGGTCGACGGTCGCGGCGAGCAGCCGGCTGCCGTGCCCGGCGCGGGCGTGCAGCGGGTCGACCAGCAGCGTGATCAGCTCGGCGGTGTCGGCCGGGTCGAGGTCCGGATCTTCGGCGGGGGCGTGCGCGGCGAACCCGACGACAAGGTCGGACGCCACGGCGACGAGCAGCCGGTGCCGCGGGCTCGGCGGCGCGATGGCCGCCTCCGTCCACTTCTCGCGCCACACCTCAAGCGCGGCGGGCCCGGTCACCTCGGCGAGGACGCCGGCGGGCAGCAGATCGCGGTAGCCCTGCCGCCAGGCCCGCACCTGGATGTCGGCGACGGCGGCGGCGTCCGCCCGCCGTGCGGGCCGCACTCCGGCATCGGCCATGGGGTGGCACGTCCTCTCCGTCCGGGATCATCGCCCACCCTAGGCCCCGGGCACGCGGTCAGGTCCGGCGGCGGGCCCGGTAGGCGCGGGTCTTGGTGCGGTTCCCGCAGACGCTCATCGAGCACCAGGCGCGGGACCGGTTCTTGGACGTGTCCAGGAACGCCCAGCGGCAGGTGTCCTCCTGGCAGGCCTTCAGCCGGGGCCAGGACCCGGCGGCGACCGAGTCCATGATCGCCGCGGCGAGGCGGGCCAGCCCGGCGGCGGCCGTGCCGGGCGGATCCAGGGGGACGAGGCCCGGCCGCGCCCCGGTGAGCGTGACCCGCAGGGGCAGGGCGGCGAGGGCGTCGTCCAGCTCTTCGGGGAAGCCGGCGCCGCGCGGCCCGTGGTGCGCGGACCCATGGTGTGCCGACAGGGCCTCGCGCAGGCCCTCGCGGAGCGCGATGGCGGTGGTCAGGTCGGTTCCGGACGCCCGCGCCCCCGCCGGGACGAGCCCGCGCCCGGCCAGCCATGCGGCGAGCAGTTCCGGCGTCGCGAGCTCGTCCTCGGCGGCCTCGACGTTCAGCGTGTTGACGAAGTCCCTGAGCAGCGTCGCGGGGTCGTCCTGAGCCTCGGCCATCACCCCTCCTGCCTGTTCGCGCGCGCAGTCTACCAACGTCCGACACCGGCATACTCAGTTTACCGGTTGCAACTCCGCGACACCAGCGTTAGTGTTTAGGTGGTGTCAATCCACGGGAGGACGATCATGAACGCGCTGCCGTACCTCGCCCGGCCCGCCACGCGGCACGCATGGGCCCAGCGTGAGTACGCCCGGCTGCAGGCCGACATCGTCGAGGCGACCCTCATCGCCCACGCCCGGTCGGCCGGACGCGCCGGACGGATCCGCCGCTGGCTCCTCGACGGGGTGCCCGACCGGTTCGGCACCCGGCGGCACCGCCGCCACCCGGCCTCGCCCGTGGCCGGATGCAGGCGGGCCGCCGCGCGCTCCTTCCAGACGGCGCACGCGCTGCGGACGGCCGGGGGAGTCCGATGAGCGGCATCAAGCCGGCCGTGACCACCGTCGTGTTCGACTGCACCGACCTCGACGCCATGGCGGCCTTCTGGGGCGGGCTCCTCGGCATGAAGACGACCTCGCGCGACGACGACTGGCTCGATCTGGAGCCGCTCGCGGGCGACGGCCCGGTGCTGGCGTTCCAGCTCGTCCCAGAGCCGAAGGCGATCAAGAACCGGGTCCACCTCGACCTGGACGTCCCCGACATCCACGCGGCGGGGGAGCGGGCGCGGCGGCTCGGCGGGAGGCCCGCGGGCGAGCCGATGGGGAACCCGCGGACGCCCTTCCAGGTCTGGCGCGACCCGGAGGGTAACGAATTCTGCTTCTGTACCGCTTCAGGAATGAAGGACTGAGCTGAGGCGCCGGACACCCTCCGCCAGTTCCGGCTCCGAGGCCGCCGTCCCGTAGCTGATTCGCAGGTACGGGGCGGGGGCTTCGGCGGGGAAGAACGGCCGCCCTGCGCTGACCAGCACACCGGCGCGCAGGGCGGCCTCTGCCAACGCGGTGTCGTCCACGCCGCCGGGCAGCCGTGCCCATACGTGCAGGCTGCCGTCCGGACGGTTCACGCGCAGCTCGGGCAGGTCGCGGGCGAACGCGGTCAGCAGCGCGTCGCGGCGCGACCGCAGCGCCGCGCGGACGGCGCTCAGATGCCGCGGCCAGCCCGGCGAGCTGACCAGTTCGAGCAGCGCCTCCTGCAGCGGCCTGGCCGGGAAGAACTCCTCCACGAGCTGCGTCGCGCGGATCCGCTCGGCGACCGGGCCGCGCGCGATGACCGCCGCGACCCGCAGGCTCGGCGCGGTGGCCTTGGTCAGGGACGCGATGTGCACGACCCGCCCGTCGGCGTCCTGCGCGATCAGCGGCGGCGGGGGCGAGGCGATGCCGAGATGCCGGGCGAAGTCGTCCTCGATCACGAACGCGCCCGCGGCCCGCGCCACCTCCAGCACCTGCCCGCGCCGCTCGCCGCTCAGCACGGTGCCGGTCGGGTTGTGGAAGGTCGGCTGGCTGTAGAGGGCGCGCGCCCCGGTCATCGCGAACGCCTCGGCGAGCAGGTCGGGACGGACGCCGTCCGCGTCCACCGGGACGGGCACCGGATGCAGCCCGCTCGCCCGCGCGACCGCGAGGACGCCCAGATACGTCGGCGACTCGACCAGCAGCGGGGCGTCCGGCGGGAGCAGCGCCCGCAGGACCGTCGTCAGCGACTGCTGCCCGCCGCTGGTGATCACCACGTCGGCGGGGGAGACGGCGCCGCCGACCGTCCGGGCGAACCAGGCGCGCAGCTCGGGCATGCCGCCGAGCCGGGGCATCTCCCAGGCGTCCGGGCGCCGGGCCGCCCGCGCCATCGCCGCCGCGAGAGGCCGCGCCGGCTGGAGCGTCGGGTGCAGGTAGCCGCCGCTGAGCGCGATCACGCCCTCCGGCGGCGGCGTGAGCAGCCACGTGATCCCAGCCGCGTCGACCGACCGGTCGCCGAGCGCCACCGCCTGCCAGCCGAGATCGGCCGGTTCCGCGGCGGCCGCGGCCGGGCGGCGACCGGCGGCGAACGCGCCGCTGCCCGGCCGCGTCACGACGAGGCCCTCGGCCGCCAGCACGGCCAGCGCCCGCGACACCGTCACCGGGCTGACCCGGTGCCGCTCGACCAGGCTCCGGCTGGACGGGAGCCGCTCCCCGGGGCTCATCCGGTGGACGTCGGCCCGCAGCGAATCGGCCAGCGCCGCAACACTGCTATCGTGTTTCATGAAGGCTCAGGATAGCGCTACTGCCGCCATGCCGATAGCGGACACCGGCTCGGGGCGGGGTCTCTGGCTCGCCGCCATCGGCGTCCTGATCTACTCCCTCACCCTCCCCAGCACGGTCCTGGGGCTGGACGGGCTCGACCCGTACCTCATCGGCGTCGGCCGCGCCGCCGCCGCGAGCGTCCTCGCCGCCGCCGTACTGCTACTGGTGCGGGCGCCCCTCCCGCGCCGCGACCAGCTGGCCGGGTTCGCGGTCGTCGTCGGCGGCGTCATCTTCGGGTTCCCCGTGCTCTCCACGCTCGCGCTCGACCACGGCGCCTCGTCCGCGCACTCGGCCGTCGTGGTCGGGCTGCTGCCCGCCGTCACCGCCGTGTTCGGCGTGCTGCGCGCGGGGGAGCGGCCCTCCGGCGCGTTCTGGCTGGCGGGCGCGGCCGGGACGGTCTGCGTCACCGGGTTCGCGCTGATCCGCGGCGCGGGCCATTTCACGGCCGCCGACCTGCTGCTGTTCGGCGCGCTGGTCACCTGCGCGGCGGGCTACACCGAAGGCGCGCGCCTCGCCCGCGACATGGCGGGCTGGCGCGTCATCTCCTGGGCACTCGTGCTGGCCGCGCCGATCACCGTCCCGGTGACGATCTGGCTGCTCGCCACGACCGGCCCCGACTGGACGGGACGCGCCACCCTCGGCTTCGCCTACGTGGCCGCCTTCTCCGCCTACATCGGCTTCTTCGCCTGGTACGAGGGCCTGGCGCGGGCCGGGATCGCGCGCGCTAGCCAGGTCCAGCTCGCCCAGCCGGTCATGACCCTGCTCTGGTCGGGGCTCCTCCTCGGCGAGCGGATCGACGCCACGACCGCGCTGGCCGCCGTCGCCGTGCTGGTCTGCGTGGCCCTCACCCAGCGCACCCGCGTCGACCGGTCACCGGACGCCGTCCGGACGACGGCGGCGACGGACGCGCGCCCACCACACACGCTGGAACAAGGGAGCGCCACGCGCCGATGACTCCGGGCACCGTCCGGAGACCTGCGTCTCCGGGGTCGAGGTCACCCTGCCGACCCCGAAGACTTCATCCCCGAGTCTCGCGTCAGTCCTTCACGATCTGGGCGAGCAGGGTGACGACCCCCACGCCCACCCCGATGGGGATCGCGAACTGCGGAGCGGCGGCGGTCAGGGCGCCCGCGCCGACCGCCACCAGAATGATCACCAGGGCGCGGGTGCTGATCAGAGGTCTCGGTTCGGCCCGATCCGGTCGTACTCGCATGTCGGCTCGACCTCCATCCCGTTGAACGGGTGAGAACCCGGCGGCTTCGGACGAGAACCGTGGGCCACGTCGCCGAGCCGCCTGGTCATCAGAGGATTCCCGCGATGTCAACGGCCGCCGCGCGCGGCGCGCGAACACGTCCCAATCCTGGTCGTTTCATGGGCGGCGGCTGGGCGGGACGAGGGCGAACCGAGGGATGGCGTGTCCGATCCGCTAGAAAGATCCGGGATTATTGCGAGGTGCGGAAGAGCGGGGTAGGTCGTGGTGTGCTGGGCAGGCTGCTGCGCCGGGCGGGCTGGGCCGCGGCCTACGTGTTCGGCCTGGTGGCGCTCGTGTTCGGCGGGGCATGGGTGTGGTGGCAGCAGGAACCGGAGGCGCGCGGCACCGAGGCGAACGCGCTCTGGGCGCGGCACCAGTGGGTCGGCGAGCCGCACACCGACGCCGAGTACCGCACCCTCGGCGACCTGCTGCGGCAGAACCGCATCACCGACGTGTTCTTCCACACCGGCCCCTTCGAGGCGGACGGCACCGTCCCCGCCCACAAGTACCGCCACGCCAAGCAGCTGATCGAGGCTGTCCGCAAGTACGCGCCGGGCGTGCGCGCGCAGGCCTACCTCGGCCAGGTCCGCATCGTGGACGGCCACGGCGTCATCGAGCTGGACGATCCCGCCGTCCGCGCGCAGGTGCTCAGGACCGACGAGATCTTCCTCGACCTCGGGTTCGACGGCATCCACTACGACTTCGAGCCGATCTACCCCGGCGACGCCGCGTTCATGACGCTCATGAGGGCGACCAGCGAGCTGACCCGCTCCCGTGGCAGGCTCCTGTCGGTGGCGCTGGAGCAGCAGACGCTCATGGACGAGGCCCAGCCCGTCTACAAGGCCCTGGTCCCGCGCACCGGCAGGTTCCACCACCCGCCCCGCCCGACCGAGGACTTCCTGCGCGACGTCGCCGGCCTCGCCGACCAGGTCGCGATCATGACCTACGACGTGTCGCTGCCGACCAGGTCCCTCGCCGGATGGCACTTCGCCCGGCACACCCGCACCACGCTGGAGCTCATCGGCGACCGCGCCACGGTGTTCATGGGCGTCCCCACCTACCGTCCCCTCATGGACTGGGCGGAGGATCTGGAGGTCGCGCTGCGGGGCGTCAGGCGCGGGATCGACGACCTGAAGCGTCCGCCCAAGCGCCCGTTCGGTGTCGGCGTCTACGCGGACTGGACGACCGATCCGGACGAATGGGCCTACTACCGCTCCGCGTGGCTGCCCCGGACGGCAAAGAGCGCTGGCGGCTGAGCCCCCGTGCCGCCGAACGCCCCGGGTGATAACGGAACGGTCCCAATTAGCGCGGTACCGGGATACCCGCACGTCGGGCCGCCGGAGATGACCGCGGGGTCACGTTACGCAACCGAGTCCGGGAAGTCGCCGGACTGACCCCGTAACGCCGCATTTGCGTGCCACGATGTGGAGGTGGAGCCGCCGCCACGCGTACCCCCGAGCGTGTGGCGGCGGCTTCCTCCATGCCACGTTCCAGGCCGCGGTCCCCGCCGTGCTCCACGCCGCGTCCGGTAACGCCTCCGCATGCCGTGGATCTCAGCTTGGACCTGCGGGTCCACCTGGCGCGGCCGGAACGGTACCGTTCGATGCATGGCACCCAGCACAACATCCGACGCTCCGTTCGGGCGGATGCTGACCGCGATGGTCACCCCGTTCCTGCCGGACGGGGGCGTCGACTACGACGGCGCCGCGCGCCTCGCGACCCACCTGGTCGACGAGCGGCGCCACGACGGCCTGGTCGTCAACGGGACGACCGGCGAGTCGCCGACGACGAGCGACGACGAGAAACAGCAGCTTCTGCGCGCGGTGATCGACGCGGTCGGCGACCGCGCCGTGATCGTCGCCGGTGCCGGGACCAACCACACCGAGCACACCCTGCAGCTCGCGCGGCAGGCGGAGGCCGCCGGCGCGCACGGCCTGCTCGTGGTGACGCCCTACTACAACAAGCCCCCGCAGGAGGGCCTCGTCCGCCATTTCACGGCCGTGGCCGACGCGACGGGCCTGCCCGCCATGCTCTACGACATCCCGGGACGCGCCGGGGTGCCGATCGAGAACGACACGCTGATCCAGCTCGCCGACCACCCGCGGATCGTCGCCGTCAAGGACGCCAAGGGCGACCTGTTCGGCGCGTCCCGGGTCATGGCGGAGACCGACCTCGTCTGGTACTCCGGCGACGACAACCTGAACCTGCCGTGGCTGTCGGTCGGCGCGGCCGGGTTCGTCAGCGTGGTGGGCCACGTCGTCGGCGCCGAGCTGCATGAGATGATCGAGGCCTACCGTGCCGGCGAGCACGCGCGGGCGCTGCAGATCCACCGGCGGCTGCTGCCCGTGGTCGCCGCCATCATGACCCGTACGCAGGGCGCCATCGCCGTCAAGGCAGCGCTGAACCTGCTCGGCCTGCCCGGCGGCGGCCCGCTTCGCGCGCCGCTCGTGGAGGCCACGCCGGAGTTCGCGGCGCGCCTGCGTGAAGACCTCACGATAGGGGGAGTCAAAGTGCCTGAGGCAGTCACGCCGGAGGTCGCCCGGTGAGTCATCCTCACCCGGAGCTGTCGGATCCGCCCGCGCCGCCCAAGGGCGGGCTGCGCATCGTCGCGCTCGGCGGGCTGGGGGAGATTGGCCGCAACATGACGGTGTTCGAGCAGGACGGCCGCCTGCTCGTCGTCGACTGCGGCGTCCTGTTCCCCGAGACCGAACAGCCCGGCATCGACCTGATCCTGCCCGACTTCGAATACATCAGGGACCGCCTGGACGACATCGAGGCCGTCATCCTCACCCACGGCCACGAGGACCACATCGGCGCCGTGCCGTACCTGCTGCGCGAGCGCCGCGACGTCCCGCTGGTCGGCTCGAAGCTGACGCTGGCGCTGATCGAGGCCAAGCTCACCGAGCACCGCATCAAACCCGTGACCGACGTGGTCGCGGAGGGCGAGCGTCGGGTGCTCGGCCCGTTCGACGTCGAGTTCCTCGCCGTCAACCACTCGATCCCGGACGCGCTCGCCATCGCCGTCCGGACGCCCGCCGGGCTCGTCCTGCACACCGGCGACTTCAAGATGGACCAGCTTCCGCTGGACGGCCGGCTCACCGACCTGCCCGGTTTCGCGCGGCTCGGCGCCGAGGGCATCGACCTGCTGATGTCCGACTCGACCAACGCCGAGATGCCCGGGTTCGTCACCAGCGAGCGCAACATCGGCCCGGTCGTGGACGAGGTGTTCCACACCGCGCAGGGGCGGCTCATCGTCGCCTGCTTCGCCTCGCACGTCCACCGCGTCCAGCAGGTCCTGGACGCGGCCGTCGCCAATGGCCGCAAGGTCTGCTTCGTCGGGCGGTCGATGGTCCGCAACATGGGCGTCGCGCGCGAGCTCGGCTACCTCACCGTCCCCGACGACATCATGGTCGACCAGAAAGACCTGGACGACATCCCCGGCGACCGCCTCGTCCTGGTGTGCACCGGGTCGCAGGGCGAGCCGATGTCGGCGCTGTCGCGGATGGCGAACCGCGACCACTCGATCCGGATCACCGAGCGCGACACGGTGATGCTCGCGTCCTCGCTGATCCCGGGCAACGAGAACGCGGTCAACCGCGTCATCAACGGGCTGACCCGGTGGGGGGCGCGCGTCATCCACAAGGGGAACGCGCTGGTGCACGTGTCCGGGCACGCCTCCGCGGGCGAGCTGCTGTACGTGCTGAACGTCACCAAGCCCGCCAACTTCATGCCGATCCACGGCGAATGGCGGCACCTGCGCGCGCACGCCAAGCTCGCCGCGCTGACCGGCGTGCCGGAGGACGGCATCGTCATCGCCGAGGACGGCGTCGTCGTCGACCTCGTGGACGGGCGCGCCCGCATCGTCGGCGCCGTCCCCGCCGGCTACGTGTACGTGGACGGCCTGTCGGTCGGCGAGGTCACCGAGACCTCGCTGAAGGACCGGCGCATCCTCGGCGAGGAGGGCTTCGTGTCCATCGTCGTCGGGATCGACACCACGTCCGGCAAGCTCGTCGCCGGGCCCGAGGTGCACGCCCGCGGCGCCGGCATCGTCAACGAGGACTTCGACGAGGTCATCGAGCGGATCGAGGGCGTGCTGCGGGAGGCGGCCGGCAACGGCGTCAACGACCTGCACCAGATCAATCAGCTCATCCGCCGCACCGTCGGGAAATGGGTCAGCGACAACTACCGCCGCCGCCCGATGATCGTCCCGGTGGTCGTGGAGGTCTAGCCGGGGGAGGCCCGGTACCGGGACGGCGGGCGCGCGTCAACACGCCCGCCCGCCATCCCGGGAACCTCTTGGGTCCCCGGTTACTCTCATAACCATGGCCACACGTGCGTCTGGGGGAACGAAAACCTCTTCGCGTGCGGGGGGCAGCACGGCTCGTAAGTCCGCCGGGTCGTCCCCCCGGAAGCGCTCGAGCGGCAGCTCGAAGGGGAATCGGGGTTCGGGCCGCGGCTCGGGCCGCGGGCGTCCCCCCCAGAAGCCGGACCCGATCTCCCAGGCGGTGCTCGGGTTCTTCAAGCTGCTGTTCAAGCTGTACCTGCTCGCCGCGGTCGCGGTCGGGTCGATCTTCCGCGCCTACGGGCACGGCGCCCGCAACCTCGACCCCGAGCACCGGCGCGACGGGCTCGGGCTCGCGCTGCTCGGCTCGTCGATCGTGCTGGCCTCGGTCACCTGGTTCCGGCCTGACGGCGTCGTCACCATCGCGCTGGAGAAGGTCGTGCGCGGCGGTCTCGGGATCCTGGCGATGGCGCTGCCGATCCTGCTGGCCCTGCTGGCGTGGCGGACGCTGCGCCACCCCGAGCACCACGAGGACACCGGACGCATCGTCATCGGCATGACCGCGCTCAGCGTCGGCGTGCTCGGCATCCTGCACATCGCGGCGGGCGTCCCGTCGCCCGCGAAGGACATGGACGGCGTCCGCGAGTCCGGCGGCGTCATCGGCTGGGTCGTGTCGGCGCCGCTGGACGCGGCGCTGAGCGGCTGGGTGGCCGTCCCGCTGCTGCTGCTCCTGTCCGGGTTCGGGCTGCTGGTCGTCACCGCGACGCCCATCAACCGCGTCCCCGAGCGCGTCTCCGACCTGTGGGCGGTCGCGACGCTGCAGGGCCGCCCGCAGCGCCCCGCCAAGGACGAGAACGAGGGCGAGGGCGACGGCGAGGCGCCCAAGAAGCGCCGCCGCAAGAAGAAGTCCGACAAGGACGAGGGCGGCGAGCTGGAGGTCGGCGAGCACTCCCGGCCCTACGACACGCCCCTGCTCGAAGACACCCCGAAGAAGGCCGGCCGCCCGCAGCGCGACCTCGCCGACGACCTGTTCGAGCCCGACCCGTTCCAGTCCGACGTCCCGCCGCCCGCGCCGCCGCACGACGACGACGGCGTCCCGGCGGACGAGCTCGTCGCGGGCGGCGATGTCCCGCAGGGCCCGCCCGCCGCGGACGTGCCCGACCCGACGCCCGCGCCGCGCAGCTCCGAGCAGCTGCCGCTGTCGTCGTCCGGCGAGATCTACGTGCTGCCCGACCCGTCGTCGCTGCGCCCCGGCAGCGTCACCAAGCCGCGCACCAAGGCCAACGACACGGTCGTGAACGCGCTCACCGGCGTGCTGGAGCAGTTCGACATCGACGCGCAGGTCACCGGGTTCACCCGCGGCCCGACGATCACCCGGTACGAGATCGAGCTCGGCCCGGCGGTGAAGGTCGAGAAGGTCATCGCGCTGACGAAGAACATCGCCTACGCGGTGAAGAGCGCCGACGTGCGCATCATCTCGCCGATCCCCGGCAAGTCGGCGATCGGCGTGGAGATCCCGAACACCGACAAGGACATCGTCAGCCTCGGCGACGTGCTCCGCTCGCCCGCCGCGACCAACGAGCACCACCCGATGATCGTCGGGCTCGGCAAGGACGTCGAGGGACGCACCGTCGTGGCGAACCTGGCGAAGATGCCGCACATCCTCATCGCGGGCGCGACCGGCGCGGGCAAGTCGACGTGCATCAACGGGCTCATCACCTCCGTGCTGATGCGCGCCACCCCCGACGAGGTGCGGATGATCCTCGTCGACCCCAAGCGGGTCGAGCTGACGATGTACCAGGGCATCCCGCACCTGATCACGCCGATCATCACCAACCCGAAGAAGGCCGCCGAGGCCCTCGACTGGGTGGTCGGCGAGATGGACCGCCGCTACGACGACCTCGCCGCGTCCGGGTACCGGCACATCGACGACTTCAACAAGGCGGTCAAGGCCGGGAAGCTGAAGCCGCCGCCCGGCAGCGAGCGCGTCTACACGCCCTACCCGTACATGCTCGTCATCGTGGACGAGCTCGCCGACCTGATGATGGTCGCGCCGCGCGACGTAGAAGACTCCGTCGTCCGCATCACCCAGCTCGCCCGCGCCGCCGGAATCCACCTGGTGCTCGCGACGCAGCGCCCGTCGGTGGACGTCGTCACCGGCCTCATCAAGGCCAACGTCCCGTCCCGGCTGGCGTTCGCGACCTCCTCGCTGGCCGACAGCCGCGTCATCCTCGACCAGCCGGGCGCGGAGAAGCTGGTCGGGCAGGGCGACGCGCTGTTCCTGCCGATGGGCGCGAGCAAGCCGATGCGCATCCAGAACGCCTACGTCGCGGAGAAGGAGATCCACGGGATCGTCGACCACTGCAAGAAGCAGATGGAGGCGAACTACCGCGACGACGTCGGTGCGGCCGCCGGGCCGAAGAAGGAGATCGACGAGGATATCGGCGACGACATGGACCTGCTCGTCCAGGCCATCGAGCTGGTCGTGTCGACGCAGTTCGGCTCGACGTCGATGCTGCAACGCAAGCTCCGCGTCGGGTTCGCCAAGGCCGGACGCCTCATGGACCTGATGGAGAGCCGCGACATCGTCGGCCCGAGCGAGGGCTCCAAGGCCCGCGACGTCCTGACGAAACCGGATGACCTTCCCGGGGTGCTCGCGGAACTGCGCGGCGGCGGGTGAGGACATTTTCAGGTGACCGGGGAACGTCACCTGGGCGGCATGGAAACGGCACCGAAACGGCGGGAGGGCATCGCCCGCCGGGGCGTTGCGGAATGATGCGAAATCTTGCCCTGTTTCGAACGTGTTGGCTGTCGCTCAGCGGGCATGGCGGTTCCTAGACTGGTGTGCAGCAGATCGGCGACGAGCGCCCGCGAAGGAGGCCCGGCGTGAGCATCGGTGAGACCTTGGCGGAGGAACGACAGCGGGCCGGTCTCTCGGTGACACAGGTGAGTCTCCAGACGCGGATACGCGAGACCGTGATCCGCGGCATGGAGGCCGACGACTTCTCCGCGTGCGGCGGCAACTTCTACGCCCGCGGGCACATCCGGAGCATCGGGCGGGTCATCGGCATCGATCCGGAACCGCTCGTCGCCGAGTTCGACGCGACGCACGGCGGCGCGCCGCAGCCGGTCTCGGCCGTGTCGGCGTTCGAGCCCGAGCAGCCCGTCGCGTTCCGCGAGCGCCGGTCGCCGAACTGGAGCGCCGCGATGGCGCTCGCGCTCGCCCTCGTGATCATCTACGGGGTGTTCCAGGTGATCGGGCAGGGCGGCGGCGGCGAGCGGCGCACCGCGCAGCAGGTCGCCGGGACGCCCGCGCCGGCCACCTCCTCCCCGGCGCCCACGCCGCCGGAGAAGCGCGACCCGGTCGCGGTGGCACCGCGCACCAAGGTCGAGGTCCGGGTGGTGGCCGAGCGCACGACCTGGCTGAACGTCCGCGGCGACGACGGCAGGACGCTGTTCAGCGGCATGATCCGCGAGGGCGACGAGAAGGACTTCACCGACAAGAAGAAGGTCCGGCTCGTGATCGGCGTGGGCGGCAGCGTGAACCTGACCGTCAACGGCAAGGACATCGGCTCGCCCGGCAAGGGCAAGGGCGTGCAGCGGCTGAGCTTCGACCGCAACGACCCTGATCCCGCCTGAGCCAGGGCCTGCTGGTCCTCACGGGCATCCGGGCCCATTACCTTAGGGGGATGTCCACACGCCGCAAGGTCTCGCTCATCACGCTCGGCTGCGCCCGTAACGAGGTCGATTCCGAGGAGCTCGCCGCGCGCATCGAGGACGCGGGCTGGGACCTGGCCGAGGCGGACGACGCGGGCGGCGCGGACGTGGTGGTCGTCAACACCTGCGGGTTCATCGAGGCGGCCAAGAAGGACTCCATCGACACGCTGCTCGCCGCGCACGACTCCGGCGCAAAGGTCGTCGCGGCCGGCTGCATGGCGGAGCGGTACGGCAGCGAGCTCGCCGAGGCGCTGCCGGAGGCCGACGCGGTCATCGGCTTCGACGACTACACCGCCATCGGCGACCGGCTCGACGACGTCATGGCGGGACGCGGCCACACCGCCCACACCCCGCGCGACCGCCGGACGCTCCTGCCGATCTCCCCGGTCGCGCGGTCGTCCTCGGGCATGGCGATCCCGGGCCACGGCGGGCCCGACGATCTCCCTGACGGGCTGGCTCCGGCGTCCGGGCCGCGGGTGCTGCGGCGGCGGCTCGGCGGCGGCGGTCCGGTGGCGCCGCTGAAGCTGGCGTCCGGCTGCGACCGGCGCTGCACGTTCTGCGCCATCCCGGCGTTCCGCGGCGCGTACGTGTCGCGCCCTCCGGCGGAGGTGCTGGAGGAGGCGCGCTGGCTCGCCGGGCACGGCGTCCGCGAACTGGTGCTGGTGAGCGAGAACTCCACGTCCTACGGCAAGGACCTGGGCGATCTGCGGGCGCTGGAGAAGCTGCTGCCCGGCCTCGCCGCCGTGGACGGCATCGAACGCGTCCGCGTCAGCTACCTGCAGCCCGCCGAGACGCGTCCGGGGCTGATCGAGGCGATCTGCGGCACGCCCGGCGTGGCCCCGTACTTCGACATGTCGTTCCAGCACGCGAGCGGCCCGGTGCTGCGGTCGATGCGCCGGTTCGGCGACCGGGAGCGCTTCCTGGGCCTGCTCGACCAGATCCGTGCGCTCGCCCCGGACGCGGGCGTGCGCTCCAACTTCATCGTCGGCTTCCCCGGCGAGTCCGAGGACGACTTCGAGGAGCTGGCCGAGTTCCTGACCGCGGCCCGCCTGGACGCGGTCGGCGTGTTCGGCTACTCCGACGAGGAGGGGACCGAGGCCGCGAACCTCGACGGCAAGCTCGACCCCGCCGAGATCGCCGCCCGCGTCGAGGAGCTGACCAGCCTCGCCGACGAGCTGACCGCGCAGCGCGCCGAAGACCGCATCGGCACCGAAGTCCACGTCCTCCTGGAGGAGAAGGCGGAGGACGGCGGGTTCGAGGGGCGTGCCGCGCACCAGGCGCCTGAGGTGGACGGGACGGTCCGCGTCCGCGGCGCCGGCCTGGCCCTCGGCGAGATCGTCGCGGCCCGCGTGACCGGCAGCGACGGCGTGGACCTCAGCGCGGACGTCTCATGATCGCCGGTGCCCCGGATCCGGTCGCGGGCTCGCACGACCCGCCCCCGGCCGGTGTCTGGAACATCGCCAACGCGCTGACCATCGTCCGGATCGCGCTGGTCCCCGTCTTCGTCTGGCTGTTCTTCCTGGACGGCACCGGCTGGCGCCTCGCCGCGTTCGGGGTCTTCGCGGTCGCCTCGATCACCGACAAGATCGACGGCGACATCGCGCGGGCCCGGGGCATCGTCACCGACTTCGGCAAGATCGCCGATCCGATCGCCGACAAGGCGCTCACCGGCGCCGCGCTGGTCAGCCTGTCCATCATGGGGGAACTGTGGTGGTGGGTGACGATCGTCATCATGGCCCGCGAGATCGGCATCACGGTGCTGCGGTTCGTCGTGATCCGCCGCGGCGTGATCCCGGCGAGCAAGGGCGGCAAGCTGAAGACGATGCTGCAGGTCATCGCCATCGGCCTCTACATCCTGCCCGGCCCCCTCGACTATCTGCGCTGGATCACCATGGGCGCCGCGCTGATCGTCACGGTCGTCACGGGCGTGGACTACATCCTCCAGGCCTGGCGCATGCGCCGCGGCCCTGAGAACGCGCCGTCCGGCACGTCCTGAGCGGGGTCAGAGTCCGAGGAGCGCGGGCCGTTCGCCGACCGCCCGGAAGCGGTCCGCGTGGTCGGGGACGAGCCGCCGCCGCTCCAGGTCGAGCAGGCCGCCGACGCTGCGGATCTCCGCCGCGAGCGCTCACGGCACGTCCAGTTCATCACCGATGCGTAGGGACGTCCGGTGCCGGGGTGTCCAGAGGAGGTACGGGGATGAAGTGGGCTACGGGGCCACGCCCACCCCGGTCGTGGCCCCGCAGCCCCGTTCAAGGCCCCGTAGACGCAATTATCCCTGCAAATCTCTCCGCGCACTAATCGGGCGAATGAGTTTTGACTCACATTGTGACCTGCGCTTTTGGGAATTGGTGGACGTAATGTCAGTAGTGGGCGCCGACGATGCGCGCCTTGGCCGGCACATTGGCCGCACACGGCGACGGAAGTAACTCCCCGACGGTAAACAATGCGCTGCCGTAGCTTTTCAACGGCGAGTGAAAGGGGAGATCCGGTTGGACCGGTTCGATCGGCCGGAATCGCACCCGTCCTCATTCGGCCGATTTCCGCGGTCAACCGGCGGCGGCCCCGGTCCGTCCGCGCGGGCGCGCGCCGGTAGATTCGAGGCGCCGGGCCGGTGAACAGCGGGGATGGGAACGCGATGCGGGTCGAACTGCTCACCGTCGGGGACGAGCTGCTCCTCGGCGACACGATCAACGGGAACGCCGCGTGGCTCGGCCGCAGGCTCGCCGAGCACGGCGTCGAGGTCACCCGCAGCGTCGTCGTCGGCGACGACCTGGACGTCATCGTCGAGGCCGTGACCGCCGCGCTCGGCCGCGCCGGCGCGGTCATCACCACCGGAGGGCTCGGCCCGACCTACGACGACCTCACCCGCGACGCGCTCGCCAAGGCGGCGGGCGTCGCCCTCGTCCGGGACCCGGCCCTGGAACGGCGCCTCCGCGAGCGGGTCGAGCGCGCCGGCCGCGAGCTGCAGCCGATGGCGCTGCGCATGGCCGACGTCCCCGAGGGCGCGCGGATCCTCGCCAACTCCGCGGGCTCGGCGCCGGGGCTGCGCGTCGAGCTGCCCGGCGGGATCGTCTACGCGCTGCCGGGCGTCCCGTTCGAGATGCACACGATCATGGACGAGATCGTCCTGCCGGAGCTGGCGGAGATCGCCGGGCTGCCCGCCGTCGCGCGCCGCACGCTGCGCACCGCCCGGATGTGGGAGTCGGTCGTCGCGACGCGGCTCGCCGAGGTCGAGGCGATGGACGGCGTCCGGCTCGCCTACCTGCCCGATCCGGCCGAGGTGAAGGTCCGGATCACGGTCGCGGGGCCCGGCGCCGCTACCCGGCTCACCGGCGTCGAGGCCCGCGTCCGGGACCTGCTCGGCGACGCCGTCTACGGGGCCGAGGACGAGACGCTCGACCGGGTCGTCCACCGGCTGCTCGCGGAGCGCGCGGCTACCGTCGCCACGGCCGAGTCGCTGACCGGCGGGCTCATCGGCGCCGAGCTGACCGCGATGCCGGGGTCGTCCGCGACGTTCGCGGGCGGCATGGTGACGTACGCGACCGAGGCCAAGCACCGGCTGCTGGGCGTCCCGGCGGACCTGCTGGCCGAGCAGGGGGCCGTCCACCCGGACGTGGCCGCCGCGATGGCGTCGGGTGTGCGGGACGCGCTCGATGCGACGTACGGGCTCGCCGTGACGGGTGTGGCGGGCCCCGACCCGCAGGACGGCCGTCCCGTGGGCACGATCTATCTCGGTGTCGCGGGGCCCGAAAACTTGCTGATCGTGTCCAAGCCGGAACTCCCCGTGCCGGGCGCCGGACCCGAATCCCGCGCGGTGATCCGGCGGATGACCGTCGTACACGCCCTTGAGCTGCTGAGACGCGTCCTGCTCGGCCTTGAGATCACGGATCGGAGCGGGACGGCTCGGCCGGATCGGGAAGATCGGGGCTGATTACAGCGTTACGTTCCGAGCGAACACGAATTCAACGGTCTGCCATGGCCGCCGTCAAGCCGGGTACGGTGGAACCGGCAGATGGTCCGAACTGAGGGAGGGAGCGAGACGATGGTCCTGCTTCGCCAGCTGCTCGGTGACGTACTGCGGCAGCTGCGGCTGCGCCAGGGACGCACCCTCCGTGAGGTGTCCGCGGCCGCGCGGGTGTCACTCGGCTACCTGTCCGAGGTCGAACGGGGACAGAAAGAGGCGTCATCCGAACTGCTGTCCTCGATCTGCAAGGCGCTCGGCGTTCCGCTGTCGCACGTCCTCCGGGACGTGGCCGACCAGCTCGCCCTTGCCGAACTGCAGCACGAGCCCGTCATGGCGGGCGCGCCGCCCGAGCACGAGCGCATCACCGCAGACAGCATTCCGGAGACACCGGAAGAGATCACCGGGGAGTTCCGCGCCGACATGGTCGCGGCCTGATCCGTTTCGGACGGCCCGTTTCCGGCGGCCCCTCCCGGTGGCTCGTTCCAGGCGCTTCTCAGGCGTTCATGCGCCATCTGAGATCGGGGGTGTGCCCGGTCTCACGCATGAACGCGGCATTTGCGGGGAGGTTCCCCTGTTGTAACGGTTACCCGTCACGACGCGGAAGGAGCCCCCTCATGGGAGCGGTCAAGAGCCCTATCGGCGACGAGGCCCAGAAGATCGCAGGGGACGCCTTGCAGGGCTCCCTCATCGACCTGATCGACCTTTCCCTGGTCGCCAAGCAGGCTCACTGGAATCTCACCGGACGCAACTTCAAAGTCGTCCACGAACACCTTGACGAGATCGTCGCCCTCGCCCGCGGCGGCCAGGACGACGTGGCCGAACGAGCCGTGGCGATCGGCGTGAACCCCGACGGCCGTGCCCGCACGGTCGCCGACCGCACGAGGATCCCGCAGCTGGAGGCCGGGTACCTCGACGACGACAAGGTCGTCGCCGCGGTCACCGATATCCTGGCGCAGATCATCGCGCGGTTCCGCGAGCGGATCACCGCCACCGACGAGCCCGACCCGGTGACGCAGGACCTGCTCATCGGCATCGCCCGCGATCTGGAGAAGCAGCACTGGATGTTCCAGGCGCAGACCTGAGCCGTCCAGCGCCCTAGGCGCCGGCCCTGAACGGCGCGCCGCCGCGATCCCCGGCGCGCCGTCCCGGAGCCGACGAGGCCCCGGCCCTCGCCGACCGTTCCTGCGAGGTCCGGGGCCGTTTCACGTCCGCAGGTGCGCCAGGACGGTGTCGGCGAACTCGGCGGCGAGCGGGCTGAGCGCGTCCCACCGCCGCGCCGCCCACCCCGCGGTGAGCGGCGGGAGGCCCGGGATCGGGATCAGCCGGACGTCCCCGCTCCCGCGCCCCCACCCCGGCAGCGCGGGCAGGATCGCATGGCCCAGCCCCAGCTCGGCGAGCAGCAGCGCGGTGTCCCAGTCGGCCACACTCGTGGTCGACGTCAGCCGCACGCCATGCCGTTCGAGATGCGCCTCCAGATGCAGCCGCGAGGTCGAATGCTCCGGCAGCTCGATGTGGCGGATCCCCGCCAGGTCCTCGAACGCGATGGCCGCCCGCCCGGCCAGCGGATCATCGGCGTGGACGGCGAGCATCCACGGCAGCTCCCGCGAGACCCGCTGCTCGACCCCCTCCATGGGCGGCCCGGTCGTCACCCACGCGAGATCGGCGGCGTGCGAGCGGACGGCCTCCAGGCACCGCCGGCTGGACCCCGCGGTCTCGAACTGCAACGCCGCCTCGGGATGGCGCTCCCGGAACGCGACCACGCCCGCCGCCATGAAATGCCGGACGGTGGTCGCCCCCGTCGCGACCCGGACCGTCCCGCCGACACCGCGGCGCAGATCGTCGAGATGGCGCAGCGCCGAATCCAGCCCGGCGAGCCCCTCCGCCGCCGCCTGCTGCAGGACGCGTCCCGCCCGCGTCGGCACCACCCCGCGCGGCCGCCGCTCCAGCAGCACGAGCCCGGTCTCCCGTTCCAGCCGCTTCACATGCTGGCTGACAGCCGACTGGCTGCACGACAGATCACGGGCCACCGCACTGAGATTCCCCGCCGCACACACGGCCACGAACACGCGCAGATCGTCCAGGGTCATATCATCCAAGCTAAGCCTGGGAGATAAATAAGAAAACCCGAGAATTGACTTGGAACGATCGCAAGCCGAGGATGCACCTAAAGGGACGCCCGGATCCAGCGCCCCGAACAGGCGGCGACCCGCCCTAGCGACCCGGGCGACAGGGCGGGCGCCGACCGCTGTTCATTGCGATCGCTGGCATCGCTCCGTCTCGCCTGGCGGCTCGCTGCGCGACCAGGTTTCTCGCAGGCTCGAAACCTGCCTTCGGACGCGACCGCAGGCGTTGAGGTTGCTGCGTGGCTGGGCCTATCCGTCCGCGGGCTGGCAGCGGGGACACCAATAGGTGACGCGCTTGCCGCCATGGGACTTCTGGTCGCCGCGCTCGATCCGCGTTCCGCACCTGCGGCAGGGGTGTCCGGCGCGCCCGTAGACCCAGTGCTCGCGGCCGCGGGCCAGGTCGCCGGTGGTGATGTGGCCGTGCCGCCCCTTGTTGAGGTCCAGCAGCCGGTGAGAGAGCTCTACGAGCCCGGCCAGCTCGGGAACGTTCCCGACCACGGTCCACGGGTGAACGCCCCGCAGAAACAGAATCTCGGCCTTGTACACGTTGCCGATCCCGGCGAGCCGCGTCTGGTCGAGCACCGCCTCCCCGATCGCCCGCCCGGGATCCTCCGCCAGCCGCGCGACGGCTTCCGCGGCCATCTCCGCCCCCCAACCGGGATCGAGCAGATCAGGCCCGAGATGGCCGACGGCCCCGTCCTCCTCATCAGTGCGCAGCAGCTCGACGAGCCCCAGGGAGTAACCGACCGCCTGCCACTCCGCGTTCGCCAGCACCAGCCGGACGCGATGATCGCGCGGCACCGGGCCGCCCCGGCGGATCTGCCAGCGTCCCTCCATCATCAGATGGGTGTGGATGGTCAGCCCGCCCTCGACCCTGACCAGAAGATGCTTGCCACGGGACACGGCGTCCAGGACGGTGCGTCCCCGCAGGTCCGCGGTCGCGAACCGGGGGACGCGGAAGTCGGAGCGCACCAGCGGCCGCCCGGCGAGCGCTTCGCGCAGGCGCCGGGCGGTCAGCCAGACGACGTCACCCTCTGGCATGGAGGGCCCTCAGATGAAAGAAGGACTTTCCCAGGCGGACGGGTCTTCGGTCAGCTTCTGGACCGGCTCGGGGAGTTTCCCTTCGGCGATGTGCGCCAGCGTGACCTGCTCCAAGATGGACCGCTCGCTGGCGCGCAGCGCGATCCACACGTCCTGCAACGAACGGGCGGGCCCTTGGTAGCCGACGTGCTCGGGGCGCTCGCCCCGCACGCCGAGCAGCGGCCCGTCGATGGCGCGGATGATGTCGGCGAGGGAGATCTGGTCGGCCGGCTTCGCCAGCCAGTAGCCGCCCTCGGGTCCCCGCTGGCTCCGGACGAGACCGGACCGGCGCAGCTGGCCGAGGATGTTCTCAAGGAATTTGGGCGGGATCTGCTGCGCCTCCGCGAGCTGTATCGCGGTCACCGGACGGCTTCCGGCGACCGCCAACTCCGCAGCGGCGCGCAACGCATAGTCGACCCGGGCGGACAATCGCATAGGACCATTATCGCTCGCCTACTGAACCGCTCCAGCACCGCGACCCCCCAAACCGCCCACCCCAGCCCCCGCGAGGACCCCGGCCACCACCGCAACCATGCGACGACCTGGGTGTTCACGACCCCGGAACCAACAAGCCCAGCCACCACCCCAGCCCCGCGACGACCCCAACGCCTGCGATCGCGTCCGAAGGCAGGTTTCGAGCCTGCGAGAAACCTGATCGCGCAGCGAGCCGCCAGGCGACCGAAGCGATGCAGCGATCGCGCGCGTTTTTCGACGATGGAGGGCCGCCAAGGCCCGAAGAAGGAGAAAAATGCAATAAACACAGCACGACGCGCCCATCGGAACCGGGCTGTTGTCCGGTGGGCGCGTCGCGGGTTCTGCGTGTGGCGGGGGGTCAGGTGGCGGGGGTCAGGCCCAAGAGTTCGGCGACGGCTTGGGCGTTGGCGGCGGCGGCGCCGTAGGACGCGAGGTACACGGCGGAGCCGGGGCGCCACACGGGCAGTCCCATCTCCACGACGACGGTGTCCGGGCGGGCCGTGAGCAGGGCCGTGGTGAGGGCGCGCTGGGCGGCGTGCCGGTGCGCGTCGCGGAGGACGATGATCAGGCCGCGTCCATTGGCACGGTCCAGGACCTGGTTCGCCGCCCCGTCCGCCCCGTCGGCTTGGACGGCGTCGGGTGCCCACGGGCTGAGCCCCCAGGGGGTCGGGCCCATGGCGATGTTGCCGGTGGACTCGGTCTCCACGACGAGCGGCGCGCCCTCCCAGCCGGGCAGCGAGCCCGACACGCGGATGGCGCGGCGGGCCGCCTCCAGGCCGGCGGCCCGGTCGACGACGGCGGGCGAGTGCCCGACGAGCCATTCCTTCAGCTCGCGCGTGCGGTTCGCCGCGTCCTGCAGCCGCTCCGTGGACAGCCGCCCGGTCCGGACGGCCTCGCCGATGGCGGCGAGCGTCGCCGCCAGGGTCTCGGCGTGCTCCCTCGGGCCGAGGCACAGCAGGTCGGCGCCCGCGATCAGCGCCCGCACGGACGCCTCGGGGATGCCGATCGCGCCGCTCGCGCCCTCCATGTCGAGCGCGTCGGTGACGATCACCCCCTGGTAGCCGAGGTGCTCGCGGAGCAGCCCGGTGATCGCCTCGGGGGAGAGGGTCGCCGGCACCCCGCGGGTGATGGTGGGCAGGTTCAGGTGCCCGGTCATCACCGCGCGGGTGCCGGCCTCGATCGCCGCCCGGAACGGGACCAGCTCGCGCCGGTCCAGCAGCTCCAGGTCGGCGTCGACGAGCGGGATCGACAGGTGCGAGTCGTCCACGGTGGCGCCGTGGCCGGGGAAGTGCTTCGCGCAGGCCGCGACGCCCGCCTCCTGCGTGCCGATGACGGACGCGGCGGCGTGCCGGGCGACGAGCTCGGGGTCGGACCCGAACGAGCGGGTGCCGATCACCGGGTTGTCGTCGGCGGTGTTGACGTCCACCGACGGCGCGAAGTTGAAGTTCACGCCGACGTCGGCCAGCTCGGCGCCGAGGGACCGGTAGATCCGCCGGGTCAGCTCCGGGTCGTCGACGGCGCCGAGCGCCGCGTTGCCCGGGTAGGGGCTGCCCGTCTGGTGACCGCCGAGGCGGGTGACGTCGCCGCCCTCCTCGTCGATCGTGATGAACGGGTCGCCGGCCTTGCGCATCTGCGCGGTGAGCGCGGCGAGGGACTCCGGGCTCTGCACGTTGCCGGTGAGGGCGAACAGGGTGACGCCGGCGAGGCCGGCCTCCAGTTCGTCCAGCAGCCAGCGCGGTGCGGTCGGGCCGGGGAAGGACGGGAGCAGGGTGCCGCGTGCCAGCCGGGCGATGTCCGCGCTGGTCGCGATGTCGTCGGTCGTCACCCCTTCACCGCCCCGGCGGTGAGGCCGGACACCATACGGCGCTGGACGAGGAGGAAGAACACGATGACGGGAATGGTGAGCAGCGTCGACGCTGCCATGATGGGCCCCCAAGCGTTACCGCTGCGGCCGAAGAAGAACTGCAGCATGATCGGGAGGGTGTATTTGTTCTGGTCGTCGAGGAACGTGAAGGCGAAGATGAACTCGTTCCAGGCGGTGATGAACGAGAAGATGCTGGTGGCGACCAGGCCGGGCGCGACGAGCGGCAGCATGACCCGGAAGAACGTCCGGATCGGCCCCGCGCCGTCGATGGCCGCCGCCTCCTCCAGCTCGCGCGGTACCGCGGCGACGAAGCTCCGCAGCATCCAGATCGCGAACGGCACCGCGAACCCGATGTAGACGATCGCGAGGCCGGACAGGCTGTTCAGCAGGTCCAGATGCTTCAGGTCCAGGAACAGCGGGATGACCAGCGCCTCCAGCGGCACCATCTGGACGATCAGCAGCATGATCAGGAAGGTGGTGCGGAACCGGAACCGGAACCGCGCCACGGCGACCGCGGCCAGCAGCGCGAGCAGGCTCGACGCCAGGACCGTGACGAGCGCGAGGATCGCGCTGTTGCGGAAGTACTCCCAGAAGCTGACCTCGGCGATGCCGCCGTTCAGGACCACGTCGAAGTGGTCCAGGGTCGGGTTCGTGGGGAAGGGCTTCGGCGTCGTGCTGAAGATCTCTTCGTTGGGCTTGAACGCGGTGGACGCCATCCAGAAGACGGGGAAGACGGCCAGGAAGAAGACCACCACCCCCGTCGTGTTCAGCAGGATCTTCGCGCGCATGCGCTTGGAGGGGGGACGGCGCCGCGTTCCGGCCGCGCGCCGTGTCGTCATGGTCGTCATTTCGTTTCCCCCTGGCGCACCATGACCCGCACGTAGACGGCGGTGACGATGAGCAGGATGACCGTGAGCACCAGCGCGATCGCCGAGCCCATGCCGAGCTTCGGATTCAGCGACCCGAACGCCTCGGAGTAGCCGTAGAGCGACAGGTTGAACGCGTCGCGGTTGGCCATCCCGGACATGATGAACAGCTGCGTGAAGACCTTGAAGTCCCAGATGATCGACATGACCAGCAGCACGAGGAAGATCGGCTTGAGCATCGGGTAGGTGAGGCTCCAGAACGTCCGCCACGGGCCCGATCCGTCCACCCGGGCGGCCTCGTACAGCTCGCCGGGAATGCTCTTCAGGCCGGCCAGGACGGACACGGCGACGAAGGGGCACGCCTGCCAGACGACGCACACGGTGAGGACGGTGTAGGTGGACAGCGGCGTGGCGAACCAGTTGTGGCCGTTCCAGCCGCCGCCGACGAGGAAGTTGGGCAGCAGGTCGAGGGTCCAGTTGACCAGGCCGCCGGTCGAGCCGAACAGCCAGGTGAAGATGATCGCCGCGGTGACCGGAGGGGTGGCCCAGGCGACCATGACGCCGCCGGCGACGAAGGACGACATCCGCTTGCCGAGCTTGTTGAGCAGCAGACCGACCAGCGTCCCGACGAGCAGGGTCAGCGTCACCGCGACGATGGCGAACAGGACGGTCTGCTTGAGGGTCTGCCAGAAGAACGGGTCGTTGAGGATCGTTTTGAAGTTCTCGGTGCCGACCGACTCGGCCGGCTCGCCGCGCAGCTGGCGGTTGCCGACCTTCTGGAACGACATGATGCCGATCTGGATCATCGGCCAGAACATCAGGATGGCGATCACGGCCACGGTCGGCGCGATCAGCAGGTAGGGCCCGAGGCGGGGCCCGCGGCGGGGGCGCGCCCGGCCGGAGGATCTCCGGCCGGACGCTTTCCGCACCGCCGGTGCGGTGTCGAGCATGGACGTTCCGATCAGCTGTGGACTACGACGCGTTCAGCAGGGTGTTGGCTTGCTCGTTCGCCTTCTTCATCTCCTCCTCGGCGGACTTGCCCTGCATCATCGCCTTGATCGCGTTCGGCAGGACCTTCTTGGCCTGCTCGAACTCGCCCCAGCCGGCGCTGATCGGCGTGAACTTGGTGTTGCTGGCGATGCTGGTGAAGGGCTCGAGCTTGGGGTCGGAGAACTTCACGTCCGAGCGCATGGAGGAGAAGCCGCTGTAGTCGGCCCACGCCTTGGCGTTCTTGGCGTTGTTCAGCACCGTGATGTAGTCGAACGCCGCGGCCTTGGCCTTGCTGTCCTTCCAGACGGCCAGGTCGGAGCCGCCCGCCATCACCGGAGCGTTCCCACCGGTCTTGGTCGGGATCGGGAAGATGGCCCACTTGCTCTCGTTCTTGGGGGCCAGCTTCTTCATCTCCTTGAGCGCCCAGCTGCCGTCGAAGTACATGCCGACCTTGCCGAGCGCGAAGTCACGCTGCGGGCCGTCGAGCTCGTGCTTGCCGATGTAGCTGGTGGGCGCGACCTTCTCGGTGCTGACGAGGCCGGACCAGTACTTGGCGGCCTCGATGGCCTGCGGCTGGTCGAGCTTGCCGACCCACTTGCCGTTCTCCTTGACGGCGACCTCGCCGCCGTTGCCCCAGATGAAGCTGACCAGCGCGTTGGTCTGGTCGCTCGGCACGGCGATGCCGTTCGCCTTGCCCGAGTCCTGGATCTTCTTCGCCGCCGCGGTCAGCTCGGCCCAGGTCTTCGGCTGCTGGATGTTCAGCTCCTGGAACAGGTCCGTGCGGTACCAGACGGCGCGGACGCCGCCGTACCACGGCACGGCGTAGGTCTTGCCGTTCTGCTGGTCGTTGGCGAGCGCGGTCTTGTTCAGCGTCCCGCCGTCCGCCCAGCCCTTGAACTCGTCGCTGATCTCGGCGAGGTTGCCCTGCTCGATGTGGGACTGGACGTCGGTGTTGCCGAGCTCGGTGACGTCCGGGCCCTCACCGCCGGCCGCCGCCTTCTGGAACGTTGTAGCCACCTGGGGCCACGGAACGTACTTGATCTGGACGTCCGTGTTCGGGTGCTTGGTCTTGAACTCGGCCTCGACGGCGTCCAGGAACTTCGTCTGCTCCGTCGTTCCCTCGCCCATCATCCACACCTTGAGCTGGGCCGGGTCCTTCGCCGCGCCCTTCTCCTCGCCGCCGCCGTCGTCGCCGCCGCAGGCCGTGGCGGCCAGGGCGATCGCGGCAGCGACGGCCGCAATCTTCATGTACTTCACTGGGGATCCTTTCCGGCATCGCCTCGCGCGGCCTTGTGGCCTGCGGTGCGAGGGGATATGGGGACCCTTTAGGGTCCCAGCCATGCCCCTCTCGCGTTCGCCACGCTCGCGGGCGCCCTGCTCGCCAGTCCGCGCTCTGCGCGCGCCCCCGATCCGGGGTACCGGACCGGTCGGCGCTTGGGCGTAAACTAACAAGAAACTTTCCTAAACAAAACTGCCGTTAGCGGATTGAGACACTTGAGAACTCGAGGGGTACCAGCATGGTCGCCAACCGCCCGGGGACGCCGAGGCTCCTGCGTGAGCTCAACGATCGCGCGGCCCTGGACCTGCTCGTCCAGCAGGGTCCGCTGACCCGTGCGCAGATCGGCGAGCACACGGGGCTGTCCAAGGTAACCGCCTCCCAGTTGTTGTCGAGACTGGAGGACCGCGGGCTGGTCGCGGTCGTCGGGTCGCAGGCCGGCGGGCGGGGGCCGAACGCGGCGCTGTACGCGGTCGTCCCGTCGAGCGCCTACGTCGCGGGCCTGGAGGTCGGCCCGGACGGCGTCACCGCGGGTGTGTCCGACATCACCGGGCACATAGTCGCCCAGGTCACGGTGGATCCGAACGGCGCGGACGAGCCCGTCCGGATGGTGCACGCCGCCGTGGTGAAGGCTTGCCGCTCGGCCAAGGTCGCGCTGTCGAAGCTGAGCGCGTTCGTGATCGGCACGCCGGGCGTCGTCGACCCGCAGTCCGGCGACGTGCAGTTCTCCTTTGACCTTCCGTCCTGGCACGAGGGCGTCCTGGCCGCGCTGCGCACCGATCTGCGGCGTCCCGTGACCATTGAGAACGACGTCAACCTCGCCGCCATCGCCGAACGGGCCTACGGCGCCGCGCGCGGCGCCGACGACTTCGCCCTCATGTGGCTGGACCGCGGTATGGGCCTGTCGGTGATGCTGGGCGGCCGGCTGCACCGCGGCCGGTCGGGCGGCGCGGGGGAGATCGGCTACCTGCCCGTCCCGGGCGCGCCGCTGCCGCTCGGCACCGCCCGCCGGGTCGCGGCGGACGAGGGCGTCACCGAGTCCACGACCTGGGGCATCCCGACCCTCGCCGGCGGTTACGGCGCGCTCGTCGGCGCGGACGCGGTCCGCGCCCTCGCGCACGAGTACGGGGTCAAGGAGGCCACGGCGGTGGAGTGCGTCCGCGCGGCGGCCGCCGACGAGAGCCGCGGCGGCCCGTTCCTGGACGATCTCGCCCGCCGCATCTCCTACGGCGTGACCTCGGTCAACATCGTCCTGGACCCGGGGCTCGTGGTGCTGTCGGGCAACCTCGGCCGCGCCGGCGGACGGCCCCTCGCCACCCGGATCGAGGAGATCGTCGGCCGGATCAGCCCGACCCGTCCGGCAGTGGAGATGACGGGGGTAGAAGGCAACCCTGTACTGCGCGGTGCGTTGCACGCCGCGCTCGTGAAGGCCCGCGACGACGTCTTCTCGTCGGCCGGAGTGTCCTGAGGCCGGAACGTCCTAGGGCGGGGTTTCCCAGGACGGGGGCTACCAGGGCGGGCGGCTTGGAACCGTGCGGGCGCCGGAACACCTTGAGCGCCCCCGCGGGGCGGAGGCGCTCGCCGGCGTTCCTACTTGGCGGTGGACGCGGCGGCCTGCTCCCGATGGCGCCGCGGGTCGTTCAATGCCCGATCGATGACGGTCTGACTGATGACCTGCCGCTTGCGCCGCAGCGCCGCCGCCTTGCGTGCCGTGGATGTCATGGCGAACCCTGTTCCGCGGTGGCGATCCCCCCGCCTCCGCTACCCCGTGATGTCCCCATCTTCCCAGAGCGAAGGGGCTCAGGGGATCCGTCCAGGGAATGAATTCGAGGTCAGACCAAGTGCGGAGAAGACCCCTGGGACGAGCGGGGGTTCCCCTGGGATCATGGCTGGGAACGCACTCCCGTACCGGCCCGTTGGGGGAACCGTGATCGTTGAACCGAGGGGACACCATGGCGCTGCGTGAGCGGCTGCGACGGCTCGTCCAGAAGCCCGGCAGCGTCGACCTCGCGCCCTTCCGCGCCCTGGTGGACGAGGCCGGCGAGCGGGAGTCGCGCGTCCGGGAGCTGTCCGACGGCGAGCTGACCGCGGCCGCGTCCGCCCTCCGCAAGGAGGAGGACCTCGCGGAGCTGTGCGCCCTCGGCCGGGAGGCCGCGCGCCGGACGCTCGGCGAGCGCCCCTTCGACGTGCAGCTCATCGGGACGCTCGCGCTGCTGTCCGGGCACGTCGCGGAGATGGCCACCGGCGAGGGCAAGACCCTGTCGGGCGCCCTCGCCGCCGCCGGGTACGCGCTCCGCGGCCGCCAGGTCCACGTCATGTCGGTCAACGACTACCTCGCGCGCCGCGACGCCGAATGGATGGGCCCGCTGTACGCGATGCTCGGCGTGTCGGTCGCCTGGGTCGGGCAGTCGTCCACGCCGGATGAGCGGCGCGCCGCCTACCGGGCCGACGTCACCTACGCGCCGGTCAGCGAGATCGGCTTCGACCTGCTGCGGGACCGGCTCGCCGTCGACGCGGGCGACGTCGTCCAGCCGGAACCGGCCGTCGCGCTGATCGACGAGGCCGACTCGGTGCTGGTGGACGAGGCGATGGTGCCGCTCGTCCTCGCGGGCGCCGCCGACCTCGACTCCGCCGACCCCCGCTACGCCGACCTGGTCCGGCGGCTGCGGCCCGGCCTGCACTACGCCACCGACGACGAGGCGCGCAACGTCCAGCTCACCCCGGCGGGGGCCCAGGAGGTGGAACGCGTCCTCGACCTGGACCTCTACGCCTCCGAGCACCTCGACACCCTCACCGCCGTGAACGTCGCGCTGCACGCCGAGGTGCTGCTGCACCGCGACGTGGACTACCTCGTCCGCGACGGCGAGGTGAAGCTGATCAGCGAGTCGCGCGGCCGGGTGGCGCTGCTGCAGCGCTGGCCGGACGGCCTCCAGGCCGCGGTCGAGGCGAAGGAGGCGCTGGCGGCGTCCCCGAGCGGCGAGATCCTCGACTCGATCACCGTCCAGGAGCTGGTCGGCCGCTACCCGGTGCGGTGCGGCATGACCGGGACGGCGATGGCGGTCGCCGGGCAGCTCACCGAGTTCTACTCGCTGCAGATCGCCGTCGTCCCGCCGAACCGGCCCTGCGTCCGCGACGACGAGCCCGACCGCCTCTACGCGACCGCCGCCGACAAGGAGGTCGCGATCGTCGAGGCGATCAGCGCGGCGCACGCCGCCGGCCGCCCGGTGCTGGTCGGGACCGGCGACGTCGCCGAATCCGAACGGCTCGCGCGGCGCCTGTCCCGGGCCGGGCTCGACCGGGTCGTCCTCAACGCCAAGAACGACGCCGAGGAGGCCGCGATCATCGCGGAGGCCGGGGCGTACGGCGCGATCACCGTGTCCACGCAGATGGCGGGGCGCGGCACCGACATCCGGCTCGGCGGCAGCCCGTCCGCGCCGCCCGGCACGGCCCCCGCCGACGTCGAGGGCTCCGACCACGACCGGGTCGCCGAGGCGGGCGGCCTCCTGGTCATCGGCACCGGCCGCTACCACAGCAGCCGCCTGGACGACCAGCTCCGCGGCCGCGCCGGACGCCAGGGCGACCCCGGCGGCTCGGTGTTCTTCACCAGCCTCCAGGACGACCTCGTCACCCGCTTCGCCCCCGACGAGAAGACGAAGGCGTCCGGAGACGACGACGGGCTCATCACCGACAAGGGCGCGCACTGGATCGTCGGCCACGCGCAGCGCGTCGCCGAGGGCGTCGACCTCGAACTGCACCGCAACACCTGGCGCTACAACCACCTGATCGGGCTCCAGCGGCGCGAGGTCCTCGCCGAACGCGACGCCGTCCTGACCGGCGACGCCGCCGACCGGGCCATGGCCGAGGACGCCCCCGACCGGCACGCCGAACTCACCAAGATCGCGGGCGCGGACGCGGTGGCGGCGGCCGCGCGGCAGATCGTCCTCTACCAGCTGGACCGCTGCTGGTCCGAGCACCTCGCCTTCCTCGCCGACCTGCGCGAAGGCATCCATCTGCGGTCGCTGGGCCGTGGCATGGACCCGCTGATCGAGTTCAACCGCGAGGCCGTCCCGGCGGGCAAGCGCCTCCTCGCGGACGCGCGGAAGCGGTCGATCGCGGCGTTCGAGGCCCTCACCGCCTCCGAGGACGGCATCGACCTGGACGCCGCCGACCTCAAGCGCCCGTCGGCGACGTGGACCTACCTCGTCCACGACAACCCGTTCGGCTCCCTCGACGAGCGCGCCCTCCGCGGCATGATCAACATGTTCAAGCGCCGCCGCTGAAAGGCCGGGCTTGAACGCGGAGGTCAGGCGCGGAGGTCAGGCGCGGAGGCGAAGGCCGCGTGGGGTCGGATGGAAACCCGCGGACTCCAGTGCGGCGGCCAGGGGTGAATCGGTGATCGCGGTGCCGTCGGCGCGTTCGACGGTGAGCTTGCCGAGCACGCCCTCCCGGACGGCGAGCGCGAGCGCGTCGACCGCCGGTTGCAGGACGGCGGGGTCGTCGTCCCAGGTGAGGAGCGTCCGGCCGCCGCGCTCGACGTAGAGGACGAGCCGTCCCTCGACCAGCGCGACGAGCGCCCCGGCCTTGCGGCCCGGTTTGTGGCCGCTGGCGACCTCGTCGTCGCGGCCCGGCCAGGGCAGCGCCGCGCCGTACGGGTTGGCGGGGTCGGCGGCCGCCATGACGAGCGCCCGGTTCCCGGTTTTGCGGGGCGTTTCCCAGAGCGCGGAGATGTCGTCCGGGGGAGTGGCCTCCGCCGGACGCAGCGCGCGGAGCCGGTCGACGGCGCCGGGAAGCGCGAACTGGGCCGCGCCCAGGCCCTCCACGAAATATCCGCGGCGGCAGCGCCCGGTCTCCTCGAACGCGCGCAGCACCGGGTAGACGGCGGAGAAGCCGCCGGGGGTGCGTTCCGCCGCGACCGCGCCGCGGATGACGATGCCGTACCGCTCCAGCAGCGCCTCGGCGAGGGCATGCGAACGGAGCGTCGCGCCGGTCTCGCGTTCGGGGAGCGGCCACCAGCGCCCGGCGACCGTGGGCGGACCCGTCCTGGACGGCAGAACGGGGCGTCCACGACGGGTCGTCCTGGAACGATGCGTCGGACGGCCGGAGCCGAGCGCCGCACGCAAGGGCGCCATGGTGTCGTTGGTGAGGTGACCGGCCCAGACCAGGTCCCACACGGCGGTGACGAGGTCGGCGTCGTTGGCGCTGAGGTGCTGGTTCACCCGGTCGGACAGCGTCCGGAAGAACAGCGCGCCGCCGTCGCCGAGCGCGTCCAGGACGGCCTGGTGCGCGGGCGTCAGCGTGATCTCCGCGGGCTCCGGCATGAGGAGCGGCGCGGTGTCGGCCAGGTAGAGCGCCACCCAGCCGTCGCCGCCCGGCAGGCCGCCCTGCCCCGCCCACACGACCTCGCCCGCGGACGTCAGCTCGTCCAGCATCGCCGGGCTGTAGCCGGGAACCCGCGACGGCAGGATCAGCGACTCCAGCGCGGACGCGGGCACCGCCGCGCCCTGGAGCTGCTCGATCGCCTGGACGAGCGCGTCGACGCCGCGCAGCCGGGAACCGCCGGAGATCCCGTGCCAGACTGGCAGGAAACGGCCGAGCGACTCCGGTGGCGACGGCTCGACCTCCGCGCGCAGCCGGGCCAGGGAGCGGCGCCGCAGCGTCCGCAGCACACCGGTGTCGCACCATTCGCTGGTGAGGGGGCCCGTCACGGCCTCGACGGGGAGGAACTCGCCCTCGACGACCCGTCCCGCGCCCGCCAGCCGCCGCAGCGTCTCCACGACGACGGCCGTGCCGAGGCCGAAGCGCGCGGCGGGCTCGCCAGGCCGGAACGGGCCGTGCGTGCGCGCGAACCGGGAGATCAGGTCGCCGAGCGGATCGTCGGCGGGTTCGAGGAACGCCTCCGGGACGCCCACGGGCAGCGGCGCGCCGAGCGCGTCGCGAAGCCGCCCGGCGTCCTCGATGGCGGTCCACCGCTCCTCGCCCGCGATGCGCACGCGGATCGCGCGCCGCGTGGCCTCCAGCTCCGCCAGCCAGCGCGACACCTGCATGAGCACGGCGCCGGACGCGTCCGGCCCGTCCGGGGGGAGGGTTCGTTCGGCGGCTTCGGCCGTGGTGAGCGGGCCGAGGGTGCGGAGGAGGTCGGCCACGCCTTCCAGGTCGCGGGCGCGGCGATCGGTGGCGAGGCGCTGGAGCTCGCGTTCGATCTCGGCGACCGCGTCGGGATCGAGCAGCTCGCGGAGATCGGCCTGCCCAAGGAGTTCGGCGAGAAGCGTGGAATCGAGTGCGAGTGCTTGGGCGCGGCGC
The DNA here is from genome assembly GCF_044326375.1 of Actinomadura sp. 3N508. Classification (NCBI taxonomy): domain Bacteria; kingdom Bacillati; phylum Actinomycetota; class Actinomycetes; order Streptosporangiales; family Thermomonosporaceae; genus Actinomadura; species Actinomadura sp. 3N508. The sequence goes on from NZ_JBIRAX010000008.1 coordinate 309,253, forward strand.
TCGGCGAGGGGGGAATCGCCCTCGTACATGAACGCGCCGATGTAGTGGAACAGCAAGGAACGCGCATAGGGCGACGGCTCGGGCGTCTCCACCTCGACCATGCGGATCTTGCGTCCCGACATGTCGCGCATCAGCTGCACCAGGCCGGGGACGTCGAACACGTCCTGCAAGCACTCCCGCATCGTCTCCAGCACGATCGGGAACGACGGGTACTTGCTGGCGACGGCCAGGAGCTGCGCGGCGCGCTGGCGCTGCTGCCAGAGCGGCATGCGCTTGTCGGGACGGCGGCGCGGGAGGAGCAGCGAACGCGCCGCGCACTCGCGGAACCGTGCGGCGAACAGTGCGGAGCCGCCGAGCTCGTCCACGACGACGCGTTCGATGTCGTCGGCGTCGAAGACGGCCAGGTCGAGCCCGGGGGGCTCGTCCATGTCGGGGATGCGGATGACGATGCCGTCGTCGGCGTGCATGGCCTGCGCGTCGACGCCGTACCGTTCGCGCAGACGGCCCGCCATGGCGAGCGCCCACGGCGCGTGCACGCGCGCGCCCAGCGGCGAGTGGACGACCATGCGCCAGTCACCGAGTTCGTCGCGGAACCGTTCGACGACCATGGTGCGGTCGTCGGGAATGTGACCGGTCGCCTCCCGCTGCTCGTTCACGTACGAGACGAGGTTGGCGGACGCCCATTCGTCCAGCCCGGCGGCGGAGACGCGTTCGCGGGCGTCCTCGGCGGGCAGGCTCGCCAGCTCGCGGGTGAACGAGCCGAGCGCGCGGCCCAGCTCGGCGGGACGCCCGAGGGTGTCGCCGTGCCAGAACGGCAGCTTGCCCGGCTGGCCCGGCGCGGGCGACACGAGCACGCGGTCGGGGGTGATGTCTTCGATGCGCCACGAGCTGGCGCCGAGCACGAACACGTCGCCGACGCGGGACTCGTACACCATCTCCTCGTCGAGTTCCCCCACCCGCGAGGCCTTCTCGCCGACGAGGAAGACGCCGAACAGGCCGCGGTCTGGGATCGTCCCGCCGCTGGTCACCGCGAGGCGCTGCGCCCCTGGACGTTCGCGCAGAACACCGGTCACGCGGTCCCAGACGAGGCGTGGACGCAGCTCGCCGAATTCGTCGCTGGGATAGCGCCCGGCGAGCATGTCAAGGGTCGCCTCAAGCGCGGAACGGGGGAGCGTGGCGTAGGGGGCGGCGCGCTTGACCATGGATTCCAGGTCGTCGACGGTCCATTCGTCCATGGAGACCATGGCGACGATCTGCTGGGCGAGGACGTCCAAGGGGTTGCGCGGGTAGCGCAGCTCCTCGATCTCGCCGCCGCGCATGCGTTCGGCCACGACCGCCGTCTGCACGAGGTCGCCCCTGTACTTGGGGAAGATGACGCCCTTGGACACGGCGCCGACCTGGTGGCCCGCGCGCCCGACCCGCTGGAGGCCGTTGGCCACCGACGGCGGCGACTCCACCTGGACGACCAGATCGACGGCGCCCATGTCGATGCCCAGTTCAAGGCTGGACGTCGCCACGACCGCGGGAAGGCGGCCCTCCTTCAGAGCGTTCTCGATACCGGCCCGCTCCTCCTTGGAGACCGAGCCGTGGTGCGCGCGGGCGATTTCCTGTGGTGCGCCTCTGGACGACCCCGCCTCCGCCATCAATTCCGCAGGGGAGTGGTTCTCGGGCAGGGGAGCGCCTGTGGCGCGTTCATAGGCGAGTTCGTTCAGCCGTCCGCAGAGCCTCTCGGCCAGCCGCCGCGAGTTGGCGAACACCAGCGTCGAGCGGTGCGCCTCGATGAGGTCGAGCAGGCGGTCTTCGACATGCGGCCAGATGCTGCGCTGGCGCGGGTCGGCCGCGCCGGAGTCGTCGACGAACTGGCCGACCTCGCCCATGTCCTCGACGGGGACGACGATGTCGAGGTCGAAGACCTTGTCGGAGCGCGGCTGGACGACCGTCGCGGGGCGCGCCCCGCCAAGGAACGCCGCGACCTCGTCCGCCGGGCGGACGGTCGCGGACAGGCCGATCCGCTGTGCGGGGCGTTCGAGGAGCGCGTCGAGGCGTTCGAGGGACAGCGCCAGATGCGCGCCGCGCTTGGTGCCCGCCACGGCGTGCACCTCGTCGATGATGACGGTCTCGACGCCGCGCAGCGACTCGCGCGCCCGCGAGGTGAGGATCAGGAACAGCGACTCCGGCGTCGTGATCAGGATGTCGGGCGGCTTGACGGCCAGGCGGCGGCGCTCGTCGGCGGGGGTGTCGCCGGACCGCATCCCGACCCGGACGCCGGGTTCGGCCAGGCCGAGGCGGCGCGCCGCGTGCCGGATGCCGGTCAGCGGGGCGCGCAGGTTGCGCTCCACGTCGACGGCGAGCGCCTTCAGCGGCGAGACGTACAGGACGCGGCAGCGGCGAAGCGGATCTTCGCCGGCGGGCTCGGTGGCGAGCCGGTCGAGGGACCACAGGAACGCCGCCAGGGTCTTGCCGGACCCGGTCGGCGCGACGACCAGCGTGTTGTCGCCGCTCGCTATCGACTCCCACGCGCCGGACTGGGCGGGGGTGGGCGCGGCGAAGGCCCCGGCGAACCAGTCCCGGGTCGCCGGAGAGAATCGTTCGAGCACGTCACCGCCCATGCGGCCATACTGCCTCGCGGGTCCGACATTCCGCGAAGCGTGGCCCGTGTCACGTTGTAAGCAAGCGCTTGTACGGGCAAGGTCTACGGGTAGGACACTCGCCCCGCAGGGAGCCTCGATGCCCTACGTCCTCCTCGCCTTCGGCCTCCTGATCGCGCTGCTGGCCGTGAACGCGCACGCGCCCCGCCGCAGCGCCGCCCTGGTCGCGCCGAGCTTCTTCTACGGCTGGCTGACCATCGAACTGGCGCCGCAGGTGCTCGTCGCGTGGGCCGCCGCGACCGCGCCGGTGGTGGGCCTGGGCGGGCTGGACGGCTGGGCCGGCTGGACGGGCCTCGCCCTGACGATCCTCGGCATGGCGGGCATCGCCGCAACACTCCTCGCTACCCGCCGCACGGTCGTCACCCTGCGCGAGTGCGGAGCGCCCCTCGACCTGGACCCGGAGGGCGCGCCCCGCTACCCGCTACCGCACCTGGTCATGCCGCCGCTGTGCCTGATCCCGCGCAGAGGCGTGCGCGTCCAACGCAACGTCGTGTACCGGCAGGACGGACGCCTCCGCCTGAAACTGGACGTCTACGCACGCGAACGCTCCACCGAAGGCTCCACCGGCGGACGCTCCACCGGCGAACTGCGCCCGGGACTCATGCAGATCCACGGCGGCGCATGGATCATCGGCGACAAACGCGAGCAAGGGCTGCCGCTGCTCAACCACATGGCCGTCCAGGGATGGGTCGGCTTCAACGTCAACTACCGGCTCAGCCCGCGCGCCACCTGGCCCGAACACCTCATCGACCTGAAACACTTCGTCGCCTGGTACAGGGAGCACGCCGAGGAATACGGCGCCGACCCTGATTTCCTTTGCGTGACGGGTGGTTCGGCAGGCGGGCACCTGGCGGCGATGGTCGCGCTGACCGCGAACCACCCCGAATTCCAGCCCGGCTTCGAAGACGCCGACACCACCGTGCAGGGCGCAGTGCCCTTCTACGGTGTCTACAACCTCGTCGACGCCGGCCCCTGGCGCCGCCCCATGGGCGCGATGCCGCTCCTGGAGCGGATGGTGGTCAAGCTGCCGTTCGCGGAGAACCACGACGCGTACGCCAAGGCGTCCCCTGTCACGTACCTGCGCGAGGACGCACCGCCGTTCTTCGTCATCCACGGAAGCGGCGACTCGCTCATTCCCGTGGCGGAGGCACGCCGATTCGTCGAACGGCTACGGGACGTCTCCGCTGCACCCGTCATCTACGCCGAAATGAAGGGCGCGCAGCACGCGTTCGACGTCTTCCCCTCCTACCGGACGGCCCGCGTCATCGAAGCCGTCGAGCGCTACCTGACCGGGCTCCACCGCCAGCACCGCCAGGGCGCCCGCCCAGCGGTCCCCGGCGAGGTCGAGCAGTCATTGCAGGACCGTTCGGTCGGATAGCGTGGACGGGTGCGGCTGACAGTCTTCTGGGATCGGATGAGGCAGCAGTTCGGCGAGGCCTACGCCGAAAGCGTCGCCAAGGACTATGTGATGGCCGAGCTGGACGGCCGCACCATCGAACAGGCCCTCGCCGACGGCGAATCCGCCAAAAGGGTCTGGCGGGCGGTGGTCGCCACCTTCAACGTCCCCTCGAAGCTGCAGTAGGCGCACCGTCAGTCGGGTACGGGCAGATGGGCGTAGAGGTCCATCGCGTCCACGGACGACGGCAGGTCGCTGACCTGGCCGTCGCCGACCTCCACGACACGCCACGCGCCGTCCGTCCGCCGCGCGAGATCGGTCGTGATGAAGCGGCAGCCCAGCGCGCGCACGGCCGGAGCGACCATGTCCAGCACGGGATCGGGCTCCATGCCAGGGCTATCGGGGTGCGGGCCCACCAGGGCGGGCTCGCCGTCCACCCACCACACGCGCGCCTCACCCGAACCGTCGTACTCCTCGAACTCGCGCACGACGAGACCGCCCGCCAGATGGTCGTCGCGCAACGCCACCATCTTGGACGCGACGTCATGCAACTGGGCGAGGTTCTTCACGTCGGGGACGAAGCACGCCTCCTCCCACTCGTGCTTGCACGACTTCACGTAGTCCTTGACGATGCCGGGCCCGCTCTTCAGCGGCCTGACGAGCTCACCCAGCTCGCTCAGCTCGCCGGGGTCCTGACCCACACCGAGGGGCCGCCACACGCTGTGCGGGGTCAGACCTGCGAAAGTGTCGTGCCAGCCAGGCAGTTCATGCGCCCGCCGATAGTCGTCGGGGTGCGTGAGCAGAACCGTTCCCCGCTGCTTCAGCATCGCGGACACGGCGGCGTACTCCTCGCCCGTGAGCATCCAGCCGCGATACCAGACGGGACCCAGATCGGACGGCACGGCGCGCACCGCGTCGTCCACCTCGCCGCGCCGCAGCGCGTCGTGGTCGATCAGGGCGATCTCGCCGTAGTGGTCGCGGACGGCCGCCGCCTCGCGGGAGAAATGGGGGTCAACGCGCCGGGGATGGAGCGGATCGACGCAGAAGAGGACGGTCAGCGTCATGATTGGAACCCTCCGTGGACGGCGCCAGCGTACGGGGTCAGAACCGGGAAGCGCACGGAGATTCCACCCGAATCGGCGCAACGGACGATGATCGAACTAATGTTCGGTAAGGTGGTGCGGGCACGCGGCGTCATCCACAATTCCACCGGAGTCTCGAAAGTGTCGGAGGCCCGCCGTAACGTCGCCGTCGACAACGCAAGCAGCGGCCGAGAGCCGACAGTCACGACGAGAAGGACATCTCACATGGCAGCGAACGACCGGGAGAAGGCTCTCGAGACCGCACTCGCCCAGATCGAGCGGCAGTTCGGCAAGGGCTCGGTCATGCGGATGGGCGAGGAGGCCAGAGCGCCCGTCGAAGTGATCCCCACCGGCGCGATCGCCCTCGACATCGCGCTCGGCATCGGCGGCCTGCCCCGCGGCCGCGTCGTCGAGGTGTACGGCCCCGAAGGCTCCGGCAAGACCTCCATCGCGCTCCACGCCGTCGCCAGCGTCCAGAAGAAGGGCGGCATCGCCGCGTTCGTGGACGCCGAGCACGCCCTCGACCCCGAGTACGCCACCAAGCTCGGCGTCGACATCGACGCCCTGCTCGTCTCCCAGCCCGACACCGGCGAGCAGGCCCTGGAGATCACCGACATGCTGATCCGCTCCGGCGCGATCGACATCGTCGTCATCGACTCCGTCGCCGCGCTCGTCCCCCGCGCCGAGATCGAGGGCGAGATGGGCGACAGCCACGTCGGCCTCCAGGCCCGCCTCATGTCGCAGGCCCTGCGCAAGCTCACCGGCGCGATCAACCAGACCAAGACGACCGTCATCTTCATCAACCAGCTTCGCGAGAAGGTCGGCGTCATGTTCGGGTCCCCGGAGACCACCACCGGCGGCCGGGCGCTGAAGTTCTACGCCTCCGTCCGGCTGGACGTCCGCCGCATCGAGACCCTCAAGGACGGCACCGAGGCCGTCGGCAACCGCGTCCGCGTCAAGGTCGTCAAGAACAAGATGGCCCCGCCGTTCCGCGTCGCCGACTTCGACCTGCTCTACGGCCTCGGCATCAGCCGCGAGGGCGGGCTCATCGACCTCGGCGTGGAGCACGGCTTCGTCCGCAAGTCCGGCGCCTGGTACACCTACGACGGCGACCAGCTCGGCCAGGGCAAGGAGAACGCCCGCAACTTCCTCAAGGCCAACCCCGACCTGGCCGACGGCATCGAGAAGAAGATCAAGGAGAAGCTCGGCATCGGCCCGAAGGTCGACAAGGAGGCCGAGCCCGCCGCCGCATCCGCCGCCGCGCTCGCGCCGGACGCCGCCGATCCCGCCGCCCCGGCCGCCCCGGCCGCCGCCAAGCCCGCCGGAAGGAAGACCACAAAGGCCAAAACGGGTGATTCCTGACCGAGAATCCCTTGATGAGGGTGACTCTTGACGAAGAGTGGGCGATGATCTCCTATGCAGGGCGGCGGCGCCTTACCCGGCACCGCATCACCGGTGCACGGACCTTCCCCGATGGCGCCGCCGCTCCCACGGGCCCGGACGTCGAGCCTGCTCGGCTCGGCGTCCCGGGCGCCCATCCGGCCGGGCACCCCGCCCGTACCCCCCACAACGCCACCCATGCAGCCCCGCACCCGCCGCCGGGGCGCTGAGCCCGGAGCGGATGGAGTGGGACGCATGAGCGGGGCATCGTGGGGTGAGCCGGGGGAGGCACCAGAGGCCGGGAAAGGCAGTGCCGGGCGCGTTGCGGATTCCGAAAGTGCGGCGCGCGAAGTGTGCCTCCGGCTGCTGTCGGCGTCCCCGCGCACACGGGCGCAGCTAGCGGACGCGCTGCGGCGCAAGAACATCCCCGACGACGTCGCCGAACGGGTACTCGGGCGCTTCAGCGACGTGGGCCTGATCGATGACGAGGCGTTCGCGCAGGCGTGGGTCCAGTCCAGGCACACCGGCCGTGGCCTCGCCAGGCGTGCCCTCGCCGCCGAGCTCCGCCGGCGCGGCGTCGCGGACGAGACCGTCAGTGACGCCGTCGAATCGCTTGACCCTGCCCAGGAAGAACAGACCGCCCGCGCTCTCGTCGCCCGAAAACTCCCGTCCACGGCCGGGGTCGACCCCGCCAAGCGCATGCGCCGCCTCATGGGCATGCTCGCCCGCAAGGGCTACTCGCCCGGCCTCTCCTACCGGATCGTGAGAGAAGCCCTGGCAGACGAAGGCGCCGACCCCGAGGTCCTGCCCGACGACCCGCCCCTCGACTGACCGGACGGGCGGGGCCGCAAAGAATCCGGTAAGAAAGGACTTACGTTGACGTTCGGTTAGTCCGGAATGCCCTGCGTTTGCTTGCTCATTACCTCTATGCCGCTTACCGTTACGGCAGTGAGGAGTTACTCCGCGTCTCGCGGATTGTCATACGACCGAGCACGTTCCAGCAGCTGAGAGGCATACAGGACACGTTCGTCGACCGGATTCGGCCTGGGTCATCGGTGGCGCGCGCGGTGCGCGGCCCGGCGTTGGCGTGTCTCCGGCCGTCCGCTGGACGCGAGTAAATCCTCGCTAGGCAGGGTCCCGACTCCGGACGGACCCGCGGCGAGGAAGGATCTGCCTCATGGAGAGCGTCCTGTTGGGTGCAGCGCTGCTGGTGGCCCTGGTCGCTCTCGTGATCGTCGTGCTGTGGCGTCCGGGCCTGCCCGGCAAGGCCGCGGCGGAGCTGGCCCGGGCCCGGAGCGAGGGCGACGAGATCAGGGCGAAGGCCGAGCAGAACGCCCAGGCCGTCCTGGAGAAGGCCGAACGGGACGCGCAGCGGATCGCGTCGGAGGCGCGCGCGGAGACCGAGGCGGAAGGCCGGTCCCTCCGCGACGAACTGCGCACCGTCCGGGAAGACCTCGAACGCCGGGAGGCGCGCCTCGCGGAGCGGGAGCAGCGCCTGGACGGCGAGGTCCGGCGGCTGGAGGAGTGGTCCGGGCGCCTCGCCGAGACGAAGAAGGCCCTTGAGACCCGCAAGCAGGAACTCGACGGCGTCGAGGACGAACGGCGCAAGATCCTGGAGCGGGCCGCCGGGCTCACCGCCGAGCAGGCCAAGGGCGAGCTGATCACGGCGGTCGAGAACCAGGCGAAGCGGGAGTCCATCCCGATCGTCCGGGAGATCGAGAACGCCGCGCGGGCGGAGGGCGACAAGCGCGCCCGCAAGATCGTGACGCTGGCGATCCAGCGGGTCGCGAGCGAGCAGACCGCCGAATCGGTCGTGTCGGTGCTGCACCTGCCGAGCGACGAGATGAAGGGCCGCATCATCGGCCGCGAGGGCCGCAACATCCGCGCGTTCGAGACGACGACGGGCGTGAACCTGATCATCGACGACACGCCCGAGGCGGTGCTGCTGAGCTGCTTCGACCCGGTGCGGCGCGAGGTCGGGCGGCTGACGCTGGAGAAGCTCGTCCTGGACGGCCGGATCCACCCGCAGCGCATCGAGGAGATCTACGAGCGCAGCAAGAGCGACGTGGAGCAGCTGTGCGTCCGGGCGGGCGAGGACGCGCTGGTCGAGGTCGGCATCGCCGACATGCACCCGGAGCTCATCGCCCTCCTAGGCCAGCTGCGCTACCGGACGTCCTACGGGCAGAACGTGCTAAAGCACCTGATCGAGTCCGCGCACCTCGCGGGCGTCATGGCGAGCGAGCTGCGGCTGCCGGTGGAGATCGCGAAGCGGTGCACGCTGCTGCACGACATCGGCAAGGCGCTGACCCATGAGGTGGAGGGCAGCCACGCGCTGATCGGCGCCGAGATCGCGCGCCGGTACGGCGAGCACGAGGACGTCGTGCACGCCATCGAGGCGCACCACAACGAGGTCGAGGTCCGCACGGTCGAGGCGGTGCTCACCCAGGCCGCCGACGCGATCAGCGGCAGCCGCCCGGGGGCCCGCCGCGAATCCCTTGAGGCCTACGTCAAGCGGCTGGAGCGGCTGGAGCAGATCGCCCGCGAGAAGCACGAGGGCGTGGAGAAGGTCTTCGCGATGCAGGCCGGACGCGAGATCCGCGTGATGGTCAAGCCCGACTCCGTCGACGACATCCAGGCGCAGGTCATCGCCCGCGACATCGCCAAGCAGGTCGAGGACGAGCTCACCTACCCGGGCCAGATCCGCGTCACCGTCGTCCGCGAGTCCCGCGCCATCGAGTTCGCCCGCTGATCCGTCCTCGGGGGCCAGGGCCTTCGGGGGCCAGGGCCTGTCTCGAAGTGGCCTCGGCCACGCGCCCGAACGCATGACCTGCCCGTTGCGGCGAAGCCGCAGGCGAGCGAACCCGGGCAGATCGTGAAGCGATGCCGTGTTCGCTCAGGCCCCGGTCACGTAGCGCGCCGCCAGGCGAGCGAAGTGGGCCGGGACTTTGAAACGCGGGCTAGCCGACGGTCAGGTCGATGGGGGCGATGCCGCGGGGCTCGAAGCCGAGGGTCTGGCCGTAGAAGGCCAGCTCGGACTCCAGGCAGCGGATGACGGTGTCGGCGCGCCGGAAGCCGTGCGACTCGCCCTCGAACGTCAGGTACGCGTACGGCACCTTCTTCGCCGCGAGCGCCACCGCGAAGCGCTCGGACTGGTCCGGCGGCACCACCGGGTCGTTCAGGCCTTGCAGGAGCAGCACGGGGCACGCTGTCCGGCCGGCGTTGTTCAGCGGTGACCGCTCCTCGTAGGCGCGCTCGAAGCCGGGCAGCGGGCCGATCAGGCCGAACAGGTACCGTGACTCGAAGTCGTGCGTGGCCTTGACGAAGCTCTGCAGCTCGCTGACCCCGTAGTAGGACGTGGCGGCCTTGAACACGTCCGTCTGGGTGATGGCGGCGAGCGTCGTCCAGCCGCCCGCGGAGTTGCCGCGGATGGCGAGGCGGGCCGGGTCGGCGATGCCGCCGTCCACGAGGGCCTGCGCGGCGGCGACGGCGTCCTCCACGTCGACGACGCCCCACTGGCGGCGCAGCCGCTCGCGGTAGGCGCGGCCGTAGCCGGTGGACCCGCCGTAGTTGACGTCGACGACGCCGATGCCGCGGCTGGTGAAGTACGCCCGTTCCAGGTTGAGCACCGTGGAGGCGCGGCCCGTCGGCCCGCCGTGCACGAACACGACGTACGGCGGCAGCTCGCCCTCCGGCGCGGCCGCCTCCGGGTTGGTCGGCGGGTAGATGTAGGCGTGGACGGGGCGCCCGAACGGCCCCTCCAGCTGCTCGGCGCGCGGCCTGGACAGGTACGCGACGTCGGGCAGCTCGGCCAGCTCCCTGCGCAGCCCCTCGACCCGCCCCGTCGTGGTGTCGACCCGGACGACGGACGTCGGCAGGTCAGGACCGCCCGCGATGCCGACGATCGTCGTCCCGTCCGTGGACAGCTGCGTCTCCCAGTGCTCGTAGGGGACCTCCAGGTCGACGAGGTCCAGCGTCTCGGGGTCGTAGACGCCGAGCCGCAGGTTCCCCTCACCGTGCAGGACGGCGAGGCGCCCGTCGCCGAGCAGCGCGTAGGGCATGCCGCCGAGCTGCCACAGCGGCCCGGCGAACTCCTCCTCCGCCGGGTACAGCGCCTGCGGCGACTCGCCGTGCAGCCCGACCTGGTAGATGTTCCACCAGCCGGGCCAGTCGGAGATGACGTACAGGGAGCTGTCGTCGCGCCAGACCGGCGCGAGCGCCGACTCGGTGAGCCCGCCCTTGACGGTGCGGGGCGCGACCGTCGTGCCGTTCTCGATCGCCGCGACGCGCACTTCGGTGCCGTCCCACGGCATGCGCGGGTGGTTCCACTGCACCCAGGCCAGGTGGCCGCCGCTCGGGGACGGCGAGGGGGAGGCGTAGAAGTCGGCGCCGGTGACCAGCTCGCGGATCGCGCCCGCGTTCTCGGCGGCGCTGCCGTCCAGGGGGACGGCGACGATCGCGCGCCTGATGCCCATGGTGACGGGCTTGTCGTCCGCGGCGGCGGCCGGCGGCTCCGCGCCTTCCGTCCCGGACTCGCCCGTGCCCGTGTCCCCGCTCACGCCCGCGTCGCCGCTTGTGCTCGTGTCCGTTCCCGCGCTCGTGGCGGCCGGCGCCTCCTGGGGGGCGGCGATGTGGCCCTCGCAGACGCACCAGATCTCCGTCCCGTCGGGGGACAGGACGAAATCGGCGTACCGCAGCCCGGCAGGGACGGCCGGTTCGGGAGTCAGCGGGTACGGCTTCGGGTCGCCCTCGTCGAGGCGGTGGAGCCGCTGGTCCTCGTAGTTGGCGAACACGATCGAGAGACCGCCCTCGCCTTGCACCTTCAGGTACGACCGCCCGCCGTACTCGTGGACGCGCGTACGCGCGTCCCACGGCGCCTGAAGCAGTTCGGTGCGGTGACCGCCCTTGAGATGGATGACCGTCGTCCGCCCGCCCTCCTCCGGCCGCGTCTCCTGCCACCACACGTCGTTGCCCGCGACGGTGGGAAAGCTGAGGCGCAGCCGGGCGCGGGCGACGTCGGCCGCGGAGATGGGGGAAGGCCAGGAGCCGTAAGGGAGGGTCGCACGAGCGGTCATACCAGGAATCGTCCCGCATACGGGGACGGGTTGGGGCCATGACGGGCCGTTTGAACTCGGAAAGATATCTGCAGGCCACCGGGTTCCCATGGTCAACTTCGGTGCCGGCGGCCCGGCCGTCCCCGAACACCCCTAGGGGCCCGCACGCCCCGGGGGAACGCCGCCGCAAACGGTGGGGGACTCCGCCGGAACGGCGAGGGGCACCGCCGGAAATCGGCGGCGCCCCTCGCGACGCGAACGCGGTCCGGGCCGGCGGGGTTCAGTCCAGCGACGCGGGCTGCTGGGTGAAGCCCACCCCCGCGACCGGCGGCGGGCCGCCCGCCTCGAGGGTCTTGCCGGACGTCTTGCGGCTGCGGCGGCTGCGGCGCTCCAGCCAGGTCGCGACCCGGCTCAGCGACATGTTGATCGCGATGTAGATGATCGCGACGACGATGCCCGCCTGCAGGACGTTGTTGTGGTAGTTGGCGGGGACCGTCTTGAAGCCGGCCTGCAGGAACTCGCCGTAGGCGATGATGAACCCGAGCGCGGTGTCCTTGAGCAGGACGACGATCTGGCTCACGATCGCAGGCATCATCACGGTGACGGCCTGCGGCAGCAGCACGAGCCGCATCACGCCGTTCTTGCGCAGGCCCACCGAGTAGGCGGCCTCCGACTGCCCCTTCGGGATCGACAGGACGCCCGCGCGCACCACCTCGGCGAGCACGGACCCGTTGTACATCGTCAGGCCGAACACGACCGCCGCGAACGCGGGGACGGTGACGACGCCGGCGTTGCTCTCCACCCCGAAGATGAAGAAGAAGTAGTCCACCGACATCCGCTGCGCCTGCCCGAGCGGCGACTCGGCGATCTCCGGGCTGATCTTGTTCGGCACGAAGAACGCCAGGAAGATCAGGATCAGCAGCGGGATGCCGCGGAAGAACTCGACCACGGCCCCGGCGGGGACCCTGATCCACCAGTGGTCAGACAGCCGCGCCAGGCCGAACACCGCGCCGAACACCAGCGCCAGGACCGTCGCGAGGGCCGCCGCCTTCAGGGTGTTCAGCAGGCCGGGCAGGAGCAGGTGGCGCCAGACCGTCCACTCGGTGAACGGCGTCCAGAGCTTCGCCTCGAACTGGCCCTTGTCGTACAGGCGCCAGACCAGGGCGGCGAAGACGGCGGCGAACACCACGGACATGCCGGCGGTCAGCATCGCGTTCCGCGCGCGCGCCCGCGGCCCGGGGATGTCGAAGAGTACGGTCGCTTCCTTGCTCATCGAGCCACCGCCATCCGCTTGGCCAGCCAGCCGAAGAAGTATCCGGTCGGCAGGGTCAGGATCAGGAAGCCGATGGCCACGCCGAGGAACAGCGGGATGACGCCGCTCGCGAAGCTGGGCTTGTCCACGATCGTCTTGGTGACCAGCGCCACCTCGGCGTAGCTCGCCGCGGCCGCCACCGTCGTGTTCTTGATCATCGCGATGAACACGCTGCCCAGCGGGGCGATGATCGACCGGAAGGCCTGCGGCAGGATGATCATCCGGAGCGACTGGAAGAAGGTCAGGCCGATCGAGCGCGCCGCCTCCGCCTGCCCCAGCGGGACGGTGTTGATGCCCGCCCGGAGCGTCTCGCAGACGAACGCCCCGGTGTAGGCCGAGAGGCCGAGGACCGCCCACCAGTAGTACGTGGTGGAGGTGTCCTCGGAGAACTGCAGCGCGAGGATGTCGTTGAGGCCCAGGCTGCACATCAGCAGCACCAGGGTGAGCGGCGTGTTCCGCACGATGTTGACGTAGCCCGTGCCGAATCCGCGCAGCACGGGGACCGGAGAGACCCGGAAGCTCGCCAGGACCGTGCCGATGATCAGGGAGAGCACTGCGGCGGCGGCCGCCAGGTAGATGGTCGCCCGGAACCCGTCGAGGATCTCGCCGATGTTGTCGAAGAACGGGCCGAAATCAAACATTGCTCAGCTGTTTCATGGCGTTCCAGCATTGTCGGGCCAGGCCGGCGCGTCCCGGGGAGCGGTGCCCCGGGGACGCGCCGGCATGACGGACGTCACGCATGGCGGGGCGGCGGGCACGGCCGGCGACGGCCGGGGCCGCCGGCGGTCGCACCCGGCCTCGCGGTCGGGCGCGGCCCGCCGATCAGGCGCAGCCCTCCATCTGCGGGACCGTCGTGACCAGCTGCAGCCCGGCGCCGGAGAAGTGCTTGTCCAGCATGGTCTTGGCGGTGCCGTCGGAGTACATCTGGGCGATGGCCTTGTTGACGGCCTCGCAGGTCTCGGTGTCGCCCTTCTTGATGCCGACGCCGTACTTCTCGTCGGTGAAGGGGTCGTTGATGACCTTGAAGGAGCCCTTCTGCTGGGTGGCGAACCCGGCGATGATCAGGTCGTCGGTGCTGACCGCGTCGAGCGCGCCCGCCTTCAGCTTGCTCACGCACTCGGAGTAGCTGCCGGCGTCCACCAGGTTGACGCCCTGGATGTTGAGCTTGCCGTCCGGCGGGCCCTCGGTGATGCGGCGGAAGGAGTTCGACCCGGCGGCCTTGCAGAGCTTCTTGCCCTTGAGGTCCGCCGCCTTCTTGATGTCGTTGTTGTCGGCGGTGACCAGCGTGTCCTGGTGGGCCACGTAGTACGGGCCGCCGAAGGTCACCTGGGCCTTGCGCGCCTCCGTGATGGAGTACGTGGCGAAGATCAGGTCGACCTGGCCGCCGCCGATGAACGCCTCGCGGTTCGCGGAGGTCGTCTCCTTGAACGTGATGCCGTTCTCCGGGACGCCGAGCTGCTTGGCGACGTACTTGGCGACGTCGACGTCGAAGCCGTCGTAGGTGCCGTCCGGCTTCTTCAGGCCCAGCCCCGGCTGGTCGAACTTGATGCCGATGGTCAGTTTCTTGCTGTCCTTGGCCTTCTGGACGACCGTCTTGGCCTCGGTCTTCTCCGTGTCGCTGCCACACGCACCGACCGCCAGTGACAGCGCCAGCCCCGCCCCGATCAGGGCGCCGAAACGACGTACTCGCATTTCTCGTCCTACCTCTGCTCTCTGCCGGTGCCCCGCGGCCGGTGCATCATCGCCGTCCTGTGGCCGGATGATCCAGACCCCGTGCGGGCGCCGGAACGAAACCGATTCAGTGCGTGAGGATCTTTGACAGGAAGTCTTTGGCGCGCTCGGTGCGCGCGTTGGTGAAGAACTCGTCGGGAGTGTTCTCTTCCACGATCTGGCCGTCCGCCATGAACACGACCTTCCGCGCCGCTCTCCGCGCGAACCCCATCTCGTGCGTGACGACGATCATCGTCATGCCCTCGCGGGCCAGGCCGGTCATGACGTCGAGAACCTCGTTGACCATCTCCGGGTCCAGTGCCGAGGTGGGCTCGTCGAAGAGCATCACCTTCGGCCGCATCGCCAGGGAGCGCGCGATCGCGGCCCGCTGCTGCTGGCCGCCCGACAGCTGGGCGGGGTACTTGTGGGCCTGGTTAGCGATGCCGACCCGGTCCAGCAGCTCCATCGCGTGCTTCTCGGACTCCTGCTTGCCCTGCTTGCGGACCTTGATCGGCCCGAGCGTGACATTGTCCAGGATCGTCTTGTGGGCGAACAGGTTGAACGACTGGAACACCATGCCCACGTCGGCGCGGAGCTTCGCCAGCTCCTTGCCCTCCTTCGGCAGCTCCTTGCCGTCCAGGAGGATCCTGCCGCCGTCGATGGGCTCCAGCCTGTTGATCGCCCGGCACAGGGTGGACTTCCCGCCGCCGGAGGGGCCGATGACGACGACCACCTCGCCCGGGTCGACCGTGAGATTGATGTCCTTCAGGACGTGCAGCTCGCCGAAGTGCTTGTTGACGTTCTCGACCACGACGAGAGGCCGGTCATCCGCGGCGGCCGGCTCGATGGGGTCCTCCGGCCCGCCCTTGGTGAGGTCGGGCCCGCCTTCGCTGTCCGTCATGCGCTCGGACTTTACGTCATCGGCAGCGGCGTGAAAGTCGCCGCGCGGTACCGATACGATCACGAATACCCATGTAGAACGGGGTCCGCGGTGGCGCAGCGTGATCATCGATGCGGCTTGGACGGGCGGGGTGACCGGGACAATTACCGGTTCTGCGATGTGGCGTAAGGCCCGTACCCTTGATAACCGTCATGAGTGTGCCAATGGAGACGGCTCCCCGCACGTACGAGATCCGTACGTACGGGTGCCAGATGAACGTCCACGACTCCGAGCGGCTGTCCGGGCTCCTCGAGTCGGCCGGCTACGTACGCGCCGGGGAGGCCGAACCCGACGTCGTCGTGTTCAACACGTGCGCGGTGCGGGAGAACGCCGACAACCGGCTCTACGGCAACCTGGGCCATCTGCGTCCGGTCAAGGACGGGCATCCGGGCATGCAGATCGCCGTCGGCGGCTGCCTCGCGCAGAAAGACCGCGACACCATCGTCAAGCGCGCCCCCTGGGTGGACGTGGTGTTCGGCACCCACAACATCGGGTCGCTGCCCGCGCTGCTGGAGCGGGCCCGCGTCCAGGACGAGGCGCAGGTCGAGATCGAAGAGTCGCTGGTGACGTTCCCGTCGACGCTGCCGACGCGCCGGGAGTCCCCGTACGCGGCGTGGGTGTCGATCTCGGTCGGCTGCAACAACACGTGCACGTTCTGCATCGTCCCGTCGCTGCGCGGCAAGGAGAAGGACCGCCGCCCCGGCGAGATCCTCGCGGAGGTCGAGGCGCTCGTCGCCGACGGCGTCCTGGAGATCACGCTGCTGGGCCAGAACGTCAACGCCTACGGCTCCGGGTTCGGGGCCCTGGCCGACGCGCCCGACGAGGTGCGGTCGATGACGTCTGACGGCCAGTCCGCGTTCGCTGGGCTGCTGCGGGCGTGCGGCGGCGTCGAGGGGCTGGAGCGGGTCCGGTTCACCTCCCCGCACCCCAAGGACTTCACCGACGACGTCATCGCCGCCATGGCCGACACGCCGAACGTGATGCCGTCGCTGCACATGCCGCTGCAGTCCGGGTCGGACGCGGTGCTGCGCGCGATGCGCCGCTCGTACCGGCAGGAGCGCTACCTCGGCATCATCGAGAAGGTCCGGGCCGCGATCCCGGACGCGGCGATCACGACCGACATCATCGTGGGCTTCCCCGGCGAGACCGACGCCGACTTCGAGGAGACGCTGCACGTGGTGCGGGAGGCGCGGTTCGCGTCGGCGTTCACGTTCCAGTACTCCAAGCGTCCCGGCACCCCCGCCGCGACCATGGACGGCCAGCTGCCGAAGGAGGTCGTCCAGGAGCGGTACGAGCGGCTCGTCGCCCTCCAGGAGGAGATCTCCTGGGCGGAGAACAAGAAGCAGCTCGGCCGCACGCTGGAGGTCCTGGTCGCCGAGGGCGAGGGGCGCAAGGACCAGGCGACGCGGCGGCTGTCGGGCCGCGCGGCCGACAACCGGCTCGTGCACTTCGGCGTGCCGGACGAGCCGGTCCGGCCCGGCGACATGGTCTCCGTCGAGGTCACCTATGCCGCGCCGCACCATCTCGTCGCGGACAAGCCGGTGCTGAACGTCCGCCGGA
Organism: Actinomadura sp. 3N508; assembly: GCF_044326375.1. Lineage (NCBI taxonomy): Bacteria > Bacillati > Actinomycetota > Actinomycetes > Streptosporangiales > Thermomonosporaceae > Actinomadura > Actinomadura sp. 3N508. The sequence continues at coordinate 326,332 of NZ_JBIRAX010000008.1, forward strand.
CGCGCGCGGGCGACGCCTGGGAGGCGCGCCAGGGGCAGGGCGAGGGCGCGAAGGGCGTTTCGCTCGGAATGCCGTCCATCGGGCGTCCGGCCGAGCCCGACGCGCCCGTCACGGGCTGCTCGACCCGCCCCTGACCTCCGGCATGATCGGGGTGTTCCCCGTTGAGGCCCGGCTCCAGGAGGCAGCGTGCTCGTCACGGCCGCGGTGTGCCCGCATCCGCCCATCCTCGTGCCCGCGATGGCGGGCGAGGCGGCGCCGGAGCTCGACGCGCTGCGCGCCGCGTGCGACGACGCCGTCCGGCCACTGCTGGGCGAGGACGCGCTGATCGTGGTGGGCGGCGCGCCGGAGACGCGCTCCTACGGGCCGGACGCCTACGCGACGCTCCAGCCCTACGGTCTCGCCTGGACGAGCCCTGACGACCCCAAGGACGGTGCTGAGGCGCTCCCGCTGTCGCTCTCCCTCGGGCGCTGGCTCCTCGACCGGCAGAACGCCGGTACCGGCGCCGGTACCGGCGCCGGTGTCGGCGTCCGCTATCAGGCGGTCGCGTTCGACGCCTCACCGGCCGAATGCCTGGCTCTCGGACGCGATCTCGCGGAGTCGTCCGGACGCGTCGCGCTGCTGGTCATGGGCGACGGATCGGCGTGCCGTTCGGAAAAGGCGCCCGGTTACCTCGACGAGCGTGCGGGCCCTTACGACGAGGGGGTGGCGCGGGCGTTCGGAGACGCCGACGCCGCCGCCCTGGCCGCGCTGGATCCGGGACTTTCCCGGGAGGTCCAGGCGGCCGGGCGCGCGGCGTGGCAGGTGCTCGCCGGCGCGGGCGGCGCCGATGTGGGCGGCCCGGGCCGGTTTACGGGGCGTGTTCTCGCCGACGAAGCGCCGTACGGAGTGGGCTACTTCGTGGCGGGCTGGTCACGTGCGGGCCATGACGGCTGATCGCCGCCGGGCTAGCCGCCCTCGTGGTGGCCGCCCGGCTGCTGGCCGCCGCCCGGCTGCCCGCCGCCCTCGGCGTTGCGGTCGATCTGCTCGCCGGCCTTTTCCTGCGCCTTGTCGATCTTGTCGGTGTACTTGCCGCCCGTACGCTCGTCGATCTTGTCGCCGGCCTTCTCCACGCCCTCGCGGGCCTTGTCGGAGTGCTGCCCGAGCATCTGCTTGACCTTGTCGACGATGGACATTGGTGTATCCCCCCGGATCCCTCGTCTCGTCCTCGGCGCCGCGCGAACCCGCACGACACCCGTACAACCCGGCTATACCCGTTCTGTTGCCACAATTAAGCCTGTGACCTCTCCAGATGTGATCGCCATCGTCGGCGCGACGGCCGCCGGCAAGTCCGACCTCGCCGTGGAGCTCGCGCTGCGCCTCGGCGGGGAGGCGGTCAACGCCGACTCGATGCAGCTCTACCGCGGCATGGACATCGGCACGGCCAAACTCTCCCAGGACGAGATGCGCGGCGTCCCGCACCACCTCCTGGACGTCTGGGACGTGACGGTCACGGCGAGCGTCGCCGAATACCAGCGGCTCAGCGCCGACGCGATCGCGGGGATCCGGGAGCGGGACCGGCTGCCGGTGCTCGTCGGCGGCTCCGGCCTGTACGTGCGGGCCGCCCTCGACCATCTGGAGTTCCCGGGGACGGACCCGGCCGTCAGGGCGCGCCTCGAAGGCGAGCTGGCGGAGGTGGGGCCGGGAGCGCTGCATGCCCGGCTGCGCGAGCTCGACCCGGCCGCGGCGGACGCGATCCTGCCCAGCAACGGGCGCCGGATCGTCCGGGCGCTGGAGGTGGTCGAGATCTCCGGCCGCCCGTTCAGCGCGACCCTGCCCGAGCACCGGTACCGCTACGACTCGGTCGTCCAGCTCGGGCTGAGCGTCCCCCGGGACGAGCTGGACGAGCGCATCGCCCTGCGGGTGCGAAGGATGTGGGACGCGGGGCTCGTCGACGAGGTGCGGGCACTGGAGAAGCGCGGCCTGCGCGACGGCCTCACCGCGGGACGCGCCCTCGGTTACGCACAGGTGCTCAGGTTCCTGGCGGGGGAGTGGACGGAGGAGCAGGCGCGGGAGGAGACCGTCCGGCTGACGCGGCGGTTCGCCCGCCGCCAGGAGTCGTGGTTCCGGCGCGATCCGCGCGTCCAGTGGCTTCCCTACGACGCGTCCGACCTGGTAGATCGCGCGCTGGCGCTGGTCGGATAACGCTCCGGTCGGGGGCAATATGATCGAAGGATGCGGTTCGTCAAGGGACATGGCACCGAGAACGACTTCGTGATCCTGCCCGATCCGGACGGCGCCCTGGAGCTCACTCCGGACGCCGTGGCGCGGCTGTGCGACCGGCGCGCCGGGATCGGCGCGGACGGCGTCCTGCGGGTCGTCCGGACGAAGGCGACCGACCCCGGGGTGGTGCCCGGTGGGGACTCCTTCGGGGACGCCGAGTGGTTCATGGACTACCGCAACGCCGACGGGAGCCTCGCCGAGATGTGCGGCAACGGCATCCGCGTCTTCGCCCGCTATCTGGTCGACGCCGGCCTCGCCGCGCCCGGCGAGTGGGACGTGGCGACCCGGGCGGGGCTGCGGCGGGTGACGCTCGGCGCGTCCGGGGACGTGAGCGTCGAGATGGGCCCGGCCGACCTCCTCGGCCCCGGCGAGGCGACCCTGGCCGGGACGGTGTTCCAGGGCGAGCGCGTGTCCGTGGGAAATCCGCATCTGGCGTGCCGCGTCGACGGCCCGGTCACCGCGCTGGACCTGTCGCGCGCCCCCGGCTTCGACCCCAACGTCTTCCCCCAGGGGGTGAACGTCGAGTTCTTCCGCTTCGTGGGGGAGCGGCACGTGGAGATGCGGGTGTTCGAGCGCGGCTCCGGCGAGACCCGCTCCTGCGGGACCGGGACCGTCGCGGTCGCCGCGGCGGCCGCCGCGATTCAGGGAACAATCGGGGCATCCGGGACGTCTGACTGGACGGTGGACGTTCCCGGTGGACGGGTCGGCGTCGCCCTCGACGGAAAGGCCGCCTGCCTGACAGGTCCGGCGGTCCTGGTCGCCGAGGGCGAGGCTTGGCCCGGCTGGATCTGATGGAATCCCCGTCCGACCAGGGGTGAACACGATCCGGCACCGTCCCGGCTCGATCGGGACAAGTGTCCCTCACCAACGGGACCTTCCGCCGCATAACTTCTTTCTTGCACACCCTCTGGTGAATGGCCCGTACGGATCGGGATGGGAGCCCCGGTGCCGTACGGAGCCCGAGGGCCGGTGGCGACCTTCTTGGCGGGGGGCGGTCACCGGCCCTCCCACCGGGTGTCTTTTCAGCCCACTGGGGTGGGCTTCAGCGTTGTGGTGGCGGTTTCGCAGAAAAATCTGATCCGTAGGCAGTGTTGTCGTGCAGCTACGGATGAGCGCCGTTGACGGGAAGTCTGGCGCGGACGAGCGTTCCACCCTGGGGGCCGGGCCCTACGGTGCACGATCCGCCGAGTTCCGCCGCACGTTCCCGCATGGACGACATCCCGACGCCCGAGCGCACCTGCGTGGGCAGCCCGACTCCGTCGTCGTCGACGGTGACGTGCAGATCGCCGTTGAGATGCAGCCGCACCACCGCTGAGCCCGCCTTCGCGTGCCGGTGCACGTTGGTGAGCGCCTCCTGAACGATCCGGTACGCGGCGACCTCGGCGGCGGCCGGCAGGCCCTTGAGGTCGCCGTCCACGTGCACGTTGACCTGCGGGCCGTCGCCGGTCGCGACGACGCCGCCGAGCGCCTGGATCGCGCCCTCCAGCCCCAGGTCGTCCAGCGCGGGCGGACGCAGCCCGTACACCAGGTCCCGGATGTCGCCGATCGTGCGGCCCATCGTCGCGCGCAGGTTCTCCAGCAGCTCGTCGACCGCCTCCGGGTCGGTCTTCAGCGTGATGCGCGCGGCGTCGACGGTCATCGCGAGGCTCGCCAGCGTCGGGCCGAGCCCGTCGTGCAGGTCGCGGCGCAGCCGCCGCCGCTCCTCCTCGCGGGTGCGCAGGATGCGCTCCCTGGAGCGCTGGACGTCCGCGGCCAGCCGCGCCGCGTTCGCCAGCTCGGCGAGGTTGCGGGCCAGGATGCCGGACAGGCGGGCGTCCGGCGTGCGGGTGACGCCGAACAGCAGCCGGCCGACCGGCTCCCCGTGCCAGACGAGCGGGATGAGCTGCGGGCGGGCGCCGAGCACGCCGTCCTCCGCGGAGATCAGCCGGCCGTCGCGGTCCAGGACCTCGATCGTGACGCCGGTGGCGTGCAGGGCCGAGCGCGCCACCTCGGCGGCGACGGCGAGCGCGGCGGCCGCGTCGGCGGCGGTCTGCAGCCGCCGGTTGAGGCGGTCGGCGATGCGGTACGGGTCGCGCTCGCCGTGGATGACCCCGTCCACGGTGCGCTGCAGGCGGCGCCGGACGGGCTCGAAGAAGGCGCCCGCGACGATCGCGCCGGCCAGCCCGGCGAGCGTGCCCTCGCCGTGCGCGAGCAGGCTCGCGGCGCCGACGAGCGCGAAGTAGACGCCGGTGATCACCACGACGAGGCCCGCGTACACCAGCGTCCGGCTGACCACGAGATCGATATCGTAGAGCCGGTACCTGGTGATCGCGAAGGCGATGCAGATCGGGACGGCGACGATCGTGATGTTGCGCACCGGGTCTCCGATCGGGCCGTTCTCGCCCGCGTAGATGATCCCCTCGGCGATCACGCCCGGGTACACCACCCAGACGATCTGCCGGCGCACGTCGGGCGCCGCCTGGATGAACCGGACCACCAGCGAGAACAGCGCCGCGGCGAGGGTGGCGAGAATGATCGCGGTGATGGCCACCGGGATCTCGTCGAAGGGGTAGACCGAGACGCCGTTGTGCCACTCCCGCACGTCCGGGTCGATCGTCAGGTGGACGGTCACGATCACCGGGACGAGGCAGGCGAGCACGAGCACGGGCCGGAACCAGCGCGAGACCAGCCGCCCGTCCGGGAAGATCAGCGGCAGGACGAGGGTAAGGGCGTAGGTGTCAATGACCCAGAGCCAGGTGGCGAGCCATTGCACGAAGCCGGTTCCGGTCCAGTCGTGGAGCTCGAACCAGGGGCCCAGGTTGAGCGACAGGACGTACAGGGAGGCGCTGAATCCGGAGCCGAGCATGAGCCAGGCGACCGTCAGCCCGCGCCGGTGGCGCAGCAGGATCGCGCCGACCGGCGTCCAGGTCAGCGCGACGAGGATCTCGGGGTGCCACCAGACCATCCGCCGGGCCTCGGGCAGCCTCGTGCCGAGGTAGAGGGACGTGGCGACGATGAGGACGGCCCCGAGTGCGATGGGGAACGCGACGCGGCCCGCGCCGCGGTCGTGTTCTGCCGTCTCCACCATGTGCTCCTTGGGGACCCCAAAAGTAATGGGATGTTAAAACTTACAGTTCCCTGAGCTGCAGTCGTAGGGGTCGTCCGCCTCAGGACACCGGCTGGGGGTCGGTCGAGATCGTGGCGGTCTCGGTGCACTGGGCGCGTGCCGTGATGGTAACCGCGGAATCCGGTGGTGAGAACGGAAGGCGCAGGTCAGAGTCTGCGGCCGGGTATGCCGGTCCGTGCCGGCGGGCCTCGTTCGCCGGGCTCTGACGGGATGCGCCGCAGGCGACGGCTCTGAGCCTCCGCCGGGACGGGTTCCGGATCGCCGCCGATCCCTCTTTGGGGCAAGGGTATCCGGGTGACCGAAATGTCATGATTCGGATGCCCAAGGGGAGCCTTGGGTCGCGTTCGCGGCCGGTCAGGCCATCAGAGTCAACATGCTCTCGCGGCTGATCGCCCTGATGCCGCGCCGCAATTCCTCGGGCGAGACGTCCTTCAGGATGAGCCGCTGCAGGACGAAGCCGGGCAGGATCGCGAACAAGGTCTTGCCCGCGGCGACGACGTCGGCGCCGGGCGGGAGCAACCCCGCGTCGACCAGGCGGCGCAGGTAGCGCGTCCACGTCTCGCGGATGCCGTTGATGTTGCCGGCCATGTACGCGGCGATCTCCGGGTCGTGCATGGCGAGCGCCCAGGCGGCCGGGGCGAGCCGGAGCGGGCCGTCGGGGCCGGACAGGCTGACGACCCTGGACGCGAACTGCTCGATCAGCTCGTCCACCGGGAGCAGCGGATCGCTGTCGGCGAGCCGGCCGAAGAACGCGTTGAGATCGCCGATGACCGCCGAGATGTTGGCCTCGATGATCTCGTTCTTGCTCTTGTAGTACCGGTAGACGGCGCCGGCCGAGAGCCCGGACTCGGCGAAGATGTCCTGCATGGACGTCGCGTGGATGCCCTTGCGGATGAAGCAGACGCGGGCGGCGTCCAGGATCTGGCGCCGGCGGCGCTCCAGGTGCTCTTCGCTGACTCGCGGCATGGGTCCAATTTAAAACGAACGTTCGTTTCTTGACAAGCTCGGACGGTGGGTGCGACGCTGGCGGCAAGAAAAGAGAACGGACATTCGTTTTAGGAGGAGTCCATGCGGGCCTCCCTCGCCTCGCGCACCGCCGGCATCGCGCTCGCCGCCGCGCTGCTCCAGCTCGTCATGATCATCGCGTTCTCCTGGCCCGCGGCGCGGGTGGCGCCGCGCGACGTCCCGGTCGTCGTGGCCGGTCCGCAGGCCGCCGCCGTCGCGGAAAGGCTGGACCGTGAACGCCCCGGCGCGTTCGACGTCCGGACGGAACGGGACGAGGCCGCCGCCCGCGCGGCGCTCGCCGACCGGGAGGCGTACGGCGCCGTCGTCACGACGCCGTCCGGCCCGAAGGTCCTCACCGCGTCCGCCGCGTCGCCGGTCATCGCCCAGCAGCTGAGCGCCCTGGCTCAGAATCTCGCCCAGCCGGGGGGCGCGCCGGCGCCTGTCGAGGACGTCGTCGCGGCCGACTCCGACGACCCGCGCGGCGCCGGGTTCGGGGCGCTCGCGCTGCCGCTGATCATGTCCGGGCTCGCCGCCGCGGTGCTGCTGACGTTCGCGATCCCGAAGGCCGCGTGGCGGGCCGCCGGGGTGGTCCTGTTCGCCGCCCTGGGCGGCCTCGGGGTGGCGGGGATCGCGCAGGGCTGGCTGTCCCTGCTGCCCGGTTCCTACCTCGCGGTCGCCGGGGTGATGTCGCTGACCATCCTGGCCGTGACCGGCACGGTCGTCGGCCTGGCCGCCGCCGTCGGACGGGCCGGGCTCGGCCTCGGCGCGCTCACGCTGCTGTTCCTCGGCAACCCCCTGTCGGCCGCCACCTCGGCGCCGGAGCTGCTGCCGCAGCCGTGGGGCGAGATCGGCCAGCTCCTCCCGCCCGGGGCCGCGGTGACGCTGCTGCGGTCGACGGCGTTCTTCGACGGCGCGGGCGCCACCGGGGCGGCGACCGTCCTGGTCGCGTGGGCCGCCGCGGGATTCGTCCTGCTGACGGTCGGCGGGCTGCGCGGACGCGCCCGCGACGAGACCGCGCCGGGCCGCGAACCCGCCATCGCCTGACATCTGCCGTTTTCCCGCGCAGTATGTGATCGCTCAGTAGCATTCTGTGATTCTTCTGGGTGGTCCGAAGGGAAGACATGGCGGCGTTCCTGCTGCGCCGGCTGGCGGGCCGGCTGGCGCTGGCCGTCCTCGCGATGAGCCTCGCCTACGCGCTCGCCGCCGCCGCGCTCGATCCGCGCGCCGGCTTGGAAGGAAGGGCGCCCCGTCCACCCGAAGCCGTGGTCGACGCCCGGCTCACCGCCCTCAACCTGAACGACCGGGAGCCTCTGGCCGACCGGTACCTGACCTGGACGGCGGGCGTCGTCCGCGGCGACTTCGGCCGGACGTGGGACGGCGAAGCGGTCAACGCCGAGTTATGGCGACGGCTCGGGGTGAGTCTCCGGCTGCTGGCCCCGGGCGCCGTCCTAGGGAGCGTTGTGGGCGTCCTTCTGGGCGCCTACGCGGCGACACGGCGCGGACGGATGGCCGACAGACTCATCTGTCTCGGTTCATATCTGCTGGTGGCCGCACCGGTGTTCGTTCTGGCGGTGGTGCTGCAGATCGCGGCGAGCTTGGTGAACGGCGTTGTGGGCGTGCAGGTCTTCGTGTGGGTCGGGGAGTCCACGGCTGGTGCGTCCCACGGGGTGCTCGGCGGGCTCGCTGACCGGGTCAGGCATCTGCTGCTGCCGACGGTCACCATCGCACTCGCACAACTCGGCCTCTACTGCCGCTACCAGCGCGCCATGATGCTGGACGTTCTGCACGCCGACTACGTGCGCACTGCGCGGGCCAGAGGACTGCGACGGCGTCGGGCACTGTTGCGGCACGGGCTGCGCACGGCGTTGGCTCCGGTGACGACCTACTTCGTCTATGCCTTTGGCCTGCTGCTCCTCGGCGGCATCTACACAGAGAAGATCTTCGGCTGGCATGGGGCCGGGGAGTGGCTCGTCGACTCCATCGCGCGCGGGGACGTGAACGCGGTCGCGGCGATCGTCTGCATCGCGGTGTGCGGGGTCGCCCTGGCCGGGCTGATCTCGGACGTTCTGCAGGGCGCCCTCGACCCGCGCGTCCGGGCGGCGGTGTGATCGTGATCCGGAGCCGGCGGGCCGTCGCCGGGCTCGTTCTGCTCGCGACATTGCTAGCGCTCGTGTTCGCTGGGCCGCTCGTGGCGCCGTGGAGCTGGGACGACACGGACTTCGCGGCCCTCAGGTCCGGGCCGACAGCGGAGCATTGGCTCGGCACGACGGAGAGCGGGCGCGACGTCTTCGCCGTCACCCTGCGCGGAGCGCGGACGTCGCTGCTCATCGGTCTCGCCGTCGCGGTGATCTCGACCGGAATCGCCGCCGTCGTCGGCACCGCCGCCGGATACGCGGGCGGACGCCTCGACCGGACCCTGATGTGGGGTGTCGACCTGCTGCTCGCCCTGCCGCCCTTCCTGATCGTCGTTCTGCTGGCCCCGCACCTTGATGGGGGCGCGCCCGTGCTCATCCCGCTCCTCGCCGCGTTCATGTGGATGATCACGGCGCGGATGGTGCGCGCCATGACCGCTTCGCTGCGCGACCGCGAGTACGTGCTGGCCGCCCGGTTCCTGGGCGTGGGCGCGCCGCGCGTGATCGTCCGGCACGTCCTGCCGCAGCTCGCGTCGCTGCTGGCCGTGGATGCGAGCCTCAGCGTCGGCGTCGCGATCGTCGCGGAGAGCGGGCTGTCGTATCTGGGGCTCGGCGTCCGTCCGCCGGACGTGTCGCTCGGCACATTGATCGCCGACGGACACGGTGCCGTGGCCGCCTATCCGTTGCCGTTCGGGTTCGCCGCCGGGCTGCTGGTGCTCATCGTTCTGGCGGTGAATCTGCTGGGCGACGGTCTGCGTGACGGCCTCGACCCCGCCTCGGGAGGTGCGCGTTGACCGTCCTGCGGGTCACGGATCTGACGGTTCGCTACGCGCCGCAGGCGCACGCCGCCGTACGGCACGTGAGCTTCACGGTCGGTCCGGGGGAGGTGCTCGGAATCGTCGGCGAGTCGGGGGCGGGGAAGACGGCCCTCGCGCTCGCGCTGATCGGGCTTCTGCCGGAGAGCGCCCATGTGGCCGGGTCGGTGAGATTGCGCGGTGAGGAATTGCTGGGACGGTCTGACGCCGAGCTCTCCCGGATACGCGGCGATGACCTGTCGATGATCTTCCAGGATCCGCTGTCAGCGCTCACGCCCGTCCGCAGGGTCGGCGACCAGATCGCCGAGACGGTCCTGATCCATTCCAAGGCCACCCGTGCGGCGGCACGTGCGCGGGCCGTCGAACTGCTCGGGCTGGTCGGTATTCCGGGCGCCGCCCGGGTTGCTCGTGCGTACCCGCACGAGCTGTCCGGCGGGATGCGGCAGCGCGTGGTGATCGCCATGGCGATCGCGAACGAACCCGGCCTGCTGATCGCGGACGAGCCGACGACCGCGCTCGACGTGACCGTCCAGGCGCAGGTCCTGGACGTGCTGCGGGCCGCCCAGGACGCCACCGGCGCGGCGATCGTGCTGATCAGCCATGACATGGGCGTCGTCGCCGGATTCGCAGACCGGGTGATGGTGATGCACGGGGGACGCGCCGTCGAGCAAGGGCCGGTGGAGCAGATCTACCGGCGGCCGGCCACCCCCTACACGAAGGCGTTGCTGTGCTCGGTTCCGCGTATCGGGGAGTCGTCTGCCCCTAGAGCGGGGGTTGAGCGCGCTGGGCGGTCCGTGGTGCTGGCGGTGGACGGGCTCGTCCGCCACTACCCGCTCTATAGGGGCGCATTGCTGCGACGCCGAGCCGGGACGGTACGGGCCTTGGACGGTATCGGTTTCGACGTCCGAGAGGGCGAGACCTTAGCGCTGGTGGGCGAATCGGGAAGCGGCAAGACCACGACCCTGATGGAGATCCTGCGGCTGTCACGCCCGCAGAGTGGACGCATCGCAGTCTTCGGACATGACACGGCGGCCTTGCGCGCCGCCCAGCGCAAAGCTTTGCGACGCGATGTCCAGGTCGTGTTCCAGGACCCTTACGCGTCCCTCAATCCGCGAATGCGTGTGGCATCCATCCTTGCCGAACCGCTGACCACGCATGGTGTAGCGGCGTCCAGGGTTGGTGGCCGTGTCGAAGAGCTACTGGAATTGGTGGGGTTAGGGCCAGAGCATGCCCGGCGATTCCCGCACGGTCTCTCAGGCGGGGAGGCGCAGCGCGTGGGCCTGGCCAGAGCCTTGGCATTAGAGCCGCGTCTACTGCTCCTGGACGAGCCATTAGCGGCCTTGGACGTGTCAGTTCAGGCCGAAGTCACCACCCTGCTGGAGAGACTGCGTGAGCGGCTCGGCCTGGCTTACCTGTTCGTCGCTCATGACTTGGCCGTCGTCCACCGGATCGCAGATCGAGTCGCCGTCATGTACATGGGCCGTATCGCGGAGACCGGTTCGGTAGGGGACGTGTACGGCGCCCCAGCCCATCCGTACACACGCGCGCTGCTCGACGCCGTCCCGTTGCCTGATCCGGTTCTGGAGCGGCGTCGTCCCCTTGTCCTTTTGCAGGGCGAGCCACCTGACCCGGCTTCGTCGCCCATGGGATGCCGATTCCGTTCTCGGTGTCCGCGCTACGCCACGCTGACCGCCGTCGACGGACGTCTGTGCGAGGAACACGAACCGGCGTCCCGTCCGCTGCGGCCTGAGGGCGACGCAGATCAGTCTGTCGCCTGCCACTATCCGCTTGTCGAAGCTAGGGCCGGACTATGACACGTGTCGTCGTTTGCGTCTTGTTGTTGCTGGCCTTGGGTGGCTGCAGTGCGGCGGGGGAGTCGTTCAGCCAAACGGCGTCCGGACGCCTTCCAGCGTCCGATGTCAATCCGACCCCGCGTGACCGTGTCGTGGACGGCGGGACGCTTCGCTGGCCACTGCCGGAGTTTTCGACCCAGTGGAATTTCAACCATGTCAATGGCACCAAAGGAGCGGTCGAGCACGTCACTCAGGGAGTCCTGCCGTACTTGATGCGGGCCGGCGAGAAGGCCACGCCGCGCCCTGTTCCCGAATATCTGCGGTCGGCGACGTTGAAGCGCACGAAGCATGGCCAGACCGTGACCTACCGGCTCAACCCGAAGGCCAGGTGGTCGGACGGCCGCCCCATCGGACAGGCCGACTTCGTCGCCCAGACGCACGCGCTCTCTGGACGTGACACGCGGTACGAGGTCTCGTCCACCACCGGCTATAGCCGAATCAGGCGCGTCGAGCGAGGCGCAGGCGAGCACACCGTGAAGGTGACTTTCGATGGGACGTACGCGGATTGGCGCAGCTTGTTCAGCCCGCTCTACCCTGCCGTCGCCTACTCCACGCCACGCGCGTTCAACACCGGCTGGATGAATCGCCTGCCTGTCACATCCGGCCCGTTCAAATTCCAGGAAATCGACCGGACGGCCAAGACTCTCACCATCGTCCGTGACCCCGCCTGGTGGGGAGCACCCGCGAAACTCGACCGGATCGTCTACCGCGCCATGGACACCAGCGCGATGCCCGGCGCGTTCACCAACAACGAGATCGACCTGATGGACATCGGTCTCGACGCGGGCGCCCTGAAACGCGTCCAGAGCGTTCCAGGAGCAGCGGTACGCCGGGCGGGCGGTCCGGACTGGCGGCATTTCACGCTCAATGCGAAGGGCCCCGCCCTGTCCGATGTTCGGGTGCGGCGGGCCGTCATGCTCGGGATCGATAGGCGCATCATCGCCAGCGCCGATCTGTCCGGGCTCGGGGTGCCCGTACAGACGCTCGGCAACCATTTCTATGTCAACACCCAGGACGGCTACCAGGACAACTCCGGAGACCTCGGAAGGTACGATCCGGCTCGCGCCAGAGAACTCCTGAACGAGGCAGGCTGGACGCTCCCCAGCCACGGCAAGTACCGGACCAAAGCGGGACGGACGCTTTCCCTACGCTTCGTCGTCCCCTCCGGAGTTCCGATCAGCAAACGGGAAGGGGAGTTGACCCGCGCCTTGCTCGAACGCATCGGTGTCCGCGTGGACATCGTCCCGGTGCCCGCCGACGACGCGTTCGACCGGTACGTCGCGCCCGGAGACTTCGACATCGTCCCGTTCTCCTGGCTCGGCACGTCTTTCCCGGTGTCGCCGATGCAGGCCGTCTTCGCGCGACCCCACGGCGACCGCGTCCAGCAGAATTTCTCCCGCATCGGTACGGCGGCCATAGACACCGCCATGGATCGCGCTATCGCAGAGATCGACCCGGCGAGAATTCACGTCCTCGTGAACAGAACCGATCGGCTCATCTGGCAACAAGCATCGGTCTTGCCGCTGTATCAGCGTCCCCAGCTCGTCGCCACACGCGCGGGTCTGGCCAATATGGGGGCTTGTGGCTTCTTCGAGCCCGCCTACCAGGACATCGGGTTCACAGCACCCCGATAACAAGACCAGCGAGACCACCCTCAGGGGAACGCGAGCTGGACGCCCTTGCGGTCGTTGGTGAAACGCGCGTTCCACACGTACAGCCGCAGGTCGTCGGCGGAGATGCCCGCGTCGACCGGGAGCTCGGTGGCGATCCGCACCACGTACGACGCGCCCGCCGGGATCATCAAGCTGCCGTTCTCGTCGACGGGCTCCTTCGCCCCGCCGACCCGGGCGGTGATCTTGCTCTGGTTCGGGAGCGTGCACATGGCGTCCGGGATGCCGGGCTGCGGCATGCACCGCTCCCGCGTGGACGACGGGACCTGCGCCTTCGGCAGGAACAAGTCGGCCGGATAGTCCAGCAGCACGGGCCGCCGCTGGCTGTTGGTGAGGACGTAGTCGGCGTAGGCGTACGTCGTGCCGGACGGCGGGGCCCCGGTGGCGCCGAGCGGCTGCTTGTCCGTCCCCGCCTTGATGGCGGCGAGGCTGTAGCCGTAGCCCTCCGGCGTCGTGAAGCCGATCGGGGGACCGGTCTTCGGGGCGGGCACGGACGGGCCCTGCGCCCCGGCGCCGTCGCCCTGACCGGCGGACGCCGGACGGGCGGGATCCGTGCCGGACTCCCCGTCCGGGCGGAGGACGACGATCCCGGCGGCCACGGCGGCGATGCCCACGGCTCCGGCGAGGGCCCCGGCGAGCCCGAGCCTCCCCGCGTTGCTCTTCTTTTTCCGGCGGTGCGAACGGTTCGAACGGTTCGGTCGATAGCTGGTGGCCATGCTCTGCGTGCTCCCTCGGGCCCGTTCAGAGGCTCAGTAAGCGCGTCCTGTCTCAAGCAGTCAGACACGATACCGGACGCCCGGATCGGCGATGTCCCTGGTCAGGCGCTTACGAATTGCGCGTGACGAGCGCGTCGCGACCGAGGCCTCGCAGGGAGGCGTCCAGCACCTGCGCGGTGTGCGCGACGGCGATGCCGGCGCCGCGCCGCCGCAGCGCGGTGGCGATCTGCATGGAGCAGCCGGGGTTGGCGGCGACCAGTAGTTCGGCCCGGGTGGCGTCCACGTTCACCGCCTTGCGGTCGCCGAGCTCTCCGGCGGCCTCCGGCTGGAACAGGTTGTAGGTCCCGGCGGAGCCGCAGCAGATCTCCGGTTCGGCGATCTCGCGGACGGTCAGCTCGGGGATCGCGGCGAGCAGCTCCCGCGGCTGGCTGCGGATCCCCTGCGCGTGGGCCAGATGGCAAGCGTCGTGGTAGGCGACGGTGACCGGAACGGGTTCGCGTTTCGCGCGCGGCCCGAGATCGGCGAGGAACTCGGCGAAGTCGCGGGTCTTGGCCGACAGCGCGTCCGCGCGTCCCGACCAGGCCGGATCGTCGGCGAGCAGCGCCCGGTACTCCTTCATCGCCGACCCGCAGCCCGCGGAGTTCACCACGATGACGTCGACGGCCTCGAACATCTGGATCGTCCGGCGGGCGAAGGCGCGGGCCTCGTCCTCGCGGCCGGAGTGCATGGACAGCGCGCCGCAGCAGCCCTGTTCCCTGGGGATGACGACGTCGCAGCCCTCCAGCGCCAGGACGCGCGCCGTGGCCGCGTTCACGCCGGGGAAGAACTCGGCCTGCACGCAGCCGGTCAGCATCCCGACCGTGGCCCGGCGCTCACCACGCGCCGCGACCCGTTCGGGCAGTTTCGGCGCCCTGCCCAGGGGCGGGGCAAGCCGTTCCATCGCGGCGACAGACGGCGAGATGCGCTCCAGGAGGCCACTACGCCGGACGAGCCGCTCCAGACCCGATTTCTGGTAGGCGCGCAACGGCCCGCGTAGAGCACGAAGCCGCCGCCTGTACGGGAACAGTTGGAAGACCAGTTCCCGGATGGCACGTTCCTTCAGCGAACGAGGATGCTCACGCTCGACGTCGGCGCGGGTCATCTCGATCAGCCGGTCGTACTGCACACCGGACGGGCAGGACGTCACGCATGCCATGCACCCCAGGCAGCGGTCGAAATGCTCCACCATCGCGTCGCTGAGCGGGGCTCCGTCCACGTGCTGCTGCATGAGGTGGATGCGGCCCCTGGGAGAGTCCATCTCCTCGCCCCACAGGACGTACGTCGGGCATGTCGGCAGGCAGAAACCGCAGTGCACGCAGTCGCTCAGCAGATTTGGGAGGTCGTCCTCAGCGCCCATCAGATTCCTCCCGCGAAGCGGCCCGGGGACAGCCGGTGATCCGGGTCGAACTGGTCCTTCACGCGCCGCATCAGCGCGAGCGCAGGAACCGGGCCCCACAGGTCGATCTCGCTTCGCACCTCCTCCGGCGTGTAGCGGACGACGGCGCCGCCACGGTGCCGGCCCAGGGCGTTCCGTAGCCGTCCTAGGACGTCGGCCACCTCGTCCGGTGTCGACTCCGAGGGGAGACCGACGTAGCCGTGCCCGCTGCCACTCCAGGTTACTGCGATGTTGGGGCTGAGCAGGGAGAGGAGGTCGCGGAGGGCTGGCGCCGGGGCGCTGATGTCGATGAGGGTGCTGCCGTCCGGGTACCGTCCCCAGCCGTCCGGTGCGGTTTCGGCGATTTCGGCGTTCTCGCCTAGCAGCTCTGCGGTTTGCCGAGCACGCGCGGCTACCCCGTCTGGGACGCCCTCCAGAAGGACCGCGACCGTTCCCGGGCCGATGTACTCCACCGCACTCGGCGCCACCGCACAGTGAAGGACGGTCTGGACGGCGTCATGCGCATCTTCTGGCCCGCTCACAGCGCAGACCACGTAGGCGGTCGCCGCGGGCACAGGGTGCAGGCGGAACGTCGCGTCCACGATCAGCCCGAGAGTGCCGAACGAGCCGGAGAAGAGCCGTCCGAGGTCGTACCCGGCGACGTTCTTGACGACCTTCCCGCCGGAACGCGCGATCTGACCGTCGGCCCGGACGATCGTCAGCCCGATGACCAGGCTGCGCGGCGTCCCGTAGAGCGAACGAAGCGGACCCGCGGCGCCCGTGGCGATAGTGCCGCCGACAGTGGAACCGGGCACGGGAACGTCCAGCGCGAGCCGCTGACCGCGCTCTGCGAGCTTCTCGGCGAGCCGCTCCATCGGCAGGCCCGCCTCAGCCTTCGCCACAAGGTCACCTGCGGCGTGCTCGATGAGACCATCCAGCCGGTGGGTGTCGACCAGCAGATCGCACCGATCCGGGGGCGCGCCCCAGTCCAGGCGGGTTTCGGCCCCACGCGGGACGACCGCCAGCCCGTTCTCGGCCGCGACGCGCATGACCTCGGCGGCCTCGTTCACGTTCTCCGGCGCGGCGACCAGCGCGGGCTCCACACCGAGCACACCTTCCGCAGGTTCACCGGGCCTTACATCTCCGCAGACCTTCGCCAGAGCGTCCAGGGGCCCCATCAGAAAAGGTCCGCCTTTCCCTCATACGGGTGGGCGCCTCTGCGCACACCGGGGACCTCACCGCACAGGCGCGGTGTCGGGAACACCTTGCCCGGGTTGCACAGCCCATCAGGGTCGAAACCGCAGCGGACCATCTGCATCGTGTCCAGATCGGCGTCGGTGAACATGCGGGTCATGTAGCGGGACTTGTCCACCCCTACGCCGTGCTCGCCCGTGATGGAACCGCCATGCTCGATGCACAGGTCGAGGATCGCGCCCGACACCGCCTCCGCACGCTCCTCCGCGCCCGGCTCGGCATCGTCGAACAGCACCAGCGGATGCAGATTGCCGTCGCCCGCATGGAAGACGTTCGCGACCCGCACACCCGACTCGGCCGACAGCGCGTCGATGCTCGCCAGCACCTGCGGGAGCGACGTCCGGGGGATCACGCCGTCCTGGACGATGTAGGCCGGGCTGATCCGGCCGACCGCCGCGAACGCCGACTTGCGCCCCTTCCAGATCAGCGCGCGCTCCTCGTCGTCGGCGGCGATGCGGATCTCGAACGCGCCCGCCTCCCGGCACATCCGCTCGACCTCGGCGAACTGCGCCGCGACCTCCGGCTCGGGGCCGTCCAGCTCCACGATCAGCACCGCGCCCGCGCCCGGCGGGTACTCGCAGCGCACCGCCGCCTCCGCCGCCTCGATCGACAGCGCGTCCATCATCTCGATCGCCGCCGGGACGACGCCCGCGCCGATGATCGCCGACACCGCGGCGCCGCCCGCCTCGATCGACCCGAACGCCGCCAGCAGCGTCTGCACCGTCTCCGGCACCCGCGTCAGCCGCACGGTGATCTTGGTGGTGATGCCGAGCGTGCCCTCCGCGCCGACGAACACGCCCAGCAGGTCGTAGCCCGGGCCGCCGGCCGGCAGCTCGACGATCTCGCCGTCCGGCGTGACGACCTCGCAGGACAGCACGTGATGCGCGGTGAACCCGTACTTCAGGCAGTGCGCGCCGCCGGAGTTCTCCGCCACGTTCCCGCCGACCGAGCAGATCTGCTGGCTGGACGGGTCGGGCGCGAAGTAGTACCCGTACGGCCGGACGGCCCGCGTCACGTCCAGGTTGATCACACCGGGCTCCACCACGGCCCGCTGCCCCGGAATGTCGATCTCCAGGATCCGGCGCATCCGCGAGGTGACGATCAGCACGCCGTCCGCCCGGGGGAGCGCCCCGCCGGACAGGCCCGTCCCGGACCCGCGCGCCACGTACGGCACCCCGGACGCCGCGCACTCGCGGACGATCGCGGCGATCTGCTCGGCGGTGCCGGGCAGCACCACGACCGCGGGCGTCGACCGGTGGTTGGTCAGGCCGTCGCACTCGTACGTGCGCAGCCGCACCGGATCGGTGATCACCCGCGCGGCCCCGAGCAGCCCTTCGAGCCGTGCCGCGAGCACCGCGAGTCCCGCTTCCATGCACTCCACCTTCCTCCGCCCCCGCCTCCCGCCGCAAGATCGGGGGACGCCGCTCAGGGGAACCGCTGGTAGGCGGGGGTGGTGAGGAACTCGGAGTACTCGTCGGCGAGGGTGACGTCCTTGAAGAGCGCCACCGCCTGGTCGTAGCGGGGCTCGTTGTACGCCTGCCCCAGCTCCTGCCGGATCTTCGCGAGCTCCTCGTCCAGCAGCTCCGCGACCCACTCCTTCGTGATCTTCCTGCCCTCGGCGGTGGTGACGCCGTTGTAGATCCACTGCCACACCTGGGAGCGGGAGATCTCGGCGGTCGCCGCGTCCTCCATCAGGTTGTGGATCGCGACCGCGCCGGCGCCGTCCAGCCAGGTCGCGAGGTAGCGCAGCGCGACGTCGATGTTGTTGCGCAGGCCCGCCTCGGTGATCTCGCCGGGGGTCGCCTTGATGTTGAGGAGGTCGGCGGCGGAGACGCTGACGTCCTCGCGCAGCCGGTCGCGCTGGTTCGGCTTGCCGCCGAGGACTCCGTCGAACACCTCCCGGCACACCGGGACGAGGTCGGGGTGCGCGACCCACGAGCCGTCGAAGCCGTCGCCCGACTCGCGGGTCTTGTCGGCCCTGACCTTCTCCAGCGCGACCTTGTTGACCTCCTCGTCGCGGCGGGACGGGATGAACGCCGCCATCCCGCCGATCGCGTGCGCGCCGCGCTTGTGGCACGTCCGGACGAGCAGCTCGGTGTAGGCCCGCATGAACGGCGCGGTCATCGTGATCGCGTTCCGCTCCGGGAGGATGAAGTCCGCGCCCCGGTCCCGGAACTTCTTGATCACGGAGAAGAGGTAGTCCCAGCGGCCGGCGTTCAGGCCCGCGGAGTGGTCGCGCAGCTCGTAGAGGATCTCCTCCATCTCGAACGCGGCCGGGATCGTCTCGATCAGGACGGTCGCGCGGATCGTGCCGCGCGGGACGTCCAGGGCGTCCTGGGCGAGGTTGAACGCGTCGTTCCAGAGCCGCGCCTCAAGGTGGCTCTCCATCTTCGGCAGGTAGTAGTACGGGCCCTTGCCCTTGGCGAGCTGCCTGCGGGCGGAGTGGAAGAAGTACAGGCCGAAGTCGAACAGCGACCCCGACATGGGCTTGCCGTCGACGAGGAGGTGCTTCTCCTCCATGTGCCAGCCGCGCGGCCGGACGACGATCGTCGCGAGCTCCGCGTCGTCCTTCAGCGCGTAGGACTTGCCGCTCTTCTCGTCGGTGAAGTCGATGGTGCGGTCGAGGGCGTCGCGCAGGTTGAGCTGCCCTTCGATCATGTTGTCCCAGAGGGGGGTGTTGGCGTCCTCGAAGTCGGCCAGCCACACCTTCGCGCCGGAGTTCAGCGCGTTGATCGTCATCTTGCGGTCCGTGGGGCCGGTGATCTCGACGCGGCGGTCCTCCAGGCCGGGGGCGGGGTCGGCGACGCGCCAGGAGCCGTCGTCCCGGATGTTCGCGGTCTCGGGCAGGAAGTCGAGCGTGCCGCCCGCGGAGAGCTTGCGCTGACGTTCGGCGCGGGCCGCCAAAAGTTCCTCGCGCCGTGCGCCGAGCGCGCGCTGCAGGGAGGCGAGCAGGCCGAGCGCCTCGGGGGTCAGGATCTCCTCGTAGCGATCGCCGAGGGGTCCGGTGACCTCGATGCCGTCAAGTCCAGCCATCTGCCTGCCCTTCCTCTTGTTTTCGTACCGCGAAATTCGGTTTCTGTTATGTGGAGAACGCTACTCGGCGGTGCCGAGCCGGGTCAAAGCGGGGGTTGCCCCAGATGGCGCGGATAACCGCGTGACCACCGGGGAAGGTGCGTGAGACCATCGGCGGGAAGACACGGCCGCACCGCGGCGTTGCACAGAGGACATATGACTCAACCTTTCTCTGCAGACCAGACCAGGCTCGACGCCTTCGACGCTCGGGACGAGGCCGCCATCGACGAAGCCGAGTACGAGCCCATGACGGGCGAACTCGACCTTGAGGACCGCCGGGCCCTGCGCCGCGTCGCGGGCCTGTCCACCGAACTGACCGACGTCACCGAGGTCGAGTACCGCGCGCTCCGGCTGGAGCGGGTCGTCCTCGTCGGGGTGTGGACGGACGGCACCGCCGAGGCCGCCGAGAACTCGCTTCGCGAGCTGGCGCTCCTCGCCGAGACCGCGGGCTCCGAAGTGCTGGAGGGCCTCGTCCAGCGGCGCAACCGCCCCGACCCGGCCACCTACATCGGCTCCGGCAAGGCCGCCGAACTGCGCGACATCGTCATCGCCACCGGCGCCGACACCGTCATCTGCGACGGCGAGCTGGCCCCGAGCCAGCTCCGGCACCTGGAGGAGACCGTCCAGGTCAAGGTGATCGACCGGACCGCGCTGATCCTCGACATCTTCGCCCAGCACGCCAAGAGCCGCGAGGGCAAGGCGCAGGTCGAGCTCGCGCAGCTCGACTACCTGCTGCCGCGGCTGCGCGGCTGGGGCGGCAACCTGTCCCGGCAGGTCGGCGGCCGCGCCGCCGGCGGCGTCGGGATCGGCGGCCGCGGCCCCGGCGAGACCAAGATCGAGCTGGACCGGCGGCGGATCCGCACCCGGATGGCCAAGCTGCGCCGGCAGATCGCCGAGATGTCCAAGTCGCGCGTCACCAAGCGCGGCGAGCGGCGCCGCCACGCGGTGCCCGCCGTCGCCATCGCCGGCTACACCAACGCGGGCAAGTCGTCCCTGCTCAACCGGCTCACCGGCGCCGGGGTCCTGGTGGAGAACGCGCTGTTCGCCACCCTCGACCCGACCGTCCGGCGTGCCGAGACGCCCGGCGGCCGCGCCTACACCCTCGCCGACACCGTCGGGTTCGTCCGGCACCTGCCGCACCAGCTCGTCGAGGCGTTCCGCTCGACGCTGGAGGAGGTCACCGACGCCGGGCTGATCCTGCACGTCGTGGACGGCTCCGACCCGGCCCCCGAGGCGCAGCTCGACGCCGTCCGGGAGGTGCTGCGCGAGATCGACGCCGACAGGATCCCCGAGATCGTCGTGATCAACAAGGCGGACGCCGCCGACGAGCTCGCGATCGCCCGCCTCCAGCGGCGGGAGCCGCACAGCGTCGTCGTGTCCGCCCGCACCGGGTTCGGCATCGAGGAGCTGCGCGCGGCCATCGAGGCCGACCTGCCCGGCCTGGAGAGCGAGCTGCACGTCGTGGTGCCGTACGAGCGCGGCGACCTCGTCGCGCAGGTGCACGAGCGCGGCGAGGTGCTCAAGCAGGAGCACCTGGCGGAGGGCACGATGCTCCACGCCAGGATGCCGGCCGACCTCGCCGGGGAACTGTCCCGCTACGAAACCGTGGCGCCGGCCCCGTAACACCTGGGACAGGGCCCGGGCTCCAAAGCCCGGGCCCTTGGCCCACGCCGGGAGGGTTTCGGACCCGATGACGGGTATTGGATCGGTCCACCAGGGTGCTTAGCGGCGGCCGGAAGTCGGCCTCCGGTTCATCCTGGTCGCTGAACGGTGACAGCTTTCCCAATCCGCTTGACGGTCGGGTTGAAATCCGTACGGTCGTAGAGCTAAGGGGCGGGGTGATGGCTGTCGATGCGCTGCGATCAGAGGTTGTCGGACGGGCCCTCAGTGCACTACCGTGACGAAACCGATATCTCCGGTCTCGTTGCCATTGGTGGTCGTCCGGCCACCCGACCCACCGACGGTGAGTCGCCGGCACCCAGTCGGCGTTTCGGATCGAGAGCAGGTGGCCCACGCATGACAGGTCCAGCGCGAGATCGAGAGCAAGTGGCCCGCCCCACATGCACGGCAGGCCCGACCATGGGAAAGAGGGCAGGCGGCCCGCACCATCGCCACACGGCGCCCGGTTCCGCGCTGAAGCGCGCCATGCCCCACCCAGGTCGGTGACCCTATGACCGTACGGCTGTTGACGAACATCGGCAGGCTCTGGACGGGCACCGACGTCTGCAGCAACGCGGCCGTGCTCATCCACGACGACCGCATCGTCTGGGCCGGACCCGCCTCCGACCTGCCGCAGCGCGTCCCCGGCATCATCGACGACATCGTCGACGTCGACCACGTGGAGAACCTCGGCGGCGGTCTCGTCACCCCCGGGCTCATCGACGCGCACTCCCACCCCGTCTACGCGGGCAACCGGTGGGCCGAGCTCGCCATGCGCACCAGTGGATCGTCCCATTCCGCCATCACCGCGGCGGGCGGCGGCGTCAACTCCACCGTGACCGTCACCCGGGGAACCGACCCGTGGACGCTCTGCAACGGCGTCCGCGAACGGCTCCGCCAGTGGATCCTCGCCGGGACGACCACCGTCGAGGCCAAGACCGGCTACCACCTCACCCGCGACGGTGAACTCGCCGACATCCGGATGCTGCGGTCCCTCGAAGGCGAACCGGCCATGCCGCGCATCCACGCGACGTTCCTCGCCGCGCACATCCTGCCGCCCGAGTTCTTCGGCCGCCGCCGCGACTACATCGAGGCCGTCCGCCTGTGGGCGAACGACGCCGCCGTCGCCGGAGCCGACTCCATCGACGTCTACTGCGACGAGGGCCACTTCACCGCCGAAGAGGCCCGCGCGCTCCTGCTCACCGGCAAGCGCGCCGGGCTCAAGGCGCGGATGCACGCCTGCGCCAACGAGCGCGTCGGCGCCGCGCAGGTCGCCGCCGAGGTCGGCTGCGCGTCCGCCGACCTGCTCACCCAGGCCAACGACGACGACATCAAGGCCCTCGCCCATGCCGGCGTCACCGCCACCGTCTGCCCCGGCAGCGCCCTGAACAGCAGCCGCGCGCCCGCACCCGTCCGGCAGATGCTCGACCGCGGCGTCACCGTCGCGCTCGGCACCGACCACAACCCCGGCCAGTGCGGCATCACCTCGATGCCCCTCGTCATCGGGCTGTCCGTCGCGATGTTCGGCCTCAGCGTCACCGAGGCGCTGCGTGCCGCCACCCTCGGCGGCGCCGCGGCCCTGCGCGTCGGCGACCGCGGATCTCTCGCGCCCGGCATGCTCGCCGACATCGTCCTGTGGGACGCCGACCACGAGGGCGCGTTCGCATGGGCGTTCGGCCTCCGCGCCCTGCGGATCTGGCGCGGCGGCGTGCCCGTCCAGCCCTGACGCACTCTCCGCGGGTAGCGTCCCTTCATGGGCAGCGCCGTCGCGGTCGTCACGGACTCGACCGCCCACCTTCCGCCTGGCTTCGCCGAACAGCACGCGCTGACCGTCGTCCCGTTGCAGATCGCCGTCGGCGGCGCCACCCGGGACGATATAAGCACCGGCGAGGCCGCCCACGCGCTGAACATCACGACGTCTCGCCCCTCACCGGTCCGCTTCGCCGATGCCTACAGGGCCGCCGCGGACGCGGGCGCCAGTGAGATCGTCTCCGTTCACCTGTCCGCCGCCATGTCCGGGACAGTAGAGGCGGCACGGCTAGCCGCCGACGACGCACCCGTCCCGGTAAGGGTCGTCGACAGCGGAACCATCGGCATGGGCCTCGGCTTCGCCGTGCTCTCGGCGGCGGCCACCGCCAGGTCTGGCGGGACAGGCGAGCAGACGGCGGACGCCGCCCTGCGCAGGGCCAGGCTCACCCGGACGCTCCTGTACGTCGACACCCTTGAGCACCTACGGCGCGGTGGACGGATCGGTGCCGCGGCCACCCTGCTCGGTTCGGCGCTCATGGTGAAACCCCTCCTCGACATAGCGGATGGCCGCATCGAGCCACTGGAGAAGGTCCGGACCGCTACACGCGCCCTGGCGCGGCTGGAGGAACTGGCGGTCACCGAGGCCCGCGACCGCCGGGTCGATCTCGGCATCCAACATCTCGCCGCGCGACCCCGCGCCGAATCCTTGGCGGCCCGCCTCCGCGAACGCATCCCACACGTAGAGGAGGTTCACGTAGGCGAGGTGGGCCCGGTCATAGGCGCCCACGTAGGCCCCGGCATGCTCGCGGTAGTAATAGCCCCCCGCCTCTGAACCTCCCGCTCGGACGCTGCTGACCCAGAGTTATCCACAATTCCCGGAGCGTCCGCGCCGGACGCCGCCCCCCTCTTAGCGTCTGGCGATATGAGCACCGACGCACGGGACCGGCTCTACTCCCTGATGGGACGGCTGCGTCCTGCTGATACGCCCCCGCCGGCCCGGTTACGCGCGGGTCCCGACCGGTCGAACATCCGCATCCTCGTCCTCATCTGCGTGATCGCCGCCGTGGTGGCCGCCGGCTACCTGTGGCTGGCCCGGCCGCGCCCGCGGCCCTCCGCCGGGCCGCTCCCGAGCGCCACCCTCGCCGAGGTCCGGCCCGGCGCTTCCGCGAGCCCGGCGGCAGGCTCCACGGTGGTCGTGCACGTCCTCGGCAAGGTCAGGCATCCCGGCGTGATCACCTTGCCGGCCGGCTCCCGGGTCGCCCAGGCGATCAAGGCGGCGGGCGGCGTGCGCGCGGGCGCGAAGACCGGCACCCTCAACCTCGCCCGGAAACTGGTGGACGGCGAACAGCTCGCAGTGGGCATCCGCAGCCCTGCGGCCGTCGCCGGAGCCCCGTCCCCGCCCCCGCCAGGCGGTTCCGGAGCGCCCGCCGCCCCTCTCGATCTCAACACCGCCACCGCCGAGCAGCTGGACGATCTCCCCGGCGTCGGCCCGGTCCTCGCCCAACGCATCGTCGACCACCGCACCCAGCACGGCGCGTTCCGCTCGATCGAACAGCTCCGGGACGTCAGCGGCATCGGCGCCCGCCGCTTCGCCGATCTGAAGCCGCTGGTCCGCGTATGACCCACGACCTCCGCCTGCTCGCCCCCGCACTCGCCACCTGGATCACGGCCGCCGTGACCATCGGCCTCCCGGCGCTCCTCACCTACATCCTCGCCACCGCCACGGCCCTCGCAGCCCTCTACCTCCTTGTAACCAACCGCAATTCACGAACCCGCCCCACCCCAATGGCGAACGGGCGGCCACGGAGATGGCCATCGCGACGCGGCCCGGCCGGGGTCATCCTCGTGTGCGTCGCCGCGTCGGCCACCGGCGTGGCACTGCGCGCGACCGCGGTCGACACGGGGCCGGTGCGAGACCTCGCCCGCGACAGCCGCACCGCAACCGCCGAGGCCGTCGTGCTGAGCGACCCGCAGGCGAAACCCGGCAACGGCCGCCGGATGATCATCCTTCGGGCCCGGGTGGAGACGATCCCGAGAGCCAGGGTCCGCGTCCCCGTGCTGCTGATCGCGAGCGACGATCGATGGCTGCGTCTCGTTCCCAGCCAGCGGGTCCGCCTCCACGGCCGGTTCATCCCGCCGCGCGGCGCCGATCTGCTCGCCGCGGTGGTGATCGTCCGGGGGCCGCCCGCCGTCCTCGGGCCGCCGTCCACGATCCAGCGCGCCGCCGAGCACGTGCGGGCGAGGCTCCGGGCAGCGTCGGCGCGGCTCCCGCCCGACCAGCGCGGCGTCCTGCCCGGCATGGTCGTCGGCGACACCTCCCTGCTCGACCCCGCACTGGCCGAAGACTTCCGGGCCGCCGGGCTCAGCCACCTCCTGGTCGTCTCGGGCGCGAACCTGGCGATCGTCATCGGCGCCGTCCTCGGCCTCTGCCGGCTCACCGGCCTCGGGCGGCGGCGCGCCCCTCCCGTCGCCGTCCTCGCCGTCCTCGCGCTCGTCGTGGTCGCCCGCCCCGAGCCGAGCGTGCTCAGAGCGGCGGTCATGGGCCTGATCGGCATCCTGGCACTGTTCACCGGACGGCAACGCCAGGGAGTGCCCGCCCTGGCCGCCGCCGTGCTCCTCCTCGTCCTGATCGACCCCGGCCTTGCCCGCTCGTACGGGTTCGCGCTGTCGGTCCTGGCGACCGCGGGCCTGCTCGTCCTGGCCCCGCCCTGGCGTGAACGGCTGGCCCGCCGCCTCCCGGGCCCCCTCGCCGACGCCCTCGCCGTCGCGGCGGCCGCCCAGCTCGCCGTGGCCCCGGTCCTGGTCATGCTCTCCGGCGAGGTAGGCGTCGTGTCGGTGTTCGCGAACCTGCTGGCCGCCCCCGCCGTCGCCCCCGCCACCCTCCTCGGCGCCCTCGCGGCCGCCGTCGCGCCCTTCTCGCTGCCCCTCGCTCAACTGATCGTGTGGCCCGCCGGCCTGGCCGTCGGCTGGATCATCCGCGTCGCCCGCTTCGCCGCCGCCTTGCCCTACGCCACGATCCCCTGGACGAGCGGCGGCCTCGGTGCCGCGACCCTCCTCATGGCCGCCGGAATCACATTCCTGATCCTCCGCAGCCGCCGCCTGCGCCTGATCGCGGCCGCCGCCATGACCGGCATCCTGATCGCCGTCGTCGCGCTGCGCGTGACGGCTCCGGGCTGGCCGCCGCCAGGCTGGCAGATGGTCGCCTGTGACGTGGGCCAGGGCGATGCCGTCGCCCTGGCCACGGGCCCCGGCCAAGCCGTCGTCGTGGACACCGGCCCCGACCCCGCATCAGTCGACCGATGCCTGCGCCGCCTCCACGTGACGGACGTGCCGCTCCTCATCCTGACCCACCCGCACGCCGACCACATCAACGGCACGTCCGGCGTCCGGCACGGCCGCAAGGTCCACACGGTCCTGACGACGTCCCTCACCTCCGGCCGTGAAGCCCGCGTGGCCCACGGCCTGCCGACCCGGCCCGCCCAAGCAGGCCAGCAATGGCGCATAGGAGATCTGAGCCTCTCGGTCCTCGCCCCGACGGCCCCCGGCCCGGCCCTCTCACCCGGCGACGACGGCACCACGATCAACAACGCGAGCGTGGTCCTCGTCGCCCGCAGGCCCGGCTTCAGCGCCCTCCTCGCAGGCGACATCGAAGCCGAAGCCCAACGCGCCCTGGAGCCCGCCGTCCCCCGCGTCCATGTCCTAAAGGTCCCCCACCACGGTTCACGCAGCCAGGACCACGGCTTCCTGGCCGCATCCCACGCCCCCGTCTCCCTGATCTCGGTCGGCGAGAACAACGACTACGGCCACCCGTCCCCGGCGACCCTCAGACTCCTGCACCGCCTCCGCACCCAGGTCCACCGGACCGACAGGGAAGGAGACATAGCCGTGATCCGCACCAGAACCGGAATAGCCACCGTCCCCAGCCGCACCCCTTGAACCCACCCGAGCCCCACACCCCCGCCTCAGCCGCGAGGACTGCACAACCCCTCCACCACACCCTCCAATACGTCCCGCCAACCTCCGAAGCGGCACCAATTCATAGGCGCGGCCCTATTGCCGGACTACTTGTCCGCCAAGCACGCACGGGATCTGGTCACAGAGCAGAAGCACGTTGCGACAGTTCTCGTCGGGATTGCAAACAGGCTGCTGGCTCGAATCACCCATTACGTGGTCTGGGCGCTGACCGCTCCCCGCCGCCCGACCGCCGCTGAGGTTCGCGAGCGTTGGAGGAGCTGATGATCCGGGGGCGTCGGACGAAGCCACGGAGGGGCGATGACGAGCTGTGGACGGTGCATGCTGCGTTGAGGAGGGACCACCGTGATCGCCCCGGTGTCCTTCTCGGCCGCCGGACGGGTCGACCCGACCGGCCTCGGCGTGGCCGTCGCCCGCGTGAACATCTTCAACTACGTCGGGTTCGTCCTGGGAGCGGCCGTCCACCGCCGCCGTGCCTCTTGTGTCCCTCGTCGGGCCCTGAAGGGGCTGCGCCGTCTTGGCTCACAACATCGGGCCGGGGCGGTGGGCGGTAAATGCTTCGACATGGGTCCTCGGTGCGCGGCAAAGTGGCCGTCTGTGACGAGCAGTGAGCTTTGGGGCCGTGCGACCGCCGACCGTTACGACGCCGAGGAGACCGAGATGTCCTCGGCCGCTGTTCTCGGGCCGACTCTCGCCTTCCTCGCCGAGCTCGCCGGGGACGGCCGGGCACTGGAGTTCGCCATCGGAACTGGGCGAGTGGGCGTCCCACTGCGGGAACGCGGCGTGCCGGTCGTGGGCATCGAGTTGTCCGAGCACATGGCGGCGGTCCTGCGGAGCAAGGTCGACGCGGACACGCTCCCGGTGACCATTGGGGACATGGCCACCACCGTCGTTCCCGGCGAGTTCACCCTGGTCTATCTCGTCTACAACACGATCACGAACCTGCTCACGCAGGACGAGCAGGTCGAGTGCTTCCGTAACGCCGCACGCCATCTGGCGCCCGGCGGCCGATTCGTGATCGAGCTGGGCGTGCCGCCGCTGCGGTTCCTGCCGCCCGGCCAGGTCGCGGTGCCGTTCGATGTCTCCGAGCAGCATCTCGGCTTCGACACCTTCGACCTGGTGGAGCAGATCCTCGTCTCGCACCACTTCACGCGCGACGGCGGCGACGACCGCTACCGCCGCGAGAGCTCCCGGCACCGGTACTGCTGGCCGTCGGAGCTCGATCTGATGGCACAGATCGCCGGCCTTGAGCTGGAACGTCGCGTCGCGGACTGGGACGGGGCACCGTTCACCCAGGACTCCACGAAGCACATCTCCGTATGGCGCAAACCAACCTGAGGCCGAGAGCGCGCCCGGATCAGCGGCACCGTTTCCATGCCGGAATCGCCGCGTCGCCGCTGAGCTGAGAGTCGCTTTGAGGTGTTTCGCTTAGGGGGCGAGCATGTTTGGGGTGTTGCTTCGTTGGGCGGGGGTTCCTCGCGGTGGAGTAGGCGGTGGGGTCGGTGGGCGTGGGATGCTGGTGGGGTGTCGGTTGAGGCTGTCGTGCTGGTCGTTGGTGAGGAAGAGCTGCTCGTTGATCGGGCGATCGGGGAGGTCGTCGCGTCGGTGCGGGCGGACGATCCGGAAGCCGAGGTCACTGATCTCGCGCCGGGCGGGCTGGAGCCTGGGCGCATCGCCGAGCTGACGTCGCCGTCCCTGTTCGGGGGCGGGAAGGTGCTCGTGATCCGGTCGGCGCAGGACCTGGGGAAGGATCTGGCCGCCGAGGTGCTGAAGTACGCCAAGGCGCCCGCGGACGACGTGGTTCTCGTGGTCGTCCACCATGGCGGGGCCAAGGGCAAGGCGCTGGTGGACGGGCTGGCCAAGCTCAACGCGCGCAGGATCTCGTGCCCGAAGGTCACGAAGGTGGGGGAGCGGGTCGACTTCGTCCGGAGCGAGATCCGCAGGGCGGGCGGGAAGATCTCGCCGGACGCGGCGCGGGGGCTGATCGAGGCGGTCGGGAACGATCTGCGGGAGCTGGCGGCGGCGTGCAGCCAGCTGGTGGCCGACACCGGCGGGAAGATCGACGATGCCGCGGTGGCGCGGTATTACCGGGGACGCGCCGAGGTCAGCGGGTTCGCGGTGGCGGACAAGGCCATCGAGGGCCAGCTCGCCGATGCCCTGGAGCAGCTCCGGTGGGCGCTCGCCACCGGTGTGGCGCCGGTGCTGATCGTCAGCGCGCTCGCTCAGGGTGTCCGGGGGCTGGCGAAGGTCGGAGGCGCGCCGCGGGGTGCGCGGGCCGCGGCGCTGGCGAAGGACCTCGGGATGCCCCCCTGGAAGATCGAGCGGGTGCAGAAGCAGCTGCGGGGGTGGACGGGGGACGGCGTCGCGCGGGCGCTGACGGCGGTCGCCGACGCCGACGAGCAGGTCAAGGGCGGTGCGGCGGACCCCGCGTATGCGCTTGAGAAGACCATCGCCGAGATCGTCGCCGCGCGGTCGCAGCGGCGTGCCTCATAGCCGGTCAAGGGGTTTCGGCTTTGGCTTTCAGGCCGTTGGCCTCCATGGTGACGTAGCGGCGGGCCAAGCGGCCTACGAGAAGCGACATGAGGGGCGCTAGGACGCCTTTCTGGTCCAGGGTGAGGCGGACGGAAACGTTGCCCTCTGGGTTGGCCGTGATTTCGTGGGCGGCGATCGTGGTGACGCCGGGGGAACGGGATTCCCAGGTGAAGGTCTTGTTCTCCTCGAATGCGGTGATCGTCCAGATGGCGGGGCGGAGTTTCGGCTGAAAGACGCGGGCGCGGCTGGAAAGGGCGACGGACTCGTCCAGGAGTTCGACGCGGTCCACGGACGCCGTCATGTCGGGCCAGCGTTCGACGTCCTTCAGGAGGTTCCAGACCGTTTCGGGGGACGCGTCGATGTCGACGGAGAATTCGAAATGCACGGTGTTCTCCTCAGTGTTCAGTCGCGGTTCGGATCGCGGACAGCAGGCCGGTGACCAGCGGGTCGTCGGCGCGGTCCGGGAGATGCAGGGCGTAGTAGGGGACGGCCGGCAGGTCGATGATCTCGCGTCCGACCAGGCCGGGCGGGGTGGTGACGCATCCGTTGACCACCGCGAGGCCGATGCGCAGGGACACGAAATGCAGCATCAGCGGCCAGCCCTCGGCCTCCACCGCGAGCGACCAGGGGACGTCGGCGGCGCGGAGCGCGCGTTCGAGGGTGACGCGGTGCGGGCCGGTGGGCGGCGGGACGACGAGGGACGTGCCCGCGAGGTCGGGGAGGGTGAGGTGGGGCCTGGCGGCGAGGGGATGGTCGTCCGGCATGATCAGGACCTGCGGGTAGGAGGCGAGCAGGACCGTCTCGACGTCGGCGGGCACGACGTCCAGGACGGCGACGCCGAGATCGGCGCGGCCGGTGCGGACGGCGGCGAGCGTCCGGGCGCGGTCGCCGTTGATGAGGCGGATCCCGGGGTGGACGACGTCGCCGAGCAGGTACAGGTAGGCGCCCTCGCCGGCGGCGAGGGTCGGGACGCGGCCCGGGGCGGTGCCGTGGACGTCCGCGAGGAACGCGGTCATGCGGGCGTCGAGGTCGCGGGCGAACCGGGCGACCTGCTCGCCGGTGGGGGTCAGGGCGAGGCGGCGCCCGCGCCGGGCGTAGAGGGGGCGGCCGAGGGCGTCGGAGAGTTTCCGCACCTTGACGTGCAGGGCGGGCTGGGAGATGTGGAGTTCTTCGGCGGCGCGGGTGAAGTTGAGGTGGTCGGCGAAGACGGCGAACGAGGCGAGCGCGTCCGTGGAGAGGCGGCTCAGGTCCATAGCCGGTAATTATAGATGGCGGCTCGAATAATAGTTCTGCTTTAGGGAGTGGTGCTGGAGAGTCGAGAGCATGAACGGGGAAGCGAGGCTCGGCGTCGATTTCGGCCGGGTCATTCACGGGGGGCTTCTGGCCCCGGGGGACGACGACACCGTGTTCCTGGACGGCAGTTTCGAGGCGGCGCTGGCCTCACCCGCGACCGCGGGGGTGTACGAGGTCCTGCCCGGGCTGATCGAGGCGTTCGGCGGACGGGCCTGGATCATCTCCAAGTGCGGCGACCGCATACGGCAGCGGACGCTGGCCTGGCTCGACCACCATGACTTCTACCGGCGGACGGGCCTGCCCAGGCAGAACGTCCGGTTCTGCAGGAAGCGGCCGGAAAAGGCGCGGCACTGCGAGGAACTCGGAATCACCCACATGATCGACGACCGGCTGGACGTGCATCGCGCCATTCGCGACGTCGTCCCGTACCGGTACCTGTTCGGGGGAGCGGAAGGGCCCGAATGGGTGCGGCATGTTCCGGACTGGGCCGCCGCCGAGATCATTCTCGAAGATATTCCGGCGGAACGGACGCGGTCAGCCACACGCCGTTCGCGCTGACGCGGAATTCGTGCCCGTCGGCGGCCATCCGCCCGGCGTCGACGGTCAGGATGACGGGCTTGCCGCGGCGCGCACCGACGCGCCGCGCCGTCTCGCGGTCGGGGGACAGGTGCACGTCGTGCCGCCCCATGGGCCGTAGCCCTTCGCGCAGGATCGCCTCCAGGAAACGGCGTACGGTGCCGTGGTACAGGAATTCTGGCGGGGGCGTAGGCGGAAGGTTCAGCTCGACCGGGACGGAATGCCCCTGGACGGCCCTGACCCGGTTCCCGTCGAGTTCGTAGCGCTTCTTGTCGTTGGCGGCGACGACGTGTTCGAGTTCGGCGCGCGTGAACGGGAACGCGTGGCGGGCGGCGGCCGAGAGCAGTTCGGTGACGTCGGCCCAGCCCTCGGCGTCGAGGGTGAGGCCGATCCGCTCGGGGCGGTGCCTCAGGTGCAGAGCGAGGTACTTGGAGATCCTCGTCGCGCGGCGCTCGTCCATCTGTATACGTCCGGATATGCGTCGGGGCCGGCTCCGTGGCCGGCCCCGTGCGTGCGGGCGCGCTGCGGGTCAGGGACCCGGCGCCTGCCCCCGTCTTACTTGGCGGTCTGCAGCGCGGCGGCGCGCTTGGCGATCGCCGACTTGCGGTTGGCGGCCTGGTTCTTGTGGATGACGCCCTTGCTGACGGCCTTGTCCAGCTTGCGGGCGGCGTGGCGCTGCGCGGCGACGGCGTCCTCGACGCGGCCCTCGTCGGCGGCCTCGCGGAACTTGCGGATCGCCGTCTTCAGCTCCGACTTGACGGCCTTGTTGCGCAGGCGCGCCTTCTCGTTCTGCTTGTTGCGCTTGATCTGGGACTTGATGTTTGCCACGTCGTAGTGCCTCAGCTTGGTCGCGATAGTCGCCTGCTCGTGCACAGGCCTGACGAATGTCTGAACGGGGGCGGGACGGTGCCCCCGGGGCACGACGCTACGCCACACGCAAGCGCACAGCCTACCAATCACCGGGGCCCGCCCCAAACCGGGCCGTGCACGGAGCATCGAACCCGGCATGGGACCATGGGGGGACACATTCATGTCCACCTGTGAGTTTTGCGAACGGACCCCGGTGCGAGCGCCTGAGCCTGACAAGACCGATCCCGCGATCATCCGCAACTTCTGCATCATCGCGCACATCGACCATGGCAAGTCGACCCTCGCGGACCGGATGCTGCAGTTGACCGGCGTGGTCGAGGAGCGCCAGATGCGCGCCCAGTACCTCGACCGCATGGACATCGAGCGCGAGCGCGGCATCACGATCAAGAGCCAGGCCGTCCGGCTGCCGTGGACGTCCAAGGGCGTCGACCACGTCCTGAACCTGATCGACACGCCGGGGCACGTCGACTTCTCCTACGAGGTGTCGCGGTCGCTGGCGGCGTGCGAGGGCGCCGTCCTGCTGGTGGACGCGGCGCAGGGCATCGAGGCGCAGACGCTCGCGAACCTGTACCTGGCCCTTGAGGCCGACCTGCACCTGATCCCCGTCCTCAACAAGATCGACCTCCCGGCGGCGCAGCCCGACAAGTACGCCGAGGAGCTGGCCGGGATCATCGGCTGCGAGCCGTCCGACGTGCTGCGCGTGTCGGGCAAGACGGGCGAGGGCGTCCGCGAGCTGCTCGACAAGATCGTCGAGGAGGTGCCGGCGCCGGTCGGCGACCCCGACGGGCCCGCCCGCGCGCTGATCTTCGACTCGGTGTACGACACCTACCGCGGCGTCGTCACCTACGTCCGGATCATCGACGGGCATCTGTCGCGCCGCGAGAAGAGCCTCATGATGTCGACCGGGTCGGCGCACGAGACCCTGGAGGTCGGCGTGATCTCCCCGGAGCCGGTGTCCGTGCAGGGCCTCGGCGTCGGCGAGGTCGGCTACCTGATCACCGGGGTGAAGGACGTCCGGCAGGCCCGGGTCGGCGACACCGTGACCGGCGCGTCCCGGCGGGCGCACGAGGCGCTCGGCGGCTACCGCGACCCGAAGCCGATGGTGTTCTCGGGCCTGTATCCGGTGGACGGCGACCAGTACCCCGAGCTGCGGGACGCGCTCGACAAGCTGCAGCTGAACGACGCCGCGCTCGTGTACGAGCCGGAGACGTCGGCGGCGCTCGGGTTCGGGTTCCGCTGCGGGTTCCTCGGGCTGCTGCACATGGAGATCGTCCGGGAGCGGCTGGAACGCGAGTCCGGCCTGTCGCTGATCTCGACCGCGCCGAACGTCGTGTACAGAGTGACGATGGAGGACGCGTCGGAGCACGTCGTCACCAACCCCAGCGAGTTCCCCGAGGGCAAGATCGGGGCCGTGTACGAGCCGGTGGTGAAGGCGACGCTGCTGAGCCCGTCCGAGCACATCGGCGCGATCATGGAGCTGTGCCAGGGGCGGCGCGGGGTGCTGCTCGGCATGGACTACCTGTCGGAGGACCGCGTCGAGATCCGCTACACGCTGCCCCTCGCCGAGATCATCTTCGACTTCTTCGACCAGCTGAAGTCGCGGACCCGCGGGTACGCGTCGCTGGACTACGAGCCGAGCGGGGAGCAGGAGTCCGACCTGGTGAAGGTCGACATCCTGCTGCAGGGCGAGTCGGTGGACGCGTTCAGCCAGATCGTCCACCGAGACAAGGCGCGCGAGTACGGGCTGATGATGACGTCCAAGCTCAAGGAACTGATCCCGCGGCAGCAGTACGAGGTGCCCATCCAGGCCGCGATCGGCGCGCGCATCATCGCCCGGGAGAACATCCGCGCCATCCGCAAGGACGTCCTCGCCAAGTGCTACGGCGGCGACATCTCCCGTAAGCGCAAGCTGCTGGAGAAGCAGAAGGAGGGCAAGAAGCGGATGAAGACCATCGGGCGGGTGGACGTCCCGCAGGAGGCCTTCGTCGCGGCGCTGTCCACCAGTGGGGGCGAGCCCACCGACAAGGGCCGGAAGTAGCCTCCCGGCCCTTGGGCCTGGCCTATTTCTTCAGCAGGGGCCAGGCCACCGCTGACGGGACGCGGCGGAACTCGCCACGGTTGGCGGCCCGTCCCGCGTAGACGAGGAAGAACATCACCACGGCCGTGAACAGCAGCGGCACCCAGATGAGCACCTCGATCGCCAGCGACAGCAGCCCGAAGACGAACCAGACGGCGATGGACGCCAGGCTCATGTTGAGGCCCTGCGCCGCGTGCTTGCGCGCGAACGGCGAGCGCGCCTTGCCGAAGTAGACGATGGCCGGGGCGATGGCGCTGACCAGGAACTGGCCCACGTACGCCATGAGCGACCACGTGCGCTCGTCGTCGGTGACGGGCCCGAAGTGGCCGGGGATCTGGGCGGTGTGACCACCCTGAGGCTGCTGCTGCCACCCGCCCGGGCCGCCGCCGGGCTGCTGCTGATGCGGCGGGGGCTGCTGCTGTGGCTGCTGCGGTTGCTGCCACATGTTTCCGGGCTGCTGCCAGGGGGCCTGATGTTGCCCTCCGGGCTGCTGCCCTGGGCCGGGCGACGGGGGAGGCCCGTAGGCCATGGCGGACGTCCTCTCCTAGTTCGCTACGCGTTCGCTGTGCGACCTATGGCGAAAGTGTATGACTCATTGGACGCGCCCGGAGTCCGCAAGGTTTCCCGCATAGCCGGGCCCGTGACCGTTTCGCGCCACGGGCCCGCCGATGCTGGGAGGGGTCAGGGACGCCACACCACGGCGGACGGCGCCTCCTGCGTGACCGTCACCGTCCCCTTCCAGCCGATGGACGAGGGCTGCGGCAGATACGAGCCGTCCAGGAAGAACCCTCGGTTGAGGGACGTGACCGTGGCCGGTGCGCCGTTGTCCCCGGTCCCGGTCGGGCGGCGAAGGGCCTCGATCGACGCGATGTCGGAGACCGTCGTCCCTTCCGGCAGCTCGACGGTGGTGGCGACGGCGCCGTCACGGTCGATCGACCAGGTCGGCTGGTCGTGGTCGGACCGGTAGAGCGTGGACGGGTCGTCCTTGAGCCGGACGCCCAGCGCCACGCCCGGCACCGAACCCGACCCCGTCGGGGCGCCCGTCTTCTTGGCGAACTCGACGAAGAGGTAGGTGCGCTGGTCGCCGACCTCGAGCGTCGCCGGGTCGGACGGCGCCTCGATCTTCCCCTCGCGGAGCATCTCCTGCGCCGCGATCCGGTACGTCCACGGCTCGCGGTCCATGACGACCTCGCGGGCGCGGTCGGCCCGCCGCGTCCTGGACGCGTCGAGCAGGAAGCGCAGCGGCGGCTTCGGGGAGATCACGTCGCACATGTTGTTGTTGGACGTGCACGTCTGCAGCACCGGATGGTCGTCCTCGTAGCGGCCCCGGAACTTGAACGTCTGGTGCATCGGCGCCTGGTACACGGCGGTGCCGCCGACGCGGTTCCCTGACTCGTCCACCTCGACCCGGTAGACCCATTCGATGTCGGTCGTCCGGCCCCAGCGGGCCATCAGCGCGGGCGAGTCGGTGCCGCCGTCCTCGTTGCTCCAGACGGCCGAGTACTCGATGATCCGGTGGCCGGGCGTGGCGGCGGGCCGGGTCTCGTGCCAGGCGACGAGCGGGGTGTCGGTGGTGGCGTTCTGGTACGGGTCGCCGAGGGGCCAGCCCGTCCGTCCGACGATGACCGGCGCGTGCCGCAGCGCCACCGCCTCAGCGTCCGCGGACGGCACCTCGACGCGTGGCCGCTGCAGGGTGACCTGGCGGGCGGCGGCCGCGCTGCCCTTCGCGAACCGCAGCGTGACCTCGTGCTCGCCCGCGCCGACACGCCCGAGGCCGAGGCTCCGCGCCACCGGCTCGGACGACGGGACGACGAGGTCGGTCACGTGCCGTCCGTCCACCGAGATCGCCACGACGGCGGACTCGGCGCCCTTCCGGGCCCAGGACACGCCCGGTGCGGACGCGGCGAAGGAGATGACGGCCTCCCCGTCGCGTGCGGCGGAAAAGGACAGTGACTTAGCCGGGCCGTCCCGATCGACGTTGATCACGTCCGGGGCTCCGGCCGCGGTGGCGGGGGAGACGGTGAGGAGGAGGGGAGCGGCGCCGGTCAACGCGAGCACGGTATGACGCACACGGTTTCTCATGATCAGCGAAGCTAGATCGCGCGAGTTGCGTTCCGGTGAAGGCCGGGTCCCCCTGGAGTGTCGGCTTTATGGGGGTTGCGGCCACGCCGCGGTTACGGCCGCGTAGCGTGGCCGCGCGGACCGATGCGCGTGAGGTCGCGTGTGTGAAACCGCGACACGGCGGGGGCTGCTTGGTCTGGAGGTACATGTCTGTACGGTCGGACGGGTACCGTGCCGATCAACTACAAGTGCCGATCAACCATCAGTGCCGACCAGTAGGCCGATCCCCGGAGGCAGCGTGTCCGACCCCGAGCAGGTACTGCGCTCTGCGAAGGAGCGGGAGACGGTGAACGGCGCCGTCCGCGCGCTGCGGACCGCCGCCCCGTCCGGATGGGAGCGGCTCGACTTCGAGTTCCGTGCGACGGTCGGCATCGACAGCGCCTCCCTGGAGGTCGAGGGCCCGGACGGCGAGCGCCGCACGGCCATGCCGCCCGGCCAGGCCGTCGGGAAGATGGACGAGCTGCGCCGCGCCATGTACCGGCAGGGCAAGGGCGCCTGGTTCACCGCCCGCCTCCAGGTCGAGCGCTCGGGCCGGTTCAGCGCCGAGTTCGACTACGACGGCGAACCCGACTTCACGCCGCCGCTCACGTCGTCCGCGTACGTCAAGGACCTCAACCGCTTCCCCCGCACCGATGAGCACATCCCGGACTGGCTCCGCGACAAGCTGAGCGACGCCTAGGCGGACCGAACCGGACCGGACAGGACGGGGCAGGGGTCTGGGCAGGGCAGACTTGAGGCGTGCCCTCGACCCTTCCTGATGGCGAACCCGTACCGGCGGACGGTGCGCTGCCCGGCCGCGCCCTCGACGGCCTGGGGACGCGGCCGTTCGCGTTCTACGTGCACGTGCCGTTCTGCGTGACGCGCTGCGGGTACTGCGATTTCAACACCTACACGGCGACGGAGCTTGGGCCGGGGGCGAGCCGCGACTCCTACGCCGACACCGCCATCGCAGAAGTCCGGATGGCCCGCCGAGTGCTGGGCGACACGGACCTGCCCGTCGAGACGGTCTTCGTGGGCGGAGGCACCCCGACCCTTCTGCCGCCGGATGATCTGGGGCGCGTCCTGGACGCGATCGACGCCGAATTCGGCCTCTCGCCAGGCGCGGAGGTAACGACCGAAGCGAATCCCGAGTCGGTGGACGAAAGGTACGTCGCGAGGCTGCGGGAAGTCGGTTTCACGCGCGTCTCGTACGGCATGCAGAGCGCGCGCGAGCACGTCCTGGCCGTCCTGGAGCGTGCTCATACGCCGGGACGCGTCCCGCAAGTAGTCGACTGGACGCGCAAGGCAGGCTTCGAGCACATCAACCTGGACCTCATCTACGGCACCCCAGGCGAAACCGACGACGACTGGCGAGCCTCCCTGGAAGCCGCCCTGAAAGCCGAGCCAGACCATGTGTCGGCGTACGCGCTCATCGTCGAGGACGGCACGCGCCTGGCGGCCCAGGTGCGAAGGGGTGAGCTGACGGCCCCCGACGACGACGCCATGGCCGACCGCTACCTGATCGCCGACGAAACGCTGACCGCCCACGGCCTGCACTGGTACGAGATCTCCAACTGGGCCACCGATTCCAGCGCCGCCTGCCGCCACAACATGCTGTATTGGACCGGCGCCGACTGGTGGGGCATCGGGCCGGGCGCGCACAGCCACGTCGGCGGGACCCGCTGGTGGAACGTCAAACACCCGGCCGCCTATGCGTCCCGCCTAGCGGAAGGCGCAAGCCCCGCGCACGCCAGGGAGGTCCTGGACGACGACGACCGGCGCATCGAGCGGATCATGCTCGAACTCCGCCTCGCCCAGGGCTGCCCCACCGACCTGCTGGACGACAAGGCCGCCCGCAAGGCGATCGACGACGGCCTCCTAGACCCGGCCCCCTACGAGAAGGGCCGCGCGGTCCTCACTCAGCAAGGCCGCCTCCTGGCCGACGCCGTGGTCCGCGACCTGACCTGAGGAACCCCTGGGTCAACACGTGACGAAGTCGATGAGTTCTTCTACGCGGCCTAGGAGAGCGGGCTCCAGGTCTGTGTAGTTGTTGACCGAGCCCAGGATGCGTTTCCAGGCCGCGCCCGTGTCGTCGCCCCAGCCGAGTTCGGCGATGACGCCTTCCTTCCAGGGGATGCCGCGGGGGATGCGCGGCCAGGCGCGGATGCCCACGCAGGCGGGCTTGACCGCCTCCCAGATGTCGATGAACGGGTGCCCTGTGACGAGGACGTGCGGCGAGGAGATCTGCGCGGCGATCCGGGACTCCTTGGAGCCGTCCACGAGATGGTCGACGAGCACGCCGAGGCGGCGGTCGCCGTCCGGCTCGAACTCCTCGACGATGGCGGGCAGGTCGTCCACCCCTTCGAGGTACTCCACGACGACGCCCTCGACCCGCAGATCATGGCCCCAGATCTTCTCGACCAGCTCCGCGTCGTGGACGCCCTCCACGTAGATCCGGCTCTCCTTGGCCACCTTCGCCCGCAGCCCCCGGACGGCGATGGAACCCGACGCCGACCGCGCCGGCCGCCCGCTCGGCGCCGCGCTGGGCCGGACGAGCGTGACGGGCTTGCCGTCGATCAGGAAACCGGACTTGGTCAGCGGGAACACGCGCCGCTTGCCGAACCGGTCCTCCAGAGTGACGCCGAACTTGTCGCAGCCGACGACGGCGCCGCAGAAACCGCTGTCGGGGTCCTCGGCGACCAGGCCCGGCTCGGCCGGGACCTCGGGG
Source organism: Actinomadura sp. 3N508 (assembly GCF_044326375.1). Lineage (NCBI taxonomy): Bacteria > Bacillati > Actinomycetota > Actinomycetes > Streptosporangiales > Thermomonosporaceae > Actinomadura > Actinomadura sp. 3N508. Next base: position 365,184 of record NZ_JBIRAX010000008.1, read on the forward strand.
ATCTGGCCCTTGCGGGGCCTGCGCCAGTCGCCGGCCAGCACATCGTTTCCGTAGTTCTTACTGCGCACGGGTCCGCACATTAACCCGGCGGGACGTCCGTAAGGCGTCGCCCCTCTTCCTTCGGCGTGGCGCGTGCCTCGACCCGGGGAGCCGGACGGGACCTCCGGACGGTCCTCCGGGGGCGGGGCGGGCGCGTCCTACAGGAATGGGAGCCTGTGTCCGGAACGGATAGGATCGCGCCGCCGTGCGCCGAGTCCGCGCGGACACTCCAGACCGGGGCTCCGGGCCGTACAATTGGCACTCGGGAGTATGGAGTGCCAGCGGCGCGCGGCGCCGGGCCCCGGCGGTACGAAGGAGGTGACCAGGTGCTGGACGACCGGAAGCTCGCCGTCCTGCGCGCCATCGTGGAAGACTTCGTCTCCACCAACGAGCCGGTGGGCTCGAAGGCGCTCGCGGACCGGCACAACCTCGGCGTGTCCCCGGCCACCATCCGCAACGACATGGCGGTGCTGGAGGAGCAGGGGTACATCACCCAGCCGCACACCAGCGCCGGACGCGTCCCCACCGACAAGGGCTACCGGCTGTTCGTCGACCGGCTGTCCACGATCAAGCCGCTGTCGATCGCCGAGCGCCGCGCGATCGAGACGTTCCTGTCCGGCGCGTACGACCTCGACGACGTCGTCGGCCGGACGGTGCGCCTTCTCGCGCAGCTCACCCGGCAGGTCGCCGTCGTGCAGTACCCGTCGCTGACGCGCTCGTCGGTGCGGCACGTCGAGCTGGTCCCGGTCGCGGAGGGGCGGCTGCTGCTCGTCCTGATCACCAACACCGGGCGGGTCGAGCAGCGGGTGATCGAGGCGGGCGGCTCGGTGTCGGAGGAATCAATCGGGCACCTGCGGGCGTTGCTCAACACGTGCCTCGACGGGCTCGGCCTCGGCGACGTCCCCACCGCGGTGGCGGACCTGCCCGACAAGGTGGGCGCCGACGAGCGTCCGCTCGCCGCGGCGGTGCTGTCGGTGCTGCTGGAGACCCTCGTCGAGAAGCACGAAGAGAAGATCGTCTTCGCGGGTGCGGCCAACCTCGCCGCGGTGGACTTCTCGCAGAGCCTGAGGGAGGTGCTCGTGGCGCTCGAAGAGCAGGTGGTGCTGATGCGGCTGCTCGGCGAGACCGGCGACTCCTCTAAAGTTACGGTGCGGATCGGCACCGAGAACCCCGATCTGGGGCTCCGGTCGACCTCGGTCGTCGCCGCCGACTACGGCGTGGGCGACCTCACCCTGGCCCGGCTTGGAGTGCTCGGGCCTACACGCATGGATTACCCCAGCACGATGGGAGCGGTACGGGCAGTGGCACGCTACGTGGGACAGATCCTGGCGGGGTCGTAAGTGGCCAACGACTACTACGCGACCCTGGGCGTCCGGCGGGACGCCAGCGCCGACGAGGTCAAGAGGGCCTATCGCCGGCTCGCGCGGGAACTCCACCCGGACGTCAACCCGGATCCGGAGACCCAGGACAGGTTCAAGGAGATCACCCAGGCCTACGAGGTGCTCTCCGACCCGAAGAAGCGCGAGATGTACGACCTGGGCGCCGACCCGTTCGCGCCCGGCGGCGGGGCGGGCGGCGCCGGCGGCTTCGGCGGCGCCGGGTTCCCGTTCAGCGACATCATGGACGCGTTCTTCGGCACCGCGACGTCCCGGGGCCCCCGGACCCGGGCCCGGCGCGGCCGGAACGCGACGCTGCCGGTGGAGCTCGACCTCGGCGAGACCGCCTTCGGCACGACCCGCGAGCTGTCCATCGACACCGCCGTGGTCTGCACCGGCTGCGAGGGGTCGGGCTGCGCGCCCGGCACCCACCCGGACACGTGCGAGACGTGCCACGGGCGCGGCGAGGTGCAGCAGGTCCAGCGCTCGTTCCTCGGCCAGGTCATGACGGCCCGGCCCTGCCCGGCGTGCGGCGGGTTCGGCTCGGTGATCCGCAACCCGTGCACCGAGTGCTCGGGCGACGGCCGCGTCCGCACCCGCCGGACCGTCAAGGTCAAGATCCCGGCGGGCGTGGAGAACGGCATCCACATCCAGCTCGCCGGGGAGGGCGAGGTCGGTCCCGGCGGCGGCCCGCCCGGCGACCTGTTCCTGCAGATCGTGGAGAAGCCGCACCCGATCTTCGAGCGGGAGGGCGACGACCTGCACTGCACGGTCGAGATCCCGATGACCGCGGCGGCGCTCGGCACCAGCGTCACGATCGAGACCCTGGACGCCGCCGAGAGCGTCGACATCAAGCCCGGCACGCAGTCCGGGCAGGTGATCACGCTGTACAACCGGGGCGTCCGGCACCTCAACGAGAGCGGCCGCGGCGACCTGATGATCCATGTGAACGTGGAGACGCCGAACCGGCTCGACGAGGAGCAGGAGGAGCTGCTGCGCCAGCTCGCCGCGCTGCGCGGCGAGGAGCGCCCGCCCGGCAAGTTCGCGCCGGGGCAGCGCGGCATGTTCTCCCGCCTCAAGGACGTCTTCAACCAGCACTGAAGAACGGTGGCGGCGGCCTACGAGGAAGGCCGCCGCGGCCCGTCAGCGCACGGCGACCGAACCTCAGAGCATGGCGACCAGTGACACCGACAGGGGACGCGCATGAGCCCGCCGGTCTTCCTCGCCGCGACGGACGCGCTGGAACGCTCCGGCGGCGTCGTCCTCGACGGGCCCGAAGGGCGGCACGCGGCGACCGTGCGGCGGCTGCGGGCCGGTGAGCGCGTCGACCTGACCGACGGCGCGGGCCTCCTCGCCGAATGCGTCGTCACCGATGTGGGCCGCGCGTCCCTCACCCTCGACGTGCTGGCCCGGCACCGGCAGCCGCCGCCCTCGCCGCGCATCGTGGTCGTCCAGGCGCTCCCGAAGGGCGACCGGGGCGAGCTGGCCGTCGAGACGATGACCGAGGCCGGGGTCGACGAGATCGTCCCGTGGTCGGCGGCGCGGTGCGTCACGCAGTGGCGGCCCGAACGCCGCGAGAAGGCCCTCTCACGCTGGCGCAACGCGGCTCGCGAGGCCGGCAAGCAGGCGCGCCGCAGCCGCTTCCCCGAGATCGCCGGCCTGGCGTCCACCGATGACGTGGCCGGGCGGGTCGCCGCGGCGTCGCTGGCGCTCGTCCTGCACGAGGAGGCCGACGCGCCGCTCAGCGCCGCCGAGCCGCCCGCGGAGGGCGACATCGTGGTCGTGGTCGGCCCCGAGGGCGGGATCACCGACGGCGAGCTGGACCGGCTCGCCGCAGCGGGCGGGCGCCCCACCCGGCTCGGCCCGACCGTCCTGCGCACGTCGACGGCCGGTGTCGCGGCGGCCGCGGTCCTGATGGCGGCGACCGGCCGCTGGTGACCCGCCCCGCGTCAGGGGCCTGCCGAGACCGCCGGCGGGCGGCTCGGGCCGGTCAGGGGGTGCCGGGGTTGGGGGCCTGGGCGGACTCGGTGGTGACGGTCGGCGTCGGCTCGTCGGTCGGGTCGCCCGGGTCGGTCGTCGGGGTGGTCGGCGTCGGCGACGTGGCCGGCGACTGCGACGACGACATGCCCGGGCACGGCGTCGTCGACGGCGGCGCGGGTGTCTGCTCCGCGCCCGGCGAGGCCGCCGCCGTGGGCGTGCCGGCCGGGGGCCGCGGGATGCGGCAGGCCGAGATGCCCTGCGAAGGGTCGACGCTCGGCGACGCCGACGAGCTCGGGTCGCCGGACGTGCCGGCGCCGGGCGAGGACGGGTCGGGGAACTGCGGGTCGCCGCCCGCGTCGGTGCGATCGCCGCCGCGGGGGTTCCGGTCGCCGTCGGCCGGGCCGCTGTTGCCGACCGACTGCTGGATGAGATCGATGGTCTGGGGGGCGGTCACGCCCAGCCCGGCGATCACCACCGCCGCCGCCACGGCCAGGACGGGGCGCGCCCAGTTGACGGTGAACCGGTCGAAACCGAGCCCGTACCGGGCGAGGCCGAACCGTCCGAGACCGAACCGGCGGCCGTAGCCGTCGGCCATGCGGGCCCGGATGCGCTCCAAGCCGTCGCCTGCGGGGTTGACCGTCTCCGCCTCCGCGTGCAGGGCGCGGCGGAGAATCTCGCCGTGCTCGTCGTCGGGGTCGGTGGTCATGAGAATTGCTCCAGGACGTTGCGTAGCGCGGTCATGCCGCGGGCCGTGTGACTCTTCACGGCGCCGCGGGAGATGCCCATCGCGTTGGCGATCTCCGCTTCGGACAGGTCGGCGTAGTAACGCAGGACGAGCGCCTCCCGCTGGCGTGCGGGCAGCCGGGACAGCGCGTCGATCACCGCCGAGCGTTCCAGTTCCCCGATCGCCCCGGCCTCCGCGCTCGGCGCGTCCGGCAGGCCCTTCGGGGCGTACTTCTCGACGACGGCCCGGTGCCGGAGCACCGATCGTGACCGGTTGACCACCGACTGGCGCAGGTAGGACAGGGCCTTGTCGGGGTCGCGCAGGCGCCGCCAGCCGCCGTGCATCGCGACGAACGCGTCCTGGACGACCTCCTCGGCCGTTCCCGCGTCCCGGACGAGCATGGCCGCCAGCCGCACAAGCGAGCGGTAGTTGGCGCTGTAGAGCGCGGTCACCGCCTGATCGGCGTCCCAGGCGACGGCCACCGCGCCCGCCGTGCCCCTGGCCACGAGGGTCTCGGTCACGTCAGTGGGACGCGTACCCTCATCGCTCGGTTTACGAAAGGGCATGTCCTGGTTTGCCTCGGTCACCTATCCGCCGCCTTTGCCGTCCCCCGGCCGTCCATTCGGATGGTCCTGCGGAGCGGCGTGGATCGGGCGTTCCCGGCTCCGGTCCGGGGGCGCCGCGGTGCCTGGCGCCAAGCGGTGTGCTTGTAGCCGAGCGCTGCGGACCGGGGGGTACGCCTTGAGCTGACAACCTTAACCATTGGACGGTCGGAACACCGCCGGCCATGGAAGGTCGATCGACCGATAACTCTATCGAGTGCGGGGCGTGACCGGCGACGTTCGCGCCCGTCTCGATAGGATTCCGGGGCCGATCATGGGGCGCCCGCGCGGGGGACGGCGGGCCGCGAGGTGACGACGCGCCGCCGCGCGCGAGGGGAGACAGATGACCGACTGCCTGTTCTGCAAGATCGTTTCCGGTGAGGTGCCCGCCGAGATCGTCCGCGAGTCGGCGGGGACGGTCGCGTTCCGCGACATCAACCCGCAGGCGCCGACGCACGTGCTGGTCATCCCGCGGGTTCACCACCCGACCGTCGCGGAGCTCGCCGCCTCCGACGCCGAGCTGCTCGCGGAGCTGGTGCGCGAGGCCCACCAGGTCGCCGCCGGCGAGGGCATCGCCGAGACGGGGTACCGCGTCGTGTTCAACACCGGCGCGCAGGCCGGCCAGACCGTGTTCCACGTGCACGCGCACGTCCTAGGCGGCCGTGGCCTCAACTGGCCGCCCGGCTGACCCGGCCGCCCGACCTGCGAACCCGCCGCCCGCGCATGCCCGCGCCGCCACGCGGATAATCCAACGGCGTCGTGCCGGGGGCGGCCAGTACGATGGAACCGACACACCTGGACACCCGGAGCAGACAGAAGGCAGGTCGGAGAGGCCGCGAGGCCCGGCTGATGGTCGAATCAACTCACACGAGGTCCACCCCCGACTCACCCCGGACGGGACGCGACGGCCAGGACGGCTCGCGTGCCCAGATCAAGATCGTGGTGCCGGACGACCATTCGATGGTGAGCCTGCTCGGCTCCCGGGATGAGCTCCTCCACGCGATCGAGGGCGCGTTCGGCGCCGACCTCGACATCCATGTCCGCGGCAACGAGATCACCGTGACCGGCCCGGAGGACGAGACCAGCCTGGTCTCCCGGCTCTTCACCGAGATGCTCGAACTGCTGAAGGGCGGCACGCAGCTCACCCCCGACGCCGTCGAGCGCAGCCTCGCGATGCTGCGCGGCGAGACCGACGCGCGTCCCGCCGAGGTCCTCACGCTGGACGTGCTGTCCAGCCGCGGCCGGACGATCCGCCCGAAGACGCTGAACCAGCGCCGCTACGTCGACGCGATCGACAAGCACACGATCGTGTTCGGGATCGGCCCCGCCGGCACCGGCAAGACGTACCTGGCGATGGCCAAGGCCGTCCGCGCCCTGCAGGACAAGAAGGTCAACCGGATCATCCTGACGCGCCCGGCCGTCGAGGCGGGGGAGCGGCTCGGGTTCCTGCCGGGCACGCTCTACGAGAAGATCGACCCGTACCTGCGGCCGCTGTACGACGCGCTGCACGACATGGTCGACCCCGACTCGATCCCGCGCCTTATGGCGGCCGGCACGATCGAGGTCGCCCCGCTGGCCTACATGCGCGGCCGGACGCTCAACGACTCGTTCATCATCCTCGACGAGGCGCAGAACACCTCGCCCGAGCAGATGAAGATGTTCCTCACCCGTCTCGGGTTCGGCTCGAAGGTCGTCGTGACCGGCGACGTCACCCAGGTCGACCTGCCCAACGGGCACCTCAGCGGCCTGCGCGTCGTCCAGGACATCCTCGACGGCGTCGGAGACATCCACTTCAGCCGGCTCGACAGCCGCGACGTCGTCCGGCACCGGCTGGTCACCGACATCGTCGACGCCTACAACCGCTACGACGAGTCGCGCGTCCCGGAGATCAAGCAGGGCGCGGCGGCCAGGGGCGGGTCGCGCAAGCGGAGGCGGTAGTGAGCATCGAGGTGCTGAACGAGTCCGGCGTGCCCGTGGACGAGAAGGCCATCGCCGGGCTGTCGCGGCACGTTCTGGACGGGATGCGCGTCCACCCGCTGGCGGAGCTGTCGGTCCTGCTGGTCGACGAGGCCGCGATGACCGAGCTGCACGAGAAGTGGATGGACGAGCCGGGCCCCACCGACGTCCTGTCCTTCCCCATGGACGAACTGCGCCCCGGCCACATGTCCGGCGGCGCCGACGAGGAGGGCGAGACCGACCCCGGGCTGCTCGGCGACGTCGTCCTGTGCCCGGCGGTCGCCGAGCGGCAGGCGCGCGAGGCCGGGCACAGCACCGCAGACGAGCTGGAGCTGCTGTGCGCGCACGGCATCCTGCACCTGCTGGGCTTTGACCACGCCGAGCCGGAGGAGCACAAGGAGATGTTCGGCCTGCAGGCCGAGCTCCTGACCTCCTGGCGGGAGAAACGCGGCGGCTGATGAGCACCGCGCAGGCGTGGCTGTCGGCCCTCGCGGTGGGCCTGGTCCTCTTGGCGGGCCTGCTGGCCGGCGCGGAGGCCGCGCTCGCGCGCGTGTCCCGCGTCACCGTCGAGGAGGTCGTCCGCGAAGGGCGGCGCGGCGCGGCGAAGCTTGCCGAGGTCGTCGCCGACCCGGCCCGCTACGTCAACATGGTGCTGCTGCTGCGCATCGGCTGCGAGCTGGTCGCCACCGTGATCGTCGCCGACCTGTGCATCTCCTGGCTGGACGAGACGTGGCGCGCCTACGTCACCGCCGCCGCGATCATGATCGTGGTCAGCTACGTCGTGATCGGGGTCGGGCCCCGCACGCTCGGCATCCAGCACGCCGACCGCGTCGCGCTCGCCGGCGCCGCCGTCATCCACCCGGTGACGCGGGTGTTCGGGCCGCTGCCCCGGCTGCTGATCCTGCTCGGCAACGCCCTCACCCCCGGCAAGGGGTTCCGGGAAGGGCCGTTCGCGTCCGAGGCGGAGCTGCGCGACCTGGTCGACCTCGCCGAGCAACGCAGCCTGATCGAGCCCGACGAGCGGGAGATGATCCACTCGGTGTTCGAGCTCGGCGACACCCTCGTCCGCGAGGTGATGGTCCCGCGCACCGACATCGTGTTCATCGAGCGCGGCAAGACGCTCCGGCAGGCGATGACGCTCGCGCTGCGCAGCGGCTTCTCCCGCATCCCCGTCGTCGGCGAGAACGAGGACGACGTCGTCGGGATCGCCTACCTGAAGGACGTCGTCCGCCGCAGCCAGGAGCACCGCGAGGGCGAGGCGACGGAGACGGTCGACTCCGTCATGCGGTCCGCTACCTACGTCCCCGACAGCAAGCCGATCGACGAGCTGCTCCGCGAGATGCAGGCCCGCCGCATCCACCTGGCGATCGTCATCGACGAGTACGGCGGCACCGCGGGCCTCGTCACCATCGAGGACATCCTGGAGGAGATCGTCGGCGAGATCACCGACGAGTACGACCGGGAGACCCCGCCCGTCACCTGGCTCCCCGACGGCGCCGCCCGCGTCACCGCCCGCCTCCCCGTCGAGGACCTCGCCGAACTGTTCGACGTCGAGATGGACGTCGAGGAGGTCGAGACCGTCGGCGGCCTCCTGGCGCACGCGCTCGGCCGCGTCCCGATCGAAGGCTCCACGGCCGAGGTCCGCACCGACGACGGCGGGCCCGTCCTGTCCCTGAAGGCCGAGACGATAGCGGGCAGGCGCAACCGCGTGGGCACGGTGCTAGTCCGGGTGGGCGACCCCCCGGACCCCCCGGCCGCGCGGCACGGGTCTCCTCGCTCCGGTCGCTAGCGCTCCCTACGCTGCGGGGACGCGGCGCGCCGGGCATGCCCGCTGCGCTCGCAGAGCTCGCTCCGCGTGCCTGCCCGTAGCCGGTGGCTGAGGTTCAAACCCGAGCAGCGGACACTCGGCTCGTCCAGGTATCGGGTTCTCAGTCCAGGGTTTTCGTCAGGGTGCCGTTGGGGGCGGCGACCAGGATGGGGGCCTTGGGGCCCAGGTCGCGGACGGCGGTGATGTCGGTTGGGTCCGGGGTATCGGACCCCGTGACGACGGCGGCGGCCTCCAGGTCCTCGGCGCCGCTGGAGACGGCCATCGCGACGGCCACCTTGAGGGCCGACAGTTTCAGAGAGGGCAGGTCCACGCTCGTGGCGGAGTAGGTGCGACCCGTCTCGTCGCGGACGGCGGCGCCCTCCGCGGCGTTCGTGCGGGCCCTGGCGGACCTGGCCAGGGTGATGATCTTCGCGTCCTCGGCGTTCAGCTCGCTCACGGCCCCAAGCGTACGGGGGCGGCGGGCGGTGCCTCGCAAGTGAGTGCCAAGTGGACTGCAAGAGCGGCGCGCGATCCTCGGAATCGTCGGACAGTGCCGTCCGGATCATGCCGTCTGGGGGAGAAGACAATGTCCCGTCTGCTTTACCGTCTGGGCAAGGCCGCGGCCTTGCGGCCGTGGCGGTTCATCGCCGTGTGGCTGGTGCTCATCGGCGTGGTCGCCGGTCTCGCGGGCACCGTGGGCGGTGCGCTGCACGACAACTACACGCTGTCCGGGACGGGGTCGCAGCGGGCCACGGACCTGCTGGAGGAGCGTTTCCCCGCGCTGTCGGGGGCGGACGCCAGGGTGGTGGTCCACGCCGAGTCAGGGAAGGTCGACCAGGCGGCGCTGGCGACGGCGTCCGGGGAGCTGCGGAAGCTGCCGCACGTCAGCACCGTCGATCCGCCGCAGCCGAGTGCGGACGGCGCGACCGCGTTGATGACCGTCCGGTATTCGGTGCCTGTGACCGAGCTCGAGCCCAAGCCGACGCTTGATCTCCTGCGGGGAGCGACCGGCAACCTGGACCGGGCCGGATACCAGGTGGAGTTCGGCGGGCAGGTGCCGGAGAACGTGACCGCGCCGGGCGGTGTCGCCGAGGCGATCGGGATCGTGGCCGCGCTGGTGATCCTGCTGCTGGCGTTCGGGTCGGTGGTCGCGGCGGGGCTGCCGCTGGTGGTGGCGCTGGCGGGGCTCGGCGCCGGCGTGTCGGGGGTGACGCTGCTGGCGGCGTTCACCGACGTCGCGACGACGGCGCCGACGCTCGCGATCATGGTGGGGCTGGGCGTCGGCATCGACTACGCCCTGTTCATCCTGACCCGGCACCGGGAGGGGCTCGCGGCCGGGCTGGACGTCCCCGAGGCGGTGGCGCGGGCCAACGCCACGGCGGGACTGTCGGTGATCTTCGCGGGGTCCACGGTGCTGCTGGCACTGTGCGGACTGGTGCTGTCGCGCGTCCCGGTCTTCATGACCATGGGCTTCACCACCGGGCTGGTCGTCGCGACGACGGTGCTGAGCGCGGTCACGCTGCTGCCCGCGGTGCTGGGGCTCGCCGGCGGCCGGGTGCTGCGCCGCCGCGACCGGGCCGCCGGTGCGACGATCAAGGTGGAGTCGCCGCGGGTCAGGCGGTGGGCCGAGCACGTCGGGCGGCACCCGTGGCCCTGGCTGCTCGCCGCGTTCACGCTGATGCTCGCCCTCGCCGCGCCCGCGCTCGGCATGCGGACGTGGCCGAGCGACGCCAGCAGCGAGCCGACGTCCAACACCGTCCGGCAGGCGTACGACCTGGTCGAGGAGGGGTATGGCGCGGGCGCCAACGGGCCGCTCGTCGTTGCCGTCGACCTGACGAAGACGGATCGGAGCGCCCTGCCCGGCATCGGTGAGCGGCTGGCCGCTACCCAGGGCGTGACCTCTGTTGCGCCGCCGCAGGTGTCGCCCGGCGGGGACGCCGCGGTGATCATGGTCACGCCGGCGTACGGGCCGCAGGACGAGCGGGTGACCGGGCTCGTCGACCGGGTCCGCGCGGACGCGCTGCCACCGGGCGCGGAGGTCACCGGGCTGACCGCCGTGTACACCGACCTGTCCCGGGTGCTGTCCGACCGGCTCTGGCCGGTGATCGGCGCGGTCGTCGCGACCTCCTTCATCATGCTGATGATCATGTTCCGGTCGCTGCTGGCACCGCTGAAGGCGGCCGTGATGAACCTGCTGTCGATCAGCGCCGCGTACGGGGTGCTCACGGCCGTGTTCCAGTGGGGATGGGGCGCGAGCCTGCTCGGCCTCCCGCACAGCGTCCCGGTGTCGAGCTTCATCGTGCTGCTCATGTTCGCGGTCCTGTTCGGCGTGTCGATGGACTACGAGGTCTTCCTGCTGTCGCGGATCAGGGAGGAGTGGCAGCTGCACGGCGACGCGCGCGGCTCGGTGGCCACCGGCCTCGCCGCCACCGGACGCGTGATCACCAGCGCGGCGCTGATCATGGTGGCGGTGTTCCTCGGCTTCGCCGCCGACCCCGGGCTGGTGATCAAGCAGATGGGGGTCGGTCTCGCGGTCGCGGTGGCGCTGGACGCGACGATCGTCCGGCTGGTGCTCGTCCCGGCCACGATGTCGCTGCTCGGACGGGCGAACTGGTGGCTGCCGCGGCCGCTCGCCCGCATCCTGCCCGACGTCGACATGCACGGCGGCGCCGTGCCCGCCGTGGCGGCCGAGCGGGAGCGCGAGCCCAGCCACGCCTGATACGAGGAGTTGATCGGCGACTATCCGCCGAGCGGAGCTCGTCCGCTGGATGGCGGTGGGTGGGGGCTGGAGGACGGTCCGGCATGTCCCGGTTAGGCTGATCGGGACATGTCGACCGTGGTACGCGTTCTCGGGGCCTTCGGCGCCGAGGTGGCGGGCGCGCCCGCCGACCTCGGCGGTCCCCGGCAACGCTCGGTCCTGGCGCGGCTGGTCGCCGCGCGGGGCCGGATGGTGCCCGCCGACACGCTCGTCGAGGACCTCTGGGCGGGGACGGCGCCGTCCCGCGCCGCCGCCGGGCTCCAGTCGTTCGTGTCGCATCTGCGGCGGGCACTGGAGCCGGACCGCCCGCCTCGCACACCCGCGCGGATTCTCGTCACCGAGCCGCCGGGCTACGCGCTCAGGCTTCCGGACGGGAACGTCGACGCGTGGCGGTTCGACACGCTGATCGACGAGGCCGCCGAGCTGCTGGACGCCGAGCCGCAGGAGGCCCGCCGCCGCGCCGAGCGGGCGCTCGCCGAGTGGCGCGGCCCCGCCTACGCCGAGTTCGCCGACCTGCCCTGGGCCGCCGCCGAGGCCGCCCGGCTGGACGAGCGCCGCCGCCTCGCCGTCGAACGCCGCGCCGAGGCGATGCTGAGGCTCGGGGCCGCCGCCGAGGCCGTCCCCGACCTGGAGACCCACGCCGCCGCGAGCCCGCTGCGGGAGGAGGCGTGGCGACTGCTGGCCCTGGCCCTCTACCGCGCCGGACGCCAGGGCGATGCCCTCGCCGCGCTCCGCCGCGCTCGTACGACCCTGACCGAGGAGCTCGGCGTCGACCCGGGGCCCGCGTTGCGGCGCCTGGAGGCCGACATTCTGGCTCAGTCGCCCACCTTGGGGGAGTCCGAGGGGGTGCCGAAACGGCCCGCCGAGCGGAGCTCGTCAGTTGAATGGGAGTGGGCGGGGGCCGCAGGACGGTCCGTCCTGCGGCTGGCGCCTGACCCCGGTGAGGCTCTTGAGAGTTCGTTCGTCGGGCGGGTCGCGGAGCTGGCGCGGCTGGGGGACGCGGCCCGGGACGCCGTCGCGGGGCTGCGCGGTGTCGTCCTCATCGGCGGCGACGCGGGGATGGGCAAGACCGCGCTCGCCGAACGGTTCGCGCGCGACCTCGCCGGCCGGGGCTGGACGTGCGCGTGGGGCCGCGCCCCGGAGACCGGCGGAGCGCCCGCGGCCTGGCCGTGGGCCGAGCTGCTGCGCGAGCTGACCGCCGCCGCGCCGCCCGACGACCTCCTCGCCGCCCGCCTCGGCCCTCTCCTGGACGACGGCGTCATCGGCGGAACCGGCGCCGACGTCGGCACCGGCCGGTTCCGGCTCCACCTCGCGGTCGAGGACTACCTCACCGGCCTCGCCGGTACCGCGCCGCTGCTCCTCGTCCTGGACGATCTGCACTGGGCCGACGAGGAGACCCTCGCGCTGCTCGTCCGGCTCGCCGGGCGGCTCCGGGAACGGCCCGTCCTGCTGGTGAGCACGTTCCGGAGCACCGAGGTCCCCGAACGGCTCGCGACCGCGCTGGCCGCGCTCGCCCGGCACGAGCCCGCCCGCATCGACCTGCGCGGGCTGTCGGCGCCCGAGGTCGCCGCGCTGGTCCGCGGCACCTGCGCGACCAGCGTCGGCGACGCCGAGCTCGAGGTCATCGCCGAGCGGACCGGCGGCAACCCGTTCTTCACCCGGGAGACGGCCCGGCTCCTCGACGCCGAGGGCCTGCCCGCCGCGACCCACCGGGTCCCCGCCGGCGTCGGGGACGTGCTGCGCCGCCGCATCGCCCGGCTGCCGAGGCCGGTCCAGGACGTCCTGCGGGACGCCGCCGTCATCGGCCGCGACGCCGACCTGCGCGTCCTCGCCGACCTCGCCGGGGACGAGGACACCGTCATCGACGCCGTCGAGGCGGGCCTCGCGGGCGGCCTCGTCACCGAGCCCGGACCGGGCCGGATGCGGTTCGCGCACGCCCTCGTCCGCGACACCCTCTACGACGCGATCTCCCAGGCCCGCCGCACCCGGCTGCACGGCCGCGTCGCCGCCGCGCTCGAACGGCACGAGCCCGGCGAGGTCACCGCGATCGCGCACCACTACCTGGAGTCGGGCGCGGACCCGGCGAAGGCCGTCCGGTACGCGCGGCGCGCCGCCGAGGCCGCCGAGGCCCGCTTCGCGCACGGCACCGCCGCCGGGCTGTGGGTCCGCGTCGTCGAGACGCTCCGCGCCGAAGGCCCTGGCGCGACCCGCGAGCGGCTGGAGGCGGAGGTCTCCGCGATCCGCGCGTCCGCGCTCGCCGGGAACGTCGTGGACGCCCGCGAGCGGCGCCTCGCCGCCATCGCCGACGCCCGCGCGCTCGGCGACGTCCGGCTGCTGGCCCGGATCATCGCGAGCTTCGACGTCCCGACGCTGTGGACGAGCCGCGAGTACGGCACCCTCGACCACGACGTCGTCGACGCCACCGGCGAGGCGCTCGACCGGCTCCCCGGCGACGAGCCCGAGCTGCGCGTCCGGCTGCTGACGACGCTGGCGATCGAGCTGGAGGGGGAGCCGCACGACCGGGGCGTCCGCGCGTCCGCGGAGGCCGTCCGGACGGCCCGCGACCTCGGCGTCCCCGAGCTGATCGCCGTCGCGCTGAACGGTGCCTACTTCAACGCCTACCGCACCGCGGACGGCCTCGCCGAGCGGCGCCGGATCGCCGTCGAGCTCCTCGACCTCGCCACCCGGCACGACCTCGGCGCGTACCGCGTCCTCGCGCACCTCCAGGTCCAGCAGGCCGCCGTCGCCGAGCTCGACCTGACCGGCGCGCACCGGCACCTGGAGGAGGGGCGCCTGCTCGCCGAGCAGTACGGGCTGCCGCTGCTGGCGGAGATCGGGTTCTGGGAGGCCGAGCTCAGCCACGCGTTCCGCGCCCCGCTCGACGAGGCGGAGCGCACCTACGAGCGGCTGAACGGCACCATCGGCCGGATCAGGATCTGGTCCAGCGAGCGCGGCGTCGGCGTCCTCGGCCCGTTCTGCGTGCGGCTCGTGCAGGGCCGGGCCGGGGAGATGCTGGACGAGGCCGCATGGCTGCACCGGCAGTGGAGCCACGTCGGCGCCACCGCCGACATCCACGCGCTCGCGCTGGTCGCGGCCGGCCGCACCGCGGAGGCCCGCCGCGTCGTCGCCGGGGCCGGACCCGTCCGGCCCGACTACTTCTTCGACCTCACCATGCCGGTCCGCGGCCTGCGCGCCATCGCCCTCGACGACCGCGACCTGGCCGGAGACGTCTACGCGGCGCTGCTCCCGTACGCGGGGCAGTTCTCCGGGGGCGCGACGTCCGTCGCCACTCTGGGCCCCATCGCGCAGCTTCTCGGCGACCTCGCCCTGTTCCTCGACCGTCCCGCCGAGGACGCCGCCGCCCACTACCGCCAGGCCGCCGAGGTCGCCGCCCGCGCCGGGACCGCGCACTGGATCGAGCGGGCGGACGCGTCCCTCAGCCGCCTCGGCACCCCCGCCGCCTGACCGGCACCCGGCGCGACACCACTACACTGGCCGACACATCGGCCGTCGCAGACCTTGACAGTCGCGCTGGGGGGCGGTGGGGCGCAGCCATGGGGGCGGAACCAGCGTCCGAAGGCAGGTCTTGAGCTCGCGAGAAACCTGATCGCGCAGCGAGCCGCCAGGCGAGTCGGAGCGATGCAGCGATCGCACCGCAGTTTCCGACGATGGAGGGCCGCCAAGGCCCGAAGGAGAAGGACACTGCAATGACCACACGCGCGGGGTTCGCTTGCTTCATCGGACGGCCGAACGTCGGCAAGTCGACGCTGATGAACACCCTGGTCGGGACCAAGGTCGCGATCACCAGCAGCCGTCCCCAGACGACGCGGCGGGCCATCCGGGGGATCGTGCACCGGCCGGA
This sequence comes from Actinomadura sp. 3N508, assembly GCF_044326375.1. NCBI lineage: Bacteria > Bacillati > Actinomycetota > Actinomycetes > Streptosporangiales > Thermomonosporaceae > Actinomadura > Actinomadura sp. 3N508. The sequence continues at coordinate 380,288 of NZ_JBIRAX010000008.1, forward strand.
CGCGCAGCTCGTCGTCGTCGACACCCCCGGCCTGCACAAGCCGCGGACGCTGCTCGGGGAGCGGCTCGACAGCCTCGTCCGGTCCACGCTGACGGAGGTCGACGCGATCGGCTTCTGCGTCCCGGCCGACCAGCCCGTCGGCCCCGGCGACAAGTACATCGCGCGCGAGCTCGAGGCCGTGAAGAAGACGCCGGTCGTCGCGATCGTGACCAAGACTGACCTCGCCACGCCCGAGCAGATCGCCGAGCAGCTCCTCGCGGTCGGGCGGCTCGGCGATTTCGCCGACATCGTGCCGTGCTCCGCCGAGCAGGGCTTCCAGGTCGACCTGGTCGGCGACCTGCTGATCTCCCACCTGCCGGAGGGTATGCCGCTCTACCCGGAGGGCGACCTCACCGACGAGCCCGAGCAGATCATGATCGCCGAGCTGATCCGGGAGGCGGCGCTGGAGGGCGTCCGGGACGAGCTGCCCCACTCCATCGCCGTCGTCGTCGACGAGATGAACCCCCGCGAGGGACGCGACGACCTCATCGACATCTACGCCCACCTGTACGTCGAGCGGTCCAGCCAGAAGGGGATCATCATCGGGCACAAGGGCTCGCGGCTCCGGGAGGTCGGCGCGGCGGCCCGGCGGCAGATCGAGGCGCTGCTCGGCACCAAGGTCTTCCTCGACCTGCGCGTCAGCGTCCTCAAGGACTGGCAGCGCGACCCCAAGCAGCTCCGCCGCCTCGGCTTCTACGACTGATCCTGCGTGGGCTCGCCCGGCTCCGGTTCCGGTCTCGGCTCGTCCGCGGCGGGCGGCGTGGCCTCCTCCGGTTCGGCTTCGGGACGTCCCCAGACCTGGTCCTCCCGGGGCCAGGCGGCGGCCGGGTCGGCCGCGTACTGCTGGTCGGTGTAGGTGTAGTACCGCTGCTGATCCGCGTAGTACCGCTGGTCGGCGTAGGCGCCGTACGCCTCGTCCGGGCGGTTGCGGGGCTTCGACACCCGCTCGCCGATCGGGCGGGCCAGGCTGAACCCGACCAAGAACAACGACGTGATGACCGCGAGGTACCAGCCGTAACGGACGGTGATCTGGTAGCCGACGTCCAGGCCCGTTTGAGGGAGGTTGTCGCGGACGTCGCCCAGCCGCAGCACGAACAGGCCGCACACCAGCAGGGCGAGCGTGCCGGGGATCGCGGCGAGGCCGCCGATCCGCGCGTCCCGCCCGGCGAGATCGCCGAAGGCGAGCGCGATGGCGACCACCGCCAGGACCGGCACGGCGAGGACCATGTCGTCGGCGTCGATCCCGGCCACGCTCCCGAGGTCGCGGCCGATCTGCTGCCCGAACAGCTCGACGACGACCTGCGCGCGCGCCCACGGCATGAACGCCGACACCAGCAGCGCCCCCGCCGCGACGATCATCGCGACGATCCAGCCGAGACCGCGCGGCGGCGGCGCCGGGAGCGGCGCGGGCACGGCCTCCGCGGGGACCTCGCCGGCGGGCGGATACCCGTCGACGGGCGGCAGGAAGGACGGGCGCGCCCGCGAACGGCCCGCGTCGGAACCCAGGTCACCGGTCATGGACCCAGCGTAAATGCACGGGCGGCATTGCCCGGGACGGCCACGTCGGGGCCCGCCGCTCGGTAGTTTGGAACGAAGTCCGTTATGGGAGGGAGGGCCCCGGTGTTGCTGGTTTTCGGCCTGACGGCGGTGTTCCGCACGGTCAGCGAGGGGACGTTCCACTGCCCGCAGTGCGGCGGTGACCGTGCCTACCGCAGGCGCACCGGGCGCCGCTGGCTCTCGGTCTTCTTCGTCCCGATGGTGCCGCTGTGGCGGCTCGGGGAGGCCGTGACGTGCCGGACGTGCCGGGGCCGCTTCCCGCTCTCCGCGCTGCGGACGCCGACGTCCCAGCAGATGGCCGAGACCCTCGCCGCGGGCATGCGCGCCGCGGCGGCACTGGTGCTGCGCGCCGGCGACCCCGCCGACGCGGCGGCCCGCGCCCGCGCCGCCGAGACCGTGACCGGCTACGGCGAGCCCGAGTACGACGGGGACGCCATCGACGCCGACCTGGCCCTCCGCCGGACGTTCCTGGAGCGCGAGGTCGCCCGCGCCGGAGCCCAGCTCGCCGTGGAGGCCAAGGAGTGGTTCCTCGCGCAGGCCGTCCGGATCGGGCTGGCGGGCGGGCCGCTCGGCGAGGCGGAGCGGCGCGAGCTGCACGGCGTCGCGGACCTGCTCGGCATGTCGCCCGCGTACGCGCTGGGCGTGATCGTGACCACCGAGGGGGCGTCCCGCTGAGATGAGGCCCGCCGTCACGCCCGCGGCCGCCCCCGCGGAGACGAGCTCCCCGGCCGGGCGGGCCCTCGTCCGCGCCCCCGGCTCCCGGCTGGCGGACGCGATCGTCACCCACGCCGCCCGCCGCCGCGTGGACGTCGCGCTCGCGGCCCGCCAGCACGCGGCGTACGTCGCGGCGCTGCGGTCGGCGGGCTGGCGGGTCGGCGCCGTCGCCCCGGCCGACGACCAGCCCGACGCCGTGTTCATCGAGGACGCCCTGGTCGTCTGCGGCGACGTCGCGATCATCGGCCGCTCGGGCGAGCCGCGCCGCCGCGGCGAGACACCGGGCGCGGAGCAGGCCGCGCGGGAACTCGGCCTGCGGGTCGAGCGGATCGAGGAGCCCGGCACCCTGGACGGCGGCGACGTCCTCCAGGCCGGCGACACCGTCTACGTGGGCCGCGGCGCCCGGACGAACGAGGAGGGCATCTGCCAGTTCGCCCGGCTGGTGGGCGGCCGGAAGGTCGTCCCGGTCGCCACCCGCGGCTGCCTGCACCTGAAGTCGGCGATGACGGCGCTGCCGGACGGCACCCTGATCGGCCTGCCGGACATGGTGGACACCTCGGTGCTGCCGGGCCTGCGGGTCGTCCGGGAACCGGCGGGCGCGCACCTGGTGGTGCTCGGGCCCGGCCATGTGCTGATGGCGGCGTCCGCGCCGCGCACCGCCGAGCGCCTCGCGGCGGACGGTCTGCGTGTCACCAGTGTGGACATCAGCGAGTTCGAGGCCCTCGACGGCTGTGTGACCTGCCTCTCCGTGCTCGTGCCCTGAAAACGGCCCGTCTCAGCATGCGGACAGTCAGTTACCGGAACACGGATGTCATCTGTTAGCTTGACGAGCGTGTTGCGTGAGCTGCTCCTCCTTAGCGGCCGCAGCGGGGGCCTCTAAACAGGCCGGCTCCCTCGCTGCGGGACTGCGTCGTGCACGTCGGCCGCGAGGTTCGAGCAGAGAGAGATTCCACGCGATGTACCCGCAACAGCAGCCGTCCGGCATGCCCGTCCAGCGTTACCGCCCGTTCGCCCCGGTGAAGCTCGAGGGCCGCACCTGGCCGGACGCCGTGATCACCGAGGCGCCGCGCTGGTGCGCGGTCGACCTGCGGGACGGCAACCAGGCCCTGATCGACCCGATGGACGCCGACCGCAAGCTGCGGATGTTCGAGCTCCTGGTACGGATGGGCTACAAGGAGATCGAGGTCGGGTTCCCGGCGGCCAGCCAGACCGACTTCGACTTCGTCCGGCAGATCATCGAGGAGGGCCGCGTCCCCGACGACGTGGTCATCCAGGTGCTGACGCAGGCCCGTCCCGAGCTGATCGAGCGGACCTTCGAAGCCGTCCGCGGCGCGAAGCAGGCGATCGTCCACCTGTACAACTCCACGAGCACCCTCCAGCGCCGTGTCGTGTTCGGCCAGGACCGCGACGGCATCACCGCGATCGCCGTCGAGGGCGCCAAGCTGTGCGCCAAGCTCGCCGAGGACATGGGCGACACCGAGATCCACTTCCAGTACTCGCCGGAGTCGTTCACCGGCACCGAGCTGGAGTACGCGGTCGAGGTCTGCAACGCCGTCAACGACGTGTGGAAGCCGACCCCGGACCGCAAGGTCATCGTGAACCTGCCCGCCACCGTCGAGATGGCCACGCCGAACGTCTACGCCGACCAGATCGAGTGGATGAACCGCCACCTGGCCCACCGCGACTCGGTGATCCTGTCCCTGCACCCGCACAACGACCGCGGCACCGCCGTCGCCGCCGCCGAGCTGGGCTACATGGCGGGCGCCGACCGCATCGAGGGCTGCCTGTTCGGCAACGGCGAGCGCACCGGCAACGTATGCCTGGTCACGCTGGGCCTGAACCTGTTCACCCAGGGCGTCGACCCGCAGATCGACTTCTCCGACATCGACGAGATCCGCCGCACCGTCGAATACTGCAACCAGCTGCCCGTCCACGAGCGGCACCCCTACGGCGGCGACCTGGTCTACACCGCGTTCTCCGGCTCCCACCAGGACGCCATCAACAAGGGCCTGGACCACCTCCGCCGCGACGCCGAGGCCGCCGGCACGCCGCTGGAGGAGTACCGCTGGGAGGTCCCGTACCTGCCGATCGACCCGCACGACGTCGGCCGCACCTACGAGGCCGTGATCCGCGTCAACAGCCAGTCCGGCAAGGGCGGCGTCGCCTACATCATGAAGACCGAGCACTCGCTGGAGCTGCCGCGCCGGCTGCAGATCGAGTTCTCCCGGGTCGTCCAGCAGCACACCGACGACGAGGGCGGCGAGGTCACCGCCGAGCTCATGTGGGACATCTTCCAGCGCGAGTTCCTCACCGGCGGCCCCCGCGTCGGCCTGCTGGCGCACCGCACCACCTCGCGGGTGGACGAGAAGGACGCGATCGGCTGCGACATCCGGATCGACGGCGAGATCCGCGAGATCGAGGGCGTCGGCAACGGCCCCGTCTCCGCGTTCGAGGACGCCCTCGCCACCGTCGGGATCGGCGTCCGCGTCCTGGACTACGCCGAGCACGCGATGAGCGCCGGCGGCGACGCCCGCGCCGCCGCCTACGTCGAATGCGAGGTCCGGTTCGGCGACGCCCCCGCCACCACGGTCTGGGGCGTGGGCATAGACGGCAACATCGTCACCGCGTCCCTCAAGGCCATCCTGTCCGCCGTAAACCGCGTAGCCCGCGCCTGATCTATCGGGGGGGCGACCCCCCGAACCCCCCGGCTGCGCGGCACGGGTCTCCTCGCTCCGGTCGCTGGCGCTCCCTGCGCTGTGGGGACGCGGCGCGCCGGGCATGCCCGCTGCGCTCGCTGGGGCTCGCTCCGCGTGCCTGCCCGTAACCGGCGGCTGAGGTTCAACCTGCCGGGGGCCGGATTCAAGCCCAGGGCCGCGGGTGCATGCTGCACCCGCGGCCCTGCGCCGCTCGATCCCGATCAACCACGCCCGAGGACGTGGTGCACCAGTTCGCGTAGTGGGCCGTTGAGTTGTGCTTCGCCGACGGTGGTGCGATCGCCGTCGATGTCGATTTCGTACAGGAACTGGTCGGGGATTCGGCCCGGCGGGGGGATCGCCTTCAGATCCACGCGGCCGACGAGTCTCGTCAGCATGGGATCGCTCGCACTGTCGGATTCGGCGCGGCGCTCGATCCCCGCGAACCCCCCGCTGCGGACGACTGTCACTTTCACTGCGCTATCCGTTCGCCTCCGTGCGGACGCCTACCCCCGCCCAGGCCCGGTTCACCGCCTTCGTCTCGGCCGCTTCGGCCCCGTAGAGGCGTGTCGCGGACTGGACGGTCGCGGCGGCGAACCGCGCGAAGTCGACGTCGGTGGCAATGGTGCCACCGGTGAGAGTGTCGTACCAGATACGACCCGCCTTCTCCCAGGCCTTACCGCCGATCTCCGTTGCGGCTAGGTAGAAGGCCTTGTTCGGGATGCCCGAATTGATGTGGACACCGCCGTTGTCGCGGTGGGTCTCGACGTAGTCGTTCATGTGGCCCGGTTGCGGGTCCTTGCCGAGCTGGGGGTCGTCGTAGGCGCTGCCGGGGTCCTTCATGGAGCGGAGCGCGACCCCGTTGATGCGCTCCGCGAGCAGGCCCTGCCCGATGAGCCAGTCGGCCTGGTCGGCGGTGTGCTTGTGGTGCCACTGCTTGATGAGGGAGCCGAACACGTCCGAGACGGACTCGTTGAGCGCCCCGGACTGGCCGTAGTACTCCAGGTTGGCGGTGTACTGGGTGATGCCGTGGGTGAGTTCGTGGCCGGTGACGTCGAGCGGGCCGGTGAACGAGGTGAAGACGACGCCGTCGCCGTCGCCGTACACCATCTGATCGCCGTTCCAGAAGGCGTTGGCGTACTTGTCTCCGTAGTGGACGGTCGAGATCATCCGGAGGCCGGCGCCGTCGATGGAGTTGCGGCGGTGCGCGGCCTCGAAGTAGTCGAAGGTGGCGCCGAGCCAGTCGTAGGCCTGGTCGACGACCTTGTCGCCGGTGGCGGGCGCCCCCTCCGCCCGGACGGTGCGGCCGGGCAGTTCCTCGCGGTTCCCCGCGTCGTTGATCGTCCGGTTGGGGACGTAGTCCTCGTTGGGGGAGGGGGCCGTGGCCGAGAGTGTCCGTCGCTCGGTGGCCTGCAGGGAGCTGAGGGCCAGGGTTCGGCGGGCGCGTTCGCGGATGGCCGGGTCATCGGCGTCGTGGGCGATGCGTTCCAGCATGTGCGGCGGCACGATGTGGCATCTCATGCCACAACGCTGCCACCTCGTTGTGATTCGAGCCACAACTTTGGCCATGACGCTACGGCCGAATCCGGTCACGCTACGTAATTGTTATCCCGCGGTACGGGTACCGGCCGGGGGACTTGTGGAGATGCTGGGGAGATGCCCCGGCTTGGCGGCGAGGCACGCGGTGACGTGCGTCAGAATGAACGGGTGACCCTCTACCGCGACGAAGGCATCGTCCTGCGCACCCAGAAGCTGGGCGAGGCCGACCGCATCGTGACGGTGCTGACCCGGCGCACCGGCCGGATCCGCGCCGCCGCCAAGGGGGTCCGCAAGACCAAGTCCAGGTTCGGGGCGCGGCTGGAGCCGTTCACCCATGTCGACCTGCAACTGTACGAGCGGCGCTCGCTCGACCTGATCACCCAGGCGGAGACGCTGCGCCCGTACGGGGAGGCGCTCGTCGCCGACTATCCCCGCTACACGGCCGGGACGGCGATGCTGGAGACCGCGGACAAGCTCGCGGGCGAGGAGGGCGAGCCCGCGCTTCGGCAGTTCCTGCTCCTCGTCGGCGGGCTGCGCACGCTCGCCGAGCGCGCCCACGACCCGCGGCTCGTCCTGGACGCGTTCCTGCTGCGCTCACTGTCGGTCGCCGGCTGGGCGCCCGCGCTCGACGAGTGCTGCCGCTGCGGCGACCGCGGCGGGCTGCGCGGGTTCGCCATCGCGGCGGGCGGCGCGGTCTGCGCGAACTGCCGCCAGCCGGGCGCCGCGACCCCCGCGCCGCCGACGTTCGCGCTGATGCTGGCGCTGCTGCGCGGCGACTGGGAGTACGCCGACGGCAGCGAGCAGCGCCACCGGACGGAGACCAGCAGCCTCGTCGCCGCCTACCTCCAGTGGCACCTGGAGCACGGGATCCGCTCCCTGCGCCATGTCGAACGCGACGACGGAACCACCGACACCATCAGGGAGAGAGTTTGAGAAGGGCCGTTTCGCCGCCGGAGCCGCACCGGGACGGCGCCGTCCCGCCCCCGATCCCGGCGGATCTGGTGCCGCGGCACGTCGCCATCGTCATGGACGGCAACGGCCGCTGGGCCAAGGAGCGCGCGCTGCCGCGCACCGAGGGGCACAAGCGCGGCGAGGACTCCCTCTTCGACGTGATCATGGGCGCGATCGAGCTGGGCGTCCCGTACCTGTCGGCGTACGCGTTCTCCACCGAGAACTGGAAGCGCTCGCCGGACGAGGTGCGCTTCCTCATGGGCTTCAACCGGGACGTGATCCGCCGCCGCCGCGACCAGCTCCACTCGATGGGCGTCCGGGTCCGGTGGGCCGGCCGCCGGCCGCGGCTGTGGCGCAGCGTGATCAAGGAGCTGGAGACGGCTGAGGAGATGACGCGCGACAACGACGTCCTCACCCTGCAGTTCTGCGTGAACTACGGCGGCCGCGCCGAGATCGCGGACGCCGCCGCCGCGATCGCCCGCGACGTCCGGGACGGCCGGCTGAACCCCGACAAGATCACCGAGAAGGTCTTCGCCCGCTACCTGGACGAGCCCGGCATCCCGGACGTGGACCTGTTCCTGCGCTCGTCGGGGGAGCAGCGCACGTCCAACTTCCTGCTGTGGCAGTCGGCCTACGCGGAGATGGTCTTCCTCGACACCCTCTGGCCGGACTTCGACCGCCGCCACTTCTGGCACGCCTGCGAGCTCTACGCGTCCAGAGACCGCAGGTACGGCGGCGCGGTCCCCAACACCGTGGAACCGGCCGCCGCCCGCGGCTGACGCCCCCTGGTCAGACCAGAGCGGCGTCGAGGGTGATGGTGGTGCCCGCCAGGGCCTTGCTGACCGGGCAGCCGGCCTTGGCGTCCTGGGCGGCCTTCTCGAAGTCGGCCGCGGACAGGCCGGGGACGCTGGCCCGGACGGTCAGGTGGATGCCGGTGATGCCCTCGCCCGGCTGGAAGGTGACCTCGGCCTTGGTGTCCACCTTGTCGGGCGGGGTCCCGGCGCCGGCGAGGCCGTGCGACAGGGCCATCGAGTAGCAGGTGGAGTGCGCGGCGGCGATGAGCTCCTCCGGGCTCGTCCGGCCGCCCGGCTCCTCGGACCGCGATGCCCAGGTCACGTCGTAGGTGCCGAGCTTCGAGGAGTCCAGCGAGACGGTCCCCTGGCCGCTGAGCAGCGGCCCTTCCCAATGCGCGTTTGCGGTACGTGTCGTAGCCATGCCCCCGATTCTGTCGCATGAGCCCGCGGTGCAGATCATGAACCACCCGATAGGGGCCCGGAGCCGCGCTCCGGGCCCCTGATCAGGGCTTTCAGCCGACGTTCACCGCGGACCAGGCGGCGGCCACGGTGCTGTACTGCGTGCTGCCCGCGCCGTAGAGGTCCCTGGCCGCGTTCAGGGTCGCGGTGCGGGCGCCCTTGTAGTCGGTCGAGGACGTCATGTACGTGGTCAGCGCCCGGTACCAGATCCTCGTGGCGGCGTCCCGGCCGATGCCCTTGACGGTGGAGCCGTTGGAGGTGGGGCTGTCGTAGGCGACACCGTTGATCGCCTTCGTGCCGCTGCCCTCGGCCAGCAGGTAGAAGAAGTGGTTGGCGACGCCCGACGAGTAGTGCACGTCGACGTTCTTGGTCTCCGGCGACCACGCGTCATGGGAGCTGCCGTCCCTGCTCGGCCTGTCCATGAAGCGCAGCGCGCGCTTGCCGAAGCCGGGCAGGACGACCTCCTCGCCGACCAGGTAGTCGCCGACATCGGCCGGGTTGTTCGCGTAGAACTCGACGGCGGCGGCCATGATGTCGGAGGTCGCCTCGTTCAGCCCGCCGGACTCGCCGCTGTAGGTGAGGTTCGCGGTCGCGCTGGTGACGCCGTGGCTCATCTCGTGCGCGGCGACGTCCAGCGACGTGAGCGGCCCGAGGTTGGTGCCGTCGCCGTCGCCGTAGGTCATGCAGAAGCACGAGTCGTCCCAGAACGCGTTGGCGTAGCCGGTGTCGTAGTGGACGCGGTTGAACGATCCCTTGCCGTCGCCGTTGATCCCGCTGCGGCCGAAGACGTTCTTGTAGAAGTCCCAGGTCATGCTGGTGCCGTACTGGGCGTCGACGGCGACGGTGGAGCGGTCGGCGAGGGTGCCGCTGCCCCAGTGGTTGTCGGTGTCGGTGAAGACGGTCGCCGGGGCGCGCGAGAGGCACCAGAGGAGGACGCAGAGGTCGGTCTTGTTCTCGGCGTCGCCGGTGTAGGTGCCGCCGCGGGACGGGTCCTTCAGCCGGTATGTCCCACCGGACCTCGTCGTCTCCAGCGGAACGGTCCCGCTGTAGAGCGACTTGCCGTCGCCCGCCTCGGTGCGGATCATCTCCTCGCGCAGCAGGACCTTGCCGGTCGCGGCGTCCACGGACGTGAGGACGCGGCTCGGCGTGCCGTCCGCCTGCCTGCCGGTTGTCTGGACGCGCCAGGCCAGCCGCGGCCTGTGGTCGGCGGTGCGGGCCTCGACGACGAGCGCGGGCGAGCCCGCCGCCTTGCGCTGCCCGGTGACGGCGCGCTTGGTGGCGGTCGCGGCGCCGACCTCGGGACGGGAATCGGCGGGTCTCCCGGCGAGGGCGCCGCTGCTGCCGCGCCACGCGCCGGACGCCGACTGGTGGACGACGATGTCCCCGCCCAGCACCGGAAGCCCGTCGTAGGTGCGCGTCATCCGGGTGTGCGAGGTGCCGTCGCGGTCCAGCAGGACCCGGACGACCTTGAACGACTGGCCGTCCCCGGCGCGCACCTCGCCGGCGTGCCCGGCGAGCGCGTCCAGCGCCCGTTCCGCCGCCCGGCGGGCGGCTGACGAACCGGGGCCGGGCGGGGACGGCGCCTTCGCGGTGAGCGGGGGAGCGGCGGAGGCGGTGGCGGCGGGGATCGCGGTTCCGGCGGAGCTCAGCAGGGTCGCCGCGGCCAGGAGCACGGTCCGTCGGCTGGTGAACGCCCGTCTTGTCATGAACGCCCTCTCGTGCGGGCGCCACGCCCCCCGAAGGCCCGCCGTCGGGCCGTGCCGTGGCGATGGGGTCATTTATGACATAGGCGTACTCATAAGTAGATGTAGCAATGTGCCAACGATTGCCTACGGAGCGTGTGAAGTCCGAACCTTGTTCGGTGGCGGTGCGTCACCTAGCGGGCGCACGGCGTGGCGCGGTCCGGTTCCGGAGGGGCGGGGGCGTCAGGTGCTAGCCGCTCTTCGCGATGCAGTCGGCGCAGGTGCCGAACACCTCGACGGTGTGCGTGATGTCGCTGAAGCCGTGCTCGGCGGCGATGGCCTCGGCCCAGCGCTCCACGGCCGGGCCCTCGACCTCGATCGTCCGGCCGCACTCGCGGCAGACGAGATGGTGGTGGTGCTGCTCGGTGCGGCAGGCCCGGTACACGGCCTCACCCTCGTCCGTGCGCAGCACGTCGACCTCGCCCGCGTCGCTGAGCGCCTGCAGCGCCCGGTAGACCGTGGTGAGGCCGATCTTGGAGCCGTCCGCGCGCAGATCGGCGTAGATGTCCTGCGCGCTGCGGAAACCCTCGGAGCCGGTCAGCACCTGACGTACCGCGTCCCGGCGGGCCGTCGTCATCCCCCACGCACCTCCGCGTCATCCCCCCATCACCTCGGCGTCCACACGCGCCTCGACGCCGGTCCCGGCCGCGGCGGGGACGTTCTCCACGGCCGTGCCGGCCCGCGCGCGCCTTCGCCGCACCAGCGCGCCCCCGGCGACCGCCGTGACGAACAGCGCGAGCGCCAGCAGCACGATCGAAGGGCCCGGAGGCAGATCGTACTGGAAGGAACCCGCGAGCCCCGATACCGCCGACAGTACACCGGCCCCCATCGCGACCAGCATCGTGCCCCGGAACCCCCGCATGAGCTGCTGCGCCGCCGCCACCGGCACGATCATCAGCGCGCTGACCAGCAGCAACCCGATCGCCCGCATCGAGATCACGACGGTCACCGCGGCGGTCGCGGCGATCAGCACGCTGAGGAACCTGACGGGCAGCCCGGACGCGCGCGCCACCTCCTCGTCCTGGCACAGCAGGAACAGCTCGCGGCCGAACAGGGCGACGATCCCGAGCACCGCGGCGGCGAGCCCCGCGACCACGTAAAGGTCGGTGACGGTGACGCTGGTGATCGAGCCGAACAGGTACGACTGCAGGCTCGTCCCGCTGCCGCCGTTGGCGTTGGTGAGGATCACGCCGCCCGCCAGCCCGCCGTAGAACAGCAGGGCCAGCGCGACGTCCGCGCCGCTGCGGCTGCGGGCGCGCAGGAACTCGATCGCCACCGCGCCGAGCACCGACACCACCAGCGCCCCGAGGACGGGCGAGGTGCTGGTGAGCAGGCCGATCCCGATGCCGGTCAGCGCGATGTGGCCGATGCCGTCGCCGAGCAGCGACAGCCTGCGCTGGACGATGAACGTGCCCACGGCCGGGGCGGTCATCCCGATCAGCACCGCCATCACCAGGGCGATGCGCATGAAGTCGTACTGGAACATGTCGCTCACGCGGGCCTCCCAGGCGCCGTGTCCCGCGCCGGGTCCGCCCGGCCGGTGCTCTCGCGGACGGTGTCCTCCCTGACGATGCGCCCGTGCCCCAGCTCGACCGTCCGCGTGATCAGCGGCTCCATCGGGCCGAGCTCGTGGGTAACAAGGACGACCGTCCGCCCGCCCCCGGCCAGCTCGCGCAGCGCGGACGCGAGGGCCGCCTGGCTGCGCGCGTCCACGCCCGCCGTCGGCTCGTCCATCACGAACACGTCGGGCTCGCCCGCGAGAGCGCGCGCGATCAGCACGCGCTGCTGCTGGCCGCCCGACAGCAGATGCGCCGAGTCGCGGGCGTGGGGGGTGAGCCCGACCGTCTCCAGCGCCCGGTCGACGGCGGCGCGGTCGGCGGCGCGGTCGTTGAACAGCGCGGGCCGCCAGCGGGACCGCCGTCCCAGCCGCCCGGACGAGACGACCTCGCGGACGGTCGCGGGCACCCCGCCGCCCATCGGCAGCCGCTGCGGGACGTACCCGATCCGCCGCCAGGCACGGAAGCGCGGCGGCGGCGTGCCGTAGATCTCCGTCCGCCCGGAGGCCAGCGGGACCAGCCCGAGCAGCGCCTTGACCAGCGTGGACTTGCCCGCGCCGTTCGGCCCGAGGACCGCGAGCACATCGCCGGTCTCGACCCGCAGGTCGACACCGGCGAGGATCTCGCGGCCGTCGCGCCGGACGAGCCCGCCCGCCATCGCGAACGGCGGGGGCTCTTCGGATGGCGGCTGGGCCGGGTCGTGTTTCATGAGCACTCCAGCGCTGGGCGCAGCGTCCGCAGGTTCTCGGTCATGATCGTCATGTAGTCGCCGGACGCGCCGTCCTCGATGCCCTCGACCGGGTCCAGCACGGCCGTCCGCACGCCCGCCTCCCGCGCCAGGGACCGCGCGACCTTCGGGCTGACCAGCGTCTCGGTGAAGATCGTCGTGGCGCCGATGGCGGACACCCGGCGCGTCAGTTCGGCCATCCGCTTCGGGGACGGCTCGCTCGACGGGTCGACCCCGGCGACCGGGATCTGGCGCAGGCGGTAGCGGTCGGCGAGGTAGCCGAACGCGCCGTGCGCGGTCACGATCTCCCGGCGCTTGCAGGACGCGAGGCCGTCCTGGAACGCGCGGTCGAGCGTGGCGAGCCGCGCGGCGGTGGCCCCGGCGCGCTGCCGGTAGCCGGGCGCGTGGGCGGGGTCGGCGGCGGCGAGCCGGTCGCCGAGCGCGGTCGCGATGGCCGCCATGCGGCTCGGGTCGAGCCAGATGTGCGGGTCGTAGTCCGCCTCCTCGTGGCGGAGGCCGTCATGCGCCTCCTCGTCGGGTTCGCTTTCCTCCGGCGGGGCCAGCGTCCGGATCACGCTCGCCGCGTCCAGCGACCGGCCCTTCGCGTGCAGCCGGACGGCGTCGTCCACGGCGGGCTGCACGTCCCGCACGTAGACGGCGTAGTCGGCGTCCGATACGTTCGCGACCTGGCGGGCCGTCAGCTCCAGATCGTGCGGCTCGGTTCCGGGTTCGGTGAGCGTCCGCACGAAGACGTCGCCGCCGCCGACCTGCTCCGCCAGCCAGGCCACGGGGTAGAACGACGCGACCACCACGGTCTTGCCGGGCGGGATGTCGGCGTCGGCGTTGGTGCAGCCGGTCAGCCCGGCCGCGAGCCCGGCCAGGGCGAGGACCGCAGCGGGGACGGCGCGTCGCGGGTCGCGGAAGCTAGGCACCCCGCGATTATGGCGACGATGAAAATGATTGTCAAAACCAGGAAGTGCGGGCGCTCACATCCGGCCGATGCCGCGGCCCAGCGCGAACCCCACCAGGACCACCAGCGCCACGACGCGCAGCGCCCTGCCCGAGCCGTCCAGCGCGGGCCAGTTCAGGAAGGCGAACCAGGCCAGCGCCACCGCCAGCACCAGCACCGCGGCGGCCGCCACCCAGCCCGTCCCGGCCATCCCGATCACCAGCAGGACGAACACCGCGACGAGCAGCACCCACCGCGGCAGCCGGTGCAGGAACACCACCGGCGCCGCACTCCACCGCTCGACCGCCGCCCGCAGGCCCGAGCCCTGCTCACCTCTCGTCTCCACGTGCCCCAACGTAGTACCCCGCCCTGCCAGGATGGACGGATGATCGCGATAACCCGGTACCGCGTCCCGGGCGAGGACGCCGGCGGCTTCGCCGAACGCATGACCGCGGTGCTGACGTTGCTGTCCGCGAGCCCCGGATTCCGCTCCGGGCGGCTCGGCAGGACGGTCGACGACCCCGGGCTGTGGGCCCTCGTCACCGAATGGGACGGCGCCGGCCACTACCGCCGCGCGCTCGGCCGGTACGAGGTGCGGCTCGAGTTCATCCCGCTCGCGGCCATGGCCGTGGACGAACCGGGCGCCTACGAGATCGTCACGTCCGCCTGATCGGTGCCGTCTTGATCAAAATCTGTCTGCATACGGGAAACGGCGGGGCAAGAAGCGTCCGGGCCCGGTTTCGCGGCACGCCGCCAAGGTGATCTTTGCGGCATCACGATCATGCCGTGCCCGCCGGGGGAGATGTGATGCGCCGTGCCGTTCGATCCGAGGCCGTCCGGTCCAGTGCCGTGCTGTCCCGTGCCGCCCTGTTCGGCGGGCTGGCCGTACTGGCGGCCGTCCCTCCCGTCGTCGCCGTCGTCCGGACGTCCGCCGCGCGGCCCGCGCCCCACCAGGCCGCCGCGCTGACCGACGGCCGCGCCCGGACCGGCGTGCCGCGCGTCGTCGGCTACCGGGGCCTGCGCCTCACCGTCCCGGCCGGGTGGGAGGTCCACGACCTCGAACGGGACCCGTCGCGCTGCGTCCGCTACGACCGGCACGCCGTCTACCTCGGCCGCCCCGGCCCGCAGCCCGACTGCCCGGCCCGGCTCGTCGGCCGCACCGAGGCGATCCACCTCCAGCCCGCGGACCGGGTGCGGCCCGCCGCCGACGGGCGCGCGTCCCGGACGGTCGTCCACGGCGCGCAGCTCGCCACGTTCGACCTCCCGCAGACCGTCGACCATGAGGCGCGGCTCACCGTCCCCGAGGCCGGCGTCACCATCACCGGCGTCTACGGGACGGACCCGGCCGCGCTCCAGCGGCTGCTCCGCCACACCCGCCTGACGACCACCGCGTCGGCCGCCGGTTCGCGCACGACAACGCCGTCCACGCAGGCCACGCCGTCGACCCCCGCTATACCGGCCGTACCGGCCGTACCGTCCGTGCCGGCTGTACCGGGGGTGCCACCTGTGCCGGCGGTGCCGGTCGCGCCGCCTGTGCCGTCCATGCCTGCGGCGGCGCCGGTGGTGCGGTCCGTGCCGTCGGTGCCTCCTGAGGTCTCAATGCCCACCGAGCCGTCCATACCGGACGGACCGTTCGAGCCGTTCGAGCCGGACGTGCCGCGCGGGCCGGACAGCGCCTCCGCCCCGATCGTCGACCGGCGCCCCTGGGTGCGGGGCAAGGGGTTCGACACCTGCACGGCGCCGTCCCTCAAGGCCATGCGGGCGTGGCGCCCCTCGTTCAAGGTCACCAACATCTACATCGGCGGCGCCGCGCGCGGATGCGCGCAGCCCAACCTCACGAAGCGGTGGGTGAGGGAGGTCCGCGAGATGGGCTACCGCATCACGCCCACCTACGTCGGGCTCCAGGCGCCCTGCAGCAGCCGTCCGCAACGGTTCAGCGCCAAGAACGCCGCGTCCCAGGGCGCCAAGTCCGCCGTGGACGCCGCCCGCAAGGCGCGAGCGCTAGGTATCCGGAAAGGCGCCCCCATCTATTACGACATGGAGGCGTACAAGACCAACCAGCCCGGTTGCAGGGCCGCGGTCCTGCGCTTCGTGGACAACTGGGTCCGGAAGCTGAAGAAGGCCGGGTACAAGCCATGCCTCTACAGCAGCGTCAAGTCCGGCATCCGGGACGTGGGACGCGCCGAAGGCATCAGCAGGCCCGTCGGCGTCTGGTTCGCCAACTGGGACGGCAGGGCCAAGGTGTACGGCGACCCGTTCATCCCGGACCACTGGTGGAACCGCCACCGCCGCATCAAGCAGTACCGCGGCGGCCACAAGGAGCGGCACGGCGGCGTCACCATCAACATCGACAGCAACATCGTCGACGGACGCGTCTACTAGGCCGCGACTAGGGCACTCACAGGGCTCTCCTAGGGCTCTCCCAGGGCCGTGAACTGGGGCGTCTTGTGGACGCACGGTCACCACGCTGCGTCTACTAGACTCGCCCGTGCCCTAAGCTGTGATTGCTCGCAGGCGCCGCCGAAGACCGAACCGTTCGTCGGCCGGACGCCAGGGCGCCATCACCGGGGATCGCAATCGCCACCACCCGCCGTTTCCCACGGCGGATCGGGGCGTACTCACTGTCCCGCCGACCGCCAGCCGGATGGAGAATATTTCATGGCACGCCGTTCCGATGTGCTGGAAACGATCGTCAACCTCGCCAAGCGGCGGGGCCTGGTCTACCCGTCGAGCGAGATCTACGGCGGGCTCCGCGCCTCCTGGGACTACGGGCCGCTCGGCGTCGAGCTGAAGAACAACGTCAAGCGCCAATGGTGGAAGTCCATGGTGCAGGGCCGCGAGGACATCGTCGGCCTGGACTCGTGCGTCATCCTGGCGCGCGAGGTCTGGGAGGCCAGCGGCCACGTCCAGGCGTTCGTCGACCCGCTCACCGAGTGCCAGTCCTGCCACAAGCGCTTCCGCGCCGACCACCTCGAAGAGGGCTACGCGGAGAAGCACGGCCGCCCGCCCGCGAACGGCCTCGCCGACATCGGCTGCCCGAACTGCGGCGTCAAGGGCTCCTTCACCGAGCCGCGGATGTTCAACGGCCTCCTGAAGACCTACCTCGGCCCCGTCGAGGACGAGTCGGGCCTTGCCTACCTGCGGCCCGAGACCGCGCAGGGCATCTTCATCAACTACATGAACGTCCAGCAGTCCGCGCGGCGCAAGGTCCCGTTCGGCATCGGGCAGATCGGCAAGTCGTTCCGCAACGAGATCACGCCCGGCAACTTCATCTTCCGGACCCGCGAGTTCGAGCAAATGGAGATGGAATTCTTCGTCAAGCCCGGCAGCGACGAGGAATGGCACCAGTACTGGATCGACGAGCGCATGCAGTGGTACGTCGACCTCGGCATCCGCAAGGAGAACCTGCGGCTCTACGAGCACCCGCAGGAGAAGCTGTCGCACTACTCCAAGCGGACCGTGGACGTCGAGTACCGCTTCGACTTCATCGGCGGTGAATGGGGCGAGCTGGAGGGCATCGCCAACCGCACCGACTACGACCTGTCGACGCACTCCAAGGCGTCCGGCGCCGACCTGTCGTTCTTCGACCAGGAGTCGGGGGAGCGGTTCGTCCCGTACGTGATCGAGCCGGCGGCGGGCGTCGACCGGTGCACGCTCACGTTCCTGATGGACTCCTACGCCGAGGACGAGGCGCCCAACGCCAAGGGCAAGCCGGAGAAGCGCACCGTGCTGCGGCTCGACCGGCGGCTCGCGCCGGTCAAGGCCGCGGTGCTGCCGCTGTCGCGCAACGCCGACCTGTCCCCGAAGGCCCGCGACCTCGCCGCGCGGCTCCGCAAGAACTGGAACGTCGAGTTCGACGACGCCGGGGCCATCGGCCGCCGCTACCGCCGGCAGGACGAGATCGGCACGCCGTTCTGCGTCACCGTCGACTTCGACACCCTGGAGGACGACGCGGTCACCGTCCGCGAGCGCGACTCCAGGAGCCAGGAGCGCATCGCGATCAGCCAGGTCGAGTCCTTCCTGGCCGCGCAGCTCCTGGGCTGCTGACAACCGCACCGCACCGCATCGCATTGCGTCCGTCGGGACGCACGGCACGAAACGGGCCGCCCCATCGCCTGGGGCGGCCCTTTTTCCTTGCGACCCCTGAGCCCATCCCTGGGATGGAGCGGTCTGCCGGGGTGTCTGTGCAGGTCAAGGGTCCGGGTTTCGTCAACGCCGGGCGAACGGTGTCTCCAGGGCCGTGAACCTGGGCTAGCGTTGGCTGGACCGCCCGCCGCCGCCCCCGGCACCGTGGGCGGGGAAGCGCACCACGGAGCCCGGCGGCCATGCCGCCCGACGAGGAGCCCGAGGGGAGGGGCAGGATGGGCGACATGCACCGGCCTGCCCGGCCCGTCGCCCGGCTGCTCATCATCGCGCTGGGCCTGCTCGGGATCGTGGTCGGGCCCGCCGGAGCCGGAGCGCACGGCGGGACGTCCGCCACCGGAACGATCACCGGCGCGCGGAGCGGGGCGGCACAGCACGCGCCCGCCCGGACCCGCCCCTCCGCCGGTACGCACCGTCCACGGCCCCACGTGCAGGCGGTGCACGCGCATCTCGCCCACGCCGGGCAGTCGCCGGTCGTCACGCATCCGGCGTTCGCGGTGCTGCCCTCGTCCGCCGTCGAGATCCGGCCGCCGTCCGGGCGCGCCGCCCGGTCCCTCGCCGTCCACGCCGAGCCGGACGTCGCCCCCGAGGGCGTCCCGCGCGGCCGTGCCCCTCCCACCTCCCCACGGATCTGAGCTAGTCGTCCGCGGTGCCGCGCAGCGGCCCGGCGCCGAAGCCCCGTGTGGAGGTTCCCTTTGACTCGCGCCAACATGGTGCGGGCGGTACTGGCGTTCGCCGTGCTCGCCACATCGTTCTACTTCGCCTGGTCCAAACCCGCCCGCCTCGGCCTCGACCTGCGCGGCGGCACCCAGATCGTCCTCGAAACCCAGGACTCGCCGACCGTCAAGGCCGACCGGGAGTCCACCGACCGCGCCCGGGAGGTGCTGCAGCGCCGCGTCGACGCGCTCGGCGTCGCGGAGTCCTCGCTCACCCGGTCCGGCGACCGGCGGCTGATCGTGGAGCTGCCCGACGTCCAGGACCCGACCAGGGCGACCCAGGCGCTCGGCAGGACCGCGCAGCTCACCGCCCATCCGGTGCTGCCCAACACCGGCAAGCCCGAGAAGGGCCAGCAGATCATCCCGGACGAGAGCGGCCAGCCGATCCTGATCGCGCCCGCCGCGCTCACCGGCGACGGCATCGGCTCGGCCAGCGCGACCTACGACCCGCAGAACGTCGGCGGCTGGGCCGTCAACGTCGACTTCAAGGGCTCCGGCGGCAAGACGTGGGAGCAGCTGACCGCCAAGGCCGCGTGCGCGACCGGTGACGAGCGGCGGATCGCGATCATCCTGGACGGCAAGGTGATCTCCTCCCCGGGCGTCACCGAGAGCGTGGCCTGCGGCGTCGGGATCGCCGGCGGATCGACGCAGATCACCGGGGACTTCAGCGCCACCGAGGCCAAGGATCTCGCCGCGCTGATCGAGGGCGGCTCGCTGCCCGTCCCGGTGAAGGTCATCGAGCAGCGGGTGGTCGGGCCGACGCTCGGCGACGAGGCGATCGACGCCAGCGCCCGCGCCGCCGTCATCGGCATCATCCTGACCGGGCTGTTCATCGTCGCCGTCTACCGGCTCGTCGGCTTCCTCGCGACCATCGCGCTGACCGGGTACGCGCTGATCTCCTATGCCGCGCTCGTCGCCGTCGGCGCGACCCTCACCCTGCCGGGGCTCGCCGGTTTCGTCCTCGCGATCGGCATGGCGATCGACGCCAACGTGCTGGCCTTCGAACGCGCCAGAGAGGAGTTGTCCGCCGCTCCGGGACGCTCCGCGCGGACGGTGCTGGCCGTCGGGTTCAACAAGGCGTGGTCGGCGATCGCGGACTCCGCCGTCACGACGCTGCTCGCCGGTGCGCTGCTGTTCTTCCTCGCCTCCGGGCCGGTGAAGGGGTTCGGGGTCACGCTGACCATCGGTGTGCTCGCCTCGCTCGTCTCGGCGATGCTGCTGAGCCGCGTCCTCACCGACGCGGCGGCGGCGCGGCTGCCCCGGCTCACCAAGGGCAAGGCGGGCGGACTGAGCGGCGCCGGGCGGATCCGCCGGTGGCTGGAGGAGAGCGGCCCCGACCTGATGAAACGCAGCCGCCTCTGGCTCGGGATCTCCGCGCTCGCCGTCCTGGTCGCCATCACCGGGATCTTCGTCCGCGGGCTCAACTTCGGGGTGGAGTTCACCGGCGGGCGGCTCGTCGAATACTCCACGTCCCGGCACGTGGACATCGACGTCGCGCGCTCCGCCGTCGCCGACGCCGGGTTCCCGCGCGCCGTCGTCCAGACCTCCGGGGAGGACGACATCTCCGTCCGGACGGTCGACCTCACCAACGAGGAGGAGAAGCGCATCCAGAACGCGCTCTCGGAGAAGGGCGGCGGGGCCACCAAGCAGCGCGACGAGCTGATCGGCCCCAGCCTCGGCGAGGAGCTGCGGAACAAGGCCCTCATCGCCCTCGCCGTCGCGCTGCTGGTGCAGCTCGCCTACCTGACGATCAGGTTCCGGTGGACGTTCGCCGCCGGTTCCGTCATCGCCATGTTCCACGACATCACGATCGTCACCGGCATCTTCGCCTGGCTCGGGAAACCGATCGACGGGGTCTTCCTCGCCGCGCTGCTCACGATCATCGGGTACTCGGTGAACGACTCCGTCGTCGTGTTCGACCGCGTCCGGGAGATGTGGGGCGAGAACCCGAAGGGACGGTTCGCGGCGATCGCGAACCGGGGCGTGCTGCAGACCGTCCCGCGGACGATCAACACCGGGATGGGCGCGCTGTTCATCCTGTCCGCGCTGGCGGTCCTCGGCGGCGACTCGCTGACCGACTTCGCCATCGCGCTGCTGATCGGGATCATCGTCGGCACGTATTCCAGCGTGTTCACCGCGACGCCGATGGCGGTCGTCCTGGAGCGCTTCGCGAAGGCCCCGCCGCCGCAGCGCAAGGGCAAGTCCCGCCCGCCGCGCCGCACCACGCACGACTCGGGCGCGGTCGTCTGACCGGTACGCGGGCCCCGGATCGCGCGGGGCCCGCCTGCCCGCCTGCCGCGGGGCCGCGCGTCAGCGGGGGAGCATCGACTTCTTCAGCGGACGGTCCTCGCTCGTCCCGAAGCAGACGACGGTACGGATCCCGCCCTCCCACTCGAACTTCTCCGCGTAATAGAACGAGTAGTACTCGGGGTACGGACGCTTGCCGAAAGCCTTTCCGAGCCGCTTCTCGCAGGTCGCGTCCGCGTTCCGCTCCATCGCCTTCGGCCCCGGATACGGGCCCGGTTTCATGGTGAAGACCGCGTACACCTGGCTCCAGTGCTCCCGGGTGCAGGAGAGGACGCGCTGTGTCGGGACCTCCGCGTCCGATTTCCCGAAGCAGTCGCCGTAGGCGAGTTCGTTCCAGTACTTCAGTTGCGGATCCAGGGTCTGGGCGATCGGCACGGTGATGGTGTCGGGCCCGGTATAGATGAGCAGGCAGAGCACCTTCCGGTCGCCGGCGTCCCAGTTCGTCTTCGTCGGCATGATGAGGTAAGGCTCAAGGTGCTCGGCATGCCGGCTCTTCAGAAAACGGATCGTCTTGAGGAAGCAGGCATCGGTCGACAGTTCATGAGTCTGCCGGTTCCCCGGGAATCTACCGGCCGGCAGCTCCGCCTGGGCGGCGACCTCGCCTTGGTGCGGGTCCGTGCAGGGCAGCGCCGTCACGGGGGACCGCAGCGAGTCGACGTCGAGATCGTTGAAGCAGTCGCCGACCCGCAGCGCCGCGGGAAGCACCTTGTCCTTGCCGGTGACCCGCCCCGACTCGTCCCGGTCGGCGGTGACCAGCGACCCCACCGCCA
This sequence comes from Actinomadura sp. 3N508, assembly GCF_044326375.1. Taxonomy (NCBI): domain Bacteria; kingdom Bacillati; phylum Actinomycetota; class Actinomycetes; order Streptosporangiales; family Thermomonosporaceae; genus Actinomadura; species Actinomadura sp. 3N508. Next base: position 401,944 of record NZ_JBIRAX010000008.1, read on the forward strand.
CGGCGAGGGCGACCACCGCCACGACGCCCCAGACGGCGGACACGACCAGCGCGCCCACGGCCAGGCCCTTGCCCCGCTCGCCGCGCCTTCCGGCCTGCACCAGCGCGGCGATCGCGAAGCCGACCGCCGGCAGGACCAGGCCGCAGAGCCCGGTGACGATCGCGACGATCGCCAGCCGGTTGGTCCGGGGCACGAGCGGCGGCTCCGGTTGCGGGGGGCCGGCGTAGTACGGGACGTCCCGCTCCGGCCACGGCCCGGCCATGCCGGGGCCGGGCCGGGGGGCCATCGGCACGCCGGAAACGCCGGGCGGCGCCCAAGCAGGCTGCGGGGCCTCGGCCGGTCGCCCGGCTCCGGCGGGCAACTCGGCTCCCGCAGGCTCGGAGTCCTCCGGATCAGGGTCAGGGGGAGGGGGCGGTGGTGTGCTCACAGCGGTACCCCGTTCAAATCAGCCGACAAGGAAACCATTTCCAAATACCTTTCGCCAAGGTGGGAGCAAGCCGCGCCATCGGGGGTCAATGCGGCACCACCGATCGCTTCAGCGGCCCCTTCTTGCCGCTGACCACGCAGAACACCTTCCGGTATCCCTCGTTCCAGCTCTCCTTGGTGGGCGTCGCGGCGTTGGGATCCACAAGGTGGAGCGGCACACGGGCGCCCCAGACCTTTATCGCGTGCTTGGCGCACTCCGCCGCGGACAGCTCCACGAGCGCGTTCTCACCGGGGTATTTCCCTTCCCGCATTTCGTAGACCGCGTACACCTGGTACTTGTGCTTGACCGTGCAGTCGACGATGCGCGGCGGCTCCGGGCTGTCCCATTCCTCGACGCAATCGCCTCGCTTCGGCTCGCTCTGGGGCGGCGGGCCGATGTTCAGGGCGGCGAGCGGCGTGACGAGCGCGTGGTTGGCGACGAGCACGATCATGCAGGTCACCCCGCGGGTCCCGGCTCTCCATTGCGTCTTGTCGGGAACGTCCGTCCGGAGTTTGAGATCATCGGCCGCCTTCACGCTGGCCGGGACCTTCTCCTCGCACGCCTTCTCGGCCTGCTCGGTCAGCTGCCGATGTCCCGGAAACGGGGCGTCCGGAAGCGTGGCCTTGCCGACGACCTCGCCGTTGTGCGGGTGCTGGCAGGGGCTGGGCGTCACGAACCGGGCGGCGGCGTCGTAGAGGTCCGCGCTGAAGCAGTCGCCGACCTTCAGCGTGGAGGTCAGGACGTAGCCCTTGGGTGGAGAGAGGGAGCCTTCCTTTCCCGTGGAGAACGGCCCGGCTCCGACGGCCGCGACCACGCCCACGGCCACGGCGGCGGCGATCCAGGCCGCAGCGGCGGCGAGCCCGCCGATGGCGAGGCCTCTGCCCTTCCCGGCCGGACGTCCTTCTGCCCGGCGTCCGGTCCGGACGAGTGCGGCGATGGCGAAGCCGATCGCGAACAGGACCAGCCCGCAGAGTCCCGTGACCAGAGCGGCGATCGCGAGCCGGCTCGTCCGCGCCGGGACGGGGGCGGACGGCGCCTCAAGGGCGGCGGGCGGTCCGGGGGGAAGCCCCGGCGGGTCTGCCGGGCCGGCGTCCGGGCCGGGCGCGTCGGGCGGGGCCCAGCCGGGGGAGTCCGGATTGTCGTCGGTGGGGGGAGGTGTGGTCACGGCGGAACCGTAACCGGGACCACCGACAAAAGACGCAATTCCGACAACTCGGTGTCAAGTCGTAATTAAAGGCCGGGGCGGTCGTGCCGACCCCGGCCACGGAGCGTCGCCGTACTGTGCTGGAGTGTGGTCGCCCTGGCCTTTTCGCAAGGCGGCCGTTCCGTGCACCCCGGCAGGGAACCGGTGGTCAAGTTCTCATGTCAAGAGCCGCCGGGTTTATGCCAAAGGCGACTGGGGTTCGTTGCTTTCGGCATTGATGACCTGCATGACGGCGTTGATCAGCGCCAGGTGCGTGAACGCCTGCGGGAAATTGCCCAGGTGGCGGCCGGTGTGCGGGTCGATCTCCTCCGAGTACAGCTGCAGCGGGCTCGCATACGACAGCAGCTTCTCGCACAGCGCCCGCGCCCGGTCCAGCTCGCCGATCATCACCAGCGTGCTGACGAGCCAGAACGAGCAGATGGTGAAGGTGCCCTCGTCCGACTCGAAACCGTCGTCGGTCTCCGCGGGGCGGTAGCGCAGGACGAGGTCGTCCTCCGACAGCTCGTCGGCGATCGCGAGCACGGTCTCCCGCACCCGCTTGTCGTCGGCGGGCAGGAAGCCGAGCAGCGGGATCAGCAGCGCGGACGCGTCCAGGGTCGTCGCGCCGTAGTGGGCGGTGAAGACGCCGCGCTCGTCCAGCGCGTTGGCGAGGACGTCGGCGTGGATCTCGTCGGCGGCGGCCTGCCAGCGCTCGGCCCGGCCGCGGTCGCCGCGGATGCGGGCGAGGCGGGCGCCGCGGTCGGCCGCCACCCAGCAGAAGACCTTGGACGAGGTGAAATGCTGCGGCTCGCCGCGCACCTCCCACATGCCGCAGTCGGGGACGCGCCAGTTGGCGAGCGCGTCCTCCACCTGCTTGATGATGATCTTCCAGAGCCGGTCGTCCAGCCGGTCCCGCTTGCGCACGAACAGGTAGATGGAGCCGATGATCGCGCCCCACACGTCGTGCTGCGCCTGCATGTACGCCTCGTTGCCGATCCGGACGGGACGCGCGTCCCCGTACCCGGACAGGTGGTCGAGCGTGGACTCGGGCAGCTCCTCCCGCCCGTCCAGCCCGTACATGATCTGCAGCTTGCCCTCGGCGGCCTCGGCGACGTCGGTGATGAAGTAGAAGAAGTCGTTGGCCTCCCAGTCGTAGCCGAGGGTGTAGAAGGCCCAGAGCGCCATCGTCGAGTCGCGGATCCAGGTGTAGCGGTAGTCCCAGTTCCGGTCGCCGCCGGGCGACTCGGGAAGCGACGTCGTCGCCGCTGCCGCCACCGCTCCGGACGGCCCGAACGTCAGCCCCTTCAGCGTCAGCGCGCTGCGCTGCAGATGGCTCCGCCAGGGATGGTCGGGGAACCGGCCGCGGTCGAGCCAGTGCTGCCAGTGGTGGACGGTCCAGATCAGCCGCTCCTGCGCCTCCTTCCACGACGACGGCGCCGCGTGCTCGCTCCACGACAGCGCGACGAACCGCGACTCGCCCTGCTTCAGCAGCGTCCTGGACGTCGCGAGCGACCCCTCGAACCCCACGTTCATGTCGGTGGTGAGCCGCAGCCCGACGCCGTTCCCGCGCGCGAGGGCCTCGTGGTACCCGGCGCCGGTGTGCTCCCAGCGGGCCGGCGAGCGGCCGTAGTCGAACACCGGCATGCAGTCGAGCCGCACCTGGACCTGGCCGTTCACGCACCGGACCATCCGCAGCAGGACGTGGTCGGCGTCATAGTCGGTGGGGGCGCGGCGATGCGTGTGGGACCGTTCCGTCTCGTGGTGCCACGGGCCCATGAGCAGCGCGTCCGTCACCACGAGCCAGCCGCCGTGCACCCACCAGGTGGTCTCCATCACCATGGTGCCGGGGATGTAGCGCTGCGCGGCGGGCACCTCCACCCCGGCCGGGCCGACCCGGAAGTACCCGGCGTCGCGGTCCAGGATCGATCCGAACACGCTGGGGGAGTCCATCCGGGGCAGGCACATCCACTCGATGTTGCCGCTCGGCGCGACCAGCGCGGTCGTCTCGCAGTCCGACAGGAACCCGTAGTCGGCGATGGGGGCGAACGGATCTCCCGCCCGGCCGCCCGCGACCTTCGGCCTCACAGCCTCACCTCCTTGATCCATCATTACCTCTTCCATGGCGTGGGCGCGTCCCGCCACCGCACGGCGGCGTTTCCGACCCGATCATCCCCGTTGGTCCGAATTGGAATAGACCACTATCCGTGGCCTGACCTGGGCAAACACCCTCCCGCGCAAGGGGCGCCGAGCGAGGTCCGGATTCGCGGGTACAGTCCCGGCCAAACAGGGCAGCGGACCCGCCGCCCGGGGGACCGCGACCCCGCGCGCCCCCGCCGCGGCGGGCCGGTACTGCCGCTGGGAGGAACCGGAGCGTAAAGGAGCTCCCCGTGCCGAAGTTCGTGTACGACTTCACCGAGGGCAACAAGGACCTCAAGGATCTGCTGGGCGGCAAGGGCGCCAACCTGGCCGAGATGACCAACCTCGGACTGCCCGTGCCCCCCGGGTTCACGATCACCACGGAGGCCTGCCGCCACTACCTGGAGCACGGGAGCCCGCCGGAGGGCCTGGCGGACGAGGTGAACCGGCACCTCGCCGCGCTGGAGTCCGCGATGGGCAAGAAGCTCGGCCAGAGCGACGATCCGCTGCTGGTCAGCGTACGTTCCGGCGCCAAGTTCAGCATGCCGGGCATGATGGAGACCGTCCTCAACGTCGGGCTGAACGACGAGTCGGTCCTCGGCCTGGCCGCGCAGGCGGGCGACGAGCGGTTCGCATGGGACTCCTACCGCCGGCTGATCCAGATGTTCGGCAAGACCGTCCTGGACATCGACGGCGACCTTTTCGAGGACGCCGTCGAGGACGTCAAGCGCGCCCGCGGCAGCGACGACGACGCCGACCTCACCGCCGACGACTTCAAGGCCCTCGTCGACCGGTTCAAGGGCATCGTCCGGGAGAAGGCGGGCCGCGAGTTCCCGACCGACCCGCGCGAGCAGATGGACCTGGCCGTCGAGGCGGTGTTCGGCTCCTGGAACGCGCCCCGGGCCGTCCTGTACCGGCGCCAGGAGCGCATCCCCGTCGACCTCGGCACGGCGGTCAACATCTGCGCGATGGTCTTCGGCAACATGGGCATGGACTCCGGGACGGGCGTCGCGTTCACCCGCGACCCCGCGTCCGGGCAGCAGGGCATCTACGGCGACTACCTGCAGAACGCGCAGGGCGAGGACGTCGTCGCCGGCATCCGCAACACCGTCCCGCTGACCGAGCTGGAGCGCATCGACAAGGCGTCCTACGACCGGCTTCTCGACATCATGGAGACGCTGGAGAACCACTACCGCGACATGTGCGACATCGAGTTCACGATCGAGCGCGGGAAGCTGTGGATGCTCCAGACCCGGGTCGGCAAGCGGACCGCCGCCGCCGCGTTCCGGATCGCCTGCCAGCTCCTCGACCAGGGCCTCATCGACGCCGACGAGACCGCCCGCCGCGTCACCGGCGACCAGCTCGCCCAGCTCATGTTCCCCCGCTTCGCCAGCAAGGTCGAGGACGTCCAGAAGCTCACCAAGGGCATGAACGCCTCGCCGGGCGCGGCCGTCGGCAAGGCCGTCTTCACCACCGAGCGGGCCGTGGAGCTCGCCGGGCGGGGCGAGGACGTCATCCTCGTCCGCCGCGAGACCAACCCCGACGACCTCGCCGGGATGGTCGCCGCGAAGGGCGTCCTGACCTCGCGCGGCGGCAAGACCTCGCACGCCGCCGTCGTCGCCCGCGGCATGGGCAAGACGTGCGTGTGCGGCGCCGAGGAGCTGGACGTCGACGTCAAGGGCGGGCAGTTCACCGCGCCCGGCGGCGTGACGGTCGGCGAGGGCGACGTGATCTCCATCGACGGGACGTCCGGGGACGTCTACCTGGGCGAGGTACCCGTCGAGGACTCGCCCGTCGTGCGGTACTTCGAGGGGGAGCTGTCGGTCGAGGACGGCGACGACCTGGTCAAGGCCGTCCACCGGATCATGGAGCACGCCGATTCGCGGGCGGCGCTGAAGGTCCGCGCCAACTCCGACAACCCCGACGACTCGGCCCGCGCCCGCCGCTTCGGCGCCGCCGGGATCGGGCTGTGCCGCACCGAGCACATGTTCCTCGGCGACCGCCGCCAGCTCGTCGAGAAACTGATCCTCGCCGAGGACGAGGCCGGGCGGAAGGCCGCGCTGGACGCCCTGGAGCCCCTCCAGCGGCAGGACTTCGAGGGCATCTTCGCGGCGATGGACGGGCTGCCGGTCACGATCAGGCTGATCGACCCGCCGCTGCACGAATTCCTCCCCGACCTCACCGAGCTGTCGGTCAAGGTCGCGCTCGCAGGCGACAAAGCGGATGCCAAAGACCGGAGACTGCTCGAAGCAGTCACCCGACTGCACGAGCAGAACCCTATGCTGGGCCTGCGCGGCGTGCGGCTGGGTTTGGTGATTCCGGGACTTTTCGGAATGCAGGTCCGCGCGATCGCCGAGGCCGCGGCGGCCCGGCGCAAGGCGGGCGGCGACCCGCGACCCGAGATCATGATCCCGCTCGTCGGGGCCGTCCAGGAGCTGGAGTCCGTCCGCGACGAGGCCCGCGCCATCCTGGCCGACGTCAAGGCCGCCACCGGCGTCGACGTGCCCGCGCTGATCGGCACCATGATCGAGCTGCCGCGGGCCGCGCTGACCGCCGGGCAGATCGCCGAGGCCGCCGAGTTCTTCTCCTTCGGCACCAACGACCTCACCCAGACCACCTGGGGCTTCTCCCGCGACGACGTCGAGGCGGCGTTCTTCTCCCGGTACCTGGAACTCGGGATCTTCGGGGTGTCGCCGTTCGAGACCCTCGACCGGGACGGCGTCGGACGGCTCGTCCGCATCGCCGTGGAGGAGGGCCGCCGCGTCCGCCCCGGCCTGCACCTCGGGATCTGCGGCGAGCACGGCGGCGACCCCGACTCGGTGCACTTCTGCCACGACGTCGGCCTGGACTACGTGTCGTGCTCGCCGTTCCGCGTCCCCGTGGCGCGGCTGGAAGCCGGCCGGGCCGCGATCGAGGCGGACGACGCCTCCGGCTCCCAGGGAGGCAGCGACAGCCGCTGATCGTCCCGCCCGGATGATCTGTGGGCGGGATGACATGCCAAACCGGCGAACCGAGCGCATGCGCCGGACCATCTAACCTAACGTGTCCGATGCGATGACGTTGGAAGTGGATGTGCCGGAGACCGAGCACGCGACCGTCCGGCCGGAAGACGCCGATGCCGGCCCCGACGCGCCCGAGGCCGGCGAGCCCGGCGACACCGGACGCCGGGGTCGCCGGGGCCGGCGCAGGCGGTCGCCCTGGTTCACGATCCCGGCGAGCATCCTCGCCGGGCTGGTGGCCATCGCCGTGCTGACGCCGCTCGCCGTCGGCGCGCGGGTCTGGTACCAGGCCCGCCAGGACGAGCGGCCCCGCTCCGACGCGATCATCGTCCTCGGCGCGGCGCAGTACAACGGCGTGCCGTCCCCGACGCTGGAATGGCGGCTCCAGCACGCCCTCAAGCTCTACCGCGCCGGCGTCGCGCCCGCCATCGTCACCGTCGGCGGCAAGGCGCCGGGCGACAACTACACCGAGGCCGCCGCCGGGCGCACCTGGCTGATCAAGAAGGGCGGGGTGCCCGCCTCCAAGGTCTTCGCGGTGCCCGTCGGGCGCGACACGCTGGAGAGCATGCAGGCCGCGGGCAAGGAGTTCAAGCGGCACCACTGGACGTCCGGGGTGATCGTCACCGACCCGTGGCACGGGCTGCGCTCCAAGAGAATGGCCGAGGACAACGGGATCGAGGCGGCCGCGTCCCCGACGCGCAGCGGCCCCAGCGTCCAGACCCGCGGCACCCAGTTCAACTACATCGTCCGGGAGACCGGGGGTTACCTGTCGTACGTCCTGCTGGGCAAGAGCGTGAAGACGCCGAGCGAGACCGTCAAGCGCATCCACATCGACCCGTCCGCCGACCCATCGGCCGGCTGATCCGCCGGTCCGCGGAACCCGGACCGGCCGTGGGCGTGCCCGCTTACCCTGGATAGGGCCATGACGACCAATTCGATTCACGGGGAATCCGGCCACGGAAACTCCGCCTACACGGCTCGGGACCGGGAACGCTGGGCGCCCGAGCCCGCCAAGCGGCGCGACCGGACGGCCTTCGAGCGCGACCGCGCCCGCGTCCTGCACAGCGCGGCCCTGCGGCGGCTCGCCGCGAAGACGCAGGTCGCCTCGCCCGGCGCGGACGCCACCGCCGACACCGTGCAGAGCCTGCGCACCCGGCTGACCCACTCGCTCGAATGCGCTCAGGTCGGCCGGGAGCTGGGCAAGTCCTTCGGCTGCGACCCCGACCTGGTCGAGACGGCGTGCCTGTCCCACGACATCGGGCACCCGCCGTTCGGGCACAACGGCGAGGCCGCGCTCGACGTCGTCGCGCGCGACTGCGGCGGCTTCGAGGGCAACGCGCAGAGCCTGCGCGTCCTGACGCGGCTGGAGCCCAAGTCGTTCGCGCCGGACGGCCCGCCCCTGCACGGCCGCAGCGTCGGCCTCAACCTGACGCGGGCGGCCCTGGACGCCGCGATGAAGTACCCGTGGTCGCAGGCCGAGGCCGTCAACGGGAAATTCGGTGTGTACGCGGACGACACGGACGTCGCGAGCTGGGTCCGCGAGGGCGTCGAACCCGGCCGGACCTGCTTCGAGGCCCAGGTCATGGACTGGAGCGACGACGTCGCCTATTCCGTCCACGACCTGGAGGACGCGCTGGTCGCCGGGCACATCGACTTCGCCCGCCTCGCCGACCCGGCCGAGCGGCGCCTCGTCGCCGCCACCGCGATCAAGCTGTACTGCGCCGACGCCGACCTCGCCGAGCTGGAGGAGCGGTTCGAGACGCTGCTCGCCGAGCCGTACTGGCCGGACCGCTACGACGGCAGCCCGCGCAGCCTCGCCGCGCTGAAGAACCTCACCAGCACGCTGATCGGGCGGTTCTGCCTGGCCGCCGAGGCGGCCACCCGGGACGCCTACGGCGACCGGCCGCTGACCAGGTACGCGGCGGAGCTGATCGTCCCGCGGGCGCAGCGGCTGGAGAACGCGCTGCTCAAGGGCATCACGGCGCACTACGTGTGGATCAGCCACGAGGAGGTCAGGGCCCGCCAGCGGACGCTGATCACCGAGCTTGCCGGCCTGACCCTCGACGGCGCGCCCGAAACGCTCGAACCGGGCTTCCGCGCCGCCTTCGAGGACGCCACCGACGACGCGGGCCGGCTGCGCGCCGTCATCGACCAGATCGCGTCGATGACCGACCTCACCGCGATGGCCCGCCACCGCATGCTGGACGCCCGCTCCCGCTGACCGCCTGCGCCTTCCCGGCCCGGCCCGGCCCGGCCGCGGAAATGCGCCCTCTGGCCTGGGTGTTGTGCCGACTACGCCCCCGACGCGCGCAACCATGACACTTGTCTCGTTACGGAGGCCGCTGTAGGGATAGCTACAGGTCAACTACAGGAGGTCGGTCGTCATGCCCGAGGAGACGTTCGTCATCGCCGGTGCCAGCCTGGCGGGTGCCAAGGCGGCGGAAACGCTCCGGGAGGAGGGCTTCACGGGCCGGCTGCTGCTGATCGGGGACGAGATCGAGCGGCCGTACGAGCGGCCGCCGCTGTCCAAGGGCTTCCTCCTGGACAAGGAGCCGCGCGAGAAGGCCCACGTCCATGAGGCGGACTGGTACGAGAAGCACGACGTGGAGCTGCGGGCCGGTGTCTCCGTCGCCTCCATCGACCGGGACGCGCACCAGGTGCGCCTGTCCACCAAGGAGCCGATCGGCTACGCCAAGCTGCTGCTGGCGACGGGCGCGTCCCCGCGGCGGCTCGAAGTGCCCGGATCCAAGCTGCAGGGCATCCACTACCTGCGGACGATGGGCGACTCGGCGGCGCTGAAGCAGGCCCTCATGCACGGCGGGCGGCGCGTCGTCGTCGCCGGGGCGGGCTGGATCGGGCTGGAGACGGCCGCCGCCGCCCGCACCCACGGCAACGATGTGACGATCATCGAGCCGGAGCCGACGCCGCTGCACGCCGCGCTGGGCCCCGAGCTCGGCGGCGTCTTCGCCGACCTGCACCGCGAGCACGGCGTCGACCTGCGGCTCGACCAGGGCGTCGCCGGGTTCTGGGGCGCCGGGCAGGTGTCGGCCGTCGTGACCTCGGGCGGTGCCGAGGTGCCCGCCGACGTCGTGATCGTCGGCATCGGCGCGCGGCCCAACACCCGGCTCGCCGAGGAGGCCGGTCTCGACGTCTCCGACGGCATCCTCGTGGACGCGTCGCTGCGCACGTCCGACCCCGACATCTACGCGGCCGGGGACGTCGCCAACGCCTACAACCCGCTGCTCGGCCGCCGGATCCGCGTCGAGCACTGGGCGAACGCCCTGAACGGCGGCCCGGCCGCCGCCCGCGCCATGCTCGGCCAGGACGTCTCCTACGACCGCGTCCCGTACTTCTTCAGCGACCAGTACGACCTGGGCATGGAGATGTCCGGCGTCGCGTCGCCGGGGGAGTACGACGAGGTCGTCTACCGCGGGGACGTCCCCGGCCGCGAGTTCATCGCGTTCTGGCTGTCCGGCGGGCGGGTCGTCGCCGGGATGAACGTCAACGTGTGGGACGTCACCGGCGACGTCCAGGCCCTGATCCGCTCCGGCCGCCCCGTCGACACCGCCCGCCTGGCCGACCCCGGCGTCCCCCTGGCCGATCTGGCCTGAACTCGCGCGCCGCGAGGCCCGTAAGGGACGTACAGTCTGCTAGGTGGTTACGGACAAGATCGCGACGCTCGGCCGGGCCCGCGTCGCCGTGACGCTGGCGTTCGTCGCGCACGGCCTGCTCGTCGCGGCGTGGGTAGCGCGCATCCCGCAGATCAAGGAGCATCTCGGGCTGAGCGAGGGCTCGATGGGCGTCGCCCTGCTGGGCGCGCCCATCGGCATCGTGATCGCGGTGCGCTTCGCGGGCCGGATCGTCGCCCGCTGGGGCAGCCGGGCCACGACCCTCGCGGCCGGGATCGTCTGCGCCGTGTCGCTGGTCCCGCTCGGCCTGGCCTGGAACCTCGGTGCGCTGATCTGCGCGCTGCTGCTGATGGGCGCCTCGCTCGGCCTGATGGACGTGGCGATGAACGCCCAGGGAGTGGCCGTCGAGCGCGGCTACGGGCGCCCGCTGATGTCCGGGCTGCACGGCGCGTACAGCATCGGGACGCTCGTGGCCGCGCTCATCGGCTCGGGCGCGGCGCACGCGGACGTCCCCGTCCCGCTGCACCTGACCGCGGCGGCGGCGGTGCTCGCGGTGCTGATCGCCATCGGCTGCCGCGACCTTCTGGATCGTTCCGCGGACGCCGTCCCAGAGCACGACCCCGCCCCGGCCGCCCGCCCCGATGCGGCTCCCGAGGTAGCGAGGGCGTCGTCCGGGTGGCTGCTGATCACGCTCGGGGTGATCGGGCTGTGCTCGTTCGTCGGCGAGGGCGCCATGGCCGACTGGAGCGCCATCTACCTGCGCGAGGACCTCGGCACCGGGCCGGGCGCCGCCGGGCTCGGCTTTGCCGGCTGCGCGGTGGCGATGACCATCGGGCGGCTCGCCGGGGACCGGGTCGTCGCCCGGTTCGGCCCCGTCCCGGTGCTGCGGACCGGTTCGCTGATCGCCGCGCTCAGCCTCGGGCTCGGCCTCGCCGCGGGCCATCCGGTCGCCGCCGTGGCCGGCTTCACCCTGTTCGGCCTCGGCGTCGCGGTCGTCGCGCCCGTCACCTTCAGCGCGGCCGGGAACGTCCCCGGTGTGCCCGCCGCGTCCGGGATCGCCCGGGTCACCGGAGTCGGCTACCTGGGCCTGCTCGGCGGGCCGCCCGTCATCGGGTTCATCGCGCAGGGCGTGGGGCTCACCTGGGCGCTGGCCGTCCCGGTCGGGCTGGTCGGGCTGATCGTCCTGCTGGCCCCCGCGACCGCGACGGCCGCGGCCCCGGCCGCCGAGACCACGGAGCCCGCCACCAAGACCGAGTGTTGAAGAACACGACGCTGATCTTTTGGGTGGGTTGCGACCTTGGGATATGTCCTAGTCAGGTAAGGTCTGGGCGAGTGAGCACCATGCAGCGGTCAAGACCGGTCAAAACGGTCGAGTCCGCCCCGGCGTACCGGGTCTTCCTCCGAGGCAGGCTTCTGATCCGCGGCAAGTTCCTGAGCGAGCTGCTCAGCTTCGGCTTCGTCGGCGTCGTCGGCACCCTCATCATGATCTTCGGCGCCAACCTCATGCGCGCCTGGCTCGGCGGCAGCCCCGTCACGAGCGTCGTCATCCCGACCGTGGTGTCCACGCTGGCGTCCTACCTGCTCAACAGGTACTGGGTGTTCCGCCACCGCGACAGCGACGGCTCCGGCCGCGAGGTCGCGATCTTCTTCGCGCTGAACGGCGTCGGGCTGCTCATCCAGGTGCTGTGCACCGGCTTCACCTACTACACCCTCGGCCTGCACGGCGGCGTCGCCTACAACGGCGGGCTCCTGGCCGGTGTCGCGCTCGGTGCGGCGTTCCGCTACTGGTCGTACAAGAAATGGGTGTTCACCCCAGCGGCCGCGTGAGCCGCCTCGACGAGGAATGGCCCGCGCACCGTCCCGCCGTGTTCGGCGCCGCGTACCGCATCACCGGCAGCGTCGCCGACGCGGAGGACATCGTCCAGGACGTGTGGATCCGCGCGCATGCCCGTGACGGCGTCGACGACGTCCGCGACCTGCGGGCCTGGCTGATCACCGTGGCGGCCCGGCGCGCCTACGACGTCCTCGGCTCCGCCCGCGCCCGCCGTGTCGACTATGTCGGCCCCTGGCTGCCCGAACCCCTCCTGACCGGCCCGGACGCGGCCGAGCCCGTGCTGCTGGACGAGACCGCCGGGACCGCGATGCTGCTGGTCATGGAGGAGCTGTCGCCGCCGGAACGTGTCGCCTTCGTCCTGCACCAGGCGTTCGACGTCCCGTACGAGCAGATCGCGGACGTCCTCGGCAGGACGCCCGCCGCCTGCCGCCAGCTCGCCTCCCGCGCCCGGCGCAAGATCGCCGCGGCCCTGCCGCGCCGTCCGGCCCCCGTGGCGGAGCGGGAGCGGGTGCTGAAGGCGTTCCGCTCCGCCTACGAACGGCGCGACGAGGCCGCGCTCCTCGAACTACTGGACCCGGACGCGACCTACACCACCGACGGCGGCGGCCGCGTCTTCGCCGCCCGCAAGATCATCGCCGGCGCCGGACGCGTCGTCACCGCGCTGCTCAGGGTCAGCGCCCGCTCCGCGCTGCGGCTTGTCCCCGCGCAGGTCAACGGCCGTATCGAGTTCCTCGTGTACCGGGACGGCCGGCTCACCGCCGTCGACACGGCGGAGGTGGCCGACGGCCGTATCACCGCCTACCGCCGCGTCCTGAACCCGGCAAAGCTGCCTTCGCCACGGGAAGGCCGCCGGTAGTCCGCCGGGATCGGTGCCCGTCAGCGTCCCGCGGGGACGAGCTTCCCGGTCTGTATCAGGGCCTCGCCCAGGGTGCCCGCCAGGTCCTGCCCGGTGGCCTGCGTGAAGATCGCGTGGTCGACGCCGTGCTCCGCCAGGCGCCCGATCGTGTCCACGACCTCGTCCACGGACGGCGGGCTGGTGAAGTAGCCGAGCGAGGTCTTCTCGATCTCTTTGTAGTCGCGTCCCTCGCGCTCGCAATGCTCGCGCAGCACGTCCAATTTGCGGGGCAGTTCTTCGCCGTCGAAAAGGTTGCATGCGTCGGCGTACTTGGCGACGAACCGCAGCGTCTTCTTTTCCCCGCCGCCGCCGATCAGGATCGGCGGATGCGGATTCCTCAGCGGGGGTGGCGAATTCAGCGGGCGCTCCAATGTGTAATGGTCGCCTTCGAATGCCGATTCATCGCCCTTCCACATCTGGCGGGCGATCCGCAGGGTCTCCTCCAGCCGCTCGAACCGCTCCGCGACCGGCGGGAACCGGACACCGAGCCCCCGCGACTCCTCCTCGTTCCAGGCCGCCCCGATCCCCAGCCAGGCACGCCCGCCGGACAGCACGTCCAGCGTCGTCACCGTCTTGACGAGAATGCCGGGGTGCCGGTAGGTCACGCCGGTCACCATCGTGCCGAGCGTGATCCGCTCCGTCAGCGCGGCGGCGTAGGCGAGCGCGGAGTAGCTCTCCAGCATCGGCTCCTCCTGCGGACCCACGACATCGATCTGGAAGAAGTGGTCCATCACCCACAGCGAATGCAGCCCGGCCTGGTCGGCGTCCCTGGCCATTCGGCCGAACGTCGGCCCGATCCGCTCGGGTCCGCCGGGAAAGGTGAAACTCGGAATCTGGAGTCCAACGCGCATGACAGACCTCTCGTCATCGTGACTCTGCGGGTTTGCCTCTGTCGCGTCCCACCCTGCGTGCTGGAGCGCGCTCCAGGTCAAGCGCCCACCCGGTGCGGGCCTCGGTGCACGGGTTGACCTGGAGTGGACTCCAGGTGGGACCCTGAAGGACGTGACCTCCTACTCCCCAGGCGAGACCGCCGAGAAGAGCGGCTTCAGCATCGACACGCTGCGCTACTACGAGAAGATCGGGCTGCTCTCGGGCATCGCCCGGAACGCGTCGGGACGGCGCGTGTTCAGCGACGACGACCTGCAGTGGCTGGAGATGCTGCGCTGCCTGCGCGGAACCGGCATGCCGATCGCCGAGATGCTCCGCTACTCGGAGCTGGCCCGCGGCGGTCCCGAGACGGTGCAGGAGCGGCTCGAACTGCTCCAGGAGCACGACCGCCGGGTGGAGGAACAGATCGCCGAGCTGCGCGAGCGGCAGGAGCAGATCCAGTGGAAGATCCGCTTCTACAGCGGCTCGCTCTGCGGGGACCTCCCCGCCTGACCCGCGAACCTCAGGAACTCACGGGCGCCTGGGGCCCTCGTGGGAGTGGATCTCCCTGGGCTTCGGCTTCGCGGGCGTCCGGTGGACGGGGTTGACGCGCTTCCCGTCGGCGCCGAAGAACAGGACCCGCTCGAAGTCCACGGTCAGCGCGACGTGGTCGCCGCGGTTCGGCCGCTCGCCCGCCCCGATCCGGAAGATCAGGTCGGCGCGGCGGCGATGGTGGCCGGCGTGCTCCTCGACCGGCGGCTCGGTCTGCGCCGGCTTGCCGATCATGGTCCGCACCCGGTCGAGCAGCTTGGGCCGTTCGGGCTCGTAGGACGCGGGCGCCGCGGGGCGTCCCACCTCGGTCGCGTCGACCGTGATGATGCCGGTCTCGGCGTAGGCGAGCCACTCGTGCCCGTGGAACTCCAGCGCGCGGATCTGGCCGGACAGGACGGTCCCGGCCGCCGCCGGCGCGCCCGGGGCGATGGGCATGAGGGTGTCCGGGCGGATCCCGACGGTGACGGTCTGGCCGTGGTGGCTGATCAGCGAGGACGCCCTTGGGTCGTTCCAAGGGAGCATCAGCCGCTGCGCGCCGAAGTCGAGCAGCAGGCCCTCGCCCTCGACGGCCCACAGGGTGGCCTGCAGCAGGTTGATGGGCGGCGAGCTGAGGAACGCGGCCACGAACACCGTCGCCGGGTCCTCGTAGATCTGCTCTGGGGTGCCGACGTCCTCCAGGACGCCGTCCCGCAGCACCGCCATCCGGTCGGCCATCGTCATGGCCTCGACCTGGTCGTGGGTGACGTAGACGGTGGTGGTGCCGGTGGAGCGCACGAGCGCGGCGATCTCCACCCGCAGCTCGGTGCGCAGCCCGGCGTCGAGGCTGGACAGCGGCTCGTCCATCAGGAACAGCGACGGCTCGCGGATCAGCGCCCGCCCGATCGCGGCCCGCTGCCGCTGCCCGCCGGACAGCGTGCGCGGCAGCCGGTCGATCATCGAGTTGATGCCGAGCGCGCGCGCCAGCTCGTGGACCTTCGCCTGCGCCTCGGCGCGGTCGTCCCCGGAGACCTCCAGCGGGAACATCATGTTGCCCTTGACCGTGCGGTGCGGGTAGAGCGCGCCCTCCTGGAACACCATTGCCACGTTCCGATCGCGCGGCTGCAGGTCGTTGGCGACCACCCCGTTCAGCCACAGGTCGCCGCTCGTGATGTCCTCCAGCCCGGCGATCATCCGCAGGATCGTGGACTTGCCGCAGCCGGACGGTCCGAGAAGGACGAACAGCTCGCCGTCGTTGATCTTCAGGCGGACATTCCGAACAGCGGTCACCCCACCTGGGTACACCTTGTCGACGCCGTCGAGTACTACATCCGTCATCGGTCCGCCTGGGGGTTAAGCATGAAATTCCGGTCCGTCATCACATCGTGCGACGGTCCGCGTTGTCCAGAGTAAAACCGGTATGACCTGTGGCCTGATCGGCCGAGTCCGGCCATGAACCCTCAGATATCGGTCGCCGGGGGAGGAACTCCGCCTCCGGCCGTGCAGAGCATAGCTGGTACGTATCAGTTGCTCGGCTGGTATGCCGCGGGCGGTCCGGACGGCGCGGGATCGGGCGTGCGGCGCCGGATGTCGGGGCACCGCCGTAGACTCCTCGTCGTGGCAGGCCGTATTCGCAATGAGGACATCGCGCTCGTCCGGGAGCGATCGTCCATCGCCGACGTGATCGGTGAGTACCTGCAGCTTCGCAACGCGGGCGGCGGGAACCTCAAGGGCCTCTGCCCCTTCCACGACGAGAAGTCGCCGTCGTTCAACGTGACGCCCGCGCGCGGGCTGTACTTCTGCTTCGGCTGCGAGGCGGGCGGCGACGTCATCAAGTTCGTCCAGGAGATCGAGCACCTGTCCTTCAGCGAGGCGGTGGAGCGGCTCGCGGCGCAGGCCGGCATCCAGCTCCGCTACGAGGACGGCGGCGGCCGCGGCCCCCGGCAGGACGGCGGCCAGCGCGCCCGGCTCATCGAGGCGCACAAGGCGGCCGCCGAGTACTACGCCGAGCAGCTGGCCTCGGCCGACGGCGCGATCGGCCGCACGTTCCTCTCCGAACGCGGCTTCGAGGCCGCCGACGCCGAGCACTTCGGCGTCGGGTTCGCCCCCCGCGAGTGGGAGGGCCTGGTCCGGCACCTGCGCGGGCGCGGCTTTACCGACCGCGACATCATCGCCGGCGGCCTCGCCAAGGAAGGGCGGCGCGGCCCGATGGACCGGTTCCGCGGCCGGCTGATGTGGCCCATCCGCGACCTGTCCGGCGACGTCATCGGCTTCGGCGCCCGCAGGCTCTACGAGGACGACGACGGCCCCAAGTACCTGAACACCCCCGAGTCGCCGCTCTTCCACAAGGGCTCGGTCCTGTACGGGGCCGACCTCGCGAAGAAGGAGATCGCGCGGCGGCGGCAGGCCGTGGTGGTCGAGGGCTACACCGACGTGATGGCCTGCCATCTGGCGGGCGTCCCGACGGCGATCGCGACCAGCGGGACGGCCTTCGGCGACGAGCACATCAAGGTGCTGCGCCGCCTCCTCATGGACCAGGACGAGTTCCGCGGCGAGGTGATCTTCACCTTCGACGGCGACGCGGCCGGGCGGAAGGCGGCGCTGCGCGCGTTCGACGACGAGCAGAAGTTCGTCTCGCAGACGTTCGTCGCGATTCAGCCCGACGGGCTCGACCCGTGCGACCTGCGGATCCGGCACGGCGACGCCGCCGTCCGCGATCTGGTCGCCGCGCGGCTGCCGCTGTTCGAGTTCGCGGTGCGCAGCGCGATCGAGCAGCACGACCTCGACACCGTCGAGGGGCGGCTGAGCGCGCTCGACGCGGCGGCCCCGGTCGTCGCCGCCATCAAGGACCGGTCGCGCCGCCACATGTACGCCGTCAACCTGGACCGCTGGCTCGGGATCATGGACGAGCAGTTCGTGCTGCGGCGCGTGCGCGAGCTGGCGGCCCGCCGCCACGGCCGCGCCCAGAGCGGCAACAACAGGAGCGGCAACAACAGGGGCGGCAACAACAGGGGCGGCGACAGCCACCGGGGCGAGGCCGGAAGCGGCCGGGCCGGAAACGGCCGCGCGGGCAACGGGCGCGACGCCGGCGGCCAGGTCGAAAATGGCGGCGACGAGAACGGGCGCCACGGGCCCGCCGGTGCGGGGGCCGGGCGCCCGGCGTTCGATCCCAGCGATCCGGAGGTGCAGCGGGAGCGGGAGCTGCTGAAACTCGCCGTCCAGCGCCCGGCGGTGCTGGGGCCGGCGTTCGACGACGTCCCGGCGGAGGCGTTCATCGCCCCGCCGCACGCCGCGGTCCGCAGCGTCATCGCGGCCGCCGGCGGGGTGACCGCGGCGGGCGGCGTCGCGGAATGGGTCGCTCTTCTCCTGGAGCGTGCCCCGGATGACCAGGTCAGAGACCTGATCACCAAGTTCGGAGTCGAGCCTTCGCGC
Organism: Actinomadura sp. 3N508; assembly: GCF_044326375.1. Lineage (NCBI taxonomy): Bacteria > Bacillati > Actinomycetota > Actinomycetes > Streptosporangiales > Thermomonosporaceae > Actinomadura > Actinomadura sp. 3N508. The sequence goes on from NZ_JBIRAX010000008.1 coordinate 419,913, forward strand.
TCCGCCCAAGATTCGGGCGACCGTTATGCCGCGGAACTGCTGGCCCGAATACAGGAACGCCAGCTCACGAGCATGATCGCCAGCGCGAAATCTAAACTCGGGCGGCTGAATCCGGTCGAGGCTCCCGAGGAGTACCACCGGCTCTTCGGCGATCTTGTCGCTCTTGAGCAGCAGAGACGGGTGTTGCGGGAGCGAGGGCTCGGGTCACAGTAAGTCAAGGGACCGCAAAATAGGTCCTGTGATCTTGGCTCCATTTGACGCAAACTGTCTGGGTGGGCCCTTCGGTGCTGCCAAGCGAGGCGCCATCGGTTGATCAGGTGGCGGACCTCGTCGCACGTGGCAGAGAACGCGGCGGCGTGACCGTCGAGGACGTTGCTGCCGCGCTCGATCGCTCGGACTTGCCGGACGACTCCTTGGAACGGGTCGTCCGGATGCTCGCAGAGCAGGGGGTGGAGGTTCTCGAGTCTCAGCAGGAGACCGAGGACGTCGCGCGAGCGGACGAGGGTGACCTCGGCAAGCGGGCGCCGACGAGCGACCTGGTTCGGATCTACCTGAGAGAGATCGGTCGCGTACCGCTACTCACGGCAGAAGATGAGGTAGAACTCGCGAAATCGATCGAGGCGGGACTGTTCGCCGAGGAGAAGATGGCGCATACCGCCGTCCTCGCCCGCGGCGAACTGCTCGACCTCGAACAGCTCTCCCGCGAGGGCACGCGGGCGAAGCAACGACTGATCGAGGCGAACCTCCGGCTGGTGGTCTCGATCGCGAAACGCTACGTGGGCCGGGGAATGCTGTTCCTCGACCTGATTCAGGAGGGAAATCTCGGACTGATCCGCGCGGTCGAGAAATTCGACTACACCAAGGGGTTCAAGTTCTCGACCTACGCCACCTGGTGGATCCGGCAGGCGATCACCCGCGCGATCGCCGACCAGGCCAGAACGATCCGGATCCCGGTGCACATGGTCGAGACGATCAACAAGCTGGTCCGGGTGCAGCGGCAGCTCCACCAGGACCTCGGCCGTGAACCCAGCCCCGAGGAGATAGGCCTGGAGATGGGGCTGTCGCCCATCCGGGTCGTGGAGATCCAGCGGATAGCGCAGGAACCGGTCTCGCTCCAGTCGCCGATCGGCGAGGAAGACTCCGATCTGGGCGACTTCATCGAGGACGCGGACGCCGTCGTGCCGATCGAGGCCGCGGCGTTCATCCTTCTCCAGGACCAACTGGAGGACATCCTGGGCACCCTGTCGGAACGGGAGCAGCGCATCATCCAGCTGCGCTTCGGCCTGACCGACGGGCATCCGCGCACGTTGGAGGAGGTCGGCAGGGAGTTCGGCGTGACGAGGGAGCGGATCCGCCAGATCGAGTCGAAGACCCTGGCGAAGCTGCGCCACCCGTCCCGCGCGCAGATGCTGCGCGAGTACCTGGACTGACCCCCGCCACCGGCGAAGCCCGCCCCGAAGCCGGAACGGGACAGGCCAAGCCGGGACCGCACAACCGATAGCCGGACGAAGACGAACGAAGCCGGTACCGAGAGAGCGACACGACGACCGCCCTCCCGGCGGCCGAACCGCCGGGAGGGCGGTCGCATGCGCGGCCCCGGCGCGGAGTACCCGCCGGACGCCGGCGCGTGGTACCCGCCGGACGCAGGCTCGCGGTGCCTGCCGGACGCGCGGAAACGTCTGCCGGCCGCCGTCCTGACAGCTGAGTTGAGAGCGGCTGTTGCGGCAATGCGTCGCATTTCGTCCTGACGGTGATTTACCGTGGTGGGCATGCTGATCGTGACGACTGATGGCGTGGCGGGGTACGAGATCAGGAGCGTGCTCGGGGAGGTCCTCGGCACGGCCGTGCAGTCCGACCAGGCCGCCGCGCCACAGCCCGGGCACGGCGGGAGCAGCGCCACGTTCCGGGTTACGGGGGAGCAGCCCGCGGCCGGGCTCGGCGCCGCCCGCCGCGAGGCGGTGGACCGGCTCGGCGAGGAGGCGCGCCGCAAGGGCGCGAACACCGTGGTCGGCATGCGCTTCGACACGGCCGTGGTCGGCGGCGCCGTCGAGGTCTGCGCGTACGGGACGGCGGTCTGGGCGGAGCCCGCGCAGGCACAGCAGCGCGACCAGGCGCCGCAGCAGCAGCACCCCCATCCTCAGCAGCAGAAGCAGCCCCCGCCGTACGGCGACCCGCAGGCCGGTGGCCCCCCGATGGTCGCCCGCAACCTCACGATGGGCCTCCACGACCGCCCCCGCTGACCCGCGCCTTCGATCTTCGCGATCAGCCCTGTCCGGCGCGTTCCGCGCGGATACGGGCGACGACGTCGCCCGCGGCGGTCTTGATCGCCTCCAGTTCCTGCAGGTAGGCCCAGTAGTCCGGGTGTGAGCCGGTGAGCCGGTTCGGCGCGTTCTCCAGCCGTTCGACGAGCGAGTCGAGCACCCGGGCGTGCTGCGGCGCGGCCCCGCCCGGCTGGGCCATGGCGAGGCGCTGCGCGTCCCGCACGGCGAACTGGACGCTCTGCACCGGCTTGGCCGGGTCCGCCTCGACGGCCTTCAGCTCCTCGACCCGTCCGGTGACCTGCCCGGCGCGGCGGTCGGCGGCGTTCAGCTCGGTGCGGGCGGCGGTGAGCGCCTGCTGGGCCTGCTTCCATTCGGCGCGGGAGGTGTGCTGGGACGCCTCGTTCAGCCGCTCCCGCGCCCGCGTGACGGCGGCCTCGATCGACTCCGGCGCGCCCTTCAGGTCCACCCAGCAGGACTGCGAGTAGCCGCGGAGCAGCACCTTCATCGCGTCCTTCACGGGACCCACGCGGTTCGCGACGACGTCCACGCGGGTGCGGGCGGACGCGAGCGAGTTGCGGACCTTCTGCGCCATCTGCGGCAGCTCCGCGGCGGCCTCGCGCGCCCGCTCGGCGATCTCGCGGACCTCCTCGGCCTTGCGGATCGCCCCGTCCAGCCCGAGCCCGCCGAGCCCCTGCGAGCCGAGCTGCGCGAGGATCTCCTTGGCCTTGGCCAGCTCGGCCTCGGGGTCGGAGGCGTCCATCCCGGCCCGGGCGGCGGCGGTCACGGCGGCGTCCGCGGCGGCGACGGCGTCGCGGGCGGCGGTCAGGCGGGGCGGGAGCTGGTCGAGGGCGGCCTCAAGCCGCGCCATCTTCGGGGCGAGGCGCTCGGCGAAGCCGTTCAGGTTGCGGGTGATCTGCTGGAGCCGCTCGGTGGACGCGACGAACGCGCGCCGGGCCGCGTCGTACTCGGCGGGTGTCCGGTCCTGGTCATCGACGTCGTGGGCGTCGAGGACGGAGATGTAGGCGACGGCGGCGGCGTCCGCGGACTCGGCCAGCCCGGTGAACTCCCGCCGGACGGGCTCGGCGGCCCTGGCGTCCAGATCCTCGAACACGGTGACGCGGCCGTCGAGGTACTTCTGCGCCTGGTCCATGTCGTAGAAGGCGGTCGAGGCCGCCTCTCTCGCCTCGATCGCCCCGGAAGCCGCCTGCGCCCCCCGGTTACGGCGGCGCTGGTCGCCCGCTCCCCGCAACGCTTCCTCCCCTCGCTCGTCCGTCCCTGCCCAGTCTGGCGCAGACAGCCGGGATTTTGTGCGCCCGACCCGTCCCGTGTATGGGGGATTGGACGACTCGTCGCTTAATGCTCCGCCGCGACTGGAACGGATAGCATCGCTCCTACGTCGGAAAGGCTGGGCGCCGGGGCGGCGCCCGAAACAACGGCATGCGATCTTGGAGGCCCATCGTGGGTGTCAGTCTCAGCAAGGGCGGCAACGTCTCGCTCACCAAGCAGGCCCCCGGCCTGTCCGCGGTGACCGTCGGTCTTGGCTGGGACCTGCGCACCACGACCGGAACCGACTTCGACCTGGACGCCTCCGCGATGGTGCTGGACGGCTCCGGCAAGATCATCACCGACCAGCACTTCGTGTTCTTCAACAACCTCCGGACGCCGGACGGCGCGGTCGAGCACACCGGCGACAACACCACCGGCGCCGGCGAGGGCGACGACGAGCAGCTCAAGGTGAACTTCGGCGCGATGCCGGCGACGGCCGAGCGGGTGGCCTTCGCCGTGTCGATCTACGAGGCCGACAGCCGGAGCCAGAACTTCGGCCAGGTCCGCAACGCCTACATCCGCGTCCTGAACCAGAGCGACGGCACGGAGATGGCCCGCTACGACCTGTCCGAGGACGCCTCGATGGAGACCGCGATGGTCTTCGGCGAGCTGTACCGTGCCGGGGCGGAATGGAAGTTCCGCGCGGTCGGCCAGGGATACGCCTCCGGCCTCGCCGGGATCGCGCTCGACTTCGGCGTCAACCTCTGACCGGCCCTCCGCGAAGATCGTCCGACCGGACCCACGGACACGACGCACATAGACGACGCACATAGACGACGCACATAGACGACGCACATAGACACCGACTCTCCAGGAACAGACTCTCCAGGAAGGGAGTGGCCCGAACATGGGGGTTTCACTCGCCAAGGGCGGCAACGTCTCGCTGACGAAGGCCGCCCCCAACCTCACCGCGGTCACCGTGGGCCTCGGCTGGGACGTCCGAGCCACCACCGGCGCCGACTTCGACCTCGACGCGTCCGCGCTGATGCTCGCCTCGACCGGCAAGGTCATGTCCGACCAGCACTTCGTGTTCTTCAACAACCTGAAGAGCCCGGACGGCTCCGTCGAGCACACCGGCGACAACCTGACCGGTGAGGGCGAGGGCGACGACGAGTCCATCAACGTCGACCTCAACGGCGTCCCGGTCGAGTGCGAGCGCATCGTGTTCCCCGTGTCGATCTACGACGCCGACAACCGGCAGCAGAGCTTCGGCCAGGTCCGCAACGCCTTCATCCGGATCGTCAACCGGACCGACGGCAACGAGCTCGCGCGCTTCGACCTCACCGAGGACGCCTCCACCGAGACGGCCATGGTCTTCGGCGAGCTGTACCGCCACAGCGGCGAGTGGAAGTTCCGCGCGGTCGGCCAGGGGTACGCCTCCGGACTCGCCGGTATCGCCGTGGATTTCGGTGTCAACGTAGGCTGAGTGCCAAGGTGGGGTGAGGCTGAACGTAGGCTGAGGCGTCGACGCCGGCTCATCGCCCGGCGCCCCCGCATCCCCGGCCGCCACGCCCGGCCGACTTTCCTAGCAGAAATACGCGCATGATTCTTCGCACCTTCGGGTGGTCCTTCGGCGTCACGGTCGCTGGCCTGCTCATCGCCCTCTTGTACGGCGGACCGGCCGGGCTCGCGCTGGTCGCCGTGCTGGCCGTCCTCGAGATCTCGCTGTCGTTCGACAACGCCGTGGTCAACGCCAAGGTGCTCGACCGCATGAGCCCCTTCTGGCAGAAGATCTTCCTGACGATCGGTATCGCGATCGCGGTGTTCGGCATGCGGCTGATCTTCCCGCTGCTGATCGTCGGGGTCACCGCCAAGCTGAACCCGTACGAGGCGTTCGACCTGGCGTTGAACGACTCCGACCGGTACCACCAGCTGATGGAAGACGCCTACCCGATGATCGCGGCGTTCGGCGGCATGTTCCTGATGATGCTGTTCCTGGACTTCGTGTTCGAGGAGCGGGCCAACAAGTGGCTGCCGTGGCTGGAGCGCCCGCTCGCCCGGATCGGCAAGCTCGACCAGCTCGCGGTGGTCGTCGCGGGCGGTGCGCTGGCGTTCGTGTCGTGGCTGGCCGCCGACGACCCGGGCGAGGTCATGATCTCGGGCGTGCTCGGCATGATCACCTACATCCTGGTCAACGGGCTCGGCGAGCTGTTCTCCGGGGCGGGCGAGGACGACGACGAGGGCGAGGGCTCGGAGGAGGGCGCCGGACGGTCCGGGCCGAGCTCGCTGGCCCTGGCCACCGGCAAGGCCGGGTTCTTCCTGTTCCTGTACCTGGAGGTGCTGGACGCCTCGTTCAGCTTCGACGGCGTCATCGGCGCGTTCGCGATCAGCACCGACCCGATCGTCATCGCGCTGGGCCTCGGCATCGGCGCCATGTACATCCGGTCGCTGACGGTCTTCCTCGTCCGGAAGGGCACCCTGCACGAGTACGTGTACCTGGAGCACGGCGCGCACTGGGCGATCGGCGCCCTCGCGGTGTGCATGCTGGTCAGCATCGGCCACCACGTGCCCGAGTGGATCACCGGCGGGCTCGGCGCCGGGCTGATCATCGCGGCGTTCGTGAGTTCGGTCGTCCGGAACCGGGGCGAGGACGAGGCCGGGGCGGCGGGCGACGCCGGCGGCCCGTCGGTCGGCGACGGCGCCGAGAAGCCGCTGGAGCCCAGCACCAAGACCCAGTAACCGGACACCCCGCATCGGCAGATCCCCAGCCCGGGACACACATCGATCGCGACACACATCGATCACCAAGGGAGCCGAACGATGTCCATCTCGCTGCAGAAGGGGCAGAAGGTCTCGCTGGCCAAGCCCGGCGGAGGCACGCTCACCCGGGTCAGGATGGGCCTGGGCTGGGACGCCGTCGCCAAGAAGGGCCTGTTCGGGAAGGGCAAGGCCCGCAACATCGACCTGGACGCGTCGTGCCTGCTGTTCGACGGCAGCGGCAACCTCGCCGACCAGGTGTGGTTCCGGCAGCTGCGCAGCAAGGACGGGTCCGTCCAGCACACCGGCGACAACCTCACCGGCGCGGGGGAGGGCGACGACGAGGTCATCAACGTCGACCTGCAGAACGTCCCGGCCAACGTGACCCAGCTGGTGTTCACCGTGAACTCCTTCACCGGCCAGGACTTCTCCCAGATCGCGAACGCGTTCTGCCGGATCGTGGACGAGACCACCGGGCAGGAGATCGCGCGCTACGACCTGACCGGCGCCGGGCAGCACAACGCGCAGATCATGGCGAAGGTGTCGCGGGACGGCGACGGCTGGTCGATGACGGCGATCGGCGCGACGGCGACCGGCCGGACGTTCCAGCATCTGCTGCCGGCCGTGTCGACGCACCTGTGACCAGCGTCTGACGGGGCGTCCATGCGGCATTTCGACCACATCGACGCCGCGCGTCGTAAGCATCTGTTCTACCGCCATCCGCGCCCGTTCGACCGGCACGACGACCCGGCGGTGCTGGGCGTCGCGCTGGGGGCGACGCTCTACAGCCCCGCCACGCGGCCCGTCCTCGCCGACGACATCGAGCGGGCCGCGCGGCGCGGCGTGATGAGCATGGTGGTGTGCCTGGAGGACGCGATCGCCGACGACGAGGTCGCGGCCGGCGAGGCGAACCTGGTGGCGCAGCTGCGGACGCTGCACGGCCGCGCCGCCACGGCGGCGGGCGAGGTGCCGCTGCTGTTCGTCCGGGTCCGCGACCCCCGCCAGATCGGCGACCTGATCGCCCGGCTGGGCGACGCGGCGGCCCTGGTCAGCGGCTTCGTGCTGCCGAAGTTCACCGCGGCCGCCGGTGGAGCGTTCCTCGACGCGCTGGCGGACGCCGCCGCCCGGACGGGCCAGCGGCTGCTCGCGATGCCGGTGATCGAGAGCCCGGAGGCGGTGTACGCGGAGACCCGCACCGAGATGCTCTACGACGTCGCGCGGCTGCTCGCCAAGCACCGGCGGCGGATCCTTGCGGTCCGGATCGGCGCGACCGACATGTCGGCGGCCTACGGGCTGCGCCGCCCGCCCGACCTGACGATCTACGACATCCGCCCGGTCGCGGGCGTGATCTGCGACGTGGTGAACATCCTCGGCCGCGCGGACGGCACCGGATACGTCGTGACCGGCCCGGTCTGGGAGTACTTCGCGGCGGGGGAGCGGATGTTCAAGCCGCAGCTGCGCCAGTCGCCGTTCGACGCGCAGCGGGCGGCGCCGCTGCGGCAGCGGCTGATCACCTCCGACCTGGACGGCCTGATCCGCGAGGTGCATCTGGACAAGGCGAACGGCCTCATCGGCAAGACCGTGATCCATCCGAGCCATGTGGCGGCCGTGCACGCGCTGTCGGTGGTGACGCACGAGGAGTACTGCGACGCCGCCGACATCCTGGGCGTCAGCGGGGGAGGTGCGATGGCCAGCTCCTACGCCAACAAGATGAACGAGGCGAAACCGCATCGCGCTTGGGCGCAGCGGCTGATGCTGCGCGCCCGCGTGTTCGGCGTGGCGGCGGAGGGCGTCACGTTCGTCGAGCTGCTGGAAGCGGCGGGCAGCCGATGACGGCCGTATCATCGGGGGTTTCGGCCGATTGGGCCGGTTCATGGGTGGCGTCACGCCTCGGTGTGCGGCTCCTGGACGGGGCTCGTCCCGCAGGAGTGGGCCTTACAGATCTGGTGGGGCTGGCGGTGCGGCGCAACCCGCGGCGTGCGCACCTGCTGGTTTCGGCGGTGCTGGGCAAGCACGTCCCGACCGATCCTCGGCTCGTGTACGGATCCGGGCTTCTGCTCGGGGAGCTTGTGCGCGCGGGCCTGCACGGCGACGATCCGCCGCCTCCCGGCCCCTTCCTCGCCGATGCTCTACGAAGCGCGCCGGGGGCGGCGGCCGACCTGCGTGACCACCTGCGGGCGCCGCAGCATCCCGTGGAAGCGGTCGTACTCGGCTATGCGGAGACGGCCACGGCCCTTGGGCACTCCGTAGCGGACGCCCTGGGCGGCGCCTACTACCTGCACTCCACTCGCCGCCCGGTCATGGGCTTCTCGACATATGGAGGGTTCGAGGAGGAGCACAGCCACGCGACGAGCCACCTCCTTCTGCCTGCCGACCCCGCGTCCCTAGACCGTGATGTGCCAGTAGTCCTGGTAGACGACGAGCTGTCCACCGGACGGACGGTCCTGAACACCATCGAGGCGCTGCATGCCGTCCACCCCAGGAGCCGCTACGTGGTGGCGGCCCTGGTCGACCTACGCGGACCCGCCGACAGGGAGCGAATGAAGAACCTCGCCGACCGGCTTGGCACTCGCGTAGACGCGGTGGCCTTGGCGGCAGGACAGGTCGAGCTCCCGGAGGGAATCCTGAAGGCCGGACAAGCGCTGGTCACCGAAATCATGACGCACGCTACGCAGCGCCCAGACGAGACCCTTGGGTCGTTCGGGGTGTCGCGCGTCGCTCTGGAATGGCCCGCCGACCTCCCAGACGGCGGACGCCACGGATTCCTGCCCGAACACAGGGACCGGCTGGAGAAGGACCTGGCACGCATGTCCGACTCCATGGCATCCGCCATCGGAGACGGGGCCTCCCGCGTGCTGGTGCTGGGGTTCGAGGAGCTGATGTACGCGCCGCTACGGCTGGCCGAGGCGCTCGCTGACGCCCTCCCCGGCGTGGACGTCCGGTACTCGACGACCACACGCTCGCCTGTCCTCGCCGTCGACGAACCTGGATACGCCATCAGGACGCGCCTGGCCTTCCCGTCGCACGACGACCCGTCAGACGGCCCAGGGGAGCGCTACGCCTACAACGTCTCTCCAGCGTCGGACCAGCAGGGATTCGACCGGATCGTGTTCGTCGTGGACGACGTCGGCGACACCCCCGCGCTCACCAATGGGCTCCTGCGACGGTTGCGCGCGCTGGCACCCACCCTGGTAGCGACCATCCCGGCGAGGGCGAGGGGGAGCGTGTGAAGCCCCTGTACGGGCCCTCCTTCGGCAGCTACCCGGCAGACGACGTCGCATGGCTGCTCAAAGACCTCTCACACGTCCACCTCGAAGCACCCACGGAGGAGCGTGAGGCGGCCATCCAGGCGGGCCGCGCGCACTACGCGGAGTCGCTGCCGGTGGAATACCAGCCGGGCCCTGAGTACCGGCGCCTGTTCCACAAGGCGCTGGAAGCCTCGGCGGAGCGCATCGCGTACGCGACGGGCCTGGTCACGGAGATGATCCTCGCCGAGCGGGGCCCGGACGCGGTCCTGGCGTCACTGGCCCGGGCGGGCACGCCGGTCGGGATCCTGATGCGCCGCTGGGCACGGTTCGCGCACGACCTGGACGTCCCGCACTACACCCTCAGCATCGTCCGGGGACGCGGCATCGACACGACGGCGCTGCGCTACCTCGCCGAGCACCACGATCCCGCGTCGGTGATGTTCGTGGACGGCTGGACGGGCAAGGGCGCCATCACGCGGGAGCTGACCGCCGCCCTCGCCTCGCATCCGTTCTCCGCCGACCTGGCGGTGCTGGCCGACCCCGGGCGCTGCACGTCCCTCTACGGGACGCGCGACGACTACCTGATCCCGTCCGCATGCCTCAACTCGACGGTCTCCGGCCTGGTCAGCAGGACGGTCCTGAACGACGACCTGATCGGCCCCGCCGACTTCCACGGCGCGAAGTTCTACGCCGACCTGGCCGACGACGACGTGTCCGCACTGTTCCTGGACACCATCTGCGCACGCTTCGCGGACGTCGCCGAACGCGTCGCGAAAGACCTGCCCCACCTCCGCGCGGCCGACCGGGCACCCGACTGGTCGGGCTGGGAGGCCGTCCGCCGCTGCGCCCAGGCCGACGGCATCGACGACCTCAATCTCGTCAAGCCGGGCATAGGCGAGACCACGCGCGTCCTTCTGCGCCGGGTTCCGTGGAAGGTGCTCGTCCGAGAAGACGCAGGCCCCGAGGTAGCGCACATCAGGCTCCTGGCCGCCGAACGCGGGGTACCTGTCATCGACGTCGACCAAGACAGTTTCCCCTACGCCTGCATGGGATTCATTCATCCGCGCTTCGGCAAGGGGGCCGTCCAGTGACCGTCCTGGTGTGCTCCGACCTCGACCGTACGCTCATCTACTCCACCGCAGCGTTCGCCCTGGACGGCCCTGACGAGACGATGCCGCGCCTACTGTGCGTGGAGTTCTACCAGGGCGCCCCGCTGTCCTACATGACGGAGGCGTCCGCCCGCACACTTGAGGCCCTGGCGAAGGCCGCGACGTTCGTCCCGACCACAACCCGCACACGCGAGCAGTACAGCCGCGTGCATCTCCTAGAGAAACCGGCCCCCTACGCAATCTGCGCGAACGGCGGCCACCTGCTCGTGGACGGCGTGGACGACGCTGACTGGGCAGCGTCCGTCAGAACCCACATCGCCGAAAGCTGCGCACCACTCCGCACCGTCCAGGAGCACCTCCTCCACACAAGCGGCGACTTCGTCCTAAGGCAACGCATCGCCTCCGAGCTGTTCGCCTACATGGTCGTAGACCGCGCAGCCCTCCCGCGCGGCTGGGTGGACGACCTCACGGCCTGGTGCGCCGAACGCGGCTGGCGGACGTCCCTGCAAGGCCGCAAGGTGTACTGCCTGCCCACCGGCCTGACGAAGGCCGCCGCCGCGGCGGAGGTCGCCCGCCGGACGGGCGCGTCCACGACCCTCGCCGCCGGTGACTCGCTCCTCGACCTGGACCTGCTCGACGCCGCCGACGCCGCCGTCCGCCCGGCGCACGGCGAACTGCACGACACCGGCTGGACGTCCCCGGTCACGACCGTCACCGCGGCCCGCGGCATCCTGGCCGGTCAGGAGATCGCCGACTGGCTCCTGGAACGCGCGACGGCCCCATGACAGGCAACCGTAAATATTCACGGTCAAGACGCGCGAACCGTTGACAAGCGACGTCGCCCAAGGGGTCGCAGCGGCGGCGTTCTGAGGTGACAATCACGGTGAGTCCTCGGCTCGGGAGTCCCATAACCAGGAGCCTGCCTTGCGCCAGAAGGAGGTCACCCTGATCAGATGAGCACCCGTCTGACCGGCGACGAGACCGCGCTGTGGAAGGCCGCGGCCAGGGTGCTCGACGCGAACTGGACCGGGACGGCCACCGTCGCGTCCCCTGGCCTCTACCCGCACCAGTGGAGCTGGGACTCCGCGTTCATCAGCATGGGCCTCGCCCGCCACCGCCGTGACCGCGCGGAGGCCGAACTGCTCACGCTGTTCCGCGGCCAATGGGCCGACGGGATGCTCCCGCACATCGTGTTCAACACCAGCCTCGCCCGGCACGCGTTCTTCCCCGGCCCCGAACTGTGGCGCAGCGAACGGCAGCCGTCCGCCCCCCGCGGTGTCCACACCTCCGGCCTGACACAGCCACCGCTGCACGCCCTGGCCGCACTCCGCCTGCACGAAAGCGCCACCGACTCCGACAGCAGCCGGGCGTTCCTCGCCCGCCTCTACCCGCTGCTCACCGCCCAGCACCGCTACCTCGCCGGCGCCCGCGACCTCAGCGGAAGCGGCCTCATCGCGATCTGCCACCCCTGGGAGTCGGGCCTGGACAACAGCCCCGCCTGGGACCGTCCCCTCGGCGCCCTCCACCTCCCCCCGACCGCCTACGCGCCCGCGCAACGCCCGCACACCCTCCCGACCGGCGAGGACTACGACCGCTACGTGTGGCTCGCCGCGCTCATGCGAGAGGCCGGATACCGCCCCGGCTACCTCCGCGACGAGCACCCGTTCGCCGTCGAAGATCCCCTGGTCAACGCCATCTACCTGGCGTCGGCCCACGCCCTGGCCGAGATCGCCGAGATCATCGACGCGGACCCCGCCCCGCATCACGAATGCGCCCGGCGCGTCCACCACGCGATCCTCGACCGGCTGTGGGACGCCGACACCGGCTGCTTCCGCGCCCGCGACCTCCGCGACGACCGGCTCCTGCCCGTCATCACCATCGGCGCGTTCGGCCCGCTCCTCGACCCGGACCTGCCCGCCCCGATCGTCCGCAACCTGGTCGACCTCCTCCTCTCGGCCCGCTTCGCAGGCGCCGCCGGATACCCCATCCCCACCTGCGACATCCAGGCCCCGGCGTTCGACCGCAGCGGCTACTGGCGCGGCCCCACCTGGATCAGCACGAACTGGCTGGTCTGGTACGGCGCCCTCGGCCACGACCTTCCCGTCGTCGCCGATCTCCTCTACGGCTCGACGATGCGGCTCGTCCGCCAGTCCGGCTTCCGCGAGTTCTTCGACCCGTTCGACGGCACCGGACGCGGCAGCCACGACTACGCCTGGTCGGCCGCCCTCGTCCTCGACCTCCTGGCCGCCCGCCGAGCCCCCCAGGCAGCCTGATCGCATACGGTGGCGGCATGCGCCTACGCCGGGGCCTGCCCGCCGACCTACGCGACGCCCTGACCCTCGAACGGGGCGAACGCGTCCTCGCCACGGCCCCCACTCGCGGCGGCTCCCACGTCGCCGCGTCCACGACCGCCCTGCATCTCCCGACCCCCGAGGGCGGTTTCACGCGCATCCCCTGGGAGCGCGTCGACCACGCCACCTGGAAGGACGGCTGGCTGCACGTCCAGGAAACATCCCGCACCGAGCACCACGTCCGCCTCACCGACCCCGGCTCGGTACCGGAAACGGTCCGGGAGCGCGTCACCGCCACCATCGCGGTCAGCCACCAGGCCGTACTCCCCGGCGGCGGCAAGGTGCGCATCGCCGGCCGGCGCCCCTCCACGGGCGGCGACGTCCGCTGGACGTTCGTGTTCGACGCGGGCCTGGACCCGTCCGACCCGGGCCTACGCGCCCAGGCCGAACAGGTCCTCGAAGATCTGCGCCGCCAGACCGGCCTCTAGCCGGGGTAGACCGGCGGCTGATCCTCGCTGGCCTTGTGCCGCCCCGGCACCTGCTGCGGCACCCGTTCCTTCATCTGCCCCGCCTTGCCGCGCGCGGCCCCGGCGAACTCCTCGCCCTTGGCCCGCAGCTTGCCCGCCGCCTCCTGGACGTTCGGGTTCTCCTGCATCTGCTGCGACAGCCGCTTGAGCTGCTCGTACCGCTCGCGCCCGGCCTTCGTCCCCATGACGTAGCCGATCGCGGCGCCTGCCATGAACATCATGCGAGCTTTCATGTTTACTCCCACTGACGGCGGATTCGTCCCACCCCCATACCCGCCAGCAGGCCACCCACCCGTGACAGGGCGCGAATAACGGGTGCGCGAACAGCCCCGGACATGCGCTAACCTAGACCCGCCGCCAGGGCCCGCACGGCCCTGGCCACACGAACGATCCCGCGTAGCTCAATCGGCAGAGCAGCCGGCTGTTAACCGGCAGGTTATTGGTTCGAGTCCAATCGCGGGAGCTGTACTGTGAGCACGTAATGCCAGGTCAGAGTCCGTCTCGGAGTGCCGAGACGGACTCGAATGCGTTCTGCCTGACCAACTGCCTGACTACCGATCGCTGATCGCG
>NZ_JBIRAX010000009.1:0-419238 GCF_044326375.1 Actinomadura sp. 3N508
GGGCGTTCGGTGGTTTTGGCGAAGGGGAAACACCCGGTCCCATCCCGAACCCGGAAGTTAAGCCCTTCAGCGCCGATGGTACTGCATGGGAGACTGTGTGGGAGAGTAGGACACCGCCGGACATTTCCTATGGGGAAGGCCCCGCCGACAACGGCGGGGCCTTTCCTATTTCTAGGCTTCTGTTCTTGGCGGCCGGGTTAGATCTCGTCGCCTGCCAGGACTGTGTCGGCGTCCACGATGCGGTAGGCGTAGCCCTGTTCGGCTAGGAAGCGCTGGCGGTGGGCGGCGTAGTCCTGGTCGAGGGTGTCGCGGGCCACGACGGCGTAGAAGCGTGCACCATGGCCGGACGCCTTCGGACGCAGGAGGCGACCCAGGCGTTGGGCCTCTTCCTGACGCGAGCCGTAGGCGCCCGAGACCTGGACGGCGACCGACGCCTCGGGCAGGTCGATCGAGAAGTTCGCGACCTTCGACACCACCAGCACGTTGAGCTCGCCTGAGCGGAAGGCGTCGAAAAGGCGTTCCCGTTCGCGGACGCGGGTCTCGCCCTTGATGACGGGTGCGTCCAGTAGAGCGCCGAGTTCGTCGAGCTGGTCGATGTATTGGCCGATGACCAGGGTCTGTTCGCCCTTGTGCCGGTCGACCAGCGCCTGGATGAGCTTGGTCTTGGTGTCAGTCGTGGCGCAGAAGCGGTAGCGCTCTTCGGGTTCGGCGGTGGCGTAGGCGAGGCGTTCCGCGTCGGTGAGGGTGACGCGCACCTCGACGCAGTCGGCGGGTGCGATCCAGCCCTGTGCCTCCATGTCCTTCCAGGGCGCGTCGTAGCGTTTCGGGCCGATGAGGGAGAACACGTCGCCCTCGCGGCCGTCCTCCCGGACGAGGGTGGCGGTGAGGCCGAGGCGGCGGCGGGCCTGGAGGTCGGCGGTCATGCGGAAGATGGGTGCGGGCAGGAGGTGCACCTCGTCGTAGACGACGAGGCCCCAGTCGCGGGCGTCGAACAGTTCGAGGTGCATGTAGACGCCCTTCCGGCGCGTCGTCATGATCTGGTAGGTCGCGATCGTGACGGGGCGGATCTCCTTCTTCGCGCCCGTGTACTCGCCGATCTCGTCCTCGGTGAGGGACGTCCGCCGGAGGAGCTCCTGTTTCCACTGGTGCGCCGACACGGTGTTGGTGACGAGGATCAGCGTGGTCGCCCCGGCGCGGGCCATGGCCGCGGCGCCGACGATGGTCTTGCCTGCGCCGCAGGGGAGGACGACGACGCCGGAGCCGCCGTGCCAGAACGCCTCGGCGGCGTCGCGCTGGTAGGTGCGGAGTTCCCAGCCGTCCTCGGCGAGGGAGATCGCGTGGGCCTCACCGTCGACGTAGCCGGCGAGGTCTTCGGCGGGCCAGCCGAGCTTCAGCAGGGCCTGCTTGAGGGCGCCGCGCTCGCTCGGGTGGACGGCGACGACGTCGTCCCCGACCCGGGCGCCGATCATCCCCTTGATCTTCTTGGCGCGGAGGACCTCCTCCAGCACGGACCGGTCGGACGACGCCAGCACCAGCCCGTGCACGGGGTCCTTCTCCAGCCGCAGCCGCCCGTACCGCGCCATCGTGTCGGCGACGTCGACGAGCAGCGCGTGCGGGACGGGATAGCGCGAGAACCTGAGCAGCGTGTCGACGACCTGTTCGGCGTCGTGCCCGGCGGCGCGGGCGTTCCAGAGCGCGAGCGGCGTCACCCGGTAGGTGTGGACGTGCTCGGGCGCCCGTTCGAGCTCGGCGAACGGCGCTATCTCCTTGCGGCAGGCGCCGGCCAGCTCGTGGTCGACCTCCAGGAGCAGCGTCTTGTCGGACTGGACGATGAGCGGACCGTCGGTCACGGAAAGCAGCCCCCGTTGGGAATCGGTGTTCGGAGTCGGGAATCCCCGCTGGTGCACGGTACCCGAGGACGCCTGCGGCGGCGTCTCGGCTCGTCCTGGGGGAAGCGGGCGCGTGGCCGGCCCGATGGTTCAACGGCTGTGGGCCGCCGGGTCTTCCCGGTGTCTCGGTCGTCCGCTTCGGGACGGGCGCGTCAGACCCCGCCGTAGGGGTCGTAGTCGGAGTCGGTGGCGGCGATGGCGACCACG
The DNA here is from genome assembly GCF_044326375.1 of Actinomadura sp. 3N508. Taxonomy (NCBI): domain Bacteria; kingdom Bacillati; phylum Actinomycetota; class Actinomycetes; order Streptosporangiales; family Thermomonosporaceae; genus Actinomadura; species Actinomadura sp. 3N508. The sequence goes on from NZ_JBIRAX010000009.1 coordinate 2,097, forward strand.
TAGATCACGATGAAGATGATCCCGAGCACGACGGCGGCGGCGAAGAGCGACCAGCTCCAGATCGTCAGTTTGCGGGCCGAGTTGGGGTCGGTGGCGTTGCGTCCCAGCGCGATCGCGGCGGTGATGATGCCGGGGATGGCGACGATGTTGCAGCACATCACGACGGCGATGCAGTTGCAGACGAGGGCGGCGATGGTGGAGCCGTTGCTCTGCGTCCTGTACGGCACTCCGGGAGGTCCGTAGTCGTAGCCCTGCCCGTAGCCCTGCCCGTAGCCGGCGCCCTGCCCGTAGCCGGGGGGTGCGTGACCCTGCCCGGCGCCGTACTGCGGCCCGTAGGCGCCGCCCGGGTCCCAGCCTTTTGATCCGCCGCCGTAGGGGTCCTCCCAGCCCGACGGCGGCGCCCCTCCGTACCCGCTCATCGGGAGCCTCCTCACGTTCGCGTGAACACGCTATCGGTCCGATGGGTCACTGGTTGGACCATATGTGAGGTTCGTCGGTTCCGACGCTCGATGGAACGGTGTAGATCACTCAGCGAGCCGGGGCGGACGCAGATCGCTCAGGGGGCCGGGTCGTCGGTGAGCTCGGCGACGCCGGTGATGCGGTGCAGCGCGAAGCGGTGCACGGCGGCGCGCGTCGCGTCGTAGCCGGTGAGGAAGCCGCCCTCGACGCGGACGGGCTCCACGATGCGGCTGGACGCCTGGCCCTGCTGGTCGAGGTAGCCGATCCAGACGCGGCCGCCGCGGTCGACCGCGGTGCGGAGGCGGTCGACGGTGGCCATCGCGGGGGAGCGGGGCGGTTCGCCGGACGGGGCGTCCGCCCGCAGCCGGGCCTGCTCGGCGCCGTGCATGGACGCCTCGTCGCCCGCCCGCAGTGCCCGCACCGCGGCGGAGATCATCGAGGCGTCGGTGCGCTCCTCCGGCCGCAACCGGACGATCTCGGCGGTCGGCGGCGGGTCGGCGCGCTGCGCGTCCGGGCGGGTCACGATCACGCCGCCGCCCGGGGACTCGGCGACCGGGGCGAGGCCCATGGCGCGCAGGCCGTCGAGGAGGTCGGCGCGCTGGAGCCCGGACGCGAGGACGGTCGGCGCGAGGCGGTGCAGCCTCAGCGGCGCGGAGCGGCGGTCGGCGAGGATCTCGTCGAGCGTGGCGGGCGCGTCGGTCCGGACGTAGGAGGCGAGGGCGCCGACCCGCAGGCGGCCATGGCGGCGGGCGACGTCGTCGATCAGGTAGGTGAGCGGCTGCGGGAGCGGCGTCGCCGAGTGGCGGGTCAGCAGGCCGGTGATGTCGGCGGCGGTCCGGCCGGCGTCGAGGGCGCGGCGGACCGACTCGGGCGTGAAGCGGTAGACGGTCGCGCCGCCGGTGGACTCGACGTCCGCGGCGAGGGCGAGTTCCCGGGCGAGTTCGGTGACCAGCGGGCCGGGCGCGATCGCGGTGAGGTCGGCCTGGATGAGGATCTCCTCGACCGGGGCGGGCAGGTGCTTCTCCAGGGCGGGCTCGGGGTCGGCTCCGGCGAGCAGGTCGCGGGCGAACGGGGCCGGTTCGCCGAACCCGGTGAGGCCGAGGACGGCGGCCTCGCGGAGCGTCCAGCCGATGATCCGGTCGCGGGTCCGGCCGCCGCGGCGGGGGCGCAGCCAGGCGAGCCGGTCGCGGAGCGCGTCCTCGCCGACGGCGCCGCGTCCGGCGTCCACGAGGACCTCCAGGGTCGCGCGGCGGGTGGCCGGGGCGCTGCCGCGCACCATCGCCTCGCTGAGCGCGTTGATCAGCCGGTCGCGGTCGTCGCGTTCCCCGGCGAGGCCGGCGGCCCGGTCGGACTTCAGCCAGCCGCGGGCCAGTTCCGTCCAGCGGCCGGCGGTGTCGCGCATGAGCCACAGGTCGTAGGCGGGGGTCGGGAGCCATTCGCCGTCGAGGTCGCCGCTGCGGGTCAGCAGCCCGGCCGCGTACGCGACCTCGACGAGCAGCGCGGCCTTCCATTCGGGGACGTCCAGCAGCACGGCGGCGGCGCGCAGGTCGCGGACGGCGAGGCCGCCGCTGCGCAGGACGGGCGGCGGGTCCAGCCCCCAGCGTTCGAGCAGCTCCTCGACGAGCCGGACCGCGTTGTACGCCTCGCCCGCCGCGGCGCGGATCACGACGTCCTCGGCGCGGGGCTCGCCGGGCGGCGGCGTGAGCGGCGGCGGCTCCGCGGGGACGTCCCGGAAGAGGCGCCCGCCGCGCAGGTGCAGCGCGACCTCGCGCGGGAGGGTGACGGTGCGGTCGTCCTCGGCGGCGAGGAGGCCGCGGGCGAGGAGCCGCTCGATCGGGGTGGCGGCGGTGCCGACCCGGACGGGACGGCGCGCGTCGGCGACCCGCCCGACCGGCGGGCCCCAGGTCAGATGGTCGAGGGCGGCGAGCGCCTCGGGACCGGCGTCGTCGATCAGCGGGCCGGGCGCGCTCAGCAGCTCGGCGAGGCGCCGTATCAGGCGTGCCGAGTCGGCGAAGCCGCGCGGGGCCTCGCCGTCCAGGTCGGTGACCAGGTCGGTGAGCCGCTCGCGGGAGTAGCCGGCGAAGACCTCCTGGACGGGCGGGCCGAGCCCGGCCGGGTGCGGCAGCGCCTGCCGGACGCCGGGCGCCGGGTTCAGCGTGCCGTTTCCCCAGACGAGGCCGTAGCGGTGCAACGTTCCGACAGCGTCCTCGACCTGCGCGGGCGTGGCGTCGAGCGCGGCGGCGAGCTCTTCGGGGCCGGTCGGCGCCGGGGCGGGCAGGACGAGCAGGGCCTCCAGGACGGCGAGCGTGAACCGGTCGAGCCGGTCGAGGGCGCGGGAGATCGCGGCGGGCGTCGCGGCGCGGGCGGCGAGCGCGGTCAGGTCGGCGGGGACGGGCGCGAGCAGTTCGGGACGCGCGGACAGGAGCGCGCGAAGCTCGTCGTCGCCTCGCGCGCGCAACCAGTCCGCGTACGTTTCCATGCCTTTCCTCAACTGTAGATGCCTGGGTGGCTGGGGGAGGGACGGGGTGCGCGCCGCCTGAGCCCGGTCCCTCAAGAGTAGGAGCCCGCGCGGTGTGCCCTGTAGGACGAACATGCCGTGTGCTGGAGAAACGCGTGCCGGGCGGCGAAGAACGCGTGCAAGGCGCCGTCGGGGGCGCGGTTCGTCAGGGGGACGTCGTGGTGGGTTCGGGGGCGGAGGCGGAGGCTCGCTCCAGGTGGACGAGCCCGAGGCCGAGCCGGGCCCAGCTCTCCACGAACCGTTTCTCGTCGATGCGGGTCGGCGGCTCGTACATCGACTCGTTCGCCAGCCAGTAGTTCACGACCGCGCCGCCGAGGATCGCCGCGATCGCCGGCCAGTCCTCGTCGGCGCCCTCGAACTCGGGCTGCGCCGCCAGCCAGGTGGCGATGCCGTCGTAGAGGGGGTTGACGATGCCCTCGCGCATCTCGGCGACGAGGCTCGGGAACTGGTCGAGGTCGCGGAACAGCACCCGGATGAGGTCCTGCTCCTCGCGCATCTTCGCCAGCCCGGTCTGGCACGTCATCCGCAGCCGCGTCTCCAGCGGGCGCTCCTCGTAGACGGTCGCCTGGTCGAGGACGTCGTCGATCTGCTTGCGGGTCTTGTCGATGTGCTCGCGGATGGCGGAGGCGAGGACCTCCTCCTTGGAGCGGAAGTGCCGGTACAGGCCGCCCGCGCCCGGCGAGAGACCGGCGGCCGCCTCGATCTCCGCCACCGACGTCGCCGTGTAGCCCCGGTCGGCGAACAGCCGGAGCGACTCGGCCACGATCCGCTCGCGCGTGGACATCGCCATCTGATCAACCTCCTGGACCCGCCGCACGCTCCGTACGTACGTGCTCGGACACGGGTGCCCGTTCGGCGGGAACCGCGCTGATCGAGCCTACCGCCGGGGCGGCGCGAAATGCGGCCCGCGGAGCCGCGCCAGCAAGTGATCGGGTACTTCGTTGCCCGCAGTTCGGTCAGGCCGGCGGTGGCCTGTGAAGGGAAAATGCGGTCGGCTGTGAAGCAGAAATATCGCGAAGACGACATTCGTCGTGTCGTTCGGTAGGACCGGCCGTGGGCATGGCGCGGACACAGTGTGTTACGCCTTGCCGCGGTGCCCGGGGCCGCTAGAGTTTCGGTGCCCGCGCCCCGTCGCCGAAAGGGGCGTCGTCGGAAAGGTCGGCGATGTTCAAGTCTCCGCGGAAGGCGGCCGACGGGGCCTTCCTGCCCGAGGACTTCGTGGTGCCCACGCTGGTGGCCGGCTCCCGTTTCCAGATCCGTCCGATCACCGTGCACGACGTGGTCAAGGACTACGGCGCCGTGATCGGCAGCCTGGACCGGCTGGCCGGCCGGTTCGGGCCCGAGTGGGGCTGGCCGGACAGCGAGTTCACCTTCGAGCAGGCCCTGATCGACGTCGCGTGGCTGCAGAAGCAGGGGCAGTTGCGGCGCTCGTTCAGCTACGTCGTGATCACCCCGGACGGGGACCGCCAGCTCGGCCGCATCCACGTGGCCCCTTCCGACGACCCCGGCGCGGACGCCGTCGTGGTGTTCTGGGTCCGCGCCGACGAGGAGAACTCCGCCCTGGAGAAGGAGCTGGAGGAATTCGTCCGCGAGTGGGTCACGACCGCCTGGCCGTTCGACTCCGTCCGCTTCCCGGGGCGGGATTAGGGGTCAGGAGCGGCGGCGGATCAGGGCGGTGAGGAGCCTGCCCGCGATCAGGTAGACGGCGGCGGCCAGGCCGTAGTTGACGGCCACCTCGGTCTTGGGGTTCTCGGGCTGGAAGACGTCCTCGAACTGCCAGCACAGCTCGGTGGCACGGTCGCCGAACCAGCGGACGAGGCCGTTCGCCGTGTTCGCCTCGAACGCGACGAACACGATGTGCACGGCCAGGATCACCACGACGACCGTGGTGACGGCCGACACCGACGTGGCGGCGATGCCGAAGGCGCGGCGCCGGGCGGCGGTGGCGCCGCGGCGGACGGCGGTGACGCCGGCCGTGAACGACCGCCGATCACCCCGTTCACCCCGTTCGTGCTGGTCGCGGTCGCCGCCGGGCTCGATGCGGGTCATCGCGAGCTCCTGCGCGGGCGCCGGTGCGGGCTCGGTCGTCCGTCCGGGGTCGGGGATGTCTGCCATTGCGGCCTCCTTCAGCGGCCCGTTCACCGAATGACCTCGCCGGGGCTGATCGTCCTTTTGCTCGGGGTGGCTTGTTCGAGTCCTGTGTTTTCCCTGGTCAGGTGGTTTGTGGTCGGGGGCCCGGGTATATCGCCAGCACGGGCGGCCGTTCCCGGTGAACCGGGACGCGAGTTCCGGTCCAACTGAACGGTCACCCGCGCGAAAGTTCCCGCGCTCTCCTACTCGGATCCCGTCGCATCGCCACTACCAGGAGAGCGCGGGTACTCGCATGTGTCCAGCCCCCTTAACCTGTGGGACGTGCCCGATCTAGATTCCCCCGGCCCCGGTTCCGGACTCGCCCTCGGCTTCGACCTCGACCTGACGCTGGCCGACACGCGCGCCGGGATCAGCGCCGTGTACGCGGCCCTCGCGGCGGAGAGCGGCGTCGCCATCGACACCGACGTCGTCATCGGACGCATCGGGCCCCCGCTGGAAGAGGAACTCGCCTACTGGTTCCCGCCCGACGAGGTCCCCGTGATGGCGGCGCGCTACCGGGCCATCTACGCGGACATCGCGGTCCCGGCGACCGTCCTCATGCCCGGGGCGGCGGCGGCGGTGGACGCGGTCCGGGGGCGTGGCGGGCGGGTGATCGTCGTCTCGGGCAAGAACCAGGCCGACACCGAACGGACCGTCCGGTTCCTTGGCCTTGAGGTGGACGTCGTGGCTGGCGGCCTGTTCGGCGCGGATAAGGGCGCCGTGCTGCGCGAGCACGGGGCGGGCGCCTATATCGGCGACCACACCGGTGACGTGGACGCGGCGCGGGCGGCGTCGGCGGTCGCGGTGGCGGTCGCGACGGGCGCCTACGATTCGGCGGCCCTCGCGGCGTATGGGGCGGACGTCGTCCTGCCCGATCTTCTCGCTTTCCCGGAATGGCTCGGCGGGTTCCGGACGCCCTGAACCGCGAGTCCGCATCCTGAGCTGCGGCGCGATATTCGGATGCCGTTGCCGGGCGTGCGGGATAGCTTCTGATCGTCGGCCCGTGCGGGCGTCGCGGAGGGTGCCGGTGTGTACACCAGTCCTTGGCGAGGCACTAATCTTGAGGTCGATTCAGGACGATTACCGAACGAGGTCTCCGGTGCCGACTGGCAAGGTCAAGTGGTACGACTCCGACAAGGGGTTCGGCTTCCTCACGCGCGACGACGGCGGTGAGGTCTTCGTGCACTCATCGGCGTTGCCGGGCGGGGTCACGACGCTGAGACCAGGTCAGCGCATCGAGTTCGGCGTGGTCGAGGGGCGGCGGGGGCAGCAGGCGCTCCAGGTCAAGGTGCTGGACACGCTGCCGTCGGTCGAGAAGACGATCGCCAAGCAGCGGCGCAAGAAGCCCGACGAGATGGTCGTCATCACCGAAGACCTGATCAAGCTGCTGGACGGGATCTCCAACACCTACCGGCGCGGCAAGCATCCGGCCCCGGCGGAGGCCAAGAAGATCGCCACCGTGCTGCGGGCCGTCGCGGACGACCTGGCCGCATCCTAGCGCGTCCGTCCTAGCGCGGGCGTCTCTGGCGCTCAGGTGTGCATTTCCGGGTGCGCGTCCTTGAGCGTCGTCTGGGATCGCGCGGGGCGACGGCGGCGGCGCGTTCGGCGGCGGGTTCCGGCGCGGCGCGTCAGCAGCAGGCCCAGCGAGACGGCGAGCGCGGCGGACACGATCGCGAGCGCGACGCGTCCGTCCGCGACGATCGACATGCCGAGGCCCGCCAGCCCGCCGGCGACCCACACGAGCTGGTGCAGCGTCTCCGAGACGGCGAAGGTGGACGACCGCATCTCCTCGCCGACCTCCTGTTGCACGACCGCGTCCATCGACAGCTTGCCGAGCACCTGGCCGAGGCCCGCCGCGAGCGCCACCGCCAGCGCCGCCCACAGGCCGAAGAACGCGGCGCTCACGGCGGCGACGGCGGTCACGGACGCCAGCGTCGCCGAGACGATCAGCCGCGGCGCCCGCGCCTTCATCCACGCGCCGAGCGCCGTGCCGATCAGGCCGCCTGCCCCGGCGGACGCCGCCAGCAGCCCGAGCGCGACGTTGTTGGACACCGGGTCGAACCGCTCCTGGCGCAGCAGGAACGCCAGATAGATGATCAGGAAGCCGGAGAACGCGCGCAGCACGGCGTTGGCCTGCATCGCCTCCGCGACGACCGGGCCGACGCGCGGCAGCGTCCGCCAGTGCCTGGCCTGCGGCCGCGCGGTTTCGTCGGGGTCGCCGGATTCCGGTGAGGGCTCCGCGTCCGGGACGTCGACGTTCTGCGGAAGCCGCATGCTGAACACGACGCCCAGCAGGAACACGAGGGTGCCGATGCGCAGAACCCAGTCGGCGCCGATGAGCCACACCAGGCCCGCGCCGATCGGCGCGGTGATCGACGCGGCGATCAGGCCCGCGAACGCGGAGCGCGCGTTCGCGGTCACGAGCGTGATCTCGTCCGGCAGGACGCGGGGCGTCACCGCGGCGCGCAGCACCCCGAACGCCTTGGACAGCACGAGCACGCCGAACGCGGCGGGCAGGAACGTGACCTGGTCGCCGTGCGGCAGCGCGCTCGCCATCGCCCAGCACAGCAGCGCGCGCATCACGAACGTGCTGGAGATCGCGTACCGGCGGACGTGCCGCGCCCGGTCGAGCACCGGGCCGATCAGCGGCGCGACCAGCGCGAACGGCGCCATCGTGACGACGAGGTAGAGGGCGACCTGACCGCGCGCCTGGTTGACGTCCAGGCCGAAGAACAGCGTCCCGGCGAGGGCGACGGTCACCAGCGCGTCGCCGGCGGAGTTGACCGCGGACGCCTCGATCAGGCTGCCGAGGCCGCTGCGTCCCGCGCCCTGGGCGTGGGTGGCGCGGCGGGTCAGCCGGCCCGTGCCCGCCATGGCGGAGCGTGCGCCGCGCAGCGCTCGCGCCACACCTCCCGTAGCGGCGCGTACGGATCGCCCGAACCGTGTCCGGTCACCCATGCGCCCTGATCTCTCCCCTGCGTCGTCCGGGTTCTCCGCTGAGGCACGACCCCTCGATTGAGGGTACGTTCCCCGCTGGGGAACCTGCTCACCAACGGGGCGCCGGTGGTTGTTTTCCATGCGATGGCAGGGCGAGGTGCCCGGCCACGCCGTTCCATGGGCGAGAATTGGCATGTGAGCTCACTGCCGCAGTCCAGCCCCACGCGTTCCGCGTCCACGCACAGCGCGTCCACGCAGGGTGCCGCCGGGTCCGCCCGCAGGCCCCGCACCCCCGTCGTCGACACCGCCTGCGCCGAGGCCGTAGACCTCGCCCGCGAGGCCGCACAGGACACGGCCGGTCCCGGCCAGGTGGGAGAGCATCTCGGCCTGCGCGCCGAGGGCGACCGCGTGGTCACGCACTATTTCGAGTGCCTCGACCCCGCCTACGCGGGCTGGCAGTGGGCCGTGACCGTGACGCGGGCGTCCCGCGCCAAGGTCGTCACGGTCAGCGAGTGCGTGCTGCTGCCCGGCGACGACGCGCTGCTCGCGCCGCCGTGGGTGCCGTGGCTGGAGCGGCTGCGTCCCGGTGACCTCGGTCCCGGTGACCTGCTGCCCACCGCGCCCGACGACGCCCGGCTCGCGCCCGGTTACACGCAGGTGGACGACGAGTCCGCCGAACGCGAGGCGCAGTGGGAGCCGGGGCTGGGCCGCGTACGGGTCCTGTCTCAGGAGGGACGCGACGAGGCCGCCACGCGCTGGTACGAGGGCGTCGGGGGGCCGCGCGCACCGATCGCCGCGTCCGCGCCCGCGCAGTGTTCCACCTGCGGCTTCTATGTGGCGCTGGCGGGTGAGCTGCGGAAGATGTTCGGGGTGTGCGCCAACGAGTACGCGCCCGATGACGGACGTGTCGTCTCCGCCGACCATGGCTGCGGCGCGCACTCGGAGGCGGTCTCGCTGCCCGCCGTGTCCGAGCACGGCCCGCCGATCATCGACGAGCTGGGCTACGAGGTCCTGCCGTCCCCGGCCAGGGTGGAGGACGCGGCACCGGCGGAGGAGGACGCGGCGGAGGTCGAGGTCGCGGTGTCCGAGGTCGAGGACGCGGCGACCCTGGACGAAGAGGCCCTGGGCCACAGCTGACGATGCCGGATTTCGGGACGCGGGCCCTGCGGCAGCGGGTGCTGCGCGCCTGGAGCGAGTCACCCGCCCGGTTCCGCGAGGACGCCAACACCGAAGAGGATTTCGCCCTCGGCGGCTATCGCGACCGTGTCGTGATCGAGCTGGCGCAGAACGCCGCAGATGCCGCGCTGCGCGGCCGGCCCCCCGTCCCTGGGCGTCTTCGGCTGGCTCTCCGGACGTCGCCGCCGGGGGCCGCCGTGCTGAGCGCGGCCAACACCGGGGCGCCGTTGGACGCGGCAGGTGTGGAGGCGCTGTCGACGCTGCGGGCGTCGTCCAAGCGGGACGACGCGGGTACTGCGGGACGGTTCGGTGTGGGGTTCGCCGCCGTCGTGGCCGTCAGCGACGAGCCCGCCATTGTGTCTGGCGGGGCGGGCGTTGTGTGGTCGCGGGCCCGTTCTCAGGGGCTGGTTGAAGAAGTACCGGCGCTCGCGGCGGAGCTGGAGCGGCGCGGCGGGCATGTTCCGCTGCTCCGGTTGCCGTTCGCCATGGACGAGCCGCCTGAGGTTCCGGCGGGGTTCGACACGGTCGTGCGGCTGCCGTTGCGCGCGGAGGCGGTCGAGACCGTCCGGCGGCAGCTTGAGCGTGCTGGAGCGGCGTTGATGCTGGCCCTGCCCGCCCTGGGCAGCGTCGAGATCGATGTGGACGGGGACGTCCGTGAGCTGACCGCTGAGCGTCGTCCGCCGGGCGAGGTCGTCATCAACGGGGCGGTGTGGCGGACGGCCGAGGCGCGTGGGGAAATCCCGATGGCGCTTCTGGAAGACCGTCCGGTGGAGGAGCGAGGACGGCCGTTCTGGCATGTGCAGTGGGCTCTGCCAGAGGAGGGCCTACCGGAAGACACCCCTGCGGTCGTGCATGCGCCAACGCCCAGCGACGAACGGCTGGATCTGCCCGCGCTGCTCATCGCGTCGTTCCCGCTCGCACCTGACCGGCGGCACGTCGCGCCCGGCCCGCTGACCGACTTCCTCGTGGACCGGGCCGCCGAGACCTATGTGCGGTTGCTGAGCGACCTCCCCGTTTCACCGCGCGTGCTGAGCCTGGTGCCCGGGCCGGTCGGAGCCGGTGAACTGGACGCCCGGGTGCGGCGCGGCATCCGCGAACGCCTTCCCGAAGCGCCGCTGCTGCCGCACCGGACGCGCGGGCGCGACACGGTCGCCGTCGACGCCCCCGCCGAGTTCGTCGAGCTCCTCGGCGGCGAGGACGGCGTCGCGACCGGGCTGCTCCCGCCCGAGTGGCCCGCGCGGAGCCCGGCGCTCGCCGCGCTCGGGGTGCGGCGGGTCGAGCTGGCGGACGTCATCGATGAGCTGGCCGCTGTGGACCGCGAACCGGCGTGGTGGCACCGGTTGTACGGGACGCTCGGCGGAGCCGCCACAGACGCGCTGGGGGCCGTCCCGGTGCCGCTGGCCGGCTCGGCGGCGGACGGGACCGGCCGGATCGTGCGCGGCCCGCGGGGCCTGCTGATCGCGGACGGCGTCGATCCCGGCGGCCTGGACGCGCTCGGCCTGCGGTTCGTCCATCCGGAGGCGGTGCATCCGCTGCTGGCCCGGCTGGGGGCCGTCGAGGCGGGGCCGCGGGCCGTGCTCGCCGACGCCGCCGTGCGTGCCGCCGTCGAGGAGTCCTTCGAGGCCGACGACCCCGATGTGGTCGCCGAAGCCGTTCTGGGGCTCGTCGCCGCCGCGAGGCTCGACCCAGGCGAGGAGCCCTGGCTGGCAGAGCTTGCCCTGCCCGGCGCCGACGGGGAGCTTTATCCGGCGGGTGAGCTGCTTCTGCCGGAGAGCCCGCTGCGCGCTCTCATGGCCGAGGACGCGCCCTTCGAGGTGGTCGACGGCGAGCTGCTGGAACGGTGGGGTGCGGAGACGCTCACGGCCATCGGCGTCCTGGACGGGTTCGCCCTCGCGAAGGGCGAGGACGTGAACCTCACCGGCATCGCCGACGAAGCAGAGACCCTGGACCTCGATGACGAGGACCTATGGGCGGACGACGTGCTGCGGCGAATCGGCCCGCAAGACCTTCCGCCGCTCGTGCCGGAGTTCCTGGCCGTCCGAGACCTTGAACTGGTGGACGACTGGTCCGCCGCGTTGCGCGTCCTGGCGGAGCCACCGTGGCGGGCCGCGATCGTCGATCCCGTCCATGTGGCGGTGCAGGGCGGTCGGCGGGTCGCCGTCCCGTCCTACACGGCGTGGTGGCTGAGCCGTCATCGCGTCCTGAACGGCCGCAGGCCCGGCGAGTTCAGGCTGAGCGGGGACGAGGCCCTGGCAGGGCTCTATGACGTCGCGCCGGCGGGCCTTGACGAGCGGCTCCTGCTCGCCTTGGGCGTCCGCACGTCGCTGGCCGATCTGCTGGACGAACCCGGAGGCGCCCAAGAGCTCCTCAACCGCCTCGGTGACCCGGAACGGCACGTCACCCGAGCACAGCTGGGCGCCCTGTGGACGGCCCTGGCCGACACCCCGGAAACGGCGGTCGAACCACCCGACCACGTCCGGGCGGTCGTCAACGGCGACGTCGAAGTCGTGGACGCAGCCGACGCCTTGGTCCTGGACGCTCCAGACGTCCTCCCGCTTCTCCGAAGCCAGCCGCTCGTCATCGCCGCGCAAGGTCGCGACGAGCGTCTGGCTGATCTCCTCGATCTGCCTCTGGCAGGAGATGAGGTTCCGGGGGTCGTCCAATCGGAGGGCGAGAAACGTCCTGTACCGGACTCCGTGAGAGCCGTCCTCCCGGATGCCCCCGCCGACTACCTCGCCCATGACCGCCTGGTCGTGGACGGCCAGGACGTGCCGTGGTGGACGAGAGACGGCGAAGTGCGCGCGAGCAGCGTGCACGGCCTCGCCCGCGCGCTCGCGTGGTCAACGGGCCATTGGGCCGACCGGCTCATTCTCGAAGCGGTGCTACGCGCCCCTGAGACGCTCCCAGACCTCCTGGCAGAGGCGGACCTGGAGCCCTAGTCGGCGCGCCCGTGCTCCGCCGTCTCGGCAGGTTTGTCGGCCTTGGCCTCGGCGCCGGCCTTGCGCTGGGCGGCGCGGGCGGCCTCCTGGCTGGCGCGGCGCGCCTGCAACCTCGGGACGTACCAGACCCCGAACATGCCGCTGGCGAAGCCCGTGGCGCACACCCACAGCCACCACCGGTCCTCGGACGGCAGCCCGACGATGAGCAGCACGACGAACGCCACCGCCCAGGCGGCCGCGCCGGCGGCCGCGATGCGGACATCGTTGGTCTGCATGGGCGGCGGGTCCGGGCGGCGCGGTCGGGTCATGCGATCAGGTTACGCCGCGGGCGCCGGGCAACCCTCCGACGACCATGCCGATGAGCAGCTCATAGCTGGCCTCCAGGCCCTCGGGGAGGCCGAAGCCGCCCGCCGCCTCCAGGACGGCGAACCCGTGCACGGCCGAACGCAGGCAGCGGGCCGCGTGGACCAGCTCCGACCCCTCCAGGGCATAGCCGCGCAGCGCCGCGTAGATGATGGCCAGGAGCCGCTCGCCCGCCGCGTTGTCCTCGGGCTGGGCGTCCGCCGACTGGTCCATGGCCGCGTACCGGCCGGGATGTTCCACCACGTACGACCGGTAGGCGCGCATCAGGGCGCGGACGGCGTCGTCCCCGGAGCGTCCCAATGCGGCCTCTCCGAGCCGTTCTGTAAGTTCTTCGAGCACGCGTACGGTGATCAGCTGTCGCAACTCGGCCAGGTTGCGGACATGCTTGTACAGGGAGGGCGTCGCGACCCCGGCCCTTCCCGCCACCGCGGCCAGCGTCAGGGCGCCGGGTCCCTCGGCGTCCACGATGGCGACGGCGGCGTCGACGACGGCGGCCGGTGACAGGCCGGCACGAGGCATTCCACGCTCCTCCACTAATCTGGATAGCTCAGAGGCTAATAAGCCTAGCCGCGATGTCAAGGTACGGCGTGGCAGCATGGGAGACCAATGACGATGACAACGCCACCCACTCCGAGCCGTGCCGTGTCCGTCCCCGGGCTGGCCGAAGAGCTGCGCATCTCGATCGCGAGACTGTCGCGGCGGCTGCGCACGCTGCGTCCCGCCACCGAGGGCGAGCGGGGCGGCCGGGGCCCGCTGTCGCTCACCCAGTTCGCCGCGCTCGCCGCGATCGAGCGGCACGGGTCGATGACGCCCCGCGAGCTCGCCGACCACGAGAAGGTCCAGCCGCCCTCGATGACGCGCGTGATCGCCTACCTGGAGGAGCAGGGCCTCGTCGCGCGCAGCCCGCATCCGACCGACGGGCGCCAGGTCGTCCTGAACGCGACCGAGGCGGGCACCGCGCTGCTGGCCGACGAGCGGCGCCGCAAGGAGGCGTGGCTCGCCAGGAGGCTCGGCGAGCTGACCGACGACGAGCGGGAGATCCTCCGCCGGGCCGCCCCGATCATCGACAGGCTCAGCCGGTCCTGACCGGCCCGCGCGCGGCGGATTTGCCGGAATACCGCGCCCGCGATTATCGTTAGCCCTGTTAATGACTTCTGCTAATGACAGACCCTGCGACCCCGAGGCGACCGCGACGCGCGGCCCCCGTGGCCACCGCCGCGCGCGCACCCCCACAGGCCGACTCCACCGCCGCCTCACCACGCGCCCGGCCGGACGCGCCAAGCCCGCCGCCCCGTCCCCGCCCCCGCACACCCCCGGGCCCGCCGACGCCGAGCCGTCGCCGCAGAAGATCGCCGTGCTCCCGGCGGCCGGGCGGGCGGACGCCGACGAGCCCCGCGAGACCAGCGAGACCAGCGAGACCAGCGCGAACAGCGCGAACAGCGCGAACAGCGAGCCCGACGACCCTGACGAACCCCGCGCTCCCGGCGAGCCCGATGGGCTGCACGGGGAGGACGAGGGCGATGAGCCGCGCACGGGAGCCATGTTCCGGTCGCTGCGTAACCGGAACTATCGGCTCTATGCGGCGGGCCAGGTCGTCTCCAATACCGGGACGTGGATGCAGCGCATCGCGCAGGACTGGCTCGTCCTTGAGCTGGCCCACGGCAGCGGTACCGCGCTCGGCATCACCACCGGCCTTCAGTTCCTGCCGATGCTCCTGTTCGGCCTCTGGGGCGGTGTCATCGCGGACCGGTATCCCAAGCGGCGCGTCCTGATCCTCACGCAGGTGTCGATGGGCGTGCTCGCGCTCATTCTGGGTCTGCTCACCGTGACCGGCGCCGCGCAGGTGTGGCACGTGTACGTGCTGGCGTTCGGGCTCGGGCTCGCGACCGTCGTCGACAACCCGACCCGCCAGTCGTTCGTCGTCGAGATGGTGGGGCGGCGCGACCTGCCCAACGCGATCGCGCTGAACAGTGCCACCTTCAACGGGGCGCGGCTGCTCGGCCCCGCCGTCGCCGGTGTGCTGATCGCGCTGATCGGCACGGGGCCGGTGTTCCTGGTGAACGCGGCGTCGTTCGGCGCCGTCCTGTTCAGCCTCTACGCGATGCGGGCGGACGAGCTGCACCCCGCCGACACCGTCAAGCGCGCCAAGGGGCAGCTCCGCGAGGGCCTGCGCTACGTCCGCGGACGCCGCGACCTGATGCTGGTCCTCATCCTCATCGGGTTCCTCGCCATGTTCGGGATGAACTTCGCCACCACGGTCGCGCTCGTCGCCAAGGAAGTCTTCAACACCGACGCGTCCGCGTTCGGGCTCGCGTCCAGCATGCTGGCGCTCGGCGCGCTCAGCGGCGCGCTGCTGGCCGCGCGGCGGGTGGCCAAGCCGCGGCTCAGGTTCCTGGTGGCGGTGGGCCTGGTGTTCGGCGCGCTGGAGGTTGCCACCGGCCTGATGCCGACGTACTGGACGTTCCTGGCGCTGCTCGTCCCGACCGGCATCGCGATGATGACGATCATGACGGCGGCGAACGCGACCATGCAGCTCAGCGTCGCGCCGGAGATGCGCGGGCGCGTGATGGGCCTCTACATGTTCGTGTTCCTCGGGACGAACCCGCTGGGCGCGCCCGCGATCGGCTGGCTCTCGGAGAACTTCGGCGCCCGGACGGGCCTGGTCGGCGGCGGGCTGATCTCCGTCGTCGCCGCGTTCGCCGTCGGCGTGGTGGCCGCGCGGGGCGTGCCGAGCGAGGAGCGGGCGATCCGGCCCGCGCTCGACCGGATCCGGCGGCGTCCCGCCCCCGCCGCCGCGTCCGGTTCCGGTGGTTGCGCCTGACGGCGTGACAAGGGGTGCCATCTGCTGAAATGCTGGCTTGGTGGCCCTACGGACGCTCCCATGAGGCTTTTCGTGGCGCTCGTGCCGCCACCGGACGTTCTGGACGAGCTCGAAGAGGCCGTCCTGCCGCACCGTGATGCGATGCCCGAGCTGAAATGGGTGCGGCGCGAGCTGCTCCACGTCACGCTGACGTTCCTCGGCGAGGTGGACGACCGCACCCTCGACCGGCTGCTCCCCAGGCTGGAGCGCGCCGTCGGGCGGCACGAGCGGATGTCGCTGTCGCTGGCGGGCGCGGGGGCCTTCCCCGGCAGCGGGACCCACGCCCGCGTCCTGTGGACGGGCCTGTACGGCGACCGCCGCGGGATGGCGCGCCTCGCCGCGTCCACCACGGCCGCCGGGCGCCGCGTCGGGACGCTGCCGGACAAGCACCGCGGTTTCCGCCCCCATCTCACGCTGGCGCGGTCCAGAAGCCCCGTGGACGTGCGCCCGCTCATGGAGTCGCTGTCGGCGTTCGCCGGGGCGCCGTGGACGGCCGGTTCCGTCCAGCTGATGCGCAGCCACCTGCCCGGCAAGGACTACAGCCAGCTGACGTACGAGTCGCTGAAGACGTGGTCGCTGCGTCAGAGCTCGGGCGGCGGGGGCGCGGGACGGTCGGCGTCCGGCGGCCCCCAGGGCAGGCCGTAGCGTTCGCAGGCGCGGCGCAGGTCGTCCAGGTCGGGCGGGAACGTCACCTGCCGCAGCACCCGCCCGGACGGGCTCCACACCACCAGCCGCGGCATCCGCTCGGTCGCCTCGTCGATCCCGACGCCGCCGACGCGGTCGCGGCCGAGGTCCCACTCGACCTTGCCGCGCCGGGTGACGACGGCGAGCCCGGCGGACGACACCCGCAGCTGCGGGCGGTTCCGGTCGTACAGCCAGTAGCCGACGAGGCCGATGACCAGCCCCGCGGGCACCGACCAGGACGCCGTCGTGTTGAACCCGCCCAGCTCTGGCCCGAGCCACACCGCGCCCAGCAGGGCGACGGCCTCGCATAGCAGGACGCTCATCCCGTAAGTCCCGACACGGGAGCGGCGGGTCGCGTCCAGGAGCGTTCCCGGCGCGGTCGTGGGGTCGGGCGGCGCGGAGAGGGCGAACGTGAGGTCGTGCTCGTCCAGCGGGCCCGGCGGCGGGGGCTGGGCCGTGGCCGCCTCCCCGGCGGTGTGCTGCGAGGACACGGACGCAGGCGCCGGTTCGGAGTCGGTCAGCGTGGAGACGGCGGAGTGGAACGCGGCGCTGAGGTAGGCGTCGTACTCGGCGTCGTTGACCGGCAGCCCGGCGCGGCGGGCCGCGTCCCGCAGGTCGGTGCGGGAGATCCGCAGCGCCGACAGCGGCGCGGCGAAGAACTCGTCGCCGTCGGTGTCGTAGAGCCGGACCCAGGCGTGCCCGGCGATGGTCAGCAGCTCGATGCCGCCGATGCGGTCCTCCGGCATCTTCAGCACGACGTCGCCGGCGGCGTCCGCCCAGCCGAGCCCGCCGTCCGCGACGACCAGCCGCCCGCCGGGGACCTGCGCGAAGATCTCGGGCAGCCCCTCCAGGCCGTACTGCGGGCCGCGCGGCGCCCGCGCGCCGGGCGTGATCACCCGGTAGCCGTGGTCGTCGAGGGCGTGCGCGAGCTGGAAGCCGTCCAGGCCGTGCGCGGGCAGCCGGGCGACGAGCTCCAGCCGGTGCCCGAACGCGAGCGCGGCGAGGTCGGCGCGGCGCGGCTCGCCGCTCACGGGGTCGAGCCGCAGGCCGGGACCGACGACGACCGCGGCGACGTCCCGGGCCCGCAGGTCCTGCGCCTCGCGGCGGCGGCCGGGACGGGCCCGCACCCGCAGCCGCTCCGCGTTGATCGTCCAGCGGACCTGCGCGGCGCGCAGCAGCCGGCGGCGCGCCATGAGGACGCCCGCGATCGCGGCGAGCGCCCAGCAGCCGGCCGCGAGCCGGGCGCCGAACTCGGCGGTGCCGTCCACCGCGATCCGGACGATCATGACGGTGCCGAGCAGGGCGGTGAGCCCGCCGAGCAGCACGACGCGGCGGCGGCTCGGCAGCGGCTCGGGCGTGTCCAGCCGCTGCTCCTTGCCGCCCGGCCCCTTGCCCGCCGTGCCCTCGCCGGGGCCCTCATCGGGCTTGATGGAGGACGGGTCGTGCGCGGCGGCCAGGAGGGCCGCCTCCTGGTCGAGCAGCCGCTTCTCCGCCGCGTGGTCGCGGGGCAGAGGGCCGCCTCCTGGGACGTCCTCGTCCAGCGTGGGGATGCGCAGGGCGTCGTCGAGCGCGGGATCGAGGAGGTCGGTCGCCTCGCCGTCCAGCACGTGCATGGGGATGCCGAGGCGCCGCGCCGTCACGAAGACGGCGAGCGGCTCCAGGCCCATCGAGGTCATCCCGCCCACCGCGGTACGGCCGAACCGGTGGAACACGGTCAGGATCCCGTCGCCGGTCGTGATGGCCAGCCCGTCGATCCGGGACCGCTCGTAGGAGACCATGCTCAGCCCGCCCGGGCCGACCTTCTCCAGCCCGTCCGCCGACAGCCGCCAGTACGGGCGCGGGCGGCGCCGCCGCGCCTCGGGGGCCGCGCCGAGCAGCCACGGGATCGCGGCGACGACGCCGATCAGCGCGGCCCACAGCCACACCGGACGGATCGGCAGCAGCGCCAGCGCCACCGCGAGCAGGGCGAACGGCCCGGCGGCGACGGGACGCCACCGGCCGCCGGGCCCCGCCAGGCCCACGAGCTCATGCTCCACAGTCCGCATCCTCACACGGGCCCCTGCGGGCCCGTCGCCTCCTTCCACGATCCCGTCGCCGTCCGAAACCGACTTCCATCGTGCCGGTCAGGTGCGCCTTTCCGTGCCGCCTGCCCCGGCTGCCGTGCCGCTTCTCATCCGCCTCCCGACGAGCCTCCGCGCCCGCGCAGCAGCCCGTAGCCGACGGCCGCCGCGATGGCGAGCGCGAGGAGCAGCCCCACCCTGGTGTTGCGGGTGTCGCCGGCGACGCCCTCGGCATCGCCGCCCGCCCCCGCGTTCTTCGGTGTCTTCCCGCCGGACGGTGACGGCAGCGCCTCGTCCGGCAGCGGCAGCCGGTAGACCGGCTGGTTCTCGCCCTCGGAACCCAAGAGGAGGGACCTGCCGTCCGCCGTGTAGCTCAGTGATTCGCCTTGCGACTGCATCGGGATGCCCAGCGATTTCAAGGATTTGCCCGGACGGCCGTCCGGGCCCACGGAATAGAGACGCGCACCGAAGTAGGAACGGATGACACAGGTGCGCCCATCGGGGGAGAAAGCGCCGTCGGTGGCCATGGCGGGCGCGTCCGCGACCTTGCGCACCACGTTGTATCCGCTGGTGCGGAGCTTCGCCGGGCCCTCGTACACCTTGCCGCCGAACAGCTTGCTCGCGATGTAGACACGGTTCGTCCGCGGGTTGATCATGAAGGTCTCGGCGTTGCGCGGCCCGTCCGCGTACTTGATCTTGAAGGTGGTGGCGCGGAGCGTCTGGCTCCTGATCTGGGCCGGCTCCCTGATCCGGTACACCGTCACGTACGGCCACGCGCCGCCGAGATTGTCGCCGATGTCCGCCGCGAAGATCGCCGGACGGCCGCGCTCGTCCTTGCCGAGCGCGATGCCCTCCCAGTCGCGGGCGCCCGCCCCGGCGAACGTCAGCACGGCCCGGACGCGGCCGCCCGCGTCGAGCGCGTAGATCTTCGGGACGCCGCCCGAGTCGTTGTGGGTGTAGACGATGCCGGGGTGCCGCGTGCTGGCCGCGAGGCCGCTGGACTCGGTGATCCGCGGGTCGTCGATCGTGAACGCGATCTGCTCGCCCCGCGCCGACCCCGACGCCGGCGGTGCGAAAACGCAGACGGGCGTCGCGGCGAGGGTGACGGCGGCACCGGCGCGGGCGACGCGGCTGAGTGACATGCCCTGATCATCCCCGTTCCGCGCCCCGACGATCATACGTTCCGCGTCAGTTCAGCAGCGCACCGAGGACCACGGCCAGGACGAGCGCGGTCAGCACGGTGGGAAGCAGCCAGCGGGGCGCGCGGTTCACGCTCCGAGCCTATTCGGCGCCATGAGCGACTCGAACCGTCCGCCCATGATCTGCATCTCATCTGGCATGTGCGGATTGTTCGGGATGGTGCGCTCGCCGTTCGCCGGCGACCCGGGGCTCGCCTCGGACGTGTTCGTCACGCTGGGCGCGCTCGCGGAGGAGCGCGGCACGGACTCGGCGGGGCTGGCGCTGCTCGGCGGCTGGCCGGGCCTCGGGGGCTGTCCCGGTTCCGGCGGTTCCGAGGCCGGGGCCGGTGCCGTGGTGGGCTGCCGTGTCGTGAAGGGCCGCGGTCGCTTCTCGGGGATCTGGCGGCCCGAGTTCCTTCCCGAGCTCGACCGCGCGCCGGTCGCCCTCGGGCACACCCGCTGGGCGACGCAGGGCACCCCGGCCGAGCCCGGCAACGCCAGCCCGATGGTCGTCCCCGGGACGGCCGCGGCGGGCGGCCCGTCCGCGGGCATCGTCGCCACCCACAACGGTGACGTCGACGCCGCCGCGCTGCGGTCGCGGTTCGCGCTGCCGCTCGCGTCCGGGACGACCGACAGCGAACCGATCTTCCAGCTCCTCGCGGGCCGCGACGGACCGTCCGGCGTGACGGGCGTCCTGGAGGCCCTGGTCGGACGGGCCGCGCTGGTCTGGGTCCACCGCGACCGCCCGACCGAGGTGCATCTGGCCCGCGCCGCGCTCAGCCCGCTGACCGTGGCCGTGGACACCGAGCAGAACATCTACTGGGCGTCCAACCCGCGCTGGTTCCGCGATGCCGAGCTGCACACGCGCGTGGAGTTCGCGACCGTGGTCATGCTCCGCGAGGGCACCTACCTGAAGATCGGCATGGAGCGCCGTCCCGGCCGCCGCGACCTGCCCGAGGTGCTCGCGACGGCGACCTTCGTGCCGACGGCCCGCGACTCCGACATGGACCCCCGCGTCTGGACGGGCTTCACCCCCGCCGACGAGGAGTGCGACCGCGCCGGCCTGCGCCACCGCGTGGCGGAGCCGCTCGGCGGTGCAGGCGGGCTGCTGTCGGTCGCGTGAAGCGGGCTGCCGGCTAGAGGCGCTCGACGACGTAGTCGACGCAGGCGGTCAGGGCCTCCACGTCGGACGGGTCGATCGCCGGGAACATGCCGATGCGGAGCTGGTTGCGGCCGAGCTTGCGGTACGGCTCGGTGTCCACGATGCCGTTGGCGCGCAGCGTCTTGGCGACGGCCGCCGCGTCCACGTCGTCGCTGAAGTCGATCGTCCCGACCACCTGCGAGCGCTGCGCAGGGTCCACGACGAACGGCGTCGTGTACGACGTCTTCTCCGCCCACGTGTAGAGCCGCTGGGACGAGTCGGCCGTGCGGGACGTCGTCCACGCCAGGCCGCCCTGGCCGTTCATCCACTCGATCTGCTCGGCGAGGAGCAGGAGCGTCGCCACGGCGGGGGTGTTGTAGGTCTGGTCCTTGGCGGAGTTGTCGACGGCCGTCTTCAGGTTGAAGAACTCGGGGATGTACCGGTCGGACGCGGCGATCTCGTCGATCCGCTCCAGCGCGGCCGGGGACGCGAGCGCCACCCAGATGCCGCCGTCCGCGGCGAAGCACTTCTGCGGGGCGAAGTAGTAGACGTCCGTCTGCGTCACGTCCACGGGCAGGCCGCCCGCGCCGGACGTGGCGTCCACGAGGACGAGCCCGTCGCGCGCGGTGGTGCCCGCCGGACGCCGGATCTCCATCGCGACGCCGGTCGAGGTCTCGTTGTGGGTGAGGGCGTAGACGTCCACGTCCTCCTCGGCCGACGCCTCCGGGTGCGTTCCGGGCGGGGCGGAGATGACGGTCGGGTCGCCCAGCCAGGGCGCGCTCGTGGTGACCTTGGCGAACTTGCTGGAGAACTCGCCGAACGTCAGGTGCTGCGACCGCTGCCGGACGAGCCCGAACGCGGCCGCGTCCCAGAACGCGGTGGTGCCGCCGTTGCCGAGCAGGACCTCGTACCCCTCGGGCAGCGAGAACAGCTCGCCGAGGCCCTCCCGGACGCGGCCGGCGAGGGACTTCACCGGCTTCTGCCGGTGCGAGGTCCCCATGTAGGTCGAGCCGGAGGCGGCGAGCGCCGCGAGCTGCTCCGGGCGGACCTTCGACGGACCGCATCCGAAGCGGCCGTCCGCGGGCTTCAGATCGGCGGGAATGTCAATGGCTGGGTTCGCGCTTTCGGTCACTCACCAGAGGCTACTTCACCCGCCGCACGGCCCGGGCAACCAGGGTCACCAGCGCGATCGCGCAAAGCGCGGCGATCACCGCGGGCGGGTAGATCCAGTCATCGCCCTTGTCATGGGCCGCTACGGCCGTGGTGACGGAGTCGTAAATCAGGAACACCAGGAACAGCGCGGCGAGGACGGCCGCGATCCGTCCCGCCACCGCGTTCGTGCGGCGGCGCCGCTCCTCGCGCTCCGCCTCGTACCGCCGCGACTCCGCAGCCGCATCCGGCGGCGGGCCGGGACGGGACGCGGGCGCGGCGGCCGGGCCGATGTCGCCTTCGAGCGGCTCGTCGCGGTCTTCACCCATGGGCCAATGATGGCAAGGTGGCCGAGTTTCGTGCACGGACGCGTCACGATCGGAAATTTTCGATCCTTTTCACGTTCCGCCGCGTCCAAAGCCAATAAGGGGCGGTGGGGAGAACCGAACTGCGGGAGCGCCAACAAGGGACGACGCGGAAGTGAGGCATGACCCATGGCGGGCGACGGCGACCGGCTCCCGACCGAGGATCGGCTGCGCGGGGTGCTCGACCTGTTCGAACGGCTGCGAGAACGGCCGCGGTGGCGCCCGCGGCTGCGGCCGCTGCTCCTGCTCCTCGGCCCCGGCCGCGCCACCTCCCACGTCGCGGAGCTGCTGAAGTCCCGGTGCGAGGACGAGCGCGCCCCGGTGTCGCACATCGCCGCCGAGACGCCCGCCACCGACGTCGCGGGCGTCCTGCGGGAGGCCAAGCGGGAGCTGTCGCAGCCGAGCAGCCATGCGAGGGGTGAGCCCGCGCTGCGGTTCCCGCTGCTGGAGATGGCGCTGTGGCTGCGCGACCTGCGGGAGATCCGGCTGGCGGGGGACCGCCCGGCGCCGCGCGGCGCCGCGCCCGCCGAGCGGGAGAACCACCAGCTGGTACGGCGGCTGACGCATCCGCCGGTCGGGGACAACGAGAACGCGCGCCGCCGGGAGCTGAACAAGGTCATCCGCAGGCGCGGCCGGGACGTCCTGCGCGATCTGGAGGCGCCGCGCGGCCGGCCCGCGACGTTCCTGACGTTCCTGGAGCAGATCGCCCCGATCGGGATCGCCGTGGTCGCGCTGGTCAGCGCGGGGACGGCGGCGGCCCTCGACCTCGCGGCGGCGGTGTTCGCGGCGATCATCGGGGTGGCGTTCGTGACCGTCCAGATCGTGGCGCGGACGCGCGGCTGGTTCGGGGTCCTCCGGTTCGGCTGGTTCCTCGAACAGCCGTACGTCGACCGCGATTCGACCGGTTTCCTCGGCTTCGCGCTCGGCGTGTTCGACCCGCGTCCCGTCGAGCCGGACGACCATGGCGAGCAGCTCGACCTCCTGCTGGTCGCCGCGTTCCTGGAGGACCTGCGCCGCTGCTACCGGCGCGACCACCGGCGGGCCGCGTGGGCGCGGGTCCGCTATCCGGTGCTCATCTTCGAGCAGCTGTCGGCCGGGCATCCCGGGGTGGCGTTCGTGGAGCTGGTCGAGCGGGTCCGCGCCGACGGCCGGGCGGACCGGCTGCCCTGCTTCGACCCGCTCGTCGTCGTCGCGGGCGTCGACCCGGACGCGCCCGCCGAGGACGACCCGTCCGCGCCCGCGGGCCGCAAGCTCGTCGACCGGATCGCGCAGGCCGCGCGCGTCGACATGTCGGCGGGCGACCCGCAGAGCGTCATCGCCGCGCGCGGGCTCTGGGAGCGGTACGCCCGCGAGCAGCGGCGCATCGGCGCGCTCGGCTCGTGCCGCGAGCTGCGCGTCGACATCACCCGCGACCCGGGCGGTGACCTGCCGCCGGTCCGGCCGGTGCGGCGCCGCCCACGGTTCGCGCATCCGGCGCTGCCGTGGATCGCGATGGTCGCGGTCGCGGCGGCGTCCATCGCGGTGATCTCCGTGCAGGCGCGGATGTACTGCTCGCCGGTCGACATCCGGCGGATGGACAACGGCGAATGCGTCGGCATCACCGACGGGTCGTTCTCCTTCGGGGAGAACTCCGGCGGCAAGAACAACGACGGCAGGCTCAGCGACGTGCTCGGCGAGATCGAATCGCAGAACGACCACGTCAAGGAGTCCGGCAAGCCGTACGCGACCGTCGTCTACATCGGCCCGGTGACCGCCGACCCGTCGATCAAGAACCGGCGGATCGAGCTGCTCGCGGGCGTCCAGGGCGAGCTGATCGGGCTGGCGATCGCGCAGAAGCGGTTCAACGACGCCGCCGAGGGTGACGACCTGCGGCTCCGGGTGCTGATCGCCAACGCGGGCGCCAAGTTCCGCTACGCCGAGCACGTCGCCGGGCAGATCCGCGAGCGGGCGCTGGACGACCGCAGCATCGTCGCGGTGATCGGCTTCGAGCAGAGCCGCACGCAGACCCAGGAGGCGATCAAGCTGCTGGCCAAGTCGGCGCTGCCGCTGGTCAGCACCGCCAACAGCTACGGCCGGACCGCCCTCCTCGACGGCGACGCGGGCTACTCGCCCTACTACTTCCGGCTGGCGTCGCCGAACGCGCGGACCGCGAAGCACGCCGCGTACTGGGCCCGCAACGGGCATGTCGGCGGCAGGAAGGTGGACGACGCGGTCGTCATCTACGACGGCGATCCCAACGACCTCTACAGCAAGGACCTCGCCGTCGAGTTCCAGAAGGCGTTCCGTCCCGGCGTGACGCACATGCGGCCCTACCGGAACCCGGGCGACCTGAACAAGTCCGTCCGGGAGGCGTGCCGGAACAAGCCCGACCTGTTCTACTACGCCGGACGTTCGGACGAGTTCCGCTCGTTCGCCAACGTCCTCGAACTGTCCTGCCCGGAACCCCGGCTCGTCCTGACCGACGACGAGATCGCCAAGTACGTCAGCGACAACGCCGCGGAACTGGGCCGCAAGGGCACCTTCGAGCTGTACTTCACGCCCCTGGCCGCGCGCGAGGCGTGGGACCGGCGGTGGGTCGGCGACCAGTCGCCGCAGACGTTCTACTCGGACTACGACCCCTTCGTCCGGGAGATGTCCGTCCAGGAGGGCGACTCGGTCCAGCGGCCGTCGATCACCCGCGCCGCCGTCGCCTACGACGCCGCCACGCTGGTGGCGACCGTGGCGCGGACCGTGTACTGGCGCGAGAAGGCGCTGCCGTCGGCGGGGTCGGTGTTCGCGGCGCTGGACGACCCGGCCGACGACGTCCTGCGCAACGGCGCCAGCGGCGTCATCCGCTTCGGCCCGCGCTCCACCGGCCACCAGGTGCTGGACAAGCCGGTCATCCTCGCGAGGATCACCCCGGACGGGACGACGGAGGTCACGCAGCTGTGCGGCCGCCTGATCACCGGCCCGCAGGGAAAGGCGGCCTGCCCGGCCGCGGATCCGCCGCCCGCCGTCCCGCCGCGGTGAACCCGAGCGCGAGGCCCCCGGATCCGCCGCTGGATCCGGGGGCCTCCAAGTCTGGTCGAGGGGACGGGGGGACGGCGGAACGGGAGGTCAGCCGGCGTGGCGCTGGAGGAGCTCGGCGGCCCCGGCGACCTCGCCGATGGAACGGGTCCCCGGACCGGTGTACCGGGCGCTCGGCCGGACGAGGCGCCCCGTGCGCTTCTGCTCCATGATGTGCGCGGCCCATCCCGCGGTGCGGCCGCAGGTGAACATGGCGGGCATCATCGCGGTCGGGACCTCGGCGAAGTCGAGGACGACCGCGGCCCAGAACTCCACGTTCGTCTCGATCGGACGGTCCGGACGGCGCTCGCGCAGCACGTCCAGCGCGGCGTCCTCCAGCGCCTTCGCGGCCTCGAACCGCGGCGCGCCGAGCTCGCGGGCGGTGCGGCGCAGCACGCGGGCGCGCGGGTCTTCGGCGCGGTAGACGCGGTGGCCGAAGCCCATCAGCCGATCGCC
The DNA here is from genome assembly GCF_044326375.1 of Actinomadura sp. 3N508. Lineage (NCBI taxonomy): Bacteria > Bacillati > Actinomycetota > Actinomycetes > Streptosporangiales > Thermomonosporaceae > Actinomadura > Actinomadura sp. 3N508. Next base: position 27,557 of record NZ_JBIRAX010000009.1, read on the forward strand.
GGAGTCGAGGATGTCGGTGACGACCTTGCGGGCGTCGCCGATCTGCTCCACCTTCTCGATCATCGGCAGCACCCGGGCCGGGGCGCCGCCGTGCAGCGGGCCCGACATGGCGCCGATCGCGCCGGAGATGCTGGCCGCGACGTCCGCGCCGGTGGAGGCGATCACCCGCGCGGTGAAGGTGGAGGCGTTCATGCCGTGCTCGGCGGCGGAGACCCAGTACGCGTCGATGGCCCGGACGTGCTTCGGATCGGGCTCACCGCGCCAGCGGACCATGAACCGCTCGGTGATCGTCTCGGCGGCGTTGATCCGCTCCTGCGGGACCATCGGGACGCCGATGCCGCGCGCCGACTGGGCGACGAACGACAGCGCCGTCACCGAGACCCGGGCGAGGTCGGCGCGGGCCTCCTCGTCGGAGATGTCCAGGAGCGGCCGCATCCCGTAGGCGGGGGCGAGGGTGGGGAGGGCGCTCTGCACGTCCACCCGCACGTCGCCGGAGGTGACCGGCAGGACGTGCGGTTCCGCGGGAGTCAGCCCCGGGTCGAAGCTGTCGTCGACGAGGAGTCCCCAGGCGTCGCCGAAGGAGACGCGGCCGACGAGTTCCTCGATGTCGACGCCCCGGTAGCGGAGGGCCCCGCCCTCCTTGTCCGGTTCGGCGATCTCGGTCTCGAAGGCCACGACCCCCTCGAGACCGGGTTTGAAGTCGGACATGTTCGTCCTGCCTTTCGTCTCCACGAGTGAACATTCTTCGTCCGGCCTGTCCGCGATGGGCGGCCGGTCCGCCCGGCCGAGGATGAAGAGTGTTCAGCTGATAAGGCGGTGCCGTGCCATTGAACCCTGTCGGCTTTACCGACCAGTACCCAGGGGTCGTCCGAGTTGCACAAGCTCCAGGTGAGAGGCTCTGACGCTGTGGATGACCCAACGCCCGATCCGGCCCGGCTCCGGAGATCCTACGAGGGGGGCGAATTGTCCGAGTCGGCACTCCCTGCCGACCCGCTCGCCCTGTTCGCCGGCTGGTTCGCCGACGTGCACGCCTTCGGGCTGCCCGAGCCGAACGCGATGGTGCTGGCCACGGCGTCGGGGGACGGGATGCCGAGCGCGCGGACCGTCCTGCTGAAGGGGTACGGGCCGCAGGGTTTCCGCTTCTTCACGAACCTGACGTCGCACAAGGGCCGTGACCTGGCGGAGAACCCGCGGGCGGCGCTCGTGTTCCCCTGGCACGCGATGCACAGGCAGGTCCGCGTCGCGGGCCCGGTGGAGGAGCTGTCGCGGGAGGAGTCGGCCGCCTACTTCAGGACGCGCCCGCACGGCTCGCGGCTCGGCGCCTGGGCGAGCGAGCGCCAGTCGGGCGTCATCCCGGGACGGGACGTCCTGGAACAGCGCTTCGCCGAGCTGGCCGAACGCTGGCCCGAGGAGCCGCCGGACGCGCCCGCGCCGCTGGAGGGCGCCATCCCGCTGCCGGACTTCTGGGGCGGCTTCCGCGTCGTCCCCGAGTCGATCGAGTTCTGGCAGGGCCGCCGCGACCGCCTCCACGACCGGATCCGCTACCGCCGGGCAACCCTGGACGAGCAGGGAAAGTGGGTGGTGGAGAGACTGTCTCCGTGACCCCGGAACAGCAGCCAACCCCCACCCACGCTCCTGACACCTCCGAGACGCCCCAGGACGCGGACGCCGAGCCCGAAGAACCGGCGGCCGGGGACCCCGCCGCCGAGGAGCCGGCCACCGAGGAACCGGCGACGCCACCGCCCAGAAAGAAGCAGCGCGGCGGGCTGCGGAGCCTCGCGATCGACACCCGCCCGCTGGCCTATCCCGCGTTCCGGCGGCTGTGGCTCGGGCAGGGCGTGTCGTTCGTCGGGTTCCAGGTCACCGCCGTCGCCGTCCCCGTCCAGGTGTACGACATGACCGGGTCGTCGTTCTGGGTCGGCGTGCTCGGCGTCGTCAACCTCGTCCCGCTGGTCGTGTTCGGGCTGTGGGGCGGCGCGGTCGCCGACCACATGGACCGGCGCAGGCTGCTGTTCGTCTCGTCCTGCATCACCTTCGTCGCGACGCTGCTGCTGTTCCTCCAGGCGCTGGCGGGCGCGGACAGCCTCTGGCTGATCATGGTGGTGGTGGCGGTCCAGGCCATCGGGTTCGCGGTGTCGTCACCGGCCCGCAGCGCGATCGTCCCCAGGCTGATCGACGCGCCGCTCGTCCCGGCGGCCAACACGCTGAACTACACGGTCCTCATGGGCGGCGCGCTGGCGGGGCCGCTGTTCGCGGGCATGATCCTCGTCCGCTGGGGCTACGGGGCCGCGTACGCGCTGGACGCCGTCCTGTTCACGGTCGCGCTGTACGCGGCGCTGCGCCTGCCGCCGATGCCGCCGCTCCGTGATGTCGCCGGCACGCCCGGCCTGCGGTCGGTGTTCGACGGGCTGCGCTACCTGGCCGGGCAGCCGGTGCTGATGATGTCGTTCGTCGTGGACATCATCGCGATGGCGATCGCGATGCCGCGCGCCCTGTTCCCCGAGGTGGCCGAGACGCGGTTCGGCGGCGAGGGCGCGGTCGGGTGGCTGTTCGCCGCGGTCGCGATCGGCGCGTTCATCGGGGGGCTGTCGTCCGGCTGGATCGGACGCGTCCGCAAGCAGGGCATCGCGCTCGTGGTGTCCATCGTGGTCTGGGGTCTCGCGGTGGCCGCGGCGGGGCTGACCGGACGGCTGTGGCTCGCCGTCGCGCTCCTCGCCGTCGGCGGGGCGGCCGACCTGGTGTCGGCGGTCTTCCGCCAGTCGATGCTCCAGACGTACGCGCCGGACGAGATGCGCGGCCGGCTGCAGGGCGTCTTCACCGTCGTCGTCGCGGGCGGGCCGCGGCTCGGGGACGTCCGCGCGGGCGCGACCGCCAGCGTCACGGGGGTCACCGCGTCCTGGGTGGGCGGCGGGCTGGCCTGCGCCGTCCTGGTGGTGGTGGCCGCGTTCGCCGTCCCGGCCCTGCTCCGCTACGACACCCGGACGGCCGAGGGCGTGTCAGCCGAGCGCTGACGCGGCTCAGCCGAGCGCTGACGCGGCCACCTTGAGATCGTCGAGGAAACCGGCGTACATCGCGTCGCGGTCCTCGGCGCGCAGCACGGCGGACGGGTGGATCGTCGCGACGACCTGCGCCTCCCGGTCGGGAAGCGGGAGGAGCCGCCCGCGCTCCTTGGTCACGCGGAACGACGGCCCGAGCAGGGCCTTGCCCGCCGTGGCGCCCAGGGCGACAACGACGTCCGGGTCCAGGAGCCGCATCTCCGCGTCCAGCCAGGGACGGCACGCGCGGACCTCGGCCGCGCTCGGCGGCTCGTGGATGCGCCGCTTCCCGCCGCCCTCCTTCTGCTTGAACTTGAAGTGCTTGACGGCGTTGGTGACGTAGACGTCGCCGCGCTCGATCCCCGCCTCCGCGAGCGCGCGGTCGAGGATGCGGCCGGCCGGGCCGACGAACGGAAGCCCCTTGCGGTCCTCCTGGTCGCCGGGCTGCTCGCCGACGAACATGACCCGTCCGCCAGGGGAGCCCTCGCCGAAGACGGTCTGCGTGGCGTTCTCGTATAGGCCGCAGCCTTGGCACCCTGCCGCCGCCCGGCGCAGCTCGTCGAGATCCGACCGCCCCTCCGCGGTGTCCGGCAGGAAGGGTGTCGCGTCATGGGAAGTTCTCGTGGTCATCTTGCGTTCCCCATACCCGGCCTCCGGGGGATATTCGCTGGGCACGGCGACGCGAGGTCGGAGCAAGTAGACTCCTGCGCATAAGACTGGAGGGAGCTGTGACCTCACACGGCCTGATCGATACCACGGAGATGTATCTCCGGACGGTTTTCGAGCTCGAAGAAGAGGGCATCATCCCTCTTCGTGCGCGCATCGCGGAGCGGCTCTCGCAGAGCGGCCCCACGGTGAGCCAGACGGTCGCGCGGATGGAGCGCGACGGCCTGCTGCGGGTCGAGGGCGATCGGCATCTCGAATTGACCGAGAACGGCCGCGGCCTCGCCACCCGTGTGATGCGCAAGCACAGGCTCGCCGAATGCCTGCTGGTCAACGTGATCGGGCTGCCCTGGGAGGACGTCCACATCGAGGCGTGCCGCTGGGAGCACGTCATGTCGGAGGACGTGGAGCGCCGCCTCGTCTCCCTGCTCGACAACCCGACCACCTGCCCGCACGGCAACCCGATCCCCGGCCTCGATGAGCTGGGCGGACACGGCGACGACACCGATTCCGCACCGCTGTCGGTGATGACCGCCGTGGCCAGCCCCGGGGGCTCCGACGCCGTGATCCGGCGGATCAGCGAGCAGGTGCAGAGCGACAGTGACCTGATGCTTAGACTCAAGCAAATAGGGATACAACCGGGACGAGAGGTGACGCTTCGGGCGACCGATGACGGGGTGCAGGTGATCAGTGACGACGAGGCCGACGGTCCCGCGACGGAACTGCCGCGCGACATCGCCGAACACGTCTTCGTCAGCAGGCGCTGACACGACGGGCGTGCTTGCTGCGGGGGTGCTTGCGGGCGCACGGGCGGGCGTGCGAGCCGGCGCACGGGGCCCGGTACGGGGCGCCGTCTCGACGGTTTATACCGAAGATCTCCATAGCGGCGGGCCTTTCGGGCGTATCCCGGCGGCGTCTTCGTCGTTCAATACGACGGAAGAGGTACACGCGGCAGCCGCGCCGCGACGCCCGGTGATCATCCATTCGGTGCGTGCCGGGACGGGCGGCGGGTGCCCGCGCCGGGAGAATGCGATCACCGGCGGGCTCGCTACTGGTATCGGGATGGGGAGATGAACCACTGGGGGGAAGCGCCTGACGAGGCGCATCTACCACCCGAGACCGTCCTCAACCAGATGGAGATGGCGGTCATCGTCTGCGACCGCTTCAGCAACGTCATCTACGGCAACGCGTTCGCCCGCCAGCTGTTCGGCTTCGGCGGCGACGAGATCATCGGCCACTCCATCCTCTCCCTGGGCATCGCCGAAGAAGACCACGAGCAGGCGACCGAGCTCGCCAAGCACGTCCTCAAGGGCGGCGTGTGGGAGGGCACCTTCTGTAACCTGCGCGTGGACGGCACCACCGTCTACACCCGCGCCCACGCCGTGCCGCTGCGCCACCCGTCCGGCGCCGTCGACGGCGTCGTGATCTTCGCGCGCGAGGCGCTCCGCTCCAACCAGCGCGAGCAGGACCGCTACGGCCTGATGGAGCGGATCGGGGAGCGGCTCGCCGGGTCGCTGGAGCTGGAGAGCACGCTCCGCCGCGTCGCCGACACGCTCGTCCCGCAGTTCGCCGACCACTGCTTCATCGACCTCTACAGCGGCGACCGGCTCTTCCGGCGCGTGTCCCGGCACGCGGGCAACTGGGAGCCGCCGCCCGGCACGTGGGCGGAGGTCGGCGAGCCCGTGCACTACCCGCCCGGGCACTTCAGCGAGAAGGCGATGAGCCGCCGCGACGCCGTCCTCGTCGAGGACATGCTCCAGCACCGGTTCTCCGCGCCGAACGAGTCGTCCCAGCGGCTCGGCGACGCCATGGGCATCACCTCCGTGATCTCCGCGCCGCTGCTGGTGCGCGGCGAGCTGCTCGGCGTGATGAGCCTCGCGCTGTCGAACCTGTCCAAGCGGCCCGACCCGCACTACGACGGCTTCGACCGCGACCTGCTCGGCGCCATCGCCAGCCGTGTCGCGCTCGCCGTCGACAACGCGCTGCTGTTCGAGGAGGAGCGCGACACCGCGCTCGCGTTCCAGAAGCACCTGCTCCCCGGCGACCGCCCGCCCCGGCTCGACGGCCTCCAGATCGCCTGGCGCTACGAGCCCGCCCGGCCGCTCGAATCGCACGGGCACGGCATCCAGACCCAGGTCGGCGGCGACTGGTACGACGTGATCCCGCTGTCGGCGGGCCGCGTCGGGCTCGTCATCGGCGACGTCGAGGGCCGCGGCGCCCGCGCCGCCGCCGTGATGGGCCAGCTCCGCGCCGCGCTCCGCGCCTTCGCGCAGGACGACAAGCCGCCCGCCGACATCCTCCGCAAGCTCGACGAGTGGGTCCGCACGATGACGCGGCCCGAGCGGATGCGGTCCGGCTGGAACAGCGACGACCTCGTCCGCCCGCCGCTCGTGTCCTGCACCTACTTCGTGTACGACGCGTGGTCGCGGGTGCTGGAGTTCGCCAACGCCGGGCACGACCCGCCGATGCTGATCGTCGACGGCGAGGTCAGCGAGCTGACGTTCGAGAGCCAGGGCGGCATGCTCGGCCTCCGTGCCCCCGGAATGGGCGGCGAGATCCTGTTCAACGAGGAGACGACGGAGCTGAAGCCGGGCTCCACGCTCGTCCTCTACACCGACGGGCTCATCGACCGCAGGCCCAAGGACGACGGCGACTACTACACCCGCGAGGAGTCGCGGGAGCGGGTGCGCGCGGCGGTCGCGAAGGTCGCGCGGAGCGGCGTCGAGACGATCGCGAACGCCGCCTACGAGGCCGTCCCCGGCGACATTGACGACGACGTCGCGATCGTCGTGATCCGCACCGCGGGCGACGAGCTGGCCGTCGAGGAGCGCTCCTTCACCGCCGAGCCGATCATGGTGTCGGAGGCCCGCCGGATGGCCGCCGACGCGTTCGCCGCCTGGGGGATGCTGGACGAGCAGTCCGAGCTCGCCTGCCTCCTCGTCTCGGAGGTCGTGACGAACGTCGTCCTGCACGCCACCGCCACGCCCGCGCCGCGCCGCGAGATGGTCGTCCCCGTCCCGGCCGGGCAGCCGGGGCGCGGCGGGGAGCCGCTCGGCGCGCCGCCCGCCGTGCAGTTCAACACCGAGTTCGGCACGGGCACGCTCGACGGCGACCCGTTCGACACCGGCTCGTACGACGGCAGCTCTTTCGACGGCGGCTCTTTCGACGGGAACTCGTTCGATGGCGGTGCGTTCGACGAGGACGACTGGAACCTCGGCGCCGATCTCGGCCGCCGCGAGCCGCCGACCAAGGAGTTCCGGCTCCGCCTGCGCCGCGGCGCCGACGCGATCTGGGTCGAGGTGTTCGACTCCGACATGCGGCTGCCGCGCATCCGCAGCGCCGGCGAGACCGACGAGGGCGGCCGTGGCCTCTACCTCGTCGACCAGCTCGCCACCCGCTGGGGCGCCCGGCCGACGGCCGACGGCAAGGCCGTCTGGTTCGAGATCCCGCTGACCCCCTGAACCCGTGCGCGCCTGGGCGGTCGAGAGCCCGGCCCCGATCGCGGCGGGCCCGCTGCGGCGCGCCGACCGCGAGGTGCCGTCGCCCGGCCCCGGCGAACTGCTGGTCCGGGTCCTGGCCTGCGGCGTCTGCCGGACCGACCTGCACGTCGCCGAAGGTGACCTCCCCGTCCACCTGCCCGGCGTGACACCGGGCCACGAGATCGTCGGCGAGGTCGTCACCGCGGGCGCCGGTGCCCTGCACGAGGCCGGGGACCGCGTCGGCGTGGCCTGGCTGCGCGGGACGTGCGGCGCCTGCCGCTTCTGCCGCCGCGGCGCCGAGAACCTGTGCCCGTCGTCCGTCTACACCGGCTGGGACGCGCACGGCGGATACGCCGAATACGCCCTGGCCGTCGACGCCTACGCCTACGCGCTGCCGCCCGAACTGGACGACGTCCGCGCCGCGCCGCTGCTGTGCGCGGGCATCATCGGCTACCGGGCGCTGCGCCGTGCCTGCGTCCCGCCCGGCGGGCGGCTCGGCATCTGGGGGTTCGGCGGGTCGGCGCATCTGGCCGCGCAGATCGCCATCGCGGAGGGCGCGGACGTGCACGTCTTCACCCGCAGCCCGGCCGCGCGGGAGCTGGCCCGCGAGCTCGGCGCGTCCTGGGCGGGCGACTCGTTCGACGCCGCGCCCGTCCCGCTCGACTCGGCGATCATCTTCGCGCCCGCGGGGGAGCTGGTCCCGGCCGCGCTGGAACGCCTCGACCGCGGCGGGACGTGCGCCGTCGCGGGCATCCATCTGAGCGACGTCCCGTCCCTGGACTACCAGCGGCACCTGTTCCAGGAGCGGCAGGTCAGGTCGGTGACGGCGAACACCCGCGCGGACGGCGAGGAGTTCCTGACACTGGCCGCCCGCCTCGGCGTCGCCGTCACGACCCACGAATACGCGCTGGACGACGCCGACCGCGCCCTCGCCGACCTGGCCGCCGACCGCTTCACCGGCGCCGCCGTCCTGGTGCCTTAGCTCGCTAGGGGATCGGCTCTGCCGCGACGTGGGCCCATGACTGGGTGAACCACAGCTCGCCGCCGATGATGCGGGGTTTCGCGCCGGTCTTCGGGCCGCCGTCCACTTCGTCCACCAGGGCCGTGCGGATCCGCTCGGCGGTCGCGTCGTCGCAGCCGCCCGCGAGCCACGGCTCGACCGGGCGCTCCACGGTGAACACGTCCAGGCGGCGGATGCTCCCGCCCGCCGAAGTGATCATCTCGGTGAGCCGGGCGATGGACGGGGTGCCGGGATGGTCGGGGTCGCGGAGCCGCTCGATGCGGTCCCGGTCGGGCCCGGCGAGGTTGCCGCGGACCAGATCGGCGATGATCACCCGTCCGCCGGGCCGGCACACCCGCAGCAGCTCCCGCAGCACATGATCGGGATCGCCCAGGTTGTAGAGCGAGAATCGGGCCGTGACCAGGGAGAACGTGTTGTCCCTGTACGGCAGTGCGGTGGCGTCCGCCTTGATCGTCGGACGGTCGGGGTCGATCGTGCGGGGCCGCGGGTCCTCGCGGGTGGTGGCGGCCATGCGGGCGGCGGGCGGCGGTGTGTCGCCGTCGGTGATGCGGACCGGTCCAGTGCCGAACTCGACCGTCGCCATCCGCCGCGACGAGCCTGGCGCGGGGTCGGCGGGCGCGGGCATCGCGTCCACGGCGGTCAGGTGGCGCACCTGCGGGCCGAGCGCGGCGGGCATCGGGCCGTGGCCGCGTGCCACGTCCAGGCAGATGTCGTCCCGGTCGGGTTCGACGAACTCCAGCAGCCGTCGCAGATGCGGGGCGATCGCGCCGCCGGTCCCCTGGCTAGCGGTCGCGGGATGCGGCAGCGGCACTGGAGCACTCCCTTGTTCGGACCGGCTCATCGGACGGGGTACCGCTCCCGTCCGGCGGGACGGCGAACGGGCGTGAAGCCGGTTTCGCCAGTTATGACTCGCTGTCGGGGCGGTTGGTTCGGGACACCGCGCGACGAATTCGTTGATCGTTCACTCAAGTGCGCAGGTAATTGCCGTACATCGTCAGCACGACCAGGACGAACACGGTGAGCACCGCGACCCTGGTGGGCATGGGCAGGCGGAGCCGCACCGCGACCCAGCGCACGCAGAACGTGGCGAGGAGTGACACGACGACGAGGGCGAGGATGCCTTCCATGGTGACCTTCTGTCCGGGGGCGCCGGGGGAGCGCCCGGGGGAGTGCCGAGGGGTGCCGCCTCCTTGAGACGATAGACGTGTAAGGCGGGGGTTACCCGGGTCTCGGCAACGCGGCACGGCACAGATAGCCTCCCCTTGTGGCAGATGCGATGGAAATAGACGACCGGGGCAAAATCGAGGGCGGGGACCGGCTCGACGGAGCCATGAAGAATCTGGCGCGCGGCCGGATCGCCTTCGGCCTCGCCGCCCTGACCGCCCCGAAGCTGACCGTCCGGCTCATGCAGATGGGATCCGGCAACGACGCTGGACGCGACTACCTGGTCCGGGCGTTCGGCGCCCGCGAGGTCGCGCTCGGCGCCGGCTACCTGCTGAGCAGCGACGAGTCCGGCCGCCGCCTGTGGACGCGGCTCGGCCTCGGCATCGACGTCCTGGACACGCTGAGCGCCGCCAAGACGCGTCCCGGCCTCCCGCTGTGGGTCACCGCGGCCACCGTGGGCATCGCGGGCGGCTGCGCGGGACTCGGCGCCGCGAAGGTCGCCCGCGACCTCATGGGCTGACACCGGGCCGGCCGGCCCCGCCCGCCGGGTGATCTTCTCGGGCTCCTGGGTACGCCCATCTGCGGTCAACCGGGAGGTTTGCGGCATGACGGCAGGAGCGGAGCGCGCGGCGGACGAGCGGGTCATGCCCAAGGGCAGGGACCTCTACGTCATCCTCGGCGCGCTCATGCTGGCCATGCTGCTCGCCGCGCTGGACCAGACGATCGTGTCCACGGCGCTGCCGACGATCGTCAGCGATCTCGGCGGGCTGAACCACCTGTCGTGGGTCGTGACGGCGTACCTGCTCGCCGCGACCGCGTCGACGCCCCTGTGGGGCAAGCTCGGCGACCAGTACGGGCGCAAGCGGCTGTTCCAGACGTCCATCGTCATCTTCCTGATCGGGTCGGCGCTGTGCGGCCTCGCGCGGGACATGACGGAGCTGATCGTCTTCCGCGCGCTGCAGGGCCTCGGCGGCGGCGGGCTGATGGTGCTGGTCGTCGCGATCGTCGGGGACGTCGTGCCGCCCCGCGAACGCGGCCGCTACCAGGGCCTGTTCGGGGCGGTGTTCGGCGTCGCGAGCGTGTGCGGCCCGCTGCTCGGCGGCTGGTTCGTCGACAACCTGTCGTGGCGCTGGGTGTTCTACATCAACGTGCCGATCGGGATCGTCGCGCTGCTGGTGATCGCGGCGGTGCTGCACGCGGCCGGCGAGCGGGAGCGGCACCGCATCGACTACCTCGGCACGCTGCTGATCGTCGGCTGGGCGGTCGGGCTCGTCCTGGTGACGACGTGGGGCGGGACGACCTACGACTGGCTGTCGGCGCCGATCATCGGGCTCGCCGCCGGGTCGGTCGTGCTGATCGCGGTGTGGCTGCTGGTGGAGCGGCGCGCCGCCGAGCCGATCATGCCGCCGAAGCTGCTGGCGAACTCGGTGTTCTCGCTGGGCGCGGCGATCAGCTTCGCGGTCGGCTTCGCGATGTTCGGCGCGCTGACGTTCCTGCCGATCTTCCTTCAGGTGGTGCACGGGGTGTCGCCGACGCTGTCCGGCGTGCACCTGCTGCCGATGATGCTCGGGATGCTGGTCGCCTCGATCGGATCCGGGCAGCTGATCAGCCATACCGGCCGCTACAAGATCTTTCCGGTGGTCGGGACGCCGCTGATCGCGCTGGCCCTGTTCCTGTGCTCGCGGCTGGACGAGGACTCGTCCACGCTGACGATGAGCCTGCGGTTCGCCCTGCTCGGCTTCGGGCTCGGGCTGGTGCTGCAGGTGCTCGTCATCGCCGTCCAGAATTCGGTGTCGTACCAGGATCTCGGGGCGGCGACGTCCGGGGTGACGTTCTTCCGGCAGATCGGCGGGTCGTTCGGCGTCGCGGTGTTCGGCTCGGTGTTCAGCAACCAGCTCGCGAGCCATATCGAGGATCTGGCGCCGGTGCTGCCGCCGGGGTTCGACGCGTCGGCCGTCCAGGGGAACCCGAGTCTGCTCGACCGGTATCCGGCCGACGTGAAGGACGGCGTCCTGCACGCCTACGCGCAGTCGATCGATTCCGTGTTCTTGTGGGCCGTCCCTGTGGCGTCCGTTGCGTTCTTGCTGACGTGGTTCTTGCGCGAGGTTCCGCTGCGGGCCACTTCGCAGACACCCGACTACGGGGAAGGGTTCGGCGCCGCGCCGACCGTGCGGTCGTCCAGGCACGAGATAGAGCGCGCGCTTAGCGAACTCATGCGGAAGGACCCGAAGGCCCGCGAACTCTACGACCGGCTCGGTGCGCACTCGGGTGTCGCGCTTCCGGCGGGCAGCGTCTGGGCGCTGTGCCGGATCGCCAAGGACGGGACGGTCACCGGCGCGGACCTCGCCGAACGCGCGGGCGTCACCGTCGAGCACGGCCGCCCGTTCGTCGACCGGCTGGTGGACTCCGGTTACGTGCGCCGCGTCGACGGGACCCTCGCCATCACCGGCTCCGGGCAGGCCGCCGCCGAGCGCCTCTTCGCCGCCCGCAGCGCGGGCCTGGCCCGTCACCTGGACGGATGGTCGCCCGAAGACCACCCCGAGCTGACGGACGTGCTGCGGAAACTTACGGAGGCGTCGCTCGGCGACGAGGCGGACGGCGGGCACCTCCTGCGTCCCGACCCGAAGCCCGAAGCCAAGCCCTGACCAGGGGCCGCCGAGAGGCGAACGTAGGGTGTCGTGCCTCATATCGCTTCGGACGTCAGGCGATGTAACCTCGTAACCGACTAACCGAATCTCGCTCGGTTTCGGGACGGAACCCAGAAATTGGAGGCGCAGTGGCCGAGGCGTACATCGTCGGCGCGGTCCGTACCCCCGTCGGCACCAAGAAGGGCGGCCTGAAGGACGTCCACCCCGCCGACCTCGGGGCCCACGTGCTCAAGGAACTCGTCAACCGCACCGGCGTCGACCCGTCCGCGGTCGAAGACGTGATCATGGGCTGTGTCATGCAGGTCGGCCCGCAGTCCCTCGACATCGCCCGCACGGCGTGGCTGTCGGCAGGGCTGCCGGAGTCGGTGCCCGGCGTGACCATCGACCGGCAGTGCGGGTCGTCGCAGCAGGCGATCCACTTCGCCGCGCAGGGCGTGCTGTCCGGCACCCAGGACCTCGTCGTGGCGGCCGGTGTCGAGCAGATGGCTATCGTCCCGATGGGCTCGTCCGTCGCCATGGCCCTGGAGAAGGGCATGCCGTTCCCGTTCGGCGAGGGCTGGGTCGAGCGGTACGGCATGCAGGAGATCTCGCAGTTCCGCGGCGCCGAAATGATGGCGGAGAAGTGGGGCTACACCCGTGAGGACCTGGAGAGGTTCGCGCTGGAGAGCCACCAGCGCGCCGCCAAGGCCATCGAGGCCGGGTACTTCGACCGGGAGATCGCGCCCATCGCCGGCGTGACGAAGGACGAGGGCGCCCGCCCCGACACCACCATGGAGAAGATGGCGGGCCTGAAGGCGCTGCGCGAGGGCGGCCGGATGACCGCCGCCGTGGCCTCGCAGATCTCGGTCGGCTCGGCCGCGCTGCTGATCGCCTCCGAGGAGGCCGTCAAGCGGCACGGGCTCACCCCGCGCGCCCGCATCCACACCCTCGCGGTGTGCGGCTCCGACCCGGTCTACATGCTCACCGGCCCCATCCCCGCGACGGAGAAGGCCCTCGACCGCGCCGGGCTGAAGATCGGCGACATCGACGTCTTCGAGGTCAACGAGGCGTTCGCGCCGGTCCCGATGGCGTGGGCGCACGACACCGGCGCGTCCCTGGAGAAGACCAACCCCAACGGCGGCGCCATCGCGCTCGGCCACCCGCTCGGCGCCACCGGCGGCGTCCTGATGACCAAGCTGCTCCACGAGCTGGAGCGCACCGGCGGCCGCTACGGCCTGCAGACCATGTGCGAGGGCGGCGGCCAGGCAAACGCGACGATCATCGAGCGGCTGTAGCGGGCGCCGCGCCCGTCCCGCCGCTCGGCTTCGGTCGTGTGACGGGACGGGTTGCGGGCTCGCTGCGGCCGGGAACGGGCTGGGGATGGACGGGACGACGCTCTACTCGGTGGACGCCGGGATCGCGCGCATCACGCTGAACAGGCCCGACGCGCGCAACGCGCTCAACGACCAGATGATCGGCGAGCTGCTCGGCGCGTTCGAGCGGGCGAAGGCCGACGACGGCGTGCGGGTGATCGTGCTGACCGGGGCGGGCGACCGGGCGTTCTGCGCCGGGGCCGACCTGGGCGGGCTCGACCGCGACGGCCTGGACGCCGGCGAGATCCGCGAGAGCGCCCCGTTCCGCCTGTTCACGGCCTTCCCGAAGCTCGGCAAGCCGATCATCGCGCGGCTGGCAGGGCACGCCGTCGCAGGCGGGCTGGGCCTCGCCGCCGCCTGCGACCTGGTGATCGCGGCGGACGACGTCAAGCTCGCCACCCCCGAGGTCAACGTCGGCCTCTGGCCCATGATGATCATGGCGATCATCAACCGGAACGTCGCGCCGAAGCACGCGTTCAAGCTGTACTACACCGGCGCCCGCATCACCGCCGCCGAGGGACGCGAGATCGGCCTGGTCACCGAGGTCGTCCCGCGCGCCCACCTGGACGCCCGCGTGGACGAGCTGGCCCGCGTGATCGCGTCGAAAAGCCCGCTCGGCCTGCGCCGCGGCCGCGACGCGTTCTTCGCCATCGAGGGCCGCCCCCTGGAGGACCAGGTCGCCCACCTGCTGTCGGAACTGGTCGAGCTGGCCGCGACCGAGGACGCGAAGGAGGGAATCACGGCTTTTCTGGAGAACCGTCCCCCGAACTTTCAAGGCCGCTGACCCCGGCGCCGCCATTCGGGGATCACGGCCTGTTCGTAGGGGGCGAGGAGTCCCTCGATCTGCGCCAGCTGCTCGGCGTTGTACGCGCGCTTCAGAATGAACCCCGAGGGAAACCCGCCCACGTAGAGCACCCAGAATTCCCGGGCGTTCTCGACGTTGGAGTATGCGGACCACAACATTGTGATCGTGAACCTGTCGGTTCGGCATTCGAGCCCGTCGGCGGTCAGGCGTAGTGTCGTGGGCACGCACATGTGCGCGGTTGCGCTGCGGAGGTTCCCCCGAGCCGATGAGATCGCGGCGATCGGGACCGCGACCGCGAGCGCCAGCGTGACGACGACCGCTTCTGGCCGCTCGATGTAGAAGCAGTAGAACGCGGCGATGACCAGCGCCCCCGCCACCACGATGTAGGTGCTCAGCAACCCTTCCTTGAGGCCATAAAAGTGCGCGCGTAGAGCCTCGTCGGGTGTGGGTTCGTAACTGACCGTGATTCCACCGTCGCCGATATTCATTTCGCCCTCAGCGGGTCTTCGCTTGCTCTCGGGTGGCGAGGAATCCCTCGATCTGCGCCAGTTGGCCGGCGTCGAAGGCGCCCTTCGGGAGGAACGCCGCGGGCTGCCCGTCCACGTAGAGCATCCAGTAGTCCTTGGTGTTCACGACCTTGGAGAACATGGACCAGCGGTATTTGATGGTCGCCTGCTCGGTCCGGCTTTCGTATTCGTCGGCGGTCAGCCGCATTGTCGTGGGCACGCACATGTGCGCGAGCGCCTCGCGGAGGCGCTGCCGGACCGCCCAATCCGCAGCAATCGGGGCCGCGACCGCCGAGATCAGCAGGGCGATGCCCAGCCACGTCTTCCCGACGTAGAAGCAGAGACCCGCGCCACCGGTCAGCAACACCACGAGCGCCACGTAGGTGACCATGAGCTGTCCCCTGAGGCCACGGGCGAACACGCGTACCGCCTCGTCGGGTGTCGGTTCATAACCGACCGTGAATCCATTGTCGCCGATATCCACTTCGCCCTATCCAATTTTCTCGTCCAGCGCGGGGGGATCATCATTCAGCGCTGCACGTCGCCGCGCAAGCCCTTCGCGCGCAGGTCAGCGGGCGGCGGCGCGGGTCTCGGTCGGGGTGCGGCCGAAGCGGGCGCGGAAATGGCGGGCGAAATGGGCCTGGCTGGAAAAGCCCCAGCGGTAGGCGATGTCGGCGATGGTCGTCGCCGCGGCGCCGGGGGCGGTGAGGTCGTCGTGGGCGCGCTGGAGCCGGCGTTCGAGGATGTGCCGCGACGGCGTCGTCCCCGCCGACTCGAAGATCCGCCCCAGATGCCGCACGGACACGCCCATCACCCCGGCGACCTGCCCCGGCGTGAGGCAGGAGTCGTGCAGATGCCGCTCGATGTACTCCTCGGCGACGATGAGCTGCGTCTGGTAGGCGGCGGGCGCGGCGCGTCCGCCGGAGCGCTCGGTGGCCAGCAGCCGGATCAGGTCGAGGACGGTGCCGCGCGCGCTGTCCGGCCCCGCCGCGCCCGGGTTCTCCAGGACCGACCGCAGCGCCACGACCAGCTCGCCCTCGCGGGCCGTCCCGCGTCCGAACAGCATCGGCGCCTGGACGCCGCCCGCCATGCATTCCTCGACGAACCGGTCACGCGGGATGTCGACCAGGAACTGCCGCATGGACGACGAGAACCCGAACAGGTAGGGGCGGCGCGTGTCGTAGACGACGAGGTCCCCGGCGGTGGCGGCGAGGCAGCCGTTCTCGTGCAGGAACACCGCGTCGCCCTTGACCAGGAGCGTCGCGAACACCGAGTCCTTCGGCGTGGACCTCGCCACCTGCGGGGTGCGCTCGACGGCGTGCGCGTTGCCGCTGATGTCGGCCAGCCGGACGTCCCCGAGCCGGAAGTTCGCCTGCCGGGCGAGCAGCCCCCGCTCGGAGTAGGAGGAACAGGCCAGCCCGACCAGCGCCCTCCGGTTGTAGTCCTCCCAGAACTCGATGCGCTCGCGCGGGTCGACGTCCTCCGTGCTGGCCTGGGAGATCATCTGTGCTGGTGCCGGCATGGTGCGCTCCTCCCCGGGTCGGCGGGTCCTCCTGGTGGAGCCTATGTGGTGAATCGCATTAAACCGCCAGGTAACCCCCGTCGACCGGAAGGATCGCGCCGGTGATGTAGGACGCGGCGGGCGAGCACAGGAACGCCGCGACGGACGCGATCTCCCGCGGCCGCCCGTACCGCCCCACCGGGATCCGGGCCCGGACGGCCTCCGCCGCGGCCGGATCGTCCATCAGCCCGCGCGCCAGCGGCGTCACGACGAACCCGGGCGCGACCGCGTTCACCCGGACGCCGTCGGCCGCGTACTCGGCGGCGAGGGACCGCGTGAGCTGCGAGATCCCGCCCTTGCTGGCGCTGTAGGCGGGCCGGTCCCGGCTGCCGGAGAAGGCGAACATCGACGACACGTTGACGATCGAGCCGGCGCCGGCGGCGCGGGAAAGGCCGGGGCGGGCGGCCTGGCAGGCCACCATCGTGGCGGTCAGGTTGATCTCCAGGACGCGGCGCCAGAGATCGAGGTCGTACTCGTCACGGTCGTGGCTGACCCCGGCACAGTTCACCAATGCGTCCAGCGGCCCGGCGTCCGCGATCAGCGCGGTGAGGCCGCCGCCGTCCAGCACGTCGTGCTCCACCACGCGGACGCCGGGATGGTCCGGCAGCTCGCCCGCGTCGGACGGCCGCAGCCCGAGCGCGATCACCTCGGCGCCGAGCTCGGCGAACAGCACGGCGGTCGCGGACCCGATCCCGGACGTGCCACCCGTCACGAACGCGCGCCGCCCGTGAAACAGGTCGGGCTCGAACCCCTCGGTCATGGCCGCACCAGCACCTTGATCTCCTCCATGGTGTTCATCAGCGTCTCGAACCCGCCGCGGACGACGTCGTCCAGCGGGACGACCGAGGTGACGATGGAGGTGAAGTCCATGCCCTCCTCGGCGGCGAGCCGGATCAGCTCGGGATGGCAGTCCCGGTACCCGACCGACCCGATGATCGAGTGCTCGTTCTTGACCATGGCGAACGCGTCCACGGCGGTGATGCCGCCGAGGCCGAGCAGCACGACCCGGCCCCCGCGACGGGTCGCGTCCAGGCAGTCGTGCACCGTCCGCTCGGCGCCGACCGCCTCGAACGCCACGTCCGCGGTTCCGGGCGGCAGCTGCCCGGCGTCCACGGCCTCGGCCGCGCCGAGACGGCTCGCCAGCGCGCGGCGGGTCGGCGACGGGTCGCACGCGATCACCCGTCCCGCCCCGTACCGGACGGCGAGCTGCACCACGAGGAGCCCGATCGGCCCGAGCCCGACGACCGCGACCGTCTCCCCGTCCCGGAGCCCTGACCGGCGGATGCCGTGCAGCGCGACCGCCGCGGGCTCGAACACGGCCGCCTGCTTCAGCGAGATGCCGTCCGGCAGCCGGTGCAGCATGTAGGACGGCACGACGGCCCGTTCGGCGAGCCCGCCGTCGCCCATCAGCCCGGCGAACCCGAAATGGCGGCACAGGTTGTACTCGCCCGCCAGGCAGCGGGCGCAGTCACCGCAGCGGTAGTGCGGCTCGACCGCGACCCGGTCGCCCGGACGGAACCCCGTCACGTCCGGGCCGACCTCGGCGACCGTCCCGCTGAACTCGTGCCCGAGCGTCAGCGGCGCGGCCCGTCCCGACTCCGGATGCGGTTCCCCGACCGGGATCCCGTGCGGCCCGTCCGCGTATTCGTGCAGGTCGCTGCCGCAGATCCCGCAGTACGCGACGGTGACCGCGACCTCCCCGCGCCCCGGGGCGCCCACTGCCACGTCCTCGACGCGGACATCCCGCGCCCCGTACCAGACCGCCGCTCTCATACCTCGACCCCTCTCCGCCGCAGGACGGCGGGGGCCGTCTCACGGAGCCCGAACGATAGCGCCACGACCAGCGCGGCACCCCCGGCCGCGATGAACATCGCCGCCTGCAACCCCCAGATGTCGGACGCGCGGCCCGCGACGAGCGGCCCGAGGAACCCGCCCGCCAGCTCGCCCACGCCCATGATCACCCCGAGCGCGGTGGCGAGCGCGGCGCGCGGCACGGTCTCGGCCGGGATCGTCGCCATGAACAGCGTGAAGCAGCCGAGGCCCGTGTACGTGAGGATCATCAGGGTGCCGAGCAGCACCGGGCTGTCCACGTACACGACGGCGATCGGGCAGCACACGGCGACCGCGGTGAAGCCGATCAGCGCCTTGCGCCGCCCGATCCGGTCGGAGATCCCCGGTGTCGCGAACCCCCACAGCACCCACGCGACGCCCAGGCACGTCATGACGGCGCTCATCGTCCCCGAACCCCAGTCCTTCTCGTCCGTGAGGTACTTGGGCGTGAACGTGATCATCGTGACGAACCAGGTCAGGTAGCAGGGCGCGATCAGCATGCAGATCACGACGTTGCGCAGCCGCAGCACGTCCTTGACCGGCACCTTCGGCGCCTTCTCCGGGACCGTTTCCTCCCGCCGGGCCAGCGGTGGCCGTTCGAGGACGAACTTCGCGATCAGCCCCGCGACGATCAGCCCGGGGACGATGGTGACGAAGAACGCCGTCCGCCACCCGAAGCTGTCCGCCATCCAGACCACCACGACCGGGGCGACGATCCCGCCCAGCAGCCCCGCCGACGACCCCTGCAGCAGACCCATGTTCAGCCCGCGCCGCGACTCCCGGGACGCCTCCACCATCAGCGACTGCGACATCGGCAGCACCGCGCCCTCCGCCGTGCCCATCAGCGCGCGCGCCGCGAGCAGCCCGACGAACCCGGTCATCAGCCCGGACGCCGAGGAGAAGAGCGAGAACAGCAGCACGGCGGCGATGAGGATGGGTTTGCGCCGTCCCAGCCGGTCCGACAGGCTCCCGGCGAACATCCCCGCCAGCGCCCAGGTCAGCGCGAGGACCCCGGACAGGACGCCGAGCTGCGAGTTCGACAGCCCGAAGTCGTCGTCCATGTAGGGGGCGAGGAAGGCCAGGGCCTGCCGGTCGAAGAACACGAAGCCGAAGGCCAGGAACAGGATGACCAGCAGCCGGTTCTCGTACCGGTCGGCGGTGACGACGGGTGCGGTTCGCTTGAGCAGGGTCGTCATGGCTTAGCGGAACAGCGCGTTGACATAGTCGGCGCCCAGGCCGACCTTGTCGTAGTGCTTACGGCACATGTCGATGTAGTCGTGGACGTCGAAGAACCCAGCGGTGTCGCCGTTCTCGTCCAGCCAGATGAGCGGGCCCTTGACGATGAACAGCGTCTTCATCGGCTCCTCGTGCTCGTAGGCGACGAGCGTGTGGCCCTCGCCCGGCGCCTCGTAGACGAAGTCGCCGGCGGTGGCCGTCCAGGGACGCTCCAGGTAGCCCCACTTGCCGGAGATCGTGTAGGCGAACACCTCGTGCGGGTGGTAGTGCCGGTTGACGAGCCCGGCCTCCTTGGACCGCAGGATGTCGGACCACGTGTTGTCCTTCACGTTGATCCACAGCGGGCGGGACCCGACCGTCTCGGTGAACGGCACGTAGTACCGGTCGTCGTCGGTGGCGACCTTGGACAGGTACACCTCCGGCAGCGCGTCCGGCTTGAACGAGTTCTCGATCGGCTTGAGGTCCTTCCAGAACTCCGAACCAGGGGTATCCGGCATGTGAACGCTCCTCTCACGGGGTGTTGCCGTGAGTGAACCCCCTGCTCACCGCCCCCGTCTTTCCCGTGACGGACGCCACCCTTTGCAGATCTCAGACATCGGGCCCATGGCGGCCGCGCCCGATGACTTTCGTCCGCCGCACCGGTCGGTATGTCTGAGGCCGCACTGGCCCGGACGTCCACCCAGAGAGAGGGTTCGATGATCGACCTGAAGCCCGCCTGCCACCGCATGATCGAGATCCTGGCGGGCGTCGACGACACGCGGCTGCCCGACGCCACGCCCTGCGCCGACTACAGCGTCGGCGACCTGATAGATCACGTCGACGTCGTCGCGGACGGGTTCACCGCGCTGGCGCTGAAGAAGACCAGCGAGTCCGCCGACCGCGAGCCGAGCGCGGCGAACCTGGGGACCGGCTGGCGGGATGTCGTCGCCGGGCGTCTGCGGGCACTCGGCGCGGCCTGGGACGACCCGGCCGCGTGGGAGGGCGGCACCGACGTCGGCGGGGGAGTGGAGCTGGCGAACGACGTGTGGGGCAAGGTCGCGCTGACCGAGATCGTGGTGCACGGCTGGGACCTCGCCAAGGCCACCGGCCAGCCCGCCGCCATGCCCGAGGAGGCGGTACGGCACTGCCTCGATCACGTGGCGACGTTCGTCCCGAACGCCCCCGTCCCGGCCCTGTGGGGCCCGGCCGTCGAGGTCCCCGCCGGCGCCCCGCTGATCGACCGCGTGGTCGCCATCACCGGCCGGACGCCGTAGCGGTCCGGTAGTGGTAGGGGCTGATCTCGCTGAATCCCGAGCGCTCGTAAAGGCGTAGAGCCGGACCATTGCCGTGCTCCACCTGGA
The DNA here is from genome assembly GCF_044326375.1 of Actinomadura sp. 3N508. Lineage (NCBI taxonomy): Bacteria > Bacillati > Actinomycetota > Actinomycetes > Streptosporangiales > Thermomonosporaceae > Actinomadura > Actinomadura sp. 3N508. The sequence continues at coordinate 48,197 of NZ_JBIRAX010000009.1, forward strand.
GGTACATGCGGTCGGCTTTCTGTCGTTCAGCCCACCCTGCCAACGCGGCGAGGACGGCCCGTCCGGCGCCCTTTCCGCGCGCTTCGGGAATGGTGGCCATGTTGAACACGCCGGTCCATCCGGTGTCGGCGACCGCGCGTCCGACGGCGGCGACATCGTCGCCGACCATCGCGCAGACATAGGCGGACGTTCCTTTCACCCGAGCGAGCATTTTCCGCTCGGAGTCGAGGTCGCCGCCGTGCACGGCGCGCCAGGCGTCCAACCACGCGCGGGTCGGACGATCGTCCAGCCGGACCCGTAACGAGCCGGGCGTCCGCTCCAGGACGCGCCTGGCAGGTGCCACCTGCAACGAAACAGTGCTCTCCCGCCGGTACCCGCGCCCCTCCAGGACGGCGTCGAGCCCGTCCGGGCACGCACCGGGCGTGATCTGGAACCGCGCGTCCGCTCCGTGCCCGGCGTAGAAAGCCTCGGCCTGGACGACCCTGCGCACCAATTCACCCGGCGCGGCTGCACCGTGTGGAAGCACGGTCCCAACCCACCAGGAACAGCCGGGAGCATGGCGCAGCCACCATCCGTCGACGTCGCGGACCAGCTCCGCCGGAAGGGCCCGGGCCGCCCTTTCCTGGAGGCCCCGAACCATTTCTCGCCCACTCACGGAAATCAGCCGGTCGTAAGGTTCCGGTAGTACTCCACTTGGGCCGGATAGTAGTCGTCGAAGTCCGGCGGGGGCGTTCCCTCCCTGGACGTGGAAAGGCGGTCGAGGTAGTACTCCCAGCCCGGCCCGGTCGTGGTCACGTCGGTGTCGGGGTCCAGGTGATGCAGGAAGGTCAGCGTCGTCACGCCGCCGGCCTCGTCGAGGCGCGCCTCCAGATGCCAGCGCCCGTACTCGTCGACGGTCTCGACCTCCAGCCGCCGGGGCGGCTCGCAGGCGATGATCGTCATGTCGCTCTCGGGCTGCCCGTCCTCGTGCACCAGCGTGAGCCGGACGGTGGCGCCCGGCCTGCCCTCGCCGCTCCAGTGCGCGAACCACCGGGCCGTCCGCTCCGGCTCGGTGATGCTCGCCCAGACGTCCTCGATCGTGGCCTTGTACAGGCGGGTCAGTTGCAGGTCGGTGCCGGTCGCCGTGGCGAGCAGCCTGCCGGTGGGTGTCGGTTTCATCCCGCGCTCCTCCTCGAATCGGTGGGTCGTTCCTCGCCGGTCGTCCGCGGTTCCGCCGGACGTTCCCGGCGCGTGCGGTGGACCTCCGTGCCGAGGGCGTCCAGGCGCTGGTCCCAGGCCTGCCTGCGGACCGTGGCCAGCCACCGGTCGATCTCCCGCAGCGCGCCGTGGTCGGCCCGGTAGTACCGCTCGCGTCCCACGGTCTCGGCCGCGACCAGCCCCGCCTCGCGCAGCACCCGCAGGTGGCGGCTCACCGCCGGGCGGCTGATCTCCGGGAACGCGGCGGCCAGCGCACCGGCCGTCAGCGGCCCGTCGCCGAGCAGTACCACGATGCGGCGGCGCACCGGATCGGCCACGGCGGCGAAGACGTCCATGGGGACATGTAACCCACGTGTTACGCGTTTGTCCAGTCGGGAGGTCCCTGGCAGTCCCTGCTGCCGGCCAAGTTTGATCTCGAAATCTGTGGCCGGACCCGGACAAGATGATCGTGAAGATGGGGCGTTTGCGAGCAGGTCATGATCTCCATTGGCGGATATGACGCACGGCGACCATGAGCCAACTTCTCTTCACACGGCGTGACCGCATATGTATAGTCTGCGGCCGATCCTTACCCCGCCACGAGAGGATTGACGGCCTACGAAAGGACGCTCATGTCACGGGGGATTTCGAGATCTCCTCTCACTGTGGCGCTTCGCCGGATGGGGGCCATCGGCGCCGCGCTCGTCGTCATCGCGGGACTGGCAACCGCGCTCGCGCCGCCAAAGGCCGAGGCGTTCCGCACGTACTACTGGTTCAGTGAGAGCCACGCCGAACACGAGAAGGTGACGCGGGCCGCCCTGGCCTGCAAGGACGGGCAGACGCCCAAGAGCACCAACTACGAATGCTTCGAGAGCTGGTCGATCACGCAGATCGCCGGTTCCCGCGGCTTCTTCGGCGGTGTCGGACGTCCCGACCGGCCGAACTTCCTCACCGGCAGCGAACTGGAGAACCCGGCCGCGCACTGCGACAACGCCGACTACCTCCAGCCCGAGCACAATGGCGACAAACCCTACCCACGCACTCGCGCGCAGGCTTCCGAGGAACTGCTCAAGTGCATCAGACATCTGCGTGACAGGTTCGATTCGGCCGCGAAACAGGCGGGGAACGGAATCCTGCACGCGGACGGTGAAATCTCCTACTCCCAAACCGCCGGAAGCTGTGAGGACAACGTCCGGCCCGGCGACCAGCGCTACGCCAAGTGCCGCGTCGCCGACCTGTTCGGCCGCCTCCTGCACGGCGTGCAGGACTTCGCCTCCCACTCCAACTGGGCCGACCAGAGCAAGATCGGCGAGCCGTTCAGCCGGAACAACCCGCCGGGAATGCTGCGCACCGGCGTGTCCCCGCTGCTCGGCATGCGATGGGCGGAGCCCGACCCCCGCGATATCCCGGAGTCCCTGACGACCGGCTGCTATCCCTCGGATGAGTGCGAGGGCCGCGTCCGGCACGACGAGGACCTGAACAAGGACTCGGCGATCATCGACGCCAACGGCAAGGTGACGCTGGACAACCCGACGCCGCGCGGCAAGATCGGCGACAACGAGCAGCTCGCCGTCACGTCCGCGATCAACGACACCCGGCGCCAGTGGAGCGATCTGCGCGCCGAGATCAAGGAACGCTACGGCGACGAGCGCGGCGACCGCATCATCTGCTCGCTCACCTACGACCGCCCGACCGGGTTCTGGTGGTGGGAGGAGGGCCCCTGTGACCCGTAAGCGGACGGGACGAAGCGTCCGCTGATCCGCACGTCGAAGCGCTCGGCCGGGACCTGCCGGCCGAGCGCTTCGCACGACAGCGGAGGCGGCGGCCTACGGCCCGGCGAGTTCGGCGAGGACGGCCGCGTGATCGGAGGGCCACACCCCGCCGACGGGCCGGTCACCAACGCGGCAGACGGACCGGACGTGCCCGACCCCATTCGGCCCCGGCAGCCCCACGTGGATGTAGTCGATGCGCCCCGGCGGTTCGAGGGTCTGTGCCGCGTAGGGGTTGACCGGGTCCCAGGTCACGGCGGGCGCGGCCGGGTCGGCGTACTCCCAGGCGTCCACCAGAACCTGGCCGGGGACGGCGGGCGCCGTCCGGTACCCGCCGAACAGGCGCATCTCGTCGGAGTCGGGATGGGCGTTGTAGTCGCCGGTGACCACGGGCGGGAACGGGCTGCGGTCTAGGTGGGACGCGACGAACCCCGCCAGGGCCGCCACCTGGGCGCAGCGCACGGCAGACCCGTGCGGCTCCGAATTCAGATGCGTGGTGAAGAACGGCACCGGGTGGACGGGGACGTCCACCAGCGCGAACAGGGCCCGATGGCCGTCGTCGCGCCCGCCTTCGGTGGGCAGGCGCAGGACGTCCCGGTCGATGATCGGCCATCGGCTGAGGACGGCGTCCCCCACGTCGGCCGTCGAGCCGTCGAGGCGGGCGTGCCAGCGGCCGGGCCGGTCGGAGACCGCCCACGTCCAGTGCATGCCGAGCCGGTCGGCGAGCCAGCCGGCGAGGTTCTCGTCGCCCTCGCCCCAGACCTCCTGCAGCCCGACGATGTCGCAGTCGAGCTCCGCGAGCGTCGTCGCGATCGCCTCCCTGCGCGCCTCCCAAGGCCCGAACCGCCACCACACATTCCAGGTAAGAACCCGCACCACAGCTCCAGTTGATTCGCCTCGCCGCCGCTACGCATTTTCGCGCATCCCCCATTTCGGCCCAGGGACAAATTCCGTAGGCTTCCGACCCGACCCAGCGGATCGGCTTAGGGACGCCGTCCGCCTTACTCGGGCTGCTGTGCGCCGGAGCGTTCGGGCCGCTGTTCAGGGGGTTGCTGGTTTGCGGGCGGTGAGCAGGCGGGTCCGGACCCACGGGCTGCCCCACCAGGCGCGCCAGCCGAGGTCGCGCACGCGGATGTCCTGGGCGTTCAGCCGGGCCAGCACCGCGGCGTACTGGCGGGGTGTCCGCGCCAGGTCGGCGATCAGCAGGCGGCCGCCCGGCCGCAGCACCCGGTACGCCTCGGCGATCGCTTGGGCGCGGGCCTCCGCGCCGAAGATGGTGTGCACCGTCAGGCTGGACACGACCAGGTCGAAGCTCGCCTCCGCGTACGGGAGCCTGCGCAGGTCGCCCCCTTGCACGTGGACGCGGTCGGCGACGCCTTCGGCGCGGGCGTTGCGTAAGGTCGCCGCCGGGGTGTTGCCGGACTGGTGCAGCCCGCGCCACAGGTCCACGCCGACCGCCCGGCCCCGCGGGAGGCGCCGGGCGGCGGCTAACAGGACGGCGCCGCGTCCGCAGCCGAGGTCGAGCAGCCGTTCGTCGCCACGCAGGTCCAGCTCGTCCAGCACGTCCCGCCAGACCAGGAACTTGCCGCGCAGCGTGGTGTGCAGGCTCAGGGCCAGGCATCCCGCCAGCAGGGTGCCGGAGACCAGCGCTGGCAGCGCGGCGGCCAGATCGGCGGTGGCCGCCAGCACCAGCCCGGTCACCCAGAACCCCAGCACGAGCAGGCCCATGAAGCCGAACCCGTAGGGCGCATCCATCCCGTACCGCGCGCCAGGCATACCGCCACTTTGCCACGAACCGGCCGCCGGGCCGTGGCGGCTGCCGGAATTGTCTAGAGTGCGGGGACCCCTGGAGGTGCAAATGGGAACCTGGGACGTGACCCCATTCGGCAACGACACCGCCGCCGATTTCGCGGGCGACCTCGATGACCTGGCCTTGGACGAGCGTCCGGCCGCCATCCGAGCGGCCTTGGAAGCCGTGCTCCACGAGACGGACTACCTGGACCGCTCGGACGGCGACATAGCGGTCGCAGCAGCCGCCCTGGTGGCGGCGCAATGCCCCGGCGGCCCGCCCGCGCACCCCATCTATGGCCCGGACCAGCCCGTGCCGGACCTGCCCGACGACCTCCGACCCCTGGCGCTGGCCGCCCTCGACCGGGTGGCAGGCCCGAACTCCGAATCGCAGGAGCTCTGGGCCGAAAGCGGCGACAGCCTCAAAGAATGGCACGCCGAACTAGATAAACTTCGTAAGGCCCTCCAGGCGGAGCCGAATTAATCGTCCCGGCCATGCCCGATGCGGCCATGTGTGGCGAACTCCGTCTTGGCGGCGGACGAGCGGGCCGATAATGCGGCCATGACGGGTCGAGCACTGATCTGGATCGGCGGCCTGACCGCAGTGGCGTCGGCGGCCGTACTGGCCGTGTACTTCGCGGTAGAGGGATTTCGCCGGGCCGATGTCATCGGCACGATCGGCGCGGTGGTCGGGATCACCGGGCTTGCGCTGGCGGTCTACGGGATGGCCACGTCCCGTAGAACCTCCGGCCGCACGGCGGGCGTGCAGATGAAGGCCAAGGCGTCCGGACGGGGCCGGGTCTATCAGGCCGGACGCGACCAGCACATCGGCGAGGACCGGTGACCGACCCGCCCGAACCGCCAGGCCCCCACCTAGAGGGCACGGCCTCGGGCCACAGCCGCCTGCAGCAAGCGGGCAGGGACATTCACCAGCAGCACATCGACCGGCAGACGGTGCTGGGCGAGGGCGCGGTGCGTCCGGCCGCTGAGGTGCCCGCCCCGCCGGGGCTGATGAACGTGCCAGGGCATCAACACATTTTCGTCGGCCGTCACGATGAGCTGGGGGAGTTGGACGCGGCGTTGGAGGCGTCGGGCGGGGTGGTGGTCGCGGCGGTGCACGGGCTGGGCGGCGTCGGCAAGTCCACCCTGGCCGCCCGCTACGCTGCCCATCACGCTGAACGAACCGACGGGTTCGGGCCGGTGTGGTGGATCACCGCCGAGAACCCGGAGGGGGTGCAGGCGGGCCTGGCGGCCCTGGCCACCGCGCTACAGCCGGTACTGACGAGAGTGCTGCCGCTGGAAGAGCTGGCCGGGTGGGCGCTGGACTGGCTGAGCTGCCACGAGGGCTGGCTCCTGGTCCTGGACAACGTCGAAGACCCCGCCGACATCGCGAGCGTGATGGACCGCGCGGCCAGGGGCAGGGTGCTGATCACCAGCCGCTTAGGGGAGGGCTGGCACCGGTTCGGGGCCGAGGTGGTGCGGCTGGAGGTGCTCACCCCCGCGCAGGCGGTGGAACTGCTCACTCGAATCGCCCGCCCCTGCCGCGACGGCGCCGACCTGGACGGCGCCGAGGATCTGGCCGCCGAGCTTGGGTACCTGCCGCTGGCGGTCGAGCAGGCGGCTGCGTTCCTCCACCAGAATCGGCTGTCCCCTCGCGCCTACCTGGACCTTCTTGCGGACTCGCCCGTCCAGATGTTCGACCTGCCCGCCACAGGCGGGGACGCCGCCCGGACCATCGCCCGGATCTGGCGCACCACCCTGGACCAACTCACCGCCACCCCGCTGGCCGGGCGGTTACTGCGGATCCTGGCGTGGTACGCCCCCGACACCATCCCCCGCTCCCTGCCGGAGGGCCTCCACATCGCCGCTCCTTCCGCCGGACGTCGAGCACGGCCATCGGGCTGGACGCGACGACGACATCGCCACGCCCCGGCAAGCAATCCCGTAGAGCCTGCGCAGCTACAGCAGGCACTGGGCTCGCTCGCCGCCTACAACATGATCACTCTGCACGACGACGGCGCGATCTCCGTGCACCGACTGGTCCAAGCCCTTGCCCGCACGCCCGACCCCGCCGACCCCCATCGGCAGCGCGTCGACGTTGACGATGCCCGCGACACCGCCACCCACCTGCTGAACCGGGCCCGTCCCGCCAATGCGTACGATCCGGCAAGCTGGCCGAACTGGCGTCGGCTGCTGCCCCTCGTCGACGCGCTGGCAGCCCACGCACCTCCCGGCACCGACACCGACACAACCGCCGAGTTGCTGACCCACACTGCCGACTTCCTGGAAGACCAGGGAGCCCTGGCCCGCGCCATCATCTACCGTCAACGCGCAATAGCCTCAACTCAACGCCTGCATGGCGACCACCACCCCGACACCTTGACGTGTCGCAACCACCTTGCCGGCACCTACCAAGAGGCAGGTGATCTGGCCCAGGCGATCTCCTTGTACGAACAGACTCTCGCCGCCAGCGAGCGGGTCCGGGGCACCGATCATCCCGACACTCTGATCTCTCGAACGAGCCTCGCCGGTGCGTTCCTCCACACGGGGGACCTGGACCGGGCGATCCCCTTGATAGAGCAGAGCCTCGCCGCCAGCGAACGGGCGCTGGGTACCGACCACCCCGTAACGCTGGCCTCCCGAAGCTGGCTCGCCACTGCCTACCGATCTGCGGGTGACATCGGCCAGGCGATCCGTCTGTTCGAGCAGACTCTCGCCTTCAACGAACGGGATCTAAGTAGCGATCACCCCGCCACGTTGGCCATCCAGCACAACCTCGCCGTCGCCTATCGAGACGCGGGCGATCTGGAACAGGCGATCGTTCTGTTTGAGCGCACCGTCATCGACAGGGAGCGAGTGCAGGGCGCCGATCATCCCCTCACCCTGCGTTCCCGCAACAGTCTCGCCATCGCTTATCGGCTCGCGGGTGACCTGGGGAAGGCGATCCTCTTGCACGAGCAGACTCTCGCCGCCAGTGAACGGGTGCTGGACCCCGACCACCCCGCCATTCTGCGCTCCCGCAACGATCTCGCTGTCGCCTACAAGGCCGCGGGTGACCTGGAGCGGGCGATCCCCCTGTTCGAGCGAACCCTTGCCGAGAGCGAACAGGCGCAGGGGCCTGATCATCCACTGACCAAGGCCGTGCGCGAGAATCTGGAGGAAGCCAGGCAGGAGCAAGACGAGCGGCCGTGAGAATCGCCCCTGTGGTTACCGGTCGAGCTGGCCGCTCTTGATGCGACTGACGAGCCCAGCGACAGCCGGACGGCTGAGCTGGAGGACCGGGCCGTCGGGGTCGGTGCTGTCCCGAACGCCGATGGCTGTGCTAAGGGTCGCGACCTCGATGCAGGTGCCGCCTTCTTGGCTGCTGTAGCTACTCATCCGCCATGTGTAGTCCCCAGGCCGGATCTGCTGGACGAGGCTCGCCAACTCAACGCACTGCCCGCCCTCTTGGGTGCTGTAACTGCTCTTGCGCCATGTGATGCGATCAGGTCTCATGGCGCGATCGTCCTCCCGGGGAGGACGTTTGGCGATGCTGCGTTGTGCGGCTGACCGGCCGAAACGCAAGAAAAGCCCCCTCCGAAGAGGGGGCCTGTGCGGGAGGGTGACTACCGGTCGAGTTCGCCAGCCTTCACACGGCGGACAAGACTGGCAACAGCGTTCCGTCCGAATTGAAGAACGGGCCCGCTTGGGTCAGTGCTGTCTCGGACTCCTACGGCGGTCTTCAGATCGGCTAGCTCGACACATGTGGTGCCCTCTTGGCCACTGTGACTGCTCTTACGCCACGCTGCGTTCATCGCAAGGTTCACAAGCCCTCCATCACTTCGCGGATCAGAGCCTTCGATGCCGCCTCCGACATGGCCGCGCTGCTGATGATGTCCCATAGTCGGCGGAGCCTCTCCACATGAGTGCTCTGCTCAATCACGCGACCAAGTCCGGCAGCGCCCTCAACATACCCGAGGTCGGGTTCGTCCTCGCGGCTGAACAGGGTGAATCCGCTCGAGGGGTAGACGTCGGCACCGTTTGGGACGACGAGCACGTTCACGTGGGCGTCGTCCGCGAGTTCCAGCACATGTGCGAGCTGGGCCGAGGTGATCTCCTTGTTGCCGACGAGCTTTCGCACGACTGGCTCTGCCAACAGGATGACCACCCAGGGCGGGTCCTCCCTACGCAACACCTCTTGGCGCAGCATGCGGGCGGCGACCGATTGGTCGAGTTTGCTCGGGCGCTGACCGGGGCGCAGAACTGCGCGAGCGTACTCATCGGTCTGGAGTAGCCCGGTAATCACGACCGGCTCGTAGACCCGGACGCCGATGGCTGTGCTCTCCAGGTCGGCGTAGGGGCGGAAGTAGGAGGGGATGCTCTCCCTGGCCGCGTGGGGCTGGAGTTCGTCGAACTGGTTGGTGTTGAAGTGGGCGTCGAGGCACCTGGCCAGTTCGGGGGAAGGGGCCTGGGCGGCGGTCTCGACCTTGGAGATCGTGTCGTTGGAGTAGCCGATCGCGTCCCCGAGCTGGGCCTGAGAAAGTCCGGCTTTGTCCCGAAGGTCTCGGAGCTTTGCCCCGAAAAGTGCGGCTACGGACTTGCTCGGGTCGAGTTGTTTCCGATTCACCACGAGTTGCCCTCCGGAGCTATCGAGTTGGACAAGCCGGTCCCACTTCCGACGATAGCTCGGAACTCCCACGATGTGTAGCGAAATGCACACAGCGAGCGATCGGGAGTGGTGAAAGAAATGATCATTTGGCGGAATCGGCGGAGCGACAGGTTCGACATAACGGACTGTTTGGTTCGAACGGAAAGGACGGCGGCGGGGCCGCGGGTTCTGCGGCGCGGGTTTCTGGCCACGCCGGACGTGGTGCGGCAGGGGCGGATGATCGTCGAGTCGCAGGCGCTCCAGTGGGGGATGGCCGACGAGACGGTGGACGCGGCCGTCCGGGTCGTGTCGGAGCTGCTCACGAACGCGGTGGAGGCGACGCCGAACCTGCCGGTCACGCTGCGGATGGGACTGGTGGGCAACGGGCTCCAGGTCGAGGTGTGGGACTCCTCGCCGGCGCGGCCCGAGAGGTCGGCGCCCGATCTGTCGATGCCGGAGGAGGCGCCGGGCGATGACGATCCCGATCCGGGCGGGTGGGGGCTCGGGATCGTCGAATACCTGTCCGAGCTGCACGGGGTGCGGACGGAGTTCGAGGGCAAGAGCGTCTGGGCGGTGGTGAAGGCAAAGCGTCGGTAGCCGACCGCTGGGTGTGGGTTGGGAGCCTTGGCGGAATGCCTGCGGTGTGGGGGAGTGGTTCTCGCGGGAGATCTCGGACACCGGGCGGCTGCGGCTGTCCTGTTTCCTGCTTGCGTTCATCGTCGGGTTCCTGTTCATCCGGTTCAGCGTGCGGATGATTCGGCGGCAGGTGCGGTGGTGGCCGGGGAATGTCTCGCCTGGCGGGCAGCACATTCACCACGTCGTGTTCGGGCTGGTGTTCATGTGCGTCGGCGGTGTGGGCGGGCTGGCCATCGCGGACGACACATCCGGTCTGGCGGGGGCCGCGGCGGCGGTGTTCGGGCTCGGCACGGCGCTGGTACTGGACGAGTTCGCGCTCGTCCTCCATTTGAAGGACGTCTACTGGAGCGAGCAGGGCCGGTTGTCGGTCGAGGTCGTGTTCATCACCGTCGCGCTGTGCGGGTTGCTCTTGGTAGGGCTGCGGCCGTTGGGGATGGACGAGGCCGCCGGGGACGGGTTGTGGGCGATCGCGTTCGTGCTCGTTCTCAACCTGTTCTTGGCCCTCGTCGCGCTTCTGAAAGGCAAGGTCTGGACCGGGCTGATCGGGTTGTTCGTCGGGGTGGTGGCGTTCGTCGGAGCCGTCCGGCTGGCCCGCCCTGATTCGCTGTGGGCCCAGCGCCGGTACGCGGAGGGGTCGCGGAAGGAGCGTCGTGCGAAGGCGCGTGAGCGGCGGTATCGGCTGCCCCTCCAGCGGCTGGGGGATTGGCTGAGCGATCTCGTCGCCGGACGTCCGTCCGGGTAGCGGGTCCGAAGGGGGCAGCGGTGGCGTCGAAGGCCGGGGTGAACGCCGTGGCCCTGGGCGGGATGCTTTTCCTGGTGCTACGCCTGCTGGCGGTCGCTCACTATGACTGGGATGTCGCCTTCTCGCTCGCCGAGTCGGTCAACTTCGACGACGTGATCGGTGTGGTGGTGGGCACGCTTCTGGGCGCCGGAACGCTGACCGGTGTGCTGCTGGCGCTGGTGCTCCCGCTCGCGGTCGCCCGGCACGTCCACCACGTGGTGCGGGGCGAGTGGCGGCCGCATCAGACGGTGTTCCTGTCGGTGCTCGTCGGGGTGCTCGTTGCGGCGCTGATCACGTTGCGGAGCTGGCCGGGGCTGGTGGTGGCGCTGGTGGTCAGCACGTTGGTCTTCACGGTGATGTGGCGGCGCGGGCCGCTCAGACCCTATCTGTCCAAGATCTTCGCGCATATGGGCGTCGTGGTCGGGCTGGCGTTCCTCGGCCTCGGCGGGCTGACCGACACGGTGTGGGTCCCTGAACAGCTCATCACGTTGCGCGACGGCACCACGATCACCGGTTATGTGATGGAGGTCCAGAGCCCTTACACCGAGGTGCTCACCGAGGACGGCCGTGACATCCGCATTGTGATGTCCGGCGAGGTGGTGTCCCGAACCGAGGCCAACGACCCGTGACCGCAGACGGGGTCAGTGCGGGTACTGGCGGGGTTTGCGTGGAGGGATCTTGTAGCGGAACTCCTCGATGATGGCGCTGATCTGGTTGATGACGCGCGTGTTCTCCAGGCGGGCGAGGTAGAGGTTGCGGCGGGCCAGGCCGTCCAGGTCGACGGCGAAGTACATCGCCATGAGGGGGTTGATGAACAGTTCGCTGTTGCGGGTCCGGGTGGTGAAGCGGACGTCGCCGAACTGGCCTCGCAGGGCGGCCGCGATGGAGCCGTTCACGATGCTCGGGTGGGCGGGGGTCGAGGCTTGGGCGTGGTCGACCGCGTCCAGGTAGAGAGCCGCTTCGCGGCTGTCGGAAGGAATGGAGAAGGCGCCCAGGTACGAGCCGTCGGCGGTCAGGTCGGCGAGGTTCTCCAGGACGTGGGAGTGGTTCACACCGTGGTAGGCGTCCACCCCGAAACCCAGGGAGAGGACGATCTTCTCGGTGACGTCGAGGCCGTGGACGGCGGCGAGGCTGGCCATGTCCTCTTCGGGTGTGCCGAGGCCGGATTCGTCGCCGCGCATGAGGATGTCGGTGCCGCCGTCCACGAGGACGACGGCGTCCAGGTTCAGGAGGCCGGCCAGGTGACGGTAGGCGCCGCGAAGGGGCTGGACGCCCAGTTTCGGGAAGGCGTAGACGGTCGACGGGAAGCCGTGGCGGCCGAGCCAGCGGGCGAGCGTCGCCTCGGGGAAATAGGTCGCGTGCGCCGGGGTTTCGGGTGTGACGGCGGCGACGTCGGCTTCGAGCCACGCGTCGGGCGGCAGGCCGTAGAGCGCGCTGAACGACAGGTTCGCCAGATGGACGTCCTTGCCCTCGTTGAGCAGCGAAAGGGCGAGGGGCAGGCCCGCGTACACGTCGAATCCGCCGCCCGCGCCCGCCACCAGGATGCGCTGTGCCTTCTTCAGGCGGGTGAACAGCGGGGGCTCCTGGAGGGAGAACATGGCGTGACCGTAGATGTTTTCTGGAAGGACTGCGAACTATTACCGGGGGCTCGGTCGTCTGACTGTGTGGTGGCCGTGGTCATCGGGGGACCACGGCCACCCAGGGGGATTAATCAGGTGGGAATGTCCGGATCGTTTGGCATGCTTGGGGCGTGAGCCCACGTGCGATGAGTCCCGTCCTGATCGGCAGGTCGGCCGAGCTGGCGGAGCTGGAGAGCGCGCTCGCCGGGGCGCCCGGGGCCGTGCTCGTCGGCGGGGACGCGGGGCTCGGCAAGACCCGGCTGATCCGCGAGTTCACGACCGCCGTCGACGGGGAGCGGGCCAGGGTGCTCGCCGGTGGCTGCCTGGAGCTCGGCTCTGACGGCCTGCCGTTCGCGCCGTTCACGACCGTCCTGCGGGGGCTCGTCCGCGACATCGGCATCGACGGCGTCGCCGGGCTCGTGCCGCGCGGCGACACCGGCGGCCTCGCCCGGCTGCTGCCGGAGTTCGGCGAGCCGGAGTCCGACGCAGCCTCGGGCGAGGAGCGGGCGCGGCTGTTCGAGGTCGTGCTGACGCTGCTGGAGCGGCTGGCCGAGCGCGGCCCGGTCGTGCTGGTGATCGAGGACGCGCACTGGGCCGACCGCTCCACCCGCGACCTGCTCGCCTTCCTGATCCGCAACCTCGGAGCGGCGCCGGTGCTGATCGTCGTGACGTACCGGTCGGACGAGCTGCACCGCACCCATCCGCTGCGCCCGCTGCTGGCCGGGCTGGAGCGGGTCGAACGCGTCCGGCGGTTGGAGATCTCGCCGCTGTCGCGCGCCGCCGTCGCCGCCCTCGTCACCGAACTGCTGGGCGCCCGGCACATGCCCCCGGCCGGGCTCGTCGACCGGATCGCGGCGCGCAGCGAGGGCAACCCGCTGTTCATCGAGGCGCTGCTCGACGACGACGGGACGCTCGCGTGCGAGCTGCCCGAATCGCTGCGCGACCTGCTGCTCGCGGGCGTCCAGCGGCTTCCCGAGGAGACGCAGGAGGTGCTGCGCGACGCCAGCGGCGGCGGCACCCGCATCGAGCACGCGCTGCTGGCGGCCGTGACCCGGCTCGAGGACGCGGCCCTCACCCGCGTGCTCCGCCCTGCCGTCGCGGCGAACGTTCTCGTCGTGGACGGCGACGGCTACGCGTTCCGGCACGCGCTGATCCGCGAGGCCGTCCACGATGACCTGCTGCCGGGCGAGTACACGCGGCTGCACAAGCGCTATGCCGAGGCCTTGGAAGACGATCCGGGGCTTGTTCCGGCCGGTCGGCTGTGGGTCGAGCTGAGCTATCACTGGAACGCGGCCCACGACAGCACGTGGGCGATGGTCGCGTCATGGCGTGCCGCGGCCGAGGCCCGCAAAGCCCTCGCCTACGCCGAGTGCCTGGCGATGCTGTCGCGCGTCCTGGAACTGTGGGACCAGGTGCCGGACGCCGAAGAACGCATCGAGGCCAACCACATCAAGGTCTTGCAAGACGCCGCGTCCGCCGCCGACCAGGCCGGGGAGTACGACCGCGGTATCAAGCTCGTCACCGCCGCGCTCCGCGAGGTCGAGGAGGCCGTCGAGGGCGGGCAGCCCGACGACCCGTCCCGGCTGGCGATGCTGCTGGAGCTGCGCGGGCGGATGCGCTACCAGATGGCGCGGCCCGGCTTCGTCGACGACATGCGCGCCGCCGTCGAGGCGCTGCCCGCCGAGCCGCCGAGCGCGCTGCGGGCGCGGGCGCTGTCCACGCTGGGGAACTACGTCCGCCTCACCACCGACATCGAAGGGGCCCGGAAGGCGGCGGCCGAGTCCCTCGCCATCGCGCGGCGGCTCGGCGATCCGGTCACCGAGGCCGAGGCGCTGATCACCCGGTTCTGCACCGACATCGACTACGACGACGCCGCCGCGATCGCCGAGGTCGAGGAGACCGTCGAGCGCAGCGGCAACCATCGGGTCCTCCTCCGCTACTACGTGATCAAGTCGCACTTCCTGGAGGGCACCGGACGGCACGAGGAGGCCGCCGCCATCGCCGGGCGCGGCAAGGAACTCGCCCGCGAGTACGGCGTCGCCCGCACCCAGGGCACGTTCCTGTCCATCAACCAGGCCGAGCCGCTGGTGTCGCTCGGCCGGTGGGACGAGGCCATGACCGTCCTGAACCACGCCATGGAGCAAGACCCGGCGGTCACGACGCGCACCTCGCTGCTCGTCCTGGCCGGATGGGTGGCGCTGGCGCGCGGCGACCTGGTGACGGCGTCGAAGCGGCTCGTCCTGTCCCGCGAGATCATGAACCTGAAGATGAAGTGGCTCAAGACGCAGGACTACTTCTCCACGCTGTGGCTCGAATCGCAGGTCGCGCTCGCGGAGGGGCGTCCGGAGGCCGCGCTGGACGCCGTCCGTCCCGTCCTCGACCACTCCGGCCTCCCCGACGACGCCCGGTACGCCTGGCCCGCGCTGGTCGTCGGCGCGTCGGCCTGCGCCGAACTGGGCGAGACGGCCGCCGGCGACCTGCGGCGCATCTCCGAACGCGCCGCCACGACCCACGTCAGCGGCCCGCTCCAGCAGGCGCACCGCCTCACCTTCGACGCCGAACACGCCCGCGCCGGGGGCGTCCTCGACCTCCGGGCCTGGGACGAGGCCGCAGCCGCCTGGGACGCGCTCGACAGCCCCTACTACCGGGCGCGGGCGCTGCTGCGCGCGGCGGAGGCCGCGGTGGCGGGCGGCGACCACGACGGCGCGGCCGAACGGCTGCACATCGCCGCCGACCTGGCCGCCAGGCTCGGCGCCGCGCCGCTCGGCGAGCTCATCACCGACCTGCTCCGCCGCACCCGCACCCGCCGCGCCGACGACTCCGCGCCGCTCGGCCTGACGCCCCGCGAGTTCGAGGTCCTGCGGCTGGTCGCCGAGGGCCGCAGCAACCGCGACATCGCCGAGGCGCTGTTCATCTCGGTGAAGACGGCCAGCGTCCACGTCTCCAACATCCTCGGCAAGCTGGAGGTGGCGAGCCGCGGCGAGGCCGCCGCCACCGCGCACCGCCTCTCGCTCTTCGGCCAGAACGGGCGGGTGCGCGCCTGACCCGGCGGCGGGGATCTCCCCTCCCAGGACCCCCGCCTCCGGACCGTCGGACCACACGGGAACTTCGTGGCCGGCCTTCGCGGTCACGGCACGCGGAAGCAGGGCGGTGCTTCTCCGCCCGGAGAGGCGGGCCCGGGACCGTTCCGGCCACCGCCCAGTGTCGTGCCCGGACCGTCCCGTCGCACCGATTGACATACCGCTTGACCGGACGGAAAAAGACGACGGGAACGGACCACCGTCCGTGATCCATTCCCGTCGCCGGATAGCCCCTCTTAGCGCGGCACGCGCGCGACGCAGAAGACCGTCTGCCCGAACGGCGGCCGGACGAACCGCTCGATGGCCCGCGTGGCCGGCACGACCGTCCGGTCGTAGATCTTGACGAGCTTCGGGTCGGGGTAGCCGGCGCCGCCGCGGCGGACCGCGAACCACCAGGCGATCCCGCCGAGGAAGTTGATCGGCTTGAGCACCTCGGGGACGAGCCCCGCCGCGCGGACGGTCTCCTCCAGCGTCGAGGGCGTGTACCGGGTGACGTGCCCGACCTTGCGGTCGAAGTCCCCGTAGAGCTGCATGTAGCCGGGCACCCAGATCACGATGCGGCCGCCGGGCTGGGTGACGGCGGCGAGGTCGCGCAGCGCCTGCGCGTCGTCCTTGATGTGCTCCAGGACGTTCATCATCACGACCGTGTCGACCTTCTGCCGGATCTCGATCTCGGCGGGCAGGGCCAGGTCGATGACCTCGACGTCGTCGCTGCCCTCGTAGCGCTTGCGCAGCTCACCGACGCAGTAGGGGTCGTTATCGCTGACGACGAGGTAGTCGAGGCGTCCGGCGAACTGCTCGGAGAAGTGCCCGAGGCCGGACCCGACCTCCAGCATCGACCGGCCGACGTGCGGCGCGACGGTGTCGTACTCGTACTTGCGGTAGTTGCGGGCCTCGTCCCCGCCCAGATGGTTCTCCAGCGACCCCTCCCCGGCGGCCGGCTGGACGACGTCGCCGTCCGGTGCGGGCCCCTGCGCGGGCCCCGCCTTCTTCGGACGGCTCCCGACGAGATTGAGGAGGGTTCCTGCGATGGACTTCTTCTGACCAGGTGACTGCATTACTTCCCGCTCGCTGGGTGCGTTGGCGTTCGGCTCTCGTTCGCCGGACCGAAATGACCTGATCCGCAAGGGACGGTTCGATCTCCGGCGCAAAGTCGCGCCAGTCTACCCATCCACGCGCGGGAGGCGCGCGAGCCGCGCGGCGACCCTGGTCAGGGGATGGTGCGGTGGACGTTGTCCTTTTCGGTCGGGCCCGGGTCGCTGGGGGCTATCCAGGGGCCGGGGATGGACGGGTCCAGGACGCCCTCCTCCAGCCACGTGAAGTCGCCCGCCAGGACGGAGTGGGCGAGCTTCACGTCCAGGGCGTCGGTGTTGCGCCACAGGCCGTCGAACAGCTCCTCGACGCGGACGCGTGACTGGCGGCAGAACGCGTCGGCTAGGCGGACGGCCGACATGCCCGTGGCTCCCGAGGCCAGGGGCCCCTCGCCGGACGCGTCGGCGTGGGCGCGGACGCAGACCGCGCTCATCGCGAACAGCTCGGCGCCGATGTCGACCATCCGGCCGAGGAAGCCCTGCCGGCGTTCGAGGCCGCCCTGCCAGCGTCCGGCCGCGTAGAAGATGGACCGGGCGAGCTTGCGGGACGCGCGCTCGACGTACCGCAGGTGCCTGGCGAGGGGCCCGAACTCGCCGTAGGACGACGGGCGGTGCCCGGCGCCGGTGACCAGCGTCGGGAGCCAGCGGGCGTAGAAACCACCGGCCTTGGCCGCCGCCCGGGCCTTCTCGCCGGTGGACGCGTCGGGGTCGATGATGTCGCCCGCCACCGACAGATGCGCGTCGACCGCCTCGCGCGCGATCAGCAGGTGCATGATCTCGGTGGAGCCCTCGAAGATCCGGTTGATCCGCAGGTCGCGGTACAGCTGCTCGGCGGGCACGCCGCGCTCGCCGCGGGCCGCGAGGGACTCGGCGGTCTCGTAGCCGCGGCCGCCGCGCAGCTGGATCAGCTCGTCGGCGGCGCGGCACGCCATCTCGGAGGTCCAGAGTTTCGCGAGCGCCGCCTCGATGCGGATGTCGTTGCGTTCGTCGTCGGCGAGCTGGCCGGACAGGTCGAGCATCGCCTCCATCGCGTACGCGGTCGCCGCGATGAACGCGATCTTGCGGGAGACGGCTTCGTGCTCGCCGACCGGACGGCCCCACTGCACCCGCTCCCGCGACCATTCCCGCGCGATCCTGGTCGCCCATTTGCCGCTCGCCGCGCAGATCGCGGGCAGGGACAGGCGTCCGGTGTTGAGGGTGGTCAGCGCGATCTTCAGGCCCGCGCCCTCGGCGCCGATCAGGTTCGCCTTCGGGACGCGGACGTTGTGGAAGCGGGTGACGCCGTTCTCGATGCCGCGCAGCCCCATGAACGCGTTGCGGTTCTCGACCGTGATGCCGGGCGTGGCCATGTCGACGATGAACGCGGAGATGCCGCCGCGGTGGCCGTCCGACTTGGGGACGCGGGCCATGACGACGACCAGGTCGGCGACGACGCCGTTGGTCGTCCACAGCTTGACGCCGTCGAGGACGTAGCCGTCCCCGTCCGGGACGGCGGTGGCGCGCAGCCGGGCCGGGTCGGAGCCGACGTCGGGCTCGGTGAGCAGGAACGCGCTGACCTGGCGGGCGCAGCGCGGGAGCCACTCGTCCTTCTGCTCGCGCGTCCCGAACATCTTGACCGGCTGCGGGACGCCGATGGACTGGTGCGCCGACAGCAGCGCGGCCAGCGCCGGGTTCACCGACCCGACGATCACCAGCGCGCGGCCGTAGTAGAGCTGGCTGAGCCCGAGCCCGCCGTGCTTCTCCGGGATCTTCATGCCGAGCGCGCCGAGGTCGCGCAGGCCGGCGATGACGTCGTCGGGGATGCGCGAGTCCCGCTCGATCGCCGCCGGGTCGATCTTGGTGGCGCAGAACTCGGTCAGCGCGGCCAGGAACTCCTCGCCCTTGCGCCGCGCCTCCGCGGCGGGACGGGGATGCGGATGGACGAGGTCCAGCCGGAAATCGCCGAGGAAGAGCTGCTTGCCGAAGCTCGGCAGCCGCCATTCCGCCTCGCGCGCCTCCTCGGCGACCTTCCGTGCCGTCCGCTCGTCGACGTGCCCGCGCGCCCGCTGCGTCTGGCTCATGCGTGCTCCTTGCCCCGGAGTGGCCTTTACATGAGCACGGCCTTTCCCGTGGCGGGATCGGGAAACACTGCCCCGCCGGACAGCAGAAATGATCCAATGGGCTGGACTGTCACCGAAGCCCTTGACCAGACCAAGGCGGAGGGGTTCGCTGTCCGTGATGAGTGAGCCACGCAAGCCGACGCTCATCGCCTCGGTGCAGCGTGCTCTGCGGCTGATGGAGGCGGTGGCGTCCCATCCGAGCGGAGCGCCCGCGAAGCTGCTGGCCCGCGAGGCCCGGCTCCCGCTCGCGACCACCTACCACCTGCTGCGCACGCTCGCGCACGAGGGCTACGCGACCCGGCTGCCGGACGGCGCCTGGGTGCTCGGCGACCGCGTCGAGACCCTGCACGGGCGGAGCCGGGCGCAGCGGCTGCTCGCCGCCGTCCGCCCGGCCTTGATCGCGCTGCGCGACGAGCTCGGCGCCGCCGCCTACTTCAGCATGCACATGGACGACGAGATCCGCCTCATCGACGTCGCCGACAGCCCGCGCACCCCCCGCGTCGACCTGTGGGTCGGCTTCGAGGACGCCGCGCACGCCACCGCGCTCGGCAAGTGCGTGCTGAGCCAGTTCGACGACGACCGCCGCCGCGACTACCTGTCCCGGCACCCGCTCGCCGACCTGACCCCGCACACCATCACCGAGCCCGGACGGCTGATCCGCTCGCTCGACTCCTCCGGCGGGCTGGTGCTCGACCGCGAGGAGTACGCGCTCGGCACCGGCTGCGCCGCCGTCCCGGTCATGGACGCGAGCGGCGCCGTCCTCGGCGCGCTCGCCGTGTCCTGCCGTCCCGGCAGGCTGCCGAGGATCGAGCGGTCGGCGCACCGGTTGCGCGCCAGTGCCGAGAGCCTCCAGCGCGCCCTGACCCTCTCGGGCTAGGACGCGCCGGCCTTTCAGGACAGGCGGCGGCGCGTCCAGTAGAAGCAGAAGCCTGTCAGTCCCAGCGCGAGGACGGCGAACAGACCGGTCTCGGCCCGCTGCAGCGGCCAGAAATGATCAGCGGGATGGTAGACGACCTTCTGCCGGTATCCCTGCTGCTTGATGAAGTCGAAGCATGCCTGGGGCGGGCCGTCCGGCGGTTCGCCGTTCGGCGCGGGCGGCCGCGCCTCGCATGCGGCCGCGCCGGGACCGGTCAGGATGATTTCGTCGAGCTTCCGCCCGGACGAGCCGACCGTCGTGTTCTCCAGCGTCCAGGACGCCTGCTCCGCCTCCGCCTGGAGCAGGAGGCTCACGCGGCCGTCCTCGCCTCTGCGCAGCATGATCTCCCCGCGGTTGTCCGCCGTGATCTCGATGGTCCTGGTCACCGGCGGGACCAGGTGGGGCCGGACGAGCATCGGCACCGCGATCTGGACGGCGGCGAAGGCCACCAGTGTGATCGCCATGGCGGGGAGGGTGCGGCGGACGAGGACGCCGACGGTGACGCCGAGCGCGAACGCGAAGGCCGCGTAGCCGAGCGGGACGATGCCGCGCGCCATGAACACCGCGGGCGTGATGCGGGCGGCGCCGGTGCTCACCGCCGCCTGGTCGATGGGGTCGGACCACCAGCTCACGGCCAGTACCGCGAGCCCCGCGGCGACCACGGCGGCCAGGCCGACGAGCCCGAGCTTGGCGGCCAGCCAGCGGGTCCGGGTGACGCTCTGGTTCCAGACGAGCCGGTGCGTGCCGTGTTCGATCTCGCGGGTGATGAGCGGCGCGCCCCAGAACACCCCGATGATGCCGGGGAGGAACAGGACGACGGCGACCAGCAGGATGAGCTGGTTCTGGTGGTCGCTGAAGAAGAGCCGCGTGAATCGCGTGCAGTCGCCTCCCGCGCCGCAGGCGGCGAGGCCGCTGTCGTACTCGTCCGCCAGGCCGGGGCCGGTGAGCAGGAGCGCGGCGGCGAGGACGGTGAGCCCGCCGAACACCACCGCGGCCTGCACGCGGAACTGCCGCATGGTCAGCCAGATCATCGAGCGGCCTCCAGCTGGGACTCGATCACGGCAACCTCCATTGAATTGGGTGCATTGGCTTTGGTGCCGAGCGTCTTGAGCGCGTCCTGACCCTCACGGGCCAGGACGCGCCCCGACGCTTTCGGCTAGGAGAGGCGGCGGCGCGTCCAGTAGAAGCAGAAGCCCGTCAGCCCCAGGGCGAGGACGGCGAACAGTCCCGTCTCGGCCCGTTGCAGCGCCCAGAAGTGATCGGCGGGGTGGTAGGCGACCTTCTGCCGGAACCCCTGCTGCTTGAGGTAGTCGAAGCACTTCTGCGGCGGGCCCGTGGGGGGTTTGCCCTGCGCATCCGGGCCCGGCGGGTCGCACGGGCCCCCGGCGCTCTTGGGCAACGCGATCTCGCTGACCCTGTTCCCGGACCTGTCGACCGTGTCGTTCGTGAGCGTCCAGGCTCCCCGTTCCGGGTCCACCTCCACCTGGAGGCGCGCCTCGCCCGAGCTGTGGTCCAGCATGAAGTCCCCGTGGTTGTCCGCCGTGATCTCGATGGTCTTGGTCACGGGCGACACCAGGTGGGGCCGGACGAACATCGGCATCAGGATCTGGACGGCGGCGAACACGACCAGCGTGATCGTCATGGCGGGGAGGGTGCGGCGGACGAGGACGCCGACGGTGACGCCGAGCGCGAACGCGAACGCCGCGTACCCGAGCGGGGCGATCCCGCGCGCCGCGAAGATGAGCGGCGTGACGCGCGCGATGCCGTTGATCGTGGTGGCGTTGACCGCCGTCTCGTCGATCGGGTCGGACCACCAGTCCACGGCGACCACCGCGACGCCCGCGGCGGCCACGGCGGCCAGCCCGACGAGCCCGAGCTTGGCGGCCAGCCAGCGGGTCCGGGTGATGCTCTGGTTCCAGGCGAGCCGGTGCGTGCCGTGCTCCAGCTCGCGGGTGATGAGCGGCGCGCCCCAGAACACCCCGATGATGCCCGGGAGGAACACGACGACGGCGAGGAGCCCGCCGAAGTAGTACTGGTGGTCGATGAAGAAGGACCGGTAGAACCGCGAGCAGTCGCCCGCCGCGCCGCAGGCCGCGACTCCGCTGTCGTAGTCGTCTTGCAGGCCGGGGCCGGTGAGCAGGAGGGCGGCGGCGAGGACGGCGAGCCCACCGAACACCACCGCGGCCTGCACGCGGAACTGCCGCAGCGTCAGCCAGATCATCGGACGGCCTCCAGCGCGGGCCGCGCCGGCTCGGCGCTCATGTAGGCGAGGACGAGGTCTTCCAGCCCGACCTTCCCGACGGTCCACGCGGGGTCGTGGATGGGGGCGTCCGTCCGGACGATGAGGGTGCTCTGCCGGTCGGTGTGGCTCTCGGACACCAGGTGCTGGTCCGCGGGCAGCGTCGACGGGTCGCGGCGCGCCCCCGTCAGCCGGTGGTGGCCGGCGAGCAGGTCGTCGACGTCCCCGGCCACCCGGACCCGGGAGTCGACGAGCACGATCAGGTAGTCGCACGTCCGTTCCAGGTCGGACACCAGGTGGGAGGACAGCACGACGCTGAGCGAGTGCTCGACGGCGGCCTCCAGGAGGCCCTGGAGGAACTCGCGGCGGGCGAGGGGGTCGAGCGCGGCGACGGGCTCGTCCAGGATCAGCAGCTCGGGGCGCTTGGCGATGCCGAGCGTGAGGGCGAGCTGGGCGCGCTGCCCGCCGGACAGCTTCCCGGCCTTCTGCGCGGGGTCGAGGCGGAGGCTCTCGATGCGCTTGCGGGCGAGGGCGTCGTCCCACTTGGGGTTCAGCCGCGCGCCGAGCTTGAGGTGGTCGGCGACGCTGAGCCCGGCGTAGGTGGGCGTGTCCTGCGCGACGTACCCGACCTTGGCGAGCTGTGCGGGGCCCTCCGCCGGGCGGCCGCCGAGTACCCGGATGCTGCCCGCGGTCGGCTGGAGCTGCCCGACGGCCAGGTTCAGCAGCGTCGTCTTGCCGGCCCCGTTCGGCCCGACGAGCCCGACGACCCGTCCGGCCGGAATGTCGAGGGTGCAGTCCGACAGCGCCCATCGCTTCCCGTACTTCTTGCCGAGCCCCTGGGCCTCAAGCGCGGTCATGCTATGTCCTCCTGGCGGGCGGACCGAAAGGTCGTCATGAACAGCGCCTCGATGCTCTCGTCGTCCATCCCGGCGAGCCGGGCCTTGGCGAGCCAGCGCTCCAGGTCCTTGCGGAGCGGGCCGTGGGCGGCGAGCGAGTTGCCCGCCAGCGTGCGCGTCACGAACGTCCCGAGGCCCGGACGCGGGGCGACGAGGCCCTCGCGTTCCAGCTCCCGGTACGCCTTGAGCACGGTGTTCGGGTTGATCGCGAGCTGCGCGACCACGTCCTTGACGGTGGGGAGCTGCTCGCCCTCGCGGAGCAGATCCAGCCGCAGCGCGTGCTTCACCTGCTGGACGAGCTGCATGTACGGCGATACCCCCGAGCCAGAGTCCAGATGGAACTCGATCACCGCAACCTCCATTGAACTATCATGTTAGTACTTTAGCTGTATGGCACTGGCCGCTGTCAACGGACATCCGTTTTGTGCAGGGGGCGCGGTTCGGCGATATTGGGAGCGTGTCAACGGAGACCGCGTCGATGACGACGCTGAACGGCGCCGCTGAACTGCGCGCATTCCTGAACGGGCTGCCTGGCGTCGACCAGGTGGGCGCCGAGGAGCGGGCCGCGCGGCTGGCGACCCGGTCCATCAAGACGACCGCGAAGGCCGAGGCCATCGACCTGGCCATCTCGATGGTCGACCTCACCACGCTGGAGGGCGCGGACACGCCGGGCAAGGTCCGGGCGCTGTGCGCGAAGGCGGCGCGGCCCGATCCGTCCGACGCGTCGGTGCCGCGGGTGGCGGCCGTGTGCGTCTACCCGGACCTGGTGGACGTCGCCGTCCGGTCCCTTGAGGGGACGGGGATCGGGGTGGCGAGCGTCGCGACGTCGTTCCCGTCCGGGCGGGCGCCGCTGGAGGCCAAGCTCGCCGACACCCGGGCGGCGGTCGCGGCGGGCGCCGCCGAGATCGACATGGTGATCGACCGGGGCGCGTTCCTGGCGGGCGACGTCGGGAAGGTGTTCGACGAGATCACCGCGGTCAGGGAGGCGTGCGGGACGGCGCATCTGAAGGTGATCCTGGAGACCGGCGAGCTGGCCACGCTCGACAACGTCCGGCGGGCGTCGTGGCTGGCGATGCGGGCCGGGGCCGACTTCATCAAGACCTCGACGGGCAAGGTGTCCCCGGCGGCGACGCTGCCGGTCACGCTGGTGATGCTGGAGGCCGTCCGCGACTACCGGGCCCGGACGGGACGCCAGGTCGGCGTCAAACCGGCGGGCGGCATCCGCACGACGAAGGACGCGATCAAGTACCTGGTGCTGGTCAACGAGACCGCCGGGCCCGGCTGGCTGACGCCCGAATGGTTCCGGCTCGGCGCGTCGAGCCTGCTGAACGACCTGCTGATGCAGCGCCGCAAGCTGGCCACGGGCGTGTATTCGGGTCCCGACTACTTCACCTTGGACTGAGCATGGTTTTCGAATACGCGCCGGCGCCCGAGTCGCGGTCGGTCGTCGACATCCGCGCCTCCTACGGGCTGTTCATCGACGGCGAGTTCGTGGACGGCCACGGCGAGCCCTTCAAGTCGATCAACCCGGCGGACGAGACCGTCCTGGCCGACATCGCCTGCGCCGACGAGACGGACGTCGACCGCGCGGTCGCGGCGGCGCGGACGGCCTACGACACCGTCTGGGGCCCGATGCCCGGACGGGAACGCGCCAAATACCTGTACCGCATCGCCCGCATCATCCAGGAGCGCTCGCGCGAGCTGGCCGTGCTGGAGTCGATCGACAACGGCAAGCCCATCCGCGAATCGCGGGACGTGGACGTCCCCCTGGTCGCGGCATGGTTCTTCTACTACGCGGGATGGGCCGACAAGCTCCAGTACGCCGGATTCGGGCCCGACCCCAAGCCGGTGGGCGTCGCCGCGCAGGTCATCCCCTGGAACTTCCCGCTGCTGATGCTGGCGTGGAAGATCGCGCCCGCGCTGGCCTGCGGGAACACGGTCGTGCTGAAACCCGCCGAGACGACGCCGCTGACCGCGCTGCTGTTCGCCGACATCTGCCGCCAGGCGGAGCTGCCGCCCGGCGTCGTCAACATCGTCACGGGCGCGGGGGAGACCGGCCGCGCGCTCGTCGCGCACGGCGGCATCGACAAGGTCGCGTTCACCGGGTCCACCGAGGTGGGCCGGCAGATCGCCCGCGTCCTGGCGGGCACCGGCACGAAGCTGACGCTGGAGCTCGGCGGGAAGGCCGCCAACATCGTCTACGCGGACGCCGCGCTCGACCAGGCCGTCGAGGGCATCGTCAACGGGATCTTCTTCAACCAGGGGCACGTGTGCTGCGCCGGGTCGCGGCTGCTCGTCCAGGAATCGGTCGCCGAAGAGGTCCTGGAGCGGCTCAAGGCGCGGATGGCGACGCTGCGCGTCGGTGATCCGCTCGACAAGAACACCGACATCGGGGCGATCAACTCGGCCGAGCAGCTCGCCAAGATCCGCGAGCTGTCGGCGGCCGGGGAGGCCGAGGGCGCCGAGGCCTGGTCGCCGCCGTGCGAGCTGCCCGCGCAGGGGTTCTGGTTCGCGCCGACCGTGTTCACCGGCGTCGCGCAGTCGCACCGGATCGCGCGGGAGGAGATCTTCGGGCCCGTCCTGTCGGTGCTGACGTTCCGGACGCCCGACGAGGCCGTCACCAAGGCCAACAACACCCCCTACGGGCTGTCGGCGGGCGTCTGGACGGAGAAGGGCTCGCAGATCCTGTGGACGGCGCAGCGGCTGCGCGCCGGGGTCGTGTGGGCCAACACGTTCAACAAGTTCGACCCGGCCTCCCCGTTCGGCGGCTACAAGGAATCGGGGTTCGGCCGCGAGGGCGGACGCCACGGACTGGAGGGCTACCTCAATGCCTGAGCGGCTGGCCGTTCGCAAGACGTACAAGCTGTTCATCGGGGGCGCGTTCCCCCGATCCGAGTCCGGCAGGTCGTACGTGGTGACCGACGCCAAGGGACGGTTCGTGGCCAACGCCTCGCAGGCGTCCCGCAAGGACGCCCGCGACGCCGTCACCGCCGCCCGCAAGGCGTTCCCCGGCTGGTCCGGGCGGACCGCCTACAACCGCGGCCAGATCCTGTACCGCGTCGCGGAGATGCTGGAGGGGCGCCGCGACCAGTTCACCGACGAGATCCGGCGGGCGGGCGCGTCCAAGAGCGGCGCGGCGGCCGAGGTGGACGCGGCCATCGACCGGTGGGTCTGGTACGCCGGATGGGCCGACAAGGTCTCGGCTGTGGCGGGCGCGTCGAACCCGGTGTCGGGGCCGTTCTTCAACTTCTCCACGCCCGAACCGTCCGGGGTCGTCGCCGTCATCGCGCCCGACTCGCCGCTGCTCGGGCTCGTGTCCGTGGTGGCCCCGGTGATCGTGGCGGGGAACACGTGCGTGGTCGTCGCGTCCGAACCCTCACCGCTGCCGTCGATCACGCTGGCGGAGGTGCTGGCGACGTCCGACCTGCCCGGCGGGGTCGTGAACGTCCTCACCGGGCGGCGGAGCGAGATCGCGCCGTGGCTCGCGTCCCACATGGACGTCAACGGCATCGACCTCGCCGGAGTGGCGGGCGACGACGTCCCCGGCCTGGAGGGCAAGGCGGCCGAGAACCTGAAACGCGTGCTGCGGCCCGGAACCGGTTCCTGGACGGACGAGCCCGGAACCACCCGCCTGACCGCGTTCCTGGAGACCAAGACCGTCTGGCATCCCGTGGGCCTCTGAGCTGATATGACTCCGGGTGTGTAGAGCGTCACAAAGTGTGGAATAGATCTCCCCGTAACTGATCATCACTGGGGGGAGATCAGTGCCTACCAAGACGGCGACACGTACGAAGAGCACATCGGCCAGCAAGTCCACCACGGCCCGGAAGCCGGCGGCCAAGCGCACGTCGGCCGCGAAGTCGTCCACCCGGACGACGGCGACCGGCCGCACGACCGCCGCCAAGCGCGGCACCACCAAGAGCGGCGCCAAGAGCAGCGCGGCCAAGAGCGGCACGGCGAAGCGGTCGACGGCGGCGTCCAGCCGGTCGTCGTCGGCGGCCGCGACCCGCGTCACCAAGGCCGCGAGCCAGGCCAAGACCGCCGCGACGCAGATGAAGTCGGTGGCGACCAAGGCCTCGACGTCGGCGAAGGCCATGACGGCGATGACCAAGGCCATGACCAGCGCCACCAAGGCGATGTCCGACGCCGCCAAGGCGATGGACGCGGCCGCCAAGGTCATCACCACGACGGCCAAGTCCACGACGTCCCGCTCCACGGGAACCCGGAGCACGGCGGCGAAGAAGAGCACGGCGTCCAAGTCGGGGACGGCGCGCAAGTCGGCGTCGGCGGCGTCCAGCCGGTCCCGGTCGACGACGTCGGCGCGGGCGGGCTCCACGGCGCGCAAGACGACCGCGTCGAAGAGCGGCACCACGAAGAGCGGTACCACGAAGAGCAGCACCACGAAGAGCAGCACCACGAGGAGCGGCACGGCGAAGAAGACCGCGCCGAAGTCGCGGACGTCCGCCGCCCGCAAGACCACGTCGTCGCGGACGACGGCGAGCACCAGGTCGG
Source organism: Actinomadura sp. 3N508 (assembly GCF_044326375.1). Taxonomy (NCBI): domain Bacteria; kingdom Bacillati; phylum Actinomycetota; class Actinomycetes; order Streptosporangiales; family Thermomonosporaceae; genus Actinomadura; species Actinomadura sp. 3N508. The sequence continues at coordinate 75,426 of NZ_JBIRAX010000009.1, forward strand.
GCACCGCGAAGCGGTCCGGCACCCGGACGAGCGCCAAGTCCGGCACGTCCCGGACGGCGGCCGGCAAGTCGCCCGCTGGCCGAGCCGTGGACGCGGCCCGCAACGCCGCCGCGACCGCGCCCGCCGCCGCGCCGATGGTCGAGCCGAAGACCGGCTCGCTCCAGCACTCGACGCGGACGGACGGCGGGTTCCTCAGCGGGCTCACCGGCTCCGGCCGCGGCCGCTGAGGCCGGCGGGCGATGGACGAGAACGACATCCTCGCGCGCATCAACGAGTACGTCGGCGAGGAGCAGCGGCTCCGCGAGCGCTACCAGCGGCGCGAGCTCGGCCGCGAGGAGGAGCACCGGCGGCTGGAGTCGCTGGAGGTCGCGCTCGACCAGTGCTGGGACCTGCTGCGCCGCCGCCGGGCCAGGCTGGAGGCCGGTGACGACCCGCGCGGCGAGGACGTCAGGCCACCGGACGAGGTCGAAGGCTACCTGCAGTGACACCCGCGAGCGGGCGCGGTCCGCTGCGGTTCGGGGTGTCCCTCGCGCCGGACGCGTCCGTCCCGCTGCTGCGCACCGCCCAGGAGGCGGACCGGTTCGGTCTCGACCTCCTCGGCGTCCGCGACCGGCCGTACCGGCGCGACACCGCCGACGCGCTCACGCTGGTGGCGGCCGCGCTGGCCGCGACGTCCCGGATCCGGGTGTTCCCGGCCGTGGCGTGCCTGCCGCTGCGGCCGCCCGCCGTCCTGGCGAAGGCGGTCGCGACGATGGACCGGCTCAGCGGCGGCCGCGTCGAGCTAGGTCTCGGCGCGGGCACGTCCTGGGACGGCGTCGAGGCGTACGGCGGCGCCCGCCCCGCGAACGCGGCGGCGGCGCGGCGGGCGCTGGAGGAGGCCGTGCAGATCATCCGGCTGCACTGGAGCGACCAGAGCGGGCTGCGGTACCAGGGCGAGCACTACGGGTTCACGGCGCTGCAGGCCGGTCCGGCGCCCGTCCACCCGATCGGCATCTGGCTGGGCGTCACCGGGCCGCGCGGCCTCGACCTGGCCGGACGGGTCGCCGACGGCTGGATCGCGCCGTCGTCCCTCGTCCCGCCGAAACGGCTCGCGGACGGGCAGCGCCGCCTCGACGACGCCGCCGCCGGCGCGGGCCGCGACCCGGGCGAGATCCGCCGCGTCTACGTCCTCGAAGGATCCCTCGACGCGCGGGACGCGCGGAGCTTCCTGCACGGCCCGCCGCGCCAGTGGATCTACGAGCTGACCGAGCTGGCGATCGGCCACCGCATCGACTCGTTCCTGTTCGGCGGGCCCCAGGAGCAGATGGCCGAGTTCGCGCTGGAGGTCGTCCCGGCCGTCCGCGAGGAGATCGCCCGCGAACGCGGGGGCACGGTCGCCGCCCGGGGCTGATCCCTACATGCGTTCCGGGGTGGGGACGCCGAGGAGGTCGAGGCCCGTGACGAGCGTGCGCAGCGTCGCCGCGCACAGGGCCAGGCGGGACGCCTTCGTCGCCTCGTCCGGCGCCTTCAGGACCGGGCAGTTCTCGTGGAACGTGGTGTAGGCGTCCGCGACCGCGAAGACGTAGTTCGCCAGCCGGTGCGGCTCGGCGGTGTCGCCGGCCTGCTGCACGGCGGCGCCGAACCCGAGCAGCTCCAGCGCCAGCGCCCGCTCGGCCGGGTGGCCGAGCACGATCGGGCCGGTCGCGTCCTCCGGGGCGACGCCGCCCTTCCGGAAGATCGACCGGATCCGCGCCGTGGCGTACTGCAGGTACGGGCCGGTCTTGCCGTTGAACGAGATCATCCGGTCGAAGTCGAAGGTGTACTCGCTGTCGCGGGCCACCGACAGGTCGGCGTACTTCACCGCGCCCATGCCGACGTCCCGGACGATCGCGACCCGGTCGGCGGCGTCGAAGGAGTCGTCGTGCTGGACCTCGTCGAACACGGCCCCGGCCCGCTCGACGGCCTCCTCCAGCAGCTCGGACAGCTTGACGGTGCGGCCCGCCCGGGTCCGCAGGAGCTTGCCGTCGGTGCCGAGGACGCTGCCGATCTGCGCGTGCTCGGCCTGGACGCCGTCGCTCAGCCAGCCCGCCATCCGCGCGACCGCGAACACCATCTGGAAGTGCAGCGCCTGCGTCGCGCCGACCACGTAGATCATCCGGTCGACGTGCTCGGTGTCGACCCGGTACCGGATCGTCGCGAGGTCGGTGGTGGAGTAGTTGTAGCCGCCGTCGCTCTTGCGGATGATCACGGGCAGCGGCTCGCCCTCGCGGCCGGTGAACCCGGGCGGGAACGCGCACAGCGCCCCGTCGCTGATCACCGCGATGCCCTTCTCCTCCAGCTCCCGGACGGTCGGCGCGAGCAGGTCGTTGTAGAAGCTCTCGCCCTTGATGTCGTCGTCGGTGAGCGTGACGCCGAGCTGCCCGTAGACGGCGTTGAAGTACCGCTTGGACACGTCCACGAGGAGGTTCCAGAGCCGCATGGTCTCCGCGTCGCCCGCCTGGAGCGCCACAACCCGGCTCCGGGCCCGGTCGGCGAACGCCTCGTCGCCGTCGAACTTCTGCCGCGCGGCCTGGTAGAACGCGGTCAGGTCGCTGACGGAGGAGTCGCCCCGGGCGGCGGCGTCCTCGCCGAGGTCGAGCAGGTGCTCGATCAGCATCCCGAACGGGGTGCCCCAGTCGCCGACATGGTTGTCGCGGACGACGTCGTGCCCGAGGAAGGCCAGGATGCGGGCGATCGCGTCGCCGACGATCGTGGTCCGCAGATGGCCGACGTGCATCTCCTTCGCCACGTTCGGCGAGGAGTACTCGACGACGATCTTCTGCGCCTTGACCGCGGCGGGGACGCCGAGCCGCTCGTCGTACAGCGCCCGCTGCGCCTCGGCGGCGATCCAGCCGTCGCTGAGCGTCAGGTTGATGAAGCCCGGACCGCTGACCTCCACGTTCGACACGACGTCGCCGGTGTCGAGGTTCGCGACGATCTCCTCCGCCACCTCTCGCGGCCGTCGCCCCAGCTTCTTGGCCAGCGGCAGTGCCACGTTGGCCTGAAGGTCGGCGAACGACGACGGCCTGATGACCGGGTCGGCGTCCGCGTACGACGGTCCGAAGGCGGCGCCCAGCGCGGCCTGGACCCGGGTGGCGAGTACGTGTTGCGGATCGGGCATGTCCCAAGGTTATCGGCGCCGCGCCCGCACCCGGACCCGGTTTTCCCCGGGCCTAGGCGCCGGGCGGGGAGTCCTTGGGCTCGGCCGCGTCCGGTTCCCTGGGGGGCGTCTCGGCGCCGTCGCGGTCGGTGTGCGTCCGGCGGCCGAACCTGGACGTGCGGGTCAGCGCGACCTGCTCGCGGATCCGCTCGACGATCCGGCCGGCGGCGAGCCGGTGCGCCAGCTCGCACGCCGAGGTGATCGCGCGGGCCTGCGAGGCGCCGTGCGCGATCACGACCGTGCCGTTCAGGCCGAGCAGGACGCCGCCGCCGTAGGTGTCCGGGTCGAGGCGGTCGCGGAGGTCCTGGAGGCGGCGGCGCTGGAGCAGCGCGCCGAGCCGCGCCGCCGCGCCGCCCGACATCGTCTCGCGGACCTCGTCGAACGCGGTCCGGATCGTGCCCTCCATGGTCTTGAGCGCGATGTTGCCGGTGAACCCGTCGGCGACGACGACGTCGACGCGCCCGCTGAGCAGGTCGTGGCCCTCGACGTTGCCCGCGAACTCGATGCCGTGGCTGCCCCCGGTGAGCAGCTCGTGGGCGCGCTTGGTCAGCTTGCCGCCCTTGCCCGGCTCTTCGCCGATGTTGAGGAGCCCGACCGTGGGACGCTCCAGCCCCAGCAGGATCTGCGCGTAGGCGGTGCCGAGCGCCGCGTACTGGACGAGGCCCTCCGGCTTGACGTCGGTGGTGGCGCCCGCGTCCAGCAGGATCGTCGGGCGCGGGCGCGTCGGCAGCGTCACCGCGATGGCCGGGCGCATCACGCCCTGCTGGCCCTTCAGCCGCAGCCGCGACGTCGCCACCACCCCGGCGGTGCCGCCCGCCGACACCAGCGCCGACGCCCGCCCCTGCCTGATCAGATGGCATGCGATCGCGATGGACGAGCGGGGCTTGCGCCAGCTCGCCAGCGCGCCCTCGCCCATGTCCAGGGCCTCGTCGGCGTGCACGATCGGGATCTTGCCCATGAACCCGTGCCGGTCGAGCTCGCGGCGGATCCGCGGGGCCTGCCCGACGAGCACCAGCCGGACGCCGTGCTCGCGGGACGCGTCCACCGCACCGGCGATGATCTCCGTGGGGGCGTGGTCGCCGCCCATCGTGTCGACGGCGATCGGCAGCGGACGCACGGTCGCCCCGGGATGAGGCACCGTCGTCCCAGTGCCGGTCATGGCCGCTCCAGGAGGGGTGAAGGGAAATGCGATGCGCCGTGATGGCGCAGCTCATCGCATCGTAGGACGTTCCCTCACCCGTCTTGACGGCACCGGGCCGGAGGTGGCGATCGTCACCCTCCTCCTGCCGGGCCCGTCAGCCTTCCTGCTTGTTGCAGTCGGCGCCCAGGCACGGCGCGTTCTCCACGACCGGCTGCCCGTCCACGAGGATCGTGTAGTAGCTCTTGCTCGTCTCCTGCTCGCCGCTGCCGAGCACCTCGACCGGCTTCTTGTCGGACGTCGTCCCGCTGCAGGACACGCGCATCTTCGTCTTCGTCCAGCCGGGCAGGTCCTCGCATTTCAGCGGGGACGCCAGGGTCACGCCGCGCTTCTGCAGCTCGGCCGCCGCCGTCGCGGGCATCGCCTTGCGCAGCGCGGACTGCGTCTGGTACGTCAGGTCATCGCCGCTCGTCACCACGAACGCGACACCGCCGCCCACCAGGGCGAGCACGAGCAGCGCGGCGGAACCCAGGATCAGGGCCTTCTTGCGGCCGGTGCCAGTGACCCAGCCCATGACCTGGCGGCTCATCTCCACGGCCTTGCGACGTATCTCCACACCCGTAACGTCACCGACAGTGCGGGGGCATATGCGTTGGGTGTTTGCGTTTTTCCGTTCCGTATGCGGATTCGTTGCTCTGTCAGCGCTTTCCGCAGCCCTGGGAGAGGCAGTCCTTGCGCAGCACTTCGCGTCCGGCGACGGTGACGACGTAAGACTCGCGTGGGCGGACGGTGTGCGCGTCATAGGCGACGCCATGGACGGTGACCGGTTCGCTCGTCTGTGTCATGGCCGTGCACTTGACCCGCACCACCGAGTCGGCGCTGGTCTGCGACGTCGTGCACAGGGGACGGCCTTGCAGCTTGATGCCCTGGACCTTGAGTTCGTCTTCGACACCGTCGCTGACGGCGTTGCGGTAGGCGCCCTCGGAGATCCCCTGCGCCATCTCGCAGCCGGTGCCCAGGAGCAGGGCGAGAAGCGCGACAGCGACCCTTCTCACTCGACCTCCGATGCCCTGTGGATCCTGGCGACGGCGTCGGCGAGCACGTCGGGCCGGTCGAGCGGGACCATGTGCAGGGCGTCCGGAAGCTCGACCCGGGTCCCGTTCGGGCTCATCTCCGCCAGCCGCTCGTGGCCTTCGGCCCAGGCGCGCCTCCTGCGCGGGCCGCGGACGTCGCCGAGCGCGGTCACGACCACGAGCGGGATGGGCGGGAACGAGTACCGCCTGCGCAGCCAGGCCAGCCGCGCGGCCATCTCCCGGTAGGCGATCTCCTCCGCGATGACCGTGCCGAGCACCGTCCCGCGCCGGTACACGGACCGGACGAGCTCGTCCGGGACGGCGTCGCCGCGGCGGCTCGTCCGGCGGATGATCAGCCGGCGGGCGAGCGGCCCCGCGACCCCGGCGAGCCGGGTGGCGTCGAGGACCGCCCCGGCCGCGGTGGCCAGCGGGGTCAGCGCCGCGCCGGCGGGGACCGGCGGCAGCCGGGTGCGCTCATGGCTCGGATCGGCCAGCACCAGCCCGAGGACGTCGTCGGGACGCAGCCGGGCCAGCGCCTCGGCGGCGAACGCGGCCATCGAGTGCGCGAGGACGATCACCGGCCGTCCCGCCCGCACCGCCAGCGCCTCCATGATCCAGGTGTCGCGCGCCAGCGTGGGCCGTGCGTCCGCCGCCGGGCTGAGCCCGAGGCCCGGCCGGTCGTAGACGATGACGCGGTAGTCGTCCCGGAGGCGCTCGACGGTCGGGGCCCAGTCGAACCAGGCGCCGCCCAGCCCGGCCGTCAGCAGCAGCGGAACGCCGTCCACCGGCCCGGACTCGACGACGTGCACCCGCTCCCCGGCCGCGTCCACGATCTCCGTCACAGCCGCCTCCGTCACGCCCGACTCCGTCACGCCCGCGCCTCGTCTCTCGCCACGGCCATGGGCATGGTCCGGCCGGCGTGCAGCGCCCACGCGATGAGGAGGAGCCCCATGCACAGGGCACCGACCTGGATGCGCTGCACGAGCCCGAGCCACTGCCCGGTGAACATCGCCGCCATCATGGCCAGTGCGAGCACGGCCTCCGCCAGCGCGAGCGGCAGGCCCCAGCGGGCGAGGGCGGGCCACCAGCCGTACCGGCGGGCGGCCAGGGACAGGAGCAGCAGCGCGGCCACCCCGCAGATGACGACGCCGCCGCTCGTCACCGCGTGGAACTCGTGGGAGAACGACACCTGCGCGGACCGTTCCCGCAGGGCGCACCAGGTCGCCCGGCTGGGCGCGCAGTCGAGGGGGAAGGCCGCGTCGCCGACGGCGCAGGCGCCGAACAGGGCGAGGAACGTCCATCCGGCGGTGGCGAGGGCCCGGCGCCGGAGCCTGCGGAGCGCCTCGGCCGCGACGACGATCGCCAGCACGCCGGTGACGAGGTCGCCGCCGCCGTAGACGCTGTTGAACGGCTGGTCGGCGGCCGACAGCTCGCTCACGTAGCCGCTGCCGACGTCGAGGCTGAGCGGGATTTCCAGGAGAAATGTCGCGTATGTTAGAGCCGCGACGGCGGCCAGGGCGGCCACGCGGGCGGGGACGGCGCCCGGTCCATCGTCCACGAGGCCCTCCCGCCGCTAGGTTTCGCCAGCCCGCCCAGTATTTCCGAAGATCGCGACACGGCGTGACGAGAGGCCGGGATCGGGGACGCGTCCTCGCCGCGGCGCACAGGACGCCTGACGCCGCAGAGTCTCGTGACGCAGAAGTTCACGGGCCGTTGTCGTTGTACTAGGGGCGGAACGTCAACGATGATGTCGAGGCGATTTGTCGGGATCGTCCTTGACCAGCTTTGTCTTACCCAGGCAGGGGGCATCAATTCGGTATGAACCGCCCTCAAACGGTTGAATGGGGGGTGTTCTGAGCGCAATTGATCACGGTCCGTGACGATGCGTCCCAGGGGTGCGCCTCCCCGCTGACAGCAAGGAGTACCAACACGTGACACTGGTGAACGACGCGGCTCCCGCAGTGCGATCCACTGGTCGCAAGTTCCGCGCCTTCACGGCGAAGCACCTCGACGAGCTCACCGCTCGCGCGGGGCTGTCGCCCGCGCAGCGGCTCGCGACCCGCGCGGTGGCCACCGTGCTGCCGTTCCGGACGAACGCCTACGTCATCGAGGAGCTCATCGACTGGTCGGCCGCGCCCGACGACCCGATCTACCGGCTGGTCTTCCCGCAGGAGGACATGCTCCCGGCGGAGGACGTCGCGCACCTGTCCGACCTCCTGCGCCGCGAGGCGCCCAAGGCCGAGATCGACGCCGCCGCCCACACGGTGCGGATGCGCCTGAACCCGCACCCCGCCGGGCAGATGGAGCTGAACATCCCGAGCTTCGGCGACGGCAAGATCCCCGGGTTGCAGCACAAGTACGACGAGACCGTCCTGTACTTCCCCAAGCAGGGGCAGACCTGCCACGCCTACTGCACCTACTGCTTCCGGTGGGCCCAGTTCGTCGGCGAGCCCGATCTCAAGATGGCCGGGGACGACGTCACCGCCCTGCGCAACTACCTCATCCAGCACCCCGAGGTGACGAGCGTCCTGTTCACCGGCGGCGACGCCATGATCATGGGCGAGCCGGTGCTGCGCCGCTACGTCGAGCCGCTGCTGGACCTGGAGCAGCTCGAATCCATCCGGATCGGCACCAAGTCCCTGGCGTACTGGCCGCAGAAGTTCGTCACCGACCCCGACGCCGACGACATGCTCCGCCTCTTCGAGCAGGTGGTCGAGTCGGGCAAGAACCTCGCGTTCATGGCGCACTTCACGCACCCGCGCGAGCTGGAGCCGCTCGTCGTCACCGAGGCGTGCCGCCGCATCCGCGACACCGGCGCCGTCATCCGCACCCAGTCCCCGGTCATCCGGACGATCAACGACGACGCCGAGACGTGGGAGACCATGTGGCGCGCCCAGACCCGGATGGGGCTCGTCCCGTACTACCTGTTCGTGGAGCGCGACACCGGACCGCAGGACTACTTCGCCGTCCCGCTCGTCCGCGCGTACGAGATCTTCCGCGACGCCTACAAGAACGTCTCCGGGCTCTCGCGCACGGTCCGCGGCCCGTCCATGTCGGCCACACCGGGCAAGGTCTGCGTGGACGGCGTCGTCGACATCCACGGCGAGAAGGCCATCGCGCTCCACTTCATCCAGTGCCGCGACGCCGACCTCGTCGGCAAGCCGTTCTTCGCCCAGTACGACCCCAACGCGGTCTGGCTGGACGACCTCAAGCCCGCCTTCTCCGACAGGTTCCCCTGGGAGAAGTGAGCGCTGACGGCGTGCCCGGGCGACGGCCGGTCCGGGCACGCGGTCAGCGCAGGTAGCGATACAGGGCCAGGCTGACGGCGATGGCCGCCGCGCCGCAGATCGCGATGACGCGTCCCGGCGCGGCGAACTCCGCGAGCGCCCCGGCCGCGGCGATGCCGAGGGCCTGGCCGGTCATGAGCCCGGTGTTGGCGAGCCCCATCGCCTGCCCTTGGATCTTCATTGGCACGGCGTCCGCCAACCTGCGCTGGACGGTCAGCTCATAGCTCAGCCCGCACGTGGTCGCCAGCATCAGCAGGCAGGCCGCGACGAGACCGGGACCCAGCACGAAGAACAGCAGCGGCAACCCGGTCAGCAGCGCAAGCGGCAACGTGAGCCGCGGCCGCAGTCCAGCCGGCACGAGGCGGCCCACCACGAAGTTCCCCAGCCCCATCCCGATGGCCGCGGCGGCGAGGATCAACCCCGCCGACCCCGCCTGGCCGAGGCCCGTCGCATACGGGACCAGCACGCCCTCCGCCCCCACCGACATGGCGATCGGCAGCCAGACGGCCAGCAGCAGGCCGCGCGTCGTCCGTCCGCCCAGCAGTACCCGGTTCACCCGCCACGTCTCCCGCAACGTCCCGAACGAGCCGCCCCGCTCTATGGGCGAGCCGCCGCGCTCTACGGACGAGTCGCCGCGCGTTATGGGCGAGCCGCCCCGCTTCATGATCGTGTCCGGCAGGCCCAGATGGGCGATCACAGCCGCCGGCCCTGCCGTCGCGGCGGCGAGCCAGAGCGTCCCGGACGGCGTCAGCACCGACAGCAGCAGCGCCCCGGCGCCCTACCCCGCCACCTGCGAGCACGCCGCCGTCATCGTGAACAGCGAACGTCCCAGCACGTACTGGTCGCCGGGCAGCAGAGCAGGCAGCCTGCCCTGCACGGCCGCCGACCCGACCGGCGCGAACAACCCGACCACGACGAGCAGGAGGATCGTCACCGACAGCGGCACGGCGTCCAGCGCGAAAACGGCGATGACCGCGAACCGCAGCAGATGGAACGCGGTCAGAAGACGCCGACTCGGCACGCGATCCGCGAGCGACAGCAGAAGCGCGCCGCCCACCACGTACGGGAGCGTCCCGGCGCCGAACACGACGGCCGCCATCAGCGACGAACCCGTCTCCTCGAAGGTCAGCACCGACAGCGCGATGATCCGGATCGAATCGCCCCCGGCCTGCAACGTCTGCAACGCGAACAGAACCCGAAACTCCGGCACGCCGAACACGTCCCGGTACCGCGCGGACGCCGAGGGGGGAGCAGTCATGTCCGCAACTGTGCGACCGCGTCCCCCCGCCCCGGACAATGTTTCGGGGAGGAACGAAACATGTACCGGATCGAGGTGGACAAGGCCGACCTGGCAGCCAGCCGTTTCGGCGTCGCACCGTTGCTGGAGACCCTGAACGCGCTCGGCCTCGCCGCGCACCGGGTGCCCGCCGGGCCGCTGGGCCCTTGGGTGGCGCGGGCACGGCCCAGGTACCTGCCGATCGCGGACGACCCGGCCATCCGGACGCTGACGTTCCTGCGCCGCCGCGCCGGCTACATGGCCGACTTCATCAGCCCGCCGCCCGCCCGGCCGAATCTCACGATCGCCGAGCAGCTCATCACGATGCGGGCGACGCCGCTCGACCAGGCCCGCGGGGAGGTCGTCCGCAACCTGGTCGGCCTGCCGGAGCCGGACGCCGTCGTCCGTGAGGTACTGGACGCGCCGGACATGGTCGAGCTCCTCGCCACCGGCCTGGAAACCGCCTGGGATGCCATGCTGAAGCCGGACTGGCCGGTGCTGCGGTCGATCGTGGAGCGCGACATCGTGCACCGCGCGGGACGCCTCGCCGCCTACGGCTGGGCGGAGGCGCTGGACGGCCTGTCCCGCCAGGTGCGCTGGCGCGACGGCGTGATCGAGGTGGACATTCTCGGTGGCGGCGACGCCACCCGCAGGCTGGGCGGCACCGGACTGATGTTCGTGCCCGTGGTCTTCTCGGAACTCGGCCTCGCGGTCGAGCAGCACTGGCCGTACACGCTGATGTACCGGGCCAGGGGAGTGGCGGCGCTCTGGGAGAGCCCGACCCCGCGCCGCGACGACGCCCTGGCCAGGTTGCTCGGCCGCACTCGCGCCGACCTGCTGCGGCTGCTCGCCGAACCGGCCACGACGACCTGGCTGAGCGCCCGGCTCCGGATGAGCCTCGGCGGGATCGGCGACCACCTCACGGTGCTGCGGGCGTCCGGCCTGGTCACCCGGGAACGCAGCGGCCGGTCGGTCCTCTACCGCCGCACCGCGGTCGGGGACATGCTCGTAGGCACGTCCTGACAGCGGCCGGGCGTGTGCCCTTGTTTATGGTCGAGTTTAGTTTTCTGTTCCGAGTTTCGAGTTCTGGTTTCCGGTTCCGGTTTTCGAGGTTTGGTGTTCTAGGGTTCGGGTGGGGTGGCGCTGCGTACGGGGCCGCCCCTCCAAAGTCAAGGGCGCCTTCGGCGTCGCTTCGCGATGGGACTCCGTCCCACCCTTGACTTCGGAGCCTCTGCGGCCCCTGGGTGCAGCTTTCGTCGGGCAGGCTCCGCCTGCCCCCCGCCCGACGCGCCACCCCACCGTCCAATTCCCTGAGTTCGGAGATCGAACGATCATGAGTTCTGAGGCGTTCGAATGTGGTTCTGATTTCGCTTGACTCCGACTGTCTATCAGGTGACAAAAATCCAACCCTATTTCGGGGCGACTGGAAGTGCTCCCTTGATATCATTCGAATATGAGTTCGGTTGAGGTTGATCTTGGGGCGGCGTCCACCATGGAATTGGTGAACGCCATTGCCTCGATCGCCCGCGAACTCGCCGAGCGGAATGCACCCGACTCGCCCGCCGCCTGTATGGAACTCGCCGAGACGCTGGCAGCCGCCTCCGATCTGCAGGAAAGCGCGCTGGCCGAACTGATCGGGCGGGTGGACGCCTCCGGTGAAATGCGCCGCTGGGGTCTGCCGTCCACCCAAGCGTGGCTGCGGTCACGCCTGGGCATGCGAGAGTCCCGCGCCAAGGAGCGGATCACCCTGGCCCGGCAGCGGGATCGGCTGCCCCGAGTCGCCGAACTTCTGGCGACCGGCGAACTGACCTACGGCTATGCGTCGACCGTGGCCGATGCCGTCGCCCGGCTGGACGACGAGGATTGCGCAGCCGCTGAGAAGGTGCTGCTCGACATGGTCGACCAGGGCTTCTCGGCCGGAAAAGTCGCCTCGTTCGGCCGCCGCATCCGTGACGTGATCGCCGAGCGCGACGGCACCGAGAACGTCGATGAGGACTCCCGGCGTGGCTATGCGCGGTCCTGGGTCACGTCCACGCGGTCCCTGGACGGCGGCCGTTACGTGAAGGGCTGGCTGAACGCCGAGGACGCCGCCGTCTGGGACGGCACGCTCGGGCCGCTGGCCAAACCCGCCGGGACCGATGATCGGCGTGATCTGTCCGAGCGGATGGCCGCCGCCTTGACCGGGGTGCTGGCGGGCGGGCACCGCGCCACCAAGGTCACCGTGATCTGTGACCTGGACACCCTCACCGGCGGCACCGCCCCCGGCCGCCTCACCGACGGCACCCCCATCCCCGCTGAACAGGCCCGCCGCATCGCTCTCAACGCCGGAGTCTCACCGCTCCTTCTAGGACGCGGACACGTGCCGCTCTATCTCGGGCACCGCACCCGGTTCGCCACTCCCGGTCAACGCCAGGTCCTCGAAACCCTCTACCCGACATGTGCGGTACGGGGATGCGAGGTACCCGGCACCCTGTGCGAGGTCGACCACGTCGGCGGCTGGGCCATCGGCTCCCCGACCGACATCGACCGGCTCGCCCTGTGCTGCGGATGGCACAACCGCTTCAAACACACCAACGCCGAACAGGTACGTATCGTCCGCGACGCCACCGGACGATACGTCTACCGCGTCCTCCCACCACCGGACGCCAACGCCCCACCCGCCAACCCCACCGAACTCGCCGAAGCCGCCTAGCCATTCCCGCTCCCAAGCTGAGGGGCGAGGCTGGGGCACCGTCCAACTCACCCTGTTCCGAATGCGCGAAGGCACGCCGCTGACGGTGGCCATAGCGCTGTGCCCTGTGCCCCCCGGAGCAACGTCGCAAGCCCTCGACCTGCGGCAGGTCGAGGGCTTGTCGGTGTGGGGGATGGCTCAGGCCAGGTCGTGGTCACCGTTCTTGATCTGGTGGGCGAGGGTGCGCCAAGTGGTGGCGCCGAGGGCCAGCTTGGGCCCGTCCGGGTCCTTGGAATCCCGAACGGCGATCACCGGGGTGAGCTTGGCGACCTCGACGCAGTCTTGGCCGCCTGCGCCGCCCCCGCCACTGTGACTGCTTTTGAGCCACAGCGCGGCCGACAGGTCCGGGGTGAGGTCGGCGACTTCTACGCAGTCTTGGCCGCCCACATTGCCGCCACCGCTGTGGCTGGACTTGCGCCAGTTGATCATGCGAACCGCTCCATCGCTTGTTCTATAAGGTCGCGCGAAGCCTCCCACGGTAGGGCGCTTGCGCAGATCCGGGCCCAACGTGTCCCGAAATCCCGGACCTCCGGGGCGTTTTGTACCAGTCTGCCACCGTTCGGTGCCTCGACGAACACCAGATCGCCCCCTTGCATGGTCAGACTGTTGAATGAACCGTCCAATCCCATGTAGTAGCCGCTGGACTGCGGAACGATCTGGAACGTCACGGTTCGCATGGTGGCAGCTTCACGCAACAGCGCGAGTTGTTCCCGCATCACCTCCGGCCCTCCGATCGGTCGGAACAGCGCGCTCTCGTCGAGGATCACCCACACGAGCGGTGGGTTCTTCTGCGCGAGCACCTCCCGCCGCTTCATTCGATCTTGAACGGCCGTTTCGATGTCCTCGATCGCACGTGCACCCCTGATCAGGGCGCGAGCGTACTCCGGGGTCTGAAAGAGCCCCGGTATGAACGAGAGTCGGTACAGGCGGATCTGTAGCGCCTTGGCCTCGTATTTGGCGTATTCGGCGAACCAGTCTGGGTCGTGGGCGGTGCGCGCATAGCGGACGAGGCGGGCGAAATGGCCGTTGAGGTTCCAGTGGCGATCAAGTCGGTCGGCGTGGTCCTCGTTCATGTTCCAGCCGTCACGCGCGTGCTCGATGTTCGACACAGTGTGGCGACTTGCTCCCATGACCTGACCCAACTGCGCGAGGGACAGACCCTCTCGCTCGCGCCAGAAGCGCAGGTCAGAGGCTATCCAATGCTTGAACGACGCATCTGGGTTCAGTGACTCGACGGGGGCCACGGGTCACACTCCGGTGTGTCGGATGTTTTATCGACACGCGACAAACTAGTTCTCTGACGCAAGTCTTGTCTCAGGAAATGACAAGACGAAGAGGCAATGTCATGGACACTCGCATCCATCCCGACGATCAGGAACTTGCGCGACTTCGCGCGGAATTCAGTGGGCATCGGATATTCCGGGCGGTTCGGGTGGACGGGTTGCTGGGGGAATGGGTGGCGACCTTGCACGACCCGGCGGCCGGGGTCGACTCGACCGTCATGTGCCCCACGCCGGAGACGCTGCGCGCCGCGCTGGTCGAGGAGGCCGAGCGGGCGGAGCGCAAGCGGGCGTGGGTCCGGTGACGCGCGGAGGAACCGCCAGGCCCCGCGCTGGTCGCCGGTTGCGGGACCGCCGCCGATAGCGGCGCGGTCCCGGAGGGGGGAGGTGGAGGCGGCGCGGTGGTGCGCATCCGTCCCCCTGGGTGCGCCACCGCGCCCCTCCACCGGCACAGAGGAACCGACGTGAGTGAGGTGAATGCGATGAACTTCGACAAGGGACGGCACGCGGCGACCCTGGACGTGCCGCTGCCGCGCAACGAGCGGCGCGAGCACCTGGCCGAGCTGGACGTGGGCGTGCGGGCGCATCCGGAGCTGGCGGGCGGGTTGATCGAGCGGCGCGGGGTTAGCTGGGTGAGCGTGGTGCGGTATGGCGGGCCGCGGCGGACGGTCGAGATCGGGTGCGACTTCCGCGACGGTCAGTGGTGGTTCTGCTGGGCGGCCGACGGACGTCCCATCCGGCCCGCCTGCGACGTCACCGCGACGCTGGACGCCGTCGCGGGTGAGCTTGCGCGCGGGTGATCGTCGCGCCGGGGGTGTGGCCGTATTCCTTGGTGAAGGCCGCGATGAACGCGGACGGGCTCGCGTAGCCGACCTGGTGGGCGACCGTGGTCACCGGGTGGGAGTCCAGGAGGACTCTGGCGGCGCGCAGGCGCAGGCGGGTGCGCCAGCGGGTGTAGGGCATGCCGAACTCGCGGACGAAGTCGCGCTGCAGGGTCTTGACGCTGACGCGCAGGTGCTCCGCCCATTCGTCCAGTCGGGTCGGGTCGGCGGGGTTGTGGGAGAGGGTGCGGGCGACGGCGAGGGCGAAGCCGGTTCCGTTGCCGGACGGGTGGGGCGGGGCGGCGGCGGACGCGCCCAGCCCGGCCAGGATGCGGCGGCGGGCGGCCAGGGCGGCCGGTTTGTCGCAGGTGCGGCGGGCGATGGCCGCGATGAGCCGGGCCGCCTCGGCGTCGATCGTCACCGGGCCGGCGCGGAGGCCGTCCAGGGCGGGCGGGACCTCGCGCACGCAGATGCGGTAGACGGTCTGGCGGTCGCCGGCGCGCACCTCGTGGGTCACCGCGCGCCGCGCCCAGAACCCCTCGCCGGACCCGGTGAACCGGATGGACGAGCCGTGCAGCGTCGCGAGCGGCCCGTCCGGGGACCAGTAGAGCTGGTGCAGGAAGTCGTCGCGGCTCCCGCCGAGCGTCAGGCCGCCCGCCGAGCGGTACCTGAGCAGGAGGATCCCGTCCGGCGCGCCGAGGCCGTAGGCGAACTCCTCGCACGACTCCGGGTCGTTGCCGAGTTGTCGTGTGACCGGCACAGGGTGTCCTCCCAGCGATATGAGCGCGATTTTAAGTAAGGCTAACCTAACCAGGCATTGGGCCATGTCAGCGGGGGTGCCGACCCCCGAACGTCCCCCTGGAACTAGGAAACGCGACCATGCATTCTCGTAAGCCCTGGAGGCTCGCCGGCGCGGTGGCCGCCGCGCTCGTTCTCGTGTCCGCCTGCGGATCCGGCTCGGAGTCCGGATCCGGCGGCGGCGCCGCGACCCGGGCCTTCGAGGCCGACAACGGCACGGTCAAGATCCCCGCGCAGCCGAAGCGGGTCGTCGCCACCGGGTACGCGGTGCCGGTCCTCATCGAGGCCGACGCGAAGCTGGTCGGGATCTCGTCCTGGAAGCGCGGCCTGGCGATGATGACCCCGGAGGACCGCAAGAAGTACGACGGGCTGACGAAGATTGCCGATGAGACGGCCGC
This sequence comes from Actinomadura sp. 3N508, assembly GCF_044326375.1. Taxonomy (NCBI): domain Bacteria; kingdom Bacillati; phylum Actinomycetota; class Actinomycetes; order Streptosporangiales; family Thermomonosporaceae; genus Actinomadura; species Actinomadura sp. 3N508. The sequence goes on from NZ_JBIRAX010000009.1 coordinate 91,406, forward strand.
GTCGACCAACTACGAGGCCATCGCCAAGGTCAAGCCGGACCTGATCGTGATCGGTGTTCCGAAGCCCGTTCTTGGTGATCTGGACCTGAAGCGCCTCCAGTCCATCGCGCCGGTCGTGGCCATCGGGCCGACCGTGCCGTCCGCGTGGCGCGAGCTGTCGCAGCGGCAGGCCGACGCCGCCGGGCAGGCGGGACGGCTCGCGGAGGCGAAGACCGCGTACGAGAAGAAGGCCGCCGAGCTTAAGACCAAGTACGCGAATGCTCTTGGCGGTGTGAAGTTCGGGCACGTCGGCGAGTACGGGGACGTCGCGGCCGGGACGTTCATGCGCGAGTTCGCCGGGTCGTGGGGCACCAACATCGCCCAGGACATCGGCGTGACGTACTACGGCGAGGTCAAGCAGAAGGGCGGCGGCTCGAAGGACGTCAGCGAGACCTCGTCCATCGAGGAGCTGCCGCAGAGCCTCGGTGAGGCCGACGCCATCACCTACACGCTGGAGCCCGACGGCACGGTGGGCGAATCGGTGCGGTACGTCCTCGGGTCCAAGCTGTGGAAGAACCTGCCCGCGGTCAAGGACGGCAAGGCCTTCGGGCTCCGCTACACCGAGGCGGCGACGTACGAGTCGGCCACGCGGGCCCTGGACGAGATCGACAAGGCCCTCGCGCCGCTGCTGGAGAAGTGAGGACGCCTATGGAACGCCACGATCCGCGCGGCCGCGTCCTGGAGCATCATCGCAATGGCACCGGCATCCGCCGCATCGGGTACCCGATCGGCATCCGGACGCTCCAGGTGCTTCGTCGGGAGCAGATCACGCCCAACATGCTTCGGCTGACGTTCGGTGGTCCGGAGCTGGCGGGGTTCCACAGCTACCAGGCCGACGACCACATCAAGATCGTCTTTCCGGACGCGGACGGCGCGCTGCGGCTCCCCGTACCCACCGACGACCTGGACCTGGACTGGCCGAAGCCGTCGCCGCCCAGCCGCCGGTACACCATCCGGCGGTACGACGCGGGCGCGGGCGAACTCGACATGGACTTCGTCCTGCACCCGGGCGGGCTCGCCTCGGAATGGGCGGCGGACGTCAAGCCGGGGGCGGACGCCGCCGTCGCGGGGCCGCCCGGTGCCAAGGCGTTCCCGCACAACTACGACCACTACGTGTTCGCCGTTGATGCCACTGCGTTGCCCGCCGCCGCGCGGTGGCTGGAGGAGTCCCCGCCGGACGTGTCCGCCCGGCTGGTGATCGAGACCGCCGATGCCGCCGACGATGCCTATCTGCTGGCCGCCCGCGACGGGGTCGAAGTCACCTGGCTCGTCCGGGATGGACGGGAGTCGTCGCTGGCCGACACCGTGCAGGCGCTCGGCCTTCCCGGAGAACGGACGTTCCTGTTCGCCGCCGGGGAGACGGGCGCGATCAGGCCGCTGCGCGCCTGGTCGCGCGCGGCCGGGCTGGACGCGATCTTCACCGGTTACTGGAAACTCGGAGTGGCCGGGCTTGAGGAAGACGACTGAACCCGTCCGGCAGGCGGCGGTCCTGGTGGGGGCCGTCCTGCTGCTGGCGATGCTCGCGGGCGTGAGCCTGGCCGTGGGGGCGGGCAGCGCCCCGCCGCACGAGATCTGGCGTGCCCTCACCGACTATGCGGGGACGGACGAGCAGGTCATCGTCCGCGACGTCCGGCTGCCGCGGACGGTCCTCGCCGTCTGCGTGGGCGCCGCCCTCGGCACCGCGGGCACCCTCGTCCAGACGCTGACCCGCAACCCGCTGGCCGAGCCCGGCATCCTCGGCGTCACCGCGGGCGCCGGGCTGGCGATCACGACCGGGACCGTGCTCGGGATCAGCGGGTCGCAGGCGGGACGGCTCGGCCTCGCGCTGGCGGGGGCGGTGCTCACGTCGCTCATCGTGTACGGCATCGGGCGGGCCGTGCCGCTGCGGCTCGTCCTCGCCGGTGTCGCGTTCACCTTCGTGCTGTCGGGGATATCCCTCGGGCTGCGCGTGGTGTACCCCGACGTCCTGGACCGGTACCGGTTCTGGTCGGTCGGCTCGCTCGCCGGCCGCGAGCAGACCCCGTTCGAGGTGCCGCTGCTGGCGATCGTCCTCGCTCTGGTGGGCGCGATGCTGGTCACCCGCCCTCTGGCGGGGCTCGCTCTCGGGGAGGACGTCGCGCACGCGCTCGGTGCCCGCGTCGCGCGGACCAGGGTGGCGGTGCTCGCGCTCGTCACCGTCCTCGCCGGCGCCGCCACCGCCATCGCGGGGCCGATCGTGTTCGTCGGGCTGATCGTCCCGCACCTGGCGCGGCGGGCCGCCCGCGGGTCGGTCCCGTGGCTGATGGTCTACACGATGCTGCTCGGACCCATCCTGCTGCTCGGCTCCGACATCGGGTCGCGGGTGCTGCTGCCGACGGGCGAGGTGCCGGTGGCGGTCGTCACCGCGTTCATCGGCGGACCGGCGCTGATCTGGGTGGTCCGCAGGTACGGGGCGGTCGAGGCGTGAGCAGAGCGAACCGGGGGGTGTGGGGGGTCGTCCCCCCACAACGAGCAGGCGTGAGCGTGCTGGTGATTCGTGCGGGGCGGGTGTCCGCGCTGATCGAGCGGCGGACCATGGTGGCGACGGTCGTGCTGGCCTGCCTCGCCCTGGCGCTGGCGTTCGTCGCGCTCTGCCGTGGGGACTCCTGGGACCCGCCCGGTGAGGTTCTCGCCGGGCTCTTCGGATACGGGGACTCGGCGCTGGTCGTCCAGGAGTGGCGGCTGCCTCGGGTGGCCGGGGCGCTGGTCTTCGGCGCGGCGCTCGGCACCGCCGGGGCGATCTTCCAGAACGTGACCCGCAACGCGCTCGGCAGCCCCGACGTGATCGGCCTGGACGCCGGCGCCTACACCGGCGTGCTGATCGCGATCACCGTGTTCGGCGGGACGGCGGTGGGCCTCGCCGCCGGTTCGCTGGCGGGCGGGCTCGCCTCGGCCGCCGCCGTCTACGTGCTGTCGCTGCGGTCCGGGCTCAGCGGCCTGCGGCTCGTCGTCATCGGGATCGCGGTGAACGCCATGCTGACCGCGCTCAACCAGTGGATCGTGCTCCGTGCCCAGCTGGAGGTGGCGACCGCCGCGACCGCGTGGAACGCGGGCTCCCTGAACGGCCTGGACTGGGGCGAGGTCCGCCTCCCGTTCCTCATCCTCGCGGCGCTTGCGCTGCTGGCGGCCGTCCTGTCCCGGACGACGGGGCAGGCCGCGCTCGGCGACGACATCGCCGCGGCGTCGGGGGTGGCGCTGAACCGGTACCGGCTGTTGATCATCCTGGCGGGCGTGGGCCTCACCGCGACGGTCACGTCCGCGGCCGGGCCGATCGTGTTCGTCGCGCTCGCCGCGCCGCAGATCGGCCGCCGGGTCGCGGGCGCCGCCGGGACACCGGCGCTGCCCGCCGCGCTGACCGGGGCGCTGCTGCTCCTCGCCGCCGACCTCGCCGCCCAGACGGTGGTGGCCCCCGTCCAGCTGCCGGTCGGGGTCGTCTCGACGGTGATCGGCGGCGGTTATCTGTGCTGGCTCCTGATCATGGAGATGAGACGGTCGTGAACGGACGCCTTACCGCAGCCGACGTCACCCTCGCCTACGGCGACCGGGTCGTGTCGACGAACCTGACCGTCGATGTTCCGGATGGTGCCTTCACGGCTGTGGTCGGCGCCAACGCGTGCGGCAAGTCGACGCTGCTGCGCTCGTTCGCCCGGCTGCTCGCGCCGTCGTCCGGGCACATCGCGTTCGACGGGCGGGACGTCCGCGGCTACCGGCCGAAGGCCATCGCCAAGGAGATCGCGTTCCTGCCGCAGGGCCTCGTCGCGCCGGAGAACATCGCGGTGCGGCAGCTCGTCGCGCGGGGGCGGTACCCGCACCAGACGCTGCTGTCCACCTGGTCCCGCGAGGACGAGCGGGCCGTGACGGCGGCGATGGCGGCGGCCGGTGTCACCGACCTCGCCGAACGGCCGGTGGAGGCGCTGTCCGGCGGGCAGCGGCAGCGGGCGTGGATCGCGATGGTGCTCGCGCAGGAGACGCCCTACCTGCTGCTGGACGAGCCCACCACGTTCCTCGACATCACCCACCAGTACCAGCTCCTCGCGCTGCTGGCCCGGCTGCGCGACGAGGGCCGGACGATCATCGCGGTGCTGCACGACATCAACCAGGCGTGCCGGTTCGCCGACCACATCGTCGCGATGCGGGACGGGCGGGTCGTCGCCGCCGGGGCGCCCGCCGACATCGTCGACGCCGACCTGATCAAGGAGGTGTTCGACCTGTCGTGCATCGTCGCGCCCGACCCGGTCACCGGCACCCCGATGATCGTCCCGACCGAGGAGTACGCGGGGCTGCCCGTCAGGTGCCGTACACGGGGATGATCGACGCGCGGGCGAGGGTGTGGGCGGTGAGGTTGAACCCCACCGCGGCCGGGGGCGTGTCGGAGTCGATGCCGAGCGACTCGACGTCCAGGGCGTGGACGGTGAACACGTAGCGGTGCGGGTCGCCGGGCGGCGGGGCGGCGCCGCCGAACGCCTTCGTCCCGTAGTCGTTGCGCGCCTGGATGCCGATCTTGGTGTCCTCCGCGCCGGCGCCGGTGGGCAGCTCCGTCACGTCCGCCGGGATGTCGAACAGCGACCAGTGCCAGAAGCCGCTGCCGGTGGGGGCGTCCGGGTCGAAGCACGTCACCGCGAAGCTCCTGGTCTCGGCGGGGAACCCCGACCAGCTCAGCTGCGGGGACTCGTTGCCGCCGCCGAGGCCGCTGTACACGTGCCGGTCCGCGAGGCGCTCGCCGTCGGCGACGTCCTCGCTGGTCACGGTGAACGACGGGACTTCGGGCAGGAACTCGTGCGGAAGCGGCGGCTTGCCGGCCATGGCGGCCCTCCTACATCGGATCGGCTGTGTGCTCCTCCATCTCTATCAGGGGAGATCAGGTCTTGACGGCGCCCATGGTGAACCCGGTGACGAACCGGTCCAGGAACAGGTTGAACAGGAACGCGATCGGCACCGCCGTGATCACCGTGGACGCCTGCAGCGACTGCCAGAAGAACACGTCCCCGCGGATCAGCTGCGTCGGGACGCCGGTGCTGACCACCATCTCCGGGCTCGCCGACACGAACGCCAGCGCGTACACGAACTCGCTGGCCGTCAGCGTGAAGCTGAACACCACGACCGCGACGATCCCCGGGAACACCAGCGGCAGGACGGCCCGCAGGAACGCGCCGAGGCGGCTGTAGCCGTCCACCATGGCCTGCTCCTCGACGTCCTTCGGGACGGCCTTCAGGAACCCGATCAGCAGCCACACCGACACCGGGACGGTGATCGTCGGATAGACGACGATCATCGACCAGAGCGTGTCCTCCAGACGCAGCCACACCACGACGCGGGTCAGCGACAGGAACAGCAGCGACGGCGGCACCAGATAGACCAGGAAGATCGCGATGCCCATCGGGGTGCCCCACGGGCGGTCGAGGCGCGCGAGCGAGTACGCCGCCGGGAGCGACAGCGCCAGCGTGATCGCCACGACGGCCGCGCCGACGATCAGCGTGTTCACCACGAACGTCAGGAACGGAGTGTCGGTGAACAGGAACGTCACATGGTCGGGCGTCGCGGGTTTGTTGTAGAAGAACGGGTTGCTTTCGGGGTTGTAGAGGTCCTGGTTCTGCTTGAACGCGCTGACGACGCTCCAGAGGAACGGCATCGCGCACACCAGCGCCGCCAGGATCGCCGCCCCGTACACGCCGCAGCGTGCGGCCACGTGGCGGCGCGCGTACCGCTTCCGGAGCGCTTCGACTTGGATCGCCGTGGTCATCTGGCCTCCAGCCGCCGGACGGCCCGCAGGATCGCCACCGCGCCTGCCAGCAGCAGCGGGAACAGGAACAGCGCGATCGCCGCGCCCTGGCCGACGTCGCCGCCCTCGATGCCGCGGAAGTACGCCCACGACGCGAGCACGTCCGTCGAATGGGTCGGGCCGCCGCGGGTCAGCACGTACGGGACGGTCATGTCCGTGAACGTCATGATCGCGCCGAACAGCCCGGCGACCGCGATCACCGGCAGCGTCAGCGGGATCGTCACCTCGAGCATCCGCCGCCAGAACCCGGCGCCGTCGATCCGCGCCGCCTCGTCGATGTCGCGGGGGATCGCGACCAGCCCCGCCATCACGATCACCGCGGCCAGCGGCGTCAGCCGCCACACCTGCACCGCGATCACCGACGCCATCGCCGTGCCCGGACGGCCCAGCCACACGACGTTCGCGTCGATCAGCCCGAGGTTGCGCAGTACCCAGTCGAGCGGCGAGAAGATCGAGTCCAGGAACCACAGCCATGACACGGTCGAGAGGGCCACCGGGGTCGTCCACGGCAGCAGCACCAGGAACCGGACGAACCACTTGCCGTGGAAGTCCGCGACCAGGATGTTCGCGAGGATCTTCCCGAACACCACGATCAGCACCATGCTGACCACCGTGAAGAACAGCGTGTTGCGCAGCGAGCGCCAGAACACGCCGTCGTCGAACACCTCGGCGAAGTTGCCGAACCCGACGAAGTCGAACGACGGGTCGCCGGTGGTGACGTCCGAGAACGCGAACGCGATCGCCAGCAGGAACGGGACGCCGACCAGCGCGACGATGTAGACCACCGACGGCAGCAGCATCACCCACGCGAGGAACCCGTCCCGGTCGGCGAGCCCGGCCCGCGAGCGCTCGGCCTCGCGCCCGGACTCGGCGGCGGTCACGGCGATTCCCCGAGCGGGACGGCCGCCGCGCGCTTCCCGTCGTCCGCGCCGAAGAACCGCAGCCGCTCGGACGGGACGGCAAACTCGCGGGTCTCCCCGGCCTCCAGCGGCGTGCCCACGGTGGCGGACAGCCGCGCGATGACGCGGGTCTCCTCGCCGATGCCCGTGACCGTCCCGTACACATGCCGGTCGCCCGACAGGTACTCCATCCGCTCCACCTGGAACGGCATCGTCACGCGCGCCTTCGCCTGGACGTTCTCCACCGGCAGCAGATGCTCCGGACGGAACCCCACCAGCCGCCCGTCCCGCTTGACGAGGTTCATCGGCGGTGACCCGATGAACGTCGCCACGAACGTGTCGGCCGGGTCGTCGTAGACCTCCTGCGGCGTCCCGACCTGCCGGACGCGGCCGTGCTCCAGCACCGCGATCCGGTCGCCGAGGCCCATCGCCTCCGCCTGGTCGTGCGTGACGTAGATCGTCGTGGTGCCGACGCGCTCCTGGAAGCGTTTCAGCTCGTCGCGGGCCGTGGCGCGCATCTTCGCGTCGAGGTTCGACAGCGGCTCGTCCAGCAGGAACACCGCCGGGTCGCGGACCAGCGCCCGCGCCAGCGCCACCCGCTGCCGCTCGCCGCCCGACAGCTGGCGCGGCTTGCGGCGCAGCAGCGGCTGGATGTCCAGGAGTTCGGCGGCCCATTTCGCCTTGCGGTCGCGCTCGTCCTTGGGCATGCCCTCCGCGCGGAGCGGGAAGACGATGTTGTCCATCACCGTCTTGTGCGGGTACAGCGCGTACGACTGGAAAACCATCGCGATCTGCCGCACGCGCGGCGGCAGCCCGTTCACGACGTTCCCGCCGATCAGCACCTCGCCCTCGGTCGGCTGCTCCAGGCCCGCGATCGTGCGCAGCAGCGTCGTCTTCCCGCACCCGGACGGCCCGAGCAGCACCAGGTACTCCCCCGGCTCGGCCGCCAGATCGACCCCGTCCAGCGCCCGCACTTGGTCAGAACGCCCGCGCCGCCGGGCCCGCACCTGCCCGTCGAAGGTCTTGACCAGGCCCTTCACCTCTACGGTGTTCATAGGCCGGCCTCAACCGCCGACGAGACCGCGGGAACGCCAGTTCCTGAAGATCGCGTTGACGCGCCCCTCCGCCTCCGCGACCGCCTGCCGCGCGGACGTCTGGCCGCGGGCGGCGCGGCCGAACATCGTCGGCAGCACGTTGGTGTTGAAGATCTCGCCGATCGCCGGGTTGGACGGGCCCGGATAGCCGATGTTCGCGCTCCACGACGTCGCCGTCTTCAGCAGGCTCAGCTTGTTCGCGGGCTTCGCGCCCCACGGGTCGTTGTCGAGCCAGCCGTTCAGCTGCGGGACGAGCGACGGCCACCCCGGCAGGTCGTACAGCTCGGAGTGGAACGTCACGGCGGGGAAGTTCGCCGTGTAGTGCAGCAGGAACTCCTTCGCCGCGTCCGCGTTCCCCGCGTACTTCGGGACGACCCACTGCTGGATGACGTGCTGCGCCGCCAGCGCCGCCTTCGGCCCGCGCAGCGCGGGCACGAAGAAGATGTCGTCGCCGATCTTCCGGTTGGTGCCCATCGCGGTGCGCCACGCCGAGATCGAGTTCAGGATGTACGACGACTTCCCGGCGATGAGGGCCTGGTTGTTGGACGCCGGCGTCCAGGAGAAGACCTCGCTGGTCTCGGCCTCCTTGAACAGCCGGGTCATGTACTCCACGGCCGCGACGGTCGCGTCGGAGTTGAGGACGACCCGCTCGTTCTCGTCCTGGACGGCGCCGCCGAACGACCACAGCAGCGCCCGCGCCGCCATGTTCGAGTCGGTCTCCGGGGACAGCCCGATCCCGCACGGCACGCCCGTCTGCTTCTTGATCTCGGCCGCGCCGCGGAGCAGGTCGTCCCAGCTCGCCGGGCCGTTCGGCATCCCGACCTTCTCCCACATCGACTTGCGGAAGTCACCGGGGTCGGGCGACCAGCCGGGGCAGTAGCAGTAGAACCGCCTGGTGTTGGGGTTGTAGCTCGACTTGCGGCACAGTTCGAGCTGCTGCCCCCACCGCCGGTTCGCCTCCTGGACGACGTCGGTCAGGTCGAGCACGGACGGCTCGTACTGCGAGAACGGCGCGATGTGCTGGATGAGGTCGTGGCCGCGTCCCGCCTGGATCTCGGACGCGGCACGGCGCGGGACGTCCACCGTGTTGATGTGGTCGACGCGGACCTCCACGCCGACCTTCTTGCCCCAGTCGGCCACGAACTTGTCGAACCACTTGTCGTGCCGGGGCACGAAGTGGCTCCACATCAGGATGCTGAGGGAGCCGCTGAGCTTCTTCGCGGGGGCGGTGAACACCTCCTTCGGAGCGTTCCCGCTGTTCTTCGCCTGCGGCCCGCTCGTTTCGCTGGCGCAGCCCGCCAGCACACCGTACGCACCTGCCGCGAGCGCTGTGGAGGAAAGGAAGCCTCGTCTGCTGAACCCGACGGAGTCGGGCCGGGGGGTGTGGGGGGTCGTCCCCCCTCGGGGAGTACTGAACCGGTCGGCCATGAGGGAGCCTCCGTCGCCGTGGGTCTCCCTCGAAGGTAGATCGGCGAGGCCGTCTCATCCAGAGACGATCAGGTAACTCTGCGTCACTGTGACCTCTCCGGTCACAGGAGGCCCTCTACTTGCCGGTGGCCCGCTCTACTTGCCGGTGGCTTCGGTGTAGGCGGCGATGACCTCTTCGGGGTCGCCGTCCATGCGCAACCGGCCCTCTTCGATCCAGATGACGCGGTCGCATATCTCCTTGACCGTGTCGAGCTGGTGCGCCACCAGGAACACCGCGCCGGCCTCGTTGCGCAGCTCGTCGACGCGGCGCTTGCTCTTGACCCGGAACTTGGCGTCGCCGGTGGCGAGGGCCTCGTCGATCAGCAGCACGTCGTGGGTCTTGGCCGCGGCGATCGCGAACCTGAGCCGGGCGCCCATGCCGGACGAGTACGTCCGCATGGGGTACTGGATGAAGCCCTCCTTGAGCCCGGCGAAGTCGACGATCTTGTCGTACCGGGCCTTGACCTCCGCCGGGGACATGCCCATCGCGAGGCAGCCGAGGACGATGTTGCGCTCGCCGGTGAGGTCCTTCATCAGGGCCGCGTTCACGCCCAGCAGGGACGGCTGGCCGTCGGTGTAGACGCCGCCGCGGTGCGGGGGCAGCAGCCCGGCGATGGCCTTCAGCAGCGTCGACTTGCCGGAGCCGTTGCTGCCGATGATCCCGACGGCCTCGCCCCGGTAGACCACGAACGACAGGCCCTTGATCGCGTGGACCTCCGTCATGGACGGGCGGTGCTGGCGCCGGAGGACGCGCCGGAAGGCCGACGCCGCGTTGCCCTTGCCGCCCGCGCCGTACACGCGGTACACGATGTGCAGGTCGTCGACGACGACGATCGGCTCCCGCTCGGGGTCGACCAGCTCGGCGCCGCGGACCTTCGTGTCGGTGTCAGCCACGGCCGTATCGCTCCTCGGCTCTGTAGAAGTACATGAACCCGCCGACCAGCATGACCACGGCCCAGACGATGGCGGCGAGCCACAGCTGCCCGGCCTCGTTCAGGTGGAGGTCGTTGGTGACGTGGTCGCGGTACCTGCTCAGCAGCACGTACCTGCTCAGCTCGATGAACACGTACGCCGGGTTGAGCTGCATCAGCTCGCTGAGGATGGGGTAGTCGGCGAGCTTGGTCTGCTTGATCAGCGCGGGCAGGCTGAAGATCACGCCGGAGGTGTAGAGCCAGGTCCGCATCACGAACGGCAGGAGCTGGGTGATGTCGCGGTTGAACGCGCCGAGCCGGGCCATCACCATGCTGATGCCCACGTTGAACATGAGCTGGAGCATCATCACCGGCACGAACAGCAGCATCTGGAAGGTCGGCGCCTCACCGAACGCGAAGATGATCGCGAACAGCACGACCAGCGCCATGAGCAGTTGCTGGAGCTCGACGACGGCGATCGCCAGCGGCAGCGTCGCCCGCGGGAAGTGCAGCGCCCGGATCAGCGACAGGTTGTCGCCGACGGACTTCGCGCCCGAGGTCACGGACCGCTGGGTGAAGCCGAACAGGAAGACACCGGTCACCAGGAACGGGACGAAACCGGGAATGCCGCGGTCGGTGCCCAGCAGCAGCCCGAAGATCAGGTAGTACACCGCGGCGTTCAGCAGCGGCGTCAGCAGCTGCCATACCTGGCCCAGCCGCGAGTCGCTGTACATCGAGATGTTCTTGGCGGACGCGAATGCCCAGATGAAGTTCCGCCGGGCCCACACACTCTGGAGGTATTTGCGCAGCGGGGGGCGCGCGGCGCTCTGCCTCAGCCCGTGGCGGGCGGCGTAGTCGGCTAGCGTCTCGTTCACGTGAGGAGGCTCCGCGATCGTTCCGACCGACTCGCCACCCGGGGAACCGAGCCGTTCCGGGTGACTCATGCGCCGAAGCCTATTGCAGTCACTGAGTCGTGCGTGACGTTCGCCCGCATGTGACCCCCGATTTGAGATCTTTACGGAATCATGTCGGCGTCCCTGGGGATACCCGGGGCATGCGCGTCAACCATTCACGGCGTATCGCCATGCGGTCACGGACCGTGCTGCCGAGGCGCCGCGAGGCGGTGCCGGAACCACGATACGACCTGCTGCGCAGGCTCGGGCGGGCGGACCGGTGGGCGTTCGACCGGGTGGCGGCGGCGCGGCTGCGCGGGCTGGAGTACGTCCTGCCGCGGCTGTCGCGGTTCGCCGACCACGGGGTGCTGTGGTTCACGGCGGCGGGCGTGCTGGGCGCCACCGGACGGCCCCGGCTGCGGCGCGCGGCGCTGCGCGGCTCGATCGCGATCGCGGTGGCGAGCCCGGCGGTGAACGTCCTCGGCAAGCAGGCGTTCCGGCGCAAGCGTCCCGTGGTGGACCTGGTGCCGCCGATCCGGATCAGGTGGAAGCTGCCGACCTCGCACGCGTTCCCGTCGGGGCATTCGGCGTCGGCCGCCGCGTTCGCGGCCGGGGTCGCGCTGGAGGCGCCGCGCCGGGTGGCCGCGCCGGTCGCGGTCACGGCGGCGGCGGTCGCGTTCTCCCGCGTCTACACCGGCGCGCACTACCCGGGCGACGTGCTGGCCGGGGCCGGGATCGGCGCGCTCGCCGCGCTCGGGACGCGCCTGGCCTGGCCGGCCCGCCCTCCGGTGGCCCAGGTGGCGCGGGCCGAGGACAGAGCGGACGCGGTCGCCGCTGACGGGACCGGCCTGGTCGCGGTCGTGAATCCGGGGTCGGGAGCCTCCGGCGGCGCGACCGCCGCGTTCCTGCCCGGCCGTCCGGAGCTGGCGATCGAGCTGCTGGAGCGGGAGCTGCCCGCGGCGGAGATCGTCCGGCTCGGACCGGACGAGGACGCCGACAAGGTGCTCGACGAGGCCGCCGGGCGGGCCGCGGCGCTCGCCGTGATCGGCGGGGACGGCACCGTGAACGCGGGCGCGCGGGCCGCGCTGGAGCACGGGGTGCCGCTGCTCGTCGTCCCGACCGGGACGTTCGACCATTTCGCGCGGGCGATCGGCGTCGAGTCGGCGGCGGAGGCGATCGCGGCGTACCGGTCCGGGCGGACCGGCCGCGTGGACGTGTCCTACGTCACCCCCGTCGCCGGGGACCCGGCGGGCGAGGAGCGGCTGTTCCTCAACACGGCGAGTCTTGGCGCTTACACGGAGCTGGTCGTCCGGCGGGAGCGGCTGGAGAAGCGGATCGGGAAGTGGCCCGCGCTCGCGGTCGCCGCCGTCCGGACGCTGCGGCACTCCGAACCGGTCGAGCTGACCGTGGACGGCCGGGAGCTCCGCGTCTGGCTGGCGTTCGTCGGCAACTGCGGCTACGGCTCGCGCGGCGCCGCGCCCACCTGGCGGGACCGGCTCGACGACGGGTGGCTCGACGTCCGGATGATCGCGACCGGGCGCCGCAGCCCCCGCGTCCGGGCGGTCGCCGCCGTCCTGGCCGGGCACCTGCGCGTCATCCCCGGGTACCGCGCGTGGCGGGCGACCGGGCTGGAGGTGGTGTCCCGGTCCGGGGACCTGCGGCTGGCGCGCGACGGCGAGGTGTCGTCCCTGCCCGCGGCGGTGCGGTTCGGCAAGCACGCCGGGGCCCTCGCCGTGTTCACGCCGGTCGCCGCCGGGTAGGGGACGGGCGCCCACGAAGGCCCTTGGCGGAGGGAGCGGACAGACAATGACGAGTGACGGCACCATGCTGGGCGTCGACCCCGGCGACCTCACGGACGACGACCTGTTCCGCGAACTCGGCCACCTGTACGCGACGCGGCTGGACGCGCTCAGGCACGCCGCCGCCCAGGCCTACGGAGAGCACACGCGGCGGATGAACCAGCTCGAAGCCGAGTATCTGCGGAGGTTCCCGGGCCGCGAGATCGACCCCGAACGGCTCCGCGACGGCGCCCGCGCCCGCTGACGGTTTCCGGCCTCCCTAGCCCGCCGCGGTCCCGGCTTCGTTCTGGTCCGGGTCTTCTTCGGGTAAAGACGCGAACGTCGGCGGTGGGGCCGGGGCAGCCTCCGTTGGAGGATCCCGTTTGGGAATCTTCGGGGGGTGTGATCTGTGGGGCGGACCCGGCCCGGCCGGAAGGGACCCGGCCGGAGGAAACCCGGCGGCAGGGGACAAGGCAGAGGACAAGGACGAAGGAGGCTCGGCGGCAGGCGCCTCGGCGGCAGGTGGCTCGGCAGCAGACGGCTCGGGGGTCGGAGGCTCGGCGGGCGGCGGGCCGGTCGCAGGCGGCGGCGTCCGGGGCACCGCCAGCCGGAGCTGCGCGGATGCGTCCGGCGGTGGTGGCCGATCGTCGCGGGCGCGCTGGCGACGACCGGGCTGCTGCTCGGCGCTTACCTGTGGGCTCCGCGCGATCCCGGCACGTCCGCGCGGCTGGCCGTCATCGGCGCGCACCCGCCCGCGCGGCCCTTACCGAAGAACATCGTGCCGTACCGGCCGCCGTCCGTGCGGCCGATGAGCAGCTTCACCACCCGGTTCAAGCCGGGCGAGCCCCGGGTGCGCAACATCGAGATCGCCGCCCGCATCCTGGACGGCCACATCGTCGCTCCCGGCACGACGTTCTCCTTCAACGCCGTCGTCGGCCCGCGGACCGAGAGCCGCGGCTACGTGCCCGCGCCCGCCATCGTCGGGCCGCGCCTGGTGAACGACGTCGGCGGCGGCATCTGCCAGGTTTCCGCGACCTTGTTCAACGCCGTGTTCCGCGCGGGCCTGGACATCCGGAAGGCGCACGCGCACAGCATGTACATGCCGGAATACCCGGCGGGGCGGGAGGTCGCCGTGTCGTACCCGGGCCTGGATTTCACCTGGCGGAACGACACGGGACGTCCTGTGCGGCTGCGGCTCTCGTCGACGGCGTCGTCGCTGACCGTCAGCCTGTACGGCGAGCGCCGGTACCAGGTGCGGTCGAAGACGTCCGAGCGGTACGGGTTCGTGCCGTACACGACGGGTGTCGGGCGGGGACCGAAATGCGTGGCGACCGCCGGTCGCCGGGGCTTCGAGATCGACGTGTGGCGGACGCTGCTGCTGCACGGCCGCAAGGTCCGCCGGGAGAGGTTCCACACCGAATACCGGCCCCAGCCGAAGGTGAGATGCGTCTGAGCGTGCGATGGTGAAGGCATGGCGGTACGAGAGGGAACCTACGAGCTGGGGCCGGACGACGGCACGCTGCTGGTCAGGACGGGCCGCAGCGGGCTCGGCCGCCGCGCCGGCCACGACCTGACCATCGAGGCCACGCGCTGGACGGCGGCCGTCGAGGCCCGCGAGCCGCTGGACGCGTCGTCGGTCAAGGTCACCGTGGAGCTGGACGGGCTGAAGGTCCGCGAGGGCACCGGGGGCGTCAAGCCGCTCACCGGGCAGGACCGCGCGGAGATCGAGAAGACCCTGCGCGAGGTGCTCGCCGCCCGCTCCTATCCGGAGATCGTCTTCACCTCGGCGGCCATCGGCGAGGACGTGATCGAGGGCGACCTGGCGATCATGGGGCGGGTGAAGCCGGTCCGCGTGAAGGCCGCCCTGGAAGGCGGCCGGGTGCGCGGCGGCGTCACGGTGACGCAGAGCCGGTGGGGCGTCAAGCCGTACTCGGCGTTCTTCGGCGCGCTCCGGCTCGCCGACGACGTCGAGATCGAGTTCGACATCACCCTTCCCGCGTGACGCGGGCGGCGCGGGCGAACTGGTCGTCGAAGCTGCGGGGGAACGGCAGCACGCGGTGGATGCCCCGCCAGGGCGCGAACTGCCGGACGGCGTTGAACCCTGCGGCGGTCACGATGCGTTCGACGTTCGGGCCAGGCAGGCCCGCGGGATAGGCGTCCAGGTACGCGACGCCTGGGGGCAGACCGTCCGGCTTGTGCGGCGACACCAGCGTCATCGGCGGACGGACGCCCTCGACGACCGCCGTATCGCGGGCATAGGCGACGAGTTCGAGCGTCTCGGCGTCGGGCCCGCTGTGGACGATGAGCCAGCCGTACACGTCCAGCGGCTCCGATGGGGGATCGGTGAGCGTCAGGGGCGTGACCTGCTCTGAGACCGTGTCCAGGTAGGCGGCGTGCGCCGGGGCCAGCGGTTCGAGGACGAACGTGCGGTCGAAGCGCGGCGGGACGGCGGGGAGGAGCGGCTGGTAGGCGTCCCAGCGCAGCAGCCGCGCGAGGTGCGTGACCCTTGGGCCGGGAGGGATGCGCGCCAGGTCGCCTTTCAGCCCGGCGGGGAAGGCGTCGATGATCACCTCGTCCGCGTCGGCGACATCCAGGGACGAGACGATGCGCCAGCCGCCGGTGACGCGCGGGTCGGCCGCGTAGGGGGAGGCCGTCACCACGGTCACGGGGCCGTCCAGCCCCAGGGTGTGCAGGACGGACCGGAGCCTCGTCAGGTGCCCCAGCCCGTCACCGGCCGCGTAGCAGGCGATCAACGCGCGGAGCCGAGGACGGCGAGGTAACCGGCGGTCTCGGCGGCGGGCGTGAAGTCGCGGCGGATGCGCTCCGCCCCGGCGGCGCCGAGCTTCGCGAGTTCCGCGTCCCCGGCCCGTGCCGCCCGGTCGATCGCGGCGCGGCAGGCGTGCGCGTCGCCCGCCGGGAACGTGAAGCCGATCTCGTCGTCGGCCACGTCCGCGAGGCCGCCCCCGTCCGAGGCGATCAGCGGCACGCCGAGGGCCGCCGCCTCCAGCGCCACGTTCGGCATCCCGTCGTAGAACGACGGCAGCGCGACCAGGTCGCAGCTCGCGTAGACGGCCGGGAGGTCGTAGCGGTCAAGGAACGGCAGGAACGAATGCGGGACGGTGTCCGCGCGCTCGGCCAGCCACTCCGTCACCGGCTCCTCGACCTCGCCGACCAGCAGCAGATGGAACGCCTCCGCGTGCCGGGACGCCTCCAGCGCGTCCAGGAAGAACCCGATGCCCTTCTTGACCTTGAGCTGCCCGATGAGGCCGATCGTGCGGCGGCCGGCCGCCACGTTCTCCGCCCGCCACGCCCGGCCCCGCTCCCGCTCGGACGGCAGGACCCGCCACTGCCCGGTGTCGACGCTGTTGGCCACGAACGTCACCGCCGCGTCCGGGGCCAGCGCGGTCACCAGCGGCGCGTGCGAGCGCGCGACGACGCACACGCGGGACGAGGCGCGCAGCGCGTCCGCCAGCACACCGCGCCGCCGCAGCGAGAACACGCCGACGTCGATGTCGTTGCCGCGCAGCAGCGTGACCAGCGGCGCGTCCAGCAGCGCGGACAGGACGGGCGCGGCGAGCGTCGCGTACACACCGCCGAACGCGACGACATGGGTGTAGCCGGTCAGGTCCTCCGCGGTGATCGTCGTCCACAGGCGGCGCAGGGCGTGCTCGGAGTCGTCGCCGAGCGGAGCGGAGATCAGGCGCCCGCCGTGCTCGCGGGTGACGCTCCACGGGCGGGCGCGGCGCGTCAGGTGCGCGACGTCGACCTCCACCCCGGCGCCGCGCAGCCCCCGCACGATCCGGTCGCACGACTGCGCCATGCCGCCCCGGCTCGGCGGGTAGTGCTCGGTGACCCACAGGACGCGGTGCATCAGCTGTCCACGAACCCGGTGTCGTCGTCGCCGCCCCAGTCGCCGCCGTGCGAGTAGTCGTCGCCCGGGTTGAACGCGCCACGGTCGTAGTCGTCGAACGACGAATACCAGTAGGCGTCGCCATAGGCGTGGGAGCTGCTCTGGTAGTAGCGGCGCCGGAATCCGCCCGTCCAGGCGGGGTCGTGCGGGTCGCGCGTCTCGTAGCCCTGGGCCGTGGCGCATTCGCTGCAGAGCGCGCCGTGCCCGGCGTGCGCGGCGCAGACGGGCCGCGCGCACTGCGGGCAGGAGGCGACGGCCGGCTGCCCGCAGCGTCCCAGGACGAAGAAGCCGGTGGTCACGGTGCAGCGGTTCATGAATTTCTCCCCATGGCCCGGCCCGGCGGCGTCCAGCGGAACGGCTCCGTCGACACGTGCAGGACCCGGTCGGTCAGCTCGGCCTCGGTGAGCGGCCCGCGGAGCTTGGCGTTCGCGCGGAAGATCATCCGCCGTCCCTGCCTGACCCGCACCTTGATCCAGGGCGGCGGCGGTGTGCCCGGGCGCTGGACGGCCGTGTCCTTCGCCAGCCGCCGGGTGACGCGCACCAGATGGACCGTCTTCGACTTCGTCTTGATCTTGATCTTGCCGCGCGGGTTCCGCTTGCGGCGCCGCCGGAACCGCACCCGGTCGGTGACCGACAGCTCCAGGACGCTGCCGTCCCGCAGCTCGGCCCGCATGCGCAGCCACGGGTCCATCGAGTACCACTGCGTCAACGACAGGACCGGCCGCTGGACCGGCAGGTCGTGCCGCGGCCCGGTCTTGTCCGGGGTCTCCGCGCCGCGCAGGTCGGCCGCGACCGACAGCACCCCGTTCGGCCCCATGTCGGACGCGAGCACCCGCAGCATCGGCACGAGGACGCCCGGCACCCGGTTCGGCAGCAGCCACCTCCGCCGCCGGATCTCGGTGCGGTGCCGCGCGAGGCTCTGGATCACCGGCTCCCACTCGTCGCGCCGCAGCGAGACCGTGAAGCCCCGCTCCAGGGTGAGCGCCTTGTGCAGCGGGTGGAACCGCTCGATGGCGGCCTTCTGCTTACGCCAGAACATGACGAACCACCTATCGATCCGACGGTGTGATCGTGCGGTAGACATCGGCCAGCAGCGCGCGTGAACGCGTCCAGGTGAGCTCCTGCTCGATGCGCTGCCGTGCTCTGCGGCCCATGGCGGCCGCCTCGTCCGGGTACTCCAGCAGGATCCGGACGGCCCTGGCCAGCTCGGCGGGACGGTCGGCCGGGACGAGCCGGCCGTGCTCCCCGTCCGCCATCAGCTCCCGCACCGCCGGAAGGTCGGAGGCCACCACCGGCACGCCCGCCGCCATGGACTCGATCACCTTCAGCGGCGCGCAGCCCTGGTCGAGGTTGCGGGCGCAGCCGGTCAGCGGCGCCACCGAGACCTCGGCGTGGGCGAGCCAGGCCGCGATCTCCCGGTGCGGCAGCATGAACCGCCAGTCGATCCGCCCGGCGACGCCGAGCCGCTCGGCCAGCCGCCGCGCCGGCTTCGCGCGCCGTTCCGGGACGGACGCGCAGATCACCAGCCGCAGCTCCGGCAGGTCGGCGAGCCGTGCGAACGCGCGCGTCAGGACGTCCAGGCCCTGCCAGGGCTGGAGCGCGCCGACGTACACGATGTAGCGGGCGGGCGCGTCGATGGGCCGTGGCGGCCTGTCGCGGATCTCGGCCCCGTTCGGCACGAGATGGATGTCGTCCTCCGGTACCCCGAACCGCCGGACCGCCGCGCCGATCACCCGCGACGGCACCACGACGACGTCGCTGCGCTCCAGGCAGAACCGCTCCAGCTCCCGGATCTTGTCGAGCGTCCTCGGCGCGGCCCACGGCCAGGTGTGCGCCATCTCGATGGACGGGAGGCCGTTGACCTCGTAGACGACCTTGTGGCGGCGGCCGTCGGCGATCGCCGGGAGCGCGCTCCACGGGTCCCGGACGTGGCAGACCTCCAGCGTGTCCCAGTGCGGCTCCAGATGGGCCGCGACCCAGCGCGAGAACGCCTCCGCCCGGTCGAGCAGGTTCGGGACCTGCGCGTCGAACCGGGCGATCTCCCGCGTCCCCTCCCGCTGGTAGCGCGGCAGGTCACCGCCGCCGATCACGCCGAGCAGCCCGCCGCCGAACCGGGTGAACAGCTCGTCGGCCATCTGCGCGATGTGCACGGCCGACCCCTTGCTGGACGGGAACCGGTCGAACGCGACATAGGCCGCCCGGTGCTTCATCATCCGACCCGCACCCCTTCGGCCCCCTGCTCGGTCCGCCGCCCGGCCCGCAGCCCGCGGTGCCAGGCGATCTGGTCGGCGAGGCCCGCCGCCAGCCCGGTCGTGGCCGTCCAGCCGAGCAGCTCGCGGGCACGGCCCGGGTCGGCCCACGTGCGCTCGGCGTCCCCGGCCACCGGCGTCTCCCGCCGGATCTCCGCCTGGACGCCCAGCACGCCGGTGAGCAGCTCGATCGCGTCCGTGACCGCCACCGGCTCGGCATGGCCGACGTTGACGGCGATCCCCGGCGGCAGCTCCTCGGCCGCCGCGACCAGCGTCGCCGCCACCACGTCCCCGACGTGGGTGAAGCTCCGCGAGCGCCGCCCGTCGCCGAACACGGGCAGCGGGCGGCCGTCCAGCGCCGCCTCCGCGAACCGGTGGAACGCCATGTCGGGCCGCTGCCGTGGCCCGTACACCGAGAAGTACCTGAGCAGGACGGTGCGCAGCCCGTCCCGCGCCGCCAGCCCCGCGAGCCGCTCCACCTCGACCTTGCTGACCGCGTACGGGCTCGCCGGGCTCAGCGGGTCGTCCTCCCGGTTCGGCCGCCGCCCCGCCGACCCGTACACCGACGAGCTCGACGCGACGATCACCCGGGGCCGGCGCCGCGCCGGGCGGTCCATGCAGGACGCGAGCAGCCGCCGCGTCGCCAGCACGTTGTCCCGTTCCGCGATGGCCCGTCCGGCGCCCCACGAGTCGCGGATGCCGGGCCGTCCCGCCAGGTGGACGACGACGTCCGCGGCGGCGACGGCGTCCAGGTCGTGCACCGCGAGGTCGAGTTCCGCCGCGACGACCCCCGGACGGGCCGCCACCTCGGCCCAGGTGCGGCGCGCCAGGTCCGGGGTGGATGATCGGCGGGGCGCGTCGACGGCGAGCACCTCGTGACCGGCGTGCGAGAACGCGTCGACCACATGGCTCCCGATGAACCCGGCCGCACCCGTGACAACCACCCGCACCCGGGCACCCTACCCATCGCCGTACCGATGTGGACAGGCTCGACCGTCCCTGGTCACACGGGACACCGCCCGGGCGCGCTAGCCCTTGCGCGCGACCGCGCCGTACCCGTGGACGTGCTCCGGCTCGTCGTCGCCCTCGTCGGGCCGCCACCGCGTGATGGTGACCAGGCCCGGCTCGACCATCTCCAGGCCCTCGAAGTAGCCGCCGAGCTGTTCGACGCTGCGCAGGTTGTAGGGCACGGTGCCCGACTCGGCGTACTTCTCGGTGCTGCGCCTGGCGGCCTCGGAGGTGTCGGTGCAGTCCCACAGGACGAGGAAGCTGCCCGAGGGCACGCCCGCCATCGTGTCGGCCACGACCTGCTTCGCGGTCGGGTAGTCCTGGCAGAACCCGAGCACGCCCATGAACATCACCGCGATCGGCTCTTTGAAGTTCAGCACGTTGGCGGCTTCGTCGAGGATCTTCTGCGGATCGTGGAAATCGGCGTCGAGGTACCCGGTGACGCCCTCGGGGGTCGTGCCGCGCATCAGGGCGCGTGCGTGGACGAGCACCATCGGGTCGTTGTCGACGTACACGATGCGGGAGTCGGACGCGGTCTGCTGGGCGACCTGATGGGTGTTGGACTCGGTCGGCAGCCCGGCCCCGATGTCCAGAAAGTTGCGGATCTTCTCCTCGGCGGCCAGGTAGCGCACGGTGCGGCTCAGGAACCTGCGGCCCTCCCTGGCCTGCTGGATGAGCTCGGGATTCACCGCCGTGGTGGCGTCCCCGACGATGCGGTCGACCTCGTAGTTGTCCTTGCCGCCGAGCCAGTAGTTCCACGTCCGTGCGGGGGAGGGGACGTCGGTCCGGAAGCGGGCCTGGGCGTCGTCGGGCAGGCCGGGAGGACGATCCGCCGGTGGAGTGCCGCCGGGGGGTCGGGGCATACTCGACTCCTCGCATCGTCGTGGCCGCCTCCGAAGATCCTACGACGGCCGTGTGACGCGGGCTTCATCCCATATTGGTTCGGCGGATTCATATACGGAGCCGTCCGCTCCGAAGACCAAGTAACGATCGAACGAACGAGCGAACCAGCGGTCGTGGGTAACGGACAATACGGTGCCTTCGTAGCTTTCCAGACCCTCCTGAAGGGCTTCGGCGCTGGCGAGATCGAGGTTGTCGGTGGGCTCGTCCAGAAGGAGCAGCGTGGCGCCGCCCAGTTCCAGCAGGAGGATCTGCAGCCGGGCCTGCTGACCACCGGAAAGGGTCTCGAAGGGCTGTTCCGCGCAGTGGTTGAGCTCGTAGCGGGTCAGGGCGTTCATCGCGTCGTTGCGGAGCCGGGCGTGCTCGGTCATGACGATCTCGCACGGGGTGCGTCCGGCCAGGTCGGGACGGGCGTGGGTCTGCGCGAACAGCCCCGGGACGACGCGGGCGCCCAGCCGGGCCCGGCCGGTGTGGGCGACCGGCGCGGCCGGGGTGGCGCCACGCGGAAGGGTCTCCGCGACGGCGGCGAGCAGCCGCAGGAAATGCGATTTCCCCGAGCCGTTGGACCCGAGCACCGCGACGCGCTCGCCATACCAGATCTCGGCGTCGAAGGGCTTCATGAGGCCGGTCAGCTCGACGCTCTCGCAGATCACCGAACGCTTTCCGGTACGCCCGCCACGCAGCCGCATCTTGAGGTTCTGGTCGCGGGGCGGAAGCTCCGGCGGCCCCGCTTCCTCGAACTTCCGAAGGCGGGTCTGGGCCGCACGGTACCGGGACGCGAAAGAGTCATTCGTCGTCGCCTTGTTGCGGAGCGTGTTGACCAGTTCCTTGAGTTTCGCGTGCTCCTCGTCCCAGCGCCGCCGCAGTTCCTCCAGGCGCTCGTTGCGGTCGCGGCGAGCGGCGGAATAGGTGGAGAAACGGCCGCCGTGAACCCACACCCGCGCCGCTTCAACGGTGACGATCCGATCGGCGGACCGGTCGAGCAGCTCCCGATCGTGCGACACCAGCAGCACGGTCTTGGACGTTTCCCGCAACCGTTCTTCGAGCCACCGCTTGGCGGGCACGTCCAGATAGTTGTCGGGCTCGTCCAGAAGAAGAACCTCGTCAGGGCCACGCAGCAGGGCTTCCAGAGCCAGGCGTTTCTGCTCACCGCCCGAAAGGGTGCGCACTTCGCGCCAACGGCACGAGTCGTAAGGGATGCCAAGAGCCGCGACGCAACAGGCGTCCCAGAGCACCTCGATCTCGTAGCCGCCCGCGTCGCCCCACCCGGCGAGGGCAGTGGCGTATCGCAGCTGGGTCGGCTCGTCGTCGCGCTCCATCATCGCGAGCTCCGCCGCCTCGACCGCCGCCGCGGCCTCCCGGACCCGGGGCGGCGCCACCGACAGGAGCAGATCGTGGACGGACGACTCGTCCCGCATCCCCCCGATGAACTGCCGCATCACGCCCAGCCCGCCGCTGTGCGCGACGGTCCCCGCCTGCGGCGCGACGTCCCCGGCGATCAGCCGCAGCAGCGTCGTCTTCCCGGCGCCGTTCGGCCCGATCAGCGCCGCGACGACACCGTCCCCGACGCGAAACGACACGTCATCGAGCAGGACGCGGCCGTCCGGCAGCATGTGACGAACGTGCCCGACCTCGACGTGTCCCACGGCGATCCCCCCTTCGACTCGTGCCGAGTCTGGGAAACTCCGGGCGGCCCGTCAAATGGTTTTCCGGCTCACATGCGCCGGAGAACGGCCTGCTTCGCGGCGGCGAATTCCTCTTCGGTGAGGATGCCTTCCTTGCGCAGATCGCCCAGTTCCCGCAGCCGCCGCAAGAGCGCGTCATGATCATCTGCAGGGGTTGTCCCAGGTTCTGGAGGCGAAGTAGCGTCGTCGTCCGCCGGCCGTTCGACCGCCGCCCGCTCGACCGCGTTCGGGAGCGAGTCGACCGCGTTCGGATGCGGGAGCCGCGCCACCACGGCGGCGGCGAGCGCGATGGCGGCGGCAGCCTCCTTCTTGAACCCCCACAGCATCACGCAGCGCGGGTCGAGGGTGGGCTCCGCCTCTTCGGCGCCGTCGTTCATCCGGAAACGCAGATGGCCGTTGTCCAGGCCGATCGCGGGATGCAGTTCCACGCTCGCGATTTCCCGCAGTGGCAACTGCTGGGGCCCGGCGTTCTTCTTGGCGGTCTCGGCCATCCAGTTCCACTCAAGCCGGACGGATTCGCCGTCGAACGCCGCCGATCCGTCGCCCCCGGACGCGCGGATCGGCACATCCGGCCCGGGAAGCAGATAGCGGTCGACCGGACCGTTGCCGACCTCTTCGATCAGCAGCGAATTCCGCACCTCGTCCACGAGGTATTCGGCGACCGACGTCCGGCTGCCCTCCACGTTCAGCCGGTACGGGTCGGACGATTCGTTCAGCGCGCCCGCGGCGGCCTGGAGCAGCGGGTCGGCGCCCTGCCGCAGCCGCGCGCGTACCACGCCGCCCTTGGGCCCCGACTCGACCGCGACCCCGGCAAGTCCCTCCAGCGGGATGGCCAGTTCCCCGAGCAGCCGCCGGAGCCGGTGCACGCCGCGTCCGTGGCCGGGCACGATGCGCAGAACTCCGCCGTCGAACGTCCAGGTGCCGTCGGTTCCGATGATCTCTGCCATGTCCTCTTCCCGATGGATCGACCCAGGTGCGGTCCGATCATTGTCAAGGACCGGCCAGGGACCGAACGTGGGGGACGACGGCGTCCAGCGGCATCTTCTCGGTCTCGCCGGTCACGCGGCTCGTGACCTCGGCGACGCCTTCGGCGAGGCCCCGGCGGCCGACGGTGACGCGGAACGGGATGCCGGTCAGCTCGGTGTCGCGGAACTTCACGCCCGCGCGCTCGGGACGGTCGTCGATCACCACTTCGACGCCCGCGGACGACAGCGCCGTGTATATGTCCTCGGCGGCCTTGGCCACGTCGGCGTCGTCCGACTGCGCGGCGACGACGGCGACCTGGAACGGGGCCACCGGCAGCGGCCAGACGATGCCGCGGTCGTCGTGGTGCGTCTCGACGATCGCGGCCATCGCGCGCTCGATCCCGATGCCGTAGCTGCCCATGATCACCGGTACGCGGCGGCCGTCCTGGGCCAGCACCTCGACGCCGAGGGCGCGGGCGTAGCGGTCGCCGAGCTTGAAGATGTGCCCGACCTCGATCGCGCGGCGGGTCTCCAGGGGCTCACCGCAGCGGACGCAGGGCTGGCCCGCCTCGACCTCGCGCAGGTCCGCCCACAGGCCGACGTCGATGTCGCGGCCGACGTCGACGCCGCGCAGGTGGACGTCGTCGGTGTTGGCGCCGGTGAACATGGCGCGGCGGTCGCGGAGCGCGTGATCTGCGAGCACGGGCAGGGACACGCCGACCGCGCCGAGGCTGCCGGGGAGCGCGCCGAGCGCGTCCCGGATCTCGGCCGGGTCGGCGGCGCGGACCTCGGCGGCGCCCGTCGCGTCCATGAGCTTCTGCTCGTTGAGCGGGTGGTCGCCGCGGAGCAGGACGAGAGTGAGGGTGCTGTCGAGGATGTAGACGAGCGTCTTGATCTGCCGGTCGGCAGGCGCGTCGTAGGCCAGCAGGTCTTCGATGGTGCGGACGCCGGGGGTGTCGAAGCGTTCGGGAGAGGGGAGCCCGGGGCCGTCGGACGCGGCGGGCAGTACGGACGTCGCGCGTTCGATGTTCGCCGCGTACCCGCAGGCCGGGCAGTGGACGACGACGTCCTCGCCGACGTCGGACGGGCACATGAACTCCGTCGAGCCGGACCCGCCCATCGTCCCGCTGGAGGCGTCGCACGGCAGCGCCGGGATGCCGAGCCGCTCGAAGATCCGCGTGTAGGCGCCGTGGTAGGCCTCGAACGAGGCGTCCAGGCCGGGACGGTCGATGTCGAAGCTGTAGGCGTCCTTCATGGTGAACTCGCGGGTCCGCATGAGGCCGCCCTTGGGGCGCGGCTCGTCCCGGAACTTCGTCTGGAACTGGTACCACTGCTGCGGGAGCTGCCGGTAGGAGTTCAGCTCGCGGGCGACCGTCGCGAAGATCTCCTCGTGCGTCATGCCGAGGGCGTGGTCGGCGCCGCGCCGGTCCTGGAGGCGGAACATCTCCTGGCCCATCAGCTCCCAGCGGCCCGAGCGCTTCCACGGCTCGGCCGGGTGCAGGGCCGGGAGCAGCATCTCCTGCGCGCCGATCGCGGCCATCTCCTGCCGCACGATCTCGATGATCTTGGCGCGGACGCGGACGGCCAGCGGCAGC
Source organism: Actinomadura sp. 3N508 (assembly GCF_044326375.1). NCBI lineage: Bacteria > Bacillati > Actinomycetota > Actinomycetes > Streptosporangiales > Thermomonosporaceae > Actinomadura > Actinomadura sp. 3N508. The sequence goes on from NZ_JBIRAX010000009.1 coordinate 116,596, forward strand.
AGCGAGTAGTGGCCGGCGGTGAGCTGCCGGACGTAACCCGCTCGCAGCAGCAGCCGGTGGCTCGGCGCGTCCGCCTCGGCGGGATCGTCACGGAGCGTGGGCGCGAACATCTGGGACCAGCGCATCACGCGAGGGTAGCGAAGCGTTCGTGAGCGGGTGAAACCGTTCGTACGGCACCGCGGCAGTCAGTACCCTGTGGCCGTGAGCCGAGAAGGTGTGACGCCGCAGAGCGAGGATTTCTCCGCCTGGTACAACGAGCTGGTCGTGCAGGCACAGCTCGTCGACCGCGGACCGGTTCGCGGCACGATGGTCATCCGGCCGTACGGGTACCGGGTGTGGGAGCTGCTCCAGGCCGATCTGGACCGGCGCATCAAGGACGCGGGGCACGACAACGCGTCCTTCCCGATGCTCATCCCGGAGTCCTACCTCAAGCGCGAGGCCGAGCACGTCGAGGGCTTCTCCCCGGAGCTGGCCGTCGTGACGCACGCGGGCGGCAAGGAGCTGGACGAGCCGCTGGTCATGCGGCCGACGTCCGAGACCGTCATCGGCGAGTACATGGCCAAGTGGATCGACTCGCACCGTGACCTGCCCCTGCTGCTGAACCAGTGGGCGAACGTCGTCCGCTGGGAGATGCGGCCCCGGCTGTTCCTGCGGACCACCGAGTTCCTCTGGCAGGAGGGCCACACCGCGCACATCGACGAAGACGACGCGATGCGCGAGGCGATGTGGGCCCTGGACGCCTACGCGGGCGTCTCCCGTGACCTCGCCGCCATGCCGGTCATCGCGGGGGAGAAGACCCCCGGCGAGCGGTTCGCGGGCGCCGTCCGCACGTACACGATCGAGGTCATGATGCGGGACGGCCGGGCCCTGCAGTCCGGCACGTCGCACTACCTCGGCACCAACTTCGCCAAGGCCTTCGAGATCCAGTACCAGGACGAGGCGGGCAAGCTGACCCTCGCGCACACCACGTCCTGGGGCATGAGCACCCGCATGCTCGGCGGCGTGGTCATGACGCACGGCGACGACAAGGGGCTCGTCCTGCCGCCGCGGCTCGCGCCGTACCAGGTCGTGATCGTCCCGATCGGGCGCAAGGAGCAGGGCGAGGAGGCCGCGGCGGAGGCCCGCAAGCTCGGCGCGGCGATCAAGTCGATGGGCATCCGCGTGCACGTCGACGACAACCGCCCGCAGCTCTCGCCCGGGTTCAAGTACAACGAGTGGGAGATGCGCGGCGTCCCGGTCCGGATCGAGCTGGGCAAGCGCGACATCGAGGCCGGGGTGGGCACGCTCGTCCGGCGGCTGCCGACCGTGGAGGGGCAGGGCAAGGAGCAGATCCCGCTGGAGAAGCTGCCCGAGCTGCTGCCCGGCATCCTCGCCGACTTCCAGGCGTTCCTGCTGGCCAGGGCCGAGCGGTTCCGCGACGACCACACCGCCGTCGTGGACGGCTGGGACGCCTTCACCGCGCAGGTCGCGACCGGCTGGGCGCGGGCGTTCCACTGCGGCGCCACCGCCTGCGAGGACGACATCAAGGCCGAGACCGCCGCGACGCCCCGGGTCATCCCGGCCGACGCGCCCGAGGAGACGGGCACGTGCGTGAAGTGCGGGCGGCCGTCCGACTACGGCAAGCGCGTCATCTTCGGCCGCGCCTACTGATCGCCCTGGACCGCTGAGCGACCCTTCGACCCTTCGACCCCTGGCCGCAACGGGGCACGGCCAGGGGCCCGGCCGGGGTCAGGGGGCGTCGTCGCCGTTCTGGCGGCCGTTCGCGGTCAGCCGCGTCAGGTAGGGCTGGACGAACCACGCCCACCCGCACAGCGCCAGGACGATCACGGCCGTGACGACCGTCAGCGCGGCCTCCTCCTCCAGCGTCTCGACGATCAGCGTGGTGGCGGCGGTGATCGAGACGGCGAGCGCGAACGCGCCGAGGATCCCGAACCGGTTCGCGCGCCTGATCAGCAGCGGCTTCTGCCCCTGCTGGAACAGGATCCGGTGCTGGAACACGGGCGCGATGAAGCAGATGGACGCGAGCGCCGCACCGAACAGCGAGATGTAGAACAGCGGCAGGCCGTGGCCGTCCACCTTCTCGAACCCGGCCGCGAACGGCACGGTCAGCAGGAACGCGAACAGCACCTGCACCCCGGTGACCGCGACGCGGAAACCCTGCAAGAGCTCCATCAATTGCCGGTCGAGCCGTTCGTGGGGGGTCTCGTTGCGCGGCTTGTCCGCGGGGTCGACGCTCATGAAAACCGACTTACCCCGCAAAAAGGTGATCAGTCAGGCAAGGGTCGGCGGCTCCACGCGCAGGGCGAGCATCGACACGTCATCGCGGAGGTCACCGTCGCAGTACTCCAGCAGCGCCTGCTCCACCCCGGCGAGCATCCCCTGCGGGGTGTCGCCCGCGTGCGCGGCGAGCGCCTCCAGCAGGCGTTCCTGGCCGAACTCCTGCCGCATCATGTCGCACGCCTCAAGCACGCCGTCCGAATGCAGGAAGAGCGTGTCGCCGACGGTGAGGTCGACCGAGTCGAGGCCGGGCTCGAAGTCCTCGAACAGGCCGAGCGGGACGCCGCCGCGCGACGCCGACCTGATCACCCCGTCGGCGCGGACCACGATCGCCGGGGGATGGCCCGCCGTGCCCAGCGACACGATGATCTTCTCGGTCTCCATGGTCAGCCCGGCCATCACGGCGGTGACGAAGCGGTCCTCGTCCAGCAGCGTCTCGTTCACGATCCCGAGGACGTCGCCCGGACGCGCCTTCCACCGCGACGCCAGCCGCACGCAGTGCCGGGCCGTCGCCGTCACGGCCGCCGCGTCCTCGCCCTTGCCGCACACGTCGCCGAGGATCATGCCCCAGCCGTTCTCGGTGCGGAACACGTCGTAGAAGTCGCCGCCGACCTCCGAGCCGTGCGTCGCCGTCAGGTACTTCGCCGCCACGGTCACGCCCGGGATGGACGGCAGCGACTTCGGCAGCAGCCCCGCCTGCAGCGTCTCCGCGACCTCCGCGCGGCGCCGGTACAGCCGCGCCGCCCTGATCACCAGCGCGAGGTAGCGGCCGAGGCGCTGGACGACCCCGAGGTCCATCAGGTCGAACGGGCCGTAGTCGCCGCTCGCCGCCAGCGTGATCGTCCCGATCGCGCGGTCGCCGTCCTCGATCGGGACGCTCAGCACCGACGTCGCGCCGATCTTGCCGCAGACGGGATGCCCGTCCGGGCAGATGCCGAGGACGTCGAGGTTCTCCACATGCGGCCGCAGCGCGCTCTGCCGGGTCACGAACACGGTGTGCGGCAGCGTGCCCTCGGCCGGATCGACCTCTTCGAGCGTCCGGGCGGCCTCGATGGAACGCTCGTCGTCCGGGCCCATCACGACCTGCCTGCGCAGCAGCGGCGCCGAGCGGGGCGACGTGCCCGCCGCGTGCGCGCCGCCCTGCGGCGCCTGGCCGGGGCCGCCGTTGGCAGGGCCGGTCAGGTCGATGAACGCCCAGTCGGCCAGCTCGGCCGCCAGCAGCCGGGCGCACCGCCGGACCGCGACCGTCTCGTTGAAGACGGGCTCGTCCAGCAGCAGCTCGCTCGCGGTCGCGAGCACGTCCATCCGGTGCACGATCGTCGCGACGGCCTCGTCGTCGGGCGGCGTGCCCTGCCCGGCCCGCGCCTGCCCGGAACCCGCCGCCTCCCGGCCGCCCTTGGCGCGTTCCGGCGCGGCGATCTCGCCGGTGGGCTGGTCCGACGAGCCCGCGGCGACCACGACCATCGGGTCCGGTTCGCCGCGGATCCACACGCGGGCCAGGGTCACCACGGCGTCGACCGGACGGTCCCGGCCGAGGAACCTGACCTGGACGCGGCGCCGCCGCCCCGTCCGCACGACCGCCGCCAGCTGCGACCGCACCGCCGCGCGGGTCGCCATGTCGCAGAACGCCGTGAACTGCTTGCCCGACACATATCCCGACGACGTGCCGAGCAGCGTCGCCGCCTGCCGGTTCACCCGCCGGACGCTGGTGTTGCGGTCCAAGAGGAACAGCGGGACGGGGGCGTCCTGGAACACCGTGCGCAGCACCCGCCGCTCGGTCTCCGCCGCCGCCGACCCGCCCCGCCCGCCGGCCTGCTCGGTGCCCATCGTCCGCAGCGCGGTCAGCGCCAGTTCCAGCTCGACCAGCGCCGCGTCAAGGGTCGCCCGCAGGTCGGGCTCCGGCAGGCCGGCGGCCTGGCGCAGCTCGCCGATGCGCCCTTCGAGGTCCGAGATCTCCCGCATCAGGGTCTCGGGTTCGAGCTGGTCGGGCTGATCGTGCATCTGGTCTGCCTCTCGTCCGCGTCACACGGTGGAACCGGGCGCATGGACTCGTGGCCTCGCGCCCAGATCGATGACCTAGGGAAGGCCCTGATGACCGACGATACGCTGGGCGAGCGCGGTGAGCTTCACGTGACGCGTCTGCGAGATGCGCCGCAGCTCCGCGAACGCCTCGTCCGCGTCGCAGCCCAGGGCATGCATGAGGATGCCCTTCGCCTGGTCGACGACGGCCCGCGCCTCCACCGCCTCCTGCAGCTGGATGGCGGTGCGGTGCACGTTGTCGTACTGCCGGGTGTTCGTCACCGCCGCGCTGCCCTGCGCGATCAGCAGCGACGCGAGCGCCTGCCGCTCACGGGAGATCGCCTTCGGGGTCACTCCGTACAGGGTAAGCGTGACGAGGACCGGCGGATTCAGATGCGGCGTCGTGGTGAAGCAGCGCACCCCGCGCCGCAGCATGTCCGACATCGCCTCCGGCCAGCGGGTCTCGCCGAGGATGTCGTCGGAGGCCAGCGCGCGGCGGTCCATGACCACGTCGAAGATCGGCCCGTGCCCGCGGGACAGCTGCCGGTCGGTCACCTCGGCGAGATCGGGATGGCTGGCGGCGGCGGCCAGCGGCTCCGGCCTGATCTCCTCCGGCGCCGGGATCTCCGGCGGCGCGGCGTCGGGCCCAGGGTCCTGCGCCGGGACGCGCGGGACGTCCTGGTCGGCGTCCGGCGGCAGCCCGAGCGCGGAGCCCGGATCGTCGCCGGGCATCTCCGGCAGCGCCCACCGCACGCTCGCCGCCCCCGCGCACCCGGGAATGGCGCGCGCGGCGAGCTCCGTCACCCGGTGCAGGGTGCCGATGTCGGACGACTCGCCGACCATTCCCAGCCGGGCGATCTCCAACGCGAGCTGGTCCGTCAGGACCGTTTCGGTGGCCGTCACCCCTCCGACCTTATCCTGCGCCGCGGGCTCCTGCGCCGCCGGCGCCTGGCTACCGCCCCGGCCACGACGTCCTCGGTTGTTCATGGGGGTCCCTCGCGACGACCTGCGGGTTCAGTTGTTCGGCGGGGCTTTGCTGATCTCCGTCAGCGGCCCGACATGACCGTCGGACACGGCCAGGTCGCCGATGCAGATGATGCCCACGGGACGCTGCTCGTCGTCCACCACGGGCAGCCGCCGGACCGCCTGCTCCGCCATCAGCCGCGCCGCGGTCCCGGTGTCGTCATAGGGGCGGACGGTCGTCAGCTCCGCCGTGCACACGTCACCGAGGGGGGTGAGCGAGGTGTCCCGGCTCTCCGCGACGGCCCGGACCACGATGTCCCTGTCGGTGACCACACCGCACAGCCGTCCGGCATAGGTGACCAGGACGTCCCCGATCCCTCTGTCCCGCATGATCCGGGCGGCCTCGTACAACGTCGCGTCCAGCGGCAACGTCTGCGGCTCCACCGTCATGACGTCGCTGACCCTAGGGGGCATCGCGTGCACATCCTTAGTGTCTATTGCCTTTCCCTTCTCCTTCGGCCCTTGCGGGCCTCCATCGTCGGGAAATGCGGTGCGATCGCTGCATCGCTCCGTCTCGCCTTGGCGGCTCGCTGCGCGATCAGGTTCTCGCTCCGCTCGAACCTGGCTTCGCTCGCGATCGCGACTGTTGGGGTTGTTGCGAGGTGGCGGCCGTGGCAGGGGTTGACGCGTCCGCACCGATTTTGGGCTCGGTACCCGCTGTGCGACCCCTCATGCACCGTAAAGAGCGATCCCGTAGCCACGGGGCAGCTACGGGATCGGATCGTGCCATGCGGACATGGCGGGCTCAGGGCTATGCGGCCAGCACGTGGGCGGCGCGGTGGTCGGCGAGGGCCTCGCGGAGTTGCTTGCGGCCGCGGTGGAGGCGGGACATGACGGTGCCGATGGGGGTGCCCATCATTTCCGCGATCTCCTTGTACGGGTAGCCCTCGACGTCGGCGAGGTAGACGGCGTCCCGGAAGTCCTTGGGGAGGGCGCGGAGGGCGGCGACGACCTCGGAGTCGGGGATGCGGTCGAGCGCCTCGGACTCGGCGGACCGGAAGCCGGCCGACTGCGCCTCGGTCTGGGCGAGCTGCCACTCCTCCAGCTCCTCGGACCCGGCGCGCTGCGGCTCGCGCTGCTTCTTGCGGTAGGTGTTGATGAAGTTGTTGGTGAGGATGCGGTGCAGCCACGCCTTGAGGTTCGTGCCTTCTTGGAACTGGTGGAAGTTCACGTAGGCCTTGGCCAGGGTCTCCTGGACGAGGTCCTCGGCGTCGGCGGAGTTGCGGGTCATGCGGACGGCGCTGGCGTACAGCGGGTCGGCGAGCGGCAGGACGTCGCGCTCGTAGCGCTGGGTGTTCTCGATGGTCGCGGCACCGCTCGCGGCGCGAGTGCCCTTCGCACTGCGGCGGACAGGTGTGGTGACAGCGGTCATCGTCGCTCCCCGTGGTTAGTGGCCCCTTGGCGGGCCGGTTGCCGGCGCGTGTTCGGGGGCACGCGCGGACCGGGCGGACGAACCGCCCACCGTCAGGTAATACGTGCCACCGTTCCCGGCGGGTTCGTTCCCGTCCCCACCATGGGGAGGGCCGAGGCTTGTGCGTTGTGATCGGCGATGCCAGGGCGACCCCGTTCTGCGGGACGTCGCGGGCTGTGCTCGATCTGGGGGTACCACCCGCCGGTGGTCTTCCTGCCCTTAAAGACGCCTGGGAGGGCTCGGATGGTTGCACGTGGCCACGTGTCGTTCGTCACATGGAGCTGCGCGTTCTTCGATCTTGCGATATAGGGCCTGGTCGCGAAGCGGGCCCCGGCGCACGCGGGGCCCGGTCGCGAGACAGAGCCCCGGGAGCCCGGAGGGGGCGGGCTCCCGAGGCTCGGCGCGGGGGTCAGCCGAGCAGGTGCCGCAGCGACCTGATCATCAGAGCCCGCTGGTCAGCGGCCTGCTCGATGCCGAATCCGAGCAGGACGGTGTCCTCGGTCGCGACCGCGGAGACGGAGTCGATCAGCGCCTGCGCACGCGCGTACTCGGCGCCGTTTCCGGGGCTTCCGGCCGGGGCGCCCTGGATGGCCCAGGCGCCGAGACCGGTCTCGAAGCCCTCCGCGTCGGGCTGGCCGCCGGACGTGGTGAGCTTGGTGTCGTCGATGAACAGCCCGGTTCCTCCGGTGCCGGGGTCGCTGACGTAGGAGAGGGAGACCTCGACCTTCTTGCCCGCGTAGGCGGACAGGTCGTACGTCACCGGGACCCAGCCGTTGGAGTTGCCGGTGATGGCGTTCCACTGGCCGGACGATCCGGTGTTCCCGCAGGGGTTGCCCCTGGTCAGGTAGTGGCCGAGGAAGGGGTGCATGTCGAGCAGGTAGCCCTGCTCGCACTGCTCGGGGACGGTCGTCTTCGACAGGCCGCCCTTCTCGGGCAGCGTCGTCCAGTCATCGCCGCCGGCGGTGTGCGCCTCAAGGATGATGTTGTCGAAGCCCGTCTCTGTGCTGTAGGAGAGCTGGGCCTGCAGGGCGGGCGCCTGCGCGGCGGTGACCGTGGACAGGTCGATCGTCCGGGTCAGGCGCCGGTAGAGGCCGTCCTGATGCGGCCCGGCGACGTACCACTGGCCCTCGACCGGCTCGGTGGGTGCCGCCGCGCCCGTGTAGTCGCCGGCCTTCCAGCTGTTGAACTGCGGGAAGTCCGCCTTGGGCAGGACGGTCGAGGTCACCTGGAAGCCGCCCGCCTCGTTCAGCGGGTTGGACGCGGGGCCCGCCAGCTTCGACGTGACGCCGTCGAACGGCTTGCCCGTCCCGGTGAACGCGGTCGGTGCGCCCACGCGCTGCCGGTCGTACGCCCCCAGGTAGTACTGGAAGAAGTCGTCCGACAGCAGCTCGCAGTCGTCGCGGAAGTTGCCCGTGACGACGCAGGGCTTCTCCGGGTGGCCCTTCAGCCCGTAGTAGATCCCGCCGCCGTTGAGGCGGCTGACGGGGCCGTAGTACCCGGTCGTCTCACCGGTGTGCAGGAGTTTCCCGCCCTCGTTCAGGTAGGAGCGGACGGAGAGGAGCAGGTCCTTCTCCCGGTCCGCGACCTGCGAGTCGGGCTGGTCGCCGAGGTAGGTCTTGATCGGGTCGTCGGCGGCGTCCTGGGTGAGCCGGTTGTCGCCCAGGTACCAGACGACGGCGTCGAAGTGCTTCAGCACGCCGAGGTCGTGCGGGACGCCGTCCTTGTCGATGTCCCAGACGAGCGGCTTGTGCTTGGCGGCCTTGACGAGGTCGGCGTACTGCCGGGCGTAGCGCGGCTTGTTCGTCCCGGCCGGGTAGGTCGGGTTGATGCCGGTGTAGTCCTCGTCCGCGATGACCAGGACGTTCGCCTTGTGCTGGTCGCGGACGGTGTAGGTGAAGTGCTTGCTCTCCACCTGCTTGTAGCCCTTCGAGCCGGCGAACCACACCTCGACCTTGTCGCCCGGCTTCTGCTTGATCTTGGCTCGGTACTCGGCGTAGTAGGTGTCGTTCTCGTCGCCGAACCGCTCACCGCCGCGCCATTCGCGCAGGTCGGCGTCGCGGACGCGGCCGCCGTTGATCCGGTAGCGCAGCTCCTTGTGGCGCAGCGACCGGCGGATCACCGAGGCGACCTCCTGCGAGTAGCCGTAGGACGTGGTGAACGCGTCGGTCTCGAAGTCGGGCGCGGTGCGTCCGACGGCGGACACGGGCTCGTCCGGCTTCTTCGCCGACTTGGCGACCGAGAGCGCGAACGGGATGTTCTTCTCGAACTCCTTCTGGATGAGCGTCTCGTCGTCCGGGAACTCGAAGCCGCTGGCGCAGTCGCCGGGCTCCCACTCGTCGTCCGGGTCGGAGCGCGAGGCCGACTCGCAGGTCGCCATCTCCGGCGTGATCGACAGCGCGCCGTAGACGTTGTCGGCCTGGCCGTCGGTGTCGCCGTTGGTGGTGTAGAGCTGGGCGCCCAGCTCGGGCGTGTAGCCGGGGACGGCCGGGTGGTCGATGTCGCCGAGCAGCGCGTCGTGGATGGCGTCGTCCGGGCTGCGGGTCAGGGCCTGCCAGCCCACGCCGTGCAGCAGCAGCTCCGCCGCCGAGTGGTAGTTGACCAGGTAGGCGGGACGGACGTTCTTGTAGAGGCCCATCTGCGCCTGCGTCTCGGGCTCCGAGCCCGGCGCCGGTCCGCGGTAGGTCTGGCTGGTGCGCTGGTTGGACGAGCCCTCGTTGTCGTAACCCCACTTGTAGGGGAAGTTGCGGTTGAGGTCGACGCCGTCCTGGCCGGTGATCTGGCCGTCGCCGTCGTTGTCGCGGACGTTCTTGCGCCAGAGCCGGAACCCGTCCTTGAACGTCAGGTCATAGCCGTCGACGTTCACGACGGGGACGAACCACATCTCCGTCGTGTCGACGAGCTTGGTGACCTCGGGGTTCTTGCCGTACCCGTCCACGTAGTGGTGCAGCAGCCGGCGCACCATCTCCGGCGTGATCCACTCGCGGGCGTGCTGGGCCGCCTGGTAGACCACGACGGGCCGGTCGTGCCGCTTCAGGCTGTTCACGTCCTTGGTGACGCGGACGGCGGTGATCGGCTGGCCCGTGCCGGACTTCCCGATGTCCACGGCCTTCGCGATGGACGCGTTGGCGGCCGCGACGTTCAGCAGCTCCTCGCGGATGTTCCCGGGCCCGCTGTAGGGGCGGAACACCTTGGGCGCCGCGGCCAGCGAGCGCTGGCGGGCGTCCTTGCCGCCGATCTTCTTCACGGTGAGGCCGAGGCCCTGCCGGTTGAGCGCGGCCGCCTGCGCGGCGCTCATCACGGCTTCGACATGGACGCTGCCCTTCACGGCGCTCTTGGAGAACTTGACGTCCTCCCGGTCGAGGCCGAAGCGGGTCAGCAGCTTCACTTGGTCGGGGGCCAGCTCGGCCGCGTAGAGGTCCACGGCGGCGCCGGCGGACGCGGGTTTCGGTGCGGCGTTCACGGGGGTCGCCACCAGCGTTCCGATCAGGAGCGCGGCGGCAGCGAGGACGGGGGTGAGTCTTCGATGCCGGAACTTCGTGCGCGGCATTGCGCCTCCCTGGCAGGGATCACAAGTGTGGGGGTCGCGTGATCTTCTGCCGGGCGGACAAAGGGTGTCAATGGGGCAATAGTGCGCTATGCCGCTTTCGGCCATCCGAGCGGCCGGACATGGCCTCAGCGGCCCGTTCGCCGCCCCGGAACACCGACCTGAGGGCCACCGGGGAGCGTCCAGTGGGGACGCCCCGTCGCCCTGGCCACTCCTGGCCCACGCCCTACCTTGGCGGCGCCTTCCTTCTGTGCATCGCCTGGATCGCGCCTTCTGCGCACCGGCCGGCCGGTGACCCGCGCGGGCCTGAGCGAGCGCTCGCCGGACGAGTTCTGCGGACTCCCAGCGCGATCTTCTTACAGGGGGTAACGTCTCCTTTACCAGGAGTTGCCGGGAGCGTCGTGCATCCTTCGCTCCGGGAGGGGGCATCACATGGTCATCGCCGACCTGCTCGGTGTGGCGCGGATGACCGCCATCACCCTGAACGGGCGGGGGCGCATCGGCAATTGGGACGACACCGCGGTCGACCTGTTCGGCGTCGCCCGGCTCCAGGCCGTGGGCCGCTCGCCCGCCGCGCTGCTGCGGCTCCCGCCGGAGCACCGCGGCGTCTTCGAACCCGGGCTCTTCGGCCACGTCTGGTGCGGCGCCTGCACCGTGCCGCGCGTCGACGACGGCGTGCTCACCGAGGTCGGCTGGTGGATCTACCCCATCGAGCCCGGCCCCGGCGACCATGACGTCCGGGTGCTCGCGCTCGCCGCCGACCTGCGCCGGCTACGCCAGGACGGCCCCGGCGTCACCATCGGCGACCTGCCCGTCCAGCGGCCGGGCGGCGACGGGTGCCGCGCGTCCGGTGCGCGGCTGCTGCGCGTCGAGCCCGCGCTCGCGGAACCGTCGTCCGGCCTGGACGGCGCCCCGTACGCCGCGCCCTTCGCCGCGCGGCTGGCCGAACTGCTCCCCGCGCTCAGCCCGGACGCGTCCGCGCGGATCGCCTCCCGGGTGCTCGGCGTCGGCAGCCCGGCCGTCTCGCTCGGGCTGACCGTCCGGCTGCCGATCGTCCCGTGCGCGCCGTCCGCGCCACCCGGCCCCGTCCCGGTCCCCAGAACCGCCCCACCCCCGCCCCGCACAACCGCCCCACCGGGTACGACCGCCCCACCGGAAACGGGCGCGGCCCTACCGGAAACGAACGCCCCGCCGGAAACGAACAGCACGCCCAGCAGGGCCGACCCGCCGCCGCCCGACCCGCCCCAGGCCGGACGCCCACCCCGTACTGATGAGCCGCCCCGCTCAGTTCGACCGCCCCAAGCAGACCAGTCGCCGCTCCGACCGGATCCGCCTCCCCGAGCAGCCCGCTCGCCGTTCAGTTCATGCCCGGATGCACCGTATCCGCCCCCCGACCCGAGTCCGCACCCTGAGAAGGGATTGGAGACGATGGCCGTGAGGGAACCCCTGACCTATCTAGGCGAGGCCGGTCAGCAGATCGGCAGCTCGCTCGACCATTTGCAGGCCGCCCGGACGCTCGCCGAGGTGCTCGTGCCGCGGCTCGCCGACTTCGCCGCGGTCGAGTTGCTCGAAGGCGTCGTCGCCGACTCGGCGCCGCCGGCCGACGAGATCGACGAGACCACCCAGATGCGCCGCGTCGCGGTCGTCCACAACGACGAGCCGGGACGCTGGGACGCCGCCACCCCCGAAGGCGAACCGCTGCTCCTGTCGCCCGGCACGCCGTTCGTCCAGGCCATGCGGACCGGACGGCCCGTCCACATCCCCCGTGTCGGCCCCGAGCAGGCGGCCGAGATCGCCGCGTCCTTCGGCGGCGACGACGGGCTGCGGGCGCTGTTCACCGGCCGGGCGCTGCTGGTCGTCCCGCTGATCGCCCGCGGCCGCGTCCTCGGCACGTTCAAGCTGCTGCGCAAGCCCGACCGGGAGCCGTTCGGCGAGCTCTGCCTCGCCATGATCGACGAGCTGGGCCGCCGCGCCGCGCTGTGCATCGACAACGGGCGGCTGTACCGGCGCGAGGTCCAGGTCGCCGAGGAACTGCAGCGCAGCATGCTGCCCGACGACCCGCCGGAGGTCGCGGGCGCGCGCGTCCGGTACCGCTACCGGCCCGCCGAGCAGGCCGCGAAGGTCGGCGGCGACTGGTTCGACGCCATCCCGCTGCCCGGCTGCCGGCTCGGCATCGTCGTCGGCGACGTGATGGGCCACGGCCTCACCTCCGCGGCGATCATGGGGCAGCTGCGCACCGCGGTCCGCACCCTCGCCGCCGAGGACATGCGGCCCGCCCGGCTGCTGCGCCAGCTCGACGGCCTCGCCCGCCGGCTCGGCGAGGACTACCTCGCCACCTGCCTGTACGCGGTGTACGACCCGGTCGAGCGGCGGTGCACGTTCGCCAATGCCGGGCACGTCCCGCCGGTCCTGGTGTCGGCGTTCGGCGACAGCCGCGTCCTGCCCGTCCCGTCCGGGGTGCCGATCGGCGTCGGCGGCGAACCGTTCGAGGCGATGGAGGTCCAGGTGGAGGACGGCTCGCAGCTCGTCCTGTGCACCGACGGCCTGCTGGAGCGGCGCGGCCACGACATCGACCACGGGCTGGAGGAGCTGCGCGGCCGGCTCACCGACGCCACCCCCGACCTCGACCTCACCTGCGACACCCTCCTCGACACCCTCGGCGCGGCCACGCCCGCCGACGACGTCGCCATCGTGGCGGTCGGATTCGACGGCATCCCCAAGGAAGATGTCGCCGCCTGGGAGCTCGACCCGGAGCCGGGCACCGTCCCGTGGGTGCGCGGAGAGGTCGCCGCCAAGCTCGCCGAATGGGCCCTCGAACCGCTCACCGACACCGTCCAGCTCCTGGTCAGCGAGCTCGTCACCAACGCGCTCCTGCACGGCGCCGGCGCCATCGGGCTCCGCCTGATCAAGGGCCGGACCCTGCTCTGCGAGGTCTACGACGACGGCGCCGACCTGCCCCGGCTCCGGCACGCCGAGGACACCGACGAGACGGGCCGCGGCCTCCAGCTCGTCGCCCACCTCGCCACCCGCTGGGGGACGCACCGCGCCGAACCGGGCAAGGTCGTGTGGTTCGAGCACGACTACCCCACGCCCCTCCCGCCACGGTGACCTGCGCGGACAAGGCGTTCATGGCGGTGCTGTGAGGCAAATGTCCCGTCGCGACGGATAGTTTCCAACGCTCCAGTGGGCTCTGATCGATAGTGTCGCCGCTCATCGCTGCCCACGGGGGAATCTGTTGGGTGAGAATCTGACGCTGCCGGTCCCGGAGACGCTCTACGGCACCTACGCCGTGGCACTCCCCGAACCGTTGGCCGACCCGGCCCGGACGGCCCACGACGAGGTCGCGCGGCGCACCGCCCCGCCGCTGCGCGGCCTCGTTCTCGGCATGCTCGACAGCCCCATGCTGACCCTCGACCAGCGTCCCGCGTCCCAGTTCCCGCCGCTGCCCCGCGACCTCCTCGCCGCCTACGGAGCCGCGCCCGCCGACCTCGCGGCGGTCGACGCCGCCCCCCACATCCTCGCCGTCAGCGCCGCGTACCGTCCTGGCCGCCCGCCCGCGCACGAATGGTCCGCCCGGACGGTCGCGGGCGCCGTCGCCGCCGCGCTGGGCGCGCCCGTCGTCGACGTGTTCACCCCGCAGATCCTCACGCTCGGCCACCTGGAACGCTCCCTGCCCGGCCCGGACGGCGCCGTCCGGCTCACCGACTGGATGCTGCTGCCGCACACGTCCGGCCCGGACGGCTTCTACTTCACCACCAACGGCCTCGCCAGATACGGGCTGCCCGAACTGCAGACCGAGCACGTCCCGCCCGATCTCGTGGAAGCGTGGGGGCGCCTCCTCAACGGCCTCGCCCGCCGCGTCCTCGACCTCTGGCTGGACGTGCTGCCCGCCGGCGAGCAGCCCCTCGTCGTCGACCTCCCCGAGATCATCTCCGTCGGCCTGGGGGACATCGCCGCCGCTCAGGGCGCCGACGAGCCGCTCCACCGGGAGGTGGCCGTCCGGCTGCGCCTGGACACCGAGCCGGAGCCGATCCTCACCGTCCTGCCCGCGCACGGCGGCCCGGACGGCCTCGAAGCCCTGTGCACGGCCCTGTTCGGTACCCCTGAAAGCAGCCGATGACCTTGCCGATGATCTTGATCTGAGCGCAGGATCGGAACGTGAGAAACGGCCCGCGTGACCGTCCGAGCCCCGAACCCGAAGACCCGGCCCCCGGCCCCCCGGAACGGGACCCTGCCGCACCGCCGCGTCCCGGCCCATATCCGGAGGACGTCCGCGTGGCGGGCCCGCCCCCCGCGACCCCCGAAGACGCCCAGCCCCCTTCGGACTGGGTCCCCGTCCAGCCACCGGCCGAGCCTGCGGCACCGCAGCCGGAACCCCCGGCCACCGAAGAGCAACGCCCCGAGCCGCCGCCGAACTGGGGTGCCTCTTGGACGCCCCACGAACCGGCCGCCGAGCCTTCGTGGACGTCCCAGACCCCTCCCCCCGAGGTCCCACCGGCACGCGGGCGCCATGAGGCCCCCGCCGACCCGGCACAGGAGACGCCGCTCTGGGTACCGCATGAGCCCAGCGCCGAAGAGCCGCCGCCGGCCCGGCCCGCGCAAGAAGCACCGCCGCCCAGAGACACCCCGGCATCGTGGGGGCAGCACGAACCGGCCCGCGAATTCCCGGGCCGGCATGAACGCGCCGCCGACGAGCCGTTCCTGCCGGGAAAGGGCCTGGCGGCCGAGCCGCCGTCCATGACCACGGCACCCGACCCGCACTGGTCGGCGGTCCCGGAGCCGCGCTGGGGAGAGCCGCAGGAGACGGCCGCGACCCCGGGCCCGATGGCCGATCCCGCCCGGCGCAAGGCGCTGGCGGACGCGTTCGTGGCCGAGTTCGTGAGCAGCACCACGTGGCGGGCCACGCTCGCGGTCCTGGAGGGGGCGTTCCCCGGCCTGGGCATGGCGGGGCGGCTGTCGCACCAGACCGACGACCTGTGGCGGACCATGGACGCCGTCGACCGGAAGGCGGCCGCGAAACTCGGCGTCCCCGTGTGGCTGGACGACGCCGGAATGGTGTTCGACCTCAGCGCCCACCTGAGGCCGGTGTCGCTCCAGGCCCCGCCCGGTGGACGGGTCGGCCCGCCCCGGGCGTCGAAACCGTACGCCGGGGCGTTCGTCATCGACACGCTCGACCCGCTGCGCTACCACCGGGCGGTGGGCGGGCCGCGTGCGCCCCGCGACCTGCCCGGGCAGGGCGTGCCGGTGCCGCCGATCCCGGAGGACGACGACAGCGGCGTCGTGATCGTCGCGAACTTGACCTCGGCGGGCGTCCGCGTGCTGGACTCCGCGGGGCTATGGCGCTACGCGGGCCACGTCGTCACGGCGACGCTGCACGAGGTGCCGCGCCCGGAGACGCGGTCCCGGACCCGCAGGGCGCTGTGGGCGCTCCGGCGCGTGGTCTTCGTCGATCCGGACCTCGGGCTCGGCCTGTGCCTGCAGATCGACGCGGGCCGCGTGCCGCGCTGCCTGCTGGCGTTCGGCGTGGACCGCACGGAGGGCGCGCCGCGCTTCGTCCGCCCCTAGGCGCCGGAGCGCGGCTAGTCGTCGGAGCGCAGCCAGGACAGGTCGCTCTGCCGGTCGGCGGGCAGCTCGCGGAGCCGGTCCACGAGCTGCCACGGCTCGGTCGGCGGCGCGTCGTCCGGCAGCACGCCGCAGACGAGCGCGGTCTGCGTACTGACGGCCGTGAACGGCCCGAACCGCGCGACGCCCCCGCCGCGCAGCGCAGCCAGCTCGGTCAGCAGCGCGTTGAGGGCGGACGAGTCGTGCGGGTCGTACAAACCCCGGACATACGAGAGCAGGTCTTCGGCGAGCACCTCGGGGCGGCGTCCAGAAAGGTGGTAGACCGTTCCGCGATAGGCGCCGGTGGCCTGCGCGGAACGCTGGTCACGCACCCGGACGCGCAGCCCGTACTCGGCGGCGCACCGCTCGTACGCGCCGGCGAGCAGCGCCTCCGCCTCGCCCTCCTCGCTGAGCACGACGCCGTTGACGACGCCCTCCTCGCGGTCGAGGCGGTCGAGCATCTCCTGGTGCAGCTCCAGGACGTCGCGCTCCACCGCGTCCAGCGAGCGGGCCAGGGCGTGCTGCGCGTCGCGGTCGAGATCGACGCCCGCGAGCTCGCCGGAGATGTCGCCGAACTCCTTCTCCAGCCGCTCGACCCGTCCGGTGAGGGCGTCGAGCCGGTCGAGCACGTCCGTGTCCGGGACCTCGGGACGCGGTGGCGGCGGGATCGGGATCCCGGCGGGCTCGGTCGCCTCGTTCACCACCGCCGAGAGCGCCTCGTGCCGCCGCACCAGCTCCGACACCTGGCTACGCAGTTCGCGCAGCTCCGCCTGCGCGCGAGGGAGCCGCTTGTCGGACGCCAGATACAGCTCACGTCCGCCGATCGCAAGGCAGAGCAGGACCAGGATCAGGGTGGTCATGGTCACGACGATAACCACACACGGCCCCGTTGGCCGAGACCGCAACAGATCTCGTCCAAAACCCTCCGGATTTTCCCCGCCGCCGGCCGGCGGGCCGGTCGCCGATGCTCCAGCGTGCCGGGGGTCGTTCAGCCGAAGAGGCCGCCGAGGAGGCCGCCGAGGATTTCCGCCGCGCCGCCCGCGATCTCGCCGGCCACGTCGCCCGCGACGCCGCCCGCTACGTCGGCGGCCATGTTGCCGGCGATCTGGCCGGCGGCCTGGCCCGCGTATCCGGCGACCGCGTTGCCGAACGCGTCCACGGGCTGGCCGGCGACATAGCCGGCCACGTTGCCCGCGTATCCGGCCACGTCGCCCACCGCGCCGACGGCTATGCCGCCCGCGATCCCGGCCGCGGCGGCGCCGCCGACCAGACCGGCGGCGGCGACACCGTGCCCGTGATGCCCGTGGTGGCCGCGGTAGCCCGGCGAGCCGTGATGGACGTGCACGGGCGGCGGGCCCGCATGACCGGGCGGAGCGGGCGGGTAGGGCGCGGGGCCCGCCGGGGCGGGCGGGGGCGGACCGGCGTGCCTCGGCGGCGGGTAGGGCGCGGGGCCACCCGGCGCGGGCGGAGGAGGCCCTCCAGGGGGCGGCGCGTGGTGACCGGGCATGGGGGAGTGGTGCGGTGCCGCCCCTGGGGGCGGTGGCGGGAAGCCTTGGGCGCCCGGGTTGTGCGGCGGGTAACCGGGGCCGGGAGGGGGCGGCGTGTGAGCCGGGCCAGGCGGGGGCGGGCTCTGGTGGGGGCCGGGAGGCGGCGGAACCTGGTGATGACCAGGAGAGGGCGGAGCCTGGTGGGGGCCGGGTGGGGGCGGCGCGTGCGACGGGCTGTGCATGGGGGACGGTGCCTGGCCGGGCGGTGGAGCAGGCGGCGGGAAGTGCGCGTTGGCGGCGCTGCCGTACTCGCTGGGGCCGCCGTAGGACGCGGCGGCGGGTTGCCCTGGGGCCGGGGGCGGTGGCGGGAACGGCGAGTGGCCGCCGGGGGGCGGCAGCGGCGCCTGGCCCGGGGGAGGTGTCGGGGCGCCTCGGGACTTGCGCGGCAGCGCGGCCGCGGCCTCCAGCCACTGGGTGATCTTGGCGTTCCAGTCGGTCTCGGCGGCTTCGGCGTGCGGGACCTGGAACACGCCGAACGACTCGTCGCGCGGGGGCTCGCGGTCTTCGGCGCGGAGGACGAAGGCCATGCTGCGGGGGCTGGCGACGAAGCTCAGGCCGACCTTGTCGATCCGGCCCGCGTACGAGGACGGGGGGTTGAGGTGGATCTCCTGGTGGAACGGGAGCTGCTGCGAGACGCCGCGCAGCTTGGACTCCTCGAACGTGACGTTGGTGATCTGGAAGCCGAGCCGGGCGATCGCGGCGAGCACCCACTGCTGCGACTCCAGCGGCTCCACGGAGATCGGGTCGACGTCGCCGGGGTCGGGCTGGCCCTTCGCGTCGACCTCCGTGCACATCCCGATCGTGAAGCCGGGCAGCTCGTGGCCGAGGACGGTGGTGAACGGCAGCTCGTACGGCAGCGGGATGGAGAACGCCAGGTCGCGCGGCTGGGCGGCGTCCAGCCGGAAACCGCGCGTGAGGGCGCCCCGGTACACCTCGGGGCCGGCCGTCTCGCCGCCGTAGCCGTTCTGCATGCGCGGCATCAGCGCCAGCGTCACGTGCCGGATCTCCACGGGCCCGGCCCCGCCGCGCAGGTGCACCTTGCCCGCCACGACGCCGCCGGGTTTGCAGTTCGGCTCCGACAGGATCGTGTCGACGGACGGTCCGCCGCCCGCCATCTGCCCGTAGGACACCGGCGTTCCCCTCTTCCGACCGCGAGGACGTTCCCCGCGTGAGTCAGCACGCGTTTCCCGGCACGAGTCCGGCCCACCGCATATGAGACCTAGTCCACCATGCCATCGGTTCGGGTCGGAAAGCGGATCTCCGGGCCTATTTCGTGGGGTGTCTATTCCTTGGCGGTGACGGTGACCGGGGCGTAGCCGAGCTTCTCCAGGGGTTCGCGGATCTGGGTGGCGTCGCCTACGGCGATGATGGTCAGGGCCTCGGGGTCGATGTGCTTGCGGTAGGCGTTGGCGACGCCGTCCGGGGTGGATGCGCGGACGGCGGCCAGGTAGGCGCTGGGGTAGTCGGCGCCCAGGCCGTTGGCGGACACGTCGGCCAGCTCGGCGGCGACGGCGCGGGCCGTCTCGTACTCGGCGGGCGCCCGGTCGGCCAGCGCGCGGACGGACGAGCCGTGCTCGTCGGCGTCGATGCCGCGGGTCAGGATGCCGCGCAGCTCCGTCAGCGCGTCGGTGACGGCGTCGGCGGTGACCTCGGTGTGGACGGCGCCCTGCGCGATGAACAGGCCGCAGTGCCGGATGCGGAGCAGACCGGCCCGCATGCCGTAGGTGTAGCCCTTCTCCTCGCGCAGCACCGCGTTGAGCCGGGACGTCAGCCCGCCGCCGAGCACGTGCGAGGCGACCATCAGGGACGGCCAGTCGTGGTGGGA
This sequence comes from Actinomadura sp. 3N508, assembly GCF_044326375.1. Lineage (NCBI taxonomy): Bacteria > Bacillati > Actinomycetota > Actinomycetes > Streptosporangiales > Thermomonosporaceae > Actinomadura > Actinomadura sp. 3N508. The sequence continues at coordinate 135,843 of NZ_JBIRAX010000009.1, forward strand.
GCGGTCGGGGACGCCGTGCCCGAAGCCGAGGTAGGTCTGCACCGAACCGGGACGGTCGACGACGACGATACGGGCGGCGGACTCCGGCAGGACGCGGTCGGCGGTGGGCAGCGGCTCGCCGGTGTTCGCCCAGCCCTCCAGCGCGGCTGTGAGGGCCGCGTCGGCGTCCACCCCCGACAGGTCGCCGGCGACGACCGCGGTGGCCTCAGCGGGCACCACGGAGCCGTAGAAGCCGCGGACGTCGGCGCCCTGGAGCGCGCCGACCGAGGTGCGGCTGCCGCCGGTGGGGCGGGACGCCCTGGCCTGCGCGGGGAACATCACCGCGCGGAGCTCGCGCATGGCGCGGGAGCCGGGGTCGGCGTCCTCCTGCGCGATCTCTTCCAGGCGCTCGCGGACGAGGCGGCGGATGTCGGCGTCGTCGAGCGCGGGGCGCCGGACCACCGAGGAGAACAGCTCAAGGGCCGCGTCGAGCCGCGTCACCGGGACGTCGAGCGCGATGCGCAGCGCGGTCAGGTCGGCGGAGGCGAACAGGCTGGCGCCGAGCCGCTCGAACGCGGCGGTCAGCGCGGTGCCGCCGCCGGGCTCGGTGCCCTCCAGCAGCGCGCGCGCCGTGAGCGTCGCGACGCCGTCGAGGTCGCCGGGCTCGCGGCCCGCGCCCGCGTGCAGCACGAGCCGGACCGCGGCGAGACGGCGGCCGGGCAGGTCGCACCGGAGGGTGCCCGGCCCGGCCGGGACGCGGCCCGCGCCGGCGGCCGGGAACGCCCAGGCCGGGACGGGCCCCGGGACGGGACGGGGCTGCAGGTCCAGGCCGCTGGTCATGAGGCGCCTCCATAGGTCAGGGCGGTGCGGCCGCCGGGCGCGAGCCAGCGGCCCGCCATCTCCTTGATCGCGTCCCCGGTGACGGCGGCGGCGCGGCCGGGGGCGGTGAAGACCCGGGCCGGGTCGTCGAACTGGGTGGCGTTCTGCGAGAGCGCGTTGGCGAGGCCGGTGACGGTCTCGGTCTGCTCCAGGAAGCCCCGCTCGGCCTGGGCGGTGGCGCGGGCGGACTCGTCGGCGTCGGGGCCGTGGGCGGCGAACCGCTCGAGCTCCTCGTCCAGCACGGCGGCGATCTTGTCGGGTTCGGGGCCGATCGCGTCGACGATCGCGAGGGACTGGCCGGACGCCAGCCGGGTCACCCCGGCCCACACCTCGGTGGCGATCTCGTCGCGCCGGACCATCCGGTCGTAGAGGCGGGAGCCGGAGCCGCCGCCGAGGATCTCGACCGCGAGCTCGGCTGCCTCGATGTCGTCGCCGCCGTCGGTGGGCAGCGTGAACATCGCGAAGTAGGCGGGGGAGGGGACGTCCTCGTCGAGGATCTCCTCGCGGATGCCGGCCAGCGGCCCGAGTTCGCCGGGGCGCGACGGGGGCTTCGCCGGGCCCGCCGGGAGCCCGCCGAAGTAGCGCTCCACCGCGGCGAGGGTCTTCTCGGGGTCGACGTCGCCGACGACGGACAGGACGGCGTTGCCCGGCGCGTACCAGGTGGCGAAGAAGTCGGCGCAGTCTTCGAGGGTGGTGGCGTCGAGGTCTTCCATGGAGCCGATCGGCGTGTGCGCGTACGGGTGCCCGGCGGGGAACGTCAGCGCGCACAGCCGCTCGAACGCCGTCCCGTAGGGCTGGTTGTCGTAGCGCTGGCGGCGCTCGTTCTTCACGACGTCGCGCTGGTTGTCGAGGTTGGCCTGGGTGAGCGCGGCGGGCAGCGTGCCCATCCGGTCGGCCTCCAGCCAGAGCGCGAGGTCGAGATGGCTGACCGGGACCGTCTCGTAGTAGTTCGTGCGCTCGAACGACGTGCTGGCGTTGAACGCGGCGCCCGCGCTCTCCAGCAGCGCGGCGTGCTCGCCCTCGGCGACGTTCGCCGAGCCCTGGAACATCAGGTGCTCGAAGAGGTGGGCGAGCCCCGTCCGGCCTGCACGTTCGTGCCGTGAGCCCACTCCATACCAGATGTTCACGGCGGCCAGTGGTACGACGTGGTCTTCGCAGACCACCACGCGGAGGCCATTGCCGAGCGTGTGCTCATGCAGCGGCTGTTCTGCCACGGAGCGCTCCCGTCCGTTCGATGGGTCGGCTGGCGGACAGCACCGCGCGCGTCGGAGGGACGTGCCCAGGCGGCGGGCTTGATCTCGGTCTTCACCGTACCGGGTACTCGCGACGGCGGGCGCGTCCGTGCGAACTGTGGATAACCGGTGAGAGCGAACCCAGCCAAATGAGGGCGAATGGCGGCAAGAACCTGCGGCAGCGGGGAGCAGGCGGGGAGACGGCGGGGAGACGGGAGCGGGACGGCGATGATCAGGACGGCTAGGCGGACTCGTGGGCCGCGATGGCGTCCTCCAGCGAGCGGTGCAGGACGAAGATCTTGGTGAGCTGGGTGACGTGGAAGACGCGGCGTACCCTGTCGTTGACGCCCATGAACGACATCGAGCCCTCGCGCGCGCGGAGCCGGTGGTAGATGCCGACCAGCACGCCGAGGCCCGTGGAGTCCAGGAAGGTGACCTCGCCGAGGTCGATGACCAGATGCGCGCCGCCGTTGTCGATGATGCCGAGCAGTGCCTCCCGCAGGCGGGGGCTGGTGAAGACGTCGATCTCGCCGCTGATCTTCACGACCGTGAGGCCCTTTTCGACGCGATGCTCGACGGCGAAGTCCACCGCTGCTCCTCTCTGCCGGTCGTTCCTCAGGGAGCCGGTCGTTTGTCGGGGGCCCGGTCGTTTCTGGGGCACCGGGCAGGGAACTTCTTTGTTACCCCTGTGACGCGCCGTTACGCGCGACTCAGGAGGTACGGAACAGTGCCCACACCATTTTTCCTTGTGGCAGAGCGCGCCAACCCCAGCGGGCGCTGAACGACTCCACCAGGTGCAGGCCGCGTCCCGTTTCTGCGATGTAGTCGGGTTCCCTGCGGCGCGGCGCGGAGCGGCTCGCGTCCATGATTCCGCAGAGGAGCCATGGGTCCTCGTGGCGCAGCCGCAGCCTGATCGCCGATGGGGCGGAGCCCAGCGGATCGGCCGGGTCGTCGTACACGCCCTCGCGGTGCACGTCGTCGCCCGACCGGCCGCGGGAGGTCCCCCCGCTGTGCCGCAGTGCGTTGGTGACGAGTTCCGAGACGACGAGCCCCACGTCGTCGGCCAGATCGGGCAGGCCCCACTCGGTGAGCTGCGACGTGGCGAAATGACGGGCCGCGGTGACCGACTCGGGGTCGGGCTCCACGGTGAACGAGACCACCGGATCCTTCGGCTGGGTGAGGGCGGTGACGGCCGCGTCCAGGTTCTGGGGCAGGTCAGACGACTCTGGGACGGGAGTCGACGGGGCGGCATGGCCGTGCGGATCGGCCGGTCCGCAGAGCGGACCGAACCCCCACCGCGTGTCGTCGTGCGCGTGGCGTGACGTCATTCCAACCGGACCCCGCAAAGTGATCTTGTTGTGCAGCCGTGGCTTGGAAGTCTCGTGCGTTATCCTGCGCATCGTAGCGTGCGAATGCAAGGCCCAATGCACGTGCATCTGCGTCGTGAGGGTGTGGGGCGGCGTGGACCGCACGCAAGTGATCGGAGGTAACCGCAGGACACAGAGGCCAGTGGCACACTAGGTTCGCTGTCCGCCGAATAGCCGGGAGGTTGGGCGTGACTCCAGAGACGCCGGGAAGCGGGTCGACGGTCCGCCGGATCCTGCTCGGGTCACAGCTTCGCCGTCTGCGTGAGCAGAAGGGCGTGACCCGTCAGGACGCCGGCTACGTCATCCGTGCGTCGGAGTCGAAGATCAGCCGCCTTGAGCTCGGACGAGTCAGCTTCAAAGAACGTGACGTGGACGACCTGCTCTCGCTGTACGGCGTCAGCGACAAGACAGAACGCGAAGCGCTGCTGCAGTTGGCGCGGGAGGCCAACACCCCCGGTTGGTGGCACCGGTACAACGACGTGTTGCCCGGCTGGTTCCAGACCTATGTGGGCCTGGAAGAGTCGGCGGCGTTGATCCGCACGTATGAACTGCAGTTCGTCCCGGGACTGCTGCAGTCGGAGGGGTATGCGCGAGCGGTGATCCGCCTGGGCAACGCCGGGGCCGCGGAACAAGAGATCGACCAGCGCGTGGAACTGCGCATGCAACGGCAGGGACGCCTTACGGGCCCGGACGCTCCGCGCCTGTGGGCGGTGGTGGACGAAGGGGCGCTGAAACGCCCCATCGGAGGCCCGGAGGTGATGAGGGGCCAGTTCGAACACCTCATCGAGATGTCCAAACTGCCCAACGTCACCATCCAGATCATGCCGTTCAGGTTCGGAGGCCACGCGGCCGAGGGAGGCGCGTTCACGATCCTGCGCTTTCCCGAGCAGGACCTGCCGGACGTGGTTTACGTCGAGAACCTCACCGGCGCTATGTACCTGGACAAGCGAGACGACGTCGACACCTATCTGCAGGCGATGGAACGCCTGTGCGTCGACAGTGCGACCCCGGAGCGCACCGTCGAGCTTCTCGGTGATTTTCTCAGAGAGACATGATGCTCCAAACCGATTACGACAATGGGATGCCGGCCACGGACCTGCAAGGGGCCCGATGGCTGAAGTCCCGGCGAAGCAACTCCCAAGGGAACTGCGTCGAGATCGCCGAGCTGCCCGGAGGGCAGGTGGCGATGCGCAACTCTCGTCATCCCGAGGGCCCGGCCCTCATATACACCCGCCCCGAGATCGAAGCGCTCATCCTTGGTGCAAAGGACGGCGACTTCGACCATCTCATCGCCTCCCGGAACTGATACGTCCGAACCCGCCGAACGGCCGCCGCCCGATCACGCTACAGGGGGACGAGCTCTCACCTAGGGCGCGCGCCCTGGCGGCCAGTTGAAAACGCGACGGGTCGGCTCCGGGGAACCGAGCGTCGACCCGTCCGCCAACAGAGCAGAGGCCACCCCAGGCGCGAGGGTGGCCTTTACTTTTGCCCTATGTCGGGTGATCAGCCGCAATTGCCGTATGGGGCGGTGCCGCCATTTCCCCCGAAACGGACGCATGCGCCGGGCGCCTTCACGTACACCGGCCCTGCGTACCAGGCGAACGAGCCGCTGTCGGAAATCTTGCTTCCGCCCTGCTTCTGGATCCAGGTCGACACCGAGGATTTCGTTCCGACATTGCTGGTCTTCATCGTGACGGCGCAGTTGTAGGTGGAGCTGTTGTAGAGCAGATAGGCGATGCCGCCGGAAACGCGCATCGAGCGCTGGATGTAGTAGCCGCCGCCATGGCCGCCGCTGTTGCACGCCTGCTGCGGGGTGTACTTGTTGGCCGGTTCCCTGGGCGGTGTTCCCCCGCCTCCGCCGCCCCCACCGCCGCCCTGGGACGGTGTGGAGCCTCCCTGCGGTGGCACGCCGGGCTTCTGGGACGGGTTCGGACCCGCCGGGTTCCGGTTGCCGTGCGGCTGCCCCGGCTTCGTGTTCGCCGGGTTCTGGGGCGTACCGCCGGGGCCGGTCGGATTGGCGGCCGGGCCGCCCTGGGAGCCTTGGGCGTCGTTGGACGCGGCCACCTGCTGCTCGTTGCCCTTGCCTTCACCGGAGCTGGTCGCGGCCCAGACGGTACCGCCCGCGATGGTGGCCGCCACTGCGGCGGCCGCCGCGATGGGGATGAGGCGTCCGCGCTTCCTGCCGCCAGGCCCATGCGCCTGGGACGGGCCAGGAGGGAACGGCGGCGGCATGCCAGGCGCGCCCTGCGGGTGCCCCACGGGCTCGTAGGGCGGGGGGTGCGGGGCCGTCCTGTGCGGTGGGGCGGACGGGTCCGTGACGTGGTCGGGCGGGAGGACCGCCCCGGCCATGGCGTGCGGGGCGGCGTGCGGATCCGTCGAACCTGGGCTCGACCCGGGCGGCGTGGCCTGCGCCTGTGGCGACGGGAGATTGGCCGGGAGCCCTGGGAACGCGGGCAGCGGCTGGACGGGCGACGCGCCAGGTGACGTCCCGGTGGACGCGCCGACCAGCCTTTCCTGGGCCTCGCGGGCGGTCGGACGGTGCGCGGGCTCCTTCGCAAGGCACGCGGACACCAGGTCGCGCATGGGGCCGGACAGATCGCCGAGCTCCGGCTCGCCGGTCAGGATCCGGTGCATGACCGTCGCCATCTCGTCGTTGCCGAACGCGGGGCGTCCCGTGGCGGCGAACGCCATGGTCGTGCCCCAGGCGAACATGTCGGACGCGGTGCTGACCTCTCCGCCGGTGAAGTGCTCGGGCGCCATGTAGGCGGGCGTGCCGACGTTCTGCGTCTCCCCGGCGGCGCCCAGCGCGCGCGCCACGCCGAAGTCGATGACGCGCGGACCGTCAGGGCCCATCACCACGTTGTGCGGCTTGAAGTCGCGGTGGACGATCCCGGCCTGGTGGATCGCGGTGAGCGCGGTCAGGGTGCTGACGGCGAGCCGCTCCAGGGCGCCGCCGGTGCGGGGCCCTTCCGTGCGCACCACGTGGTGCAGCGTCACCCCGGGGACGTACTCGCTGACGATGTAGGGCTGGTCGCCCGCCACGTCGGCGTCGAGGACCTGTGCAGTACAGAACCGCGCCACGCGCTTGGCGACCTCTAGCTCGCGGACGAAGCGCGCGCGGGCGGAATCGTCTCCGGCGAGCCCGCCGTGGAGGAGCTTGATGGCGACATGGTCCGTCGCGGGGAGGGAAGCGGGTTCACCGGCCCGCCGGCCCAGGAACACCGAGCCTTGACCGCCCTCGCCCAGGCGGCCCAGGATCTCGTACCCGCCCAGCTCGGTCGGGTCGCCCGACCGTAGTGGAAGGGCGTCCGGCATCGTCCTGTCCGTCACACCACTCGCTCCCCGTCGAATCCGGCTCGTCGGCAGACGTGCACCAGCCTATGGCCAGATGATGGTAGGCGCTCCGCCGAGCAGTTGATCTAGCGCGGTGGCATGACGACAGCAAGTGGACTACAGTCCGAATAGGAGGGGGAGGGGAACGTGATGGACCGTGGTCCGGCCGGTGGCAGGCGCGTCGACCTGAAACTGATGCGCACGCCGCCGCCCAAAGAGCGGGCGGACGCCGCGCGGAATCGCGCCAAAGTGCTCGAAGCCGCCGCCGCGCTCTTCGCCCGGCACGGCGTCGAGTCGGTCACGATGGACACGGTCGCCGCCGCGGCCGGCGTCGGCAAGGGAACCCTCTTCCGCCGGTTCGGCGACAAGGCAGGGCTGGCCGTCGCCCTGCTCGACGAACGCGAACGCGACCTCCAGGACGCGATACTCTCCGGCCCCGCGCCGCTGGGCCCGGGGGGAGGGGACGCGGCCGCCCCGCCGTCCGAACGGCTGCTCGCCTTCGCCGACGCCTACCTGGACTATGTGCTGGGCCATCTGTCCCTGGTCCGCATGTCGGAAACGGCGTCGCCGGGCGCGCGGTACCGCATCGGCGCCTACGGCTTCTGGCATCGGCACCTGACCATCCTGCTCGACCAGACCGTCATCACCGATGGGGATGCTCAGGCGCACGCGCTGCTGGCCGTCCTGGGCGCGGAGCACCTCACGGCGATGGTGGAGACCTTGGGGCCGGCACGCGCGCGCGCCGCCGTGCGTGGGCTCTTCAAAGCGGTGGCCGCTCAAGCGGCTCCTGCGTAGCAACGCCGAGGCCCCTGTGGCGTGCACAGGGGCCTCAGATCGGCTGGATGGCTGGATCGGGTGGGTCAGGCCGGGTCGGGGCTGCGGCGGTCCGTGTGGCGTTCCGCGGCGTGCTCCGCCCGGCCGTCCGCGTTGCCCGGCGGACCCTCCGGGGCGTGATTGCGTTCCAATCGCGCGGCGACCGCGAGGGCGCGCAGCGACGTGGTCTTCACGTGTTCGCGCTGCGAGTGGCCGCGGGTCCTGGGGATGCTGCTCGGCACGGTTCACCTCCATGGGGCGTGGACATGGGTGCTACCCGGGGCGCCGGTTTCGCACGGTAGTTGCAACCGCAAGATCTTTATCGCTATTCCGAGTGATCGTTCCGTTTAGCCCGCGTCCTGTTCCGGCCACGGCCCGCCCGCCTGCGGGGCTAGGTTGCATGAATCAGTGCGCAGGTGCCCGCCCCCTAGGAGCTCCCTCATGACGACGGCCTATTTCGACGAGCTGGCAGGACGGCTGCGTGACAGCGGCGTCCCAGAGGACGAGGTCACCGAGACCGTGGACGACCTCGCCGCCTACGTCGCCGAATCCGGGGCCGACCCAGGCGACGAGTTCGGCACGCCTGAGGAGTTCGCCGCGCGGCTCGTCACGTTCGTGGACGACCGCGTGGTCTTCATGCGTCCGGAGGCGGCGAGCCCGGATGCGGACGCGGCCCTGGGGAAGTCGCCCAGGGCGCCTGCCACGCGGCTCCTTGCTAGCAGGCGCTTCTACCTCTTCATCTCCTGCTACTTCGGCTTCTGGATCGCCGTCTGCGTCGCCTGGGTGGCGTTCGCGCCCGCGGAGTCCCGGTCGCGTTTCCTCGTCGGCTCCCTGGTGGGGCTCGTCACGGCGGCGGTCGTCGCCGGCGTCACCATCTGGCGAGGCGCCCGCCGCGGCGGCTGACGGCCGGGCCGCGAACACGGGTCGTGAACAAACGCACTTTTTTCCCGCAGGCCGGGATCTGTCACTTTGTTCGCGGCGCTCGGCTGGCCTGAGCGGCGGTCCTGACCGCACAACTGGGTAGGTATTGGAAGATTCCGCCGCCCCCACGCCGCCGTCTCCTGGAGAACCACGTGATCACGAAGCTGCTCGTCGCCAACCGTGGCGAGATCGCCGTCCGCGCCTTCCGCGCGGCCTACGAACTCGGCATCGCCAGCGTCGCCGTCTACGCGCACGAGGACCGGCTGTCCCTGCACAGGCAGAAGGCGGACGAGGCGTACGAGATCGGCGAGCACGGCCACCCCGTCCGCGCGTACCTGGACGTCGACGGCATCGTGGACACCGCGCTCAGGGTCGGCGCAGACGCCGTCTACCCCGGCTACGGGTTCCTGTCGGAGAGCCCCGAGCTGGCGGAGGCGTGCGAGCGCAACGGGATCAAGTTCGTGGGCCCGCCGTCGACGGTGCTGAGCCTCGCGGGCAACAAGATCGAGGCGGTCGCGGCGGCGCGGCGCGCCGGCCTGCCCGTCCTCCGCTCGGCGACGCCCGAGCCCGGACGGGAGCTGGCCGCGGCCGACGAGGTCGGCTTCCCGCTGTTCGTGAAGGCCGCGGCCGGGGGCGGCGGGCGGGGGCTGCGCCGCGTCGACCACCGCGAAGACCTCGAGGCCGCCGTCGACACCGCCCGCCGCGAGGCGCAGAGCGCGTTCGGCGACCCGACCGTGTTCCTGGAGCAGGCGGTGGACCGGCCGCGCCACATCGAGGTGCAGATCCTCGCGGACGGCGCCGGGCACATCGTCCACCTGCGCGAACGCGACTGCTCCGTGCAGCGCCGCCACCAGAAGGTCGTGGAGATCGCGCCCGCGCCCGGGCTGGACGCGGAGATCGCGCGGCGGCTCTGCGACGACGCCGTCCGCTTCGCCCGGGAGATCGGCTACGAGAACGCGGGCACCGTGGAGTTCCTCTTGGACGACCGCGGCGAGCACGTCTTCATCGAGATGAACCCGCGCATCCAGGTCGAGCACACCGTGACCGAGGAGGTCACCGGAATCGACCTCGTGCAGAGCCAGCTGCGCGTCGCGGGCGGCGAGACGCTCGCCGACCTGGGCATCGCGCAGGACGAGGTAACGGTCAGCGGCTTCGCCGTCCAGTGCCGCATCACGACCGAGGACCCCGCGAACGGCTTCCGTCCCGACACCGGCAAGATCTCGGCGTACCGGTCGCCGGGCGGCGCGGGCGTCCGCCTGGACACGGGCACCGCCTACGGCGGCGCGATCATCTCACCGCACTTCGACTCGCTGCTGGTCAAGCTGACCTGCCGCGGCCGGACGTTCGAGGAGGCGGTGCGCAGGGCACGCCGTGCCGTCGCGGAGTTCCGTATCCGCGGCGTAGCGTCGAACATCCCGTTCCTTCAGGCGCTGCTAGAAGAGTCCGACTTCCGCGCTGGCGGCGTCACGACGTCCTACATCGGCGACCATCCCGAGCTGCTCACGGCCCGGTCGAGCGGCGACCGTGCGACGCGGCTCGTCCGGTACCTGGCGGACGTGACCGTCAACAAGCCGCACGGCGAGGCGCCCACCGCCCTGGACCCGGCGACGAAGCTCCCGCCGCTCGACATGGACGCCCCGTTCCCGCAAGGTTCGCGGGACCGGCTCCTCGCGCTCGGCGCGCGCGCGTTCGCCGAGCAGCTCCGCTCCCAGAGCGCCCTGGCCGTCACCGACACCACGTTCCGGGACGCGCACCAGTCGCTCCTGGCCACCCGCGTCCGCACCTACGACCTGCTCGCAGCCGCGCCCTACCTGGCCCGTATGACCCCGCAGCTTCTGTCCATCGAGGCGTGGGGAGGCGCAACGTACGACGTCGCACTCCGCTTCCTGGGCGAGTCGCCCTGGGACAGGCTGGCCGCGATCCGTGAGGCCGCGCCGAACCTGTGCATCCAGATGCTTCTGCGTGGCCGCAACACCGTCGGCTACACCCCGTACCCAGACTCGGTCGCGCGTGCCTTCGTGAAGGAGGCGGCCAGTACGGGTGTCGACATCTTCCGTGTGTTCGACGCACTGAACGACGTGGAACGCATGCGCCCGGCCATCGACGCCGCCCTGCAGACGCATGCGCTTGTCGAAGGGACGCTCTGCTACACCGGCGACCTCTCCTCCCCGGACGAGCGGCTCTACACGCTCGACTACTACCTGCGCCTTGCAGAGCAGCTTGTCGAGTCGGGTGTCCACATCCTGTGCATCAAGGACATGGCCGGCCTGCTCCGCGCCCCGGCCGCCCGTACGCTCGTCGGGGCTCTGCGCGAGCGTTTCGACCTGCCCGTCCATCTGCACACTCACGACACGGCGGGCGGCCAGATCGGCACCTACATCGCCGCCATCGAGGCCGGTGTCGACGCCGTCGACGGGGCCGCCGCGCCGCTCTCGGGCACCACGAGCCAGCCGCCCCTCCAGGCGATCGTCGCCGCGACCGACTCCACCGGCCACGCCACCGGAATCGACCTGGACGCGCTCACCGTCATGGAGCCGTACTGGGAGGCCGTCCGGAAGCTGTACGCGCCGTTCGAGATGGGCCTGCCGTCGCCGACCGGACGCGTCTACCAGCACGAGATCCCGGGCGGGCAGCTGTCCAACCTGCGGCAGCAGGCCGTGGCGCTCGGCCTGGGCGACCGCTTCGAGGAGATCGAGCGCCTGTACGCGGCGGCCGACGCGATCCTCGGGCGGCTCGTGAAGGTCACCCCGTCCAGCAAGGTCGTCGGCGACCTCGCCCTGCACCTGGTCGCGGCGGGCGCCGACCCCGACGACTTCGCGCAGAACCCGGAGCGCTACGACATCCCCGACAGCGTCATCGGTTTCCTGAACGGCGAACTGGGCGACCCGCCCGGCGGCTGGCCCGAGCCGTTCCGCACCAAGGCCCTCGCGGGACGCCAGTACACGCCCGCCCGTGCCGAACTCACCAGTGACGAAGAGAAGGCCCTGGACGGCCCCCAGGTACGCGACACCCTCGACCGCCTTCTCTTCCCCGGGCCGGCGAAGGAATACCGCGAAGCCCGCGCCGCCTACGGGGACCTGTCCGTCCTGCCCACGAACCCGTTCCTCTACGGGCTCCGCACCGGGCACGAGGTGGCGTTCGACCTGGAACCCGGCGTGCGCGTCCTGGCCGGGCTGGAGGCGGTCGGCGCCATCGACGAGGCGGGCGTCCGGCAGGTCATCTGCACGGTGAACGGCCAGCTCAGGACGCTCTCCGTCCGCGACAAGTCCGTCGTGTCGGACGCGCCGCCGGTCGAGCGCGCCGACCCGTCCGAGCCCGGCCATGTCGCGGCCCCCTTCGACGGCTCGGTGACCCTCCGCGTCGCCAAGGGCGACGAGGTCGCCGCCGGAGACGTGGTCGCCACCATCGAGGCCATGAAGATGGAGGCCGCGATCACGGCCCCCGCGGCGGGCAAGGTCGCCCGCCTGGCCGTCCCGGACGTGACCCAAGTCCAGGCAGGAGACCTCCTACTGGTCATCACCGTCTCGTAGGAAGAGGCACGCCACCTGGTTCGAGATGTTGTGCGATCGGGTACTGAGAACGGGTGACCCGTTCCCTCCCGGCCGGACGAACAAAGGACACCGCCCTGAACGCCACCGACGCGCCCAGCGCGGCCCCCCGTGGGATTCCGCGAGCGACCGTGAATCTCGTCGACCCGATGAAGGACTACCTCTCGCGCATCGGCCGCACCGCGCTGCTCACCGCCGAGCAGGAGGTCGACCTGGCCAAGCGCATCGAGGCCGGACTGTTCGCCCGTGAACGACTCGAAACCGCCGCAGACGACCTCAGCCTTCAGGACCGTGCCGACCTGGAGTGGATCGCCGCCGACGGGCGCCGCGCCAAGGAGCACATGGTCGAGGCGAACCTCCGCCTCGTCGTCTCGCTGGCGAAGCGCTACATGGGCCATGGCCTGCCGCTCAACGACCTCGTCCAGGAGGGGAATCTCGGGCTGATCCGCGCCGTGGAGAAGTTCGAGTACCGCCGTGGCCTGAAGTTCTCCACCTACGCGGTGTGGTGGATCAAGCAGGCGATCAGCCGCGCGCTGGCCGACCAGAGCCGGACGATCCGCATCCCCGTGCACGTCGTCGAGGTGCTCAACCGGATGACGCGGGTCCGGCGGCGGATGATGCAGGACCTCGGCCGGGAGCCGACGTCGCAGGAACTGGCGGTTGAGCTGGACATCACGCCCGAGAAGGTGGAATGGCTGCGCCGGCAGGCCCGCGAGCCGCTGTCGCTGCACACCCCCCTCGGCGAGGACGGCGACGGTGAACTCGGCGACGTCATCGAGGACCCGGACGGCGGCGACCCCGCCGACGTCGTCGCGTCCTCGATGCTGCGCGGGCGCCTTGACGCCGTGCTGGAGACGCTCACCGAACGGGAGGCGGGCGTGATCTCGATGCGGTTCGGGCTCTCCGGCGGGGAGCCCAAGACGCTCGAAGAGGTGGGCAAGGTCTACGGGGTGACGCGCGAGAGAATCAGGCAGATCGAGTCCAAGGGGATGCACAAGCTGCGCCATCCGTCCCGGCGCGAGACCCTTGCCGACCTGCTGAGCTGAGCTGCTGCTGAACTAACCTGCCGGACTGACCACCGAACCGACGTACGGACTCACGGCTGAGCGCGGCCGGGCCTGACCTGCGGGCCCGGCCGTGGCACGTTCCGGGACGAGCCGGGTTCCTTCCGTAGTCGGATGACAGCGCCGATGATCTCCGTGAGACTTTCTCTGGACGGGCCGGACGACTGGAGATGAGGGCGATGGCGAAGCGGTTCGGGCGGCAGGGGCGGCGGCTCGCGGGCGCCGGCGCGGCGTGGGGCGCCGCGGCCGGGCTCGTGGTGGCGCTGACGGCGTCGCCGGCCGTCGCGGGCAGCGGAACCGGCGCGGCCACGGGGCTGCCGCCGACCGGGCCGTCCGACGCGGCGAAGCTGCGCGCCACCCTCGACGCCACGCACGAGGCCGGCATGACCGGGCTGTTCTCCGCGGTCCGGGACGGGCGCACCGCGTGGGACGGCGCGTCCGGTGTCGCCGACACCCGGACCGGGCGGCCCGTCACGCCGCAGATGCGGCAGCGGGCCGGAAGCATCACCAAGACGTTCGTCGCCACGGCGATCCTTCAGCAGGTCGAGAAGGGACGCATAGGGCTCGATGTGCCGGTCGGCCGGTACCTGCCCGAGGTGTTCCCCGGACGGCCCGGCAAGCAGGTCACCGTCCGGATGCTCCTCAACCACACCAGCGGCATCGGCGACTACGTGGCCCTTGCGTTCCCGTCGCTGACGGAAGGTTCTCCCAAGAGCCTGGACGAGAACCGCCTGCGGAAGCTCTCACCCGAGCAGCTCATCAAGTGGGGCATGCAGGCGCCGCGTACCGGTGAGCCGGGCGAGCGCTGGTCCTACTCCAACACCAACTACGTCATCGCCGGACGTCTCCTGGAGAAGGTCACAGAGACGAAGGCGGAGAAGTACATCGCCGAGAACGTCATCGGCAAGGCCGGGTTGAAGCACACGTACTTTCCGTCCGATCCGCACATCGACGGGCCGCACTCGCGGATGTACGAGTCGCTCTACCAGCAGGTGAAACCACCCCGCGACTACAGCACGTTCAACATGAGCTGGGCATGGACGGCGGGCGCACTCGTCTCCACCACGGACGACCTCAACCGCTTCTACCGCAGGCTCCTCACCGGCGGGCTCATCGGCAAGGCCGCGCTGGCGGAGATGCAGCGCACCGTCCCGGCGAAGGACGCCGACGGCAACGTCCTGCTGAACTACGGCCTCGGGCTCTACTCCACCGAACTGCCGTGCGGGACGTTCTGGGGCCATGACGGCGTGGTCTTCGGGGCGGGCACCCAGTCGCTGGCGTCGGCGGGCGGCGCGCGCCAGATCACGTTCGCGCTCAACCTGACGAAGTACCAGAAGCTCGACTCCAACGGCGTTCCCGTCCCGCATCCGATCGACAGCGCGCTCAGCGCGCACGTCGTGGAGGCGCTGTGCGGGAGCGGGCGCGAGATCCAGTCCAGCGGGCCGGAGCGGCCCGTCCGGCCGCTGCCCTTGCAGGCGCTCCGCACTGTCGGTTGAGGCGAAACCAGCCCATACCGACAGGAACCTGACTGCGTAGTTGACCCGGAGCCAAACTGTCGGTGGCGGGCTCTAGTGTCCCTGGCATGCCGAGCGCAACGCACTTACCGGTCCTGGACGGCGCCCGCGCGTGGGAGACGATCGCCGTCCTCATCGACGAGCAGAAACCGCGGGCGGTCGCCGGGGCCGTCCGCGATCTCGACCCCGCCGCCCGCCGCGCGGTCGCCAAGGCACTGCCCGGCCACCTCAAGCAGGTCAGGGCCCGGCGCGAACCCTGGGAACCCATCGACGACTACGCGCCCGCCTTCCGCGCCGCGGGCGCGGGCACGCTCACCGGCGCGTCCGCGGTCGCGACCTGGCTCAACCGGCGCGAGCTCAACACCCGCTGGTCCGGCGACCACCGGGACACCGGCCTCCTCCTCGACCTCTGGGCCGACCGCGACGACGCGTGGCTGGCCGACCTCGCGCGGCGGCTCACGCTCCGGCTGCGCGGCCCGCAGTACATCGGGCTCGACCTCGCGCTGGCGCTGCTCGCCGAGACGGGCATCGAGCCGCCCGAGCACGACCCGCTCGTCGTGGGCTGGGTGATCTCCGGGCCGCCCCGCCCGAAGGATCCGCTGCTGCCCTTCCTGCTGCCGCGCATCTTCGAGGCCGACGGCGTCGGCCGCCGGCTGCGCGACAACCCGTCCTGGCCGCGGACCCTCGCCACCATGGCCGACCGGGGCACCGTCGACCGGCGGCTGCTCCTGGACGGCTGCGTCCGCCGCTTCCTGCGCGGCGGGACGGCAGCCGACCTGCGCTTCTTCGTCCGGCTGCACGCCCTGCTCCTGCCCGCCGACCCGGCCGTCAGGGAACGCGAGGTCCGCGCGCACGCGCTCGACTACGTGCGGCTGCTCCCGGCCGCGCCGGGCCCGGTCGCCGACATCGCGCTCGACCTGCTCAGGGAGGTCCCCGGGCTGCCGTCCCGGCAGGTGGTGGAGGCGCTTGACGGGGTGCTGTTCCGCGCCGAGTCCGGGCTCGTGAAGTCGGGGCTGTCGTGGCTGGAGCAGACCGTCCAGCGGCGGCCGGGGCTCGCCGACGACTGCGCCACCGCCCTCGCCCAGGCGTTCGCGCACGAGTCCTACAGCGTGCAGCGGCGCGCGGTCCGCGTCGCGCTCAAGCTCCCCGCGCCGGCCGACGCGGCGCCGATCGCCGCCGCCGTCCCGCTGCTCCCGCCCGACCTCGGCGCCGAGGCCGCCGCCCGCTTCGGCGGCGAGGTGGCCCGGCCCGAACCGCCCGCCGAGCCGCCGCCCCCGCTCACCGCGCCCCCGCCCGCCGACCCGCTGCCCGCGCTCCCGCCGCCGATCACCACCGGCGCCGACCTGGCCCTTGCCTTCGGCAACAGCTTCCTCGACTGGGCCGGAACAGAGCGGGTGATGGACGGGTTCGTCCGGCTCGCCCATGACGGCCCGGATACCGTCCGGGCCGCGCTCGCGCCCGTCCTGCGGCCGAACTTCTACCCGCGCCTGGAGTCGGACGACCTCTGGACGGATCCCCATGAATGGCTCGTGGCGGCCGGACGGCTGCTGACCGGGACGGCGCCGGTGCCCGCGAACTGGCACGGCAGGCTTCCGCCGCCCCGAGGCGTCTCCGCCCTGCATCTGCTCTACCTGCACCGTTGCGCGGAGATCTACGCCGCCGTCGAGAAGGGCTCGCCGCCGCCGTTCCTCCTGTCCGTCCCCACGGAGCCGACCGGGCACCTCGACCCGCTCGCGCTCGTGGAGCGCCTGGAGCGGCTCCATGCGGCGGGCGCCGACCCGGGGCCCGCCGACCTGCAGCAGGCACTTCTGCGGCTGCCCCGCGACATCCCTCCCGACGCGGTCCGGCGTGCGGCCGGGCTGACTTCACCGGAAGGGCGGACCGCCGCGAGATGGCTGGCCGAGGGCGGGCTGCCCGTCCCCGAGGTCTCGATGCGGCCGCTGGAACACGATCGCCTGGAGGCCGTGGTCAGCGCGCCGCCGACCGGGCTGCCGCTGGTCGACGCCGTGTTCACGGCCGCGCCCGGGTACGTCTACGACGCGCACGGCTACCACCAGCGGATCTGGCCGCGGATGCTGCCGTCCCATCCGGACGTCGTCGCGGCGCACATCCTGCCGCAACTGCGGCACGGGATGATCTCCTTCGGCTACGGGACGCCGGTCGGTGAACTCCTCCAGCTGACGCCGGGAGACGGGCCGTTCGCGGGGGCCGTGGCGCATTTTCTGGCGCGCCGGCTCGGCGAGCGCAGGCATGCCGAGGCCGACCGGGCGCTGCTCACCATGGCCGCCCGCGGCGACCTGCCCGCCGCCGAACTCGGCCGCCAGATCGGACGCCTCGCGCGCGACGGCGAGATCCAGCCGGCCAGGATCATCGAGGCCCTCGAACGCGCGGCGGAGGCCGGCGCCTACACCGCGGTCTGGGACGTCATCGCCGCCGCGCTGCCCGTCCTGTGCCCGGGGCCGGGGGAGCGCCCCGTGCACGGCCTGAAACGCCTGATCGCCCTCGGCCTGCGGACCGCCCGCTGGTCCGGTGCCCATGGCCCCATCCCAGAACTGGAGGAACTCGCGTCCCGCAAGGCCTCATCCGACCTCGTCCGCGAGGCCCGCGCCCTGGTCGCCCATCTGGCCACGCAACCCAAGACTGAAGGCGCCGCGTCAGGCTGAAGGTGAACAGGACGCCGTGCAGCAGGGGAACGGGACGTCCCTGGTCGGGGGTGGTGTCAGGTCAGGTCGGAGGGGTCGGTGTTGGCGCCGCAGAGGACGAGCATGACGCGTTCGCCGGGGGCCGGGCGGTAGGCGCCTGAGCGGAGCGCGGCCACGGCGGTGGCGGTGCCGTGTTCGACGGCCAGGCGGTACTCGTCCCAGATGAAGCGGCGTGCCTCGATGATCGCCTCCTCGGTGACGAGGACCGACCCCACCCCGGTCCGGGACGCGACGGAGAACGCGATCTCGCCGAGCCGGGTGGCGCCGAGCGAGTCGGCGGCGATGGACGAGACGTCCACGTCGACCGGGCGCCCCTCGTGCAGGGCCCGTTCGAGGGTCGGGATGCCTTCGGGCTCGACGCCGACGACGCGGGCGTGGCTCTCAAGGGCGGTGGCGACGCCCGCCATCAGGCCACCGCCGCCGACCGCCAGCAGGACCGTGTCGACCTCCCCGCCGGTCTGCTCCAGGATCTCCACGCCGAGCGTGCCCTGACCCGCGCAGACCTCGGGGAGGTCGTAGGCGTGGCAGAACAGCGCGCCGGTGTCGGCGGCGCGCTTGGTCGCGGCGTCCTGCGCCTCGGCGTACCGGGTACCGACCTGGACGACCGTGGCGCCGAGCGCGCGCAGCCGGGCGACCTTCACCGGCGGCGCGGTCTCCGGCACGTACACCTCGGCCGGGACGCCCGCCTGCGACGCCGCGTACGCGAACGCGAGGCCCGCGTTGCCGCCGGATGCCGCGACGACGCCGGAGTCCGGCAGGCGGCCCTCGTCCCGCGCGGCGAGGATGTGGTTGAACGCGCCGCGCGCCTTGAACGTCCCGGTGTGCTGGGTCAGCTCCAGCTTCAGCCACATGCGCGCGGCGGGCGCGAACGGCGCCGGGTCCACGGCGAGTACGGGCGTGCGGCGGACGTGGCCGTCCACCCGGGCACTGGCGGCTTGAACGGCTGCGCGATCGATCACCGGGGGTTCCTCTCCGAGCATCGGCTTCACCTAAGTAGCAAACACCGTTTGATGCCTGTTCCCTAGGTGGTGGCCAATGCGGCGGCGCGGTCCAGGAGGACCTTGCGTTCGGGGGCGTTGCGGGTCATCGCGGCGGCGCGTTCGAACTGCTCCCGTGCCTCGGCGGCGCGGCCGAGCCGGGCGAGCAGGTCACCGCGGACGCTCGGCAGCAGGTGGTAGCCGCGCAGGGACGGCTCGTCCAGCAGCGCGTCCGCGATCTCCAGGCCCCTGGCCGGCCCGTGCGCCATGCCGACCGCCACCGCCCGGTTCAGCTCCACGACGGGGGACGGGGCGACGCGCGCGAGGATCTCGTACAGCGACGCGATCTGCGCCCAGTCGGTGTCCTCGGCGGCGGGGGCCTGCGCGTGGCACGCGGCGATCGCCGCCTGGAGAACGTAGGGGCCGGGTGTCGTGTGGGGGGACGACCCCCCGCACCCCCCGGAACCGCCCGAGGGCTCGCTGATGGCCTTGGCCCGGAGGAGTGCGGCGAAGCCGCGGTGGATGAGGAGGCGGTCCCAGCGGCCACGGTCCTGGTCGGCGAGGGGGACGGGCTCGCCGGACGGCCCGGTGCGCGCCCGCGTCCGGGACGCCTGGATCTCCATCAGCGCGACCAGCCCGTGCACCTCGGGCTCGCCGGGCGCCAGCTCGGCGAGGCTCCGGCCGAGGCGCAGCGCCTCCTGGCACAGGTCGGCCCGCAGCCAGTCGTCGCCCGCCGTGGCCGTGTAGCCCTCGTTGAAGATCAGGTAGATGACCTCCAGGACGGACGACAGCCGCGCGGCCCGGTCCGGTCCCTCGGGGACCTCGAACGGGACGCCCGCGTCCGACAGCGTCCGCTTCGCCCGGACGATCCGCTGCGCGACGGTCGGCTCGGCGGTGAGGAACGCCCGCGCGATCTCCTCGGTGGTCAGGCCGCCGAGCATCCGCAGCGTCAGCGCGACCCTGGCCTGCGTGGACAGCACGGGATGGCAGGCGGTGAAGACGAGGCGGAGCACGTCGTCCTCGATGTGCTCCTCGTCGGGGACGTCGAGCTCCGGCGGCGCCTGCGTCTCCAGGTCGCGGCCGATCTCCTCCAGCTTGTGCTCGAGGCGCTGCCGGCGGCGGATCCGGTCGATGGCGCGGCGCTTGCCGACGGCCATGAGCCAGGCGCCCGGGTTGTCCGGGACGCCTGACTCCGGCCACTGTTCGAGCGCGGCGACCAGCGCGTCCTGCGCGAGTTCCTCGGCGAGCCCGATGTCGTGCACCATCCGGGCGAGGCCGGCGATGATGCGGGCGGCCTCCAGCCGCCACACCGCGTCGATGCTCGCATCCACGCGGGACCTGTCCTCGCCGGGGCCTTCCCCACCTGACCTGCCCGTACCGGGCCCGTTCGGTGTCGTCACGCTGTCGATGAGAGCACCCGCACCGGCCGCCGCGCAAGCTCGGCCGCCGGGCTCAGTCGCCGGGGCCGAAGACCTGCTTGATGACGCCCTCGCCGTCTCCGACGATCTTGTAGAAGCGCTTGGACAGCTCGATCGCCTCCTCCCGGGTGCGCACCTCGACCAGCGCGAACCCGACGACGGACTCCTTGGCCTCGGCGAACGGGCCGTCCGTGATGGTGACCTTGCCGCCGGAGGAGGCGATCCGGGTGCCGTGCGGCTCCAGCCCGCCGGTGGCCAGCAGCACCCCCGCCTTGGACGTCTCCTCGATGAACTTGCCCATCTCGGCCATCATGGTCTCGTCCGGCGGGGTGTCGGCCGAGTTGTCGTCGGTGGTCATCAGCAAGAACCGCATGGTGGTCTCCTCAGTCTCGGTGGCCGGTCCCTCCCGGCCCTCACTGACGCGTCGAAGAGGTTCCGGCCGGATCGACATCCCCGGCCGGACTTCTTCCAAGATTTTTCTTGGAGCCGTATCGTGCCAGGTCACGGGGGGCTCACGCGCGTTGGCGCGATGCATATCCCGAGATCGGGATGAAACCGGACAATCGGGATAGCTGGGCAAGTCAGTGATTGACGAGTAACTTCTCCCGGAGGAAAGGTTCTTGCGCGCCCTGAGGAGGCATCCCGTGGGACTCCCCGCACCACGGACCCATGTGCCGTCAGAGTCCCCGATCGGCGGCCCGGCGCCGCGGTCCGCACGCGCCCGGGCCGGGACGCGATGAGCCCCGGCGAACATCCGGACGACGTGGCGGAGACGTGGCCGGGCCGGACCGTCCCCACCAGCGGCTACACCTACGGGCGGACGCACGGCAACGGGCACCAGCGGATCGCGGGCCCGACGGTCCCGCGCCTGCTGGTCGGGGCGCAGCTGCGCCGCTTCCGCGAGAAGGCGCGGATCTCCACCGAGGCCGCCGCCTACGAGATCCGCGGCTCGCACTCCAAGATCAGCCGGATGGAGCTGGGCCGCGTCGGGCTCAAGGAACGCGACGTCGCCGACCTGCTCACCCTCTACGGCGTGCTCGACCCCGACCGCCGCGACGCGCTGCTGGAACTCGTCGACCTCGCCAACCGGCCGAGCTGGTGGCAGGAGTACGGCGACCTGGTCCCGCCCTGGTACGAGCCCTACCTCGGGCTGGAGCAGGGCGCCGTGATCGCCCGCGTGTACGAGGTCCAGGACGTCCCCGAACTGCTGCAGACCCCCGAGTACGCCCGCGCCCTCCTCACGGCCCGGCATCCGGAGGCGCCCGCGGAGGAGATCGAGCGGCGGGTCGAGCTGCGGATGCGGCGCCGGCGCCGGGTGTTCGAGCGGCCGGGGCCGCTGAAGCTGTGGGCCGTGGTGGACGAGGCGGCGCTGCGCCGCCAGGTCGGCGGCCCCGAGACGATGGCCGCGCAGCTCCGGTTCCTGATCGACATGTCGTGGCTGCCGAACGTCTCGCTGCAGGTGCTGCCGTTCGCGTCCGGCGGGCACGCGGCCGAGTGCGGCCCGGTGACGCTGCTGCGGTTCGCCGAGCCGGAGCTGCCCGACGTCGTCTACCTGGAGCAGCTCACCGGCGCCCTCTACCCGGACCGGCCCTCCGACATCACCCGGTACCGCGACGTCCTCAACCGGCTCGGCCTCCAGGCGGAGCCGCCCGTCCGGACCCCCGGCTTCCTGGACGGCATGCTCGACCAGCTTCTCCTGGGCGGTTTCTAAGCCTTCACCCTAGGGCGGGGTGGTGAGGAGCCGGGCGGCGCTCAGCAGGCAGGCGCCGCCCGGCGTGCCCCGGCGGGCCCGGTCACCCGGCCGCCGGTGTGCCCCCGAGCCCGGCGTGCTATTTCGCGACCGGGGTGTAGGTCGCGACGATGACGCCGGTCTTGAAGGACCGGGTGTCGGCCAGCTCGAACGTCGCCGAGAAGTCCGCGCGGGTGAGCAGCTCCGCCGGGTCGCCGGTACCGACGATGACGGGGTGGATCCACAGGCGCAGCTCGTCCAGCAGGCCGTTGTCGACGAGGGTCCGGGACACCGCGCCGAAGCCGTACTGCAGGATGTCCTGGCCGTCCTGCTCCTTCAGCTTGGCGATCTCCGCGACGGCGTCCGCCCGGCGGATGGCCGTGGTGTCGCCCCAGCCGGGCTTCTGCAGCGAGTCGGACACGACGTAGTGGGGCAGGGTGTTCATCCGGACGCCGAAGTCGCCGGTCGCCTCCTCCATCGCCGGCCACGCCTGCGAGAAGCCGTCGAACGTCGCGCGTCCCATCAGGATCGCGTCGCAGGAGAACAGCAGGTCGCGGGCGTAGGCGGCGGCCTCGTCCTGGAAGTAGGCCGAGGTCCAGTTCTGCGGGTTCTCGATCACGCCGTCCAGCGAGATGTAGGTCGAGTTGATGATCTTGCGCATGATGTCCTCCGATGTTCATCGTTCGCCGTCCGGCGAGCTGGAACCACCATGGCCCAGGTCGTTTACGGAATTCTTACGGTCCCACCTCCAGACCCCGGGCGTGCGGCTGCGATGACGAGAGCGCCCGCGCGCCCGGCGCCGGCGGGCGGCCGTCGCGGTGCTGGCGATCACGCCGCTGCCAGCGCGAACCCGTTCTGACCTGCCCCGGGAGCTGACCCGGCGGCAAGGTCTTCCGGGGCGGACGGATCGGCCAGGTCGTTTCCGGCGGCGCGCGGATAGGGTGCGGGGCGTGCGTTTCGGGGTGCTCGGGCCGCTCGCCGTCTGGACGGACGACGGCGGGCTCGTTCCCGTGCCCGGCCTGAAGGTGCGGGCCCTGCTGGCGGACCTGCTGGTCAACGACGGGCGCCCGGTGCCCGCCGACCGGCTGATCGACGACCTGTGGGGCGACGCGCCGCCCGGGAACCCGATGGGGTCGCTGTCGGCGAAGGTGTCGCAGCTGCGTCGGGTGCTGGAGGACGCGGAGCCGGGCGCGCGGGCGCTGGTGGCGTCGCGTCCCGCCGGATACCTGCTGGGGGCGGGCGAGGAGCGCGTGGACGCGCTGCGGTTCCAGGCCCTGGTCGGGCGGGCGCGGGAGGCGGGCGAGCCGAAGGAGCGGGCGGCGCTGCTGGCCGAGGCGCTCGGCCTCTGGCGCGGCCCGGCGTTCGCCGACTTCGCGGACGAGCCGTTCACCCGGGCCGCGTCCGCGCGGCTGGAGGAGCTGCGGCTGACCGCGCTGGAGGAGCACGCCGAGGCGCGGCTGCTGCTCGGCGAGCACGGGGCGCTGGCAGGGGAGCTCGGTGCCGCGGTCGGCGAGCATCCGCTGCGCGAGCGGCTGCGGGCCGCGCACATGCTGGCGCTGTACCGGGCGGGACGGCAGAGCGAGGCGCTGGAGAGCTTCGAGCGCCACCGGACGCTGGTCGCCGACGAGCTGGGCCTCGACCCCGGCGCCGAGCTGGCCGATCTGCAACGCGCGATCCTGCGGCAGGACCCCGGGCTCAGTGCGCCCGTGCCGCCCGCACCGGGGCCGCGGTCGAACCTGCCCGTCCCGCCGACCGAGCTGATCGGCCGCGAGGACGCCGCCAGGGAGATCCGCGCCAGGATCGGCACCGACCGGCTGGTCACGCTGACCGGCCCCGGCGGCGTCGGGAAGACGCGGCTGGCGGTGGAGGCGGCGACCGGGCTGGTGGACGCGTTCGGCGACGGCGTCTGGATGGCGGAGCTGGCCGGGTTCGAGCGCTCGACGGTGCCCGACCTGGCCGAGGTCGTCACGGCGAGCCTCGACATCCGGGACGCGCCGGGGGCGCCGGAGGCCGCGCTCGACCGGCTCGCGGCGGCGCTCGGCGCCCGCAGGCTGCTGCTCGTCCTGGACAACTGCGAGCACGTGATCGAGCAGGCCGCCGAGCTGGCGGAGCGGCTGCTGCGCGGGGTTCCCGGCGTGCGGATCCTCGCGACGAGCCGGGAGCCGCTGGGGCTGGCGGGCGAGGTGGTGTGGGCCGTCCCGCCGCTGGAGGTGCCCGGCGACGGCGACGACGCCAGCGCGGCGAGCGCGGTGCGGCTGTTCGCGGCGCGGGCGGAGGCGGCGTCCCGCGGGTTCCGGCTGGACGCCGCGACCGCCGGGCCGGTCGGGGAGCTGTGCCGCCGCCTGGACGGGCTCCCGCTCGCGCTTGAGCTCGCCGCGACCAAGGTGCGGACGCTCGGCGTCGAGGGCCTCGTCGCCCGGCTGGACGACCGGTTCCGGCTGCTGTCGTCCGGGCATCGCGGCGCCCCGGCCCGGCAGCGGACGCTCACCGCGGTGATCGACTGGAGCTGGGACCTGCTGACCGCGCCGGAACGGGCCGTCCTGCGGCGGCTGTCCGTGCACGCCGACGGCTGCGCGCTGGAGTCCGCCGAGGCGGTGTGCGCGGGCGGCGACGTCCCGGAGGCCGAGGTGCTGGACATGCTGGTCCGGCTGGTCGACCGCTCGCTGGTCGTCATGACGGAACGGCCGGGCGAGCCGCCCCGGTACCGGCTGCTGGAGTCGGTCGCCGCCTACGCCGCCGAGCGGCTCGCCGAGGCGGGGGAGGACGAGCACGTCCGGCGGGCGCACCGGCTCCACTACATCGGCCTGGCCGAACGCGCCGAGCGGCACCTCTACGGGCACGACCAGGCACGCTGGCTGCGGACGCTCGACACCGAGGCCGCCAACGTCCGGACCGCGCTGGACGACGCCGTCACCGGCCGCGCCGCCGGGGACGCGCTCCGGCTGGTCAACGCGCTGGCCTGGTACTGGTTCCTGCGCGGCCGGCTGACCGAGGCGCTGCGTTCGCTGGACGCCGCGCTCTCGCTGGAGGGCGGCCCATCCGCCGGGCGGGCGCGGGCGCTGACATGGCGCGCGGGGCTCGCCGTCCTGAAGGGCGCCGGAGGCGATGGCGCCGCGCGCCGCGACGAGGCGCTCGCGCTCGTTGACGCGTCCGGCGATCCGGGCCTGCGGGCCTGGGCGCGCTGGTTCCTGACGTTCGCCCATTTCGACGTGGAGGACACCGCCGCGGGCGCCATCGTGGTGGACGAGGCTTTGGCCGGGTTCCGCGCGTGCGGCGACCGGTGGGGCGAGGCGGCGGCGCTGGTCCTGCGGGCCAAGCAGGCGCACGCGCACGGCGACCCGGTCGCGCTGCGCCGCGACGCCGAGCGGGCGGCCGTGCTGTTCGGCGAGACCGGCGACCGCTGGGGGCAGCTCCAGGCGGTCGAGTGGCTGGGCGCGCTGGCGGAGCTGACCGGCGACTACGACCGGGCCGAGCGGCTCCAGCTCGACGGGCAGCGGATGGCCGAGGAGCTGCACATGTGGCCGGACGCCGCCGTCCGGATGGCGTGGCGCGGCTGGGTCGCGCACCTGCGCGGGGATCCGGCCGCCGCGCGGCGGCTCTTCGGCCGGGCGCTGCGCGTGGCCGTGGAGCAGGGCCACGCGGGCGCCGTCATGTTCGCCGAGGTCGGGCTGGGCCTGGCGGCGTGCGCCGAGGGACGGCTGGAGGACGCCGAAGACCGCCTCGAACCCCTGCTCCGGGCCGCGTCCCCGGAGGAGTTCCCGCCGCTCTACCTGCCGATGGTCCAGAGTGCGCTCGGTGAGGTGGCCGAGGCGCGCGGCGACGTGGCCGCCGCCCTCACCTACCAGCGCGACGCGCTGACCGTCGCGCTCCGGCTGGAGGCGCCGAGGGACACGGCCGGGGCCTTGGAGGGGCTGGCCTGCGCGCTGGCGCTGTCCGGATATCACGGGCAGGCGGCCGAGGCGCTCGGCAAGGCGGCGTCGGTCCGGGAGACGAGCGGCGTCCGGCCCGGACGGTCGGAGCAGGCCGCCGCCGCCCGCGCCGAGGAACGCGCCCGCGGCGCCCTGGACGACGCCGCATTCGCGGCGGCCTTCGAGGCGGGGGCGGCGCTGGAGCCTGCGGACATCTTGCGGCGTGCCGAGGCCGTCCGGCCGGAAGGCCCCTCGATCTGGGCCGCTAATGCGTAATTTGTCCTTATTGCAAGAGGGTTGCGAATCGGCACAGAAACGTCACGGCCTCTTGTAACGCCCACGACCCATCAATGATCATGAGCGATCGTGAGGGGTCGGGGGATGGTTCTCAGGCGCATGGCCGGGGACAGGACGCTGATCCTGGCCGCATGCGCGACCGCGTTGTTCGCCACCACCGTCCTCGCCGCCCTGGTCGGCTACACCGGATCGGTCACCCGCGAGGGGCTGCGCCAGACCCTGGCCGGGGCGACGTTCGAGTCGGTCGGGACGACCATCGGCACCAACGTCCCCGCCAACGGGCTCGGCAAGGTGCGGGGACAGGTCGGGCAGGCGCTCACGCAGATGTACGGGGACGTCCCGCTCACGATCTCGGTCGGCGTGCGCAGCGACTCCTACACCCTTCCCGGGCAGGAGAAGAGCGACCATCCCGAGCTGACGGCGTTCGGCACCTACACCGGGATCGAGAAGCACGCGCGGCTGACGCGCGGGCGCTGGCCCGCCGCCGACCCGACCGCCGCGCGCGACGGCGAGGTCCAGGCGGCCCTGCCCGGCGCCGCCGCCCGCGCGATGCGCGCCGACGTGGACGACGTCCTCGTCCTCCACGGGCGGGTCGACAAGAAATCCGTCGTCAAGGTCCGCGTCGTCGGGCTGTTCGACGTCCCCGACCCGGAGGGCTACTTCTGGCAGGGCGACCGCCTCCTCACGACCGGCGTCGAGAAGCTCGACTACACGACGTACGGGCCGTTCGTCGTGCCGCCCGACGTGTTCGCCGCCCGCTTCACCGGCACCGGCGCGGACGCCCGCTTCACGGTCATGCCCGACCTGCGCGGCCTGGAGTCAGGCGAACTCGGGCCCCTCGGCGACCGCGTCGCGAACGCCGAGGAGACCTTCAGGAAGGCCGGTGACGGCGCGCAGTTCTCCGTCGTGACCAAGCTGCCCGAGCTGACCGCGCAGCTCGACGACGCCGTGCTGGTGGCACGGTCGACGATGCTGATCCCGGTGATCCAGCTCGTCCTGCTGGCCGGGGTCGCATGGCTGCTGGTCTCGCGGCTGCTGGCCGACCACCGGCGCGGCGAGGTCGCGCTGCTGCGGACCCGGGGCATGGGGATGCGGCAGCTCGCGCGGCTCGGCCTCTTCGAGGGCCTGCTGATCGTGCTGCCCGCCGCCGTGCTCGGCCCGCTGCTGGCGGGGCCCCTGCTGCGGCTCGCCGCGCACGCCCCGATGGTGCGCGACTCCGGCCTCCGGCTGGACGCCGGGCCGATGGCGCCGCTCTGGATCGTGTCGGTGGCGACCGCGCTGACCTGCGCGGTCGTCCTGACGATCCCGACGCTGCGCGGCGCGAACCGCACGTTCGTCGAGGCGCAGGCCGGGATCGGCCGGACCCGGCGGCTGCGCGGCTCGGGCGCCGACCTGGCGCTGCTCCTCGTCGCCGGGCTCGCGATCTGGCAGCTCACCCGGTACGGGGCCGACGGCACGGGCGGCGGGGCCGGCACGTCCGGGGTCGATCCGTTCATCGTGTCCGGCCCGGCGCTCGCGCTGCTCGCGGGCGGGGTGCTGCTGCTCCGGGTGGTGCCGGTGACGTCCCGGGTCGCCGAGCGGGCCGCGACGCGGGGGCGCGGGCTCGTCACCGCGCTCGGCACCCGGCAGGTCGGACGGCGCCGCCTCCGGTACGCCGGGCCCGTCCTGCTGCTGGTCATGGCGATGGCGGTCGGGGTGCTGTCGGTGACGACGATGGCGACCTGGCGCCGGTCCCAGACCGACCAGGCCGACTTCCAGGCCGGCGCCGACCTGCGCGTCGCCCGCGCGAGCGGCCCGCAGTCCCCGTCCGTGCTCGGGCAGGGCGGACGGGTCGCGGCGCTGCCCGGCGTGACCGCGGCGACGGCCGTGCTCCGCTCCGACGCCGACCTCGGCACCGCGCCCGCGACGCTGCTCGCCGCCGACGCCGGGGAGCTCGGCCGGGTCCTGCGCGTCCAGCCCGGCCTGCGCGACGATCTGCGGCTGGCCGAGCTGGCCGGGGCACGCCCGGCCACGCCCGCGCTGACCGTCCCCGGAAAGCCGGGACGGCTGCTGTTCGACGTCCGGCTCACCCGCGCCGGCCCGGTGCCCCCGAACGAACTGGGTCTCAAGCCGTCCGCCGGCTTTCCCTACGAGGTGGCGGTGACGATCGCCGACGCGCGCGGCCTGGTCCGGGAGATGACGCTGCCCGGTCTCGCGGCGGACGGACGCGAGCACACCCTCGCGCTGGACGTCGCCGGTCTCGCGGGCCCGGGCGGTGCGCTGTCCTATCCGCTGTCGGTCCGGGGCCTCCACTACTCCTTCGACGCCAACACCTTCTCGGGGCCGCTCGACCTGGAACTGCTGCACGTGCGGGGCGACGGCACCGGGGAGGCGGCGCCTCCCGCCGGGGCCCGCTGGGACGTGTTCGTCCGGCCGCAGGACTCGCGGCCGAAGGCGGCCGCCGTGCCCGCGGAGGGCGCGCTGACGAAGCTCGCCATCCCGGCGCACCCGTCGTGGGCCGGGGAAAGGATCTTCTCCGACACCATCGGGGACGTCCACGCCATGCTCATCGCGGGCCCGCCGCCTCCCCGGGACTCGGGCGCCGGGACGAACACCGACCTCCAGCCGGTCGTGCCGGGCGTCATCACCGCGGAGACGGCCCGCCGCGCCAAGGTCGGCGTCGGCGGCAAGGTCACGGTCAGCACCGTCGACGGTGAGCAGCCGGTACAGGTGGTGGGGATCGCGCCCGCGCTGCCGAGCGTCCCGCCCGGCGAGCCCGGCGTCCTCGTCGACCTGCCGACGCTGACCGGCACCCGGCTCGCCGCGAACGGCGCGGACCCGACGAGCATCGCGCCCGGGGAATGGTGGGCGTCCGCACGGGGCGGAGCCACCGGCCCGGCCGCGAAGTCGCTCGCCGATCATCCCGCCTGGGGCGAGGTCGCCGCGGACCGCGCCGAGCTGCGCTCCCAGCTCCGCGACGCCCCGCTCGGCGCCGCGCTCCAAGGTGCGCTGGTGCTCGGCTTCGGCGCGGCGCTGGCGTTCGCCGTCATCGCGTTCGTGGTGAACGCGGCCGTGACGGCGGGTGAGCGGTCCCGCGAGTTCGCCGTGCTGCGGGCGCTCGGCGTCCCGCCGCGGCAGGTCACCGGGGTCCTCGCGATCGAGCAGGCGTACCTGGTCGTACTCGGACTCCTCGGCGGGACGCTGCTCGGGCTGGTCGTGGCGCGGCTGGTCGTCCCGCACGTCGTGCTGAGCGTGCAGGCCGCCGAGCCGTACCCGCCCGCCGACCTGGTCGTCCGGTGGCCGGTGGTGCTCGGCATGGTCGCCGGGGTCGCCGCGGTGCTCGGCCTGGTGCTGCCCCCGGTGATCCGGGTCTTGCGCCGCCGGAACGTCGGCGCGGGGTTGCGCGTGGGGGAGGACCGATGACCGGAGCGGAGCGAGGATCATCGGTCCGACCACTCGGGGGTCTGGGGGTCGCCCCCCAGAAAGGCAGGGACCGATGAGGTGGGGGGCGGGGCTGCGGCTGGCGCGTGCGCAGTGGGCGCCGCTCGTCGCGCTGGCCGTGCTGACGCTGGTGTCCGCACTGCTCGCCGTCGCCCTCCCGGCCCGCATGGCCGCCGGATACGACCGGAGCGCGGCGGCCGCGGCCGGGTCCGGCGCCGACGTCCGGGTCGAGGGGCGGGCGGCGGACATCGCCGCGACGACGTCCGTCCCGAGCCAGGACGCGCTGGTCTCCCACGGCCTCACCTACCAGCAGCTGATGCCGCCGTCCCTGCGTGCGGTGACGGGGCAGCCCGAGGCGTCCGCCACCAGCGACCGCATGGGCATCGACGGCCGGTTCTCCCGGCCGAGGCTGCTCTACCTGGGCTGGGACGTCGGCGCGTGGGAACGCGTCCGCATCGTCGCCGGCACCCCCTCCTACAGCTTCGACCTGAAGCCCGGCGAGGACCTTCGGGTCATGGTCGCCAAGACGTTCGCCGACCGGCTCGGCTACAAGGTCGGCGACCGCATCGCCGCGGCGGGCGGCACGCCCGCGGAGCCCGCGCTGCGCGTCCAGATCACCGGCCTGTACGAGCCGGTGAACGCCGCCGACCCGTACTGGACGCCCCGCGCCCGGATCCTGCACCCGGTGCGGGAGACGCTCGGCGACCGGGATCCCGTGGAGGCCGACGCGGGCACGGCGCTGATCGACGGCGCCGGGTACGCCATGGCCGCGCGCACGCCCGGACGGCACTTCACCTTCAGCTGGCGGTTCCCGGTCCGCCCCGGCGCGATCGGCGCGTCCGGCGCCCGCGACGTCGCCGCCGACATGGACGCGTTCCGCTCCGCCGTCCAGGGCCGCACCGGGATGTTCCCCTGTGCCGTCGTGACCGCGCTGGACGACCGGCTGGACGCCTTCGCGGGCCAGCTCCGCACCGCCGAATCGGTCCTCGGGCTGGTGCTCGGCGGGCTCGTCGCGGTCGCCGCCGGGGTGCTGCTGCTGGCCGCCGGGCTCCTCGGGGAACGGCTCAGGCCCGTCCTCTGGACGATGCGGGCGCGCGGCGCGTCGCTGCGGCAGCTCGCCCTGCCCGCCTGCGGGCTGACGGCGCTCGCCGCCGTCCCGTCCGCGGCGCTCGGATACGCCGCCGGACGCCTCCTCGACGCCGGGCCGCCCCAATCCAGCTCGATCTACGCGGTCGCCGTGCCGGTCGCCGCCGTCCTCACCGTGCCGGTCGTCGTGGTCCTGCGGGAGCGCGACGCGGGCGCCGGGTCGTCGGGCCGCCGGGACGACCTGGTCTCGACCCGGCCGTCGCGGCGCCGGTTCGTCCTGGACGCGCTGCTCGTCGCCCTCGCCGTGATCGCCGCCGTGCTGCTGCGCCAGCGCGGGGAGCGGGCGGGCACCGACCCGCTGATCGCCGCCGTACCGGTGCTGCTCGGCGCCGCCCTCGCCGTGCTGGTCCTGCGCGTCTACCCGTACCTGCTGCGCGCCGCCGGTCCGTTCCTGCGGCGCCGCCGCGGCGCGGTCGCGTTCATCGGCATCGCCCGCGCGTCCCGGCAGACCCTCGTCGGCGCGCTCCCGCTCGTCGTCCTGCTGCTCGCCGCCACCGTCGCGGGCTTCGCCGCCACCGTCGAAACGGGGCTGCGGACCGGGCAGGAACGCGCGTCCTGGGCCGAGGTCGGCGCCGACGGCCGCATCGAGGCCGGGCCGATGGACGAGGCGACCCTCGCCCGCGTCCGCGCCGTCCCCGGCGTCACCGGAGCCGTGCGCGTCCGCGTGATCACGGAGGTGACGACCCAGTCGAACACGGCGCCGCTGACCGTCGTCGGCGTGGACCTCGCCGCCTACCGCAAGCTGGCGCCCGGCGTGCCCGGAATCCCCGGCGGCGCGCCCGCCGCCCTCGCCTCGCCGCTCGCCGCCCGCACGATGGCCCCCGGCCCGGCGACGCTCAGCCGCGCCGGAATGGACCCGATCCGCGTCCAGTCGCCCGGCGTCATCGAGCACTTCCCGGGACAGTCGCCGGGCAGCGCGTTCGTCGTCGTCCCGTACCAGGCCGTCGCGGGCGCGACCGGGTTCCCGTCGCAGGTCTTCCTCTCCGGGGACGACATCGACGCGAAGAAACTCGGCGCCGCCGCCCCCGGACGCGGCGTCCACCTCCGCCAGGACGTGCTGCGGACCATGACGGACGTGCCGATGGTCACCGTCGTCCGCGACACCTTCCGGGACGGCTCCCTCATCGGCGGCGCCTTCGGGCTCCTCGCCGTCCTGCTCGTCCTCGTCGTCGGGGCCCGCGCCCGCAGCCGCACCGTCGCCCACCTGCGCGCCCTCGGCCTCGCCCGCCGCCAGAGCCGCCGCCTCGCGCTCGTGGAGATCGCCCCCGTCCTGCTCTGCGCGGTCGGCGCCGGCTGGGTGCTCGGGCTGCTGCTGCCCGAGATCACCGGCCCCGTCGTGGACCTGCGCCCCTACACCGGCGGCCACGCCGTCACCGCCCACGTCCCGAGCCTGCCCGCGCTGCTCGGCCTCCTCGGCGCGCTGCTCCTCGCCGCCGCCGCTGCCGTCACCGTGGACCGCGCCTTCGACGCCCGCCCCGGAACCGTCCTGAGAACGGGGGACTCTTGAGCACCAACGCACCCGGCAGCATCAACGCACCCGATCTGGCCGAGCTGGAGCGGCGCGCCGCCGAGCGCGGCCCCGTCTACGGCGAGGGCGCGCACATCGTCTGCGACAACCTCGTCCGCATCTACAAGACCGACGGCATCGAGGTCGTCGCGCTGCAGGGCCTCGACCTGCTCGTCGACGCGGGCGAGCTGGTCGCGATCGTCGGGGCGTCCGGCTCCGGGAAGTCGACGCTGCTGAACATCCTGTCCGGGCTGGACGTGCCGACCGCCGGGGTCGCCCGCGTCGCCGGGGCCGACCTGCTGACGATGGCGTCCAAGGAACGGCTCCGGTTCCGGCGCGAGCAGGTCGGGTTCATCTGGCAGCAGACGTCCCGCAACCTGCTCCCGTACCTGACCGCCGAGCAGAACGTCGCGCTGCCGATGCGGTTCGCCGGACGGTCCCGCCGCGCCCGCGCCGCCCGCGCCGCCGAACTCCTCGGCATGCTCGGCGTCGGCGACTGCGCGGGACGCCGCCCGCACGAGCTGTCCGGCGGCCAGCAGCAGCGCATCGCCATCGCCGTGGCCGTCGCGAACGAGCCCCACGTCGTCCTCGCCGACGAGCCGACCGGCGAGCTGGACACCGCCACCGGCGGCGAGGTCTTCACCGCGCTCCGCCGCGTCAACGAGGAGCTGGGCACCACGGTCGTCGTCGTCACGCACGACAAGCAGGTGACCGAGCGCGTCGACCGGACGATCGGCATCCGCGACGGCCGCACCAGCAGCGAGGTCCGCCGCCGTTCCGCCGAGGACGGCACCCGCACCGCAGAGGAGTACGCGGTGCTCGACCGCGCCGGACGCGTCCAGCTCCCGAAGGGGTTCACGGCGGCGCTGGAAATGCGCGACCGCGTCCGCCTCAACCTGGAGACCGACCACGTCGGCGTCTGGCCGGATCGCGAGGCCGTCCGGAAGGAGAGCGACGATGACTGAGCCGATGGTGGTCGTGGAGAAGCTCACCCGCACCTTCCGCACCGGTGACCTGGAGGTTCCGGCGCTGCGCGGCGTGTCCTTCACGGTCGGGGCCGGGGAACTCGTCGCGATCAAGGGCCGCTCAGGCTCGGGGAAGACGACCCTGCTGAACCTGATCGGCGGCCTCGAAACCGCGGACGGCGGCACGGTCCGCGTGAACGGCGGCGACGTCGGCGCCCTCAGCGAGGACGAGCTGCTCGCCCTGCGCCGCGACCACATCGGCTACGTGTTCCAGTCGCACGGCCTGATCCCCGTGCTGTCGGCCGCGGAGAACGTCGAGATTCCGCTGCGGCTGGTCAGGACGCCCCCGGCGGAACGCGACGAGCGCGTCCGCGTCCTGCTGGGCCTCGTCGGCCTGGCCGATCATGCCGCCCAGCGCCCGTACGAGCTGTCGGGCGGGCAGCGCCAGCGCGTCGCGATCGCCCGCGCGCTGGCGAACCGTCCCCGCCTGCTGCTGGCGGACGAGCCCACCGGCCAGCTCGACTCCGAAACGGCCGCCGCGATCATGCCGCTGCTGCGCGCGGTCGTCTCCAGCGAGGGCGTCACGGTCATCGTCGCGACCCACGACGAGGCCCTGTTGGCCGAAGCCGACCGCGTCCTCAACCTGGAGGACGGCGTGACGACGGAGACCCCCGTCCCCACTCCCGGCTGACCCGGTTGCCCTCTGATCAACCGGGGAATCGGTACCGGGATGGGAGGGCTGTATGGCGACTGTCGTACTGGTGGGGACGCTGGACACCAAGGGGCCGGAGTACGCGTGGCTGCGTGACCGGGTGCGGGAACTGGGCTGCGACGCGGTCCTGGTCGACGTCGGCGTGGGCCCGTCCGAGGTGGACGCCGACGTCACCGCCGAGGAGGTCGCGCAGGCCGGCGGCACATCACTGGCGGCCCTACGGGACGCAGGTGACCGGGGCGCTGCGGTCACGGCCATGGGAGAAGGCGCGGCGGCCGTCCTCGCCCGGCTGGACCCGATCGACGCCGTGCTGGCCGTAGGCGGGAGCGGTGGTTCGTCCATAGCGGCACGGGCCGTCCGGGACCTGCCGATCGGCCTGCCCAAGCTGATCGTGTCGACAATGGCCTCCGGTGACGTGACCCCTTACGTGGGCGCCAAGGACGTCACGCTGATGTACAGCGTCGTGGACATAGCGGGCGTGAACCGGGTATCACGCTTGATCCTCGGCAACGCGGCGGCAGCGGCGGCCGGAATGGCGAAAGCGCACACACCTGCGCCCACTGCCGAGGAACGTCCCCTCGTGGGCGCCTCGATGTTCGGGGTCACGACACCGGCGGTGGACGCCGCCCGCGAACGCCTGGACGAACTCGGCTACGAAGTCCTGGTCTTCCACGCGACCGGCGCCGGAGGCCGGGCCCTAGAGGGCCTCGTGGAGAGCGGCCTGCTGGCCGGGGTCCTCGACCTGACCACGACCGAACTGGCGGACGACCTGGTCGGCGGCGTCCTGTCGGCCGGACCCGACCGCCTCACCGCAGCCGGCCGGCACGGGCTCCCGCAGGTGGTGGCGCCGGGAGCCCTCGACATGGTCAACTTCGGGCCGCGCGAGACCGTCCCGGAGCAGTTCACGGGACGGAACCTGTACGTCCACAACCCCACCGTCACCCTCATGCGAACGACGCCGGACGAGATGTCCGAGCTGGGGCGCCGCGTGGCGGCGAAACTGGCCGCCGCGACCGGCCCCACCACCCTGTTCATCCCGCTCGGAGGCGTGTCGGCGCTGGACGCGCCCGGCATGCCCTTCCATGATCCGAAGGCGGACGAGGCGTGCTTCGCGGCGATGGAGGGCGCCGTGGACACGGAACGTCTCGACCTGAACATCAACGACCCGGCGTTCGGCCGCGCGATGGCCGACCGGCTGCACCAGATGATCTCGGAGGGGGAATGAACCGTCAGGACGTCCTCGCGCGGCTGAGGAGGACCATCGCGGAGGGGCAGCCCATCATCGGCGCGGGAGCGGGCACGGGCCTGTCCGCCAAGTGCGCGGAGGAGGGCGGCGTCGACCTGATCATCATCTACAACTCGGGCCGCTACCGGATGGCGGGACGCGGATCACTCGCCGGTCTCCTGCCCTACGGGGACGCGAACCAGATCGTCGTGGAAATGGCGTCCGAGGTTCTCCCGGTGGTAAAGGAAACACCCGTCCTGGCCGGAGTATGCGGCACCGACCCCTTCCGCCTCATGCCGGTATTCCTCGACCAGCTCAAGGCGATGGGCTTCTCCGGCGTACAGAACTTCCCGACGGTCGGCCTCTACGACGGGGTGTTCCGCCAGAACCTCGAAGAGACCGGCATGGGCTACGACCTGGAAATCGAAATGGTGCGCCTGGCGCACGAACGCGACCTGGTCACCGCCCCGTACGTCTTCGACGAGGACCAGGCACGGGCAATGGCGGAAGCAGGCGCAGACGTCCTGGTCCCGCACGTAGGGCTCACGACCAAGGGCAGCATCGGCGCGGGCACGGCCCTTTCCCTCGACGAAGCAGTCGCCCGAGTGCAGGCGATGCGGGACGCCGCGTCCGCCGTCCGCTCCGACATCCTGGTCCTCTGCCACGGCGGCCCCATCGCCGAACCGGAAGACGCCGCCTACGTCCTGTCCCGCACCGAAGGCGTCGTGGGCTTCTTCGGTGCCTCCTCCGTCGAACGGCTGCCGACCGAGCGGGCCATCACCCAGCAGGTGGCCGCCTTCAAGAACCTGGAGCTGTGAATGCTGCTGAATCCCGGCGACGTGGCGACGATGACCTTCGACTGGGGCTCGATCAAATGGTTCGTCACCCCGTCCGGCGTGCCGGGCGCGAGCAGCACGCTCGGCGAGGTGATCGTCAACCCCGGCAAGGGCCACGCGCGCCACAACCACCCCACCGCCGAGGAGATCATCTATGTGATCTCCGGCGAGGCCACCCAGATGGTGGACGACGCCGACCCGTTCACCATCCGAGAGGGCGACGCCGTCCACATCCCCAAGGGCGTCTGGCATTCCACGTACAACACAACCTGGCGCCCCCTCCGCCTGATAGTCACTTACACACCCGGCGGCGAAGAAAAGGCATTGGAAGCAGCCCCCGACTTCTGCCTACATGCCCCCGACACGATCCCAGAATGGCGCCAGGCCTAGCCGTCACTGCGTGGCAGCAAGAGCCAGGGAGGCGACGGCCAGGGCGAGGTAGGTGCCCGGGAACGCGATGTTGTGCAGAACGCGTTTCCACAGATGAATGGCGACCGCGCCGACGAAGAAGGCCACGAGTCCAGCGGCCGCGGCGATGCCGATCAGGTCCAGCCCCAGCAGCCCGAGGACGAGCCCGCCCGCACCGGCGGCCTTGAGCGCGGCCAAGGCCGGAACGGACCGCTGCCGCACACCCACTTCGGCCGCGTTGGCGAGAACGAAGTCGGCTCGCATCAGATCGGCGACGACGATAGAGGCATTGGCCAAGACCGTCACAACGGTGACCACAACGTACGCGACGTACATGATTCCCCCTCGATGTCCGGGTGTCCCCACACAGACGCGCGAGCCCCGCAGAAGGTGACCGCCTCAGGTCGCTTCGGCGGTGACCGACGCCAACCCCGGCTGGGGCCTAAACGGTCACCTCATACAGCTCTAGGGACGAACTCCGGCTCTGATAACTCGGTTGCGCGGACTCGGGCACCGTGGCTGTACTGGGGGCAGAAGTCGTTAGAACAGGGGAAGCGATGCGCCGCACGTTCATGTCCACCCAGCAGGTCACCATCGGCTACGCAAGGGGCATGAACGTCAGTGCGAACACTGAACCTGGGGATATTGGCGCATGTAGACGCCGGTAAGACAAGCCTGACCGAGCGGCTGCTGTACGCCGCCGGGGTCATCGACGAGCTCGGCAGCGTCGACGACGGCAGTGCCCGGACCGACTCCCTGGCGCTGGAACGGCGGCGCGGGATCACCATCAAGTCCGCCGTCGTGTCCTTCGTCGTGGACGCGGTCACCGTCAACCTGATCGACACCCCCGGCCACCCGGACTTCATCGCCGAGGTGGAACGGGTGCTCAGCGTGCTCGACGGCGCGGTGCTGGTGGTCTCGGCGGTGGAGGGGGTCCAGGCGCAGACCCGGGTGCTGATGCGGGTGCTGCGCCGGCTGGGCATCCCGACCCTCGTCTTCGTCAACAAGGTCGACAGGGCCGGGGCGCGGGACGAGGACCTGCTGCGGAGAATCTCCGAACGGCTGGCCGCGGGTGTGATCCCGATGGGCTCGGTCGCCGGTCTCGGTACGCGCGATGCCCGCTGCACCCCTTATGGGGAGGCCGACTCCGGCTTCTCCGCCCGGCTACTGGAACTGCTCGCCGAGAACGACGACGGCCTGCTCCATGCCTACCTGGAGGAGCTGCCGCCCGCCTACCCGCGGCTCCGCTCGGAGCTCGCCGCGCAGACCCGGCAGGGCCTCGTCCATCCGCTCTTCTTCGGTTCGGCGATCACCGGCGCGGGGGTACCCGATCTCATCGGGGGCCTCACCGAGCTGCTGCCCACCGGCGAGGGGCGCTCCGACGGCCCTGTGTCGGGCACCGTCTTCAAGATCGAGCGCGGTCCGGGCGGAGAGCGGGTCGCCTACGCGCGCCTGTTCTCCGGCACGGTCCGCGTCCGCGACCGGCTCCCCATCCGCCACGGCGAGACGACGGCCGAGGAGGGGAAGGTCACCGGGATCGAGGTGTTCGACCAGGGGGAGGTCGTCCGGCGGTCCGCGGCCGGAGCCGGGCTGATCGCCAGGATCCGCGGCCTGGACGGGGTCCGGGTCGGCGATCCGATCGGGACCGTCGCGCCACCGAACCCGGAGGCCCGGCAGTTCGCTCCGCCGACCCTGGAGACGGTCGTCGTCCCGGCGGAGCGCGTGGACCGGGGCGCTCTCCACCTCGCCCTGGCGCAGCTCGCCGAGCAGGACCCGCTGATCGCGCTCCGCGCCGACCCGGTTCGGCGGGAGATCTCCGTCTCGCTCTACGGCGAGGTCCAGAAGGAGGTCGTCCAGGCCACGCTCGCCGACGACTTCGGCATCGAGGTGACCTTCCGGGAGACGACGACGATCTGCGTCGAGCGTCCGGTGGGGAGCGGGTCCGCACTGGAGGTCATCGCCACCGGGGCCAATCCGTTCCTCGCCACGGTCGGCCTGCGGGTCGACCCGGCACCGCCCGGCTCGGGGGTGGAGTTCCGGCTCGGTGTGGAGCTCGGGGCGATGCCCTTCACCTTCTTCCGTGCCGTCGAGGAGACCGTTGTGGAGACCCTGGAGCAGGGCTTGTACGGCTGGCGGGTCACCGGCTGCCTGGTGACGATGACCCACTCCGGCTACTGGCCCCGCCAGAGCCACGCCCACGCGACGTTCGACAAGAGCATGTCCAGCACGGCCGGCGACTTCCGCCATCTCACCCCGCTGGTCCTGATGGCCGCGCTGACCGAGGCCGGCACCGAGGTCCTGGAGCCCGTCCACCGGTTCCGGCTGGAGATCCCCGCCGAGCTCTATGGCGCGGTCCTGCCCGTCCTCGGACGCCTCCGCGCCGTCCCCGGGGAGCCCGTGTCCGTGGGTGACGCCTACCTGATCGAGGGGGAGATCCCGGCCGCCCGCGTCCACGACCTGGAACAGCGGCTCCCGTCGCTGACCAGCGGCGAGGGCGTGCTGGAGTCGGCCTTCGACCACTACGCCCCCGTCCACGGCGCTGTCCCGGCCCGTCCCCGCACCGACCACGACCCCCTGAACAGGGAGGAGTACCTGCTGCGCGTCCTGCGCCGTGTCCGTCCCGACGGGCCCGGCGGCTGACGCGGGACGTTCCGGCCGGTCGTCGGATGGCCCGGCGGGACGGCACAGGCGCCTTCGCCGGGTCAGAAGGGGATCGGGGTCGTGATGGCGGCGGCGTGGGCGTAGATGGTCGCGGGGTCGTCCAGTGGGGGGTGGATCACGTCCATGATCCAGCGCTTCACCCATTTGCCTTCGGCGCCGGAGAGGGCGATCAGGCGGTCCCAGCCGCGGGCGTAGACGGCGCCTGCCGCGCCTAGGTCCAGGCCTGTGACGTATGGGGCCGGGGCGAAGTCGACCAGTGGGATGCCCAGCAGGTCGGCCGCCGCGTTGTGTCCGGCCGTTTTGCCCATTGGGACGGCGTGCTGGCAGCTCTGTACCGTCCAGTGGCCCTCGTCGGCGCGGGCCGCGGCGACGTCTCCGGCGGCGAACACGTCGCCGGACACGCGGAGGTGCTCGTCGACGATCAGGCGGCCGAGACGGTCGCGGTCGCCGGGGACCTGTGCGGTGAGGGGGCTCGCCTGGAGACCCGCCGTCCATATGACCGCGTCGGCGGGGACGAAGGAGCCATCGGTCAGGACGGCGCCGTTCTCCTTTACCTCGGTGACCGTCGTTTCTAGGCGTCGTTCGATTGCTAGGTGATCCAGGGCCACCTCGATGGCTGGGCGGGGGCCGAATCCTAGGTCGGGGGCTATCTCTCCGGCTTGCTCGACCAGGACGACCCGTCCCCGTCCGGCCAGTTCCGTGGCGATTTCCAGGCCGGCGAAACCGGCGCCGACGACGATTGCCGTGTATCCGTCACGGTTTCGCAGGTGGCCTCTGAGGCGTTGGGCTGCGGGCAGGGTGTCCACGTCGAAGAGGTGGTCGGCGCCCTTGATGGTGGGGCGGACGAGACGGCTTCCCGCGGCGAGGACCAGGCGGTCGTAGGCGATTTCCGCACCGTCCGCTGTGACTCGGTGGGCGTCCACGTCTATGGTCTGGACTGCCGCTTGTAGATGGTCGACCCCGATCGGGTCCAGGATGCGCTTCAGGGCGACGGCTGCGCGTTCGGGCTCCGGCTCGTATAGGCGAGGACGCAGGATCAGGTCCGTGGCGGGTGCGATCAGGGTTATGCGCAGGTCGTTTCCCCCGCGTACCCGGGCGGCTGCGGCGGCGCTCCATATTCCGGCGAAACCGCCTCCGACGATCACCACGTGCGGCATCTGTCTCTCCCTCTCCGGTTGGTCTGCGGCAGGGAGACAAGACGGGCCGGTCAGATGTGACCGAGCTTCTCCGGGTTCGCCACTCGGCGGACGGCGGTGATCCGGCCGCCGGCGATCTCGACCGTGTCGATCCAGATGGGGCGGCCGTCGCGGTAGGTGGCCAGCGAAAGCTCGCCGTTGAGCTCGATGAAGGCGATCTGGTCGACCCGGTAGTGCGCTGTGGCGCGGGCGAGGAGGCGGGCGATGCGTGCGGCGCCGAGTACGGGACGCCGGGACGCCGCGACCTTGCCGCCGCCGTCCGCGATGTAGACGGCGTCCGGGTGCAGGAGTTTCAGGAGCTGGTCGAAGTCGCCCTGGTCTGTTGCAGCGCGGAACGCCTTCAGGACTCGGCTCCGTTCGGCGGGGGTTGCCGCCGGGTGCTGGTCGCTGGCTTCCGTTACTCGTTTGCGGGCTCGGGATGCGAGTTTCCGGGATGCCGCCGACGAGTTCCCCAGCACTCCGGCGACCTGGTCGAACGGGACGTCGAACACGTCGTGCAGGACGAACGCCACCCGCTCCGGCGGCGTCAGCTCCTCCATGACGAGGAGCATGGCGGTGCTCACCGACTCGTCCGCGATGACCTGGTCGGCGGCGTCGGGGCCGGTGGGCAGCGGCTCGGGGAGCCATGGGCCGGTGTACGTCTCGCGGCGGACCCGGGCCGATTTGAGGACGTTGTAGGCCAGGCGCGCCGCGATCGTGACCAGCCACGCGCGCGGGTTCTCGACCCCAGAGCGGTCGGCGGATTCGGCCCGCAGCCATACGTCCTGGACGACGTCCTCGGCCTCCGCCACGCTGCCGAGCAGCCGGTACGCCGCGCCGAACACCGCGGGACGGTGCGCCGCCCAGTCCAGGTCGTCCACGCCAGCGGAGCCTACCCGGCAGGGATGATCTTGCCTCGGACGTAGACCCACCGACCGTCATGCCGGACGAAGCGGCTCACCTCGTGCAGCTCCCCGGGCTCCGATCCGGTGACGTAGCGGGCGCGGAACTCCACGATCCCCTTGTCGTCGTCCGGGCCGCCGGCCTCCTCACGGACGATTTCGAGCTGCGTCCAGCGCAGGGCGTTCTCGAAGCCGATCTGCTCCGGTCGTGTTGCCGGGTGCCAGGTGGCCAGCAGATACGCCTCGTCCTGCCTGGCGAAGGCGCTGAAGCGTGAGCGCATCAGCTCAGCCGCCGTCGCGGCGGACGCCTCGCCGCGGTGCAGCCGCCCGCAGCAATCCCGGTAGCGGTCACCGACTCCGCAAGGACACCTGGCCATCCCCGCATTCTGCCTCCCCGCTACAAGAGGTCGGACGCCGTGTAGCGGTCCGTGAACAGGTGGACGGTCTTGTTGGACGAGCCGCGCAGCCCCCGCCCGAGACGCAGGTCGCGCTCGTACCGTCCGGCCAGCAGGACGTCCACGCGCTCGCGCAGCGCCGCCGCGCCCGGCATCCGGACGATCTCGTCCCACCCGAAGCCGGTGAGCACCAGCACCGACAGGGACGTCTCCTCCCGGATGCGCGTCAGCAGCCGCAGCAGCGGACGGAACTGCTGCAGCGGCTCGCCGCCGCTGACCGTCACGCCCTCGATCCGGCCGCCGAGCACGGCGATGTGCGCGAACATCTCGTCGACCGTGACCTCGAGGCCGCCGCCGGCGTGCGTTTCCGGGGTGAAACAGCCGGGACAGGCGAGGGTGCAGCCCTGCAGCCACACCACCGCGCGGGTGCCGGGGCCGTTGGCCCGGCTGTACGGCTCGAACGCGTGGACCCGCAACGGGCGCGGCGGACGTACCGGTCGCGTTCCACCGCGGGGCGGATTCCGTCCGGGACGTGGGCCTTCACCGGCCGCGCCGTCTTTTCCGCGTTCGTCGGTCACGTCCCGATTTCACCGCCGTTGCTCCGGGACCGGTCCCGAGACACTCTCCGCGACTATCGTGCAACTGATCGGATTCGGAAGGGGGACGGCGTTGCAACCGCTTCAGGGTGCCGACCCCGACCGGATGGGCCCGTACCGGTTGCTCGGCCGGCTCGGCGCGGGCGGGATGGGCGTGGTGTATCTCGGCCGGTCGCCGAGCGGGCGGCCCGTCGCGATCAAGGTGATCCAGCGGCGGTTCGCGGGGGAGCCGCGGTTCGCCGCGCGGTTCCGCCGGGAGGTCGCCGCCGCCCGCCGGGTGACCGGCGCGTTCACCGCACCCGTGCTGGACGCCGACCCGGACGCGCCGACGCCGTGGCTCGTCACCGCCTACCTGCCGGGGCTGTCGTTACGCGAGGCCGTCACGCGGTTCGGGCCGCTGCCGCCGGCGGCCGTCCGCCCGCTGGCCGCCGGGCTGGCCGAGGCGCTCGGCGAGATCCACCGCGCAGGCGTCGTGCACCGCGACCTGAAGCCGGGCAACGTGATGCTCACCGCGGGCGGGCCACGGGTGATCGACTTCGGCATCTCCCGGCCGGAGGACGCGGTGACCATCACCCGCGCGAACACGCCCATCGGAACGCCCGGGTTCATGGCGCCCGAGCAGCTCCGCGCCGAGAAGGCCGAACCGTCCGCCGACATCTTCGTCCTCGGTGCGACGCTCGCGTACGCCGCGACGGGGAAGGAGCCGTTCGGTGACGGGCCGATGGAGTCCCGCGACCTGCGCGTGCTGAACGGGCAGGCCGACCTCGGCGGGATCACCGAGCCCTGGCTCCTCGACCTGATCGGGGCGTGCCTGCTGCTCGATCCGGAGAGCCGCCCGTCCGCGGCGGGCGTCCTCGAACGGCTCGGAGTGGCGGGCGACGACGCCCCGTCCCTGCTCGGCACCCGCTGGCTGCCCGCGGCCGTCGCGGAGGAGATCGACCGCCGCACCACCGAGGCCGCGCCGCTGGAGAACCCCGCTGCTCCTCCGGCTCCCCAGAACCTTGCCCTCAGCAGCGTCGCGACGTCCGACACCGGCCCTGGCCCCGGCCTCGGTGACGGCCCGCGGACGCTGCCCCCGCCTCCCGGGACGGGGCGCCGGACGCTCCTCCTCGGAGCCGGTGCCGGGCTGATGACCGTGACCGGGGTCGGGTCGCTCGTGTGGCGGCTGACCGGCGACGACCGCGACCCGAACCGGGACCCCGCCGCCTCGGGGCGGTCCGGCGCCCCGGAGACGCCGCAGGGGCCGCCGCCCGGCGGAGCCGCGCGGTGGAAGCGTCACGTCAGCAAGAAGGGCAGGTACCTGGAACTCGCCGCCGGTGGCGGGGTGGTGCTGGCGAACGGCGACGACGGCAACGAGATCCTCCACGCCCTCGACCCGCGCACCGGCAAGATCAGATGGACGCGCGACGGCGGCATGCGGGCCACCCCCTACGGCGACGTCACCTACCTGGCGCAGGCCGAGGGCCGGCAGATCTGCGCGGTCCGCACCACGACCGGCAAGACCCTGTGGACGTATGACCTCTCCTTCAAGGAGAGCGGCCCGACCGACGAGCTGGCGATCACCGACTCGGTCATCGTGTTCGGCATCGACGAGATCACCGCGCTCAGCCGTTCCAGCGGGCGGCGGCGCTGGACCTCCAAGCTGCCCGGCCGCTACGGGGTCTCCGGGGTGGGCGACCTGCTGATCCTCCTGGCGGGGGACGCCCTGATCGGCATGGACGCCGCGTCCGGCAAGACCAGATGGAAATACCCCATGGACTACCCCGACTTCCAGGTCGTCGGCGACGGCCTCGTCTACGCCGTCGACCGGTTCGGAACCATGCACGCGGTGCGGACCGACAACGGCGCGCGCGCCTGGCAGCGGCCGGACATCAGCGGCTGGGGCAGCCAGGCGGGCGGCGGCCGCTGCTTCCTCGAAGCGGCCGACGGCGAGGTCCTGGCCCTGGACGGCGCGACCGGCAGGCAGCTCTGGTCACGCGAACTGCTGTCCCGGCGGACGGACGACCCGCGCGGCCAGGCGACCGCGCTGGGCCTCGCCGGACCCACGCTCTACGTCTCCTGCACCGACGGCGTCCTCTACGCGCTGAGCACCGCCGACGGCCGCATCCAATGGACGTACGGCGACGACGCGCCCAACCGCACCCGGCCCGTGACCGCGGACGGGCTCGTCTTCATCGCCACGGAGAACGGCGACGTCCGGGCCGTCGCGCCACCACCCGCCACACCGCGCACCGACGGAGGACCACGTGCGACCCCTTGAGCCCGACGACCCCCGCGAGGTCGAGACAGACGGACGCCGCTACCGCATCCTGGCCCGCATCGGGTCCGGCGGGATGGGCGTCGTCTACCTCGGCCGCTCCGCCGCCGGACGGGCCGTGGCCATCAAGGTGGTGCATCCCGAGTTCGCCGCCGACGACGAGTTCCGCGACCGCTTCCAGCGCGAGGCGGCGGTCGCGCGGCGGGTCGGCGGCGGGTTCACGGCGGCGGTCATCGACGCCGACCCGGAGGCCGAGCTCCCCTGGCTGGTCACCGAGTACCTGCCTTCGGTGTCGGTGCGCGACGCCGTCCGGTCGTCCGGGCCGCTCGCGGCGGACGCGGTGTGGGAGCTCGCGGCCGGGATCGCGGAGGCGCTCGTCTCGATCCACGAGGCGGGCGTCGTGCACCGGGACCTGAGCCCCGCGAACGTCCTGCTGACCGCCGACGGCCCGCGCGTCATCGACTTCGGCATCGCCCGCGCGATCGAGGCGTCGTCGGTCTCCCGCCCCGGGACGCGCGCCGGTGCCGCCGGGTTCATGTCGCCGGAGCAGGCGGCGGGGTCGGCGATCGGTGCGGCCGGCGACGTCTTCTCGCTCGGGTCGACGCTGGTGTACGCCGCCACGGGACGGGAGCCGTTCGGCGACGGCGTGTGGCATGTGAAGCTGCGCCGCG
This sequence comes from Actinomadura sp. 3N508, assembly GCF_044326375.1. Lineage (NCBI taxonomy): Bacteria > Bacillati > Actinomycetota > Actinomycetes > Streptosporangiales > Thermomonosporaceae > Actinomadura > Actinomadura sp. 3N508. The sequence continues at coordinate 180,400 of NZ_JBIRAX010000009.1, forward strand.
TCCAGTCCGAGGCGCCCCGGCTGGACGGGATCGACGACCCCGAACTGCGCTCGCTGATCGAGACGTGCATGGAGCGCGATCCCGACCGCCGTCCGACCGCCGCCGAACTGGCCGAACGCCTGGCCGGACGCGGCGTCGGTCCCGGGGAGCGGGGCGCCGCGTCGCTGCCGCCGGCCGTCGCCGCCGAGATCGCCAGGCGGCGCACGGCCGCCGAGAACCCGCCCGTCCCGCGCCCCCGGCTCGAACCGCCCGCCCCCGCCACCCACGCGCCGCCGGGGTTCGCGGGCCCCCCGCCTCCGCTTCCGCCCGGGACGCCGACGAACCCGGGCGGGCCGCGGCGGCCCAACGTCGCGCTGGCCGGGGCCGCGGCCGTCGTCGCGCTGCTCCTCAGCATCGGTATCCCGGTCGGCCTCTGGGCCGTCATGCGCGGCGGTGGCGGCTCCGGCGCGGAGGCCGCGCCTACGTCCGCCGCTTCGCCCGCCGCCTCCGCGTCATCGGCGGCCTCGTCCTCGCCGAGACCGACCGGGACGCGGGGTGACATCACCTTCACCGTCGAGGGCAGCGGCACGGTCGCCTCGCTGAGCTACATGGTCAACGGGACCACCACGAAGCTGGAGGACGTGAAGCTGCCCTGGCGGAAGACGGTCCCGATGCCGCTCTGGCCCCCGCGGATCATCTGGAAGCTGGACTACCGGGCCCCGTCCGGCGGGAGCAGCTTCACCGTCGAGGTGGACGGCAACAACGTCATGAGCGGGCAGGGGAGCGCGGGCACCGACCTGGGCGCCGAAGGCGTCTACTGAGCAGGCGCCGAAGGCGTCTACTGAGCCCTGCCATAACAGGAGCGGGACCCCTCCCGCCGCGCCGGGTTACGCTGAGCGCGGGCGTGCACGCAGAGAGGACGGGGTCCCATGTCGACGATGATGCGGAAGCCGCAGGGCAAGGTCGACATCCTTCCGGAGGAGATCGGGAGCCTGGCCACCGGCCTGCCCCCGGCCGAGCCCGGGACGCTGTTCGTCAAGGGCTCGAACGGCGGGATGCGGGTGTCGCCCGACGCCCGGTTCAACGTCGTGTTCGGACGGTGCGCGCCGGACGTCCACGTCTGCGTCGGCGGGGACGACACGCGCGTCAGCCGCCAGCACGGCATCATCACCCGCGAGCACTCCCGCTGGGTGCTGTACAACCTCGGCAAGCTCGCCATCCGGTTCCCCGGATCGCGGCTGGTGCTCGGCGGGCACCGGGCGGAGCTGCCGGTCATGTACACGCCGCTGTTCATCGTCTCGCCCGGCCAGGAGCATCTCCTCGAGGTGCGGATCGCGGCGGGACAGGCCGCGTCCGGCTCGATCGACGTGCACGAGCTCGCGACCTACGACCCGGACGACCCCGACGCCGAGCGCGCGAACGCCGAGCGCGCCATCGCCGAGCGCGCGAACCCGTGGCGGCTCAGCGAGCAGGAGCGGCTCGTCCTGGTGTGCCTCGCCCAGCGGTACCTGCGGCAGGAGCCCTGGCCGCAGCCGCTCACGTGGGCGCAGGTCGCCGACGAGATCGGCAGGCTCCGCCCGGCGGAGAACTGGAACTGGCGGAAGGCCGCCCGCGTCGTCACCGAGGTGCGCAACCGGCTCAGCCCGCACGTGGGCGGGCTGCGCGAGGAGGAGATCCCGCCGCCGATCGGCAACGCGCTCAACCACAACCTGATCGTCGCGCTGCTGGTCCACACCAGGCTCCGCACCCAGGACCTCGCCCTCATCGACGGCTAGCGGACGGGCCCGCTCGCCGCAGGGGTCAGGCGGCGGGGAGGCGTGCGGCGGCCGCGCCGCCCAGCCGTGTCGCCATCGAGCACAGCCGTTCCGTGGACGGGTCGCCCTGCACGACGAGGAACAGCATCTCGATCGCGTCGTCGCCGTGCTGGTCGGCGTACGTGCGGTGGACGACCCGGACGAGGCACGTCCCCTCGCCCTCCCCGTCCGGTTCGACGAACGCGCGGTGCGCGCCGAACCGGGTGGGGCTGCCGTCCTCGGCGGTGAGCGGCTGGCCGCGGTCGAACCGCAGCTTGACCTGGATGTCCTGGGTGGTGCTGTGCCACTCGCAGTTCCAGCCGCCGTAGCCGACCTCGGGATCGCCCGCGTCGATCCCCGGGACGGCGTCGAGCGCGTCGTTGCCGAGCATCGTGCAGGCGTCCTTGTGCGCCAGCGACCGCGGCGGGAACGGCGGCGTCCGGCGCGGGATCGGGCCGCGGTTCAGCACCGCGGCCGCGGACGCGACGGCGGTGTCGGCGATCGGGCAGAGCGGCGCGGGGGCGTCCCCGGGCCGCGGCTCCTCGACCTGCCGGGCGTCGATCGAGATGGTGGTGCCGCCGTCGGGGGACGGCAGGACCAGCATCCGGCCGCACTCGTCCTTCTCGGGCGCCTCGGCGAGCACCCGCACGCGCCCCATCGTCCGCGCCGGGCCGCCGCGGCCCGCCTCCGGGCCCGAGCCGCTGGCCATGCCGATCCTGACGTCGACGGCGTCGTTCACGAGGACGTCGCACCGGTCGAAGTTGCCGTAGTCGTTGTCGAGTTCCGCCTCGCCGAACCTGCCGAGCGCGGCCGGGTCGGCGAGCGCGCAGGGGTCGGCGGTGCGCGGGTCGCCGATCAGCGAGGCGGGCTTCGACCGGGCCGGTGCCCGCTGGCCGCCGGAGGGGATCAGCACCGCGGCCGCGACGGCCACCGCCGCGACCGCGACCACCGCCGCCGCGACGGCCCGCGGATGCCGCCGCACGAAACCCGCCGCACGCCGCCACCCGCGTTCCTGTCCAGCTCGGCGTTTCTGCTCGGTGCTGGGGCCGTCGTTCTCGGTCGGGGCGGAGTGGCCGGGCGGTTCCGGCCGGCCGGCCCCGGCCACCTCGTCCAGCATCCGGCGGGCCTCGTCCGCGCCCGGCCGGTCATCCGGTGCCGCCCGCATCAGCGTGTCGAGGACGCCGCCCAGCGGGCCCAGCCCGCCGTATCCCGGCTCGGCTCCGGGCGGCTCGCCCACGGCGAGCGCGTAGACGGTGGCGCCCAAGGAGTACACGTCGGACGCCGGTTCCGGGTTGCCGCGCAGGACCTCCGGCGCGGCGAACGCGGGCGTGTGGCTGACGGGGCCGTTCGGCGTGATCGTGTCCGTGCCGCCCAGCCGGTAGGCGGCGCCGAAGTCGGCGAGCTTGGCCGTCCTGTCCTCGGTGACGACGATGTTGCCCGGCTTGACGTCGCAGTGCACGATGCCCTGGGCGTGCAGCGCGGCTAACGCGGCGGCGATCTGCGCGCCGACGCGGGCCGCGGCCTCCGGGGACATCACGGGCCACGCGTCCAGGCTGCCGCCCGGCACATACTCCAGGACGAGCCAGGACGTCACCTGCCCGCCCGTCTCCTCCGCCTCCTCGACGATGTCGTGCAGCGTGACCACGTGCGGATGGTCGAAGCGCGCCTGCGCGCGCGCCTCCGACCACAACCGGTCGAAGGCGCCGGAGCGGTCGTCGCGGAACGCCGCCCGCTTGAGCACGACGGTGCGCGGCAGGAGGGTGTCCTCGGCGTGCCACACCTCGCCCGTCCCGCCGCGGATGGGCCCCTTGACGAGCCGGTACCGTCCGGCGATCAGCGCTCCCAGCCGCACCGTGACTCCCCTCAGCCGATCGGCCGACGCGGTCCATTCGCGACATACACGACGATGTCTCGCGTCGCGCGACCAACCTACTGGGTGACGGACCGGACACACGCCGTTTCCCGGGCACGCGAATCGGGCCCCGCGGGGTTGTCGCGGCCGCCCGGAAGGCTTAGCTTCGACGGCACCGCGGTGACCACCCGAAACCGCTCCGTCACGGTGTTCTCGCGGCCGCACCCGCCGGAGTCGCATATGAACCCCCCGCTCATTCGCACCCCGGCAGCGCCCGTTCTGATCGGCCGTTCGGGAGAGCTGCACTCCTTGCTGGAGGCCGTCACGCATCCGCCGGCCGTGGCGCTCGTGGAGGGCGAGGCGGGGATCGGCAAGACGCGGCTCATCCACGAGGCGCTTCGGCACCGGTCGGCGCGCGGGCGACGCGTCCTGTCCGGCATCTGCCATCCGCTCCGCGAGCCGTTCCCGTACGGCCCCGTCTTCGAACTGCTGCGCCATCTGGGCGGGGACCGTGTCGCCGGGCTCAGCCCCGTCTGCGGCGCGCTGCGCCCCTATCTGCCGGAACTCGCCGACCGGCTGCCGCCCGCGCCCGACCCGCTGCAGGACGTGCGCGCCCGGGAGCACAGGCTGTTCCGCGCCGTCCGGGCACTGCTGGCCGCGCTCGGCGACACCGTCATGATCGTCGAGGACCTGCACTGGGCCGACGACGGCACCCGCGACCTGCTGCGCTTCCTCGTGGACGAGCCGCCCGCCGGGCTGTCCACGGTGCTCAGCTACCGCCGCGAGGACCTGCCCGGCGCGCGGCTCCCGCTGGGCCGCGCGTACCGGCCCCCGCCTGGCATCACCGCGGTGTTCCTGTCGCTGGAGCCGCTCGACGTCCAGGGCGTGCGCGGCATGTTCACCGCGATCACCGGCGTCGCGGAGCTCACGGCGGGCCTCGCCGGCGAGCTGCACCGGCGGACGGCGGGCATCCCGTTCGTGGTGGAGGAGGTCGTCCGCGCACTGCCCGGCGGCGCCCGGGGGCGCGACGCGGCGGCGGCCGACGGCGGCGTCCTCGACGGCGGTGTCCTCGATGACCTGGAGGTGCCCGCGCTCCTCCAGGACGCCATCGCCGACCGGATGAGCCTGCTCTCGCCCGCGGCGGCCGGCGCCGTCCGGGCCGCCTCGGTGCTCCGCGTCCCGGCGGGGGAGGCGCTGATCGGCGCCGTGGCGGGCGGGGCGCCGCCGAAGGAGGACGGGCCGCCGGGGGAGGACGGGCCGTCCGCCGTCCGCGAGGCGCTGCTCGCCGGGGTCCTGCACGAGTGGGGCCAGGACAGGTACGGGTTCCGGCACACGCTCGCCCAGCAGGCCGTCTACTCCGCGCTGCCCGGCCCGGACCGGCGCCTGCTGCACCGCCGGGCCATGCGCGCGTTGCAGGCGCCGGCGAGTGACGAAACGCCGCCGCTCGTCCAGCTCGCCTACCACGCGCGGGAGGCCGGGATGGTGGCCGAGTGGCAGCGCCACGCCGAGGCCGCCGCCGCGACGGCCCGCGAGATGGGCGACTTCGCCGTCGCCGTGGAGCTCCTGGAGGAACTGCTGTCCGACGCCCGGCTCGGGCGTGCGGAACGGGCCCGGATCGCGGTCGAGCTGAGCCGGGACGCGGTGCTCGGGCTCACCCACCGCAGGGCCGTCGAGCTGCTGAGCACCGTCGTCCGGGACGAGCACGTCCCCGACGACGTGCGCGGCGAGATCAGGCTGAACGTCGGGCTGCTCCTGCGCAACCAGATCGGCGACTACGAGGCGGGCCGCATCTGCATCGAGGCCGCCGTCGAGGAGCTGCGGGACCGTCCCGCGCTCGCGGCCCGCGGCATGGCGGCCCTGGCGATGACGATCTGGGACGACCGGCCCTACGACGTCTGCCGCCGCTGGATCGAGCGGGCCGAGGACCTGGTGGCCGAGGTGAGCGACCCCTGCGACCCCGCCGTGCGGACGGCGGTCCGGGGGAACCATCTGGCGCTGCTGATGTCCGCGGGAGACTCCGCCGCCTGGGCACAGGCCGAGGCCCTCATCGGCGGCGCCGCAGCGGCCACCGATCCGGCCACCGACCCGTGCACGGACCTGGACGCGGACCGCCGGCAGATCGCCCGCGCCTGCGGGAACTTCGCCGACGCCGCCACCTGGCTCGGGCATTACGCGCGGGCGCAGCGGTTCCGCGCCGAGGGCGGTCGGCTCGCCGCCGAGTGCGGCGCCGCGTTCTACGAGGGCATCGTGGACGGCACCGCGCTGCGCCTCGACTGGTACACGGGCCGCTGGGACGGGCTCGCCGAACGGGCGCGGCGGACGCTGGAGGCGGTCCACGGCGTCTCCGGGATCGCCTCCGACGCGCATCTCGTCCTCGGGCTGCTGGCGTCGGCGGTCGGCGACTGGGACACGGCGGCGGAGGAGCTGAACGCCGCCGGGCTCGCCGACCCCGGCAACGCGCCCGTGACCGTCCTCGCCGCCGCGTCGGGCGCCATGACCCGGCTGCTGATCGCCCGCGGCGACCTGGCCGGGGGCCGCGCCGAGGCGGAGCGCGGCATCGCCCGGCTGCGCCGGAAGGGCATCTGGGTGTGGGCGGGCGACCTGGTCCCGATGGCCGTCGTCGCGCTGGTGCGCGGCGGCTCGCTCGCGGAGGCCGAGCGGCTGACCGCCGAGTTCGCCGAGGGCATCGCGGGCCGGGACGCTCTGCTGGCCGCCGCCGCGCTGCCCGCGTGCCGGGGCGTCCTCGCCCTGGGACGCGAACGTCCGGCGGAGGCGATCGAGGCGTTCGCCGCCGCGCACGCGGCCTATGCCGCGCTGCCGCAGCCGTACGAGGCGGCCCGCGCCGCGGAGGCGGCGGCCCGGTGCCGGATGACCGCGGGCGACGAGCGCGGGGCCCGGGACCTCGCGCTGCTCGCGGAGGAGTTCGGCGAGCTCGGCGCGCTCCGGGACGCCGCGCGCTGCCGCCGGGTGCTGCGCGGGCACGGCGTCACGGTGCCGTCCCGGCGGGGCCGCCGCGGCTACGGCGACCAGCTGTCACCCCGCGAGAGCGAGGTGGCCCGGCTGGTCGCGCTCGGCCACACCAACCGGCAGATCGCCGACGCGCTGTTCCTGTCGACGCGGACCGTCGAGCAGCACGTCGCCAAGGTGCTGCGCAAGCTCAACGTGAGTTCGCGGGCCGAGGTCGGCCGGATGTGAAGCCGCCGGTCGCCGGCACTTGATTACGTACCTCTACCTACCGCAGCACGGATTGTAAGCCCCTGCTCAGGCGGCGAAAGTGAACCTCGCCCCCGGCCTGAGCCCACCCCCCGCGGCTCAGGCGACCCCCACGGAGGAGCAGAGGGATGCATATGAACAAGAGACGGCTCAGCACGTTCGGTGGCCTCGGCGTCGCCGCGCTGGCGGCGGCGCTCACAGTGTCCGGCGGGACCGCCCTGGCGGGCCAGACCGGCATGGCCGGGCAGACCGGCACTGCCGGGCAGGCGGTCCCGCCGGCGCCCCCCGCCCCCGCCGCCGCCCCGGTCCCCGCCAAGACCGAGATCCGGAACGCCGCCGCGCCCGGCGTGATCCCCGGCAGCTACATCGTGGCGCTGAAGGGCGCGCCGTCCGTCCGGCCGGGTGGTGCGGCGGCCGTCCGCGCCGAGGCGCAGGATCTGGTCGCCGCCCACGGCGGCAAGGTCGACCGGGTGTACTCGACGGTCTTCCGCGGTTTCGCCGTGAAGGCCAGCAAGGCGCAGGCCCGGAAGCTAGCCGCCGCTCCCGAGGTGCGGTACGTCGAGGCGGACGTCCTCGCGCACGCCGCCGGCGAGCAGCAGAACCCGCCGTCGTGGGGCCTCGACCGGATCGACGGCTCGATGAACAGGGTCTACGCCTACCCGAACGAGGGCGCGGGCGTGACCGTCTACGTCGCCGACACCGGCACGGACCTCTCGCACCCCAACTTCGAGGGCCGCGCCAAGAGCGGCTACGACTTCATCGACGACGACAACGACGCCGACGACTGCCAGGGCCACGGCACCCACGTGTCAGGCACCGTCGGCAGCAAGGACTACGGCGTCGCGAAGAAGGCGACCATCGTCGCCGTGCGGGTGCTGGACTGCGCGGGCAGCGGCCCCTACTCCGGGGTCATCTCCGGCATCGAATGGGCGGCGCGGAACGCGTCCGGTCCCGCGGTCGGCAACATGAGCCTCAGCGGACCCGCGTCCGCCAGCGTGGACGCTGCGGTGCGCGGCGCGGCGCAGGACGGCGTCGTGTTCGCGGTCGCCGCGGGCAACGCGTCCACCAACGCGTGCAACTCCAGCCCCGCGCGGGAGCCCTCGGCGCTCACGGTCGGCTCGACGGCCCAGGGTGACGCCCGGTCGAGCTTCTCCAACTACGGCCGCTGCCTCGACCTGTTCGCGCCGGGCAGCAGCATCGTCTCCACGCGGATGGGCGGCGGGACGGCCTCGATGAACGGCACGTCGATGGCGTCGCCGCACGTGGCGGGCGCCGCCGCGCTGTACCTGTCCGCCCACCCGGGCGCCACCGCGCAGCAGATGCACGACGCGCTGGTGAGCGCGGCCGAGTCGGGCAAGGTCGGCAACCCTGGCAGCGGCTCCCCGAACAGGCTGCTCAACGTGACCGGCCTCGGCTGACCGGTCTCGGCTGACCGGCCTTAGGCGACCGGTCTTGGCGGGTGGACGTCCCGTGGCCGCATCTTCCGCAGGGCACAGGCTCCCGGCCCTGGTCTCTCCCGGAGATGCGTCCACGGGATCCGCCCGTATTTCCCCGGCCGCGTGCCTGGCACATTCTGATCGGCGTCCCGCGCGTCCTGGTTCAGGGTCTTGTCACTACCTGACAGCGTCAATAATTTCTGCGCTCCGCGGCCTTGTCCGGCGCGCGCGGCCGTCGTAACAATACGGGGTGCCCGCTTAACTCATCGCGGATTGTTCCATCCGGCGATGATCTCAATATAGCAAATCACGGGGAATGAAAAGGCGGCCAGGCCGCACAGCCGGGGGTTTATCGCCGGCCCGCCGTCGTGCTTCACGGAAAGCAGCCGTGCTTCACGGAAGGCAACGGAGATTCCCTATGCGAAAACGTCCCCTCGCCATCGCGGCCGGCGCCCTGCTGGCCGCGACCTCGCTCGCGCTCCCCTCCGCCCTCGCCAACGCGAACGGCCCGAACGGCTCCTACGGCTCCTACGGCTCCTACGGCTCCTACGGCAAGGCTCCCGCCCAGGCCACCGAGTCCCTCCCGCATCGCTACACGGTGACCGGCCCCGACACCCGCGAGGAGCGGACGGCCATCGCCGGCACCGGAGTGTCCATCGACGAGGTCAAGAAGGACTCGGTCGTGATCACCGGCCAGCCCGCCCAGGCCGGGCTGATCAGGAAGATGGGCTTCCGGGTGGACGAGCTCGCCCTGAAACTCGGATATCCGCCCGAGGACGCGCTCTACCACGACTACGCGGAGATCGTCGCCGAGCTCGACAAGATCGTCCGGGAGCACCCGGCGATCGCGCAGCGGGTGACCGTCGGCCGGACCTACCAGGGCCGCGATATCCCGGCCATCAAGATCAGCGACAATGTGGCGTCCGACGAGGACGAGCCCGAAGTCCTGTTCACCGCCAACCAGCACGCCCGCGAGCACCTCACCCCCGAGATGGCGCTCTACGCCGCCAATCTCTTCACCGACGGCCACGGCTCCGACAGCAAGATCACCGAACTGGTCGACGGCCGGGAGATCGTGATCATCGCGTCGGTGAACCCGGACGGCCTGGAGTACGACATCGCAGTCCCCCAGTACCGGATGTGGCGCCACAACCGGCAGCCGGTCACGGGCGCGATCGGCATCGACCTCAATCGCAACTGGGCCTACAAGTGGGGCTGCTGCGGCGGCTCGTCCGGCACCCCGGGCGCCGAGACCTACCGCGGGCCCGCGCCGGAGGCCGGGGTCGAGACAAAGGCGGTCGCGAACTACGTGCGCAGCCGCGTCGTCGGCGGCAAGCAGCAGATCAAAGCGCACATCGACTTCCACACCTACAGCGAGCTGGTGCTGTGGCCGATGGGCCACACCTACGACGACACCGGGCCCGACATGAGCGCGGACGCGAACCGCACGTTCGCCACGATCGGCCGCGAGATGGCGGCGACGAACCGCTACACGCCGCAGCAGTCCAGCGACCTGTACATCACCGACGGGTCGGTCAACGACTGGATGTGGGCCGAGCACGACATCTTCTCGTACACGTTCGAGATGTATCCGCGGAACGCCGACTTCTACCCGCCGGACGAGGTCATCGCCCGGGAGACGTCCCGCAACCGCGCGGCCGTGCTGGCCCTGACCGGTTACGCGGACTGCCCGTACCGGGCGATCGGCAAGCAGGACCAGTACTGCTGACGTCCTCCACCAGGTGGCAGCGCGTCCCACGACAGAGCGAGACCGGCCGCACCGGCCGGTCTCGCCGCGTTCGGTCTCGCCATGGCGCGGCGGCCGTCCCCATCCACAGGGGCGGCCGCCGCGCCGCTTCCAACGCCGAATCATTTAACAGCCGGCCCTTTCAACAGTGCCAGGTGCCCGGGAACCCCCCGTTTCCGTCGCAATGCGCGAAGGGAAAGACACGAAGAGAGACATTGTCGTGCCTTCCGGCGGCGCGCCATCTCCAGTGGCCGCCAAGGCCGAAGTGGAACGCGGTTTTCCGCTGTTGATGGTCTTCGTCCCCGGCCGCCGGCGGTGGTGGCCGCTGTGTCACCTGTTGCGTTCTTCCAGGTCAGCGAGGCCGACGCGGTGGACGCGGACACTTCCGAAGACCTCCGCGCGCGGTCCGTGCGGCCCATGCCTCCCGCCGTCCGCGCGGCCCGCTGACCTGCGGACGGTGTCCGCACACGGCCGCCGCGGCGGGGTTTATCGATGATGATCATCTTAATGGAACGGTCCTTGTCAAAAACCTGGCCGTTGACATTCGATAATCGATGATCAAGATTGACGGTATGTGCCGCCTAACTAATTGAATGCAGGTCAAGAAAAGTTAAAAACCGATGATTGACACCACCAGGTGTGAAAGTTACGCTCCATTCCAGATCCTGGATCTACGTCCATTGACGAGTGCCGATTAATCCGGATTAGCGGTACTCGCCTCTCTTCGGTCGCCGAAGAAAAAAATGCGTCCACTCCCAGCGAAGAGGGAATCACATGCGTAAAGGGATCGCCATTACCGCCGCGGCCGCCGCGGCGCTTGGGCTGACCGCGGCCGCCGCGGCGCTTGGGCTGACCGCGGCGTCCATCGCGCCCGCCACCGCCGCGTCCTCGCGGCTCCTCACCCGCGGGCCCGACGGCGTCACCATCGACATCGCGACCGTCAACGGCTCCGGCTGCCCGGCCGGCACCACGGCGGTGGCCATCTCGGACGACAAGGAAGCCTTCACGGTCACCTACAGCGACTACATGGCGCAGGCGGGCGGCAACTCCAAGCCCACCGATGGCCGTAAGAACTGTGTGATCAGCATGAAGGTGCACGTCCCGCAGGGCTTCACCTACGGCATCGCGCAGACGGACTACCGCGGGTACGCCTACCTGGAGAAGGGCGCGACGGGCGTCCAGAAGGCCAGCTACTGGTTCCAGGGCAACTCGCCGACCGGGGTGATCCAGCACAACATCCCGGGCGCCTACGACAACAACTGGCAGTTCACCGACAAGATCCCGGTGGGCGCCATCGTCTGGAAGAAGTGCGGCGAGCAGCGGAACTTCAACATCAACACCGAGGTCCGCGCGACGGCCGGCACCGACAAGACGAAGACCAGCTTCATCGCCATGGACTCGACGGACGGCAGCATCAAGACCACGTACCACTTCTCGTGGAAGACCTGCCCGTAATCCTCCCGCATCACCCCGCGCAAACCCCCAAAGGAGAAATCCATGCGCAAAGGAGTGACTGCTTCGGCAGCCTGCCTCGCCGCCCTGTCCCTGACCGCGGGCGTTGTCCCGTCGGCCTCTGCGAACACTCTCGCGGCTCCCGACAAGATCACCATCGATGTGAAGACCGTGAACGGCTCCGGCTGCCCCGCCGGCACCACCGCGGTGGCCCCGTCGAGTGACGCCACGGCGTTCACCGTCACCTACAGCGACTACATGGCGCAGGCTGGCGGGGACTCCAACCCGACGGACATGCGCAAGAACTGCCAGATCAGCATGCAGATCAACATCCCGCAGGGATTCACGTATGCGATCGCGAGCGCGGACTACCGCGGATTCGCGCATCTGGCCAAGGGCGCATCCGGTATGGAACGCGCGAACTACTACTTCCAGGGCATGTCGCAGACGACGCCCAAGTCTCACAACATCAACGGCCCGTACTCCAACAACTGGCAGTTCACGGACCGCACCGAGATCGCCGAGCTGGTCTGGAAGCCCTGTGGTGAGGAGCGCAACCTCAACGTCAACACCGAGCTGCGCGTGAACAAGGGCAGTTCGAAGGAGACGAGCTTCATGTCCTTCGACTCCACCGACGGCAGCGTCAAGACGATCTACCACATCTCCTGGAAGAAGTGCTAGAAGTCTGATCCGGACGGGCCGGGCCGCGCCCTTCAGCCAGGAGCGCGCGGCCCGCTCCGCATGACCGGGCCACCCCGCCGAGCCGCCGGCCGCCCCGCCGCCCCGGCGACCGGCGGGGTTCGCTCACCCGCGAGACAACGCCCGCGCCGCCCGGTGCGTCCAGGCCATCAGACTCCGCGCCATCAGACTCCGGGCTATCGGACGGCGTCCGCCAGCAGCCGGACCTGCTCCGGGTCAGGGCTGCATGGGAAGAGGATGAGCTCGTCGCAGCCGGCCTCTTCGTAGGCGGCGACGGCATCGCGGACCGCCGCGGTGCTCGTGAGCGCCAGGGACGCGACCTTCTCCGCGTCCCACCCCTCGACGGCGTAGTGGTCCATGAGGAAGGTCTCGGCGTCCTCCCGCGCCCGGGGCCCGAGGGAGAAGTACGGCTGCGCCATCAGCCGCGGCTCGCCGTCGCGACCATGCCGCGCCCACGCGTCCCGGACCGCCCGCGCCCCCTCCCGGAACGTCTCGACGCCCCGGCTCCCCGCGATCCAGCCGGCGCCGCGGGCGGCCACCCTGGCGAAGGGCCGCTCGCCATGGCCGCCGAACACGAGCCGCTCGGCCGGCAGCCCCGGCCGGGGACCGATCGCTCCGGCGGCGCCGCGCGGTTCCCCGGCCCAGATTCGCGTCATCTCGTCCAGCATCGCGTCGAAGCGGCGGCCCCGCCCGGAGAAGGGGACGCCCGAGGCGGCGTAGTCGTCCTCGTATCCGCCGACGGCCATGCCGAGCACGAGCCGTCCACCCGACAGATGGTTCACGGTCGCGGCCTGCTTGGCGAGCAGCGCGGCGTTGCCGCGGAACGGCACCAGCAGGATCGAGGTCATCAGCCGGATCCGCGCGGTGACCGCGGCCGCAGCGCCCAGCGTCACGAGCGGCTCGCAGTTGCCGTACACCAGCCGGTCGATCACGCCGAGCGTGGCGAAGCCGCGCTCTTCGGCGGACTTCGCCCACTGGACGATCTGCGTGCCCGGGGTGCCGGGGATGGTCGCGGGCAGGCCGATTCCGATGTCCATGTGCGTCCTTCCGGTGGCGGGCTTCGCGGCGGACGGGGTCGTCATGGCCAAGGTAGGCCGCATGCGCGGCGGCGTGGAGGACGGTGTTTGACGGATGCGGCGCGTCCGGCCACTCCAAGTAGCCTAACTCGGACGCGACATTCCGCTACGGAACGGACACCCGAGGAGCCGGCGGTGACGGTGAAGATGTCATGGGCCGACGTGTGCGCACGGCGGCTGGAGCGGCATGCGCTGGCGGTCCCGTCCAAGGGCGGGTGCGCGGAGGTGGCGGCGGGGATGGCCGGCGTCCACGCGCAGGTGATGACCGCGGCCGAGCTCGGGATCGGGCTGCGCCTGGACGGAGCCACCCGCGCCGACGTGCGGCGCGCGCTGTGGGAGGAACGGACCCTCGTCAAGGCCCACGGGCCGCGCGGGACGGTGCACGTACTGCCCGCGCGCGACCTCCCGATGTGGGCCGGGGCGCTGTCGGCGCCGCCCGCGCCGCCGAGCCCGTTCCAGGACGGCGTGCGCATGACCCCGGAGCAGACCGAGGAGGTCATCGCGGCCATCGCCGCCGCCGTCGACGAGGCGGACCTGACCGTCGACGAGCTCACCGAGGCCGTCGTCGAGCGGACCGGGCCGTGGGCCGGCGACCTGGTCATGCCGGCCTTCCAGACCCTGTGGCCGCGCTGGCGGCAGGCGATGGGCCAGGCGGGGCAGCGCGGCGCGATGTGCTTCGGCCCGTCGCGGGGACGCAAGGTCACCTATTCCAGCCCCCGCCGCCTGGTCCCCGATTTCCGGCCCGCCCCGCCGGACGCGGCGCTCGCCTGGCTCGTCCACTCCTACCTGCACGCCTACGGCCCTTCGACACCCGCCCGGTTCGCGCACTGGCTGAACGCGCCCGCCGGATGGGCGGCCGAGCTGTTCGCGTCCCTCGACCTGGAACGGGTGGAGGTGGAAGGCGCGGAAGCGTGGGTCGCGGCGGGCGACACCGAACTGCCGGCGGACGCTCCGCGCGGCGTGCGGCTGCTGCCGTACTTCGACGTCTACGCCTACCGTGTCGGCAACCAGCCCCCGGAGCTGCTGTTTCCGGGACCTGCCGCCGAGCGGGCGCTGCGCGGCAACTTCCAGCTCCTGCTCGTGGACGGCGTCGTCGCTGGCCTGTGGCACCAGCGCCGTTCGGGCCGCCGCCTCGACGTCACCGCGGAGCCGCTCGTCCCCCTGACCAAGGCGCAGCACACGGAACTGGAGGAGCAGGTCGAGCGCGTGGCGCACGTCCTGGAAGCCACCAGGACCACCTTCACGATCGGCCCGGTGACCGTCGGCGGCCACGCCTGACACGGGTCCGGGAAGCCGGAGGGACGCATTCCGCCGGCTCGCTGATGGCGGGTCGCGTCAGAACTGGTCGTCGTCGACGTCGTAGCGGTGTGGCGTTCCCTTGAGTGTCCGCTCCTCGGTCTCGGGGGAGATCTGGTCGACGACGCGGATCCCGGGACGCCCCGCCTCGACCTCGAACCGCGCGGCCGTGGCGATCGTCGTGTCGCCAGGCGTCCACACCGTGCTGACGATGCGGAGCGAGGCCAGCAGCCGGGACGGGCTGACGTCGCAGACGACATATCCGCGCCGGTTGCCGATGTACTTCCAGTGCGGGCTCTCGGCCATGATCGGGTCGTAGGTCTTGTGGAACGCGACGGGGTCGGAGTCGCCGCCCGAGCTGATCGACGTCCCGGTGATCTCCGCGCCGGTGACCGGGGACGCCTCGTCGTCGAAGTCGGGCTTCAGGTCGCACACCCAGGTGGCGTGCCGGTCCCCGGTGAGCACCACCGGGTTGGACGCCTTGCCGGAGCCGAAGAACTCCAGCATGCGGCGGCGCTGCACCCGGTAGCCGTCCCAGTTGTCGAAGTCGAAGACCTGGTCGGGGCCCGCCTTGCGGTCGTTGGACGCCCACATCAGCTGGTTGGCCAGCAGGTTCCAGCGGGCGCCCGAGCGGGACATGCCGTCCACCAGCCACTTCTCCTGCTCCGCGCCCGTCATGGTACGGGCCGGATCGTTGGCCTCGGCGAGGGTGGCCGGCTGGTCGCTGCGGTACTGCCGGGTGTCGAGCACGTGCATCGCGGCGAGCCGCCCGAAGCCGAGCCTGCGGTAGAGCCGCATGTCGATCCCCTTCGGAAGGGCGGACCGGCGCAGCGGCATGTGCTCGTAGTAGGCCTGGAACGCGGCGGCGCGGCGGGCGAGGAACTTCTCGCGCGGCTGCTTGTCGGGGTCCTGGGGGATCTCGTCGGCCCAGTTGTTGTCGATCTCGTGGTCGTCCAGTGTCACGATCCAGGGGAACGCGGCGTGCGCGGCCTGGAGGTCGGTGTCGGTCTTGTACTGCGCGTGCCGGTTGCGGTACTGGACCAGCGTGTACGGCTCGTCCTTGCCCTCATGGGTGCGGACGGTCGTCGTCCGGGGGACGGACTCGTAGATGTAGTCGCCGAGGAAGGCGACGAACGCCAGATCCTCCTGCGCCAGGTGGTGGTAGGCGGTGTAGTAGCCGTCCTGCCAGGACTGGCAGCTGGCGAACGCGAACCGCAACTGCCGGTTGACCGTTCCCGCCGAAGGCGCCGTGCGGCTGCGCCCGACGGGCGAGATCTGCTTCTCGACGCGGAACCGGTAGAAGTACACGCGGTCCGGCTGGAGCCCGCCGACCTCGACGTGCACCGCGTGCCCGCGCTCGGGCCGCGCCACCTCCACCCCCTGGGCGCGGACGCGCTGGAAGCGCTCGTCCTCGGCGACCTGCCAGGCCACCGGCACCTGCCGGTCGGGCATACCGCCGCCGTCGACGGGGCGGGGGGCGAGGCGCGTCCACAGCACGAACCCGTCGGGCAGCGGGTCACCGGACGCGACACCGAGGGTGAACAGGTTGTTCGGGAGCGGGGCGCCACCATGCGAGCGGACGGCGGCGACCGCGCCGTCCTGTCCGAGCAGCGCCGGGCCGACCAGAATATGGCCCGTGGCCAGCGCCGATGCGACTCCGCCGGTGGCGAGGAACCGGCGTCGCGGATACATTTCCGACATACACCCTCCTTGCAATCAATACAGGAGGATGATCGCAGATCGGTGAACGTCGGCAGGGGCGAAAGCTGACACCGAAGCGGCCGGAACGCGAACAACGTCCCTCTCACCTGCGCATAAGCGCCCAAGATGTCGCTGAGAAACGTCCATCGCCCGAGCGAGTTTCGGGGACGCTATCCAGGAGCCTTATAAGGCCATAAGCATCCGCTATTGCACCCTTTCAGGATGCACTCTGACGTCAGGGACTACGAACGGGACCATGGGCGGGACCGCAAGCATCCCCAGACCAGCGCCCCAGGCACCGAGCACGGCCGCGGCCACAGCCGTCGCTCACCACTCGCCCAGCAGATGACCACCCAGCCGCCGCAACCCGCTCGCTGATAGGGGGCCGGTAGCGGGGGGCCGCCGCCGCTGGGCGGTTGGTCTTGATAGGCGAAGAGTTGCCTATGGATTTCACCAATAGCGCTTGAGGAACGTTCGAGTTCTTCGCCCCCTGGATACCTTCACTTGCGGCGTGGCCATACAGCGGCCGCACGGCATCGAGGCTCGACCAAAGCAAAAGGTTCGCCAGCCGTTCCACGTAAATGTACGAATAATCGGCGAATAACGGACACCGCACCCGGCCGTAGTGGGGCGGCGGCATTATCCAGGGGGCTAGCAATGTTCGGCATCGACGGGGCACTACGCGATCGAATGAAGTCGGTCACCCAACGCGATCAGGAGACCGCGCCGGAAAAGGTGACCGGACGGGTCCCCTGGTGGACGGTGCTGCTGGCGGCCGGCTGGCTGGCCCAAGTGCTGTTCCGGGTGGCGCTGGAGACCTGGCGCAACGTCCCGCTCTACGTCCCGGACGAGGTCGGCTATCTGCTGGCGGGCCGCTTCTTCGCCGGCGGTGCGGTCGCCGACCTGACCGGACGCCCGCTGTACTACAGCGGCTATGCCCTCCTCCTCACACCGGCGAACTGGATAAGCGACGATCCGTCGGTCATGTACCGGGCCGCCCTGGTCACCAACGCCTTGATCGCCGCGTCGCTGCTCCCGTTGGCGTACCTCGCACTGCGGCGGCTCGGGATGAACCAGCTTCCCGCCTACATCGCCGCCACGCTGACCGCGCTCATACCGTCGAACGTCCACTACAGCCAGTTCGCGTTGACCGACGCGGTCCTCCCGGTGATGGTCCTCGGCTGGCTCCTGCTGGTGCATTCCTGGCTCGCGTCCGAACGGCGGATATCCGGTGCGATGGCCGCCGTGTTGGCGGCCTACATGTCCTGGGTCCACGTACGCGGCTTCGTCATCGTCATCGTGTTCGCGGTAACGCTGGGCGTGGCGTGGTGGCAGCGGTGGGCGAACCGGCGCGGCATCACGATCGCGGCCTGGCTGCTCGTCATGACCACCGTCGCGGGGATGCAGCTCAACGACCTGCTGAGCTCGCGGCTGTATCCCCGGGGCACCTACGGGCTGGACGGCCTCCTGGCCGACCGGCTCACCAGCCTCTCCGGACTCGGCTGGACGATCTCGCTGACCGCCGGAAAGCTCTGGTACCTGATCGTCTCGACCTGGGGGATCGCCGGAGTCGGGATGGTCGCCCTGGCCATCGCCATGACCCGCACCAGCGTCCCCCTGGTCACGCGCGTCGTCGCCGCCCAGGCCGCCATCTCCACGGCCGGCATCGCATTCGCCACCTCGGCCGCCACACCGGACGAGGGCACGGTGGCCAATTTCGTCTACGGCCGGTACCTGACCTGCCTGGCGCCAATTCTCTTCCTGGCCGCCATTGTCCTCGTCATGCAGGCCCCGAAGCCGACCGCGCTCCGCGCAGCGCCCATCGCCGCGGCCGTCACACTGGCCGCCGGCGTCATCGTATGGCTGCATGCCGGCGACCAGCTCTCCAAGGACTTCTTCCTCTCCACGGACTTCGCCGAGAGCAGCTTCCTCTCCTGGAACTGGGAAGAGTTCCACCTGTGGATCGTGACCATTGTGGCGCTGCTGCTCCTCGCGGGTGCCGCCGCACTGATCGCCTACGGCGGCAGGCGAGGGATGCTGGGCGTTGCCGGAATGGTCGCCGCCCTCAACATCGCCGCCGTGGTCGCCACGACCAATCAGGTCGTCGCCCCCTGGGATGAACGATTCGCCGCAACAGCCAGCCTGAAGCACGAGCTTCGCCCCACTGACAGAGTCGGCGTGAATTTCCCCGACATGGAGTGGCGAATCTGGGTCCTCCAGGCATTCCAATCCCGCCACGGCCTGGTGCCGATCGACCGTTTCGGCCGTTTCCCCCTGCCGGCAGAACTGACCGTGGTCGTCGTCCCCTGGACTCGGGGCGTTCCCATCACGAAGACGTGGCCGGCCGCACCAGCAGGCTGGCAGGTCATCTCGGCACGTCAGCCCGGCTTCGGCGGCTGGGTGGCCTGGCGCAGGATGAGCATGACCACGGCGCCGTGATCACCCCGGAGCGGACATTTGCCGGGTAGTCCCAAAATAGCCAGGACCCCGGACGTTAAGGCCAGTAACCGGCCACACGCCACGTAAAACGACGTCCACCATGAATCCGCCGGGACAAATCTCCGCAAAACTGCGCTACCCGGGCGGACGGCCAGGACGTTATTCATCACGCCTGCTCTTGGCCAGCGCCTAAGCGATTTCCTCAATGCACTTCAACTGGATATGCAAAAGATCTAAAAGAGTGCACTTCGCCGTCATGCTTGATCAGGATGCGGGGACCGTTCATAACGTTTCGGTCCTTGCCGCCTGGCCTGCCGGCGGCTCCTGTCGAGAGCTCACAGAAGAGTGGGGCGCGCCGACCATGCCATTTGGCGCGCTCATCGCCAAGGGGGAATCATCGCGTGTTCTACTGGATCCTGCGACGAAGGCATAAGGCCAGAATCGCCCTGATCATGGCTACATTGCTCCTGCTTGCACTGGTTCAGCCACTGGTCTCCCGGAGTTCCTCCGCCGCGACGAGTAGCGGGTCACGCAAGCCGATCAGCAACAACCCCGAGCCGAGCCACCACGAGCCTGTACGCATGGGCGGCGGTGGCGGCGGCTGCGGGAAGCACAAGTGCTGCAAGAAGAAATGCTGCAAAAAGAAGTGCTGCAAGAAGAAGTGCAAGCCGGGTCCTCCAGGCCCACCGGGCCCCGAGGGCCCCACCGGTCCAACCGGCCCTGGCGGCGAGGACGGCGCCACGGGCCCAACGGGCCCAGCAGGCGCCGACGGCGCGACCGGCCCCACAGGCCCTGAGGGCCCGACAGGCCCCGCGGGCGCCGACGGCATGGACGGCGAGGACGGCGCCCCCGGCCCCACAGGCCCGACCGGCCCGGCAGGCGAAGACGGCGCCCCCGGCCCGACAGGCCCCGCAGGCGAGGACGGCGCCGACGGCGCACCAGGCCCAACGGGCCCGGCAGGCGAGGACGGCATGGACGGCGCCACCGGCCCCACAGGCCCCGCAGGCGCCGACGGCCAGGACGGCGCGACTGGTCCGACCGGCCCGGAGGGCCCGACCGGCCCGGCAGGCGAAGACGGCGCCACCGGCCCCACAGGCCCCACAGGCGCCGACGGCCAGGACGGAGCGACCGGCCCAGCAGGCCCGACCGGTCCGATTGGCCCAACGGGCGCCACCGGCCCTGCCGGTGCTGACGGAGAGGACGGAGCCACTGGCCCGACCGGCCCCGCCGGCGAGATGGGTCCGACAGGCCCAGCTGGCGCTGACGGTGCGGACGGCGCGACTGGCCCGGCGGGTCCGACCGGCCCAACGGGTGCCGCCGGTGCAGACGGCGCGACCGGCCCGGCGGGACCAACCGGCCCGGCAGGCGAGGACGGCATGGACGGCGCGACCGGCCCGGCGGGCCCAACCGGCCCGACAGGTGCCGACGGCCCGCCTGGCCCAGCGGGTGAAGATGGCGCGCCGGGCCCCACGGGCCCGACAGGCCCCGCCGGCGCTGACGGCGTGGACGGCGCGACAGGTCCGGAAGGCCCGACCGGTCCGGAAGGTCCGACGGGCCCAGAGGGCGCGGTTGGCGCACCGGGCCCGACAGGTGCCGATGGCCCGACCGGCCCGGCAGGTGCCGACGGCGCGACCGGCCCCGCCGGTGAAGATGGCGCGACTGGCCCGACCGGTCCTGCCGGTGCCGACGGCGCGACAGGTCCGACAGGCCCCGCTGGCGCTGACGGCGTGGACGGCGCGACGGGTCCGGAAGGCCCGACCGGTCCGGAGGGTCCAACGGGTCCGGAGGGCGCGGACGGCGCGACCGGCCCAGCAGGCCCGACGGGCCCGGCAGGCGCGGATGGCGCGACGGGCCCCACGGGTCCGACGGGTCCTGCTGGTGCAGATGGCGTGGACGGCGCGACGGGTCCGGAAGGTCCGGAAGGTCCGACCGGTCCCGAGGGCCCGACAGGTCCAGAAGGCGCGGTTGGCGCACCGGGCCCGACAGGCGCGGACGGCCCGACCGGCCCGGCTGGCGCGGACGGCGCGACTGGTCCTGCGGGTGAAGATGGTGCGACGGGTCCGACTGGTCCCGCAGGCGCTGACGGTGCCGATGGTGCGACTGGCCCGACCGGTCCTGCCGGTGCGGATGGTGCGACGGGTCCCGCGGGTCCGACGGGCCCGACAGGTGCCGATGGCCCGACCGGCCCGGCTGGCGCTGACGGCGCGACCGGTCCTGCGGGTGAAGATGGCGCGACGGGTCCGACTGGTCCCGCTGGCGCTGACGGTGCAGACGGCGCGACCGGCCCCGCCGGCCCTGCCGGTCCTGCCGGTGCAGATGGCGCGACGGGCCCCACGGGTCCGACGGGTCCTGCTGGCGCTGATGGCGTGGACGGCGCGACGGGTCCGGCGGGTCCGGAAGGTCCGACTGGTCCCGAGGGTCCGACGGGTCCGGAGGGCGCGGTTGGCGCGCCGGGCCCGACAGGTGCTGATGGCCCGACCGGCCCGGCTGGCGCCGATGGCGCGACGGGTCCTGCGGGTGAAGATGGTGCGACGGGTCCGACTGGCCCCGCTGGCGCTGACGGTGCAGACGGCGCGACTGGCCCGACCGGTCCTGCCGGTGCCGACGGTGCGACGGGTCCCGCGGGTCCGACGGGTCCTGCTGGCGTGGACGGTGCGACGGGTCCGGAAGGTCCGACCGGTCCCGAGGGCCCGACAGGTCCAGAAGGCGCAGTTGGCGCACCGGGCCCGACAGGCGCGGACGGCCCGACCGGCCCGGCTGGCGCCGATGGCGCGACCGGTCCAGCGGGTGAAGATGGCGCGACGGGTCCGACTGGCCCCGCAGGCGCTGACGGTGCGGACGGTGCGACTGGCCCGACCGGTCCTGCCGGTGCGGATGGTGCGACGGGTCCCGCGGGTCCGACGGGCCCGACAGGTGCCGATGGCCCGACCGGCCCGGCTGGCGCGGATGGCGCGACGGGCCCTGCGGGTGAAGATGGCGCGACGGGTCCGACTGGCCCCGCTGGCGCTGACGGTGCCGATGGTGCGACTGGCCCGACCGGTCCTGCGGGTGCGGATGGCGCGACGGGTCCCGCGGGTCCGACGGGCCCGACAGGTGCCGATGGCGCGACCGGTCCTGCGGGTGAAGATGGTGCGACGGGTCCGACTGGCCCCGCTGGCGCTGACGGTGCAGATGGCGCGACTGGCCCCACGGGTCCGACGGGTCCTGCTGGCGCTGATGGTGTGGACGGTGCGACGGGTCCGGAAGGTCCGACCGGTCCCGAGGGCCCGACAGGTCCAGAAGGCGCGGTTGGCGCACCGGGCCCGACAGGCGCGGACGGCCCGACCGGCCCGGCTGGCGCGGATGGCGCGACCGGTCCAGCGGGTGAAGATGGTGCGACGGGTCCTACTGGCCCCGCTGGCGCTGACGGTGCGGACGGCGCGACTGGCCCGACCGGTCCTGCCGGTGCCGACGGTGCGACGGGTCCTGCGGGTCCGACGGGTCCGACAGGTGCCGATGGCCCGACCGGCCCGGCTGGCGCGGATGGCGCGACCGGTCCTGCGGGTGAAGATGGCGCGACTGGCCCGACTGGCCCCGCTGGCGCTGACGGTGCAACCGGTCCTGCCGGAGCCGATGGTGCGACTGGCCCGACGGGTCCTGCGGGCGAGGATGGTGCGCCTGGTCCCACGGGGCCAGCCGGTGCCGATGGAGCTACCGGTCCGGCGGGTGCGACGGGCCCGCGTGGTCTTCCTGGTGCCGACGGCGCGACTGGGCCCGCCGGCCCCGCTGGCGCTGACGGTGCGACAGGGCCCACCGGTCCCACCGGTCCGACGGGTGCTGTTGGCGCTACAGGACCGGCAGGCGCTGACGGCGCCACTGGTCCAGCGGGTCCAGCGGGTCCAACGGGCGATGACGGCGCGACTGGCCCGGCCGGTCCGGCTGGCCCGACGGGTCCGACAGGCGCCGATGGCGCTACCGGTCCGGCGGGTGCTGATGGTGCGACTGGCCCGGCTGGTCCCACCGGACCCGCAGGTGCTGATGGCGCTACGGGTCCGGCGGGTGCCGATGGCCCGACCGGCCCGGCTGGCGCCGATGGCGCGACTGGTCCTGCGGGGCCGGCTGGACCCACGGGTCCGGCAGGTGCTGATGGCGCGACTGGTCCTGCGGGCGACGACGGGGCCACCGGTCCGGCGGGTCCGGCTGGTCCTACGGGTCCGGCAGGTGCTGACGGTGCCACTGGGCCTGCGGGTCCGGCGGGTGCTGATGGTGCGACTGGTCCGACGGGTCCTGCGGGTGAGACTGGTCCGCAGGGTCTGCCTGGCGCTGATGGCGCAACTGGTCCGGCGGGTCCGGCTGGACCGACGGGGCCGACAGGTGCTGATGGCGCGACGGGTCCGGCGGGCGCTGATGGCGCGACTGGTCCCGCTGGTCCCACCGGACCGGCGGGTGCTGTTGGCGCTACGGGTCCGGCGGGTGCCGATGGGGCGACTGGTCCTACGGGTCCTGCGGGTGAGATTGGTCCGCGGGGTCTGCCTGGCGCTGATGGCGCGACCGGTCCTGCGGGGCCGGCTGGGCCGACGGGTCCGGCAGGCGCCGATGGTGCCACTGGGCCTGCGGGCCCGGCGGGCGATGATGGCCCGACTGGTCCGACAGGGCCGGCAGGTGCCGCTGGTCCTACCGGTCCTGCCGGTGAGACTGGTCCGCGGGGTCTGCCCGGTGCCGATGGCGCGACCGGTCCTGCTGGTCCAACCGGTCCTGCGGGTGACGATGGTGCCACTGGCCCGGCTGGTCCAACGGGGCCGACAGGGCCGACCGGAGTCGGTGCCACTGGTCCTGCGGGGCCGACGGGGCCGGCCGGGGTTGGTGCCACTGGTCCGACTGGGCCGGCGGGTGCCACCGGTACGCGGGGTCCGACGGGTGCCGCTGGGCCGACAGGGCCCACTGGGCCTTTGGCCCAGGGGGTGACCGAGACCACTCGCGTGTCGGCCGTGGTCAACGTTCCCGGAACGGGCCAATCGGTCCAGGGCGCCGCCTACTGCCCCTCCGGTTACACCGTCACCGGCGGCGGGGCGCAGATGGGGCTCACGGACAGCGGCATCATCGCGGGTACCGAGCCCTCCACGGCAGGCCAGGCTTGGACTGCGTGGGGCCGGGCATCGGCTGCCCAGACGATGACGGTCTGGGCGATCTGCCTGAGGATGAGCGCGTGACCGAATAAGACCGCTGTAGGGGGCGGTCCGAGTAGTCGATCACCCTCCGGGTTCGTCGGTGACCATCGCCGGCGAACCCGGAGGGTGATCGTTTTCTATCGGGGGGCGGAGGGCGGGCTGTGGACCCGTTCGGTCCGGGCGGCCCGCGCCAGGTGGACGACTACCGGACGCGGGGAATCGGATCTCGATGGTCAGGCCGCCGCCCGGGCGGGCTTGTGCGGTGATGCCGGCGCCGTGTGCGGTCGCGATGGCCCGGACGATCGACAGGCCGAGGCCGTGGTGGCCGTCGCTGCGCGCTGTCCGTCCGCCGAGCCGCTGGAAGGGCTCGAAGAGCCGGGCGACCTGCCGCGGGGGGATGACCTCGCCGGTATTGACCACCGAGACGAGCGCCCGTCCGCCCCTGGTGCCGGTCGAGATTTCCACGTGGCCGCCGGTCACGTTGTGGTGGACGGCGTTGTCGACGAGGTTGGCGACCAGGCGTGCGGCCAGCGCCGGGTCGCCCGCGGACGGGGCGGACGTGATGCGGGTGTCGATGCCTATGCCGCGCGCGTCGGCCTTGGGGCGGGCCGCGTCGAGGGCCTCGCGGGCGAGATCGGACAGGTCGAAGGGGTCCTGGCGGTCGAGGCCGCGTTCGCTGCTGGCCAGTGTGAGCAGGGCGTCCAGGAGCCGGCCTTGGTCCTTGCTGAGTGCTAGCAGCCGCTCCGAGGTCGCCCGGTAGGACTCCAGGGTGGCGTCGCGGTCGGTGAGTGTCTCCTCCAGGAGGGCGCGCTCCAGGGTGAGCGGCGTGCGCAGTTCGTGTGCGGCGTTGGCGACGAAGCGTTTGTGCGCGTCGAGGGCCGTCTCCAGGCGGCCGAGCAGGCCGTCGACGGTGTCGGCGAGGTCTTTCATCTCGTCGCGGGGGCCGGGGACGGCGAGCCGTTCGTGCACGTTGCGGGCCGAGATCTGCTGGATCGTCGCCGTCATCGTGCGCAGGGGCCGCAGGACCCGTCCGGCGACCAGCCAGCCCAGCGCGATCGAGATCACCACCATGATCGCGAGGGCGACCGCGGACTGCATCAGGAGCTCGCGCAGCTGCGCTTCCCGGATCCGTCGCAGATGCTCGCGGATTTCCGGGCCGCGCTCGTCGTAGACGATGACCACCAGGCCCGTCTTGGAACGGCGCATGAGCCAATAGGTGATGGCGAGAAGGGCCGCGCCGGAAATCGTGAAAAGTGTGCTGTACAGGGCCGTCAGGCGAATGCGCACGGTCCGGAATGAATGGCGGGGGGAGGTGTGGGGGTGGAGGCGGTCATGAAGGCGCATCGGGGTCGCCTATCCGGTAGCCGCCCTGTTGGACGGTCTCGATCACCGGTGGCGGGCCGAGCTTCGACCGCAGCCGGTTCATCGTGGCCTTGACGGTGGTCGTGAACGGGTCGGCCGCCTCGTCCCACACCCGTTCCAGCAGTTCCTCGGCGGACACGGCACGGCCGCCGGCGCCGAGCAGGTATTCCAGGACCGCGAATTCCTTCGGGCTCAGCGCCAGCCGCAGCCCCGCGCGGGTCGCGATCCGCTGCGCCGGGTCCAGCCGCAGGTCACGGTGGACGAGGACCGGCGGCAGCGCCGGTTGCGCCCGGCGGCCGAGCGCCCGGATCCGGGCGACGAGCTCGGCGTAGGCGAACGGCTTGGGCAGGTAGTCGTCGGCGCCGAGGCTCAGGCCCGAGACCCGGTCGGCGATCGTGCCGGACGCGGTCAGCATCAGCACGCGGGTGCGGCGCGTCCGGCTCATCAGCGAGCGGCACACCTCGTCGCCGTGGACGCCGGGCAGGTCCCGGTCGAGGACGACGACGTCGTAGTCCAGCAGCGAGGCCCGCTCAAGGGCGGCCTCGCCGTCGTGGACCACGTCGACGGCCATTCCCTCGCGGCGAAGGACCCTCGCCACGGACGCCGCGAGTTCGGCCTGGTCCTCGGCCACCAGCACTCTCATCGTCCGGACAGGTTAACCACCGCCGCGGTCACAGCCGGGTCACAGGCGCTCGGACCGTGGTGTGACCGCCCGTTGCCTAGAAATGGCCTCCAGCACCCATCTACGGATGTGAAGGAGACGACTGCATGTCGACGGCGAAGGCGAAACGGCCGCTGGTGGCGCTCGCGATGCTGCTGCTGCCGGTGCTCGCGGCCTGCGGCGGGTCGGACGACCCGTCCGGCGGGAGCGGTTCGGGGGCCGCGGCGGGCGGTGGTGCCGCCGCCGGTAACGGCAACGATCAGTATGTGAAGTTCGCGCAATGCATGCGCGAGAACGGCGTCCCGGATTGGCCGGACCCCATTGACGGGACGAAGTTCCGCATGCCGAAGGGGAAGATCAACCCCGATTCCCCGCAGTTCAAGGAGGCGGAGAAGAAATGTGAGTCGGTGCGTCCGCCTGGATGGACGTCACAGCAGGATCCGTCCTTGCAGGGCAAGATGCTGAAGTACGCGCAGTGCATTCGTAAGAACGGGGTGCCCGAGTTCCCCGACCCCCAGGACGGAAAGCTGGACCCGGGTTCCGTCGATCTCGACTCGCCGCAGTTCAAGGCCGCCGAGCAGGCATGCCGGTCGTTGCGGCCGGCGGGCGGTGGGGGATGAGCGCCGACATCGATGAGGCGCCTTCCGGGACGGCCGATGCCGCCGGGCCGCCTGCCGATGCCGCCGGGGTTCCGGGGCCAGGCCGCCGGCAGCAACGCCGGGGTGGACGGCGGAAGGTTCTCGCCGGGGCGGGCGGGCTGGTGCTGGCCGGTGCGGGTGCCGCCGTCGCCGTCCTGGGGCCCTTCGGTGATGGGGACGGCGCGCGGCCCGCGTCCTCTGCCGATGGCACCTCGCTGGTGGCCGTCCGGGAAGGGGCCTTGTCCACGCAGGTGACCTTGAGCGGGACGCTCTCGTACGCGGCCCATCGGGACGGAACCCCCTACGCCGTCGTCAACCAGGCCAAAGGCATCTACACCTGGGTCCCCGGCGAAGGCAGGGAGATCGGCTGCGGCAAGACGCTGTACCGCGCGGACGAGAAGCCGGTGGTGCTGATCTGCGGCGGCACACCGGCCTACCGTGCCCTCTCGGTGGGCGACGAAGGGCGCGAGGTGCGCGACCTCAACGCGAACCTCGTGAAGCTCGGATACGCCGAGAAGACCGAGATCGATCCCCGCTCGGACCACTACGGATCCGAGACGGCGGAGGCGGTCGCCGAACTGCAGGACGCGCTGGGCGTCGTCCAGACCGGGCGGCTCGACCTCGGCGACGCGGTGTTCCTGCCGGGTCCGCTCCTGGTGACGAAGGCGCTCGCCAAGGCCGGGACGCGGGCGGCGCCGGGCGGGCAGGTGGCGCAGGCGACCTCCGCCCGGCGGCAGGTGACGGTGGAGCTCGCCCCCGGTCAGCAGTCCCAGGTCAAGGTCGGCGACCGCGCCCAGATCATCCTTCCGGACAACAGGACGACCCCGGGCAAGGTGAGCCGTATCGGGACGGTCGCGAAATCCGCTGACGACGAGGACGGCGCCAAGAAGGACTCGTCCGGCTCCACGCTCCCGGTGTACATCGCGCTCACCCGCCCCAAGGACGCCGGGAAGCTGGACGAGGCCCCGGTCCGGGTGCAGATCACGACCGACGGGATCGCGAAGGCGCTGATCGTCCCGGTCACCGCGTTGATGGGCAAGGCGGGAGGCGGCTACGTGGTCGAGGTCGCCGACCCGGCGAACGGCCGGCGCCGCCTGGTTCCGGTGACGCTCGGCATGTTCGACAGCGGCAACGGGCTCGTCCAGGTGTCCGGGGCCCTGGCCCCCGGCGATCAGGTCGTGGTGCCCGCCTCATGAACCCCATGAACCATACGAACAAGACCCCCGGGCAGGACGGCCCGGCGCCCGCGCTGGAGCTGGCCGGTGTCACCAAGGTCTACGGAGGGCAGCCGCCCGTGCCCGCGCTGCGCGGTGTGAGCTTCACCGTCCGGCACGGCGAGCTTGTCGCCATCGTCGGGCCGTCGGGGTCGGGGAAGACGACGCTCCTGCACGTCATGGGCACGCTGGAGCGTCCCACGGACGGGCTGGTCCGGATCGACGGGGTCGACGCGGCCGGGCTCGGCGACCGGGAGCTCGCCGCGTTGCGCGCCCGCAGCATCGGGTTCGTGTTCCAGCAGTTCTTCCTGGCCGAGCATTCCACCGCCCTGGAGAACGTCGCGGACGGCCTCCTGTACGCGGGCGTCGAGGCCGGCGAGCGGCGGCGCCGGGCCGCGGACGCGCTCGACCGGGTCGGGCTCGCGCATCGCCGCGACTCCCGCCCGACGAAGATGTCCGGCGGCGAGCGGCAGCGCGTGGCCATCGCCCGCGCGCTGGTCGGCAGGCCCGCGATCGTGCTCGCCGACGAGCCCACCGGCAACCTCGACAGCAGCACCGGCGCCTCGATCCTGGAGCTGCTGCGCGAGCTCAACGCCGAGGGCGCGACGATCATCATGATCACGCACGACGGTGACCTGGCCGCGCGGCTGCCCCGCCAGGTGCACGTCCTGGACGGCCGGATCGTCTCCGACAGCGGCACGCCCCCCGCCCCCATAGCCGCCGCGTACGGCGGGTCAGGAGAGGTGGAGTGACGATGCGGATTCCGACCCAGCTCGTTCCGGCCCGCCTGCGCGCCGGTGACCAGGCCCGGGTGGCGAGCACCGGGCTGCGCGCCCGGCCGCTGCGGGCCGCGCTGTCCGCGCTCGGGATCGCGATCGGCACCACGGCGATCGTCGCGGTCCTCGGGCTGTCGGCGTCGTCCCAGGCCGGGCTGCTCGCGGAGATCGACCGGCTCGGCACGAACCTGCTGACCGTCAAGACCGGCCAGAGCTTCTCCCAGGAGGCCGCGGTCATGCCGGTCGCCGCGCCCGGCCGGGTGGCGCGGCTCGCGTCCGTCGAGGAGGTGGCGCACACCGGCGCGGTCGGCGACGCGAAGGTCTACCGGAGCCCGCTGATACCGGCGATCAACACCAACGGGCTGAAGGTGCGGGCGGCGAGCCTGAACCTGCCGCGGGTGGCGGGCGCCGGCGTCGCCCATGGCCGCTGGCTCAACGAGGCGACGGCGACGCAGCCGGTCGTCGTGCTGGGCGCGGCGGCGGCGGAGCGGCTGGGGATCAGCCGCGTCCACCCCGGGCAGCGCGTATGGCTGGACGGGCAGTGGTTCTACGTCGCCGGGGTCCTCACCTCCGCGACGCTCGCGCCGGACGTCGACACCAGCGCCCTGGTCGGATATCCGGCCGCGCGGCGCTATCTCGGCCACACCGCCATGGCCCGCGGCGAGCCGGCGGACGGTCCGCCGAGCACGCTCTACGTCCGGGCGGAGACCGACGCGGTCGGCGAGGTCCAGGCGGTGCTCGCCCGGACCGCGAATCCCGAGGCGCCGAACGAGGTCAACGTGAGCCAGCCCTCCGACGCGCTCACCGCCCGCGCCGCCGCGAAGGGGGCCTTCAACAGCCTGTTCCTCGGACTCGGCGTGGTGGCGCTGATCGTCGGGGCGGTCGGGGTGGCCAACATCATGATCATCTCGGTGCTGGAGCGCCGCTCGGAGATCGGGCTGCGCCGCGCGCTCGGCGCGACGCGGGGACAGATCCGCGGCCAGTTCCTGGCGGAGGCGATCATGCTGGCGGTGCTCGGCGGCGTGGCCGGCGTGGCCGCCGGGGGGGTGGCGACCGCCGTGTACGCCGCCGTCAAGGGCTGGACGGTCGTCATCCCGGCCGAGGCGTGGGCGGGCGGTATCGGCTCGGCCGTCCTCATCGGCGCGATCGCCGGGCTGATCCCCGCGCTCCGCGCCGCCCGGCTGTCCCCGACCGAGGCCCTGCGAACGGCCTGACCCGGCCCGGCCGTGGGCGGTGCCGGGCCCCGCCGTCCACGTCCCATGTAGCGTTCGTCGGACGGACGAACCGGACCCTCCGGTCGGCATCCCGGTGCCAGGGCGGCGGAGGGCGGCAGGGCGACGGAGGTCAGCAGGCAGTGGACCCGATCCGGCCGGGCGACCCGCGCCAGGTTGGCGGATACCGGCTGCTCGGCCGGCTGGGCGCGGGCGGCATGGGCGTGGTCTACCTCGGCCGCTCGCCCGCCGGCCGGCCGGTCGCCGTCAAGATCATCAAGGAGCGGTACGCGGCCGACGCGGTGTTCCGCGCCCGGTTCCGCCGGGAGGTGGCCGCGGCGCGCACGGTGACGGGGGCGTTCACCGCCCCGATCCTGGACGCCGACCCGGACGCCGCCATGCCGTGGCTGGTCACCGCCTACCTCCCGGGGCTGACGCTGCGGGAGGCGGTCGGGACGTTCGGTGCCCTCCCGGCGGTGCCCGCCCGCGTCCTCGCCATGGGGCTGGCCGAGGCGCTCGCCGACATCCACCGCGCCGGGCTGGCGCACCGGGACCTGAAGCCCGGCAACATCATGCTGACCGCCGACGGCCCGCGGGTGATCGACTTCGGGATCGCCCGGCCGGACGGCGGCACGGCGATCACGAAGGTCGGCGCCGTCCTCGGGACACCGGGTTTCATGTCGCCCGAGCAGGCGTCCGGGGGCGTGGCCGGTCCGGAGAGCGACGTCTTCTCGTTCGGCGCCGTCCTGGCGTACGCGGCGACGGGGCGGGAACCGTTCGGACGCGGCGACGCGGCCACCATGCGCCGCCGCGTCGCCGAGGCGCGGGCGGATCTCGGCGGCGTCACCGACCTCGGGCTTGCGGGTCTGATCGCGGCCTGCCTGCGCCGGGACCCGGGGGAGCGGCCCTCGGCCGTCCAGATCCTCGACATGCTCGACCGGATCGGCGAGGACGCACCGCCGTCCCCTGACCACGGCACCGGATGGTTGCCCGCCGCCCTGGCGGAAGCGATCGACCGCCGCGCCGCAGAAGTCCGGCCGGAGGTCTGGCCGGAGGCTCGTCCGGAAGTCCGGCCGGAGGAGCGGCTAGCGAAACCGCTCGCCGGGGACGCGCTACACGTCCTCGACGCGGAGACGGACGAACCGGAAACCGCGGATCCGGCGGCTGGACGCGAGCAGTCACAGCGTGAGCACGCCACCGCATCCGACGGTGCTCCGGCAGACGACACCTCACCGCCCACCCCGCCCTCCCGGCCGGGGATGCCGCAGCAACTCAGCCGGCGGGCGCTGGTCGTCTCAGCGCCGCTTGCGCTCGCGGCCATCGGCGCGGTGGCGGTCGTCCGGGCCCGCGACACCGAATCGCCGCGTGCGAGCGCCCGGCGATCACCGAAGGGCTCGTCGCCGACCCCGCCCCCGCAGGGTGTCCTGCGTTGGAAGGCCAAGGTGAGCGACTACTACCCCAAGGTGTCCATCGCGGGCGGCGTGGTGGTCGCGGAAGGGCAGGAGAACGACGTTCGCGCCCTGGACGTCCAGACCGGAAAGACCCTGTGGAAAGAGCACGCGGGGAACGGGAGCCATGCCTTCGGCGATTCGGTATACCTCAGCAATCCCATACAGCCATGGCTGACGGCGGTCGACGCCGCCACCGGCAGGACGCGCTGGGAGGGCAACTACCGGGAGGGGACGGTGCACATGGTCATCTCCGGGCCGGTGGCCTGCTTCGGGTACGAGGGGCCGATCAGGGCGGTGGGCGTGCGCGACGGCAGGACGCGCTGGGTCGCGGACGTGTCCCCCGAGACCGGGCTGGCCGCCGACTCCGCCCTGGTCGCCGCCGTGAACAAGACCGAGGTGGTCGGGCTCGACCCGCGCAGCGGACGGAAGCGCTGGGCCCACCCGCTTGACCTCCGGGACTACCTGACCTACGCGTTCCTGGTCGGCGACGGCTTCGTCTTCGTCGGCGACCGGGAGGGCGTCCTGCATGCGCTCCGCGCCGCCGACGGGACGCTCGCCTGGCGGAAGGGACGCGGCCCGACCTGGTTCAACGGCTCGTCGCTCATTTCGTCCGGCGGCGTGCTGTACGCCGACGGGGGGCACGGCAGCGTGGTCGCCATCGACCCCGCGACCGGTGCGGAGCGCTGGTCCCGCTTCCTCGACGACGACAGCGAGCTCGCCCTGGCCGGTGGCACGCTGTTCGCCGCATGCTCGCACACCGGCACGCTGTACGCCCTGAACGCGGCCGACGGACGGATCCTGTGGACGCACAAGGCCCAGATCGATCGTGATCCCGTGATCGCGAGCACCGCCGGACTGGTCTTCGTCGGCACCCGGGCGGGCACCGTGGAAGCCGTCGCCCCACCGGACGGAGGTCCCCGTGCGGGGTCTTGAGCCGTCCGATCCGCGGACGGCCGGCCGCTGCCGGATCCTGGCCCGGATCGGCGCGGGCGGCATGGCGATGATCTACTTCGGGCGGTCCGGGAGCGGCCGTCCCGTCGCGGTCAAGCTGATGCACGCCGAGTTCGCCCGCGAGCCCGGGTACCGGGAACGCTTCCGCCGCGAGGTGGCGGCCACCCGGACGGTCAGCGGGCGCTACAGCCCGGGCGTCCTGGACGCCGACCCCGACGCCGCACGCCCCTGGCTCGCGACGCAGTTCCTGCCGTCGGTGTCGCTGCGGGAAGCGGCCGGGCTGCTCGGCGGGCGGATGCCGCCCGGCCTGGTGATCCCGCTGGCCGCGGGGATCGTGGAGGCGCTCGCGTCCGTCCATGGCGCCGGGATCGTCCACCTGGACCTGAAGCCGGCGAACGTCCTGCTGACCGCCGACGGGCCACGGCTGATCGACTTCGGGATCGCCGCCGACCTGCGTCCCGGCGCGGCCCCGCCCGGCGGAGAACCGGCCGGGACCTGGGGATTCATGGCGCCGGAGCAGGAGTCGGGCGGGCGGCCGGTCTCCCCGGCGAGCGACGTCTACTCCTTCGGCGCGACGCTTGCGCACGCCTGCACGGGACGGCCGCCGTCCGGCGAGGGAGGGCTGGACGGGATCGCCGACGACCGGCTCCGGGCGCTGATCTCCGGCTGCCTGCGTCCCGACCCGTCCACCCGGCCCACGGTGCCCGAACTGGCCGCCGAGCTGGCCCTCGCGGGTGCCGGGGCCCACTCGGCCCGCCATCTGCCGCCGGTCGTGCGGGCAGAGATCGACCGCCGGGCGAGCGAAGCGGCCAACCCCCCGACGCCCGCCCCGCTCCCGACCCCGAACGCAACACCCATTCCCAATCCCACACCCACTC
Organism: Actinomadura sp. 3N508; assembly: GCF_044326375.1. Classification (NCBI taxonomy): domain Bacteria; kingdom Bacillati; phylum Actinomycetota; class Actinomycetes; order Streptosporangiales; family Thermomonosporaceae; genus Actinomadura; species Actinomadura sp. 3N508. The sequence continues at coordinate 213,372 of NZ_JBIRAX010000009.1, forward strand.
CCGCTCCCGTTCCCGTTCCCGTTCCCGTTCCAAGAGGCGCACGCCGCCGCCCTCTGGCGCTCTTGGGCGGCGCCTGCGCCGCGGCATTGGCGTTGGCCTTCGTCGTCCCGCAATTGCTGTCCCCGGACGACGAACCCGAGACGGCCACGGCCCGGCCGAGCAGCACCCCCGCCACCGGCCGGACGGCCCCGGCATCCGCCCCGGCGACCCGGACGCTGGAGTTCTACATCTTCGGGACGAGCCCCCTCAGATCGCTGACCACCACCGTGAACGGGCAGAGCGTGACGGTGCGGAACCAGCGGCTGCCCTACCGGCGGGTGGTCCAGATACCGGCCGAGCCGCAGCGCGTCGCCTGGCGGATCGACTACCGCTTCGGCGCGGGCACTTTCGTCACCAAAGTGATCGTGGACGGGACCGAGCGCTCAAGCGCGGGAGGCTCCAGCGAAAGCAAGGACGTCTCCGATTCCTACAAAGGAGCCGTCTGATCCCGCCGCACCGATTTACGGCACCTGATTGATCGCGCCGGCCCCATATTAATCAATTCAATGGCCGGATCCGATCCTACGACAAATGTGGTAGCAATCCGGCCCGCCGCATGGTGCCCGGATGCGCAGAACTGCCATGTCGAAGGCGATATCTATGACAGTTCACGCCAGTTGTTGTGTAGAGGTGCCGCCAATATGCTCGGGCCGACCCAACGCGGGTCACCCGCAGTAGCTCCCACCCCTCGAACCAGGAGGCCCCCCGCATGCTGCGAAAGCTGAGCGTCGGCGCAATGATCGCCGCCGCCGCGATCACCTTGTCCGTGGCCCCGGCGGCCGCGGCGGCTCCCGCCAAGGCGCCCGCCCCGGCTCCCCGCCCCGTCCTGCAGACGACGCTGTACTACGACGACAGCCAGGCCGCCGAGTTCAAGGACGCGATCGCCGCCGGCGTCAAGGTGTGGAACGACAACCTCCAGAACGTCGAGCTGGTCAAGGCCCAGCCCGGCGGCCGGGCGGAGATCCAGATCATCGCCGACAACGGGTGGCCGCGCGCCATCCTCGGTCCCGTCCGGCCCGGTGGACGCGTCCAGGTGTGGTACGGCCGCCAAGCCGTCACCCAGGGGTACGACCTCACCCGGATCGCCTCCCACGAGCTGGGTCACAGCCTTGGCCTGCCCGACATGAAGCCCGGACCGTGCTCGTCCTTGATGTCCGGGTCGACCGGCGGGGTGAGCTGCAAGAACGCCCTTCCGAACGCCACGGAGAAGGCGCGCGCCGAGGCCAACTACCGCGCCCGCGCCCGTGCCGCCGCCGCGAACTTCCCCTTCGCCGGGAGCCTCATGGTCGACGCGCCGTGAGCGCACACCGCGCACACCGCGCGTGCCCGTGAGCTCGCCCCGCGCGTGCCCGTGAACGCACACCGCGGATGCTCGTGACCGGGCATCCGCGGTGGCCGTCCGGCCGCCGTACTCCATTCCGGCCGCCCGATCTGCTACAAAGCAGATTCGTCTGCCCGCCGTTCTATCCGCGGCTCGTGGCGGAGGCGACCGTGGAGGGAGAAGCCGTTGTCGCGTAGGCCGCTGGGTCAGCTGGAGGCGGAGGTGCTGGCGGCGCTGGCCGGGCTCGGCGGCTCGGCCCGGACCGCCGAGCTCGTCGAACGGCTCGACGGAAACCCGGCGTACACGACGGTCAACACGATCCTGCACCGGCTGCATGAGAAGAAGCTGGTGTCGCGGACGCGGGCGGGCCGCCACTACCGCTACCGGCTCGCCGTCGACGAGTCGGAACTCGTCGCGGACCGCATGCGCGAGCACCTCCGCCATGCCAGCGATCCCGGCGGGGTGCTGAACCGGTTCGTCCAGACGCTCACGGACGAGGAGGCGCGCCAGCTGCGCGACTTCCTCGACCGGCCGGAGGAGAGCAGGTGACCTGGTTCACCTTCATGCCCCTCGCCATCATGCTGGCGCTGAGCTCGGCGCTCGGCCGGACGCGGCTGCCCCTGCATCCGTCCTGGTCGGCGCGGCTCCTGGCCACGACCGGCGCGATGACCGCGGTAGCCGCGCTCGGTACCGGCATCTTCGTGGCGATCAACTACGCGGCGACGCTCGCGCCGTCCGCCGCCGCGCACGTCCCCGAGTGGGCGCTGTTCGGCGACGACGCGCCGGTCCCGGCCGTGGTGGGGATCCCGGCGACCGTCCTGTCCGCCGCCGGGCTGCTCGCCGCCGCCCGGGCCGCCGCGAGCTGGCTGGACGAGCTGCGCACCGCCCGAGCGCAGGCGCGGGAGCCGCTGCAGACCGAGGTCCCGATCGCCGTCGCGGTCCCGGGCCGGCACGGCGGGGTGCTGCTGTCCAAGGGCATGCTCCGGACGTTCACCGCCACCGAACTGCATGTCGTCTTCCAGCACGAGTCGTCCCACCTGCGGCACCGGCACCACCGCTATGCGGCGGCCGGTGCGCTCGGCGCGGCGGTGCTGCGGCCGCTCCGGCCGCTGAACGAGCGGCTGCGGCTCGCGGTGGAGCGGTGGGCCGACGAGGACGCGGCGGAGGCGACCGGCGACCGCGCGCTCGTCGCCCGCACGATCGCCAAGGCCGCCCTCGCCCACCCGCCGCCGCCCGCCGGTCCGGCCGCCGGACGTCCCGCGGAACCGCCCGCCGGACCGGCGATCGCGTTCGCCGAGTCCGGCGTCGTCGAGCGCGTCGAGGCGCTGCTCGGCACGCCACCGGACAGGAACGCGGTCACCGGCCCGCTGCTGTTCATGGGCAACGGCTTCGTCACCAGCTCGCTGACCGCCGCGACCCTCCAGCTCGACCAGGCCGCCCTGTCCTGCCTGCTGGCCCTGCTCGCGCTCCGCTGAGAACGCGGGCGGCGGTCAGAGCTCGAACTCGGACGGGTTGAGGCCCAGCGCGAAGCACGCCTCGCGGACGACGCCCTTCTCGGTGGCGTCGAAGTTCCCGTCCGCGCCGCCGATGATGATGCCGATCTGGATCACGGCACGCGCCTCGTCGGGGTTCTTCTTGGCCTTGCCGATGTCCTGCAGGATGGAGACCTTCCCGAAGTCGAAGTCCGCGGTCAGCTTCGACACGTTGTCGTTGAAGCGGCGCTGCAGGTCGTCCGCGGGGAAGTTCTTCAGCACCTCGTTGCTCGTGATCAGGGACGCGGTCCGCTGCCGCTCGGCCGGGTCGACGCTGCCGTCGGCGGCGGCGACCAGCGCGCACATCGCCATGCTCGCGTCCCGGAACGCGCCGCTCTTCAGGTCGTTCTTCTTGCTGAGCAGCTGCGACTGCAGGGTCGGGAGCTGCTGGCGCAGCTTGTCCCAGAAAGGCATCGGTTCCTCCGCTCGTGGTCCGTCCCGTCCGACCCTAACGGACCTGCTACACCCGTAGTAGGCGCGCCGCGCCATCCGAGGGCGTGGGCGCGGAGGTATGGCCAATGTCCATCCGCGGCTACGGCCTGGGCCACTTTCCGCTATTCAACGGGCACCATGCGTGAGGCTACGGTTACGTCCTGCGTCCGGCACGGTGACCTCGGGAGGGCTCACATGAGCGACAGCGCGGCATTCCGGTACGGCCGAACCTTCGATCTGTTCGACGCCGACCACAGCGGGGCGATCGAGTCGAGCGATATCGCGGCGCTCGCCAGTGGCATCGTGCAGGCCGGGAACGTTCCCGCCGACTCCGCCAAGAGCCAGGCGCTTCACGCCGCCTACCAGCGCTTCTGGGAGGTCCTCACCCGCTACGCCGACGCCGACTCCGACGGACGCGTCACGCGCGAGGAATTCATCAACGCCATGTCCAGCGGGATGAGCGCCGGACCGCTCTTCACCGAGAGCATCGCGGAGGCGGCCGGGGCAGAGTTCGCGGTCGTCGACACCGACGACAACGGGCAGATCGACCTGGCCGAACTCCAGACGTTCCTCCAGAACGCCGGCCTCACCCCGGACGAGGCACGCCAGGCCGCAGCCGATATGGACGCCGACGGAAACGGCACCATCTCCGCGGAGGAGTACCGGAGGGCCTGGCTCAAGTTCTACTTCGAAATCGACCCCGAAACGAAGTCATTTCTCGGCGGATCCCACTGACCGGATCTGATGGGACCGGGCCGTCATCGGGCTTTCGATGGCGACCCGGTCTCGTGCTGTCGCGCGGGTCTGCGCAGGCCGGCCGATGGGGCCGCCTCCGTCAAGATTCCGAGGCGGGCAGCAGGCGGGTCGGGGCGATCCGGTCGATGTGCAGGATCGCGTCGAACGCGCCCGACAGCGAGCCGACCACGTGGTAGTACTCGGCGTCGTTCTCGGGGAAGTAGGCGGCGCTGACGGTGCGCAGCTTGGCGGGCCCGTCGAGGCGGCGCCGGACCGGCGGCGGGGCACCGTGCCGCAGGTCGACCAGGTAGTCGGGCAGGGCCGCCGAGCCGAGGTCGCGGTCGATGAACGACTCGTGCGGGGACGGCATCGCGTAGACCTTGGGCCCGCCCCGCTCCCAGCCGGTGAGGACGTCCCCGTGGTCGAAGACGGTGGCGACCGAGCGGTACCGCCGCCCGTGGACGCGCCGCAGGATGCCGCCCGCCATCCGGCGCCGGGTGACGTCCGGTCCGGGGTACTCGTCGGGGAACGAGACCACCTGCTCCTCGACGCCCGCGGTGTGCGCGTTGGCGGCGCTGTAGACGATGCGATGGCCGGTCCGGCGGCGCCAGGACTCGATGAACCGGGCGATGTAGCGCTCCCGCGTGTCCCGCCGATCACCGGCGGTGGTGTAGGACTCGTACCAGCCGACGAGGGCCACCGCGTGCTGAACGGCGTCGCCCCACGAGACCGCCGCCCGCCCGAGGCCCGAACCCGCCGACCGTCCAGGGCCCGAACCCGCCGCTCGTCCGGGGTCCGTGCGGCGGACCAGGTCGAGGACGGCGCGGGCGTGGTCGATGTACGGGCGCTTGAGCTCGTCGGTGAAATCGGGGTCGTTGTACCAGATCAGATGGTCCCGATGCCCGCCGCGCATGGCGATCTCCGTCAGGTGGCCGTCGAGCTCGGCGTACCGGTCCGGCGCGACGTCCCGCACGTATACGCGGATCTCGTCGTACAGCCGCTGCCGCAGCTCCAGGACGTCGGCGCCGAGGAAGCGCACCCGGTCGTGCGGCGGACGGCCCTCGTTGAACTCCCGCATCCACGCCACCAGTTCGAGGATGCCGTGGCTGCGGAGCATGAACATCGCGTCGCCGACCACCGAGGCGGCGTCGCCCGAGCCGGTGGTGACGTAGCGGTCGATGGCGACTCCGGTGGCCCAGCTCTCCTCCCAGGCGATCGTCCGGAAGCCGAGCCGTTCCACCAGGAACCGGGCCACGCGGTGCTTGAGGGTCGTCACCGTGTGGCTGCCGTGCACCGGTTCGCCGATCCCGGCGATGCGCGCGTCGCCGATCAGCGGACGCAGCGCCCGCAGGTCGTCCAGCGGGCCTGCGGCGTCGAGGCGGGGGAGCGGCAGCGCGTGCCGGTCCAGCCAGGCGGCGAGCGCGTCTCCGCCCGCCGGGGCCGTGGCACCGGCGGCTCTCGGCAAACCTAAGGACAGGGCCGCGGCGGTGCCGCCGGTGATCAGCGCGCGGCGGGAGAGCCCGTGGGCGTGGCTCCGCCCTGCTGTCTCGCGGGTCATGCTTGCTCCTTCGAGGACGTGGCGATGCCGGCGATCTGGTCGGCGAGCGCTTGCGGCGCGTCGAGCGGGACGAACGTCCGCGCCCCGGGGACCTCGACGAACTCGGCGCCGCCGAACGCCTCCGCCAGCCGCCTGCCGAGCGCCGGTTTGAACGCCCGGTCGGCGGTGCCCCAGACCAGCCGGACGGGGCCGCGGAAGGCGGCGAGCCGGGTCGCGACGTCGTTCAGCTCGCGCGGATCGACGGCCTGGAGGAAGCGGGCCGCGTCCGACCGGACGGCCGCGTCGGTGAGCGCCGGCTCGATCCAGGCGCGGGACTGCGCCGGGTCGAACTCGCGCGCGAGGAGGCCGAACCCGAGCGGCGAGTGCCGGAACGCGCGCAGCTTCATCGGCTGCAGGTTGAACCGGAGGCGGCGCGGGCCCTTGAGGAGCTGGAAGATCACGTTGAAGGGGAACGGCGGGAAGGTGTCGAAGGCGTCGCAGTTGGTGAGCACCAAACGGCCGATGCGGCTCGCGTCGGTGTCGACGGCGTACTGGCACAGCGCGCCGCCGGTGTCGTTCCCGACGAGGGTGACGTCGGTGAGGTCGAGGGCTTCGAGGAACGCCAGGATCTGCCGGGCGACGCCCCGCGGCGACTGGTCGGCGCCGGGCACCGGCACGCGGTGCGCGCCGAGCGGCCACTGCGGCGCGTAGGACCGGACGCCCTTGGCGGCCAGCAGGTCCGCGACGCCCGACCAGAGCGAGCCGTCGACCAGGAAGCCGTGGACGAAGACGACCGGCGGCGACGCGGCGTCCTCCGGACCGGCGGCCCGGTAGCTTACGGTTCCGTGGGGCAGATCGATCTTTTCCATCCGGCCCACCTCCTAAGTTAAGTAACATACAACCTGCATGTATCTTACGGACAGACTGTATGAAACAAGCTCGTCGAACGCAAGCAGACCGCTCGGCCACCACCCGGGCGGCCCTCGTGCGCGCCGGCCGGAAGCTCTTCGCCGAGCACGGCTTCGCCGGTGTCGGCACCGACACGATCGTCCGCGCGGCGGACGTCAGCCGCGGCGCGCTCTACCACCATTTCGACGACAAGACCGGCCTGTTCGTCGCCGTCCTCGACGAGCTGGAGGGCGAGGCCGCGCGCCGGGTGGCGGACGCGGCGGCCACGGCCCCCGAGGGCGACATCCGGGAGACGATGACCCGCGCCATGCTCGCCTGGCTCGACGCCTGCGAGGACCCCGAGCTCCAGCGCATCCTCCTGGTGGACGGGCCGTCCGTGGTCGGCTGGGCCCGCTGGCGCGAGATCTGCCAGCGCCACATCCTCGGCATGATGGAGGGCCTTCTGGCCCAGGGGATGGCCGACGGGACGGTCCGCGAGCTGCCGGTCAAGGTGCTCGCCCACGCGCTGCTCGCGATCGCGGACGAGACCGCCCTCCTGATCAGCGCCGCCGACGACCCCGCCGCCGCCCGCCGCGAAGTGATGGCGGTCGTAGAACCGTTCCTTGACGCCCTACAGCGATAGCCCGCGCAAGCTGAGCCGCGCCGCTGAGCCGCGCAACGCCGAGCCGGCGGGCCAATTCGCCCGCGGGCAGCAAAAAGGCAGGGAGACCGCAACTCCCTGCCACTTTCAATCTATAGCGCATCGGGGGGCTTGCGGCAAGCCCCGGGTCGTACCGGAGAATCTGCGGCCGGAAACAACCTCAGCGAATGGGCGGTTCATGATTGATGTGATCATTGCCGGGGGCGGACCGACCGGAATGATGCTGGCGAGCGAGTTGCGGCTGCACGGCGTGCGGGTGCTCGTCCTGGAAAGGGACGCCGAGCCGAGCTCGTTCGTCCGCGCGCTCGGCCTGCACGTGCGCAGCATCGAAGTGCTGGACCAGCGCGGCCTGCTGGAACGGTTCCTCGCGCACGGCCAGAAGTACCCGATCGGCGGCTTCTTCGCCGCCATTCCCAAGCCCCCGCCCAGCAAGCTGGACACCACGCACCCCTACGTCCTCGGCATCCCGCAGCCCGTCACCGATCGCCTGCTGGCCGAGCGCGCCACCGAACTCGGCGCCGAGATCCGGCGCGGCAGCGAGCTGACCGGGCTGAGCCAGGACGACGCGGGGGTGACCGCCGAGCTGGCCGACGGCACCCGGCTGCGTTCCCGCTACCTCGTCGGCTGCGACGGCGGCCGCAGCACCGTGCGCAAGCTCCTCGGCGTCGGCTTCCCCGGCGAGCCCACGCGGGCCGACACGCTGCTCGGCGAGATGCAGGCGACCGAAGACCCCGCGACGATCGCGGCCATCGTCGCGGACGTCCGCAAGACGCAGCTGCGGTTCGGCGTCGGCCCCATGGCGGGCGCGTACCGCGTCGTCGTGCCCGCTGAAGGGGTGGCCGCCGACCGCACGGCCCCGCCGACCCTGGAGGAGTTCAAACGCCAGCTCCGGGCCTACGCCGGGACCGACTTCGGCGTGCACTCGCCGCGCCGCCTGTCGCGCTTCGGCGACGCGACCCGGCTGGCCGAGCGCTACCGGTCCGGCCGGGTGCTGCTGGCGGGCGACGCGGCGCACGTCCACCCGCCGCTGGGCGGGCAGGGCCTCAACCTCGGCATCCAGGACGCGTTCAACCTCGGCTGGAAGCTCGCCGCCGCGGTCGGCGGCTGGGCGCCGGACGGGCTGCTGGACACTTACCACGCCGAACGGCACCCCGTGGCCGCCGAGGTGCTGGACAACGTCCGCGCGCAGACCGAGCTCATGGCCGGCGGGGCGGGCCCCCGGTCGGTGCGCAGGCTCATGTCGGAGCTGATGGACTTCGAGGAAGTGAACCGCCACCTGACCGAGAAACTCATCGCGATCGGCGTCCGCTACGAATTCGGCGACGGGTCCGGCGGGCATCCGCTCGCCGGCCGCCGGCTACGGGACATGGAGCTGAAGCGAGGTCGCGTCTACGAGCTGACGCACGGCGGCCGCGGCCTGCTGCTCGACCAGACCGGACGGCTCTCGGCGGCGGGCTGAGCGGACCGGGTCGACCACGTAGTCGACCACGCCGACGAGCTGGACGCACCGGCCGTGCTGCTACGCCCGGACGGCCACGTGGCGTGGGCCGGCGACGACCAGCAGGACCTCCTCGACCACCTGCCCCGCTGGTTCGGCGCAGCCGCCTGACGCCCCGGCCGCTACAGGCCGGTTACCGGCTCGTGCTCGCGGGCTTGCGCGCGAGTACGAGCCGGTACCGCGCGCTGCCGTCCGCCCGCTGCCCCATGGGGTGCAGGGGGACGGTCGTCACGGTGAATCCGGCCGCGGTCATCTCGTCGCGGAGGGCGTGCAGCGGCCAGGTCCGGTAATACATGACGAACGGCGGGCGCCACACCGCATTGCGAATCCGCATGACCACGTCGAATCCGAGGAGCGTCCAATACACACCCGAGCCGATGGGCGGCGGCGCACCGATCGGGAACGCGAACAGCCCGCCCGGCCGCAATGCGCGGTACACCCCGGAGAACAGCGGCGGACGTTCGGCGGGCAGGAAATGCCCGAGCGCCCCGAAACTGACCGCGAGGTCGAAGCCCGCGTCGAAGGGCAGGGCCCGGACGTCGGCGCGCACCCATTCGGCGTCCGGATGCGCGCTGCGCGCCTGCTCAAGCATTCCGGTGCTGAAATCGACACCGCAGATCCGTTCCTTGCACAGCGGCTGGAGGACGTGCATTCCCGCGCCGGTGCCGCAGCACACGTCCAGACCCGCATCGAACGGCCCGAGCGGGCGCAGCTCGTCGGCGGTCGCGGCGAGCACGCTGTCCGGGGTGCGGAACGGTGTGTGGTCGAACTTGGGCGCGAGCAGGTCATAGGCGTCCTCGACCGAGGACAGGGCCTGGATCGCCAGCTCGCGCAGAGAAGGACCTTGAGCCGAGAACACCGGTCAAGGCTACTCGGACTGTCGCCGAGTCTTCAGGAAGGGCGGGCACCGTGGGCCCATGACCGGACGCCGGTGTTGTACCTCACCGCCCGCGACGCAGTGGAGGACCGGGTCCGCGGCCGAGGAGTTGGTCGCCCGCATCGAGGCGGCGCTGCGCCGCTTCCGGGACGGCGCCGCCGAGCGGCCCGCCCGGCTGCTGTTCGCCGACATCGAGCTGGACGAGAACGCGCACGAGGTGTGGCGGGCCGGGGATCCCATCCCGCTGTCGCCGACCGAGTTCAAGCTGCTGCGCCATTTCATGGCCAACGCGGGACGTGTCCTGTCGGCGCCCTGCGGCGCAAGGTCGACACCACCGAGCCGCGGCTCACCCGCACGCTGCGCGGGCGGGTCACGTGCTGCGCGTGCCGAGGTGACCGGCGTGCCGCGCCGCCCGGCGGCACGGGTCTCCCTCCGGACGAGGCTCATCGCGGTCGTGCTGGCGCTGGTGGCGCTCGCCCTGGTGGTGATCAGCGTGGTGAGCGTCTCGGCGCTGCGGAGCCACCTGCGCGGCGAGACCGACGACCGGCTCAGGCGGATCGCCGTCGGGATGGTGGACGAGCTGGACGACGCGGGCGGCAGGGCGCGCGGCCTGCCGAGCACCACAGCGATGCAGCTGCGCGCCAAGGACGGGAGGCTGGTGAGCACCGTCCAGGACGAGGCCGCCCCGCCGCTCCCGCGCGATATGCCCGACAGCCCCGCCGAGCTGGCCGCCCGCAGCGGGCGGCCTTCCACGCTCACCGACGACGAGAACGGCCGGTCATGGCGGGTGCTCGTCCTCCCCGCCTGTGCCGGCCACCTGCTCGTCGCCACCGACCTGGCCGACCTGGAGCGGACCGTCGACCGGCGACGACCGCGTACGCGACCACCCGGGACCTGCCGCCCGTGGTCCCGCTTCTGGGCACTGGCCGGCGGTCTCGCCGCCACCCTCCTCATCGGCGCGCTCGCCGGCGGTCAGGACCGCACTCGGGCGAGACGGTAGTCGGCGCCCTCCCGCCACAGCAGCCAGCCGCCCGCGGCCCACGCCTCGCCGCCGACCCTGACCTTCCGGCCGGTCCGGACGTCGAAGAGCACCGACTCGGCCACATCCTCGTCCTGATGTTCGGCCGTGTAGACGACGACCCGGTCACCTGCGGTGATGCGGCCCGAATAGGTGGGGTCCGCGGCGTGCGGCAGCGTCCGGACGGCCTGGCGCGAGGTGCCGGCGCCCCTGTCGAGCACCGTGAGCGCGCCGCCGTCCGCCCAGGCGATGAGGCGCGAGTTCGCCGCGAGAACCGGGTCGGCCGAGGCCCCCAGCCGGACGAGGTCACGGACGGCGCCGTCCCGCACGTCGACCTGCCGGAGACCGGCCCCCGCCCGGACGATCGCATAAGGAAAGGAGAACCCTTCCAGCGTCCCGCCGACCGAATAGGTCCTTGTCTCGCCACCGCAGGAGGTCGCCACCCTCAAGACGTCGGCGTTGCGGCCCCAGACGAAGGCCGGGCCGTCGGCGAAGAACCGGTCTCGTCCACCCCAGGCCGCGTCGAGGGTGCGGGACGGCCCGGCACCGGCGGGTCCGCGGCAGGAAAGCCGCTCACCGTCGGGCCAAAGGTAACCGGCGTCCCCGGCCGCCATTGCCCACAGGTAGGCGCGCGTGCCGGGCGCGGTCTCGGCGACGAGTGCGGGACGGCCGCCATCCGGGCCCGCGCGCCAGATTCCGGTGGACCGCGCGTCATTCCCGCCATCGCCCGCTTGGGGAACGCCGAGAACGGTGCCGTCCTTGTTCAGAGCCATTGCCTCGAATGGCGACTTGTTCGGCAGTTCTCGCGGAATCCGCACGATCGTGCCGCGCTTGACAATGGCGCCCAGGTCCGTCGCCGTCACGGGCGCGAGGTCATCGGCGGGGGCCCGCTCCGGGACGGCCTGCATGACCGCAACCGGACCGAGGCCCGCGACCGCGGCGGCCACCATGCCGCCGGCGGCCACCCTCCGGCGACGGGCCGCCGCCGTGCGCCGCAAGATCCGGCCCTGCAGCGGCGCCGGCGGGTCCTCGTCCTTGAACGGCGAGGTCAGCAGCTTCCCGACCGTCCGCTCGAACTCATCCATGTGGTTCCTCCTGGGTGTCGGCTGCGGCCCGCAGCTTGGCGAGCGCACGGCACGCCTGGCTCCGCACCGTGCTGGCGCTGCATCCGAGCACGTCGGCGATCTGCTCGTCGCTGAACTCGTCGACGTAGCGCAGCATGAGCACGGCCCGCATCCCCCTCGGCAGCCCCGCCAGCACCGCCTGGGTCGCGGCCAGCTCCGTCACACCGTCCAGCCGCCGGTCATCGGCCGCCCGATCGGGCGGGTCGGCCACCAGCCGTTCCCGGTCGCGCCGCCGCCGGTTGAGCATGAGCCGCACCATCGTCATGCGGACATAGCCCTCCGGGTCGTCCTTGCGCCGCACCCGCCGCCACCCGGCGCCCGTCCTGGCCAGCGCCTCCTGAACGAGGTCCTCGGCGTCGTGCCGGTTACCCGTGAGCGCGCAGGCGTATCGGTAGAGCGCCGGCAACCGGCTCGACACGAAATCGTCGAACCGGGCCAGCTCGTCGTCCGGCACGATGCACCTCCTCACACCCAAGGACACGCGACCCGGCCCCCGCGCTGCACGCGACGGCGGCCGAGCCCACGCATGTTCTCCCGCCCGGACCGGACGCGCCCCCGGCTTGCCCATCCTTTGCGGTCGCGCCCTCCGCTACAATCCCGAAATTGGAGCCCATTAACTGTAAAACCGCCAACTCCGCGCCGATCAGTGTGGCGTGACTATTTCGGGTAGGTGCAACGTGCGCTTTCAGATCTATTCGTACGGACCGGAACCTCTCGCCGTGGTTTTCGAGCCGATGGCAGCGGAGACGGTCATTCGCCAGGGTGACTACATCACCGTGGAATGGCAGGGGGATGAGCCGGGTGCGATAGCCCACCGGCCGGAGTATCTGGAGATCGGAGATCCTGCCGGCGGGCTCACGAACGCGTGGAATTCCAGCGGGAAGGACATCCTCTACTAGCTCGGCGCGTGAATGCCGCTTCGCCTTGAAGGCGACGGCGGCCGGAATGGGAGACGTGCGGAATGGAGATCGCGGAGGCCGTCCGGCGGATGGGGCTGGCGAACACCTACAAGGACCCGCACTGGAACCGGGCGGTCAAAGTGACCGACAACACCGTCCAGAAGGCGGCGCCCGAATGGCTCGAAGCGCTGCTCGGCGCGTTGCTCCAGGTGACCCGGCCGACCTATCCGATGCGGTACGGGTTCGAGGTCGCGCTGCGGCGGCTGGCGCTCGCGCCCGGTGACGCGGACCGGGTCGCGAACGTCCGCGCGCTCGCCGTCCAGGGCCGGGCCTGGGCCGACGTCCGGTACGGCCTGCCCGAGGTCGCGGAACTGCTCGCCTGCGGGCAGCCTCCCGAGCACCTGCTCGCCGTGTTCGACGACGCCGACCCCGCGGACGAGCTCGCGGCCTGCCTGCTGCAGGAGACGGCGCTGCGCCATGACGCGACGTCCGCGACGGAGTTCGCCGAGCGGCTGCGCGCGGCCGGGCATCCGCTCGCGGACCTGCCGCTGCGCCCCGCCCCCGCGGAGCGCGAGCACGCCCTGACCGCCTACCCCGAGCCGCCGAAGCCCGCATGGTGCCTGCCCGGCGACGACGCGCCGGAGGCGCCGGGACCTCCCGGCCTCGCCATCGCAGCGGAGGCCGTCGACTGGCCCGACTCGTCACGGGCGCGCAGCGCCTTCCGCGACTGGACGGCGGACGCCGAGGACATCGAGGCCCGCCTGTTCCGGCTCGGACGTCCCATCGCCGCCGGCGAGTTCGGCTCGTCGCTGCTCAGCGCCCTCCCCGCGGCGAGCACCGGCCCGGCCGTGACCGGCGTGCGCAGGGTGACCACCGCGGACGTCCTGCGCAGGCTCTTCGGCGCGGCGGCCGGCGGCGGCGCCTACGGGCCGGGCATGCACGGCGCATACGCGCGACGCGCGTCCTGGGAGTCGCTCGCCGCGCTCGCCGACGTCCAGGAGTTCAACGTCACGGCCATCGAAGAGGCCGCCGACCGGTGCGGCTGGCTCTTCTACACCTCGGACTGGCACATGCGGATCATTCCGACGCTGGACGTGGGCATCGCCGCCCTCCGCCCCGACCGCCGGACCGTGGCCGTACTGGCGGCCACCGACGCCGACTGACCGGCACCCGCCTGCCGGAAGCCGCGCGTCAGCCGGCCGCAGACTGAGACCGCTGCTCCTCACGCCGGGCGTCGTGCCGGGCGTCGTGCCGGGCGTCGTGCCGGGCGTCCAGAGCGTCATCGGTGAGGAACCCGCCGGACTGGTGGCGCCAGAGACGGGCATAGGGCCCCTCGGCCTGGAGGAGGTCCCGGTGGGAGCCGTCTTCGAGGACGCGGCCGCGATCGAGAACGATGAGCCGGTCCATGCGGACGACCGTGCTCAACCGGTGCGCGACGACCAGCGCGGTGCGGTCGCGCATCAGGTGCCACAGCGCCTCCTGGACGAGCAGCTCGCTTTCGGAGTCCAACGCGCTGGTCGCCTCGTCCAGCAGCAGGATCGGGGCGTCCCGGAGGATGGCGCGGGCGAGCGCGACGCGCTGCCGCTGACCGCCCGAGAGCTTGACGCCGCGCTCGCCGACCAGGGTGTCGAACCCGTCCGGCAGGCCCTCGACGAACTCGGTGACGTGCGCCGCCCGCGCGGCCTGGAGGATCTCGGTCTCGGTGGCGCCCGGCCGCGCGAAGGCGATGTTGTCGCGCACCGACCGGTGGAACATCGCCGGTTCCTGCGGAACGTAGGCGATCAGGTTGCGCAGATCGCTCTGCCGCAGCCGCGCGATGTCCTGGCCGCCGATGAGGATCCGGCCGCCGTCGACGTCCATCAGGCGCAGCAGCAGCCGGGTGAGGGTTGTCTTGCCGCCACCGGACCGGCCCACCAGGCCGATCTTGGCGCCGCTCGGGATCTCCAGGTCCAGCCCCTCGAACAGGGGCGGGCCGCCGCCGTGCGCGAAGAACACCCGCTCGAAGCGGACGGCGGCGTCGGCCGGGCGCAGCGGCTGCGGGTCGGCCGCGTCCACGACCGTCGGCGGCTCCAGGAGCAACTCGGTGAACTGCGCGCTCTCGGTGAGCGTGCTCTCCAGCCGCCGGTAGATCTGGTTGAACTCGAACATGATCCGGGTCGCGTGGGTGTAGTAGGAGAATGTCACCACGATGGCCTCCACCCCGAGCCCGCCGCGCAGCGCCACCGCGACGAGCAGCCCCAGGGCACTGGTCAGGATCGACATCGGCGCGACGATCGTGTCGACCCGCAGGTTGGCGTAGTCCCAGGAGCGCAGCGACAGGCGGTGCTGCTCGGCGATCCGGTCCCGGAACTCGGCGGCCTCCCGTCGCTCGGCGGCGAACGCGCGGACCGTCTCCATGTTGGTCATCACGTCGGCGACGTGCCCCGACACCCGGACCCTGGCCGCCTCGCGCTCGTCCACCAGCGCCTGCCGGCGGCGGATGAACGGCGCCACCAGGAAGCCGGTGACGACGATCAGCCCCAGCAGGACGACGACCAGGAGCGGGTGATACCGCCACAGGATCACCGAGGCGAACGACAGCGGGATCAGATTGGCGACGACCGAGAAGGTGAGCGTGTCGGCGAAGTGTTCGAAACCGCCGGAGTAGCTCAGTATCCGTTTGGTCAGCGCACCGGCGAAGTTGTCGTGGAAGAACGCGGTGTCCTTGGCGAGCAACTCGTCCATGCCGTCGATACCGAGCGATTCGATGCCACGCCCGTTCACCCGGTTGAGGAAATGCAACCCCACGCGCCACAGCACTTCACCCGTCAACCCGAGTCCGGCGAAGACGAGAACATAGGGCAGGAGCGCCTCGAAGTCGCTTTCACCGCCGTCGGCCAGATGCCCCACCAGGGCGGCCACCGCCAGCGGCGTCAGGTAGAACAGGGAGATGTTCCCGAACGCCGGCAGCGTCAACGCCGGAATCGACATTCGCCACTCGCGCCGCAGCACGGCGCGGTAATGGCGCAGGGCCAGCAGAACCGCTTGCTGCCGGGCGGACCGGCCGTCCCTGGAGCCACCCCGTACTCCGAGCACAGCCACCCACCCTCCATGCCGCTGCGCTCCCATGCTGCCTCAGACCGTCCGGCCAAGCGAACAATTTTCCGGCGCGCAGGGCGATCACCGGAGAAACACCAGGGTGACCCCCGATTCCAGAATTCCAGCGCTTCGGCGACGTACTCCGAGCCCGGGATGCCGACCACCATCAGCAGCCTCACCCGCCCGAAGCCCACCCATCGAAGAGCCACACGCCCGAAGCTCTCGAAGAGGGAATGCCGCGATCAGCCCAACTCGCCGTAGCCGCATCAGCCTGGCACGGAAGGCAGGCGCTCCCTCAGCGCAAGCTGCCCGGCTCGGCGTTCACCTGCTCGGCGCCCGGTGTACCGATGGGCGCCGCCTTCTCATATTCGAGGATCAGCAGCGCGATGTCGTCGTGATCCTGACCGCCGGGGTACGTTCTCAGCTCTTCGAGCAGCCGATCGAGCAGCTCTCCGGAATCGGCGGTGAGCAGCTCCGCGAGCCGCTGCTCGAAGGGGTAGGCGAGCCCGTTCTCGTCGCACGTCTCGATCGCGCCGTCGGTGTAAAGGACCAGCCTGTCGCCGGGGCGGAACGGGATCGCCGCAGGTGCGCACCATTCGTTCGCAAGATCGAGCAGGCCGAACGGAAGCACCGCGATCGACTCGTCGAGCGGCTGCGGCTTTCCGGCATGCAGGATCAGGGGGCACGGATGGCCGTAGCTGCACACCGCGGCCGTCTCGGTGTCGGCGTGGATCTCGACGAGCACCGCGGTCACGAACTTCTCGGAGAACTCTCCCACCCGGGTGGCGACGAACGCGTCGAGCCGTCGCCCGATGCCTTCGAGCCGGGGCTCGTGCGAGGCCAGCGCGCGGAACGCGCCGAGCACGTCGGAGGCCATCTGCACCGCCGCGAGACCGTGACCGGACACGTCGCCGATGATGGCGCGCACTCCGAACGGCGTCGACACCACCTCGTAAAGGTCGCCGCCGACCCGGGCCCCGGGCTCCGCCGCGCTGTACCGCGCGTGCACCCGTACCGGACCACAGCGCTCGGGCACCGGGCGCAGCAAGGCATCCTGGACGACGTCGCTGATCTGCCGCAGATCGGACAGTTCGCCCCACATCCGAACGTAGTGGCAGACGCCCGGCACGCCGACGAGGACGACCACGACGGCCACGACGCCCCCGAGCCGGCCGCTGAGCAAGATGACCGCTGAACCGGCCATGACCACTGCGGCAGCCGCGGCCAATCCGGCCCTGCAGCTGAAACGTGCCATGTGCGGCCTCGTCTCCGCGGAAACAGACGGACTCTCGACGATAGCCGTTGGTAGCGATGCATATGCGAAAAGTGAACAATCGGGCGTGTCCACCGCTGTAGGATCTCCGTCCAGCACCAGGAGTCACGGAGAGATCATGAAGAGTGACATTGGTGGGCGTCCGGGAAATCTTCCGCCGGTGCCGCCCGGTTTCGTCGGCCGAGCCGCGGAACTCGCCGACATCGATGACCGGCTGCGCACGCACCGCCTGGTGACCGTGACCGGAGTGGGCGGTGTCGGAAAGACGCGCACGGTCCTCCAGGCCAGTGACACCCTCCGAGCATGCTTCCCCGACGGCATCTGGCTGGTGCGGCTGTCCCCGGTCCGCGACGGCGCGCTGCTGCCCCACGCCGTGGGCATGGAGCTGCGGCTGCAGGACCAGACCACCCGGCCGATGATCGATGTGCTCGCCGACTATCTGGCCGACCGGCGCAGCCTGCTGATCCTCGACACCTGCGAGCACCTCGTCGACTCCTGCGCCATGCTGGCGACGGCCCTGCTGCAAAGCACCGAACACCTGCGCATCGTCGCCGTCAGCCGCCAGAGCCTGCGGGTCAGGGGAGAGTCCCTGATCACGATCGCGCCGTTCCCGACAGCCGCGGGCGCTCCCTGCCGGGACGCCGCCGACCTGTTCACCCAGCGTGCCTCCGCGGCCGTGCCCGGATTCGCGGTGACCGCCGCCGACCGCCGCACGATCGCCCGGATCTGCCACCGGCTCGACGGCCTTCCCCTGGCGCTGGAACTGGCCGCCGCGCTCGTCCGCGAGCACACCATCGACGACATCGCGGCGAACCTCGAAGCCCGGTTCGACACCCTCGCCCGCACAACGTCCGACGCCCCCAACCGCCACGACACCCTCCGGGCCGCCGTCGGCTGGAGCCACGAACTGTGCGCGCCCGCCGAACGGCTGCTGTGGGCACGCGCCTCGGTCTTCGCCGGCTCGTTCACCGCGGACGCCGCCAGGTCCGTCTGCGTCGGTGGACCTCTCACCTCCATCAACCTGCCCAGCGTCCTGGACGCCCTGGTCGACAAGTCGATCCTCCTCAAGGACGGCTCGCGCTACCGCTTCCTCGACACCATCCGCGAGTACGGCGCCACCTGGCTTACGCGACTCGACGAAGCCAACACCGTCCGCCGCCGGCATCGTGACCACTACCTCTCCCAGGCCCGGCAGGCGTACCCCCACTGGACATGGGCCGAGCAGGTCACCTGGTGCCAACGGATCACCGACGACATCGCCGAGATCCGGCTCGCCCTCGAAACCAGCCTCGCCGAGCCCGGGTCCGTCGCGACGGAGATGGCCGGCGCCCTGTGGTTCCTCTGGTTCTCCTGCGGTCACCTGCGCGAAGGCCGCGAGTACCTGGAGCGGGCGCTCGCCCACGACGCGGAACCAGGCCCCCTACGTGTCCGGGCCGCCTGGGCCTACGGCTGCGTCCTGCTCGCCCAAGGCGACTTCCCCAGCCTCCAGCTCTGCATCGACATCTGCCGTGCGTCCCGCCACCTCACCCCGGAAGCCACCGTCGCCGCCGACTACCTCGACGGCGCCCGCCACGCCCTCCAGGGCGACCACGAGCAGGGCATCGACATGCTCTCGGCCATCGATGCCCGCCCCGAACGAGGCGGCATCCACGAAGTCACGTGGATCCAGGTACAAGCAGTGGTCTCACTCACCCTGGTCATCCGAGGCTCGTTCGCCGAGGCGTCCGCCATGGCCCAGGAGATCCGCGACGAAGGCGCCCGCCGCGACGAGGCCAAGTTCCTTTCCTGGGGCCACTACGTCCAGGCCCTCGCCGACCTCAACACCGGCCAACTCGGCTCCGCCGAGTCCCACGCCCGCGCCGCTTTCGAGAACGTCCGCCGACTAGGCGACAGCTGGGGCATGGCCCTCGCCCTGGACGCCCTGGCCATGGCCACCGCCGCCCTGGGCCAACTAGAAGCAGCCGCCCGCCTACTAGGAGCCGGCGAGCGCCTGTGGCAACTAACCTACGGCCGCTCCCAGCTCGGCTCCCCCCAACTCATGAACGCCCGCAGAGCCTGCGAACAGCAAATCCGCACCGCCCTGGGCGACACAGCAACCGACACCGCCTTCCACAAGGGCCTAACCACCGAAGCCACCTGACCAGGCGTCCGCTCGAACGATCTCCGTCCGGACGGGGAACTCCACACGGCCACCCCGCATCAACCGCCCAACACGGGCCGACAGCGCTCACGGGGAACGACCAACGAACCGCCCGGGGGCTGGGTGTTTGGCTGGTCGGCGCGTTTGGGAGGTGGCGCCTCCGGCAGGATTCGAACCTGCGGCACCCGCTTTAGGAGAGCGGTGCTCTATCCCCTGAGCTACGGAGGCGTGTCGTCGTTCGCGGCAAGAGCGTAGCGGACGGCACCTACAGGGTAGGGGACGGGGCGTGCCGGGCGCTCCTTCTTATGGGGCGTCCGGTGCCACTAGGCCGGGTGGGGGCGGTGTGGGTACGCTTCGGTGCCGTGACGGGTCGGCATCGCGGGCAACCGAAGGAATGGGTTGCCGAGGACGAGGTGGAAGCGCGTTCGTCCCGGGGTGTGCGGATCGGCGTTGTCGCCGGTGCGTTCGTGGTTCCCGTCGTTGTGGCCTCGCTGGTCGCGTTCGGGTTGCGCGAGGAGCCGGTTCGGGAGCGGCCGGGGTCGGTGGGGTCGTCGGCGCGGGCCGTGAGCCCGGCGGTGACGCCGGAGGGGGAGCCGACGTACGGGGAGTACGTGGAGCCTGAATCCGAGCCGGAGGTGGGGACGAAGGCTCCGAAGCCGGCGCCTGTTCAGAAGGCGGTGCCGCGGAAGCGGTGGACTCCCAAGCCGTCGCCGTCCTTCAGGACGCGGCGGCCGTGCCCGCCGGGGTGGGAGGACGTCTGGTGGATGCACAGGTGGTGCTGGCCACAGGATGGTCACCGTGGTCGCTGAACTGATTACGCACAGGTCATCGTAGAACCTGTAGTAGCGTTCTGCCGCTGTTCCGCATTTGGGCATCAGGAGGAAAACCACCGTGCCGAACCCCCGGTCGGCGGCGCTGACCGCGGTCTTCCTGGTGATGACGATGATCTCACCGCATGGCGCCGCCACGGCGGCCGAGGGTCGGGCCGATCCTCTGGAGTCGCTGCGCCGTGAAGCGTCGAAGGCCCGCAGCGAGCTCGAGAAGGCCACCAAGCGGATGGAGGATCGGAAGAAGGATCTGGCCGCTTCGCAGGTCAAGCTGCGGGACACGCTGAAGGATCTGGCGGCGGCCGAGGCCGAGCTGAACGTGATCCGGGAGCCGCTGGCCAGGCTGGCGAACACCTCGTACCAGCAGCGCGGCGCCGCCGGGTCGATGTCGATCTTCGGTGACGGTGATCCGGGGCAGGCGCTGCGGTCGACGGCGGACGTCACGCTGCTCGCCCAGTCGCAGAAGTCACTGGTCGACCGGGCCGACGATCTGCAGGAGCGGCGCAAGCGGCTCGCGACGAGCGCCCAGGATCTGCAGTCGCGCAACGCGATCGAGCAGACCCGGGTGCAGCAGGAGGTCGACGCGCTGAAGAGCAAGTCGGAGCAGCTGACCGAACAGCTCAACGCGATGCTCGACAAGCTCGCGGTGAGCCGGTTGAAGCGGCTGCAGCTCGGCTGCGACAAGGGCCTTTCGAGCGATGCGAAGCAGTTCCCGAACGGGCTGATCCCGTCGAGGTACCTGTGCGTGCTGCCGCAGAAGGGGCACAAGCTGCGGGCGGACGCGGCGCAGGCGTTCTACAAGCTGAACGCGGCCTACAAGAAGCGGTTCGGCCGCGACATGTGCGTCAGGGACGCGTACCGCAACCTCTCGGACCAGCATCGGATCTACGCGCAGCGGCCGGGCTTCGCCGCGGTTCCCGGGACGAGCAACCATGGCAAGGGGCAGGCCGTCGATCTGTGCGGCGGTGTGCAGAACTCCGGGTCCGTCCAGTTCAACTGGATGGAGGCCAATGCCGGGAAGTACGGATGGATCCATCCGGCGTGGGCGTACAGCAACCCGTTCGAGCCCTGGCACTGGGAGTACGGCACCGAGAACGACGAATGATGCCGGTGGCGTTCGCCGCCTCGGTCCGTATCTCCTGACGGTTGCCTTGGGGGCCGTCTAGAGCGGGGCTTCGGTCGCGGGGACGACCTCGGCGGTGCAGTGGCGGCAGCGCCTGGCCTTGATGGGGATCTCGCCCAGGCACTCCGGGCAGTCGCGCTCGGCGGCCTCCTTGCCCCGGTCCATCCGCTCGATCAGCTTGGTCGTGGGCAGCACCACCAGGAAGTACACGATGATGGCCGTGATCGTGAAGGCGATCGCGGAGGTCACGAAGATGCCGTACGGGAACTGGGTGCCGTTGATCGCGACGGACAGCCGGGTGTAGTCGGGCTTGCCGCCGATCAGCGCTATCAGCGGGGTGATGAAGGAGTTCGCGAAGTCCTTCACGAGGCCGGCGAAGGCTGCTCCGACGACGAACGCGACCGCGAGGTCGATCAGGTTCCCGCGGAACAGGAACTTCTTGAATCCACTCATGGGGAACTCCAGGGATGTCGGGGGTGCGCATGCGGATCTGCGCAGGAACGGCTACGGATCGTAATGAAACATCCCCGGCTTCGCCAAGTCAGGACGAAAACGATCTATGACGTGCGGACTTACGGGCGGCGGTCGTGATCTTGTCAGGGGCCGCTGATCGTCAGGGAGAGGGGCGCGCCGGCGCCCGCCAGTGCGGCGGCCTGTGCCCGGTCGGTGGCCAGAACGACCAGTGCTCCGTCCTGCGGGCTGTCGTTGTCGGAGGGCGGGACGGCGACGACGGGCACGGACGAGACCACTATTCGGGCCGGGCCTTGGTGCCGTGTCGTTTCGAGTGGATCGGACGAGGACGGGGCCGGGGTGGTCAGGACGTCGATGTGGTCGCCTGGGCGGAGGAGGCGGGCCGCGCCGGCGTCGGCCATGCGGACGGGGCTGGCGACCGTGCCCCGGCCGTAGCCGCGGAGCAGGGCGGCGCCGACGACGCGGGCGTCGGTGAGGGGCTCGCCTCGGCGCATGGGACCCGCGAGGACGCGTCCGGCGGCGGGTGAGCGCAGGGCGCCCGCCGGGACGGAGCCCGGAGGGAGCCTCAGAGGGCGCAGGTCGGAGGGGGTGAGAGTCCGTCCGGCCGGGAGGTCGCGGGAGGCGGCGAGGACGCGGACGGACGGCGGCGGAGCCGGGCGCAGAGCCAGGAGGGCGAGCCCGGCGGCTGTCGCGGCGAGCAGCGCGGCCAGCGGCCGCCGCAGGCGCCTTAACAGGCGGCCTGAGGGGACGTTCACGGGAGCTCCAGGGGAAGCTTGATGCCGTCCAGGACGTTCGGGCACGGGCATGAGCGATCGGCCGGCAGTGTCTTGACGATGTCGGCGACGACGGTGCGGAGGCGGTCGATGTTCTCGCCGAAGACGCGGAGCACCTCGTCCATGGTGACGCCCTCGCCCTCCTCGATGCCCGCGTCGAGGTCGGTGACGAGGCAGAGCGGGGTGTAGCAGAGCGCCAGCTCGCGGGCGAGGACGGCCTCGGGATGGCCGGTCATCCCGATCAGCGTCCAGCCCTGGGAGGCGAACCACTGGGACTCGGCCCGGGTCGAGAAGCGCGGACCTTCGATGACGACGAGGGTGCCGCGGTCGACGGGCTCCCAGCCGGCGGCGCGGGCCGAGGTCACGGCGGTGTGGCGGCCGGCCGGACAGTACGGGTCGGAGAAGGAGACGTGGACCGCGGCACCGTGGTCGTAGTAGGTCTGCTCCCGCCCGGACGTGCGGTCGGCGAGCTGGTCGGGCACGGCGAGCGTGCCGGGGCCGTAGTCGGGGGTGAGCGATCCGACCGCGCTCGGTGCCAGCACCTGCCGGACGCCGAGGGAGCGCAGCGCCCACAGGTTGGCCCGGTAGGGGATCTTGTGGGGCGGGAACCGGTGGTCGCGGCCGTGTCGCGGGACGAACGCGACACGGCGCCCGGCGAGCTCGCCGACTGCGACGGTGTCGCTCGGCGGGCCGTACGGGGTCTCGACCCGCACTTCCTCGACGTCGTCGAGGAAGGAGTAAAACCCGGAGCCGCCGATGACTCCGATCTCGGCGGCGGGCGTGGGACTGGAGGGCGCAACGGCCCCGGAGGGCTGGGCGGAACCGGGAGGTTGAGTGGACATGGTGCTGACATTAGCCACCCCGCCGCGGCCGCCGGGAGACCGTCCACGGATTGTGGATAACCCGGCGAAGGGGCCCGGCCTGAGCCGGGCCCCTTCCCTTCCCCGTTCCGGCCGAAGCCGGAGTCTGTGCACGTCAACCAGTCCGCCGCCGGGGTGTGCGGCGCTTGCCGGCCGGTCCGCGCGGGCTAGCCGACCGGGTCGAGGACCTTGGGCTGCTCGACGGCCGGTTCGTCCTTCTTGGCCAGGCGGCCCGGGGCCCAGATGCGCCGGCCGATGTCGTACGACAGCGCCGGGAGCAGCAGGGACCGGACGATCAGCGTGTCCAGCAGGACGCCGAACGCCACCGCGAAGCCCATCTCGACCATGAACACCAGCGGCAGCGTGACCATCGACGCGAACGTCGCGGCCAGGACCAGCCCCGCCGAGGTGATCACGCCGCCGGTGACGGTGAGACCGCGCTGGATGCCGCGGCGGGTCCCGAGCTTCTGCGACTCCTCCCGGACGCGGTGCATCAGGAAGATGTTGTAGTCGACCCCCAGCGCCACCAGGAAGATGAACGCCAGCAGCGGGAACCCGGAGTCGGTGCCCTCGAACCCGAAGCCGTAGTCGAAGATCAGCGCGCAGGCACCGAGCGAGGCGAGGAACGACAGCACCACGGTGCCCATCATCAGCAGCGGCGCGACGACGGAGCGCAGCAGCGCGATGAGGATCAGCAACACCACGGCCAGCACGATCGGGATGATCACCTGGTTGTCGCGGGTGGAGGCCCGCTTGATGTCGAGGTACGTCGCGGTGGTCCCGCCGACCTTGGCGTCCGCGGACGGGATGGCGTGCGCCGAGGCCCGGAGCCGGTCGATGGTCGTGCGGGCGGCCTCGCTGTCGGCCGGGTGCTTCAGCGTCGCCTCGTACTTGACCAGGCCGTTCGCCGTGGCAGGCGGGCCGACTTCGGCGACGCCCGGTGTCCCGCGGACGGCCTCGGCGATCCGGTCGGACGCCGACGCCTTGCCGATCACGACCGCGGGCGAGCCCGATCCGGCGGCGAAGTGCCGCGCGACGACCTCGGAGCCCGCGATGGAGTCGGGACGTCCGGTGAACTGTCCCGCGTCCGAGAGCCCGTCGGCCTTGAGCGAGCCCAGGCCGAGGGTGAGGGCGATCAGTCCGAGCATGGTGACGGCCCAGAGCGCGCGCGGGCGCTTCGCGACCAGAGCGGCGATGCGGCTCCAGATGCCGTGCTCGGCCTCGTACGCCTCCGGCTCCAGGTACTTGGCGTCGTACCGGGGGATCAGCGGCCAGAACAGCCAGCGGCCGAAGATGACGAGCAGGGCAGGCAGAAGGGTGGTCATGGCGGCGAGCGCGGTGAGGACGCCCGCGGCGGCGACCGGCCCCATGCCCGCAGTGGAGTTCATCTCGGCGAGCAGGAGGCACAGCAGGCCGACCGCGACGGTGGCGGCGGACGCGATGAGCGCGGGCGCGGCGCGGTGCAGCGCATACGCCATGGCTTCGTGCCGGTCCTCGTGCCTATGCAGTTCTTCCCGATAACGGGCGACGAGTAGTAGTGCGTAGTCAGTGGCTACACCGAAGACGAGAACGGTCAGGATTCCTGCGCTCTGGCCATTGACGGTGAGGTCCCCGTACTTCGCGAGCAAATACACCAGCGACTGGGCCAGCCCCAAGGCGAAGAGGGCGCTCAGGACAGGAACGAACCACAGGACCGGGCTGCGGTAGATGATGAGCAGCAGGACGATGACGACACTGCCCGCGGCCATCAGCAGGAAGCCGTCAATGGTCTCGAAGACCTTGAACTGGTCGGCGCCCATGCCGGCGGGTCCGGTGACGTGCGAGGTCAGCCCAGGCGGTCCGCGCTTGGCGAGTTCACGCGCCTCGTCTACCGCCTTGGTGATGTCCTCGTCGGTGAGGGGCACGAACGTCTGCAGGGCTTTGCCGTCCGTGGACGGGAACGGTCCCTGCACCTTCTGCGCGCCGGGCAGCTTCTGCAAGGCGGAGACGTCCGCGGCGGCCTTCGCGCGGTCCTGCGCAGTGATTCCGCCGGAACGCTCGTAGACGACGACCGCGGGCATCGTCTCGTCCTTGCGGAACTGCTCTTCCAGTTCGACGACCTGCGTGGACTCGGCTCCGCTGGGGAGCCAGGCCGCCGCGTCGTTCTCCTCGACGTCGCCGAGCTTGCCGGCCAGTGGGCCGAGGGCGACCAGCAGGACGACCCACAAAGCCAGGACGGCCCATTTGGTGCGCCGTCCGGCGATGATGCCGGCCAGGCGGTGGGCCCACGACCTGGGGGGAGCCGGGCTCTGTTCGCTCATGTTCCTCTCCTGTGCACTCTGCGATCGAGATATGTCGCGACTGCCATAGAGTGTCTCGATCACCGAGACATGTCAAGTAGTATCGCGAGATTTCGACCATGGTTCTTGTGTCAAGCTTCTCGGAACTAGAGTTTCTCTGAGAACGAGAGTTCTGTCAACTCGGAGAGGTTGCATGCACGCTGGTCGCCTCCCACGTACTCAATCGTCGCCAGAAGGCGTCGACGGCGCGTCCGGCATGAGACTGGACCTGGGCTACCCCGGCCGAGGCATGACCGCGCCCGCGCCTACCCCTCGAGATGTAGAAACGGAGGTTCAACACAGGCCCTGAATAGGAGACCCGCCTCCGCCTCACCGCCCCCGCAGCCCGCTGACGCGGCCATACACACAAGGCGCTCAGAACCACCCACAGCCCCGAACGTCGCCCGCACCGTGCGGCGGCGGGGGGCGCGTGCCATGCGCGGCAGGGTGCGCGCCATACGTCGGGAGGTACGGGCCCATGCGTGGGGGTGCGGCCATTTGTGAGAGGTGCGGTCCCTGTGTGAGGGGTGGTGGCCATAGCCGAACGACATGACGGTCGCGCGGAGGCTGGTCTCGCCGGTGTCGTTGCCGAAGAACCCGATGCTCTTGTTGCGCAGCGGTGTGGACCCCTGCGTGAGCGGTGTGGGCCGTGACGGGCGAGGCGTGGGTCATGTGCCCGAGAGGCGCGTGCGGAGGTGGGTGGCTCGGCATGAGTGCTGATGACGTCGTGCTGGGCCATGCGTGGGAGTGCGGGCCATGTGTGGGAGGGCGCGCATCATGCGTGGGCAGGGGAGCGCTGTGCGGTCAGGCCTGCGTGCATGGATTCGGGCGCACGCGATGCGTGGAGAGGGCGCTTGCCGGGCGCGTGGGGCTGCACGTGTGGAGGGGTTCGTCTAGTGCGTGGCGAGGTGTGATGCCAGGCGTCCACGTGGATGTGGCGCCGCGGGGGCGGGTGTGCGCCGTGCGCGGGAACCTGCGCGCTATGCGTGGTGGCGGGCGCGGTATGCGTGGTGGGGCTCGTCGGGCGCGCGGCGGGTGTGTGGGGCAAGCGGTGGCATGGCGGGTGGGCAGGGCATGCCAAGACCGAGGGCCCGGTGGAGCCCTCGGTTGGGCGTATGAAGGCGCGGGGGCCGTCCAGGCCGAGGGAGGTCAGGCGACCTTTTCGGAGGACGAGGACGACGATGTGCTGGAGGACGACGAGTCGCTGCCAGACGACGAAGAAGAGGAAGTCGAGGACGAAGACGTGTCCGACTTGGACGAGTCGCCGCTGGACGAAGAGCCGCCAGAGGAGCCGTTGGACGACGAGGAGCTCGCCGTCGCGGCCTTCCCGGAAGAGCCGCGGCTGTCGGTGCGGTAGAAGCCGGACCCCTTGAAGATGATCCCGGCGGCCGAGAAGACCTTGCGAAGCTTGCCGCTGCACGCCGGGCACTCGGTCAGCGCGGCGTCGCTGAACTTCTGCACGATCTCAAGAGGCTCGCCGCACTCGGTGCAAACGTACTGATACGTCGGCACGGTTCCTCCTCGCTGACTCAACCCGGTCGACCCGGACTGGCACTCACTTTAGACGACTGCTAATGGTACCGATGGTTGGAACATGATTCGCCCCCGGCCTGTTCCCTGACGCGGTGTCACGAGCCCGTTTCGCCGAACCAGCCTGCCAGGCGTCCCTTCCGGCTGACCGCGCGCAGGCGGCGTTCAGCGGTGTCGCGTACGGAGTCGGTGGTCACGACCAGGAGGGTGTCACCGGCTTGCAATGGCGTGGTGGGTTCCGGGACGAAGCTGGACCCGTTCCGCACGATAAGGGTGACGGACGCACCATGCGGAAGCCGGAGCTCGAATATCTCCACGCCGTTCAGCATGGAGTCGAGCGGTATCCGCACTTCCAGCAGGTCGGCGTGGAGTTCCTCCAGGGGGGCGGCTTCCACGTCCAGCTCCCGTGTCTGCTCGTCGCTCTTCAGCCGGCACAGGCGCGCCGCCAGCGGCAGTGTGGGGCCCTGCAGAAGGGTGAACACGACGACGATGTTGAAGACGATCGCGAACAGCCGGTCGGCGCTCTCTACGTGCTCCACCATCGGGATGGTCGCGAGGACGATCGGGACGGCGCCGCGTAGCCCCGCCCAGGACGCGAACATCTTCTCGCCCCACGACAGCTTGAATCCGATCGTCGACAGCACGATCGACACAGGACGTGCAACCAGCAGCAAAACGAAGCCCACAACGAGCGCGGGCACGATCTGGGCGGGCAGCTCGCTGGGGGAGGCGAGCAGGCCCAGCATCACGAACAGTCCGATCTGGGCGAGCCATCCGACGCCTTCTGCGAAGCCACGCGTGGCCGGACGGTGCGGTAGCCGGGCGTTGCCCAGGACTAGGGCGCTCACGTACACGGCGAGGAATCCGCTGGAGTGCAGTAGTGAAGCCGCGCCATAGGAGCCGATCGACAGCGACAGCACTGCGATGGGGTAGAGGCCGGACGCGGGCAGCGCGATACGACGCAATCCCTGGGCGCCGAGCCAGCCGATGGCGAAGCCGATGATGCCGCCCGCGATCAGCTCGTACAGCATGACGCCGAGGAGCTCGGTGAGGTTGGGCATGCCGCTGTGCGCGCTGAGCGTCACCACGATGATCACGACGGGTGCGTCGTTGAAGCCGGACTCGGCCTCCAGCAGCCCGCTCAGCCGGGACGGCAGCGGCAGCCGCCGCAGCACCGAGAACACGGCCGCCGCGTCGGTGGGGGCGAGCACGGCGGCGAGCAGGAACGCGGGCCGCCAGTCCAGGCCGACGAGCCACATGGCGGCGAGCCCGACCACGATGATGCTGATCAGCGTGCCGATGGTGGAGACGACGAGCGCGACGGGCACCGAGGGCCGGACGTGCCGCCAGCTCGTGGTGACACCGCCCTCTGCGAGGATCAGGACGAGGGCCGCGAGCCCTAGGGTCTCGGCCAGTTCGACGTCGTCGAACTGGATGTGCGTGGGGCCGGACTCGCCGATGAGAAGGCCGAGGCCCATGTACGCCAGAAGGGTCGGCAGGCCCGCCTTGTGCGACAGCCTGACCGCGACGATGGCGCAGAGTACGAGCGTGGCCCCGAGGAGTAGCCAGATGTCGAGATGCACATCCCACCCTTCGGGGTCGTCAAACTTGATCGTTTAGGAATCCTACAGATTCACCGGCCGATCGCATATTTGCGGTTGAGGGACGGCATGTCGCAAAGGCCGACTATCGTCGTCTGACCTGCGGATTTACCCCGTTGACGACGTTCCGCACGTCCTGTCCCCGGACGGCCGCGGTCACGTTGTCGACCACCAGCGTCACCAGGTTCATCTGGGACTGCACCGACGTCCCGGCCGCGTGCGGGGACAGCAGGACGTCCTCACGGGAACGCAGAGGATGCTCGGCCGCCAACGGCTCCTCGTCGTACACGTCCAGGGCCGCGCCCGCCAGCCGACCCGATTTCAGCGCGTCGAGGACGGCGTCATCAGGTGCGATGCCCCCGCGCGCCACGTTCACTAGGAGCGCGTTGTCCGGCAGTAGGGCGAGACGTTCGGGACCTATCAGCCTCCTGGTCTCGTCTGTCAGCGGCAAGGCGAGGACGACGATGTCGGACGTCGCCATCAGGTCGTCCAGTTCGCGGTACGTGGCGATGGCTTCCGGACGCTTCTGTCTCGTCCAATACGACACCGTGCAGCCGAGTGCCGCGAACAGCCGTGCCGCCTCCGCGCCTATCGCGCCGAAGCCGACGATGCCGACGCGCTGTGTGTGGACCTCCCGTGGCTGTCGCGCGGCCATTTCCATCTGCGGCCACCCGCCCGCGCGTACGGCCCGGTCACCCCAGGCGAGGTTGCGGCAGAGGGCGAACGCCGCGCCCACCGCCCACTCGGCGACGCTGCGCGCATTGAATCCCGCCGCGTTGGCCACGGGCACCTCTGCGGCGGCCAGAGCGGCGACGTCGATGCTGTCCGTTCCGACCGCGGGCATCTGGAAGAACGCCAGTCGCGGCGCGGCGGCCACGGCCTCCGCGTCCAGCGCGAGCTGCCCGGTGAAGTCACCGATCACGATGTCCGCGCCGGCGAGCGCGGTGAGCAGGCCGGAACGGTCTCTTGTCTGGGGAAACGTCATCTCGACGGCGTCGCCCAGCGGCGCGAACAGCCCGCGAACGACGTCCTCCCCGAGCGGAGGCAGGGACAGGATCCGCCACAGCGCCGTCATCTCGAACCTCCCGTGAACATCCGTCCCAACCCGTCCCACAACCCGCCCCCAGCCTGTCCACAACCCTACGAGGCCGCGAAACCCGGATGATCAGCCGAGGCGCACCAAGCCCTCGGACGGCGTGACGGCGGCGCGGACGCGCTGGTCATGCGGTTCCGACGGCAGGTTCGGCACCAGCTCCGCGTCGTACAGGAGTGCCACGGTCAGGATCGCCGGGCCGACACGCGCGAGCGCCCGGTCGTAGGAGCCGCCGCCGCGCCCGAGGCGCATGCCCGTCCTGTCGACGGCGACCGCCGGGGTCAGCACGACGTCCGCGCTGGCCACCGCGCCGGGCCCGCGCGGCGGCTCGGACGGCTCCGGGCACCCGCGCGGCCCCGGGACGAGCGAGTCGGGCCCCTCGTAGGACGCCCAGTCCAGGTCGCCGTCCGGCAGCAGCCGGGGGAGCAGCACGTACGTGCCGCGCTTCCACAGCGCGAAGAGCAGGCTCCGCGTGTCGGGTTCCGTGCCGATCGAGACGTAGGCCGCGAGCGTCCCCGCCATCTCGATCTCCGGGACCGAGAGCAACGCGTCCCGGATCGACCGTCCGGCCGCCTCCCGGGCCTCGGGCGGCATCGCCGCACGCCTGCCGAGCAGTTCGGCCCGGAGGCCGGTCTTAGAAGCTATGTCGCGCACGCTGCTGTCCTCACGGATGGCTAGGGTCTCTACATGGCCGACTCTGCACCTGTGCTCAAGGCGGTCGTCCCGGCGGCCGGCCTCGGTACCCGATTCTTGCCCGCCACCAAGGCGACTCCCAAAGAAATGCTGCCCATCGTCGACAAACCGGCGATCCAGTACGTCGTCGAGGAGGCGGTCGACGCCGGCCTCAGCGACGTCCTGATGGTCACCGGACGCAGCAAACGATCCATCGAGGACCACTTCGACCGGGCGTACGAGCTGGAGGAGGCGCTGCGGGCCAAGGGCGACGACGAACGGCTCGGGGCCGTCCACGAGTCCAGCGACCTGGCCATCATGCACTACGTGCGGCAGGGCGAGCCGCGCGGGCTCGGGCACGCGGTGCACTGCGCCCGCCAGCACGTCGGGAACGAGCCGTTCGCGGTGCTGCTCGGCGACGACATGATCGACGCCCGCGACAACCTGCTGCGGCGCATGATCGAGGTGCGGCGGCAGTACGGGGGCAGCGTGGTCGCGCTGATGGAGGTCGAGCCCGACCAGGTCTCCGCCTACGGCTGCGCGGCCATCGAGGCGACGGACGAGGACGACGTCGTCCGGATCTCCGACCTCGTCGAGAAGCCCTCCGCCGAGGAGGCGCCCAGCAACTGGATCATCATCGGCCGGTACATCTGCGACCCCGCGGTGTTCGACGTCCTGGAGAAGACCCCGCCGGGGCGCGGCGGCGAGATCCAGCTCACCGACGCGCTGCGCACCCTCGCCGACACGCCCGCCGACCAGGGCGGCGGCGTCTACGGGATCAAGTTCCGCGGCCGCCGCTACGACACCGGGAACAAGCTCGAATACCTGTGCACGGTCGTCCAGTTCGCTTCGGAACGTCCTGATCTGGCGCCGGAGTTCATGCCGTGGCTGCGCGAGTTCGTCCGCCGCCAGGACGCCGGCGACGAGTGAGGAGAGGCCAGACGGGACGGTGAGCCCGAGACGGGGGCGCCGCCCATGAGGAGACTGGGGCGCTCAGTGTGAGGAGACAGGGGCGGTGAGCATGAGAACGGTCGACGAGCATCTGGCGGACATCCTCGGCAACGTCGCGGTGCTGCCGCCACTCGACCTGGCGCTGCTGGAGGCGCAGGGCACGGTGCTCGCGGAGGCCGTGTCCGCGCCCGTGCCGCTGCCGCCGTTCGACAACTCCGCGATGGACGGTTACGCCGTCGTCGCGGCCGATGTCGCGGCGGCCACCGAGGCCGACCCGGTCACGCTGCCCGTCATCGGGGACATCGTCGCCGGTGACACCGGCGTGTCGGCCCTCCGCCCCGGCCTCACCGCCCGGATCATGACGGGCGCGCCGCTGCCCGCCGGCGCGGACGCGGTCATCCCGGTCGAGTGGACGGACGGCGGCAACGCCACCGTCCGGATCTCGCGGGCCGCGCCGTCCGGCCACTACATCCGCCGCGCGGGCGAGGACGTTCCCGCAGGTCAGGTCGTCGTGGACGCGGGCTCCAGGCTCGGCGCCCCGCAGCTCGGCATGATCGCCGCGGTCGGCCGGTCCCGGGTGACGGTCCGGCCGCGGCCGCGCGTCGTGGTCGTCTCCACCGGGGACGAGCTGCGCGAACCGGGCGAGCCGCTGGCCCCGGGCCAGATCTGGGAGTCCAACAGCTACATGCTCACCGCCGCCGTTGTTGAGGCGGGCGGCGTGGGCTACCGGCAGGCGACCGTCGAGGACGAGCCCGCCAAGGTGCTGGAGATGTTCCACGACCAGCTCGTCCGGGCCGACGCCATCGTCACCACTGGCGGCGTTTCGATGGGCACCAGGGACGTGGTCAAGGAAGTACTGGCCGGCACCGGGACGGTGGGTTTCCACAAGGTGCGCATGCGTCCGGGCAAGCCTCAAGGGTTCGGCCTTCTCGAAGGCGTCCCCGTCTTCACTCTCCCTGGGAACCCCGTAAGCGCGTACGTCTCGTTCCAGGTTTTCGTGCGTCCCGCATTGCGTGCCATGCAGGGATTGGCGCCCGACCCACTGCCGACCGTGAGCGCCGTCCTCACCGATGACGTGAAGTCGCCACCAGGGCTTCGCCACTACATGCGGGGCCTGTTGTCGTTCAGCCATGGCTCCTACACCGTCACGGCGGCGCAATCGCAAGGCTCGCACCAGCTCGGCTCCCTCGCGTCGGCGAACGCGCTCATCGAACTGGGGGAGGACGCCGAAGCCCTTCCCGCCGGTTCCCACGTGGAAGTCATGAGGTTGCCGTAGTGAGTGCCATGGGCTCCGAATTCACCCATCTCGACGATTCGGGCGCGGCCCGCATGGTCGACGTGTCGTCCAAGGACGTTTCCGCCAGGACGGCGACCGCGACGGGCTTCGTCCGCCTGTCAACGGAGTGCGTCGCCCTACTGCGCGCCGGCGACATTCCCAAGGGCGACGCCCTCTCCGTCGCCCGCATCGCTGGGATCATGGGCGCGAAACGCGTCCCCGACCTCGTCCCCCTCTGCCATCCGATCGCGCTGCACGGCGTGACCGTCGACCTGGAGATCCGGGACGACGGCGTCGCGATCACCGCCGTCACCCGCACCGCCGACCGGACGGGCGTGGAGATGGAGGCGCTGACCTCGGTCAGCGTCGCCGCGCTCGCCCTGGTCGACATGGTCAAGGCCGTCGACCCGGCCGCGGTGATCACCGACGTCCGCGTCGAGGAGAAGACCGGCGGCAAGACCGGGCTGTGGCGGCGATGATCAGGGCGATGGCGGTCACCGTCTCCAACCGGGCCGCGGCGGGCGTCTACGCGGACAAGTCCGGCCCCGTGCTCGTCGCCATGCTGGAGGACCTCGGCTGCCAGGTGGACGGCCCGGTCGTCGTCCCGGACGGGGAGCCGGTCGCGGACGTCCTGCGGGACGCGGTCGCCTCCGGCTACGACGTGGTCGTGACGACCGGCGGCACCGGCCTCACCCCGACCGACCAGACCCCCGAGATGACCCGCCGGGTGATCGAGTGGGAGATACCGGGCATCGCGGAGGCCGTCCGGCTGGAGGGCCGCGACATGGTGCCCGCCGCGATCCTGTCCCGCGGGCTCGCCGGCGTCGCGGGCGGCACGCTGATCGTCAACCTGCCGGGCTCGACCGGCGGCGTCCGCGACGGCATGACGGTCCTCGGCCGCGTCCTGGCCCACGCCGTAGACCAGATCAAGGGCGGCGACCACCCCCGCCCACCCGGCTCCACGCCCGGCTAGGCGGATGCCGGGTGTGACAAACCGGGCCCGAACGTCCCGCGTGCCCGATTTCTCGGTGACAATTGATGGCGTCCAGACGTCCGACCAGGGAATCATGGAAGCGTGGAACGTTTGCGGGGATGGCCGGTCACCCTGACGGAGGGATCCATCGGGCTGCGCCCGCTCAGGCACCGCGACGCCGCCGTCTGGCGCGAGCTGCGCGTGCGCAACGCCGACTGGCTCCGCCCCTGGGAGCCCACCAATCCGGAGACGCCGCTTTTCCGCAGCGGGCTCGGGCCGTACATCAGCATGGTCCACACCATGCGCCGCGAGGCCCGCCAGGGCCTCGCCCTTCCCTGGGTCGTCACCCACGAGGACGAATTCGCCGGGCAGCTCACCATCGGCGCGATCGTCTGGGGGTCGGCCCGCTCAGCCCAGATCGGCTACTGGGTCGACCGGCAGGTCGCCGGCCGCGGCGTCATTCCGACCGCCGTGGCGCTCGCCGTCGACCACTGCTTCTTCACCGTCGGCCTGCACCGCCTGGAAGCCAATATCCGTCCCGAGAACACGGCCAGCCGCCGCGTCGTCGAAAAACTCGGATTCCGGGAAGAGGGAATTCGCCGCCGCCATCTGCACATCGACGGAGCCTGGCGCGACCACATCTGCTACGCGCTGACCGTCGAGGACGTTCCCGGCGGCCTCCGCGCACGCTGGCTCGCCGAGCGCAAACAGGCATTTCCCCGGCACACTTGAGTCCGCTATGACTTTCTCTCCGTAAGAATCCTGCGTCCGACAAGGCCCGGCAAACGGAGAGTAACGGCGGGATCGATCTCGCGACACACCGCCCCTTATGCTCGTCAACCTCTGACAGCCCCTCGTACCGTGCGGGACGTGACCCTGCTCCCAATGCACGTTCGCGCGCCGAAAGTCGGCCCGCCGGTCGAGCGTGCCCTGGGACGGTGGGGCCGATGAGCAGCGCGGTCCTGTATCTCGCCATTGTCGCCGTGTGGGGCATCGTCCTCGTACCCATGTGGCTGCGCCGCGACACCGAGACGACCGGCATCACCCGGCTCCTCCACAAGCGCTCCGACGAGACCCTCGTCGAGGACGTGGAGGAGGAGCCCGAGGAGGTCCCGGAGCCCCGGCCCCGCCGCCGGACGTCCCGCGCCACCGTGATCGCCCGGCGCCGCCGCCGCACCACCGGCCTCACGGCCCTGGTCATCACCGCCGGGGCCGTCGTCGCGTCCGGCTTCGCCCCCTGGTGGGTCATCGCGCCGCCGGCCGTCCTCCTGGGCGGCCACCTGGCGCTCCTCCGCGTCGCCGCGGGGGTGGACACCGCCCGCCGCCACGCCGCCGCGGAGGCCCGCGCGCTGGCCCGCGCCAGGGCCCTCGAAGCCCGCCGCGCCGCCGAGGCCGCCGAACCCGCCGAGGTCATCGAACTCCCCACCCCCGAGGAGGTCTTCGACCAGTACGCCGACGACCGCCGCGCCGTCGGCGAATGACCTCAGCCCGCCGCAGCCCCGGATAACCCGTGCGCGACCACCCCCCGAAGTTTGCTAACCTTACGGAGTCCTCGGGGCTGTAGCGCAGTCCGGTAGCGCACCTCGTTCGCATCGAGGGGGTCAGGGGTTCAAATCCCCTCAGCTCCACCCAAGGGCCCCTCTTGAGATGGCCTGATGTCGTTTGATGAGATCCCGTTTCGGTCGTGTTGACCGGGCGGGATTTTGTCGTTGGAGGGAGCGACTCCGGCCGCTCCCGCTCTGTGGCTTCTGACTGCGCGGCGTCATGTGCACGTTCAGACTGCAACCTAGCCACCACCCACTGTGACGGGGGTTGAATGTGGCCGGGCCGTGGGTGAGCATGCCTGGGAGGTGCCGGGTGAGTTTCCCGGCGAAGTGTAGGAGGCGCTGCTGGTGAACGCCGCATCTGTGCGGCGCGCCTCGGCATGCGCGCCAGACGCTGTCCACTTCGCCTCGCCCACCGGCTGACCTTTCGCGCTCGCGGTGGGCGCATCCCCTCATGGGAGACCGCCGCAATGCCCGGAAACTTCCCTGTCGACCGTGCCCGAACCAGTTCGGACGCTCCTCCCACCGCCGTCCCAGGTTCCGGCAACTCCTTCCAAAAACGGCGTGTGCCACCTCAGCCAAAGGCTGGTGTGCCGTCCCGCGGCCGGCCGACGTCACATCCAGACTGCGGAGAACACATACTCCCGCACCGACTCGATGGTCCGCCGATCCGGTCCCTGAACCAGGGAAGCGGGTGCGGACGGTGAGCGGAGCAGTTCTCTCCGGTCTCGTCGCCGGGTACGCGCTGGCGCTGCCCATCGGTGCCATCGCGGCATTCATGGTGAGTCTCGCCGCCCACACCTCCCTTCGCGTCGGTATCGCAGCGGCGCTGGGGATAGCCACCGCGGACGGTACCTATGCGGTGGCGGCAGTCGTGGGAGGAGCGGCCGCAACCAACGTGATCGAGCCCTTCGCCGTCCCCCTGCGCTATCTGGCCGCCCTGATACTCGGCTGCCTGGCCGCTCGCATCGCGCTCACGGCAATACGGCACCGGCGCGAACAGGACACCAGACCGCTGTATCGAGGCGTCCTCACCAAGCCCGCAGGGGCCTATATCGGCTTTCTGGGGATGACCCTCGTCAATCCATTCACGATCGTCTACTTCACGAGCCTCGTGGTCAGCCAACAGGACAAGATAGGCGCGACCCCGGTGACCGCAGGCGCCTACATCATGGCGATCTTCGCTGCTTCGGCCAGCTGGTTCATGCTGCTGGCGGTCAGCGGAGCAATGCTCGGGCGGTTCACTACAGGGCGACGCGGCCAAGTCGTGACCGGCCTTGTTTCCAGCTTCGTCATCGGCGGTCTAGCGGTAAATGTGCTGCTATGACCAACTGATTCCCGACTGCGCTGCCCGTCCGCCCCCCCGCCTCGATCGCCACTTCCACCTTCCCTGCACGGCCGCCACCGACGCTCCGTAACCGACAACGGGGGGCTATCCCGAAGAGCGCGGTGCGGGCGTCCGGAGGCGGCTTCCGGGTGATCACTGGAGTGTCCGGGTGGGGTGGGCTCCTAGCGTCGTCGGCATGCCGACAGCAGGATTAACGCGGGGTTGTGCCGTGCTCGGGGCGGTCGCGGTGCTGGCGGGCGTCGCGGTCGTGGTGTGGGGTCCGCGCATGCCGGGATGCCGGGCCGGGTGCGGTGATCGTCCCGCCGTCCGGCGGACGGGGCGTCCGATGAACGCGGCCATGCGGGTCCGGGGCGCGAGCATCAACATCGGCCCGTGCGCGTACTGGCCGACGCGCCCCGCCGAGCCGCCGACCAGGATCAAGGCGGACCTGCCCGCGCTGATGGTCGCCGCGACCGGCGACACCCGGACGACGTACCGGAGCAACCAGATCCTGCACGGCCTGCTGCGAGGCTCCAGGATGATCACGCTGGACGCCTACGTCCACGCCCCCTACCAGCGCGGATACCCCAACGCATGCATCAACGACCGCGTCGAGGACTACCTGCTCACCGGCCGTCTCCCCACCGGCGACCTCACCTGCGCCCCGGAGAGGTGATCGGGGTGTCATGCAGAAAAGCGCGTGTGACCGGGTGTCATCGGGTGGACGGGGGCTCGATGGCGGTGTTCTGGCCGGCGACGATCTTCCAGCCGTCCGTGCGCTTGGCGATCACATAGAGCGTCGCCCCGTGGGCGCCCTCGACGGGGTTGCCCGACTCGTCGGTAGGCGTCTGCGCCACGGTCACCGCGATCACCTCGGGCGCGATTTCCAGCAGTTTGACGACGTCATAGCGCGCGTAGGAATCGCGCAGGAAGCCCTTCAACGCCGGAGCGCCGGACTCGGCTATCGACTCGCGGCCGTCCAAGCGTGTGCCCATGGCGTTCGTCCAGGAGGTCTGCCGGGCGAATTGCTCGCTCAGCGCGATGGGATCCTTGACGTTGAATGCCTTCTCCAGCGCCTTCACCACGCCGGTCACCGCCGCCTGCGTCTCCGCCGAGATTTCTCCCACCACCAGGATGTCGCCGTCCGTCATGACCGTGCCCCTCTCTCGTAGTCCGGGGGCGACGGTGAACACCGCCGCCATCTGCCACTCAACATCCTCAACCTTGATTGAGGTCAAGCCGGGGAGCGGACGGCTCCTGGAGCAAGGCCGTTGCGGTCAGCGCCTTTTCTGAGGTGGCGTGTGGCTCGCCGCCAATTGTTCGAGAGGGAGCGTTGTCAGTAGCCGAAGCTAGGTTGGCGGCGTCCTTCTTGTTGGTGTTTACGGGTGGGGGAGTGTGCTGTGGTGGACGTTCCTGATTCGGTTCTGGCGGAAATGGTCGGGCCGGTCTCCGCGATGATGCCGCTGGTCGTCGCACGTATTCCTGGGTCGCCGGCCGCCGAGCTCGGGCGGCTGCGGGCGGCCGCGGACGGCACGTGGCCGGTTCATGGTCCGGCCGTCCGGCACGGAGGCGTCGCCCGGTTCCGTTCCGGAGCCGGGACGGGTGATTCGCCGGTGCGGGACGCGCTCGGTTCGCTGCCGCCGATGCTGGTCGAACGGCTGCTCGGCGCGCTGGAGCTGACCGTGCCGGAGCTGGAGGTGTCCGGCGTCCCAGACCTGACCGGTTTCCTGGGCGAACCGTTAACCGGCGGCTTCGCCGTGACGAGCGGGGACGGGACGAGCGAGGCGGTCACCGGGGCGGCCGTGCTGGACACGGTCCGGCCGGGTGCGGTGCCGCTGGTCGCCGCGGTTGCCCGCCGGCTGGCCGCCCATCCGGATGTGGCTCCCCTGCTGGAGGTGGCGCCTGATATCACCGGCGAGCGGGAGGTGGCCGCGGCGCACGGTGCGGCGCGGCTGGCCTTGGCCGTGTCCACAGCCACAGCCGTCCTGTCCCGGGTGGACCTCCAGCCTTGGGCGATCGAACCGCCGGCGGTGCTCGGCGTCGCGTTCGGCACCGCGGCGCTGCTCTTGAGCGAGGCGCCGATGCCCAGTGGCTATGCCGCCGCCGTCCTCGCCAAGGTCCGGGCGGAGTACCTGCTGCCGCTGGGGGCCAGCGGGTCGGCGCCGGTGGCGGGGCACCGGTTCGCGCTGCTGGAGCACGATGAGGTCCCGGACGCCGACTTCGGTGGCAACGGGCTGGTCGCGGTGGTTCCGGGTGGTGCGGTGATCCGCACCGGAGTCGAGGACGGACGCGTCCACATCGTGGTGACGGTCCTGGAGGCGCCGCCGCCGGAGGTCGAGACCGGCTGGGAGGAGATCGTCGAGGTCAGCTGGCGGGCGGACGCCGGCGGCGCCTCGGTGGTCGGTCCCCGGGCGGTCGAGCCCCGGGTGGGCGAGTCGCAGCTGCGCGGGCTCACCCCGCCCTGGCCGGGGGACTACCGGCTGCGGGTCCATGCCCGTGGGCGGGACGACGCCGACGGAAACGAGCACTACGAGCTCGTGGTGTGGCAGGCGCCGCCCGCGGACGAGATCGTGCACGCCCGTACCGACCGGCTCGGCCACCGGCTGCGCGGGGAGCCGGAGCCGGTGCGTCCCGAACCGCCCGAGGCCGCCTACCGGTGGCTGCGCCGCAGCGGGCTGTCGGAGGCGGCGACGGTCACGGTGGTCACCGGGGCGGACGCCGCGGACGTGCTGCGCGCCTTCGGTGCGGACCCGGCCCGGCCGGAGTCGCTCCGGGCCATCGAGGACGACCTGTTCAACCGGGGGTCGATCGATCCATGGGTCGCGGTGCTGGACGTCGGAGGGGCCGTGCTCGCCGTGGAGTTCAACGGCTGGCAGGGGTCCACCGGACCTGTGCTGACCAGGGCGTCCGCCGCTGGACGGGCCGCGAGCGTATTCTGGAACGTCGACGCGATGACCCAGTTGTCGTTCGCGGAACACGGCGACCTGCTTCTCTCGGTGGAACCGTTCGACCGCCTGGACGCGCCACCGCGGCTCGCCTCGATGCTGGCCGATCTCGACTTCGCCGATCACCGCCGCGGGAAGAAGATGATGGGTCTGGTCGCGGTGCAGCGGTTCACCGGCCACGGCGTCACCGCCGACGACCTGCACCGCATCGTGGGCGCCGACATCGCGTTCCGGATCGTCCCGCACCTGCCCCAGCTGAACCCGCACCACCCCGCCGGTCTGAGGCCCGGTGACCCGCTCGGCTCCGCCGCCGAAGCCCTGGCCGGGCTCCCCGAGTCATCGCTGCGGGACCTGGCCTGGTGGGCCGCCACGGAAGCCGCCCGCCACGCGGGTCTCGGGGCGGATCCCGACATCGCCGCCAGCGTCGCCGCCCGCGCGCTGAGCCCGGACGCGCACCTGCGCGCCCGCCGGTCCCAGCTCCACGACGGCGAACACCCGTGGGTCTGGTCCGCCCTGCACCACGCGACCAACCCGGACCCGCTCGCCGCCGCCACCGATGCGATCGACGCCGCCCGGCACGCCGCCGGTCCGCACGCGGCGGACCTGGTCGCCGCCGTCCAGGCCAAGATCACCGGAACCGGTACACCCTGACCGCCGGGGCTCACCATTCGGCGAAGGTGCCGTCGTCGTGGCGCCATATCGGGTTGCGCCAGGTGTGGCCCGTCCGGGCGGCGCGGCGTACGGCGGCCTCGTCGATCTGGACGCCCAGGCCCGGCGCGGACGGCGGCGCGGCGTGGCCGGCGGTGAACTCGAAGACCGCCGGGTCGAGGACGTAGTCGAGCAGGTCGGCGCCGGTGTTGTAGTGGATGCCGATCGAGTGCTCCTGGATCAGGAAGTTCGGCGTCGCGAACGCGACCTGGAGGCTGGCCGCCAGGGCGAGCGGGCCCAGCGGGCAGTGCGGTGCCACGTGGGCTCCCCACACTTCGGCTAGCGCGGCGATCCGGCGGGTCTCGGAGATGCCGCCGGCGTGCGAGACGTCCGGCTGGACGACCGCGACGCCCGCTTCGAGCACGGGCCGGAAGTCCCAGCGCGAGTACAGCCGCTCGCCGGTGGCGATGGGCACGCCGCTGGCGGTGACGACGTCGCGGAGGAGATGCGGGCTGTCGGGCAGGACCGGCTCCTCGGCGAACAGGGGGTGCAGTTCGTCCAGGAGGGGGAGCAGGCGGCGGGAGTCGGCCGGGGTGAGGCGGCCGTGGAAGTCGATCGCGACGTCGCGGTCCGGGCCGAGCGCCTCGCGGGCGGCGGCGACGCGGTCGACCACGGCGGTCATGGCGGCGCGGCCGGCGAGCGGCGGCATCCGTCCGGAGGCGTTCATCTTGACGGCGGTGAACCCCTGCCCGACGCGGGCGGCGATGCCGTCCACCAGCGCGGCGGGCTCGTCGCCGCCGACCCAGGCGTACATGCGGGCGCGATCGCGCACCGGGCCGCCCAGCAGCGCGTGCACCGGGACGTCGCGGGCCTTGCCCGCGATGTCCCACAGCGCCTGGTCCAAGCCCGCGAGCGCGCTGGACAGCACCGGACCGCCCCGGTAGAAGCCGCCCTTGGCGAGGACCTGCCAGTGGTCCTCGATGCGCAGCGGGTCGCGTCCGATCAGGTACTCGGCCAGCACGCCGACGGCGGCGCGGACCACCTCGGCGCGGCCCTCCACCACCGGTTCGCCCCAGCCGGCCAGGCCGTCGTCGGTCTCGATCCGGCAGAACAGCCAGCGCGGCGGGACGGGGAACGTCTCCACCCTGGCGATCTTCATGCGGAGTCCTTCTTGGCGGTCCAGCCGCCGTCCACGAGCAGGCTCGCGCCGGTGATGTAGGAGCTTTCGGACGAGGCGAGGAAGGCCACCGCCGCCGCCACCTCGTCGGGCCGCCCCAGGCGCCCGGCCGCGGTGGCCGCGACGCTGCGGCGCCGTCCCTCGTCGCCGACGCCGTCCCAGACGGGGGTCAGGATCGGTCCGGGGAGGACGGTGTTGACGCGCACCCGCGGCCCGTACTCCACCGCCAGCTGGCGGCCCAGCGAGCACAGGCCGCCTTTGGCCGCGGCGTAGGCGGGGCGTCCCGGCAGCCCTGCGACGGCGTGCACCGACGATGTCAGGACGACCGCGCCCGCGTCTTCTGCGAGGAGCCCGACGCAGGCTTTGACGCCCAGGTAGGCGGCCTTGAGGTTGACGGCGAGCTGCCGGTCCCAGTCGTCTTCGGCGAGTTCGTGCGCCGGGGCGTGGATGCTGTAGCCCGCGTTGGAGCACAGCACGTCCAGGCGGCCGAACTCGTCGCGGGCCAGGTTCGCCAGCCGTGTCCAGGTGTCGGCCTGGGAGACGTCGCCGGGCACCGGGTGTACCGATGGGCGATCGGCGGTGGCGGCGTGCAGGGCGTCGGCGGCCACGTCTACGGCGATCACGGTCGCGCCCTCGGCCTCGAACCGGTCGACGATCGCGGCGCCGATGCCCGACGCGGCGCCCGTCACCACGGCGCGTTTCCCGTCGAGCCGTTTCATGCCGGATACCTGACGACGAGGACGCCGCGGGCATCGAGCCGGTACGGCGGGACGACGTCCGTGCCGTCGCGCGGATCCACGCCGCCGGGAGGGAGCGGTACGGTCACCGGCTTGTCGTTGTGGTTGAGGACGATCGCGAAGCGGGTGCCGTCCGCGGCGTGGCGGACGACGGACTCGGCCCCCTCGGGGAGGTCTGGGAGATCTGGTGCGGCGCCCGCCTCCCGGCATATCCGGGCGAGTATCGAGGCCATGGCGGCAGGGTCGGGGCGGGTGGCCAGGTAGTAGGCGATGCCGGTGCCGTGCCGGTTTCGGGCGGCGGCGGGCCGTCCCGCCAGGACGCCGGAGGCGAACGTGGCCAGCGGGGACGCCGCGTCCAGCCGGACCTCCTCCGACCACAGCGAACCGTGCGCCACGCCGCCGAAGCCGCTGCCCAGCCAGCCGGGCTCGGCCTCCTCGATCTCGACGTGCTCGTCCTTCGCCAGCGGCCAGAACTCCGCGACCCGCAGGCCGAGGACGTCGGCGAGCGGCCCGGGGGCGCCGCCCGGGTGGACGCGGTCGCGGTCGTCGGCCACACCGGAGAAGAACGACACCAGCAGGTGGCCACCGCCCCGCACGTAACCCGCCAGGTTCGCCGCGTCCCGCTCGGTGATCATGTACAGGTTGGGGACGACGACCAGCCGGTACCCCGACACCTCCGCCGAGGGGTGGACGACGTCGCACGCCACCCCGGCGGCGAACAGCGGCGCGTAGTGCGCGAGGTTCGCCTCCTGCTGCCGCAGCAGCGCCGACGGATGGCTGTCCTGCTCCAGCCCCCACCAGCTCGGCCAGTCCAGCACCAGCGCGACCGGCGCGCGCACCCGGGTACCGGCGAGGTCAGGGACCGCGGCCAGCTCCCGCCCGAGCTCGCGGACCTCCGCGAACGTGCGCGTCCCGGTGCCCGCGTGCGGGACCATCGCCGAGTGGTACTTCTCCGCGCCGCCGGCGGACGCCCGCCACTGAAAGAACATCACCGCGTCGGCGCCGCGCCCCACCGCCTGCCATGACCACAGCCGCATCTGGCCCGGCGCCTTCGGCCGGTTGACGCGCCGCCAGTTCACCGCCGCCGGCGCCTGTTCGAGCAGCAGCCACGGCGCGCCGCCCTTCAGCGACCGCAGCAGGTCGAAGGCGAACGCGGCGGCGACGTGCGCGCCGGGGTCGGCGGGGTCGGGGTAG
The DNA here is from genome assembly GCF_044326375.1 of Actinomadura sp. 3N508. Taxonomy (NCBI): domain Bacteria; kingdom Bacillati; phylum Actinomycetota; class Actinomycetes; order Streptosporangiales; family Thermomonosporaceae; genus Actinomadura; species Actinomadura sp. 3N508. The sequence goes on from NZ_JBIRAX010000009.1 coordinate 256,464, forward strand.
GAGTCGTAGGAGACGACGTCCTCGTGCCGCGCCCAGGCGTGCAGGTCGAGGGTGTCGCGCAGCGGGACGAAGTTCGTCGTCACCGGGACGTCCGGCGTGACGCGCCGCAGCACCTCCTTCTCGGCCAGGAAGCACTCCAGGAGCGCGTCGGAGGAGAACCGGCGGAAGTCGATCCGCTGGGCGGGGTTGGGGAAGGTCGGGGCCTGCCGGGGCGGGGTGATCTCGTCCCACGCGGCATACCGCTGCGACCAGAACGTCGTCGACCACGCCTCGTTCAGGGCGTCGATCGTCCCGTAGCGGCGCCGCAGCCAGCCGCGGAACGCCACCGCGTCGACCTCCCCGTACGACGCGGACACGTGGCACCCGTACTCGTTGCCGACATGCCATGCGGCGAGCGCGGGATGGCGCGCGTACCGGGTCGCCAGCCGCTCGACGAGGCGGGTCGCGTGGTCGCGGTAGACCTCGCTGGACGGGGTGAAGTGCTGCCGCGCCCCAGGCCACAGGACGCTCCCGTCCGGCCGGACCGGCAGCGTCTCCGGATGCAGCCGCGCCAGCCACGGGGGAGGGGAGGCGGTCATGGTGGCCAGGCACACCGCGATGCCGCCGTCCGCCAGCAGGTCCATGACCCGGTCGAGCCAGCCCCAGTCGAAGGTCTCCGGGTCCGGCTGCACCCGCGCCCAGGAGAAGATCCCGAGCGACACCAGGTTCACGCCCGCCTCGGCCATGAGCCGGACGTCCTCGGCCCAGACCTCCTCGGGCCACTGCTCGGGGTTGTAGTCGCCGCCGTAACCGATGCCGCCGAGCCGCGCCCGCAGAGCCGCCGCCCGCTCCTCGCCCCGATCGCCCCGATCGCCCCGATCGTTCAAGCCTTGACGCTCCCTTCCGTGAGGCCGGTCCGCCAGAACCGCTGGAGGACGACGATCGCGATGGCCAGCGGCACCACCGACACCAGCGCGCCGCCGATCGCGAGCTGGTACAGGATCGGCTGCCGGTCGACGATCGACTGCCACGACAGCAGGCCGAGCGGGATCGGATACAGGTCCGGGTCGGACAGCATCACCAGCGGCAGGAAGAAGTTGTTCCAGATGCCGATGAGCTGAAACAGGAAGACCGTGACCAGCGCGGGCGACATGACGCGCAGCACGATCGTGAAGAAGATGCGCAGCTCGCCGGCGCCGTCCACGCGCGCGGCCTCCAGCAGCTCGTCGGGCACCGCCGCCTCGGCGTAGATCCGGCACAGGTACACCCCGAACGGGCTGACCACGCTGGGCAGCAGCACCGACCAGTACGTGTTCGCTAGCCCGAGCCGGCTGAACATGAGGTACAGCGGCAGCGCGAGCACCGTGGTGGGCACCAGCACGCCGCCGAGCACGACCTTGAACGCCGCCTCCCGTCCCCGGAAGTCGAACTTCGCCATCGCGTGCCCGGCACCGGCCGCGAGCAGCGTCGCGACGAGCGCGCCGACGCCCGAGTACAGCACCGTGTTGCCGAGCCACCGCAGGTAGATGCCGTCGTCGTAGGTCAGCAGGTCCGTCAGGTTCCGCCAGGGGCGCGGGCCGGCGAACCAGAGCGGCGAGCTGCCGAGCAGCCGGTCGGTGCTCTTGGTGGACGCCACGACCAGCCAGTAGATCGGCACCAGGAAGTACCCGGCCGCGACCGCGAGGACCGCCACGACGAGCACGCGCGCCCCGGTCGTCCTGTTCATCGGGCACCGCCTCCGGGACGCCCGGCGCGGCCGGCAAGGCGCAGGAAGCCGAACGAGAGGGCGAAAGCGGCGAGCGCCAGCAGCACCGCCTCGGCCGCCGCGAGGCCGTAGTCGTTGTAGGTGAACGCCTGGTTGTAGGCGGACACGTTGGGCGTGTAGTCGTTCGTGACGGCGGGCGCCGCCCGTTTCAGCACCAGCGGCTCGGCGAACAGCTGCACCGTCCCGATGATCGTGAAGACCGTGGCCAGCACCACCGCCGGACGGATCAGCGGCAGTTTCAGATACCAGGTGAGCTGCCACGCGCTCGCCCCGTCCACGCGGGCCGCGTCGTACAGCTCGCGCGGCGCCGCCTGCAGCTGCGCGACGATGATCAGCATGTTGTAGCCGGCGAACTCCCAGAGCACGATGTTGGCGATCGCCCACAGCACCGAGTCGCCGGCGAGCGGCTCGACGGTGACGCCGGCCTTCTGCAGCACCTCCAGGATCGGGCTCAGCTCCGGCAGGTACAGGTAGCTCCACAGGATCGACGCGATCACGCCCGGGATCCCGTAGGGGAGGAAGTAGACCGTCCGGAAGAACCGCGGCCACACCGCCGCCGCCGAGTCGAGCAGCAGCGCCAGCACGACCGCCGCGAAGATCATCAACGGCACCGTGACGACGCCGAAGAGCAGGATGCGCAGCAGGCTCTCGGTGAATCCCGTCTGCGTCAGCGCGTCGGAGTAGTTGCTCAGCCCGGCGAACGTCGTCTCGCTCTCGCCGAGGCCGAGCGGGCCGGAGCGGCGCACGCCGGTGAAGCTCTGCCACACCGCGTATCCGATCGGCACGACGAAGAACGCGAGGAACACCACCGCGAACGGCCCGAAGAACAGCAGCGGGGCGTGCCGCCGTCCCGGTGCGCCGCGAACTGTGCGACGGGTCATGGGGGCGCCTCCTCGATCGCTACTCGGTCATCGGCGTCGTCATCGGCGTTGCTCGGTCATCGGCGTTGCTCGGTCATCTGCGTTCTTCGGTCATCTGCGTTGCTCGTCGACGGTGAGGCCCTTGCGGCGCATGTCGCGCACCGTGCTCCGCTGCGCCGCCCGGACGGCCTCGACGAAGCTGCCCCGCCCGCCCGCGGCATCGGTGAAGCCGATGTTGAGCGAGTCGAGCATCGCCGCGGTGGTCGGGGTCCACCGCCATCCGGTGTCGACGTGCCGGTCGGCCTCGGCGAACACGTCGTTGTAGCGCTGGCCGCCGAAGAACGGGTCGGCGCGGTCCAGCGCGGAGCCGCGCGCGATGCCCGCGGCGGCGGGCCAGCCGTACCCGCCCTCGATGAGGTGGTCGACGCTGCGCCGGTCGGTGTTCAGCCACAGGGCGAAGCGGAGCGCCTCGCGCGGATGCCGCGTGCCGCGCAGCACCGCGGTCGAGGACCCGCCCCAGTTCGCGGACGCCGGCCGGGCGGGCTCCCACTGCGGCATCGGCGCCACCCGCCACTTCCCGGCGGTGTTCGGCGCGTTGCCCTTGAGCAGCGCGTCACCCCACTGCGGGCCCGCCCACGCGACGATCTTCCCGTCGCGGACGGCCTTGTACCACTCGGTGTGGACGTCGGGCATCGTGAAGATCAGCCCGTCCCGGCGCAGCCTGTCCCAATACGCCGCGACCCGGCGGGTCGGGCCGTCGTCGATGCCCACCGACCACCGCCCGTCGGCGCCGAACCAGCGCGCCCCGGCCTGCCAGGCCAGCGCGACGAACCACTGCGAGTTGGCCGGAGGGAACGTTCCGATGCGGGCGGACGGGTCGGCATCGCGGATCCGCCGCGCGGCCCGCTCGTAGGCGTCCCAGGTGGCGGGCGGTTCGATGCCCCATTTCCGGAACAGGTCGGCGCGATAGTAGAGCGCCATCGGCCCGGACGCCTGCGGGATCGCGTACACGCCGTCGCCGAACACGCCCTGCCGCCATTGCCACGGCACGAACTCGCCCGCATGCTGCCGGGCACCGTACTGCCCCAGCTCGACCAGCCCTTGTTCGAGCAGGAACGCGGGGATCTCCCAGTATTCGACCTGCGCCACGTCAGGCGCCGCGCCCGCTTTGACGGCGGAGAACATCTTCGCGTAGCCGCCGTCCACTCCCGACGTGATGCTCTCCAACTCGACCTGGACGTCCGGGTTCTGGGAATTCCACAGGTCGATCGATTTCTCGATGCCAGGGACCCACGTCCAGAAGGTGAGCGTCACCCGGCCCGATCCATCGCCGCCACCGGCGCCGCCACCGCAGCCGGTCAGCGCGGCCAGAACGGCCAGAACGGTCACCATGCTGATCACGGAACGGAGCCCGAGTGCTCGCCTCACTTGATCACTTCCCTGCGGACGCGGACGGTGCGGCAGTGATCAAACTTTCCCGCTCTATGGTTCCCGGTTGACGCGCGGTTGAAAACGCGTCCCCCGGCCGGCCGTCATTCCGGGGCGAGTGGCAGGGACATCACGAAACGGGCGCCTTTCCGGCTGTCCTGGATCGTGAGCGATCCGCCGTACATCTCGGCGATCTCGCGGGCGATGGGCAGGCCGAGGCCGGTCCCCTGGGGATCCCGTTCGCGGGATTCCGCGAGCCGCGCGAACCGCTCGAAGACCCGTTCCCGCGCGTCCTCCGCGATGCCCGCGCCGTCATCGAGCACCTCCAGCCTCGCCAGGCCGCGCTCGCGCGTCACGGCCACCTCGACGCGGCTTTCCGCGTGCCGTTCGGCGTTGCTCAGCAGGTTGTTCAGGACGCGCGCGAGCCGCACCGGGGCGGCCCGCACGAACACCCCGGGTTCCAGCCGGGTCGTGATCGTCGTCCCGGAGCTGCGGCGCTCGACCTCCCGCCGCACCAGCCGGGCGAGATCGATCCGCTCCACCGGCAGCGGCGCGCGCGAATCCAGCCGGGACAGCTCCAGCAGGTCCTCGACGATGTCGGTGAGCCGCCCGACGTCGACCAGGGCCGCCTGGACCATCGGCCGCAGCTCGTGGTCCTCGGGCTCGCCCAGCGCGACCTCCAGCCGCATCTGCAGTCCGGAGATCGGGTTGCGCAGATCGTGCGAGGCGTCGGAGATGAACCTGCGTTCCCGGCCGGACGACTCCTCCAGCCGCGCGAGCGTGTCGTTGACGGTCTCGGCGAGCCGCACCAGGATCCCGCCCCCGCGCGGGACGGGCACCCGCCTGCCCAGGTCGCCCGCCCCGATCTCCGACATCTCCGCCCGGATGCGCTCCACCGGGTCCAGCGCCAGCCCGACGGTCCGCCAGGTCCACCCGGCGATCAGCGCCAGCACGGCCAGCAGGAACAGCAGCATGAGCGGCACCAGCACCGGCAGGCTCATGAACAGCGGCAGCGGTGAGGCCGCGATGACCATCACGTCGCCCTGGTACACCGAGTCCGAAAGCCGGACGCCGTAGGCCCAGACGCACCGGTACTGGTAGCGCGGACATTCCTTGCGGTTGACCAGCACTCTCCCGCCGGGTACCACCAGCCCCGGACGCCTCCGCATCTCGGGGCTCGCCGCGAGGACCCGCCCGTCCAGCGCCAGCACCTGGATCAGTTCCGCCTCGTCCTCGCCGACGGGAAGCGGGTTGTCGCGCGCTCCTTGCTTGAGCTCAAGGATTCTGTGCTCGACGGTCCGTTCGGTCTCGTTCTCGCTCTGGTTCCGGAACCAGTCCCGCATCACCCAGCCCGCGAGGGGAAGGGCGGCCAGCAAGATCACCGCCGAGACGGCGACGGTCAGCAGCGTCGCGCGGCCCCGCACCGAGGACCGCATATGCGGACGGCGCCACAGGCTCCTGGCCCACCCGTCCTCCCCGTCCATGCTCCCCGCCTCGACGTGTCCGACCAGTCACACAGTGTAGTGATCGCGTGGCCGGGGGCACCCTCCGGCATTGGCCTCGGCCGGGGTCTGGGCTATCCGAGGTTCAGGTCGCCCTTGATGTCGCGCGCCTGGATGACCCGCTGCGCCTGCCCGTTGAAGATGTTGACGACCCCGTCGCCGGACACGGACGCCATCGTCTGCGCCTGGTTCCAGAGGTTCTCCGCGGCGGCGCGGAAGTCGGGGTCCTCGTCGAAGAGGCGCAGGACGGCACCCTGGAGGACCTCGGGCTCCTCGTCTGCGCGGGCGAGCGCCGCCTCGTCGGACGGGCGGCCGCGGAACCGCTCGCGGACGCGGCGGGAGATCTCGGCGACGGCCGCGCGCACCGGTTCGCCCGCCACTTCCGCGGCCTTGCCCGCCATGGCGGTGACGATCGCCACGGTCATCTCATCTGTCATTCGTTCAGTTCATCACGATCCGGCCGTTTCCGTCCCCGCCCTGTTCGCATTGGGCCGAAAGGGTCGGAAGTGTCGCAGGGGGTCCAGGCAGATTCGAAACGTTCCAGCTATATCCCCGATGTCAGGGTCCGATCGCATTCACGTTCGCGATTTGTGACATGATCAACCGTTTCCCTTGCCGAGCGGGGGCGGCCAGGTTATGTTGACCCGGATTCCGAGCGTCCTCACCCCCCGGTGGAGCTGGTTCCTTGCCTGAACGCGATGCAGAGGAATGGCGGGTCGAAAATCCGTCATTGCGTAATGAAGTCGGTGCCGACGTGTCCGGTTCGGTGGTTCAGGCGGGCACCGTCCACGGCGGGATACATCTGCACGCGAACACCGGGTATCCGGCCGTGCCCGCGCAGTTGCCGGCCTCGCGCCCTTACTTCACCGACCGCGCTCGGGAACTGGAAATGCTCCGGCGGCTGGGCGATGCCGCGCGCGAGCAGGCGGCCGTCATCGTCATCAGCGGTGTCGGCGGCGTCGGGAAGACGTCGCTGGCGCTGGCATGGCTGCATCGCGTCGTCGCGGAATTCGTCGACGGGCAGCTTTTCGCCGACCTCCGCGGCTTCTCCGCCGGGGCGCCCGCGACGCCGAGCGAGTCACTCGGACGGTTCCTGCGGGCCCTCGGGGTGGCGCCGGAGGCGGTGCCCGCCGACCTCGACGAGCAGGCCGCGCTGTTCCGCACGCTCACGGCGGAACGCAGGTTGATCATTCTGCTGGACAATGCCGCGTCCGCGGCCCAGGTCCGGCCGCTGCTGCCGGGGCGCGGGCCCTCGGTGGTGGCGGTGACGTCCCGGCGGCGGCTGTCGGGGCTGGCGGTCGACGGCGCGTCCTTCCTGCCGCTGGACCCGCTGGACGAGACCGGGGCCGTCGAGCTGCTCGACCGGATGCTCGGCACCGGCCGGACGGCGGCCGAACCGCAGGCCGTCCGGTCCCTGACCGCCCTGTGCGGGCGGCTCCCGCTGGCGCTGTGCACGTCCGCGGCCCGGCTCGCGACGCGCGGGCACTGGCGCATCGAGCGGCTGGTCGGGGAACTGGCCGACGAGCGGCGGCGGCTGGCCGTCCTCGGTGAGGAGGATCTGTCCGTGCAGGCCGTCTTCGACGTCACCTACCGGGATCTGCCGCCGTCCGCGGCGCGGCTGTACCGGCTGATGAGCGTCCATCCGAACGGGTGGTTCGGGCTCCCGGCGGCGACGGCCGCCGCCGGGGGAGACCCCGACGACACCGCCCGCGATCTCGACGCGCTGGTCGACGTCAACCTGGTCGACGCCGCCTCGGACGGCCGATTCCGCTTCCACGATCTCGCGCACCTGCACGCCAGATCCGTCGCGGATCAGGCCGCGCACGAGGCGGAAAAGGAGCAGGCGTTCCACCGGCTCATGGACCATTATCTGGGAATGGCGGTGGCGGCCGACCGCGCCATCATCCCGGACCGCTGGCATCTGGGCCGCAAATACCAGGAGCCACCTGCCGTCCCCTTTTCCGGGACGCCGGAGGCGATCGGCTGGATCGAAGCCGAACTGCCCCTCCTCCGCGACCTGATCGCCGATGCGCACGAGCGGGGACTGCACCGCGATACCTGGGAGATGTGCGAGGCTCTGTGGGGCGTCCTGACATTCCGCAAGCATTATGCGATCTGGATCGAGACCCATGAGAAGGGCCACGCGTCGGCCGTCGCGCTCGGCGATCCCGTCGCCCAGGCCCGGATGCTGGAGGCGCTCGCGGTCGCGCAGCTCAACCTCGGCGACTTCCCCGCGGCGGCGCGGCTCGGCCGGGAGGCGCTCGTCCTGGAACGCGACGCGGGGCACCGCGAGGGCGAGGTCACGGCGCTGGAATGCCTCGGCGTCGCGCAGATGGCGCAGGGCGATGTCGCCACCGCGACGGAGACGTTCACCCGGGCGCTCGCGGTCAGCCGCGGCGTGCCCGGGGACGCCGCCCGGAGCACGGCGATGATGACCCGCCGGCTCGGCGAGGCGCTCGTCCGCGACGGCCGGTCCGAGGCGGGAGCCGGGCGCCTGCGCGAGGCGCTGGGCTTCTTCACCGGGCGCGGCGACGACTACAACCGGGCCCGGACGCTCAGCGCCCTCGCCGAGGCGCTGCTCGCGGACGGCCTGGACGCCGAGGCGGGCGAGGCCCTCGCCGAAGCGGCGGAGGCCGCGGCCCGCGTCGGCGCCCGGCATTCCCTGGCGAACATCCACGCCGCGCAGGCGCGTCTCGCCGCCCGGCAGGGCGACCCGGCCGCCGAACGCGGCCACCTGGAGCAGGCGGCCGCGGTCTTCGAGGAGCTCGGCTCCTACCAGGCGCGGGCGATCAGGGAACGGCTGGCGGAACTCGGCGGACCGTGATCCGCATGGACGCGAGCGCATCCGCGCAGCGTCCGGACACGAGCCACGCGTGCACGAACGACGCGAACCAGACGGCCTCCGCGGCTTCCCTTGTGAAGACCGCGTCCGGCGCGTCCCGGACCGTGATGGTGCAGAGCCCCGCCGGTTCCATCGCGCAGATGACCAGCCCGGAGAACCCCTTGGGAGGGCGGCCGTTGCCATGCAGCAGCACGTCCGCGACCGACCCCCAGCCGGCGTCTTCGCCGTCGTGGAGGCAGACCGCCAGGTGCTCGTCCAGCAGTGGCCCCGACGCGGGCGGTTCGTCCGTGACGGAGGAGCGGGTCAGCGTCAGGCACAGCTGGTCGTGCGGCCCTTTCGCCGTGACGCGAGCGTCGCCGCCGTCCAAGACGGGCGATGGTGTGAGGCGCGCCCGCACGAGGCTCGCATGCCCGGGAAGCGCGCTCATGAGAGCCCGCTCCGCTCCCGCTGGGACGTGATCAGCTCCGGTAGCGGAACCGGCTCGGCCACCGGCGGCTCCGCCGGTTCCTCGATGCCCATCAGCCCGTACATCTCGCGCCGCAGCAGGACGGCCGCCCGCCCCGGCTCCGAGGTCAGCCGCCCGCACAGCGGAACCCGGGAGCACGGGCTCGCGATGGCGTCCTCGACCTGCGGGAGGAGCGGGCGGTGCGGAGCCAGGTGCGGCGCGCACCGTCCCAGCAGGTCGCTCAGCGACCCCGGCACCACCTCGTCGGCCGGGAACGCGCCGAGCAGCACGGGAACCCCCGCCGCCGCGCCGTAGGTGGTGACCGACCCGTGGTCGCCGATCACCAGGTCGGCCGCCGCCAGCGCCGCGCGCCAGCCCTCATGGAAGGGCAGCAGCCCGACACCGAGCCGCAGGCAGTCGTCGAACCAGGCCCTGAGCTGCCGGAACCCGTGCCAGCCCCAAACGACCGGATGGACGGCCATCACGATGCGGTACCGCTCGGACGGCAGATCGAGCGCGAGCTGCCGCACCAGATCGCGGTGCCGGCCGAGCAGCGCCCGCGACCCCCAGGTGGAAGAGACGACGACGAGCCGCCGCCCGTCCGCGACCCCGAACGCGTCGCGGTGCCGGTCGCGGAACGGGAGGCTGGCCACGAGACGGTCGTAGGCGGGGTCGCCGGTGATCCGCGCCACGGGCAGCGCCTCGGGGCAGATCCGCTCCAGCGCCGCCAGGTGCTCGCGGTGCGCGAAGGCGAGCACGGACGGGATGACCCGCCCGCCCGCGACGATCCCCTCCCGGCGCAGCCCCGCGATCGGCGGCGCCGCCGCCGGACCGGCGCCCTCCCACCGGCGCCCCAGCTTCGCCGGGCCCACGCCGTGCTGGAGCATGAGCACCGGCGCGTGGATCCGCTCCAGCGCCCCGTCGCCCGCCGCGACCGCCAGGTCGAACCGTGTCTGGGCCGCCTGCTCGAACGGGATGACGACCGCGCCGGACGCGGCGAGATGGCGGGCCGTCCCCGCCGTGAGCGCCGACGACGGCGCCACCGTGTAGACGGTTTGGAGCCGCCGGTCCCGCTCGACCAGCGGCGCGACGTCGGCGAGCCTGGTCGCCGACGTCAGATGGTGGACGACCATCAAGACCGTCCGGAGCCCCGAAAGCGTCGCACCCTTCCCGTTGTCCAGCCCGAACGGTCCAACGGACCACCCGTCGACTGACATCTGCATGTCCCCCTTGCCCCGATTGACGCGGCGACCTGGATGACCGCCTCGAAGCCAAGGTGCGTGCCGGTGCTTGACGGGCTCCTTGCAGGGAACGGGATGCCGCGATTGCACCCCAGGTGGGAGCGGGATTGGTGACCGCGACAAAGAACCGGGATGAAACTCTCATGAGATCCATCCCGGTTCATTTGTCACCAAATGAAAATCGGCAGCACGGAGTGCTCCTTAATCTATTGCCGAGACATTCGCAAATGCGGCTGCACGTGCACGAAAGTCGTAACTGGTCAGCGCCCGAAGTTCCCTGGGGGTCGAGCTTGCCCCATCCTAGCCGTTTCTGGAGTGGCTTGGGTTGCTTCCGGGGGCTATTGGGGCCTTGTGTGAGAAGTCCGTTTGGGGCGCATCGGTCCGGGCGTCTCCGGCGAAACGGTCACCAAGGGCTGAGTTTAAGGGTTTCGGACGATGGCCGCGAGAGCGTATAAGTCGAACATTTGTTCCCGGTGAACAATGTGGATTTATACCAGTAGCTCCCTTTTGCTGGCCAGCGGGCTGGTAACTAGTTAATTGGTGTGAGACCTTCCGTATCGGGGTCAGACGGAGGGAATGATGGAGGAGGTCGCGCTCCTCGGTCCGGTCGAGTTGAGCGTGCACGGCCGCCGGCTGGACGCCGGCTCGCCGAAGGAGAGCTGCGTGCTCGCGGTCCTGTCCGTCGAGTGCGGTCACACCGTCTCCGCGGACACCCTCGCCGCCAGGATCTGGGGGCAGGACCCACCGGCGCAGGCGAGGGCGACGCTGACGAGCTACCTGTCCCGGCTGCGCCGCCGGCTCAAGGACGCGGGCGCGGGCAACGTGCTGCTGGGGCATGGCCCGGGCGGCTACGTCCTCACCCTCGATCCCGAGGCGGTCGATCTCCACCGGTTCCGGCGGCTGCGCCGCCAGGCGCGCGCCATCGCCGACAGCGGGGACGACGAGCACGCCCGCGCGCTGCTCATCGAGGCGGAGGCGCTCTGGCGCGGTGACGAGCCGCTCGCCGGGCTGCCCGGCGACTGGGCGCGCGACCTGCGCACGAGCCTGCGCGAGGAGCTCCACGTCGCGAAGCTGGAGCGGATGGAGGCGGAGCTGCGGCTGGGCCTGCACGACGCCGTCGTCGGAGATCTGGCCCGGCTCACCGCCGCGAATCCGTTCGACGAGCGCGTCGCGGCGCTGCTCATGACCGCGCTGTACCGGTGCGACCGCCACGCGGACGCGCTCGCCGTCTACCGGCGCGTGCACCGGCTGCTCGCCGACGAGATGGGCACCGAACCGGGGGACCGGTTGAGCGACCTTCACGAGCGGATCCTCCGGCGCGACCTCGATCTGGCGGCGACCCCGCGCTACCGCCGCGCCGCCCCGCCCTCCGCGGCCGCACCGTCCGGTCCCGGCGCCGCCCCGCAGCCCACCGCGCTGTTCCCGGACGGCCTGCTGCCGCCCGACATCGCGGACTTCACCGGACGGGACGCGGAACTCGACGTCCTCACCCGTCCGCCCACCGACGCCGGGGAGGCCCCCGCGCGGATCTCGGTCATCACCGGCCTCGCCGGGGTCGGGAAGAGCGCGCTCGCCATGCGCGCGGCGCGGATGCTCGCGCACCGGTATCCGGACGCCCAGCTCTACCTGCACCTGCGCGGGCACGACCCGGACCGGCCGCCGATGTCGCCGCACGCCGCGCTCGCCGAACTGCTGCCGCAGCTCGGCGTCCCGGCCAAGCGGATCCCGGCCGATCTCGAAGGCCGGGTCGCGCTGTGGCGGCGGGAACTGGGCGGGCGGCGCGCGATCGTCGTCCTGGACGACGCCACCGGCGTGGCACAGATCAGCGCGATCACCGGCGCCAGACCGGCCCGGTTCCTCATCACGAGCAGGCGGCGGCTGGCCGGGCTCCCCGGCGCGAGCTACCTGCCACTCGACGTTCTCGGCATGGACGAGGCACGCGCCCTCGTCCGCGGCATCGCCGGCGACCGTCTCACCGCCGGAACGGTCGACGACATCGTCCGCCGGTCCGGGCGGCTGCCGGTGGCGCTGCGCGTGGCCACCGGACGCGCCGTGACGAGCCCGCAGGACGACCACCTCGACGGCGCGGCGCTCCCCGAAGAGGACGAGAACCCGGCCGAGGCGGCGTTCGAGCTCTCCTACCGCGCCCTCACCGGCGGCCAGCGGACGGTCTTCCGGCGGCTCGGCCTGAGCCCGTGCGCGGAGACCGGATCGCGGGCGGCCGCCATCCTGAGCGGATGCCCGGCCGAGGTCGTGGACGACGCCATCGAGACCCTGCTGGATCACCACCTGGTGGACGAGCACCGGCCTGGCCGGCTGTCCATGCACGACCTCGTCCGCGCCTTCGCCCGGTCCCGCGCGTTCGCCGAGGACTCCAACGGGGACCGGAGGCGTGCCCTCGGGCGCCTGCTGAACCATTTCCTCGCGAGTGCCCTTCGCGCGGATCGCGTCCTGCATCCGCACCGGCGCAGGCTTCCCATTCCGGACGGGACGGCGGCGGACGAGACCGCGCCGCCGAGCACTGACGAGGCCCAGGCGTGGATGAAGGAGGAATGGCGTAACGGCCTTGCCCTGGCGCACCACGCCATCGCACGCGAAAGGAAGCAGGACGGCGTACTGCTGGTGCATCTCTTCTCCCGCTACCTGGAGGTGCACGGACACCATGACTCCGCCGGCGAAGCCCAGGAAGAGGCCCTCCGCGCGGCGCGCGAACTCGGCGACGCGGCGTTCACCGCGCAGACGCTGTACGAATTGAGCGTCACCAACGCGCGCACGGGACGTTTCACCGAGGCACTCGAAGCCGCCGAACAGGCGCTCGCGCTGAACCGGGCCGCGGACGACCGGCCCGCCACCGCCGAGGTCCTCGACCGGATGGGCATCTACCTGCTCGCGACCGGCCGTTTCCGTGAGGCACTCGCGCACTGCCAGGAATCCCGCGGAATCCACCGGGGGCTCGGTAACCGGCACGGTGAGGCGGAGGCGATCGACCATGCGGGAATGGCGCTGTGGTATCTCGGCCGCTACGAGGAGGCCATGGTCCACATGCGGACTTCGCTCGACGGGTACCGGCGCACCGGGGACGAGCGCGGTGAGGCGGCGGCGCTGAACAATCTCGGCGAAGTGCAGCGGCAGCGCGGCTACCACCGCGACGCCGTCCGGCATTACCTGGAGGCGGCCCGCGTGTTCGGCCGGATCGACGAAGGCCGCAACAACGCCATTCTCAAGAGCAACATCGGGAACGTCCACCTGTACAAGGGCGAATACCAGGAGGCGCTGCGCTGCCATCGCGAGGCGATCGCCGTGTTCCGCGCGACGGGGGAACGGCGGAACATCGCCGACACGCTGAACAGTCTCGGCGTGACGTATCTGCTGATGGACCGTCCGACGGAGGCGCTCGTCCACCATCAGGACGCGGAACGGCTGGCACGCGAGGTCGGCGACCCGCATCAGCGCGTGCGGGCCTTGCTGGGCGCCGGGGACGCGCACCGCGCCTCCGGCCGCTACTCCACGGCGCTCGACCATTACAAGGAGGCGCTCACCCTCGCCCGCGACATCAGCGACCCGTACGGGGAGGGAAAGGCGCACGAGGGGATCGCCGGCGCGGTCCTGCAACTCCGGGGCGCCGACGCCGCCCGGATTCATTGGCGGCAGGCCCTCGACCTGTTCGAGATGCTCGACGTTCCGGAGGCCCGGTCGATCGCGATCCGGTTGCAGATGGTGGACGGCGTCGCGTCCTGAACCGCCCGGACCCGGCCCCCGCGAACGGGGGATTTCCACGCCGATTGTGGCGTTTCGCTCTTCCCGTGCGGGTGATCGCGCGTGATCCGTTCCGTCCGATGACTTTCCGCCGGGTGGCTGGTCCACAGAACAAGGGCCATCACCACGATAGGAGCGCGGATGCACGAGAAGGCGGATGCGCAGCGGCCCGTTTTCCTGGACGGCGGGCTGATGGAGCGCGCGATCGGCTTCGCGCTGACGTCCGTCCAGGTGGTCACGCCGGGCATGATGTCCCGGCCCACACCGTGCGCGTCGTGGAATCTGGAGAAGCTGCTGCTGCATCTCCGCGACTCGCTCGGCGCGCTGCACGACGGCATCAGCCTCGGGCGCGTCGCCATGCTGCCGGAGCCGCCCGCACCGGACGAGGATCTGGTGTCGGCGGTGCGGGTGCGCGCCGTCCGGCTGCTGCGCGCGTCGCTCTCGCCGGGCCCGGTCGAGGTCGGCGACCGCCACCTGGACGGCCACCTGATGGCCGCCGCCGGGGCGATCGAGGTGGCCGTCCACGGCTGGGACATCGCGCAGGCGTCGGGCCAGGGCTCGCCCATCCCGGCGGAACTTGCAGAAGAACTGCTGAGGATCTGCCCGCTGGTGATCCCCGAGGCGCCGCGCCACCCGCTGTTCGCCGACCCCGTCGAGCCCGCCCCGGACGCCGCCGCCGGTGACCGCCTGGTCGCCTTCCTCGGCCGCCGCCCCCTCCCCTGAGACCGGGCTCAGGGGAGGGGGCGGCCCTGCTCAGGCCGCCTGGGACGCGGCGTCGATCCGCTCCTTGTCCTGCCGGCGCCGGTTCTCCGGCTTCAGCGCCGGGTTCCCTGACCCGTGGTCGATACCGGCGATGTCGGTCCCCGGCGGGACGACCTCGTCGATCGCGTCCAGGACGGCCGCGTCGAGCCGGACGTCGGCACCGGCGAGCAGGTCGTCCAGCTGCTCCGGCGTCTTCGGCCCGATGATCGTCGAGGTGACGGCGGGATGCTCGGTGACGAACCCCAGCGCCAGGTGCGTCAGCGACAGCCCGGCGCTCTCGGCGATCTTCGTGAGGCGTTCGACGGCGTCGTAGCGGACGGCGGCGCTCGGGTCCACGTCCACCGCGCGCCGCTCCCACGCCGGGTGCGAGCCCCCGGAGAACCGCGAACCGGCCGGGGCCTGCTCGCCGCGCCGGTACTTGCCGGTCAGCCAGCCGCCCGCCAGCGGGCTCCACGGGATGACGCCCATGCCGTGCCGCAGCGCCGCGGGCAGCATGAACTCCTCGTTCGCCCGCGCGAAGATCGAGTACTGCGGCTGCTCGGTGACGAACCGCGCCGTGCCGCGCCGCTCCGCGACCCACTGGGCCTCGACGATCTGATCGGCCGGGTAACTCGACGAGCCGATGTAGAGCACCTTCCCCTGGCGGACGAGATCGGTCAGCGCCTCAAGCGTCTCCTCCAGATCGGTGTCCCAGTCGCGGCGGTGCATCTGGTACAGGTCGATGTGGTCGGTGTCGAGGCGGCGCAGGCTGTCCTCGACCGCCTGGACGATCCATCGCCGCGACCCGCCGCGCCTGGTGCGGTCCTCGTCCAGCGGGAAGAAGAACTTGGTCGCGAGGACGACCTCGTCCCGGCGCCCCTTGATGGCGCGGCCGACGAGCCGCTCGCTCTCCCCGGCCGAATACATGTCGGCGGTGTCGATGAAGTTGATCCCGGCGTCCAGCGCGCGGTGGACGATGCGCTCGACCTCGTCGTAGTCGGGGTTGCCGACCTCACCGAACATCATCGCGCCAAGGGTCTGGGTGCTGACCTCGACGCCGGTCCGGCCGAGCTTGCGGTACTGCATGACAGATCACTCCCTATATGGCGATCGCCCCTCGAACGGCCGATCGCGCTCGAAGCTACGAGCTGGAGCGCACTCAAGGTCAAGCAACACTTCTGCGATGTTTCCGGCAGGCGTCCGGCATGGCACCGGAAAATCTCCCCAATCCCCACCACCACGGCCCGCGGCCGGGGTTTCGCGCCCCGCCCGCCGGGCAGTCCACCCCACGTGATGATCATGGACGGACCGCCCGAACTCGGCCTGGAGGTACTCGGCGTCGAGGGCGGGATCACCGCGGCGACACCGGTCCTGAGCCTGCGCGTCGGGCTCCGCCGGACGGACGGCGGACCCGTCCAGTGCGTGCTGCTCACCACGACCGTGACCGTCGCACCCGCCCGCCTGTCGTGGGCACGCGTCGGCGCCACCGTCCCGACCTTCCGCGGCGGGACGGAGCTGACCCTCACACTGCCCTGCCGGAACGGCATGCGCGCCGCCGTCGAAGACCACCTCCCCTCCCTGAACAACGGCGGCGTCCCCCTGGACCTGGCCTTCGACGGAACGGTCTTCTACCCCGGCGAGAACGGCACGCCCCGCACCGGCCAGGCCCCCTGGCGCCACGAGACGACCGCGCTGCTGCCGGTCGAGACGTGGCGGACCCTCATGACCGTCCCCGCCCTCCGCAGGCAGACCGCATGAACGTCCCCGGACGGAACCGTCCGGGGAATCGACAGGGGAGGGAGTGAAAATGAGAAAAGGAAACCGCATCGGCCGGGGTGTGACCCGCCTGATGATCGCGCTGTTCGCGCTCGCCGCGATCGCCGTCATCGTCAAGGAACTGCCGGCGCCGAGCCGCCGTCGCAGCGCGAAGAAGTCCAGGTGACGAGGCTTCACGCATGACGACGATCGACCGGCAGCTGGTCGGCTACCTCAAGGACGCGCACGCGCTGCAGCAGCATGTGCAGGCCGCGCTGAGCGAGATGCTGACCACGGCGGCGAACGAGCCGGAGATGTGCAGGCCGCTCGGCCACTACGCCGAGCGGTCCCGCGCCCACACGCGGGCCATCGAGGACCGGCTGCACGCCCACGGTTCGGCGCCGTCCATCGTGCGGGACGCCGGGATGCTGTTCGCGGCGGTGGTCGAGGGCGGGCTCGGCCGCAGCCGCCGCGACCCCGCCGGCAAGCACATGCGCGACGCCTACGTCGCCGCCCACCTGCAGATCGCCGCGGGGGAGATGCTGCGGCGCGTCGCCGAACGCGCCGGCGACCGCGAGACGGCGGCGGCCGCCGCGGCGATGTGCGACGACGCGTACGCGATGTCGGAGGAGCTGTCCGCCCGCTGGGACCTGGCCGTGGAGATGTCACTGAGACAGCACGGCGTCAAGGACATCCCGCCCCCGCCCGCCTTCTGACGGTCACCCGGCTCGGCAGGTGTGGGCGTCCAGCCGCGCCTTGGCTTCCTGGTACTGCCGCTCCACGAACCCCTTGCGCAGGTGGCTGCCCCAGCGGAACTCCTCCTCATGCCCGCACTTCTCGCAGACGAGCTCCTCGAACTCCGCGGGACGAGACTCGACCAGGTTCACCGAGTGCTTGGCGACGATCGGCATCCCGGCACCGTTTCCCGTGATGCCCATCTCGTCCGACGCGATCCCGCCGACGTAGTACCCGGTCGCGGCCCCGACGACCGCGAGCGGAATCAGCAAGGCCAGCGCGGCACCACCGATCACAAAGCACCCGACGACACTCGCAACAAGCACAGCGAGGCCCGTCCAGGCGATAGCCCGCCAGCGCACCTGCCTGCGCCGCGCGCCCGCGACGCTGTGCACGGTGAACTCCAGCTTCTTCCGGCACTGCCGGCACGTCACCTTCCACGTTTCCGCGGGCTCCCCGTCCTCCGGACGGACGATCACATGCTCCTCACCCTTGTAATCCCACGAAACCGTGCTGGGACCACTCGGCTTACCAACGAAGTTCTTTCTGTGCGCGAAAACGACCTTCTGATTGCGATCGATGGCGAGCGGCATCCAAAAACCCTCTCCAAGCGTCCCCGCGGGCGATTCCCGGCGAGGGAACGCCTGAATTTTCCGGACCAGCCCCGAAGATCGTCAAGCCCCACCCGCCCCACCCAGCGGACCAGCTACGGCCACCGCCCGCCGCGCGCCACGTGCTACGACAGCCCATAGCCTTCGTGTCGTGACCTGCTCCCGTTGGGAAGATCTCCCTGCTTCGCTGCGAATCGCCGTGAGCCGCCGCGTCGGGGAGGTCTTCTCGGCGGAACCAGCCCGACCTGGGCTCGGTGCAGAAATCGTCGCCATTCTGCGTACCGCGAATGACCCGGTCTTTTTGAAGGGCATTCACCTTGGCGGGCGGCGGGCCGAGGTTCGGCGCATTGAGGTCAAGGTGCAGCCCTACCTTCCTCGGATCGCTCCGAGGCTGCTCGGGCACATCGAAGCGTCCGGGTGGCTGCTGCTCTTGTTCGAGTACGTCCACGGCCGCCACGCCGATCTCGGGGCCGAGTCGAAGGACCTGCCCGACATCGCGAGACTCGTCACTGACCTCTCGCAGGTGCGCCGTCCCCGCCTTCCCGTCCTGCCGGTGGAACGACGATGGGCGCCATTCGCGGACGGACTCAACCTGCGACTACTTGAAGGCGACACGCTCGTCCACACGGACCTCACCGCCGGGAACATCCTGGTGGGCGAGCGCTTGCGGGTCGTCGACTGGGCCTGGCCGACCCGGGGCGCCGACTGGCTCGATACCGCTTCATTGGTGGTCCGGCTCATCCAAGCCGGGCACCCGCCCGGACAAGCCGAGGAGTGGGCCCGACAGATCCCGGCATGGCGAAACGTCACCGACGCCGCACTGTCGGTGTTCCTCCGAACCCGGCTCTCACTAGCCGAACACCAGCCACACGCAGACGTCCACACCGCTCTCGCGAGCTGGCAAGAACACCGGTCGAAGACCGACTCCTAGACGTCGAGTTCGCCGGTGGTGACTCGCTTGGCCAGGTGGCGCCAGGTGTTGGGGGTGAGGAGGAGCTTGGGACCGTGGGGGTTCTTGGAGTCGCGGATGGCGACTAGCCCGGGGAGGCTGGCGATTTCGACGCAGTCGTTTCCGTTGGGACTGCTCCGGCTGGACTTGCGCCAACTGGCTTTGGAGAGGTCATTGCGCAGACTCATGAGCTTGCCGGTACTCCTTGGCAACGGTGGCGATCAGTGTGGCCGAGTCCTCCTGGGACAGGGCCTGGTCGCATATGCGGTCAAACCTCACATTACAACGGGCGACTTGTCCGACGTCTTCGATGTAGATTCCGCCGCCCATGTCCTCCAGGTAGACGACGTCCTGGTCGAGTTCGCCAGGGAAACTCAGGATGACGAAGGTCCCGTCCATCCCCGCGTGTTCGCCCTCCGCGACAGGTAGGACACGGACGCTGATGTTCGGCTTGCGGGCAGCGTTCACCAATTCCTCAAGCTGACGTGCCATGACCTCGGGGCTGCCGACCATGCGCCGCAGGATGGCCTCATCCAGCACAACGGTGAAGGACGGAGCGTCCTGCCGTTCCAGGATCGTGCGCCGGGCCATTCGTGCTTGGAGCCGCCTCAGCATGACCTCTTCGGAGTCTTCGGGACTCCGGATACGGAGGAGGGCGAGCGCATAGTCGTTGGTCTGGAGAAGCCCGGGGACGCACTGGACCTGCCAGCTGCGGATCTGGGATGCGTCATCCTCCAGTTCGGCGAACGAACCGGCAAGGACGTCGGTGAACGCCGACCACCAGCCGCGCTTGCGGATGTCTCGGGCGAGCTGCATGAGAGCCAGCTTGACGGCCTCGTCGCCGCCGTACAGGTCGAGCATCGCTTCGACGTCCGCCGGCTTGGGGCGTGTCCTCGCCGTCTCAAAACGGACGAGCTTCGGGCGGCTCCAGCCGAGCGCGGCCGCGGCTCTCTCCATGGAGAGCCCGGCCTGTACACGTATTTCGCGGAGCTGGCGGGCGAGGCGACGATGCCTGACTGTTGGACTCTGCGCGTTCGGCATGTCGCTCAGTGTGGCAGCACGAAAATGATCACGTGGCAGAACTGATGAAGAAGGTTGGATGAAAATGAACGAGTGCATAGACCGTCAACCTGATTCGGTGCATGATGTGGTCAACACGCTCTGCTGTCTCTTGATCGCCCAGAGTTGCCACAGGTGACGCGCATGCGGCGGGTCGAGTCCCGTGCCAGGGACTTGCGCGGTGAGGGAGCGCGTGCAGGACGGCGGCCAGTCCGGCGCCGTTCGCCCGAGAAAGTGTGAGGCGGTCTTGGACCGGTGGTGCCACACCGGTCCAAGACCTTGATCGGACAACGGAGGTCCGACCCATGAACGATCCTATGGACCCGCCGCGTGCCCGCGTGGCGGTACCCGTCGCGGGGGCGAAGGCGGCGGGGAGACCGGCCGACATCGTGGCCGGTGGCGCGTGTGCGTTTCAGTTGTCGCAGGACGCGACCTGCGCGTCTCGAGCGCGTTCCCTGCTGGCGGCGACGATGCGCCAGCTCGGGTTCCCGGAGGAGCCGATCGAGGACGCCCAGCTCGCCGTGTCCGAGCTGGCCACGAACGTCCACGTCCACACGGTCAAGTCGCGCGGCGGTGCGGCCGGCCTGCCCGAGCTGTGGGTGTGGGGACGCACCTGGCCCGCGTCCGAGCTGGTCGTGTCCGTCTTCGACGTGCACCGCAATGCGTGGCCGGTGGACGCGGGCGCGGAGCTGCTCGACGAGCACGGCAAGGGCCTGACCATCGTCGCCGCCCTCACCTCCGCGACCGGTGCGCACATCACTCGCTCTCGGGTCGCGTCCGCGGTGCTGGGGAAGTGCGTGTGGTTCGCGCTGCCGGTGTCCGCGACGTGGCCCGCGCGGCGTCCGATGGCCCCTGGCCGTGCGGCGCTCTGGCTGGTCGAAGCGTTGCGGGCGCGCGGCGTCTCCGTCTCGTGGCGGAGCGACCACACCGGCGTTTCGGTCATCAACGCCGAGGCGCTCAATGTCTGGGTGGAGCCCAAGGTCTTCACGTGGCGGGACGGCGCCGACTACGTACGCCGACCGCTGGCCGATCTCCAGGAAACGGCCGAGCGGATCGTCGGCCACATCGAGACCGCGCGCGCCGCGACGTTCACCGCTTGAGGCCGTCCCGCATCCGGGGACGCGATGTGCTCCCGCAGCTCGCGTCCCCGGTCGGCGCATGGGCGGGCTCGGAGAGACACCAGAGGGATGGGACGGTTTGAGGTCGATCGTGGCGCGAGTGGTCCGGGGACTGTGGCCACGGGCTCGTCCGGCCGAGGGCGAGCCGCAGGTGGAAGCGTGGCCGGACGTCGTGTTCCTGTTCTCGGGGCTGGGGCCGCAGGCGCGCGAGGCGTTCGAGATGTTCCCGAAAGAGGCGCACGCGTGGCGGGTCCTGGCCGAGATGGAGGCCGCCCGGTCGCGGGTGTGGTCGCGGGACGGGCGGGTGTGGGACGCGGGAGTATGCGCGGGCCGGGCGATGGCGTACCGGGAGGCGGCCGAGCACGTGGAGAGCATTCTGATCGAGTCGCTCGAGCTGTGGGATCAGTATGAGCGGCAGGCCGGTGAGGACGAGTGAGCCAAGGCGGGCCGCGCGCCCGCCTTGGCTCAGCGTGCGTTCAGTGCTTGCTCTATGGCGGACAGTTTGTCGGCCAGGTGGAGTAGGGCGCCTACCGATGGGTCTTCGGCGTTTCCTGCGAGGGTTTGGGAGCGTTGGTAGGCGGCCTTGATCTCTGTCCAGCGTTCGGCCTGGGGTGAGGTGAGCTTGTCTCGGAGTTCGGAGAGTTTGAGGAGGTTCGCTTCGGCGTCCGAGGTGAGGGTTTGTGATTCGGCCTTGTAGTGGTCGTCTATGGCGGCCTCTAGCTCAGCGGCGTTCATTACCGGGAGGACGCGTTCGGCGAGCTTGTTCATGTCGCGGTAGGAGCCCTGGAGGCGGAACGGGGGCTCGGTGCGGGCGGAGTCGTCTTGGGCAGCGGACGTCATGTAGGCGCGGTTGACCTTTAGGACGATCTGCTGGATGTGGAGGAGTTTTCCTAGGACGGAGAGGATCTCGTCCAGTTCTGTTTGGGAGTAGGGGTGGGAAAGGCGGTCGGGGCGGACGGTCTCGTCGCCGGAGGCCAGGCGGACGAGGAGTTCTATGTCGGTGCGGTCGTGTGTCGTCAGGGGAGCCAGGACGGGGTTCGAGGTCAGCGCGTTCTCTATGTAGCTGAGCGCGAACAGGTCGTCCTTGCCGGACAGGACGTCTCCGAGGTTCCACACGTCGGCGCGGTTGGCGAGCATGTCGGGGATGCGGAAGCGCCGCCCGGACTCGGTGTACGGGTTTCCGGCCATGCAGACGGCGAAGCGTTTGCCGCGTAGGTCGTAGGTGCGCGCTGCTCCGTCGATGCGGCGTTGGGCGTCGCAGAGCGGGATGAACTTCTGGAGGAATTCCGGCGACGTGTGCTGGATGTCGTCCACATAGAGCATGACGTTGTCGCCCATGTCGAGAGCGAAGTTGATTTTCTCGACCTCGCGGGCGGCTGTGGCGTTCGGGGCCTTCGCGGGGTCGAGGGAAGTCACTTCGTGGCCTAGGGCGGGGCCGTCCACCTTGACGAGGGCGAGGCCCAGGCGGTCGGCGACGTATTCCATCAGGGTCGTCTTCCCGTATCCGGGCGGGGAGATGAGGAGGAGCAGGCCCATGTGATCCGTGCGTTTGCCGTCGCCTGCGGCGCCCAGTTGCTTGGCGAGATTGTCGCCGATGAGGGGCAGGTACACCTCGTCTACTAGGCGGTTACGGACGAACGCGCTCATCGTGCGTGGCTTTAGGGCGGCGATTCCTAGGCGCTGCTCCTCCGCCGCGATCAGGTCGTTGCGCTGTTTCTGATACGCGCGGAACGCCGGAACCCGTTCGGTGCGGAAATGGTGTGTGCGGGTGAGTAGCTCGTCCAGGCGGAGGCCGAGGCGGCGGTCGGTGATGCGGGGGTGGTTGCCCAGGAGATCGTCGATGGTGGCGGTCAGCGCGGCGGGGGAGTCGTAGCGGGTGACGGGGCAGAGGACGGTGGCTACGGCCTCTGGAATGTCGTCGTCGTTCTCGCTGTAGGAGTGGAGCCAGGCTTCGGTGAGTTGGTGGCGGGCGGCCAGGTCGTCACCCAGGGCGCGCAGGTCATCGTCCAGGGCGGTGCGGTGTTTCTGGCCGAAGCTCTTCAGCAGGTCGCGGGCGGCCTGGCTGGTGACGAAGCCGTCGGGGGACGTCGCCAGCTCCTCGATCAGGTACTCCGCTGCGAGCGGTGCGTCCCGTCCGGGCAGGTGTGTGCGCTCGGCGAAGGTGGTGATGGACGTCGTCAGCTCGGCTGCCAGGTCGGGGAGGGCGGCGGAGTGGCCGAACGTCCGGCGGGCGCGGACCAGGGAACGGGCGCGGGTCGTCCAGGCGATGCGGGCGGCGGGCTCGGCGCCGAACGTCCAGAAGAGCTGGGCGGCGGCGCGGGCCGGGCCCGGGTAGCGGAGCAGGCCCGCGTCGGTGTGGAGGCGCAGCAGTGTTTCCAGGATGCGGGCCGCGTCGTGGTCGTGGACGCCGCGCTCGTAGCCCTCGTCGTAGCGGTCGGCGGCCGTGTCCTGGACCAGGGCGAGCAGGTGCCCGTCCGCCGCGGCGCGTTCGAGCAGGTCGGGGGCCGTCTCCGCGAGGATCGATGTCGCCAGGTACTCGCTGCGGTACGTCTCCGGTGTTTCCGAGACCAGGGTCTGGGCCCACAGGTGGCTGGTCGCGGCGAAGGCGTCGTTCCGGACGGGGGCGCGGTAGCCGGTGCCGGTGATCGCGAAGGCGAGCGTGTCCCGGTGCGGGACGAGGGTCAGCTCGATCGGGCGGGTGTTCACGGCGAAGCGGTGGCGGCCGAGCCGGATCGTGCCGCCGTCGTCGCCGTACAGGTCCAGGCGGTCGCGGAGGGCGCGGCCCGCCTCCTGGCGGGTGGCCTTGATCCGGCCGTCCAGTTCTTCGGCGCGGACGGCGTCGTCCAAGGCGCGCAGCTCGTCGGCGATCGCGCGGAGCCGCGCCACCATGGGGTCGGTGGCGAAGTACGCGGCGACCTCGTCCGGGGACGCGAGCGCGGAGGCGCGGCGGCGGATGCCGGACAGGATGCGGTCGGCCGACTCGATGAGCCGGTCGGTGCGGCGGGCGCGCTCGTCCAGCAGTGTCTGCTTGCGGGACGAGAACGCCTCGTAGACCTCCGTGCGCTTCGTCTCCAGCTCGGCGAGGAAGTCGTCCAGGTCGGAGAAGCGGGCCTGGAGGGTTTCCAGGCGGAGGAGCAGGCGGCCGAGTTGCTCGTCGCAGTCTTCGGGTGTGGCGGCGGTGGCGAGGGCCCCGGCGATGGACTGGTCGAGCAGTGCCAGCTCGGCGGCGAACGCGGCGCGGCCCTCGCGGGCGAGGAGGTCGCGGCGCCGGTTGTCCAGGACGGCGCGGGCCCGGTTGAGGCCGCCGAGCACCTCGCCGACCCGTTCGAGGATCGCGGTGCGTGCGGTCGCGTCGGTGATGTCGAGTTCGCCGACGACCTCGGTGACGATCTCCAGGCCCTCGTGCTGCGCGTCGAGGAGGTCGGCGAGCGGTGCGGCGTCGGTGGCGGTCTCGATGGCGCGGGCTGCCTCGGTGATGCGGCCGACCTCGGCGTGGTAGCTGGTGAAGGCGTCCGCGTGCTGGAGGAACCCGACCGCGGCCTGCCCCGCGTTTCCCAGCTCGGCCTGGACGGTCGCGGAGAGCTCGTCGATCTGGGTTGTGTCGACGTACCGGAGGTCGCGGAGGGATTCCAGGCGTCCTTGGGCGCGGCGGAAATCGGAGAGCCTCGTGATCCAGGCGTCCGCGCTCTCCGGCACCTCGGCCCGCGAGCGGCGGACCAGGGCGGCGACGGCTTCGCCCGCCTCCGTCACCGACGCGGATGCCTGGCCCGTGAGGGCGCGGACCTTCTCGTACTCGTCCAGCACCTGACCGGCCGTCGCGCGGACGTCCGCCAGCGGCGCGGCCAGGTCGCCGAGGTCGTCCGCCGTGAGCCAGGGGTACAGGTCGGACGCCCGCGTGCACGCCGCGATGAGCGCCTCGAACACCGGCGTCGACGGCGACATCTCGTCCACCATCCGCGCGATGGAAAGGCACTCGGAGACTCCGCGGACCAGGTCCGGGTTCCCGATGCGCTCCAGCGGGCCCGAGCCGACGGGCTGCGCTGCGGCGTGCGCGTCGGAGGCGAACGGCGTAGCCCACACCTGCAGCGGATGGACGCGAGCGGGCTCGCCCGAGAGAGCCCGCAGGACGACCATGCTTCCGTCCCCGAACAGCGAGTATCCGTGGCATGTGATCGGTGTCGTGACCTGCTTGCGGATGACGTTGTACGGCAGCAGCAGCGACCGGCCGTCCTCGCGCGAGTGGAACACGTACAGGACGTCCTCGCCGTTGGGGGAGCGGACCGCGCGCTCGTACTCCAGCCCCCGCACGTCGGTGTCGAACGTCTTGGCCGCGCCGGTCTCCAGGTGGTAGCCGCCCGGGAAGATGATCCCGTGGTCGTCCGGCAGCCGGCGGCACGCCTGCGCGATCCCGTCGAGCCGCACGACGTCCTTCGTCCGGACGTTGAACACCAGATGCCGCCACGCCGTCTCGTTGTACGGCCGGATCCGCAGCAGGATCAGCGCCCCGACCCGCGCGTACAGGACGTCGGCGTCCGCGAGGGCCTGCAGCGGCTCGTCCACCGGCTCGGAGTAGATCCCGGCGCCGGTGCCGGTGTTGTCCTCGATCTTGACGGTGAGGGTGCCGCCGATCGTCTCGACGAACACCTCGCCGCCGATCGAGATGTGCGGATGCCGTCCGAGGACGTGGTCGTCGCGGGTCGTCTCGATCCAGTCGACGTCGTGCGGCGGCGGGAACGCGTGGTCGCGTTCGCCCTGGTTGTCCTCGTACGCGACATGGCCGTCCGGAGATGTTCGCCAGCGCAGGACGCGCAGGTCGGTCAGTCGCGGGCCGGTCTGGAACACCGCGAGCAGGCGCCCGTCGACGAGCCGCAGCTGGAGCAGCCGCGCCTGCCGGTAGTACCGGTGCATGTCGGCGAAGTCGCGCTGGAATCTCGGATCGTCCAGGAGGCCCGGCACGGCGTCCGCCCCGGCCGGGACGAACGCCGTGCCGTTCTCGCTGCGGGTGCGGCGGTGCAGGGAGAAGACGTCCTCGACCGCCGTCTCCGGCTTCAGCCCCAGGAAGACGTTGTAGCCGGTCAGCAGCACGTCGCCGAGCGCCACCACGTCGCGCGGCACGCAGCTGTGCTCCGTCCGGATCCGTCCGGTGCCCGCCGGGCGCAGCTCCGCGCCGCCGAACACCTCCAGCCGCCGGACGTTCAGCGCCTCCGCCCGCCGCGCCAGCTCCCCGGCGTGCTCGGCGAGCCGCGCCCGCAGCACCTCGTACGTGCCGTGGTCCAGCTCCCCGCCCGCCGCCGCCCCTGCGCCCGTGGCCGTCCTGGCGTCCTCAGTCAACGGATCCTCCTATCCAGCGCGTCAGTTCGGGACGGCGTTCACGGCATGGTTCGGCTCGCCGACGGTCAGCGGCGCATCCGGCAGCGGCGCGTCGGACAGCGGGGCGTCGGCGACGCCCAGGCGGCGGGCCGTGTCCAGGAGGTTCTGGAGGGCCGGGCCGTCCGGGCCGCCCGACCTGATCAGGCGGAGCAGCAGCGCGGACAGCGTCAGGTCCCGGACGCCGCCCGCACCCGCGCCGAGCGAGCCGAGGAGCTTCGCGACGTCGTCGGTGAAGCTGCCGGAGCCGTCCAGCCACGGGCCCGCGACCGCCCGCGCGACCTCGGAGTTCTGGACGAACCCGTCCACCCCCTTCCCGAGCGCGATCGACCCGACGAGCCGGTCGAAGAACACCGAGTCGCCGCCGACGATGTTGATGTCGGCGTTCTCCAGCCCGGCGGCGAGAACCCCGGCCTGGGCCTCCGCGACCTGCCGCTGCACCTCGATGCCCGCGAGACGGACGTCCTTCTCCGCCTCCAGCCGCAGCCGGTACTCCTCGTGCTGGCGGGTGGCGTCGTCGAGCGCCGCCATCGCGCCCGCCTTCTCCGTCAGGCCCTCCGCCTCCGCCTTGAGGCTCTCGCGGATCCGCGCCGCCTCGGCCAGCGCCTTCTCCCGCGCGACGGCCGCCTCCGCGCGCCCGACCTTCTCGATCGCCTCCGCGTCCCGCTCCCGGACCTGGACCTCGGCGAGCCCCGCCGCGGCGGCCTCGGCGCGCAGCCCCTCCGCCAGCCGGATCTTCGCCTGCGTGTCCAGCTCGGCGGCCTCCTGGCGGGCCTGCGCCATGGTCAGCTCCTCGCGGGCCCGGTGCTGCGCCGCGGCCTCCGCCGCCTCGGCCGCCTTGATGTCCTTGACGAGGTTCTCCTGCGCCTCCGCCTCCGCGTGGATGATCACCGACTGGCGGGCGCGCTCGGCCTCCTCGACCGCGCGGAGCCGCTTGATGCCCTCCTCCTGCTCGGCGACCGTCCGCTCCACCGCGATCCGCTCCCGGACGACGTTCGCGATCTCCCGCTTCTCCGCCTCGACCTCCTTGTCGGCGGCGATCCGGGTCAGCTCCGTCTCCCGCTCGCGGGCGATGACCTCCAGGACGCGGTCCTTCTCGATCCGCTCGCTCTCGATCGCGAGGACCCGCTCCTTGTTCTTCGCGGCGACCGACACCTCGCGTTCCTTGTTCTCGTGCTGGACGCCGAGCTGCTCGTCGGTCCGGATGTGCGCGGTCTGCGCGCGGAGCCGCTCCTCCGCCTTCACCCGCTCGATCTCCGCCTCCTCCCGCGCCCGGACGGTCTCGACCTCGCGCGCCTGCCGCAGCTCGGCGTCCGCCTGGCGGCGCTCCAGCTCGAGGATCGCCTCGCGCGCCTCCACGTTCTGGCGGGTGATCTCCTTCTCCTCGTTGCGGGCGTGCTCGTTGGTCCGGACGTGCTCGATCGCGGTCAGCTCGGTGATCTTCCGGATGCCCTGGGCGTCGAGGATGTTCGTCCTGTCCAGCGACAGCAGCGACGTCTGCTCCAGGTAGTCGATCGCCGCGTCCTCCAGGCTGTAGCCGTTCAGGTCCGTGCCGATGACCCGGATGATGTGGTCGCGGAACTCGTTGCGGCGCGTGTAGAGGTCGGCGAAGTCGAGGTGCTTGCCGACGGTCTTCAGCGCCTCGGAGAACTTCGCCGCGAACAGCTCCTGCAGCGTGTCCCGGCTGCTGGCGCGCTCGGTGCCGATCGCCTGCGCGACCTTGATCACGTCCTCGACGGTCTTGTTGACGCGGACGAAGAACGTGATGCGGATGTCGGCGCGGATGTTGTCCTTGCAGATCAGCCCGTCGCGTCCGGTGCGCTCGATCTCGATGGTCTTTACCGAGATGTCCATGAACTCGGCGCGATGCAGCACGGGCAGCACGACCGCGCCGGTGAACGTGACGTCGACCTTCCGGAGCTTGGAGATGATCAGCGCGCGGCCCTGCTCGACCTTGCGGAACAGCCGGGTCACCATCAGCATCAGGCCGAGGGCGACGAGCAGGGCGAGCGCGAGGAGCACACCGGCTCCGATCGTGATGGTGTCCATCGATATCCCTGTCTGCTGGGTGTCAGTAAGAGGCGTTCTCGGGCGGGTCGAAGGCCGCGTCGTGCGGCATGACCCAGAAGAACTGGCCGGCGGGATCGAAGTCGAAGATCAGGGCCTTGGTGCCGGCGGTGAGCCCGGCGCCCTCCGGTGACCCCGCCGCGGCGCCCGCGACGGGGACGTCCATCGCGGGCTGCCGCACCTGGACGATCGCCGACGACCCGTCGGGCGCGATGACCTCCGCCTGCCCGAAGTCCGGGCCGACCCGCCCGGTGCGGATGACGCAGGGCAGGCCCACGAAGTCGCGGAGCGAGCCCGCGACCGGGCTCTGGAAGACGCGGCGCAGCGGCAGGACGGCGACGCGCGTCCCGAACCACGCGACGGCCAGCGCCACCGGCAGCACGAGCGTCCGCGCGAGCGGGCTCTCGGACAGCGCCGAGCCGGACAGCGCGGCGAACCACGCGAGCGCGATCAGCAGCGACAGCGCGACCGTGGCCGGGACGCCGCCGAGCCCGAGGAAGGCCAGCCGCTCGGCGACGAACCCGTCCGCGGCGTCTTCGGTCCCGGCGCCGTCCAGGGCCCCGGTCTCGCCGCCGATGCCGGCCCCTGTGTCGGCATCGGCGCCGCCGAGGAAGTCGATTCCGAGGCCGCCGAGGAGGACGAGCACCCAGTAACCGGTGACGACGAAGAGAGAGAAGGTGAAAAGCGCGGCCGGGAAACCGAACGCCGCATCGATGAATTCGCCCATGTGATTGCACGCTTCCGCTTCGAGCCGTCATTGACCGCGCCGGGACGCCAGGAAACGCCGTCACCGGACGGGAAAGGTGGTGCGAAAAAGACCCCGGTCAAGGGGTGGAGCGGGTACGGCTCAGCTATCTGGGAACGCGTTCGCCCAGGCCGCGGCGGTCAGGCCGTGCGGCGTGGCGAAGACGGCGGGTCGCGGCGCAAGCGGCGCACGCAGCGCAAAACAAAAGTGCCGGGGAGTCATCAAACTCCTTCTGGTCGGAGACAGGACCTGCCTCGCCGACCAGACTTCCCGGCACACCGATCGTTACTTTAGCCTATTTCTCGCCGTAAGGGAAGTCTTTTCCTGGACGGCTCGCTGTTGCGAGACAGAATGGCGGGAGTCCGAACCCTGCCATTCGGCCGGCCCGTGCGGCGGAAAGCGGCTAGGTGGGGCTGCCCCCACCACGGGCCACGTGCCAGCCGTAATGATCTTCGATGGGCGAGCCGATGGGATCGAACCCATGACCCATCCACGTACCGCGATGGCCGCCGCCGCGATCGTCACCGCCGGTCTCGTCGGCTGGACGGGGAGCGCCTCGGCCGCGATCCCGCCGATCCGTCCGACCCCCTCCCTGTCCCTGTCCCCGCCCCAGTCGCCGGGGCTGGCGCGCTACCTCGGCCAGCACCTCGACTGGGGCGCGTGCCCGGCCGACGCCGCCGAACTGGTCAAGGCGGGGGCCCAGTGCGCGCGGGTGACGGCGCCGCTCGACTACGCGGCCCCCGGCGGCCGGTCCATCGACCTCGCGATCTCCCGGATCAAGGCCAGGGACGGCGCGCACCGGCGCGGCATCCTGCTCGCCAACCCGGGCGGGCCCGGCGGCCCCGGGCTGGACTACGCGGCGCACCTCAGATCCTCGATGAAGGACGCCGCCGACCGCTACGACCTGATCGGCTTCGACCCCCGGTTCGTCGGCCGCAGCACCCCGATCTACTGCGGCGTGTCCCCGAAGGCGCAGCCGACGCACTCCCGGCGCGAAGCGTTCGAGGCGTCGGTACGGAACGCGCGCGACACCGCACGCCGCTGCCACGAGCACGGCGACAACGCCGCGCTGCTGCCCCACGCGTCCAGCCGCAACGTCGCCCGCGACATGGATCTGATCCGCGCCGTCCTGGGCGAGCGCCGGTTGTCCTACTACGGCATCTCCTATGGCGCCGACCTGGGCGCGGTGTACGCCCAGATGTTCCCCCGGCACGCCGACCGCATCGTGATCGACAGCGTCACCGACCCGGCGCTGACGCAGTACGAGAACTTCCAGGCCGCCGGCCCGGCCCAGGAGCGGGGCCTGGACGAATGGGCCGCCTGGACGGCCCGCCGCTCCGCCGGCTACCGCCTCGGACGCACCCCGGCCCAGGTCAGAGGGACCGTAGAGAGGCTGTCCAGGCACGTGGACGGCGGCCCGCTCCGCATCGGCGGCTTCACGCTGGACGCGAGCGCGCTCGGCCTGATCCTGCGCCAGCTCGTCAGCACCGAGGAGTACGACGACGTGCTGGCGAGGGCCGTCCGCAACCTGGTCGACGCCGCCGGCGGCCGGACCGTCGAGCCGACCCCCGAGCTCCGCATGTGGCTGGAGGTGTTCAACACCCCGAGCCCCGAGCTCGACAACCAGTTCAACAGCGCCAACGCGATCCTGTGCGGCGACGGCGGCTGGCCCGCCGGGGGCTGGCCGTCCGACCCCGAGCGGTACTGGCGGAACATCGAGCGCGCCCGCCGCACCCAGCCGGTCTTCGCGACGACGGCCAACGCGATCTTCCCGTGCCCGTTCTGGAGAACCGGGCCGCGTGAACCAGGGGTCGAGATCCGCAACCGGGTCCCCTTGCTGCTCCTGCAGGCGAAGCGCGACAACAACGTCCCGTACGCGGGCGCCGTCGCCATGCACCGCAGGCTCAAGGGCTCGCGCCTGATCTCGGCGGACATCCGCTCCCACGGCGTCTACGGGCGCGGCGCCGACGGGCTGACCCCCGTCCCGTGCGCGGACGGCATCGTCAACGCCTACCTGCGCACCGGCGTCCTGCCCGCCGCGGACGTCGGCTGCGCCCACCCGGACGGGACGCGCTGAGCGGACATACGCCGCGGACCGTCGCACGATCGAGGAGGCCCGGAGGAATTTTCAGCCTTCGTTGATGTCGCCTTGGGCTTCGTCTCAGCCGGCGCGGGTACCTTCGCCGCCCATGAATCCGCAGATCAGCCGCCCCATCTTCGTCCTCGGGTGCCCCCGGTCGGGGACGACGCTGCTGCAGCAGATGCTGCACTCGCACCGTCGCATCGCGTTCCCGTCCGAGACGCGGTTCGTGTACACCTCGTACGAGGCGCGGCACCGGTTCGGCGATCTGGAGGACGAGGCGAACCGGCGGGCGCTGGCCGAGTGGATCACCCGCGGGGACACCAAGTTCCGGGTCCTGGAGCTGGACGCCGAGGAGGTGATCGAGGAGATCGTGCACGGGCCCCCGACGCTCGGGTCCGCGCTCGCGATCGTCTTCCGCGCCTACGCGCGGCGGCACGGCAAGCCGCGCTGGGGCGACAAGCGGCCGAGCTACTTCCGCCGGGTGCCGATGCTCCGGCGGATGTTCCCGGACGCGCAGTTCGTCCATCTCGTCCGCGACGGCCGGGACGCGGTCAGCTCGCTGATGCGGATGCCGTGGTTCGACGGCGACATCTACGCGGCGGCGCTGACCTGGCGGGAGGCGGTCGACATGGGGAAGCGGCTCGGCCCGCGCCTCGGGCCCGGCACCTTCTACGAGCTCCGGTACGAGGACCTCGTCGCCGATCCGGAGCACGAGCTGCAGAGGCTGTGCATCTTCCTGGACGAGGAGTACGACCCCGAGATGACCAAGGCGTACCGGCATGCCCGGCGCACGGTGCCGTCCGCGCGCCGATGGCACCTCCGCACGCACGAGGAGCCCAACAGCCGCAACGTCGGGGCGTGGCGGGACCGCCTGCACGGTCCGGAGGCGGACCTCGTCGAGCACGTCCTCGCGTCCCGCCTCTTGGACCACGGCTACGCGCTGACGGGAGCGGCGCGTCCCGGTGCGGCGGAGCTCGCGCGGTTCCACCGGCTCGCGGCGCACCGCTGGCGGTCGCGGCGCATGCACGCGGCGCTGGACCGGCTCGCGCAGTCCCGCGAGCCGAACCCGGTCGTCTCCCTGCTGCGGGGCCCGGTTCCGGTGCCCGACCGCTTGGACGGGAACTGACCCTGACAAGGGCCGACGCCGCCTGGAGCTGACCTCACCGCAAGGTGACCCTTACCTCTAGGCAAGGCGCTCCTTGCCGCATCGTGTTGTACGCGCCGTTCAGTTGTCCGAAATTCTCATGGAACGTGCCGTACCGCTCGCGCGCCGGCCGAGCCCGCGGTGGCCGGGCGCGGCGGGTCCGCTGGGGAACGGCGCAGGTCGCGTGCCGCCATGCGGCGCGCGAGAAGGAACGGATCCCTGGGACGCAGGGGGACGGCGGTTTTGGATCACGGCTTCGGTGGGTCCCTTAACGGAAGGGGTTACCTAGCGGTAACTTTGCGCCGATTTACCGTGTCAATGACATAATTTACGGAACGGAGACATGGTTGTGTCCGATCGTTCACATGTGGACCTGAGACACAACATCCATATCCCTGTATGTTGCGTGTTGCTCGTCTTGCGGTGCAATCACTAATGCCCGCGAAGATCCTTCTGACATAAGGAGGAGTGCGGTGACCAGATCGGAAACAATTTCCCACGGCGAGCTGCAATCGTGGCTTCTTGACAGGATCGCCTTCTACCTCGACAAGCCGGCGGAAAACATCGATCCGACGGTGGAACTGGCGCGCTATGGCGTCGACTCGGTCTACGCCATCAGCATCATCAGCGACATCGAGGACCACCTGCAGGTCGAGGTCGACGTGGCCGAGGCCCGCCGCCGCGAGACGGTGACCGCCCTCACCGACTACCTGCTCGAACTCGTCGCGTGATGGGCGCCCGCACGATGGGTTCCCGTGCCATGGACGGCGGTGCGCTGGACGGCGGCGTGTGATGGGCGGCGGCGTATCCGAGGCCGGCCGTCCCGAGGCCGGCATGCCCCAGGTCGGCGTGCCCGCGGCCGGTGTTCCGCAGGTCGGCGTGCCCGCGGCCGGGCCCGCCGAGCCCGGTGCGGTCGCGCCCGCCATGGTGGTGCTCGGCGACAGCGTGGCCGAGGGGCAGGACGATCCCGACCCCGCCGGCGGATGGCTCGGCTGGGCCGGGCGGCTGGCCCGCCACCTGGGCATTCCCCGCGAGGAGATGCTCAACGCCTCCGACCCGGGCGCGACGATCGAGGACGTCGTCCGCGACCAGCTGCCCGCCGTCCGGGCGCTGCGGCCGGGCCTGGTCGTGCTCGGCTGCGGCATGAACGACGCGCTGCGCGGGTTCGAGCGCCCGGCCGCCGCCGCCCGGCTGGACGAGCTGTTCGGCTGGGCCGCCGGCATCGGCGCGGTCACCCTCGCGATCCCGGTGCCGCGCCCGCCGCTGCTCGACCTGGCCCCGATGTCGCAGTTCCGCAAGAAACGCACCGTCCAGCGGATTCACGACTTCAACGAGGAGCTCGGCCGCGCCGCACTCGACTTCGGAAATTCTTTTCCCGCACGCGAATCGGTGGCGAAAGTCGCCGACCCCGCGATGTGGAGCGCGGATGGAATCCACCTCAACCCGAGAGGGCACGCTTATGTCGCGGAGGTGATCGCTGGTATCGCACGAAGCCTGCTCGCCGAGCGGGTGATCTAAGCCTCGGGGGCCAATTTTCCTAGTCTGGGATAGAGATGAAGAAACCATTCACCTTCTTGAACGGACGCTGGCGAACACGCGTCCCCCAGTCGATGATGCTCGTCCCGCTCGCGCCGGTTCTGGCCGTCCAGGCATGGCGGACGGTGCGCCGCACGCCCAGGCTCGACCCCGCGACGGGCGACGAGCACGGCTTCGTCCCCGGCGCGAACCCCGCGTCCGGTCCCGCGTTCCGGGTGGTGGTGATCGGCGAGTCCACGGCCGCCGGGGTGGGGGCGTCCCTGCACGCGGAGGCGCTGCCGGGCTTTCTCGCGGAGGCGCTGCAGGAGCGGCTGCGGCGGAGTGTGGCCTGGTCGGTCACCGGCGAGAACGGCGCCACGGCGCGACGGGTCGCGACCGGCCTCGTCCCCGCCGCGGAGGGCCCGCCGGTCCTTGATCTGGTCGTCGTCACCGTGGGGATCAACGACCTGATCCGGCGGCGGCCGCTGCGCCGCTGGACGGCCGACCTCGCCGACCTCATCGCCGTCCTGCGCGGCAGGTACGCGGACGCGACCCTGGTCGTCGCGGGGATGCCGCCCGTGCACCGGTTCCCGGCCATACCGCAGCCGCTGCGCCTCGTCCTCGGCGCGCGGGCACGGTCCATGGACCGGATCATGCGGGACGTGGCCGTGGCGGGCGGCGCCGTCCACGCCCCCATGGACGAGGCGATGGCCCGCGACCGCAAGCTGTTCGCCTCCGACGGCTTCCACCCGTCGCCCGCCGGCTACCGCGCCTGGGCCGCGGACCTCGCCCGCGCCGCCGCTCCCACCGCGGCTCCCGCCGCCCGCATGCTCATCACCCCGCCGTCCCCCAGCCCGCAGCCCCCCAGCCCGGCGTCCTCCAGCCCGCCACCTTCCAGCCCACCGCTCCCCGGCCCGCCGCCTTCCGATCATGTGCCCGGTTCCGTGGACAGCGCGTCCCCCGCCGACACCGTTCCGCCTCAGACGATGAACTGACCCGTCCGCTGGCGGGTGAAGGGAGCAGCTCAGGTGACGGCCCGCGGAACGTTCCGGAAGGCGGTGGAGGCCAAGGACCTCGCCGCGATCACCATGGCACTCGACCCTGGCATCGAGTTCCACAGTCCGGTGATGGTGAAGCCCTACCTCGGCCGCGAGCCGGTCACCGCGCTGCTCGGCGTCCTGCTGGAGGTCTTCGACGACTTCCGCTACACCGACGAGCTCACCGGCACCG
The DNA here is from genome assembly GCF_044326375.1 of Actinomadura sp. 3N508. Lineage (NCBI taxonomy): Bacteria > Bacillati > Actinomycetota > Actinomycetes > Streptosporangiales > Thermomonosporaceae > Actinomadura > Actinomadura sp. 3N508. The sequence continues at coordinate 291,401 of NZ_JBIRAX010000009.1, forward strand.
CACCCGTCGCCGACCCCACGGGCGGCGGCTTCCCGATCGCCCCGGCCACGCCCGCCGCCCCGCCCCTGGCGCTGATCTTCACGGCACGGGTGGCGGGCAAGGCCGTCCAGGGGCTCGACCTGCTCAGGTTCGGCGACACCGGCCTCGTCACCGGCCTGACCGTCATGGTCCGCCCGCTGCCCGCGGCGATGACGCTCGCCCGGGTGGTCGGGCGGCGGATGGAGGCGGCGGAGGGATCGGGGGACCCGTCCGACCCTGCTCAGCGCTAGAGCCCGGCCCACCTCTAGAGAGTCGAAGGAACCGATGGACAGCAAGATCCCCGCAAACCCCGTTGTCCCCGTGACCCCCGTTCCCCCTGTTGACCCCGTTGGCCTGGCGAGTGCCGTCCCGGCGCCGCGATCCCCGCAGCCGCCGTCCCGTCCCGCGCCCCATCCCGGACGCGCCGAGCCGCCGCCCCCCGGCCCCGCGTCCCTTGAGCCCGAGCTGTCGCCCGCGCACCGCATCGCCGCCGACCTGGACCGGCGTCTCGGCGACCCGATGGACGAGGCGTCCGGCCCCTTCTCCTACAAGGCGATCGTGGAGGCGGAGGAGCGCGACGAGCTTCCGCCCGGCGCGGTCGACACCGTCCGCGACTGGGGCTTCCCGGGATACCTGGTGCCGAGCGGTCTCGGCGGGCGGCTGACGACGCTTGAGGAGCTGTTCTTCGTCACGCGCGGAATCTCGCGGCGCAGCGTGACCGTCGCGGTGATGTACGGGTCGGGCCTGCTGGCGGTGAACCCGGTGTGGCTGTGGGGGGACGACCGGCAGCGCAGGACGGTCGCCGACGGCGTCCTGAACGGCGACCTGGCCTGCTTCGGCGTCTCGGAGGCCGACCACGGCAGCGATGTGATGGCGTCGGAGTCGGAGGCCGAGCTCCAGGGCGACGACCTCGTCCTCACCGGTACGAAATGGCCGGTCGGCAACGCCACCCGCGGACGGTTCGTGACCACCTACGCCAGGACCGGCACCCGCGACTTCTCGCTCATCCTGGTCGACAAGAACGAACTCGACCCGGGCACCTGGTCGACGCTCCCGCCCGTGCGGACGGTCGGGCTCCGCGGCCACGACCTGAGCGGCGTCGCGTTCTCCGGGGCGCGCGTCGCGGCCGACCGGGTGATCGGGCGGCGCGGGTCCGGGCTCGTCCAGACGCTGAAGACGCTGCAGATCACCCGGACGGCGATCGCCGCGCTGTCGGTCGGGACGATGGACGCGGTGGTCCGCATCGGCATGGAGTACTCGCGGCGCCGCACCCTCTACGGCTCGGACATCTACCAGATCCCCGTCATCCGCGACCATCTGCTCAAGGCGCACCTGGATCTGCTGATCGCCGAGTGCGTCGCGATCCCGGTGGCGCGCTGCCTGACGGTCGCGCCCGGACGGCTGAGCCTGTGGTCCTCGATCGTGAAGTACTTCGTGCCCGTCCTGGGCGAGGAGGTCGTCGCCAGCATCGGGACGGTCCTGGCGGCGCGCGGCTACCTGCGCGAGGGCGTCGCGCACGGCGTGTTCCAGAAGCTGCAACGCGACCACGCGATCGCGAGCATCTTCGAGGGCACCACGCACGTGAACCTCGCCAACGTCGCGGGCCAGCTCCCGTTCCTGATCGACCCGCCGGAGGAGACCGGCCGCCCTGCTGGTTCCGACGCCGACGAGCTGCTCGCCGACCTGTTCTGCTGGACGCGCACGCCCCCCGCCTGGGCGCCGGACGGCCGCCTGCTCCAGCTCACCAACGAGGGCCGCGACGAGATCGGCCAGCGCTTCGACCTGCTGTCGGAGGAGCTGCTGACCGCGGCCAACGCCCACGCCGCGCCCGGCGTCGCCGCCGAGCTGAAGGATCTGATGTCGAGCATCGGCGGGATGCGCGCCAAGGTGGAGCAGGGCATCAGGGCGAGCGAGGGCGACACGTCGTCGGTGGCGGCGCTGGCGCGCGCCAAGCGGTACTGCGAGCTGCACGCGATGTTCTCCTGCGTCCTGACCTGGCTGCACAACCGGCACCGGTTCTGCGGGCCGTTCGCCGGCGGGCAGTGGCTCGTGCTGTGCCTGCAGCGCCTGCTCCAGCGCGCACAGCCCGACACGCTCCTGTCGGAGGAGTTCCTCCCGTCGCTGGAGGACGCGATGTTCCGCACCTTCGACGACGGCCGCTGGTTCTCCCTCCTCTCCCTGGCCGAGCTGGTGACCGTCGCTGAGCCGACCAGCCCAGGGGACGAGTGACCGGGATGCACGAGCATCAAGACTTCGTGTCGCTCGTCCGGGAGAACATCGACGCGCACGGCGACGACCGGTCGTTCACCTTCATCAGCGAGGAACGGCTCGGGAGGTACAAGGAGAACGTGCTCGGATTCGCCGAGCTCGACCGCCGGGCCCGCGCGCTGGCCTCCCGCTTACAGGCCCGCGGCCTCCAGGACAGGGCCGTCCTGCTGCTGTATCCCGAGGGGCTGGAGTTCCTGGCGGCGTTCCTGGGATGCCTGTACGCGCGCGTCATCGCCGTCCCCGCGCCCCTGCCCGACCTGGACGCCGGACGGTTCGGCCGCACCCGCCGGATCATCGAGGACGCCGACATCACGCTGATCCTCACCGACACCGCCCACCGCGCCACCATCGAAGCCTGGCTGGACGGCGCCGGTCTGGAACGCCGCGTCCAGGCCCTCGACACGCAGGCCGCCGACGAGACCGTCCCCGGCCCCGCTTCCTGGACGCCGCCCGGATTCGGCCCGGACACGCTCGCCTTCCTCCAGTACACCTCCGGCTCGACCAGCGACCCCAAGGGCGTGATGGTCACCCACGGCAACCTGCTGAGCAACGGCGAGGAGATCCAGCGCCGCATCGAGGGGACGGCCGACACGGTCGGGGTCGGCTGGGTGCCGCACTACCACGACATGGGCCTGGTCGGTCAGGTCCTGCAACCGCTGTACCTGGGCTGCCGGTACGTGTTCACCTCCCCGATCACGTTCATCAAACGTCCGGTGCTGTGGCTGGAGCTGATCACCCGGTACCGCGGCACGGTCACCGTCGCGCCGAACTTCGGCTACGAGCTGGCGCTGCGCCGCGTCACCGACCGCCAGCTGGAGGGCCTGGACCTGTCGTCGCTCCGCGTCGTCAAGAACGGCGCCGAACCCGTCCGGGCCGCGACGCTGGAGCGGATGAGCGAGCGGTTCGCGCCGGTCGGGTTCCGGCCCGGGATGTGGATGCCCTGCTACGGCATGGCCGAGACGACGCTGCTCGTCACCGCCGCGCCGCTCGGCACCGGTCCCGTCGTCCGCGACTTCGACGCCGACGCGCTCACCCTCGACAAGGCCGTCCCGGCGCCGGACGGGGACGCCGGGGCGCGGCGGCGGCTGGTGAGCTGCGGGCGTCCCGTCACGCTCGACGTCGGCATCGTCGACCCCGGCACCCGCGCGCGCCTGCCGGAGGAGCAGGTGGGGGAGATCTGGGTCCGCGGCGGAAGCGTCGCACGCGGGTACTGGGAGAACCCGGCCGCGAGCCGCGCGACCTTCGGCGCGCACACCTCCGACGGCGAAGGCCCCTACCTCAGGACGGGCGATCTCGGGTTCCTCGCCGCCGACGGCGAGCTGTTCGTCACCGGACGGATCAAGGACCTCATCATCGTCAACGGCCGCAACATCCACGCCCACGACGTCGAGGAGACCGCCGGCGCCGCCCACCCGGCGGCGCTCACCGGTGCCGCGTTCGTCCTTGACGGCGGGGGAGTGCAGGAGCACGTCGTGATCGTCCAGGAGATCAGCACCAGGGTCGCCGCCGGGACGCCGCTGGACGAGCTCGCCGCCCTCATCAAGGCCGAGGTCGCCCGCGCGTTCGAGCTGCCCGCGCTGAGCGTCGTCCTGGCCGGACGGGGCGCGGTGCGCCGCACGACCAGCGGAAAGACGCAGCGCCGCCAGACCCGGGACGCGTTCCTCCGCGGCCAGATCACCGGCCTCGCCGGGGACCTCGCCACCGACCTGCCGGTGACCTGGAACTTCTCAGCGGACCGGAAAAATCACCCTAACCAATCCTAGTCAAAAGCATGACTATTCATGTCGCTGCCTGATAACGTCGGGTCAACCCTGAGTCAAGGCGGGGAGAGAAGGCCGATGGCGCTACGTCACGCGGTGCTGGCCGCGCTGCTCGACGGCGAGTACAGCGGCTACCAGCTGGCCAAGATCTTTGATTTGTCCGTCTCCAACTTCTGGCACGCCGTACCGCAGCAGCTCTACTCGGAGCTGTCGAGGTTGGAGACGGAAGGCCTGATCAGCGGTCGGCAGATCATCCAGCACGACCGTCCGAACAAACGCGTGTACACCGTCACCCAGGCCGGCCTCGACGAGCTCGAGCGGTTCGCGGCCACCCCCGCCAAGCCCGGCATCATCCGCGAGAACCTGCTCGCGATGGTCCAGGCCGTCGACCACATCTCCGCGTCCTCCGTCATCGCGCAGCTCGAAGACCGGGCGGTGGCGTCCGCCGCCAAGATCGAGGTCTTCGAGCACACCATGAAGCACCTGCGCGGCGACCTGGACGAGGAGACGTTCCTGCGGACCGGCACCCCGGTCGGCCCGTACCTGACCTGCATGCGCGGACTGCGCTTCGAGCAGGAGAACTACGAGTGGTTCACCAGTACCGCCCGGTTGCTGCGCACCCGGGCGGGCGATGCCGAGGAAGGCGATCCGTCATGACCGCCCGCTCGGTCGAGACGGTACAGATCGAGAGAGTGCACGTCGTCAAGGTCGTGCCCGCCGTCGAGACCGAGCGTTCCGCGTGTCGTCCGCGGTCCCGCGTCCTCGACCCCCGTGCCGCCGCATGCCCGAACGGCGGCGGCACCCGCACCAACCCCCTAGCCCCTCCCAGCCTCGCGTCCCGGCCGGGCTGGATCCGGGCAACACGCCTTAGTCAAGGAGGCGTTCCGCATGTCGGGCGACAACCACACCATCGAACTCCCTAACACCCTGGCCACCGGCACGGCCGCACCGGACGGCGCGCCGCCGCCGTCCAACGGCACCGCCCTGCCCAACGGCATGGCCCCGAGCAACGGCGCGGCCCCGTCCAACGGCGGCGCCCCGACCAACGGCGCGGCGATCCTGCTGGGCGAGCTGACGCTGCCCGCCGAGCACGAATCGGTGCCGCAGGCCCGGCGCTTCAGCCGGTCCGTCACCACCGGCTCCGACATCGGCCACGTCGGCGACGACGCGGAGGTCCTGGTCTCCGAGCTCGTCACCAACGCCGTCCGGCACTCCGCCGACGTTCCCGGCACCGTGCTGTCGCTGCGGCTGCTGCGCGCCGGCGACCGGCTCCGCATCGAGGTCCACGACCAGAGCGCCGGCGTGCCGCGGACGCGGTTCGCCGACGGCGGCGGCGTCGACCTCATGGAGGAGACGGGACGGGGCTGGTTCCTCGTCGCGATCATGGCCGACCGGCACGGCACGGACTTCACCCCGTCCGGCAAGGCCGTCTGGTGCGAGGTCCCCGCCTGGCCGCGGGACGCGCGTCCAGGCCGCTGACCCCGCCTTTCCTCGCAACCCCGCGCAGCGATGGGAAGCACCATGTCGGTTGAAAAGCACATGCCGGTCGAGAAGCAACAGCCTCTGGACAGGCATCAGTCCGTCGACTACTACCGCTCGGACGGGAGACGAGTCACCTCGGAAGAGGCCCAGCGCCTTCTGCTGGACGTACGGGGACGCCTGCTGGCACAGGACGTCATCCGCGTCGGCGGTGTCGTGGTGGTCGTGTCGACCTGGTTCACCGTGATCGACCTCGGGTTCGCGGCGGACGGGCGACCGCTGCTGTGGCAGACGATCGTGTCCGATCTGTCGATGCACGCCGACGTCGGCCGGTACTCCACGCGCGAGAAGGCCGTGCACGGGCACGCCCGCGCCGTCGCGAAGATCACCAGCAGGCTCCGTGGCCTGGTCGCGCGCGCGGCCATGGACGAGGTGCGCCCCTAGCAAGCCCACACAGACCGAAAGAGCGGGCCACGGATCGCGGCCCGTCCCCCCGCATGAGGTTGTGATCTGATGGTTGGCGACGGCCGGCCGGCCGGCCCCTACACGGCCGCCTCGAACAACGAGCCCCCGCACGGCGAGTCTCCGTACGGCGAGTCTCCGTACAGCGAGCCGCCGCACGGCGAGGCCCCGCACCACGCGTCCCCGCATCACACGTCCGCGCACCACGCGCCCGCGCGCGAGCGGCGGCGGCGCAAGCGCCCGATCCGGCTGCGGATCACGGCGCTGCTGCTGGTTCCGCTGGTCTCGCTCATCGCGCTGTGGGCGTTCGCCGCGAACATCACGGTCGGCGACGCGTCCGACAAGTTCGACTTCTCGACGACCTACGAGAAGATGGGCCTGCCCGGCATCAACCTGGTCGGCCTGCTCCAGGCCGAACGATCCCTCAGCGTCGTCGCGCTCAGCACCCGCGACGCCAAGGACAGGCAGAAGCTCGGCGGGCTGCGCGCACGGGTCAGCGCCATGGAGGCGTCCTTCCGCAGGACCGCGACGTCCGCCGAGGCGCGCGAGGCGGCCGAACCCGAGACCGAGCGGCGCCTGGCCGTCGCGATCAAGGCGCTGGACACGCTGCCGACGCTGCGCGCCCAGGTCGACGCGGGAAGCGCCGAGCCGCTCGACGTCATCAACGCCTACAGCACCGTCCTCGACGAGGTCATCAAGGTCTTCAACGGGCTGGTGACGGTCAACGACGTCGCCATCCTCACGCAGGGCCGCGCGCTGATCAGCCTCGGCAACGCCCGCGCCTACATGCTCCGCCAGGACTCGCTCGTCACCGCCGCGATGGCGCGCAACGGGCGGCTCACGCCCGCCGAGCACACCGCGTTCATCCAGTGGGCGGCCGAGGGGCGGCGCGAGTTCGACTCCGGGCTCGCCGACCTGAACGCCGAGATCCGCGGGCCGCTGGAGCAGCTCGCCGCCTCCGACGGCTTCCAGCGCTACCGCGCCGCCGAGGCCGCGATCGTCGAGGCGCGCGACGACCGGCTGCCCCCCGAGGCCGCCGACTGGCAGGCGACCACCCAGCTGCTGTCGCAGGCCTGGGCGCAGAAGGTCACGCAGGCGAGCCTGGCGCTCAACGAGATGGCCAAGCCGATCGGGGACCGGATCATCCTCCGGCTCGTCCTCGCGGGCGGGTTCGGCCTGCTCGCCGTGGTCGTCTCGATCGTGCTGTCGCTGCTGGCGGCCCGCAGCCTGTCCCGCGAGCTGCGCGGGCTGCAGCGCGCCGCGCTGCACCTCGCCGAGGACCGGCTGCCCGGCGTGGTCGCCCGGCTGCGCCGCGGCGAGGAGGTCGACGTGGACGCCGAGGTCCCGCCGCTCGGCGGGCTCATGGAATGGGGCCGGACCAAGGAGGTCGCCCGCGTCGGCGACGCGTTCACGCGGGTGCAGCGCACCGCCATCGACACCGCCGTCCGCGAGTCCTACCTGCGGCAGGGCATCAGCCGCGTGTTCCTCAACGTCGCGTGGCGCAACCAGTCGCTGCTGCACCGCCAGCTCCGCATGCTGGACGAGATGGAGCGCGGCGCGTCCGACCCGAAGGCCCTCGAAGACCTGTTCCGGCTCGACCACCTCACCACCCGCATGCGCCGGCACGCGGAGGGCCTGGTCATCCTGTCCGGGACGTCCCCGGGCCGCGGCTGGAGCAGGCCCGTGCACGTCGAGGACGTGCTGCGCGCCGCCGTCTCCGAAGTCGAGGACTACACGCGCGTCGAGGTCGTCGTGGTGACCGGCCCGGCCGCGGTGATCGGCGAGGCCGTCGCCGACATCATCCACCTGCTCGCCGAGCTGATCGAGAACGCCACGGTGTTCTCGCCCGCGCCGACCGAGGTGCTGGTCCGCGGCGAGATGGGCGCCAACGGGTTCGCCGTCGACGTCATCGACCGCGGCATCGGCCTCGACCAGTCCGAACTCGACGCGCTGAACCTGCGGCTGTCGCGGCCGCCCGAGTTCGACCTCGCGGTCACCGACCGGCTCGGCCTGTTCGTCGTCGCCCGCCTCGCCGGCCGGCACGGCATCCGGGTCGCGCTGCAGCCGTCGCTGTACGGGGGCGTCAGCGCGGTCGTGCTGATCCCGCGCGAGCTCATCGTGGACGCCGACCAGCCCGAGGACGAGGCCGTCCCCGGCGACGTCCCCGTCGCCCGCTCGAACTCGGCGCAGCCGCATCCGCAGCCGCGGCAGGAGAACGGGACGCCCGTGCGGAACGGCTCGATGAGGGCCTGGCCAACGCCGGAGGCGCCCACGTCCACGACGATGCTCAACGCCCCGATCTACGACGACACCACTTCACCCGATGCGCCGGCGTCCATCACGGATCAGCCGGAGTACGACGCGACGGCGGGGTTGCATGCGCCGACGTCCACCGAGGACCGGCCATCGTACGACCGGTACGAGACCCCGCCGCCGTACGAGACCCCGCCGTCGCCGCCGTACGAAACACCCCCGTACGAACCAGCACCGCACGAGACCCCGCCCTACGGGACGCCCCTCTACGACGCGACGCGCCCGTTCCAGGCGGCGGGCCCGCACGTGCCGCCCTACGGCCACGAGTCGCCGCCGTCCTTCGGCGAGGCGCAGGCCCAGGCGCAGGCGGGCAACGGCGGACGGACCCCGCTGCCGCGCCGGGTGCGCGGCGGCAACCTGGCGCCGCAGCTCCGCGACACCGCCCCGCAGGCGGAGGTCTACGCCGCCGGGCCGCCATCGCCGGAAGCGCCGCCCGAGGACGCGGTCGCCGCGTGGGAGGCGCGCTCGGCGGAGGCGTCCCGCGACCTGTTCGCCTCGCTCCAGGCCGGCTGGCTGCGCGGCAGGGACGACGACGAGGAACCCATGGACGACGGCACGGAAGGACGATCATGAGCAGGCAGGGCGTCGCGACCGAGCTGAACTTCCTCCTCGACGATCTGGTCGGCCGGGTCCCGCAGGTCCGCAAGGTCGTCGTGCTGTCGCGGGACGGCCTGGTCATGGGCATGTCCCGGGGCGTCGGGCGCGAGGACGCCGAGTACCTGGCGGCGCTCGCGGCCGGGTTCCAGAGCCTCGCGACCGGGGCGCGGGCGCAGCTCGACTCCGGCGAGATCCGGCAGACCCTGGTCGAGATGGACGACGGCCTGTTCTTCGTCGTGCCGGCCGGGGCCAACAGCTGCCTGGCGCTGCTCAGCGAGGTCGGCGCGAACGCGGGCCTGGTCGCCTACGAGATGACGATGCTGGTCAAGCGCGTCGGGCGGCAGCTGTCCACGGGCGTCCGGCAGAACGGCCCGGCGCCTTCGCCGGGCCCGCCGCCGGGCCCGGGACCGGGAACCAGGTGACGTGCGATGGACCCCGGCGACGCGCCCGGCGCCCCCGATCACGGGGCCCCGGGCAGGGAACGGTGGCTGGACGCCGCCGCCGGACCCATCGTCCGTCCCTACGCGGTGACCCGCGGCCGCACCCGGCCGAACGGCGAGCCGCTGGACATTGTGGCGATCCTCGTCGCCACCGGCAGGCGGCCCGCCGACCCCGGCCGGCTGTCGCGCCACCAGCGGCGGCTGCTGGCGCTGTGCCGCCGCCCGCACGCGCTCGCCGACCTGGCCTCGGACCTCGACCTGCCGCTCGGCGTGATCCGCGTCCTGGTCGGCGACCTGCTCGACTCGGGGCTCGTGGACGTCCAGCGGTGGTCCGGGCCGTCCGCCGACCCGCTCACCGGCCTGCCCGGGGCGGGCCTGCCGCACGCGGGCGCTCCCTACGCGGGCGCACCACCCGCAGGCGCCACGCACGCGAGCTCGCCGTACGCGAACCCACCGCACGCGAGCTCGCCACACACCGATCCGAACCTGCTCAGGAGGGTGCTCGATGAACTCCGCGCGCTCTGACCCCCCGCCGGACACCCTGGACGCGCCGGACTCCTCCGACGCCCTCGCCGAGCACGACGAGCGGCTGGACGGCCCGCGCGTCGCGCTGAAGATCCTCGTCGCCGGCGGGTTCGGCGTCGGGAAGACCACAATGGTCGGCGCGGTCAGCGAGATCCGGCCGCTGCGCACCGAGGAGGCGCTGACCGACGTCGGTGTCGGCGTGGACGACCTCGACGGCGTCGCCGCCAAGACCACCACGACCGTGGCGATGGACTTCGGCCGCATCACCCTGCGCGACGGCGTCGCCATCTACCTGTTCGGGACGCCGGGCCAGGACCGGTTCTGGTTCATGTGGAACGAGCTGTCGCGCGGCGCGCTCGGCGCGGTCGTGCTGGCGGACACGCGGCGGCTGATGGCGAGCTTCGCGTCCATCGACTACTTCGAGCAGAAGGGCACCCCGTTCGTCGTCGCCGTCAACTGCTTCGACGACGCCGACCGCTACGACCCGCCCGAGATCCGGATGGCGCTGGACATCGACCCGCACGTGCCCGTCATGCTCTGCGACGCGCGCCATACGCTGTCGGCGAAGCAGGTCCTGGTGTCGCTGGTCGAGCACGCGCTGCGCCTGGCGGGCGGCACCAGCCGCCGCCTGTGACGCGGGCCGGCGGCCGCCTCTGACGCGCGTTCCCGGCCGGCGCTACTCGGCGTCGGCCGCCGCTGCCGCCTCCTCGGGCCGGGGCGGGCGCATGATGATCTCGTCCACCCCTACGTCATGGCCGTCCGCGCATCTGACCTGCGCCGTCACGGCCTCGCCGCAGCCGGCGTGCGTCAGCATGACCTGGCGCCCCTCCTCGCCGGGCAGGTAGGTCTCGCCCCATTCCATGAGGCCGACGAGGGTCGGCGCGAGGTCCTGGCCCATCTTCGTCAGGTGGTACTCGTAGCGCGTCCGCTGGCCGGGCTCCTGGTAGGGCTCCCGGCTGAGCAGGCCCGCCTTGACGAGGTGACGCAGGCGCGCCGTGACGGCCGACTCGGTCATCTCCAGATTGCGGACGAAGTCACCGAACCGGTTGGTCCCGAAGTAGGCCTCGCTGAGCACGAGCACCGCCGATGGCGGGCCGAGCGCGGCCAGCGTCCTCGCGACCGGGCAGTTCTGCATCGACCAGCTGTCACGGTCGGCGAAGTGCCCCTCAAGTGCGATTGTCACCCGTCCACTATAAACCTGCTGACTTCGCTTGACCAAAGTCAGGCCGCTCGCTAGCCTCCCTGACTATGGTGCAACAAAGTCAGGTGCGCCCCCGGCCAGTGCTCGCGGTACTCTCCGTCGCCTCGTTCATGGCGGGCCTCGACCTGTTCATCGTCAACGTCGCGTTCAACGACATCGGACGCGACTTCCCCGGCCACTCGATGGCCGACCTGTCCTGGGTGCTCAACGGGTACGCGATCGTGTTCGCCGCGCTGCTCGTCCCGCTCGGCCGGCTCGCCGACCGCTACGGCCGCAAGCCCGGCCTCATCGCCGGGCTCATCGTCTTCACGCTCGCCTCCCAGGCGTGCGCGCTCGCGCCGTCCCTGTGGTGGCTGGTCGGGTTCCGCGTCCTCCAGGCCGCCGGCGCCGCCGCGCTCATCCCCACCAGCCTCGGGCTCCTGCTCTCGGCGTACCCGGCCGCCCGCCGCGCCGGCGCGGTGCGGATCTGGTCCGCGTCCGCCGCGCTCGCCGCCGCGGCGGGCCCCGCGGTCGGCGGCGTCCTGGTGGACGTCTCCTGGCGCTGGGTCTTCGAGGTCAACATCCCGATCGGGATCGCGGTGACGCTGCTCGCGCTGCGGTTCGTCCCAGACTCCCGCGACGGCGCCGCCGCCCGCGTCCCCGACCTGCCCGGCACGGCGGTGCTCACCCTCTCCGTCGCGCTCCTCGCGCTCGGCCTCGTGAAGATCAACGACTGGCCGGGCGAGCAGACCACGATCGCCATCGCCGCCGCGCTGCTCGGCCTCGCCTGGTTCTGGCTCCGCTCCCTGCGCCACCCCGCGCCCGTGATCGAACCGTCGCTCCTCGCCGTCCGGACCTTCTCCTGGTCGAACGCGACGATCCTGCTCTTCACCGTCGCGTTCGCCGCGAACCTCCTGCTCGGCGTCCTGTGGATGCAGCAGGTCTGGCACTACTCGCCCATCAAGACCGGGCTCGCCGTCGCGCCCGGCCCGCTGATGGTCCCGATCATGGCCATCATCGCAGGCAGGCTCGCCGCCGCGCGGGTCCCCGTCGGTCTGATCACCGCCGCCGGGTGCATGCTCTGCGCCTTCGGCGTGGTCCTGATCGCGATGAGCCTCGGCCCGGCACCGGCCTACACCACCGAGCTGCTGCCGGGCTGGCTCATCGGCGGGACGGGCGTCGGCCTCGCCCTCCCCACGATCCTGGCCTCCGCCGCCGTCGACCTGCCGCCGCACCGCTACGCCACCGGCAGCGCCGTCGTGAACATGAGCCGCCAGCTCGGCAGCGTCCTCGGCGTCAGCCTCGCCGTCGCCGTCCTCGGCACCCCGCTCGGCTACGCCGACGCGCACAACGGATACGTGAACGCCTGGCTCACGGTCGCCGGGTTCATGGCGGTCGCCGCGATCGCCGCTCTTGGCATGACCCCGCGCCGTTCCAGGCCGTCCCCGTCCACCGTCCCCGAGACAGAAACGGAAGTGGTCGCCGGCACCTCCTAGCCCCCCACACCACGCCCATCACAACCCCATAGCCCGGGGCCTCGGACGAAGCCTTGACCCGGACCGCACGGCCCGGTTCGCCCGACCGCCCCGCACCACAACAGGCACCTCATCCGGAGGAGGTGCCTGTTGTGCCGGCGTCGTTCGGGCCGTCCTACGAGCGGACGAAGCCCTCGGCCTGCGTCGTCTCGTCGGCCACGCGGACGCCGTACCGGTAGGCGAGCTTCCCGCCGAGATAGCCGGACACGGCCAGCGCCGCGAGCGCGACGGCGGACAGCGCGATCTGCGCGGGCGCGACCGAGCCCGTGCCGTCGCCCATGCGCCAGAAGAAGCCGCCCGCGAAGCTGAGCGTGACGGCGAGGTTCAGGGACATGTGGACGAGCGCCGTGCGGAAGGCGCGCGTGCCGGGCGGGACGGCGAGCAGGTCCAGGAACCCGGTCACCGCGGCGGCCAGCGCACCGACGATGCCGAGGCCGATGAGCCACAGCGCGCCCCGGGACGCGAACTCCGGATCGTCGACCAGGTGCGAGGCGATGTCGAACACGAGCGCCGCGATCCAGGCCCCGATCGGCACCGTCACGAGGATCGGATGCAGCGGGTGGCCGTAGCTCCCGGCGAGTGGGGTCACCGGCCGCTTGGCCGGCTGGTGCGCCTGATCATTCATGTGGACCTCCTATTTCACCAACAAGTATTGGTGTTATAGCAGGAGCCGTCAACGATGAGGAGGCATAGGGGCGGCCTTCGATTATTTAACCTGCTCACCTTGGTGTTTCGATGGTGGCGGGCTAGGGTGATCCCGTGACCTCAGACTCGGCCGGGCTGGAGGCCGCCGCGATCCTCGGCGACGACCTGCGGCGCGGCATGTACGCGTTCATCCGGGCGGCCAGGCGCCCCGTGACCAGGGACGAGGCGGCCGCCAGCGTCGGGATCTCCCGGAAGCTCGCCGCGTTCCACCTGGACAAGCTCGTGGACGCGGGGCTCCTGCACGCCCGCTACGCCAACCCGCCCGGCGTGCGGCGGGTCGGGCGGGCGCCCAAGGTGTACGAGCCGTCCGGCGTCGACGTGCAGGTGAACATCCCGCAGCGCGAGCACGCCCTGCTCGCGAGCATCCTGCTGGACGCCGTCCGCGAGCAGGGCACGGACGAGAACGGCCGGGACGCGGCGCTACGGGTGGCGGCGGAACGCGGCCGTGCGCTCGGCGCCGCGGAGAGCCGTCCCGTCCGGGGCGGACGGCTCGGCACCGAACGCGCGCTCACCTCCGCCGCCGAGATCCTCGAACGCCACGGTTTCGAGCCCGACCGCGAGAGCCCCACGCGGCTGCGGCTGCGCAACTGCCCGTTCCATCCCCTGGCCGCGGACGACCCCGACCTGGTCTGCGGAGTCAACCACGCCTTCCTCTCCGGCATGGTCGAGACCCTGACCACCGGCACCACGGAAGCCCGCACCCCACCCGACGACGATTCCGACGGGCCCGGCGCGGCGCCCATCGAGGCGAAGCTCGCGCCGCACACCGGCTACTGCTGCGTGGAGTTCGGCCCCCCGCCCGGCTCCGGCCCCGGCAAACCGTCCCGCTGAACCGGGCGCTCCGGCGCAGGTAGCCGGGGCCCGCCGCGAATCTGGTCGAAATGGGCGCTCCCCGACGGGTTCGGGCCCTTTATGGTTACGTCGTGAGGAATTCCGGGAAATGGTCTGCCGTCCGGATTCTGGCCGCGGGGGTCCTCGCGGGCGGGCTGCTGACGGCGTGCGGGCAGAGCGGTGACGCGTCGCTCCTCGACAAGGAGATGCTGGTGGTCGGGGTGCGGCCGGACCTGCCCGGGCTCGGCCTGCGGCGGCCGGACGGCCGGTTCGAGGGCTTCGACATCGACGTGGCCCAGTACGTGGCGGACCGGCTCGGCAAGCAGGTCCGGTTCGTCCCGGCGCTGGCGTCCGAGCGGATCACGATCCTGACCTCGGGCCGCGCCGACATGGTCCTCGCGACGCTGTCGGTCACCCCGGAGCGCAAGACGGAGATCGCGTACGCGGGCCCGTACTACATGTCCAACCAGGACGTCCTGGTGCGCGCCGACGAGCGCGGCGTCAAAGGCGTGCGGGATCTGAAGGGACGGAAGTTCTGCGCGGTCGAGGGAGCCGATCCGACGAAGCGGCTCCTGGCCATCAACGGGATGACCGCGCAGATCGTCCCGGCCAAGGACTACGACGCCTGCATGGCCATGATCAAGGACCGGCGGGTGGACGCCATCACCACCAACGACGTGATCCTTGCCGGGCTCATCCGGCGGGAGGGCGGCGGGTTCCGGCTGGTGAACGCGCGGATCAGCGAGCAGAACACCGGCATCGGGCTGCAGAAGGGCGACCCGGACGGATGCGAGGCGCTCAACCGCGCCATCACCCGCATGTACCAGGACGGGACGGCCGCCAAGCTGATGCACAAATGGTTCGACGGCACCGGCATGGACCTGTCGATCATCGAGATCCCCCAGTTCGAGGGCTGCGTCTGATCCGGGCGCGCACGGCCGTCATGCCTGGATCGTCGCGAGGACGCGATTCAACTCGGCGGCGACGTCGGGGGACAGCCCGCGATCTCGCCGCCGGGCGACGATCTCATCCTGCAGCAGCGCGATCCGCCGGTTCACCGCACGCCGCCGCACCTCGCCGCCGCGGCCGGAGGCCAGGGCGTTCTCCAGGTTCGTGATCTGGTCGTTGAGGTCGATGGCGACATCGGAGCGGATCTCGCCGGAGGTGTAGCCGCGGCTGACGATCGGGCGCAGCCGTCCGAGCGCGTCGCTCGCCTCGGCGCGCGGCGGAGGCGCGAGGGCGGGCGTGCGCGGCGCCGACACGAGGATCGCGACGGCGGCGGTGACGGGGATGGCGACCGCGAGCGCGACCGCCCCCAGCCGGGCGCCCGCCGCACGGTGACGCGACGAAGGCGGCGGCAGAACCTTGGTCCGACGATCATGGAACGGCAGCGTCGCGTGCGCAGGGCCGCCGTTCGCCCGGGCCCGCCGAGGCGCGAACACCGCGTTCGCCGGGCCGCCGTCGCCCCGGCGGAGGAGCCCGGCGATCTCCGTCGCGGACGGCCCGCCCACGGCCGTCGCACCGAGGCAGCGCGCGACGATCGCGGCCGGTTCCCCGGACGCCCCGGCGGGCAGGCAGGCGGAGAGGATGGCGCCGAGCGCACGCACGTCGGCCGCCTGATCGGGAACGCGCCGACCGCGCACATTGCGGTCGCTGCGGTCGCTGCGCACGATGCCGCCGATCCCGATATCGACGACCTTGACGTCGCCGCGGACGAGAAAGACCTTCCCCGGTTCGAGATTCCCGTGCGTCACCCCGGCCTTGTGCGCGGCGTCCAGCGCGGCGGCGATCTGCGCGCAGACGCCGAGCGCCTCTGACGCGCTGAGCGGGCCATGCCGCAGCCGCCCGGCGAGCGTCTCACCGTCCAGGAACTCGGTCACGACGAAGGGCACGGGACGTCCGGACGCATCGCGGGTCTGGTCGCTGTCGTAGACCGTTTCCAGCGCGGGATGCGAGAGCCCGGCGGCCCGGTTGACGCCCTCCCGGAACGCGCGGCGCAGATCGCCGCGCGCGGAGGTCAGCAGCTTCACCGCGACGGGACGTCCGAGCAGCTCGTCCCAGGCCCGCCAGACCTCCAGCGTTCCGCGAGCGCGGGAAGGCCTGTCCACGAGGCGGTAACGCTCCGCCAGCCGCAAGCCCGGTTTCACTCGAACCAACCCTCGTCGCACTTCCGGGCCGGGCGAGGTCCCGGCATACCAGCTGGTACGGCCCGTCCGCCGGACGGGTTCGACCGGCCGGCGCGGTCAGACGGCCGCCGGGGCGGACTCCGAGCGCCACGCGGTCAGCAGCTCACGGAGGCGCTCCTCGTACCGGACGATGTTCGCCGTCTTGACGTCCTCGTAGCCGCGGATCATGTCGGGCAACTCTGCGATCTGCACGGCGAGGTCGAGATTCGCCTGCCCTTCGCCACCGTCCAGACCGGCGACCAGCTCGTTCACGACGGCCACGTAACCGGTGACGAGGCGGCGCTCGGCACGCCGCTGCGCCGTCATGCCGAACGGGTCGAAGGGGGTGCCGCGCAGCCGCCGCATCGCGCGCAGGGCGTGGAACGCGGGCCGGGCCGTCCGGCCGAGCGCGATCTTCCTGTCCACCCCGATGGCGCGGAGCAGCGGCGGGTGCAGCATGTACCGGACGGACGCCCCCGCCCCGAACTGCGACTCCACCCGGCGGGCCAGCTCGGGATCGAGGTGCAGGCGGGCCACCTCGTACTCGTCCTTGTAGGCCATCAGCTTGTACAGGTTGCGGGCGACGGCCACCGCGAGCCGGGACCCCTCGGCACCGGCGGCCGAGCGCTCGGCGGCCGAGGCGACGCGCATGACCGCGTCCAGGTACCGCTTGGCGAGCGCGAGGTTCTGGTACGCGGCGAGGTCGGGGACGCGGGCCCGCAGCACGCGGGCCAGCTCGCCACCCGCGCCGGACGCGTCCACCAGGCTCGTCGCGGCGGCAGCGGTGCCGTCCAGCGGCCGCGGCGCCGGCGCCGCAGACGGCTCGGGGGACACCGCCGACGCCCAGCCCGGTTCAAGGACGAGACGGCGCCCGGCACGGAACGCCTGGACGTTCGCCTCCACCTGGACGCCGTTCAGCGCCAGCGCCTGCTCGATCGCGTCCGCCGACAGCGGCAGCAGCCCCGCCTGGTACGCGGCGCCGACCACGACGAAGTTGGCCGTGGTCGTGCTCCCGAACCAGCGCTCCGCGAGACCGAGCGCGTCGAGCGCGACGAGGCGGTCCGCGTCCGTCCGGTCGGCGATCCGCCGCACGAGCGACGCGCTCGGCGGCAGCGACGCCGCCGTGTCCGTGATCATCCGCCCGGTGGGGACCTCGCTGGTCGACACGATCGCCGCGGTGCGGCCGGGCGCGCAGCGGCGCAGGTTCGGCTCGGACGTCCCCGCCAGCGAGTCGAACACGAGATAGGCGTCGGCGCCGCCCGCGCCGACCATGGCCGGACGGTCCCGATGCGAGCCGCCGATCCGCAGATGCGACACGACGGCGCCCGCCTTCTGGCTGAGGCCGGTCTGGTCGAGCGCGCGAGCGTGCCGCCCGTCGAGCAGCGCCGCCATGGCCAGGACCTGGTTGACGGTCACGACCCCGGTCCCGCCGATCCCGACGAGCAGGACGTCAGCCGAGTCGGGCCGGACGTCGGGCTCGGCCAGCGCACCGATCTCCGGCAGCGCCGCACCCGCCTTCCCCTTGCGCTCGCCCGGAGTCACGGTGACGAACGAGGGGCAGTCGCCGTCCACGCACGAGTAGTCCTTGTTGCAGGACGTCTGGTTGATCTGCGTCTTGCGTCCGAACTCCGTCTCGACCGGCTCCACGCTCAGGCAGTTCGACTTCACGCCGCAGTCGCCGCAGCCCTCGCACACCGCCTCGTTGATCAGCACGCGGGTCTGCGGATCCGGGACGAGCCCGCGCTTCCGCTTCCTCCGCGTCTCCGCCGCGCACGCCTGGTCGTACAGCAGCACGGTCACGCCCGGCACCTCGCGCAGCTCCCGCTGGACCGCGTCGAGCTCATCGCGGTGCCGGACCCGGACCCCGGCCGCCCAGTCCGTGCCGCGCGGGTAGCGGGACGGGTCGTCCGCCACCACCACGATCTTCGCGACGCCCTCGGCGTGCAGCATCCGGGTGATCGCCGCCGGGTCGGAGCCGCCGTCGGCGTCCTGCCCGCCCGTCATCGCCACGGCCGCGTTGTAAAGGATCTTGAAGGTGATGTTCGTGCCCGCCGCGACGGCCTGCCGGATCGCGAGGCTGCCCGAGTGGAAGAACGTCCCGTCCCCGAGGTTCTGGAACATGTGCCCGGTGTCGCTGAACGGCGCGGCCCCGACCCACATCACGCCCTCGCCGCCCATCTGCGTCGTGCCGATGCTGCGGTCGGCGAACACGGTCATCACATGGCAGCCGATGCCGCTCGCCGCGATCGACCCGTCCGGGACGACCGTGGACCGGTTGTGCGGGCACCCCGAGCAGAAGAACGGCGTGCGCGCGGACCCGAGCAGGTTCACCGCCGGCTTGCGCGGACGCAGCACGGCATCCCGCAGGTCGACGTGCTCCTCGCCGACCCGGTCGGCGAGGAACCGGGCCAGCGCCTTGGTGAGCCGGTCGGCGTCGAGCCCGCCGTCCACCGGAACGAGCCCGGCACCGTCCGGCCCGTACTTCCCGTACACGGCCGGACGCTCCGAAGCCCCGTACAGGACGTCCCTGAACTGCGTCTCGACGAACGCCCGCTTCTCCTCGACCACCACGATCTCGCGGAGCCCGCGCGCGAACTCCCGAACCCGCCCGGCGTCGAGCGGATAGACCATCGCAAGCCGCAGAAGCCGGACACCCCGCCGGGCCAGCGCCGCATCATCCAACCCAAGCCGATCGAGCGCCTCACGCAACTCCAGATACGTGCGCCCGGCGGCGACCAACCCGAGGGTCGCCTCGCCGCCCGCGCCCTCAACCCGATCCAGGCCGTTCGCCGCGACATATGCCGCCGCGGCCCGCAGCCGCCCTTCCAGAACCTCGCCTTCCAGCGAGGTCGTGTCCTTCAGATCGACGCCCGGCCGACGCGTCGGTTTCCACGGCCGCCCACGCCAGCTGAACTCGGGGAACACGGGATCGGGCACCGGCTCCACGTCCACGATCTCGTGCGAGTCGGCGACGTCGGTCACGACCTTGAAGCCCGTCCAGGCGCCGCTGAACCGGGACATCTCGAAGCCGTGCCGTCCCAGCCGCAGCACGTCCCCGACCGACGCGGGCACGAGCACCGGCATGAACGCCTCCGCGAGCGCCCCCTCCGTGGCGGACGGCAGCGTGGACGACTTGCAGGACGGATCGTCCCCCACCACCGCGAGTACCCCGCCCCGCTCGGACGTGCCGAGCCAGTTCGCGTGCTTGAACGCGTCCAGCGACCGGTCGACGCCCGGCGCCTTCCCGTACCAGAGCCCGAACACACCCTCATACCTCGGCCCCGGCAGATGCTCGACAAGCTGCGACCCGTAGACGGCCGTCGCCGCCAGCTCCTCGTTCACACCCGGCACGAACCGGATGTCGTGGCTCTCCAGCAGCCGCGCGTCCCGCGCCAGCTGCTGGTCGAACCCGCCCAGCGGCGACCCCCGGTACCCGGACACGAACCCGGCGGTCGTCCAGCCGCGCCGCACATCCGCACGCCGCTGCTCCAGCAGCAGCCGGACGAGCGCGTGGACGCCGCCGATCGCGATCCGCCCCCGCTCCAGTTCGAGCCGGTCACGGATCGGAGAGGCGGTGGTGCTCATGACTGCATTGAGCCCGCCCCGCTGAGCGGAGTGCAAGATGGGACCGCGACAATTGACCAGATTGCTCAAATATGGAGCGTCGCACCGACCGGAGCTGAGCATTGTGACCCGTCCCACACTCCTCGACCTGCAGATACTCCGCCGCCTGGTCGAGCAGCCGCGCATCGGCGTCACCGAACTGGCCGCCAAGCTGGGCATCGCCCGCAACACCGCCCACGCCCGCGTCGAGCGGCTGGAACGCGACGGCGTCATCGGACACCGCGGCCGCGAGGTCGACCTGGGCGCCATCGGCTTCGAGCTGACCGCGTTCGTCACCCTCGAAGTCGCCCAGGGCCGCCTCCGCGAGGCCGCCGCCGCGCTGGCCGCGATCCCGCGCGTCCTGGAGGTGCTGGGCATCACCGGCCAGGGCGACCTCCTGGTCCGCGCGGTCGCCCCGAACGGCAAGCAGCTCCACGAGGTGATCGACTCGATCCTCGCCTGCCCCGGCGTCCGCCGGAGCATCACCTCGATCGTCCTCACCCACCAGGTCCCGTTCCGCGTAGGCCCGCTCCTGGAGGACGAGGAGAAACGAGCCCGCGAAGCCGGAAAACCGGCCCGCTGAGGCCCGCTCGATAGTCTCGCCCCAAGACCGGGAGGGCGCCGCATGCCGATCGAAAGCGACCACCGCGAATCCGACTCGCCGTACATAGCGCGCGTCTGGCGCGGACGGACGAGCGGCCAGGAGAGCATGACCTCGGTCGCGACGTCGAACTGGGAGCTCGTCTTCTGGGAGTTCGAGGGCACCGTCCACGCCGCCCTCCGGGGACCGGAGACGATCGCGTCGACCGCGACGATCTCCGGCGACTCCGAGGCGTTCGGGATCACGTTCGCGCACGGGACGTCGATGCCGCACCTGCCCATCGCCCGCCTGGTCGACTCCGAACTGGAGAGCCCCTTCGCCGAAGGGCGCGCCTTCGTCCTGCGGGGCGAGGAATGGGAGATCCCCGGCTTCGAGAACGCGGAGGACTTCGTCGGGAAACTCGTGCGCGCGGGCGTGCTCGTCCGCGACCCGCTCGTGGACGAGGTCGTCTGGGGCGGCATCGCCAAGGTCGGAACCCGTTCCGTGCAGCGCCGCGTCGTCACCGCGACGGGCCTGACCCAGGGCGCCATCCGGCAGATCGACCGTGCCCGGCACGCCGCGGTGCTCCTCGGCGAAGGCGCGCCGTCCCTGGACGTCGTCCACCGGCTCGGCTACTACGACCAGCCGCATCTGGCGCGCTCGCTCCAGCGGTTCATCGGCCGGACGGCGACACGGCTGCGGCGGCGCGACGGCGACGAGCCCTTGTCGCTCCTGTACAAGATCGAGGGCGACGAGCGTTTCTAGGGTTGGCGCCAACGCGTTGATCCCAACGCGGCACCGACCACGAGAAAGGTGTGACCTGATGTCCCAGGGCACCGTAACCTCGGCCGACGGCACCGCCATCGCCTACACCACGTGGGGCGCCGGCGAACCGATCGTCATCATCGACGGCGCGACCGCCCACCGCGCCACGACCCCCGAGAACGCGCAGACCGCGGAGCTGCTCGCCGGCGAGTTCCAGATCATCAACTACGACCGCCGCGGGCGCGGCGAGAGCGGCGACACCGCCCCCTACGCGATCGAACGCGAGATCGAGGACCTCACCGCGATCATCGAGCAGGCGGCCGGAGGCCGTCCGGCGACGGTGTTCGGCTGGTCGTCCGGGGCGCTCCTCGCCCTCCACGCGGCGCAGGCCGGTGCCCCCATCGCGCGCCTGGCCCTGTGGGAGCCGCCGGTCGTCATCGACGACGTCCGCCCCCCGCTCCCACCCGACTACGTCGAGCGACTGGAGACGGCCGTCGCCGAAGGCCGCCCCGGAGACGCCGTGGCGCTGTTCATGACCGCCGCCGCGCTGATGCCGGAAGAAGCCGTCGCCGGAATGCGCGACAGCGACTTCTGGCCGGGACTCGAAGCGATCGCGCCGACGATCGCCTACGACGGCCGGATCGTCGGAGACACCATGTCCGGCAGGCCGCTCCGCACCGCCCTATGGGACAAGGTCAACGTGCCCGCACTCGTCCTCTACGGCGACAACACCTGGCCTGCCCTCGCCGCCGGCGCGAAAGCGGTGGCCGACCACCTTTCGACCGCCACGCTGAAGGCGATCCCGGGCGAGAACCACAGCACGACCGCGGACGTCCTGGCGCCCGCGCTGAGCGAATTCACCAAGGGGGCCTGACATGGGAAAGATCGTCGTGACCGAGTTCATCTCCCTGGACGGCGTCGTCGAGGCGCCCGGCGGCGAGGACTTCAAATACCCGAACTGGAGCTTCGAGTTCGACCGGGGCCCGGAGGGCGAACAGTTCAAGACCGACGAGGCACTGGCGTCGGCGGCGCTGCTGCTGGGCCGCGCCACCTACGAGGGCTTCGCCTCCGCGTGGCCGCAGTACGAGGGCGAACTCGCCGACAAGTACAACGGCATGCCGAAATACGTCGTCTCCAGGACACTCACCGACCCCGAATGGCGAAACACGACGGTGCTCCCGGGAGACCTCACCAACGAGATCACCCAGCTGAAACAGGACGTCAACGGCGAGATCTCCGTACCCGGCAGCATCACGCTCGTCCAATCCCTGCTGGCGCACGACCTGGTGGACGAGATCCGCCTCATGTGGTTCCCCGTGATCCTCGGCCACGGCCGCAAACTCTGGCCGGAGACCCCCGACAAGACCGCATGGGCAATGACGGAACCGAAAACCTACGGCGACGGCGTCCTGGTCACCACCCACCAACGCACCCGCTGACCGGCGCCCCGGGACTCCCGCTCTCAGAGACGGCCGAACAAATGATTGGCCGGAGCTTGAGGGTCGGTGCCGTAGCAGAACTCCGCCATCGCCTCGTGGAACCGGGCCAGGGTCAGCACCTCTGCGTGCTCGGCGGTGATCGCCGAGAAGTTCGCGGCGACGTCGGCTTCGGGGACGCGCACAGCAGTGGTGAACATCGTCGTGAACTCTTCCCGGCTGATCTCGCCGTCGGAGTCGCTGTCGGCCATGGTGAAGTAGATCTCGATGACCGGCCGTACCTTCGCGTAGTCGGCGCGGTCGCTACCCAGGTTCTGCTCGATGGCGGCCCAGAACTCCTCGTAGGTGACTTCACCGTCGCCGTCGGTGTCCATGGGGCTCACCATGTCGGTCCAGAGCGCGACGGACATGTCGGACAGCCGGCGCTGCTCGGCCGACCCGGCCGCGTAGCCGAGCTTCTCGGCGTACCGGAGCCCCGCCAGCTCGAAGTCCGACCTGCTCAGCCGGCCGTCCTCGTTGCTGTCCAGCGCGGTGAAGTACCGCTGGAACCTGCGCGCCCGAAGAGCGTCCATGGGGGCCTCCGTCCTCGATCTCGTCCCCGCCGCACACGTGCGGACAGTGGTTGGTTCGCCACGTATTGTGTCCGCTTGGCAACGCGTTGAATCCCGCATGACCACACCAAGCCAACGCGCCAGGCTCGAGGGTCAGGCGGCTTGGAGGCGGGGTGGCGGGAGGCCGGATGCGGGGACCGGCCGCCGGTCGGGCGGCGGGCGAAGCCGGTAGGCGTAGCGCCCGGTTAAGGGATCTCGATTGATCTGGATCTGGCCGGGATGGCTGTGCTTGAACCGGTTGTGCCAGCCGCAGGTGAGGGTGAGCTTGTCGATGTCGGTTGGGCTCTTGCCCAGTGCCCAGCCGTGGACGTGGTCGACTTCGCACAGCATTCCGGGTACCTCGCAGCCCTGAACGGCGCAGGTGGGGTACATGGTCTGCAGGACGCGACGTTGCGCGGCGGTGGCGATCCGGACGGTGTGGCCGAGGTAGAGCGGGTGCTGACCGGGGCCGAGCAGCAAGGGCGACAGGCCCGCGTTGAGCGCGATGCGACGCGCGTGCTCGGCCGGGATCGGGGTGCCGTCGGTGAGCCGTGCCGGGACGCTACCGCCGGTGAGAGTGTCCAGGTCGCAGATGACGGTGACCCGGGTGGCCTTGTGACCGCCGCTCAGGACCGAGGTCAGTGCGGCCGCCGTCCGCTCGGACAGATCCCGGCGGTCATCCGTCCCGGCGGGCTTGGCGAGCGGCGCGAGGGTGCCGTCCCAGATGGCGGCGTCCTCTGCGTTGAGCCAACCCTTGATGTAGCGGCCGCCGTCCAGGGAACGGGTGGAGTCGATCCAGGAGTGCTCGTATCCGTGCTTGACGTCGCCGTTGGGGTTCTCGGTGCCGTCCCGCTCGGCGATCACGTCACGGATGCGCTTACCGAACGAAGCGACCTTCCCAGCCGAACAGCCCTGGTCGGCCATGCCGAGCAAGATCTCTTCGGCGGCCTGGCAGTCTTGGTCGTCAAGCCGGACGACCGCACCCGCGATGGTCGCGGCGTATCCGAAGGAGAGGTCGCTGTCCGTCCAGCGCTTCGTCACCTGAGCGAGGCGGTCACGCTGGCGGGCGAGGGTGAGACGCTCCTTGGCGCGGTTGTCGCGCATGCCGAGCTCATGACGGAGCCAGGCTTGAGTGGACGGGTAACCCCAACGCCGCACTTCCCCGGCCCGGTCGACCACGGCCACCAATCCGGCCAGGGCGGCCTCAATCTGGTCGGTGGCGGCAGCGAGGGTTTCGGAGAGTTCCTTGCAAGAAGCCGCCGAATCCGGAGCACCCCGCCGCGCAAGCTCCGAAGCGATCACCGAAAGAACACCCACCATTTCACCGGTGGACGCATCCAAATCCAAGGTGATCGAACTCATGTTCTAATGATAACACATCAAATGTCAGTCTGCGCGCCCAGATTCCATGGAAAAAATGTGGCCACTGGTCCAAATTGTCCATTTTAGATTCCTACTTCGTGGCTGGGCGGTGGGGGCGGCGCGTCGCGGCGGGGCAGGCGGAGCCTGCCCCTTGTCACCTGCATGAGGGGCCGTAGAGGCTCCGAAGTCAAGGGTGGGACGGAGTCCCATCGCGAAGCGACGCCGAAGGCGCCCTTGACTTTGGAGGGGCGGCCCCGTACGCTGCGCCGCCCCCACCGCCCGAATTACCAACTTCGCTCTGATGTCCAAGGAATATGATTAACGAATACGACCAACGAATATCAGACGCGTCATGAACGAAGAACACGCCTGACGCCGGACGCTATTTCTAGATCTTCGCGAGCCGCCACCACAAGCGTACGGACAACAGCGTCCGCAGCCGTGATCTCCGTATCCCCCTCGACCGTGCCATTTCGATCAGGGTCTATGGAAACTCCCAAGTACGCGAGGTCCTCGGCCAGGCGCATGCGGACGGACGCATCATGCTCGCCGACGCCGCCCGTGAACACGAGCGCGTCCAGGCCGCCGAGTGAGGCGGTCATGGCGGCGGCGCAGGCGCGGAGGCGGTGGTGGTAGGCGTCCAGGGCGGCGAGGGCGTTCACGTCGCGCTGCTCGGCGAGGTCGCGGATGCGGCGCATGTCGCCGGTGCCGGTGAGGCCGCGCAGGCCGGAGTCGCGTTCGAGGGCGGAGTTGACGTCCTCGGCGGAAAGACCGTGCTTGATCAGCCACAGCGGGATGCCGGGGTCGATGCTGCCCGCCCGCGACGCCATGATGAGCCCCTCAAGCGGCGTGAAACCCATGGTGGTGTCAACGGAGCGGCCGTCGGCCACAGCGCACAGCGAAGCGCCAGAACCCAGGTGGCAGATGACCATGCGAGCCGGCCGGCCGCCGAGCAGAGCGCCGACGCGCCGGACGGCGTAGGAGAACGACAGACCGTGGAACCCGTAGCGACGCAGGTTGAACCGGGTACGCCATTCAGAAGGCAGCGCATAGGTAGCGGCCGCGTCGGGCAGGGTGGCGTGGAACGCGGTGTCGAAGCAGGCCACGGCCGGTACGCCAGGCAAGGCGGCGGTGATCTCCGACAGAGCATGCAGCGACGCGGGCTGGTGCAGAGGCGCCAGGTCGGCAAGGCCCTGCAAGTGCTTGGTGACCGCGGCATCGATCAGGATCGGTTCCGTGTAGTCGGTCCCGCCATGGACGAAGCGCACCCCGATCGCGTCCGGTGAAGCGGGCATCTCACCGACGATCCCAGCGATCTCGTGGCCGGGGGCCGAGTCCTCGGCGAGGAGCGTGTCGTCCGGGTCGAGCAGGCTCACCTTCAGGCTGCTCGATCCCGGGTTGACGGTCAGGACGCGCATCAGTACGGCCACGTCCAGTCGCGGATTTCCGGTGCGTCCTGGCCGTGGTCGCGCGTGTAGGCGCGCAGGGCCAGCCGCCGGTCGGCCATGCGCTGGCGGATGTGGGCGACGCGTCCGCCGAGCGACGGGACGCGGTCGATGACGTCCATGACGAGGTGGAAGCGGTCCAGGTCGTTCAGCATGACCATGTCGAACGGCGTGGTGGTCGTCCCCTCCTCCTTGTAGCCGCGGACGTGCAGGTTGGCGTGCCCTGCGCGGCGGTAGGTGAGCCGATGAATCAGGTACGGGTAGCCGTGGAAGGCGAAGATCACCGGCTTGTCGGTGGTGAACAGCGCGTCATACTCCCGATCCGGCAGCCCGTGCGGGTGCTCACTGGACGGTTGCAGCCGCATGAGATCCACAACGTTCACGACCCTGACGCGCAGCTCGGGGAAGAGCTGCCGAAGCTGGTCGACGGCGGCGAGCGTTTCGAGTGTCGGGACGTCTCCGGCGCAGGCGAGCACGACGTCCGGGTCGGCGCCGCCGTCACTCGACGCCCATTCCCAGATGCCGATGCCGCGGGTGCTGTGCGCGACGGCCGCGTCCATCGAGAGCCAGTTCAGCGCGGGCTGCTTCCCGGCGACGATCACATTCACGTAGTCGCGGGACCGCAGGCAATGGTCGCCGACCGACAGCAGCGTGTTCGCGTCCGGCGGCAGATACACCCGGACGATCTCCGGCTTCTTGTTCAGCACCACGTCCAGGAAGCCGGGGTCCTGGTGGGTGAAGCCGTTGTGGTCCTGCCGCCACACATGCGACGACAACAGGTAGTTCAGGGACGCGATCGGACGCCGCCACGCCAGATGCCGGGTGACCTTCAGCCACTTCGCGTGCTGGTTGAACATCGCATCCACGATGTGGACGAACGCCTCGTAGCTGTTGAACAGCCCGTGCCGCCCCGTCAGCAGATAGCCCTCCAGCCAGCCCTGGCACAGGTGCTCGCTCAGCACCTCCATGACCTGCCCGGACGGCCCCTGGTGCTCGTCGCCCGGCAGCCGTTCGCCCTGGAAGACGCGGTCGGTCGCGTCGAACACGGCACCGAGCCGGTTGGACGCGGTCTCGTCCGCGCCCATGATGCGGAAGTTGGACGTGTTGGCGGCCACGACATCCCGTAGGAACGCACCGAGCACGCGGGTCGGCTCGGACGACGTCGTGCCGGGCTTGCCGACCGGGACGGCGTAGCCGCGGAAGTCGGGCAGGCGCAGCGGCTTCAGCAGCAGCCCGCCGTTGGCGTGCGGATTGGCGCTCATCCGCCGCTCCCCAACAGGCGCCAGCGCCCGCAAGGACGCGACGGGGCTCCCATCACGGCCGAACAACTCCTCAGGACGGTAGGAGCGCAGCCAGGCCTCCAGCTGCGCCAGATGCTCGGGGTTGTCGCGCACACCCGCGAGCGGGACCTGGTGGGAGCGCCACGTGTTCTCCACCGGCTGCCCGTCGACCTCCTTCGGGCCCGTCCAGCCCTTGGGCGACCGCAGGACG
Organism: Actinomadura sp. 3N508; assembly: GCF_044326375.1. Taxonomy (NCBI): domain Bacteria; kingdom Bacillati; phylum Actinomycetota; class Actinomycetes; order Streptosporangiales; family Thermomonosporaceae; genus Actinomadura; species Actinomadura sp. 3N508. The sequence continues at coordinate 318,951 of NZ_JBIRAX010000009.1, forward strand.
ATGACGGGCCAGCGCCGCCGTTCGGTGACGCGCCCCTCGCGGGCGTTCCGCTGGATGTCGGCGATCTCGTCCAGGGCCTGGTCGAGCGCGGCGGCCATCTTCCGGTGCATGGACGCGGGCTCGTCCCCGCTCACCAGGAACGGCTGGTATCCGTAGCCGTCGAGGAGCTGGACCAGTTCCTCCTCGGGAATGCGCGCCAGCACGGCCGGGTTCGCGATCTTGTAGCCGTTGAGGTGCAGGATCGGCAGGACGGCGCCGTCCTTCACCGGGTCGAGGAACTTGCTGGAGTGCCAGCTCGCCGCCAGCGGACCGGTCTCCGCCTCGCCGTCGCCGACGATGCACGCCACGACGAGATCCGGATTGTCGAACGCGGCCCCGTACGCGTGCGCGAGCGAGTAGCCGAGCTCGCCGCCCTCGTGGATCGACCCGGGCGTCTCCGGGGCCACGTGGCTGGGGATGCCGCCGGGGAACGAGAACTGCCGGAACAGCTTGCGCATGCCGTCGGCGTCCAGCGACACGTCCGGGTACACCTCGCTGTAGGTGCCCTCCAGCCAGGCGTTCGCGACGGCCGCCGGGCCGCCGTGCCCCGGCCCCATGATGTAGATCATGTCGAGGTCACGCGCGTTGATCACCCGGTTGAGGTGCGCGTAGCAGAAGTTCAGGCCGGGCGAGGTGCCCCAGTGGCCGAGCAGCCGCGGCTTGATGTGCTCGGGCCGGAGCGGCTCCCGGAGCAGGGGATTGTCCAGCAGGTAGATCTGCCCGACGGACAGGTAGTTGGCCGCACTCCAGTACGCGTGGATCCGCCGGACGGCGTCGTCGTCGTGCAAGCCGGCGGAGTGGCTCATGCCGGACGGAGTCGTGCCGGACTGGGTCATGGGGTGATCCGTCCCTTCGGTGCCGCCTCGCAGGATCGCCGTGGACCTCGAAAGGATCACGTCCCCGCGATCGGCCGCCTCAACCGTCGCCCGGCCTCAACCGTCGCCCGGCCTCAACCGCCCTGCCAAGGCGAGAAGGGTGACGGTTGACAGAGCCACGGCGGCGGTGCGTGTCCTGGCCTAGCCGCCGTGGCTTTGTCCCCCCACCTGTCGACGTCCCCGGCTACAAGGGGCGGTGACCGCGTCCGGGACGCGGCACGGCCACCGCCCCGCCCCCCAGCGAACCGGCGGAAGCATCTGTTCAGGTGCGTTGCAGCCTGCCGTGTACTGGCGCGTATGTTCACGGGTTCCGGGGCGCGGTCGACGGGCGGTCGGGGATCTGCGACGAGAGGCTCACGCTCCGCGACGAGCGAGCCACGCAGCGCGATGCGCGGTACCGGGCTCGTCTCCGGACGGTCTGTCATGGTACGCAGATCGGAGGCACCGTCTGGACGAGACGGTACTGATAGGAGGCGGTATGGGCGGGTTCTTCACCGGACGGTCGCTGGCGGATCTCGGGCGCGATCTACGCTCCGGCGACACGACGGCGGCGGAACTGCTGGCGCACGCGTTCGCGTCGATCGACGCGGAGGAGAACTCCGGCGAGAACACGGGCGAGAAACCGAAGCTCAACGCCTTCGTCACCCTCGACCGCGAGGGCGCCGAGGCGGCCGCCAAGCAGGCGGACAACGAGCTCGGGTCCGGCGTCGACCGTGGCCCGCTGCACGGTGTACCGGTCGCGGTGAAGGACATCATCGACGTCGCCGGCCTGCCAACCGGCATGGGATCGGCGCACTTCACCGGGCATGTGGCGGGCAAGGACGCGGCCTGCGTGACGATGCTCCGCGACGCCGGCGCCGTGATCGTCGGCAAGACCGGCACGCACGAGTTCGCGTACGGCGGCAGCGGCGACGTGTCGGTGAACGGCCCGGTCCGCAACCCGCACGACCGGGAGCGGATGTCGGGCGGCTCCAGCAGCGGCAGCGCGGTCGCGGTCGCCGCCGGGATGGTCCCGCTCGCGCTCGGCACGGACACGGGCGGCTCGGTGCGGATCCCGGCGGCGTTCTGCGGGATCACCGGGTTCAAGCCGCCCTACGGCGTCATCCCGACCGACGGCGTGTTCCCGCTGTCGCCGTCGCTCGATCACGTGGGCTTCCTCGCCGCGTCCGCCGACGACTGCCGGATCGCCTACCACGCGCTGGCCGGCCCAGCGGAAGCCGTGTCGCTGCCGGTCGGTGACACCCCGCGCGTCGCCTGGATCGAGCCGGAGTCCGCCGACCCGGACGTCGTGCGGACGGTCCGGGCGCTGTTCTCGGACGCCCCGGCCGAGCCGCTCGACCTCTTCGAGCTGCGACGCGTCTTCCGCGCGATCCAGGACTGCGAGGCGTACGACATCCACGCCGACCGCGTCGCGGCGGCGCCCGAGCTGTACCAGCCGCCGACGCTGGAGCGCCTGGAGCAGGCGGCGCCGACGCCGGGCTGGCGGTACCTCCGGGCGTTCCGCGAGCGGGGCGAGTTCGCCCGCCATGTGGCCGGGCTTCTGGAGCGCTACGACCTGCTGGCCCTGCCGACCATGATGATGACCGCCCCGAAGATCGGCGAGCTGGAGGGGGCGTTCGGCCGGCACGCGCCCGCGCTGGTGGCCCTGACCTGCGCGTGGAACGTTCTGGGTCTGCCCGCGTTGAGCTTCCCGGCGGGGACGGTCGGCGGCCTGCCGGTCGGGGCACAGATCATCACGCGCCGCGGCGCCGAGAGCCTGCTGTTCGACACGGCGGCGCGGCTCACCGGCTGACACCCCCTCTCAGGGACTGACAGCGCCTCTCACGGGCTGACGGTGTCCACCAACACCTCGGTGATAAGCGCGGGCGGCACGTCGACGCGGGACGCGACGCGGACGACCTGACGTGCCGCCTCAGCCGGACGCGCGGCGATGATCCTGGACGCGGCGCGGATCGCGGCGAGCCGGTCCTCCGGTGTGACCAGCGGCCCGCCCGCCCGTTCGACGGCCGCGTCGACGACGGCGTCGATCAGCGGCGTCCGGTTGCCGAGCGCGCGCAGGACGGCGGCGCGGCCCTCGGCCTGGAGGAGGCCCGCCGGGTCGCGGCCGCTCGGCAGATCGGCGGTCTCGACCGGGCCGCCGATCCCGGCGAGCCGCTCCCACGCCCGCACGGCCCCCGACCGGCCGGCGGGGTCGCCGTCCAGCGCGACGACGACGCCCGCGCCGTCCAGATCGGCGACGTCCGCGAGCGCGTCCAGCTGCGCGGCGGTGAGGGCGAGGCCGCAGGTCGCGACGGCCGCGTACGCGGCGGGACCCGCCATCGTGACGGCGATCGCGTCCAGCGGTCCCTCGACCAGGACGGGACGCGCCCCACCGGCGAGCCGGTCGCGGGCCTCGTGCAGGCCGTACAGCAGCTCGCCCTTGTGGAAGAGCGGCGTATCGGGCCCGTTGAGGTACTTGGGGCCGGGGCCGTCGTCGCGGCGGCGTCCGATGAAGCCGGCGATCGCGCCGTCCGGTGTGCGGATGGCGAACATGGCGCGGTCCCGGAAGGTGTCGCGGAGCCGTCCGTCCCGGCGGCCCGGACGTGCGAGACCGGCGGCGGCGATCTCCTCGTCGCCATGACCGAGGGTCCGTAGATGGTCGGTGAGCGCGTGCGGGCCGGCGGGGGCGTATCCGATCTGCCAGTGGCGTTGGACGCCCGGCGGGAAACCGCGTCCGGCCAGGTAGCCGGGCACCCAGCTCGCCGCCGCCCGAGCCCGGAAGAAGCGCTGGGCGTCAGCCATGATGCCGTGCTGGGACGCGCCCGACACGCGCCCGTGCAGCCGCCGTGTCGTCCGGAGGATGCGGTCGCCGAGCCCCGGACCCGCCCAGAAGGCCCGCGCCGGGAAGTCGGGCATGGGCGGCTCCAGCCCCAGCCACGCCGCGACGAGGAACGCGACCGAGTCGGCCTCGATCCGCCGCACACCCCGCTCGGGGGCCTTCGCCGTGATGGCCGCGAGGCGCTGTCCGGCCTCGGGCGGCGGCGGTCCGGATCCGGTGGGCAGGGGGAGGCCGTCGGTCTGCGACACGTCGAAGACCGCGCGGGGCGTGCCGGTCCGGCCGAGGACGCGGATGCCCGTCTCGCCCTTCCTGACCTGGCGGCCCGCTGAACGCCACTCCTCGTAGCCGCGGACGTCCGTGGCGCCGCGCCACTGCGCGGCGATCAGCAGGATGGCGGTGTAGCCGTGGCGGCGGCCGTGCAGGACGGCGCGCTCCAGCCACCATGACCACGGGCGCGTCCCATCCCGCAGCCGGGCCGTCTCCTGGCCGGCGATGCCGCGCAGGAGACGCCGGTCGTCCGGGCCCATGAAAGCCTCCTCGCCGTCGAGCGGGCGGGGAAGCCACCTACGTCATACCCGCGCGCCTACAAATACAGGCCGAAGAATTCCTCGGGATGGTCCAGCAGCGGGGGCAGGTCGTCGGCGGTGAGCGTGATCAGTTCCTTCTTCGACGGCATCTTGCCCGCCTTCTTGCCGGTGCCGTCGCCCTTCTTCTTCGCGGCGAACGCGGCGGACGCGACGCGGTCGGCCTGGTTGGCGACGGCCACGTCCAGCATGTTGCGCATCAGGCGGCCGTTGCCGAACGACGGGCCGCGGGGCGCGCGGCGCAGCATCGCGAGCAGGACGTCGTCGGTCCCGGGCGCGAGCTTGAAGCCGTCCGCGGCGGCGAGCTGCCCGAACACGGTGATCAGCTCCTCGTCGCTGTAGTCGGGGAAGTGGATCTGCTTGGGGAAGCGCGAGTCCAGGCCCGGGTTGGCGACGAGGAACTCCGCCATCTCCTGCTGGTATCCGGCGACGATGACGATGAGGTCGTCGCGGTGGTCCTCCATCAGCTTGACCAGCTCGGCGATCGCCTCGTGCCCGTAGTCGCCCTTCAGCGGGGACTGCGTCAGCGTGTACGCCTCGTCGATGAACAGCACGCCGCCGAGCGCCCGCTCCACCAGCCGGCGGGTGCGCGGCGCGGTCTGCCCGATGTACTCGCCGACGAGGTGCGCGCGGGACGCCTCGATCAGGTGCCCGGACGACAGCACGCCGAGCCGCTTGTAGATGCGGCCGAGCAGCCGCGCCACCATCGTCTTGCCGGTGCCGGGGTTGCCGGTGAACACCATGTGCCGGGTCGGCGGGGTGATCTTCAGCCCGGACTCGCTGCGCAGCCGCGCCGCGTGCGTCCCGGCGACGATGAGCGCGATCTCGTGCTTGACGGTGTCGAGGCCGGTGAGGGAGTGCAGCTCGGCGAGCGGGTTCCCGGCGGCGAGCGAGGTGTCCAGCGTCGCCGGGATGTCCTGCTTGCGGACGACCGGCCTGGTGTCCTGGTTCGCGGCCTCCTCGACCACCCCTTCATCCGCGGGATCCGCCGCCTTGGCATCGGCCGTCCTGGAATCGGCCTCAGCCGGGGCCGCGTCCTTGGCGGCTCGGGCGCGGACGGCGGCGACGACCTGGTCGGCGAGGTGCGGGGCGAGGCGGGCGTTGCGGAGCGTCTGCATCGGCGGCGTCGCGGCGAGCAGCGCGCCCGCCGCCTCCACGGCCTGCCGGGTGCCGCGGGCGCCGCGCGCGTCGAGCGCGCGGCGGAACAGCTCGGCGTGGCCCTCCGCGGTGAACGGGCGGGTCCGGGCGATGCGGAAGCGCTGCGGCAGGACGGGGTTGATCTCGCGGATCCGGTCCTCGCCGCCGTGGTCGCAGAGCGCGACCACGTGCAGGTCGGGGTGGACGGCCAGCAGCCGGTGCAGCTCGGCGGCGATCGCCTCGCCGTTGCCGGGGTCGGTGACGATGCCGTCCAGGCCCTCGATGATGAGCAGCCGGTCGCCGGCGCAGTCGCGGGCGTCGGCGTGCAGCTTGGCGACGGCGTCCGACAGCCGCTGCCCGGTGAACAGGTTGTCGGTGACCCAGTGCGGGTCGCGGCCGAACGCGAGCGCCTTCGCGAGCTCCTGCGCGGCGTCGCGCTTGCCGGTGGCGTCGGGCCCGGCGAGCAGCAGCCGGACGGGTTCGTCGCCGCGGGTCAGCTCGTCCAGCGCTTGCACGACCTCCGGCTGCCCGACCAGCGACGTCGCGATCTCGGGGCGGCCGCGCGAGCGGGACCCGGCGGTCTTGACGGCCTTCGCCGGGATGCTCTTCAGCGTCTCGGTGAGCGGGTTGACGACGCGGCGGCGCGGCGCGTACAGGCGCCGCAGGTCGGTCTGGAACTGGCCGACGGGGATCCACTCGGCCTTCGGGAACCACGGGTCGCCCGGCAGCCCCTGGACGACGGCGACGAACCGCATCGCCATGTCGAGCCAGCCGCGGCACGCGTCGGCGGCCCCGGCGACCAGCGCCCGGACGAGCCACGCCCGCGTCCGCTCCTGCCACGCGCCCGGCTTGAACCCGCGCCGCTCGCCCGGGAACCGCTGCTGGAGGTCGCCGTAGCGGTCCTCGCCCAGCGCGACGGACAGTTCCGCCGGGACGTGCTCCATGCTGCCCTGCAGCAGCAGATGGATCAGGTGGACCTCGACGCTCTCCTCGCGCGGCGCCACCTCCGTCAGGTGCTCGTAGGACGCGAGCAGCCCGCCGCACACCCACTCCAGGTAGCCGACCGGGCCGAGCAGCTCCGGCACGGCGGTGACGATGTCGTCACCTGCGTGCGCGTGCCACTGCTCCCGCAGCTCCATCTTGGGCAGGTTGACGTCGCATTCGGGCGCGTCGTCGTACATCCGCAGCAGCGCCTTGCGGCGCTCCTCCAGCGGCTCGACGCCCTCCAGGACGGACAGGCAGTCGCGCGCCAGCTCGATGGCGAGCTCCCGGTCGGGTGCCTCGATCAACCAGTCGACCGGTGGCCGCCACCGGCCACCGGGCGCGTCCCAGCGGGTCATCCGGGTGCTGAGCGGGCCGGGGTTGACGAGATGCTCGTAGAGCAGCCGCTCGGGGAGCTGCGACCACGAGCCCGCCTTGATCGCGCCGCCGCCGGGCAGGAACGCCAGGATGCCGAAGATCTCCGCGGTGACCAGCGACGCGGGCAGCGTCAGCAGCTTGTGCTCGTCGGTGGTCAGGTCCGCGGCCCGCGGGTCGGCCGCGAGTCCGTCGATCCGGGCCGAGATCTCCTCGAAGAGCCCGTCCGGGACGCGCCACGGGCCGTGCGAGTAGACGTCGAGCACCGGCTCGTCGGTGAGCAATAGCTCCAGATGATCCGGCAGCCGCAAAGAAGTCTCCCCATGAACGATCAAAGCAGGGGTACAGCCTACGTTTCCCGAGGGAGTGCCGGGTTAGCGGTCCGTCCAATCGGAGGTATTGGGGCTGTCACGTTCAGTCGTCCCGTCGCCCCTGGGTGACCGTGAGCGACTAGGGGTGCCGGAGGTGCTCGACGGCGATCCGCGCGGCCGTGCCGATGACGGCGTCGGCCTGCGGCAGGACGGCGACGGGCAGCGGCGACCGGGTGAACACCGCGACCGCGTACCGCCCGCCGTCCGGATACTCGACGACGCCGACCTCGTTGCGCAGCGTCGGCAGCGTCCCGGTCTTGCCGCTGACGACCACGTCGTCGTAGGGGAACCCGGACGACAGCCGGTGCGGCCACACCTGGAGCCCGAACAGCCGGCGCATCGCGGCGCAGGCGGCGGGCGGCGCGGCCTCGTCCCGCCAGATCAGCGACAGCAGGCGGGTCATGTCGCGGGGGGTGCTGCGGCTCGTGCGGGCGGGGTCGAGGGCGCGGAGGCGGGACTGCATGCCGGGCTCGTCCAGCTTGGCCCACACGTCGGCGACGCTGCTCGCTCCGGCGTCCGCGAGGAGGGTCTCGTGCAGCTCGCGCCCGCTGACCTCGACGACCGTGTCGCGCAGGCCGAGCGCCGCGGCGGTCGCGTTGACGGCGTCCCGGCCGACGCGCTCCAGCACCACGTCGGCGGCGGCGTTGTCGCTGACCGTGATCATCAGGAAGGTGAGGTCGCGGAGCGACAGGCGCGCCTCGTCCAGCATCCCCGACACCCCGGTGGGCCCGGTGGTGCGGCCCTCCGCGGGCAGCGTGACCTGCTCGGACGGGTCGAGCAGCCCCTCGGCCGCCTGCCGGTGGAAGGTGACGAGCAGCGGCACCTTGAACACCGACGCGAGCACGACGGGCGCGCCCGCGCGGACGGCGACCTCCCGTCCGGTGTCCATGTCCACGGTGTGCAGGAACCCGGTGACGCCCGCCGACCGGAACTCCGCCTCGATGCGGTCCGCCACCTCCCCGCCGGCGTTCGCCGTGCTCGAATTCCGGCTCGCCTCGCCCGGGACCGCGCTCATGCCAGGAATCCCGACGACGGGCGCGGGACGACCCGGCGCGCGGGAACGCCGTCCAGCGGTGCCATGCCGGCCTCGGTGCGCAGCACGGCGGTCACGACGGCGGCGAAGTCGGCGATCGCGCGGGCGTGCTCGGGGTCGCGGGCCCGCCGCCAGACGCACGACGTCCGCCAGGAGAGGGGCTCGCCCACCAGCGGACGCCACGTCACCCCCGCGGAGTCGTCGGTGCGGGGGACGAGCGCGACCGCCGTCCCCGCGAGGACGAGGCCGAGCGCGAACTGCGGATGTCGCGCCTCGTGGATCGCGGTGGGCGCGTACCCGTGCCGCCGGCAGGTCGCGAGCAGGTCGTCGTGCGCGCCGGGCGCGTCCTCCCGCGGCGGCACGACGAGGCCGAACCCGCGAAGGTCGGCCAGATGCACCTCGGCGGCCAGGTGCACCTCGGTGGCCGGGCGTGCGTCGGCTGCAAGGTTCGCCTCGGTGGGGAGCAGGACGCCTAGGGGCTGGGCCAGCATCGGGCCGAGTTCCAGGTCGCGGGAGTCGCAGGGGTGCCGGACCACGCCCGCGTCCAGCGCGCCGTCGGCGAGCGCCCGGACCTGCTCGGCCGTGCCCGTCTCGCGCAGGTCGAGCCGCAGGTCGGGGCGCCGGTCCCGGAACGCGGCGATGAGCGCGGCGACGATCGTCCCGCCGAGGTCGCTCGGCACGCCCGCCCGGACCGTGCCGACCTCGCCGCGCCGGGCCCGCTCGGCGACGGAGTAGATGCGCTCCACGCGGGTGAGGATGTCACGGGCCTCGTCCAGCAGGAGCCTGCCGGGCGCGGTGAGCTCCACCCGCCGGCTCGACCGGTCGAACAGCCGGACGCCGAGCTCCCGCTCCAGCCGCTGGATCCGCTGGCTGAGCGGCGGCTGGGCCATGCCGAGCCGTTCCGCGGCGTGCCCGAAGTGCAGCTCTTCCGCGACGATGACGAAGCACCGCAGATGGCCGACGAGGTTCACGACCAGCGATCATATCAATTCGGATATAACTCCAACATAGATATCATTCTTGGACATTTCGCCGCCTGGCTGGTGTTGTTGTGGCTCCGTTCAAGGGTGGTTCAGTCAGCAGGGAGGGGAAGATCGATGCGCCGAACCCGGATGATCGTCGTCGCGGTGGTCGTGACGGCGGTCGTGATGTTGGGGGCGGGGACGGTGTGGTTCCTGAACAGGGGCGATGACCCGCGGGACACCGCCGAGAGCTATCTCGCGGCCTGGACGAAACGAGACCACGCGGCGATGAAGGCGCTGACGGACGGCGCGCCCGCCGACTTCGAGCAGCGCCTCACCCGGATGTACGACGACCTCGGGCTCACGGCGCAGCGGTTCACCGTCGCGTCCGTGGGCGGCGCCGACGGCGGGAAGGCGGGCGCGTCCTACGCCGCCGAGCTGCTCCTCGCCGGTACCCGCACGTGGAAGTACGAGGCGCCGCTGCCGCTCGTCGAGCGGGACGGCGAATGGCGCGTCCGGTGGTCGCCGCAGCTCCTCTACCCGGAGCTCGAGGAGGGCCAGCGGCTCAGCGCCGGCCGCGCGTGGCCGGACCGCGCGCCGGTCCTCGCCGCGGACGGCAGCGTGCTGAGCGAGTCGGAGTCCGGGTCGGCGCGGCAGCTGGCCGGGCCGATCGGGGCCGCGTCCGCCGAGGCCGCGAAGAAGCTCCGCGCGCCCTACCGCAAGGACGACCTCGTCGGCCTGGACGGGCTCCAGAAGCAGTACGAGCGGCGCCTCGCCGGGACGCCCGGCCTCGCCGTGCAGATCGTCGGCGCGGACGGCACCCCGGTCAAGACGCTGAAGCGGTTCGACAGCTCGCCGGGCAGCCCGCTGAAGACGACCATCGACCCGCGGGTGCAGTCCGCCGCGGGCAAGGCGCTGAGCGCGGCGAAGAAGCCCGCCGCGATGGTCGCGCTGCGCCCGTCCACCGGGGAGATCCTCGCCGTGGCGAACAAGCCCGGCGGGTACAACCGGGCGCTGATGGGCCAGTACCCGCCCGGCTCGACGTTCAAGGTCGTCACGGCCGCCGCGATCGTCGCGGACGGCGTCGGCGCGGCGACGAGGGTCGCGTGCCCCGCCACCACCACGGTCGGCGGCCGCGAGTTCCACAACTACAAGTACGAGGACTTCGGGACGGTCCCGTTCCGGCAGGCGTTCGCGCACTCGTGCAACACCACGTTCGCGCGCATGGCCGTGGACAAGCTGGGCGAGAAGCGGCTCACCGAGGTCGCGGCCCAGTTCGGGTTCAACGCGCCGATCATCGCCGGGGTCCCGGCCGTCCGCGCCGCGTTCCCGGCCAACAAGGACGACACCGCGCTCGCCGCCGCGTCCTTCGGCCAGGGCCAGGTGCTGACCAGCCCGCTCAACATGGCCGCCGTCGCCGCCGCCGCGGCCGACGGCACCTGGCGGTCGCCGCGCCTCGTCAGCGCGGCCGACGCCGTGAACGCCGCCGACGCCGGCGGCCGCAAGCCCGAGCCGCCGAAGCGGCTCGAACCCGCCGTCAAGAAGGCCCTCCAGACGATCATGCCCGCCGTGGTGAGCGAGGGGACGGCGGCGGGCGTCTCGTTCCCGTCCGGGACGGCCGGCAAGACCGGGACCGCCGAGTTCGGCGAGGGCAAGAACCCGCCGACCCACGGCTGGTTCATCGGCTACCACGAGGACGTCGCGTTCGCCGTCATCGTCGAGGGCGGGGGCACCGGCGCGGAGGCCGCCGCCCCCATCGCGGCGAACTTCCTCAAGGGGCTGTGACGGATTCGGCCTATTCGGTCTGGCTCAGGGCCTGGGCAAGGACGCGGGCGGTCTCCGCGATGGCCCGGTCATCGGCGGCGGCGCCCGCGTCCGGCCTGGTCGTCAGGATCGCGATGACCAGCGGGGCGCGGGACGGCGGCCAGACGATCGCGACGTCGTTGGCGCTGCCGTAGGTGCCGCCGGTGCCGGTCTTGTCACCGGCTGCCCAGCCCTGGGGGAGCCCGGCGCGGATGCGCTTGCCGCCGGTGACCGCCGCCTTCATCCAGGCGTTGAGCCGGTCGCGGTCGGCGGGCGCGAGGGCGTCGCCCGCCGTCAGGGCCCGCAGGCTCCCCGCCCAGGCGCGCGGCGCGGTCGTGTCGCGCTTCTCGCCCGGCTTCCAGTCGTTGAGGCCGGGCTCCCAGCGGTCGCTGCGGGTGACCGTGTCGCCGAGCGAGCGGAGGAAGGCCGTGAGACCGGCGGGCCCGCCGATCTCCTTCAGAACCAGGTTCCCGGCGGTGTTGTCGCTTTGGGTGATCGTCGCGTGGCACAGGTCGGAGACGGTCATGCCGGTGCCCACGTGCTTTTCGGTGACGGGGGAGAAGGGGGCCAGGTCGCTCTTCTTGTAGCGGATGACGCGGTCCATCAGCCCCGGATCGGAATTGCGCGCCTTCCGCAGGACCGCGCCACACGCGAAAGCCTTGAACGTGGACGCGAACGGGAACCTCTCGTCCGCACGATGCGCGACGAAACGGCCGGTGGCGGTGTCGACGGCATAGGCGCCGATCCGCACCCCGCGGGCCTTCTCAAGCCGGCCGAGCTTCGCCGTGACATCGCCCTGGGATGGCGCGGGCTGCGCGGGCCGCGCGGAAACGGGCGGGCTCTGCGGGCTCGCCGCCGCCCTGCCCGGCGCGGACGGACCGCTCTTCGGGGCGGCGGCCTCGGAGTCGCAACCGGCGATGGCGGCGAAGGCCGACAGGGCGAGGACGGCGGCGCCGAGCGGCGTCCGGAATCGGGGAGCGCGAGTCGTCATGGGGGAGAGCAGAGCAGGGCCGGAGACGTCATGTCCAATAGTGATATCGGACGCGCATCGATATTCCCCCCGATATGTATGCGCCCTGACCTGGGGCGCCGTTCTCACAAAGCCCGCGGGCGCGCCGTGGAGCCGCGGACGATCAGCTCTCCGGGCAGCACGCGCGGCGCCGGACGCCGCCCGGCCAGCAGGTCGAGCAGCGCCGCCATGCCCTGCGCGCCCAGCTCCTCCGCCGGCAGCCGGACGGTCGTCAGCTCCGGCTCCAGCGCGGTGGCGAGCAGCACGTCGTCGAACCCGGTGATCGACAGGTCGGCCGGGACGTCCAGGCCGCGCGCCCGCGCCGCCTTGTAGGCGCCCGCGGCGATCAGGTCGTCGTCGCAGATCAGCGCGGTCGGCGGATCGGCACGGTCCAGCAGCCGCGCGGCGGCGTCCTTGGCCGAGCCGACGTCGATCGCGCAGGTGGCGCGGAGCAGGACCGTTCCGGGCAGCGGCGCGAGGGCCTCGGCGAGGGCGTCGGCGCGGGCGTGGAACGTCCACTGGTCGACGGCGGCGGCCACGTGCCCGATGCGGCGGTGGCCGAGGGCGGTGAGGTGGGCCACGATGTCCCGCATTCCGTCCGCGACGCCGAAGTCGACCGTCGGCACGCGAAGCCCGGACGGTCCGCTGTCGAGCATCACGACGGGCGTCTGCCGGAACTCGCCGAGCTCCTCGACCGCCAGCGAGGACGCGAGGACGCCGTCGATCGCCTCGTCCGGCACCGCGAATGGGCTGTCGCCCCCCTGGGCCACCGGGCGTTCCGGGTCGGCGGACCTATCGTCCGACCAGGTGGAGACGACGACGCCGAACCCGTGCCGGGACGCGACCCGCGCCGCGCCGGTGTAGACCGGTCCGAAGAAGGGTGCGGTCAGGGTCGGGACCATCAGCAGGACGGTCCGGGTCGTGCCGAGCCGCAGGTTCCGGGCCGCCAGGTTGGGCCGGTATCCGAGGCGTTCGGCCGCGCTGCGCACGCTGCTGGCGGTGGCGGGGGACACCCGGCCGGTCCACTTGCCGCCCAGCACGAGCGAGACGGTCGACTGCGAGACCCCGGCCTCCTGAGCCACGTCTTTGCTGGTGGGACGGCTGACTGCCGGCACCTTGCGCCTCCCCTGGCGGATCATGGACGAATTCAGACTAGCGCCGCGGGGCCCGGAAGTGGTACGTATGACCCGGGTGGGTAATACGTATGACGGGGATCAATGCGGGGGCATCATGCGGGGTTATGTCGTTTTCCTGCGACGGCCGTACGCGGGGTGGTTGCTCGGCGCGACCCTCCTCGGCCGGCTCCCCAACGGGATGGGGATGCTCGCCGTCGTGCTGCACGTCCGAGCCGGCGACGGCGGCTACCCCCTCGCCGGGACGCTCGCCGCGATCCTCGGGCTGGCGACGGCCGCCGGGCAGCCGGTCCTCGGCCGCGCCATGGACCGGTTCGGGCAGCCCCGCGTCCTGCTCCCGGCCGCGTGCGCGTCCGCCGCGGGCTTCGGGCTCCTCGCCGCCGTCGGAGCGGGCCCGCTGCCCGCCGCCGTCACCGCGGTGATCGTCGCGGGGTTCGCCACGCCGCCGCTGGAGGCCGGGCTGCGCGCCCTCTGGCCGGACGTCCTGGACGGCCCCGACCAGGTTGACGCCGCGTACGCGCTGGACGCCGCCGCCCAGGAACTCCTCTTCACCGTCGGCCCGCTGCTCGTCGTCGCCGCGGCCGTCGTGAACACCGAGACCGCGCTGCTGCTGACCGGCGCGCTCGGCATCGCCGGGACGCTGATCGTCGCGCTGTCCGGGCCGTCCCGCCGCTGGACGGGCGAGCCGCGCGCGTCCGACTGGGCCGGGCCGCTGCGCTCGCCCGGCCTGCGGGTGCTGCTGCTGTCCCTGGCCTGCGCGGGGATCGCGCTCGGCGTGTACGCGGTCGCCGTCGTCGCCTACGCCGAACGGCACGGCAGCGACGTCGCGTCCGGGCTGCTGCTGGCGTGCATGGCGGGCGGCGCGCTCACCGGCGGGATCGTCTACGGCGCGCGGCGGTGGGCGGGCGAGCCGCACCGGCGGCTGCGGTGGCTGATGGCCGCGCTCGCCGCCTGGTACGTGCCGCTCGTCCTCGCGCCGGGGCTGGTGGCCATGTCGGTGCTCGCGTTCGCGTCCGGCGTCTTCCTGGCGCCGGTGCTGGCGTGCAGCTTCACGCTCGTCGACCGGCTCGCGCCGAGCGGGACCGTCACCGAGGCGTTCGCGTGGGTCGTCGCGGCGGTCGGCGCGGGCAGCTCGGCCGGCTCGTTCGCCGCCGGGCTCGGGCAGGACCTCGCGGGCGTTCCCGGCGCGTTCGCCGGAGCCGGCGCGGGCGGCGTACTCGCCCTGGCGTTCTGCCTGCTCGGCGGCCGGTTGCTCCGCCCGCACGCCGCCCCGGCCGTCCCCGCCAAGGCCCCCGCCTGACCAGCCCGCCCAGCCGGCGGATCAGACCCAGGAGCCGAACCAGATCCGCTCGTGCCAGTCGTCGTACGGGATCGTCTGGGCCGACAGGATCGGGTGGAAGTACGCGAAGTTCGCCAGCACCACCAGCAGGAACGCGCCCGCGGCCGCCGCGCCGACCAGCCGCCGCACCCCCGCGCCCGGCAGGGGCGGGCCCGCGGGCTCCACCGTGTGCGCGCCGCCCTCCCCGTAGTCGGGAAAGGTGGAAACGCCCTCGGACGTGTCGTCGTGATGCGCGCCCTTACCGGGACGGGCGGCGGCATGCGCACCCGCGAACGGGACGGGCGCGGGCCCCATCAGATACCCGAGCACGAGGACGACCGCCAGCACCATGAACGGGATCAGCGGCGTCGCGTAGAACAGGAACATGGTCCGCTCGGCGAACGCGGACGGGAACCAGGTCAGCCAGCCGGCGAGGAACCCGACCAGGATCGCCCCCGCCCGCCAGTCCCGCAGCATGACCCAGATGAACGCGACGGCGATCAGCGCCGCCAGCGCCCCCCACCACAGCGCGGGCGTGCCGATCCCGAGGATCTCGCGGGAGCAGCGCGCCGCACCCCCGCAGGCGCCCTTGGGCTCGGTGTAGAAGAACGCCACCGGCCGCCGCAGGACGGGCCAGTCCCACGGCCACGACTGGTACGGGTGCTTGTCGTCCAGCCCGGTGTGGAAGTCGAGGATCTGCTTGTGGTGGCGCCACAGGTCCGGCATCGCCTCGAACGGCCGCCACAGCAGATGGTCGGACGCCTGGCCGCGGTTCCATGCGCCCGGCTTGAAGATCCAGCCCCACCACGTCGCCAGGTAGGTCAGCAGCCCGACCACGACGAGCTGCACGAACGCCGGGGCGGCCTCCAGCAGCATCGTCCCGGTGAACGGCGCCCGGACCCCGGCCGCGCGGCGCGCCCCGTAGTCCCACAGGACGACCATCACCCCGAACGCGGCGACATAGAAAACGCCCGTCCACTTGGTGGCGCAGGCGAGGCCGAGACAGACCCCGGCGCCCCACCGCCAGCCGTGCGCGAGGAACGGCCCATAGAGGGACTTATGCCCTTGCTCGATCTTCTCGGCGAGGATGCGGCGGGAGCGGTCGCGGTCGTTCACCAGGCAGGCGAACCCGGCGAGGATCCAGAACATCACGAAGATGTCCAGCAGCGCGGCGCGGCTGGTCACGAACGCCAGGCCGTCCACGGCGAGCAGCAGCCCGGCGGCGCAGCCGAGCATCGTCGACCCCGTCATCTTCCGCGCGACCCGGCACAGGATCAGGACCGAAAGCGTCCCGGCGAGCGCGGGGACGAACCGCCAGCCGAACGGCGTCGCGCCGAACATCCACTCGCCGATCGCGATCATCCATTTGCCGAACGGCGGATGCGCGACGAACGAGGGGCCGTCCGTCCAGATGTTCGCGTCCGGATCGGCGATCAGGATCTTGTCGGCGTTCTTGACGGTGTTGTGCTCCCAGCCGAACTCCAGCAGGGCCAGCGCGTCCTTGGCGTAGTAGGTCTCGTCGAAGACCACCTGCTTCGGCGTCCCCAGCCCGTCGAAGCGCAGGTAGCCGGCGAACAGCGTCACCAGGAGCGGGCCCAGCCAGGACAGCAGCGGGTTGCCGGGGATCGCGGGCGCGAGCCACTCCCGCAGCGGGGGCGGCCTCCGCCGTGACCCGGTGGCCGGCGCGTGCACGAGATCCGTCATCGCCATCCCGTCATCGTACGGGCGGCCGGACCCCGCCCGTTTCGGGCGGAACGCGCGGCCGGGCGCGCGCCGCGGACACGGGTGGAAGACTGGGCACGTCATGGGGACGGGCGCGTGATGGGGACTGGTACGTGATGGGGACGGGGACTCTGGTGCTCGCGGCGGCGCCGATCGGGCGGCCGGAGGACGCGTCGGCGCGGCTGCGGGCGGCGCTCGCGGACGCGCCGGTGATCGCGGCCGAGGACACGCGGCGGCTGCGGCGGCTCGCGGGCGACCTCGGCGTGCGGCTCACCGCGCGGATCGTGTCCTACCACGACCAGAACGAGCAGGCGCGGGCCGGTGAGCTGCTGGCCGAGCTGCTGGCCGGGCGGGACGTCCTGGTGATCACCGACGCGGGCATGCCCGGCGTGTCGGATCCCGGGTACCGGCTCGTCCGCGCGGCCGTCGCCGAGGGCGTGCCGATCTCGGTGCTGCCCGGGCCGTCCGCCGTCACGACCGCGCTGGTGGCGTCCGGGCTGCCCACCGACCGGTTCTGCTTCGAGGGGTTCCCGCCGCGCAAGCCGGGCGAGCGGGCCCGGCGGCTGGACGCGCTCGCCGCCGAGCCCCGCACGATGGTGTTCTTCGAGTCCCCGCGCCGCCTCCCGGCGACCCTCGCCGCGATGGCCGGCGCGTTCGGCGCGGACCGTCCGGCCGCCGTCTGCCGGGAGCTGACCAAGACCTACGAGGAGATCCGCCGGGGCACGCTCGGCGAGCTGGCCGCGTGGGCCGAGGGCGGCGTGCTCGGCGAGATCACGCTGGTGGTCGGCGGGGCGCCCGAGCCGGCGGGGCTGTCGGACCCGGCGGACCTGGCCGCCGCCGTCGCCGCCCGCGAGGACGCCGGGACGCCCCGCAAGCAGGCCATCGTGGAGGTCGCCAAGGAGAACGGCGCCCCCAAGCGCGTGGTCTACGACGCCGTCGTCCAGGCCAGGAAGACGCTGTAACCAGGGGGCGCGACGCGGGGCGGCGGAATCAGGGCGGTCCGAACGGTTCTTTCGGGGAATGACCCGGGACGGTGGCGCGCGGCGGGGCGCACTATGGAGTTGGTGGCGTCGCCACGGATGCGGAGGTGAGTGCCGTGCGGGACGCATGGTCGAGCCACGAGTCCTGGGTCTTCGAGTGCTTGAACTGCGCGACGACCTGGAAAGAGGAGCTGGAGGCCCGCCACTACGGCGACGGGCACGGGAACGAGGCCGTCATCTACGAGCGCGGCGGCCAGCCCTGCACGACGCCCTGGGTGGACCGTTCCTGCCCGAAGTGCCAGAGCCAGAACGTGAAGGCGCTGTCCGCGATGAAGGGCGGGCACGGCGAGGTGCCGCAGGCACCAGGCGGCAGCGACGTGGCGATGGTGTTCCACCTTCGCCGCATGCACGCCTGGTAAGCGGACCTTGGTAGCGCGGGGCGCGCGCCTCAGGCCACGGGGGCCTTGGGTGCGTCCGGCGGTGCCGCCTTGTCCGGAACACGCTTGCTCTGGGCAAGGACGCGGAGGCGGCGCGTCCAGCCGGTGACCGTCGCGCGGGCCTCGGGCCTGAACGCCGCCCCGGCCGCGAGCGCCGCGAGGGGGATGGCGGGCAGCACGTACCGGTAGTCGAACTCCGCGGTCGCCGCCGGGGCCAGCAGCAGGCCGGTCGCGAGCGTCCACGGCAGCAGCGCCTCGCCGCCGAACCGCCGCCACAGCGGGACGAGCCCGGCCAGCCCGAGCAGCAGGATGCCGCCGATCATCGTCCCGCGCAGGTAGAAGACGTCCTGGTAGCCGCGGGCGGCCCCGGCGAACGGCTCGACGACCTGGGTGCGGGCCTCGCCGCGCTCGTAGGCCTTGGCCTCGGCGGAGGCGACCCCGCCGCCGGGCATGTGCCAATCGGGCAGCGGCCTGCTCGTCTTCTCGAACTCGTACTGCGAGTACGTCGCCGGGTCGGGGAACACCGTCCGTTCCCAGCGGAACACCCGGAAGAAGTCGTGCGCGACGACCTGGAGGTAGTCGACCGGCTGCGCGATGATCGCGCGCTTGGCGAAGTCGCTGCCGAGCGCGTTGTTCTCGGGGCTGAACCGTGTCCCGGGGTAGCGGTTCAGCGGGGACTCGGCGCTCCAGATGCCGAACTGGGAGGTCGCCAGCCGGTTCTGCGGCTCGGTGCACAGCGGGTACTGGCTGACCGGGAGGTCTTTCATCTGGTGGCAGTCGGCGAACTTGTAGACCCGCGCGTACAGGAAGATCCCGTTGCTCTCGGTGATCGCGAACTTGTCGCTGTCGGCCTTGTACCAGCCCATGTAGGCGAGCACGGGCAGCATGCAGGCGGCGAGCGTGGCCGCCATGACCTTCCAGCCGACGCGCCGGATCAGCATGTACACCAGGACGCCGAGCAGCACCGGCATCCCGACCGACCGGGTCAGCCAGGCCAGCCCGACGATCAGCCCGACCGCCGCGGCGATCTTCCAGGACGGCCGGTCCCGCCACAGCAGCAGCGTGACCGCGCTCATCACCAGGAACGTGAACATCGTGTCCGACAGGACGAGGTGCTCGAGCTGGAGCTGGTAGGCGTCCAGCAGCACGGGCGCGGCGGCGAGCGCGGCGCCCCAGCCGGGCAGCCGGAACCGCCGCCGCAGCAGCGCGTAGATCATCACGCCCATGGCGAGGCCCATGAGGTGCTGGACGGCGGCGACGAGCGCGAAGCTGTGGAACGGCTTCAGGATGAGCAGCAGGAACGCGTACCCGTCCGGGCGCAGCGGATGCGGGTAGGGGTCGGTCGCGACGTGCAGGTAGTCGAAGCTGTCGTTGAAGAACATCACCGGCTGGTAGCCGAGCATCGCGATCAGCCGGAGCAGCGCCGCTGTGGCAATGATCACACTGAAGGCGGGGTGCCGCCGGGCGAGCGCCCACAGGCCGCGGCCGCGCCGCCCGCGCCGGGAGCCGGCGGTCTCGTCCTCCGTGCCGCCCGCCTCACCAGGCGCGTCGCCGGCTTCCTGGGCGTCCTTCAGGCCCGTGCCCGGGCCGTCGCCCAGGTCTCCGGCGAGGGCCTCGTCCAGGTCCTCGTCCGGGACCGGGACGGTCGTCGTCCCGCCGGGCGTGTCGCCCGTGCCGGACACGCCCGGTCGGCCGTCCGCGTCCTCGGCGGCCCCCTCGGCCGTGGCCAGGGCCGTCCCGCCCGTTCCGGCCGCGGTGCCCCGCGGCGATTCGCCCGCCACTGCCGCACCTCCCCTTCGGTGTCCGGCCCCCTGTCCGGCGGCACTGCGTTGACCAGCGCGCGTCACAGGCGACCCCCTTCCGGGCCGCTGTGCCCGTATGCTTGACGTCCTAGCCTGCCGCCCGCGAACGCGGCGGTGATGTTTTTTGGGTTGCGATAGGGCAACACGATACGGGTGCTCTTGACGAGAGCGGCCATCAATACCCGTCTCCGGCAGGCATCATGAACCACTGGATTCATGAACGACGACGGGCCGCCGCGCAGAACAACTGAGATTAGTGGATCGTCCCGCCGGCGGTCATCAGGGGAAACGCCATCAGGGAAAACGTCACCAGGGGTAACGAAGGAGATCGCGTGGAACTCTCCGTAGTGATGCCGTGTCTGAACGAGGCCGAGACGGTCGAGACCTGCGTCCGCAAGACGATCGGGTTCTTCGAGGACAACGGCATCGACGGCGAGGTGGTCATCGCCGACAACGGCAGCACCGACGGCAGCCAGCAGCTCGCCAGGGACGCGGGGGCGCGTGTCGTGCCGGTCGTCGACAAGGGGTACGGCAACGCCCTGATGGGCGGGATCCGCGCCGCGCGCGGCCGGTACGTCGCGATGGGCGACGCCGACGACTCCTACGACTTCACCACCCTCGGCCCGTTCCTGGACGAGCTGCGCGACGGCGCCGACCTGGTCATGGGCAACCGGTTCAAGGGCGGTATCGCCGACGGCGCCATGCCGCCGCTGCACCGCTACCTCGGCAACCCGGTGCTCAGCTTCGTCGGCCGGCTGTTCTTCGGCAGCAAGATCGGCGACTTCCACTGCGGGCTGCGGGCCTTCGACAAGGACGCGATCCTGCGGCTCGGCCTGCAGACCGGCGGCATGGAGTTCGCCAGCGAGATGGTCGTCAAGGCCACGCTGCAGGGCTACGACATCCGCGAGGTGCCGACCACGCTGTCGCCCGACGGCCGGACCCGCGCCCCGCACCTGAACACCTGGCGTGACGGATGGCGTCATCTCCGCTTCCTCATGCTCTACAGCCCGCGCTGGCTGTTCCTTATCCCCGGTCTCGTCTTCATGACGCTCGGGCTGCTCGCCGGGATCGCGCTGTCGACCGGTCCGGTCACGGTCGGGGAGATCGCCTTCGACGTCGACACGCTCGTCGGCGCCGGCGCCGCGCTGGTGATCGGCTTCCAGGCGGTGCTGTTCGCGCTGCTCACGAAGGTCTACGCGATGCAGGAGGGATTCCTGCCGCACGACCAGCGGGTCCAGAAGATCATCGACTGGTGGAGCCTGGAACGCGGGCTGCTGCTCGGCGGGCTGCTCGCCGTCGCCGGTCTCGGCGGCCTCGTCGCCTCGCTGCTGCACTGGCGGGTCAACAGCTTCGGCGAGCTCGACCCGCGCGAGTCGCTGCGCATCGTCGTGCCCGCCGCCACCGCGCTCGTGATGAGCCTCCAGGCGATCTTCGCCTCGCTGTTCGTCAGCATCCTCGGCATCCGCCGCCGCCAGCACCCGCCGATCGTGGACGCGGCCGAGGAGGCCGCCGGAGTCGTGGACGCCGCCGCCCGCCGGGTCGCGAAGGACGAGTCCGCGAAGGACGACCCGGCGAAGGACGGGCCCGCGAAGGTCACCGCTGGGAAGAGCACCGCCGGGAAGTCCGGTGCCACGAAGGCGACCGGAAGCGACGAAGGCGACGAGAGCGGAGTGTCCAGGGCATAGCAGGGCATCCTGCGGAACGTGCCGGACAGACCGTCGCGAAGGCCGAGAACTCGCTGAACGTTCCCGGCCCTCGAACCGGTGCTCCGGCGGTGGTGTGACAGGCTTGACCGGCGATGGATCACCGTTCTCTGACAGCCCGGCGGTGGGGGGCCGTACGTCGATGAGCACGCCAACGCCGGCGGGCGCCGAGACCGCGTCGCCGGCCTCGACCGCGCCCCCGGTGCCGGGCCGGCCGATCGTCAGCGCGCGGCCGCCGGTCGCGCCGCCGGACCGGCGCCCCGCCCCGTCCCGGCCGAGCCGCCGCTGGGCCTGGCTGTTCGTGCTGGGCTGGGCCGCGCAGGTGGCCGTCCGGCTCGTGCTCGCCTCCGGGCAGACGGTGCCCGTCGCGACCCCGGACGAGTCGGGCTACCTGTTCGCCGCCCGCGTCCTGACCGGCGGCGCCGACGCCGACATGTCGTCCGGGACCGTCTACCGCGGCGGGTACCCGCTGCTGCTGACGCCCGCGTTCTGGTTCGGCGACGACCCGGTCGGCATCTACCGCGGCGCCCTGGTGATCAACGCGCTGATCAGCGCCGCCATGCTCCCGCTCGGCTACCTGCTGCTGCGCCGCCTGCGCGTCCGCAGGCGCTGGGCGTACGTGTTCGGGCACGTGATGGCGGTGCTCCCGGCCGTGCTGTTCTACGCCGAGTTCGCGCTGACCGACGCGATCCTGCCGGTGATGGTGGTCGGCTGGCTGCTGCTCGTCCACGCCTGGCTGAACGCGCCGCCGCCCACCGGCCGCCGCTCGTCCGTCCGGCTGACGCTCGCCGGGACGGGCGCGTCGCTGATCGTCGCGTACGCCTACACCTGCCACACGCGCGGCGCGGTGCTGCTGGCCGCGCATCTCGCGCTGGTCGCGGCGGCGCTGGTGTGCCGGTGGCGGTCCTGGCGCGCGACGGGCCTCGCCGCGCTCGCCGCCGCGGCGGCGACCGGTGCCGGGATGCTGCTGAACCGGTCACTGCTCCCGCACATGTACCCGACGGGCGACAACGACCTCGGCGGCAACGTCGTCCGGCGGCTCACGTCCGAGGACGGCTGGGGCTGGATGCTGTCGCTCGGCACCGGGCAGGTCTGGTACCAGGCCGCCGCGACCGGCGGGATGGCGGCGATCGGCCTCGTCGCGGTCGCGTACGTCGCCGTCCGGCCCGCGGGCACGCCGTCCGTGAAGGCGGCGATGCTGGGCGCGCCGGGACGGACGCGCGCCCTCGCCCTCGCCGTCATCGCGATCGTCGCGGGCATCGCGTTCGCCACCTCGGCGGCGCTCCCGGTCGAGTACCGCATCGGCAACTACGTCTACGGCCGCTACCTCGCCTCGATCACGCCGGTGCTGTTCGCCGTCGGCGTCGCGGTCCTGCTGCGCGCGTCGGCGCGGACGCTGCTGTGGGCGTCCGCCGCGGCGGCCACGCTGACGGTCGTCGCCGCCTGCGTCGTCCAGTGGTACGCGGGCGATCTGCTCACCCTTTACAAGCACACGCCCTACGACTTCCCGGAGACGTCGTTCCTGACGTGGGACTGGGAGTCGTTCCAGCTGTGGCACGCCACGGCCACCGGGCTCGCGCTCATGTGCGCGTCCGTGGCCGTCGCCCGGCTCCGGCGGAGCGGGCCGCTGCTGCTCGCGGGCGTGCTGGCCGCCGTCGCGATCGGCATGTCGGTGACGGCGACCGACCGGATCGCCCGGCCCCTCGTCCGCGACGAGACCGCGCACACCGACATCCGGCGGAGCATCGACCTGCGCCGGCAGCGGTCCATCGCCGTCGACTGGAACGTCCCGTGGACGATCCGCCTCTCGCACTACTACTGGGCCTGGTGGGCCGACGGCAGCGTCTTCGACGCCCGCTGGTACGCGCCGCCGCAGAACGTGGACATGGTCGTCCTGGCGTGGCCGAAGGACAAGCCGGCCGCCGCGTCCTGGCCGAAGGGCGCCCCGCCCGGCTGGCGGATCATCGACAGCCGCCGCACGATCCAGGGCGACTGGGTCGCCTGGGCGCGCTAGTCCGCCGCCTGATCCTGCTTCGGCTGCGGCGGCGGGTTCCAGAGCTGGAGGATCCCGTCGGACGAGCGCCACATGAGCCGCCAGCCCTGCGCCGGGTCCGGACGCCAGCCGCCGCCGATCTGCGACTCCATGCCCCGCCAGCGCGTGTACAGCATCGGCCCCTCGGTCGCGTTCCGCGGGACCTGCCCCAGGTAGTGCGGGAAGTCGCGGATCTCGCCGCGCCAGATCGGGTCGCCCCACACGTCCCGCGTGTAGAAGGTGAGGGTCTGCGCGAGCCGCCGGTCGGCGCAGATCAGCGTGATGTCGCGGTGCCCGGCCAGATAGCCGCGCAGCTCGCCCCACGCCTTGTCGCGCGGCAGGTCGGGGACGGACCGGACGGCGGCGACCGCGTACGTCCCGCCGAGCACCACCGCCAGCACCGGAACGACCAGCGTCCGCAGCCGTAGCCGGGACACGAGATCCGGCGGCAGCATCCGGAACATCAGGATCAGGGAGCCGAAGCCGCCCGCGAGCAGCGCGGGCAGCACCGCGAACCAGTACCGCTGGAGCCAGGCCCGCAGCGAGATGTCGTTCGGGTCGAGGACGCCGGAGAACAACGTCAGCGGGACGGCCAGGGAGAAGAACCACACCAGGACCAGCGCGAGCCGCCGGTCGTGGGTGACCGACCAGCCGAGGGTCGTCAGCACCAGGGCGGCGGTGAACACCAGCCCGAGCTCGTTCCAGTCGTGCATGGCGCGCAGGAACGAGCGGGCGGCGAGCTCGCGCGTCACGTAGTCGCGGGACTGGCCGCCGTGCGTCGCCGCGGAGATCAGCCCGGCGAGCGGGCTGCCCCAAACGATCTGGTTGTGGACGAGGTTGACCGCCAGGATCGCGAGCATCGGCGCGCCGACCGTGATGTTGCGGCGCCACGGGATCCGCAGCAGCGCCAGGTAGACCGGGATCGGGAGGAACAGGAACGCCAGGAACTCCCGGACGAGGAACGCCGACCCCATGAACACCCCGGCGGCGATCAGCATCCGGGTCTGGGCGCGTCCGGTCCGGCGGCTCGCGACGACGAGGCCCGCCAGCCCGATCGTGAACAGCCCGGCGCCGGGCATGTCCGGCAGCACCTGACCCGTCGACCAGGTGATCTCGTGGCCGAACGGGTTCGTCATCGTGAAGAACGGGTGGATCAGCAGCACCGCCGCCGACGCCACGCCCGCCACGTCCCCGAACAGCGACCTGACGACCAGGTACGTTCCAACGAAGAACGCGCAGCCGCCGAGCGCCGCGACGACGAAGAAGGCGGCCTGCCCGTCCCCGAGGATTTCCTGGACGAGTCGCGCCGGCAGCACCAGCCCGATCCGGGTGACCTGGTGCGGGACCTCGTCGAACGGCCACACGTTCAGCGGGATGTCGGGCCAGTCGCGGGCGGCGAGCCACACGTAGTACGGGTCGAAGTACAGCGGCGGCGTCATGATCACCCACTGCACCAGCACCGTCGCCGCCGCGACCAGCAGGGACAGCCACACCACCCGCCGCGTCCGCCGCACCCGCCCGGCCATGCGGGCCAGCCGATCTCGCTGTGGCCCGCCCGCTGCCGCCGCCTCCCCGGCCGCCTCGTCGATGGCCGGCTGCTCGGACGTGCTCTGGGCCATGCCTGGCTCCGCCTCCAAGGGCTTCGTGGGGATCGCGGGGGCTTCGCGGGGATAGTGCGGGCGCCGCCGGACCAGGCTACTCCTGTCGTGTGCCGGGGCGTCCCCGACGCGACTACCCTTGATTCCATGTCCTCGTCAAGCCGTCACATCTTGACCGCGCCCGCCTGGCCGTACGCCAACGGGCCCCGTCACATCGGGCACGTCTCCGGTTTCGCGCTGCCCGCCGACATGTTCAGCCGCTACCAGCGGATGGCGGGCAACCAGGTCCTGATGGTCAGCGGCACCGACGAGCACGGCACGCCGATCCAGGTGCAGGCCGACAAGGAGGGCGTGTCCGCCCGCGAGCTCGCCGACCGCTACAACGGCGTCATCGCGCAGGACCTGCACGGCCTCGGCATGACCTACGACCTGTTCACCCGGACCACGACGCTGAACCACTACGCCGTCGTCCAGGAGATCTTCAAGGGCCTGTACGACAACGGCTACATCTTCCCGCAGAAGACGATGGGCGCGATCTCGCCGTCCACCGGCCGGACGCTGCCCGACCGCTACATCGAGGGCACCTGCCCGATCTGCGGCTACGACGGCGCGCGCGGCGACCAGTGCGACAACTGCGGCAACCAGCTCGACCCCGTCGACCTGATCAACCCGGTGTCGCGGATCAACGGCGAGAAGCCGAAGTTCGTCGAGACCGAGCACTTCATGCTCGACCTGCCCGCGTTCACCGAGGTCCTCGGCCGGTACCTGCGCGGCAAGCAGAACGGCGCGCTCGCGTGGCGGCCGAACGTGCTGAAGTTCGCGCTGAACCTGCTGGACGACATGCAGCCGCGGGCGATCAGCCGCGACCTCGACTGGGGCGTCCCGATCCCGCTGGACGGCTGGCGCGACAACCCCGCCAAGAAGCTGTACGTGTGGTTCGACGCGGTCGTCGGCTACTTCTCGGCGTCGGTGGAGTGGGCGCGGCGGTCCGGCGACCCGGAGGCCTGGCGCGCCTGGTGGCAAGACCCCGAGGCCCTGTCCTACTACTTCATGGGCAAGGACAACATCGTCTTCCACGCCGAGATCTGGCCCGCGATGCTGCTCGGCTACAGCGGGCAGGGCGACAAGGGCGGCACGCCCGGGCCGCTCGGCGCGCTGAACGTCCCGACCGAGGTCGTGTCGTCGGAGTTCCTGACGATGGAGGGCAAGAAGTTCTCCTCGTCCCGCCAGGTCGTCATCTACGTCCAGGACTTCCTCGCCCGCTACGACGTCGACGCGCTGCGCTACTACGTCGCCGTCGCCGGGCCCGAGAACCAGGACACCGACTTCACGTGGGCGGAGTTCGTCCGCCGCAACAACGACGAGCTGGTCGCCGCGTGGGGCAACCTCGTCAACCGGTCGGTGAACATGGCGGCGAAGAACTTCGGCGCGATCCCCGAGGCGGGCGAGCTCACCGACGCCGACCGGGCACTGATGGAGCGCAGCCGGAGCGCGTTCGCGGCCGTGGGCGCGGAGCTCGAGCGGTCCCGGTTCAAGAACTCGATCACCGAGGCGCTGGACGTCGTCCGCGACGCCAACAAGTACCTGTCCGACCAGGCGCCGTGGAAGCTGAAGGACGACCCGGCCCGCGTCAAGTCGATCCTGCACACCGCGCTGCAGGTCGTCGACGACGCGAAGACACTGCTGACGCCGTTCCTGCCGCGCTCGTCGCAGAAGGTCTACGAGATGCTCGGCGGCGAGGGCGAGTGGAGCGGCATGCCGGAGCTGCGGACCGTCTCGGAGGACGGCGGCCCCGACTACACGATCCTGACCGGCGACTACGCGACCGAGGCGCGCTGGGAGTCGAGGCCGATCAAGCCGGGCGTCCCGCTGACGAAGCCGGTCCCGCTGTTCACCAAGCTCGACACGTCCGTGGTGGACGAGGAGCTCGCCAGGCTGGAGAACCGTTGAGCCGCGAGGGGGACGGGCAGAGCTCGCGCTCGTTCGCGCCGCTTCCCGATCGCCTCCCGGTGGACGTGTTCGACAGCCACTGCCATCTCGACATCGTCGACACCCCAGTGCAGGAGCAGCTGAGGTCGGCGAAGGCGGCGGGCGTGACCCGGATCGTCACCATCGGCTGCGACCTGCCGTCGTCGCGGTTCGCCGCGGACGCCGCCGCCGAGTTCGACGACGTGTACGCGGCGGTCGCGATCCACCCGAACGAGACGACGGGGATCTCCGACGCCGTCCTGGAAGACGTGGCGCGGCTGGCCGCGCACCGCAAGGTCCGCGCGATCGGCGAGACGGGCCTCGACTACTACCGCGACTGGGCGCCCAAGGAAGATCAGCACCGCTCGTTCCGCGGCCACATCGAGATCGCCAAGCGCACCGGCAAGGCCCTCGTCGTCCACGACCGTGACGCGCACGACGACGTCCTGCGCGTCCTGGACGAGGAGGGCGCGCCCGGCACGGTCGTCTTCCACTGCTATTCGGGCGACGCGCGGATGGCGGAGATCTGCGCCGAGCGCGGTTACCTGATGAGCTTCGCGGGCAACGTCACGTTCAAGAACGCCGAGCCGCTGCGCGAGGCGCTGAAGGTGGCGCCGCTCGACCTGCTGCTCGTGGAGACCGACGCGCCGTTCCTGACGCCGATCCCGCACCGTGGCAAGCCGAACGCCTCGTACCTGATCCCGCACACCGTCCGCGCCATGGCGGAGTACAAGGGCGTGGACCTGGCGGAACTGTGCACGGCCATCGCGGCCAACGGCGAACGCGCCTTCGGCCCCTGGTAAGCCGTCGGGCCGCGCGGGGTGTCAGTCGGACATGCGGTGCTGCAGGAAGGTGAGGACGAGGCTCGCGTCCCGCAGCAGCGGCGGCGCGGACGGCTGCACCTGCAAGACCCAGGACCGCCACCGGCCCGCCGCGACCGCGATCTGGGCGCCCTGGGCGTCGCGCACTTCGAGGACGCCGGGCCCGCGTCCGTTCCCGGGCCCGGCACGGCCGATCTCGGTGCCGTCGGGCCGCAGCAGCGTGTAGGAGGCGGGCCTCCAGCGGAGCCGCTGGATCACCAGGTGCACCGTGCCCGACGTGTCGATCAGCACGTATTCGGGCTCCAGCCGCCTGCGGACGACATGGTCGACGAGGAGGAACGTCTCCCCGCCGGGGCCCTTCCAGGCCGCGACGCCGGCCGGGTCGATCGCCCTCCCGAAGAACCAGACGGGCATGTGGAGCAGCTTGACCTGCGCCAGCTGGAGGCTTCGCGGCTGGGCCCGCTCGTATCCCGCCGGGGCCTGCGCCTTGGCCAGCGAGACGTAGAGGCCGCCGTCCGGGCGTTTCGCCTTGTGGCGGGTGACGACGAGCCGCATGCCGTCGGACGGCGCGCTCAGCAGCGTGCGGGCCACGGCCCGTCCCGACACGACACGGCGGCCCGTCCATACCGCGCACAGCACCCCGACGGCGCCGAGGAAGATCGCGGGCGTGAAGAGCTGGTACTGGTCGACGACGTTGCCCGCGTAGGGGCCCATCGGCCCGATGTGCAGGGTCACGCGGGTGCCCTTGGGGGTGTCGGTGTCGAGCCCGTAGATGGGGCCCTTGCCCGTCTCGCCGCTCTCGGTGCGCCAGACGGCGTCGCAGCGCTCCACCTTGGCCGTGCGCCTCGATCCGGCGCTGTAGACGCATTCCGTGACGGTGGCGTCGGCCTTCTCACCGGAGGTGTACGTCAACACCATCATGACCGGCCAGAACGCGACCACGCAGGCGGCCACCACCATCGCGGCATAGAACGCGTTTCTCCGCCACACCATGATCAGGCAGCCTAATGGGGCCCCGGAGCCGATAAATGACAATCAGGTGATTCGCTCTTTACCCGGCCGCAAGGGCGGTTGTGGGGACGGGTCTCCCGAGCTCCGGTCATGGCATGCGGCCGAGCTGGAACAATCGGGGCCGTGGGGGAGACACAGGCGGCGCTGCTGGGCCCGGCGGACGTGCGCGAGCTGGCGGAACGGCTCGGCGTCCGGCCGACGAAGACGCTCGGGCAGAACTTCGTCATCGACGCCAACACCGTCCGGCGGATCGTCCGGGCGGCCGGGGTCGGCCCCGATGACGTCGTGATCGAGGTGGGGCCGGGGCTCGGGTCGCTGACGCTGGCGCTGCTGCCGCAGGTGCGGCGGGTCGTCGCCGTGGAGGTCGACGCGGCGCTGGCGGCGGCGCTGCCCGGCACGGTCGAGGCGCGGGCGCCGGAGGTCGCCGGGCGGCTGGAGGTCGTCCACGCCGATGCGATGAAGATCACAAACGTGCCGGGGCCCGCGCCGACGGCGCTCGTCGCGAACCTGCCGTACAACGTGGCGGTGCCGGTCGTCCTGCACCTGCTGGCCGTGCTGCCGTCGCTGCGGACCGCGCTGGTGATGGTGCAGGCCGAGGTCGCCGACCGGATGGTCGCCGCGCCCGGCGGGAAGATCTACGGGGTGCCGTCGGTGAAGCTCGCCTGGTACGGGGACGCGCGCCGGGCCGGGGCGGTCGGGCGCGCGGTGTTCTGGCCCGCGCCGAACGTCGGCTCGGGCCTGGTCGCGTTCACCCGCCGCGAGCCGCCGCCGACCACGGCGACCCGCGAGGAGGTGTTCGCCGTGGTGGACGCCGCGTTCGCGCAGCGCCGCAAGACGCTGCGGGCGGCGCTGGCGGGCTGGGCCGGTTCCGCGGGCGCGGCGGAGGAGGCGCTGCGCGCCGCGGGAGTGGACCCCCGGGCGAGGGGGGAAGCTCTGGACGTGGCCGCCTTCGCCCGTATTGCCGAGTATGGTCCTTCACGCCGGGGAGATCAGCTCCCGACCCCCTAGGGCGCGGTTCGGCCGGGCACGTTCAGCGCAGAGCGTGTTCGCGGCAGGGCAGGTTCAGAGCAGAGCGTGTCCGGGGACGAGCGTGGCCCGGGTACGGGGCGTGGCGGGGAGCCGGGGGCTGTACGGCTCCGCGGGGGACATTGGACAGGACAAGCCGGAGGTCGATGTGAAGGGGCGTTCGCGGACGGCGCGGGCGAGATTGCCGATCGTGGGGACGGCCCTGCTCGCCATCGCGGCCATGGTCGCGACGGTGGCGGCGGGCTGCGGCGGCGGCGCCGGGGCGGCGCCGAAGATCACGACGACGGCGCGGGCGGGCGTGGCGCCGGTGCCGCCGAAGGAGGGCGCGTACTTCGGGGCCTGGGTGCCGCCGGACGGCGAGGGCAAGCCGTCCGCGTCCGGTTCGCCTTCGGAGTCGCCTTCGCCCTCGGAGTCGCCTTCGCCCTTGGAGTCGCCTTCGCCTTCGGGATCAGCGTCCGCGACGCCGACCGCGAAGCCGACCGGAAAGGACGCGGGGAAGCCGGGCATGGCCCCGGTCGCCGGCTTCGAGCAGGCGCTCGGACGGCAGCTCGACATCGTCCAGAGCTACCGGAGCTGGACGGCCGAGTTCCCCGCCGGGCTGGAGAAGTCGGTCACCGAGGGCAACCGCTACCTGCTGCTGACCTGGGGCGGCGCCGACACCAAGAAGATCGTCCAGGGCGAGTACGACGAGCTCGTCCAGCGCCGTGCCCGCGCCGTCAAGGCCCTCGGCAAGCCGGTCTTCCTGCGCTGGTCGCGGGACATGGACAAGGCGGTCAACAAGAAGCGCGTCCACTCGCCTGAGGACTTCGTCGCGGCCTGGAAGCACCTGCGGGCGGTGTTCAAGCAGGAGGGGGTCGACAACGTCGCGTGGGTGTGGTGCCCGACCGCGCGCGGCTTCGGCGGCGGCGACGCCCCCGCGTACTATCCCGGCGACGACCAGGTCGACTGGATCTGCGCCGACGCGCAGCCCGGCACCGACTACGAGTACCGCGACCTGTCGGAGGCCGTGAAGATGTTCCTGCAGTGGTCGCGGGACCGCGAGAAGCCGATCATGATCGCCGAGTTCGGCGTCCCGAAGTCCTACGGCGAGCGGCGTGCCGAATGGCTCAGGGAGGCCGCCAAGACGCTGCAGGACCCGCAGGTCAAGGCCGTCGTCTACTTCAACTCCGACGAGCAGGCGGCCGGCGCCAGGGACAAGCGCCGTGCCTACTCGGTGACGGGCGACAAGCACACCGTCTCGGCCCTCCGCGAACTCGCCACGACCCCCTACTTCAACCCCCGGAACCTGCCCGTGACCAGCGGAGACTGACCTCCGTACGACCCTGCCCCGGATTGCCCGTAGGGTCTTGGACGTGACCGCAGTGAGCGTACGCGTCCCCGCGAAGGTCAACCTGCAGCTCGGTGTGGGACCGATCCGCGACGACGGCTACCACGACCTCGTCAACGTGTTCCACGCCGTGTCGCTCTTCGACGAGGTGACGGCCCGGGACGCGCCCCGGCTGGAGGTGCGCGTCCAGGCCGCCCCGTACTCGCGGGTCGCCGTCGACGACGTCCCGGTCGACGACGACAACCTCGCGGCGAAGGCGGCCAGGCTCGTCGCGGCGCGGCTCGGCGTCGAGCCCGGCGTGGCGATCCGGATCCGCAAGGCCATCCCGGTGGCGGGCGGCATGGCGGGCGGCAGCGCCGACGCGGCCGCCGCGCTGGTCGCCTGCGCCCGGCTCTGGGACGACCGGGAAAGTCCCGCCCTCACCCGCGCGGACCTGGTCGAGCTCGGCGCCGAGCTCGGCAGCGACGTGCCGTTCGCCGTGCTCGGCGGCACCGCGGTCGGGGTCGGCCGCGGTGAGCGGCTCACCCCCGCCCTGACCCGCGGGGTCTTCCACTGGGTGTTCGCGACCGCCGACGGCGGCCTGTCCACCCCCGCCGTCTACGCCGAATGCGACCGGATCCGCGCGGCCAGGGGGGAGTCGGCGGCGCCGCCGATGGTCTCCGAGGAGCTGATGACCGCGCTCGCGACCGGCGACGCCAAGCGGCTCGGTGAGGCGCTCACCAACGATCTCCAGGAGGCGGCGCTGGCGCTGCGGCCGTCGCTCGCCCGCGTCCTGGACGCGGGCAGCGATCTCGGCGCGGTCGGGGCGCTCGTGTCCGGTTCCGGTCCCACATGCGCCTTCCTCGCCGAGACCGACGAGGACGCCGGAGAGATCGCGGAAGCGCTGGACGGAGCGGGTGTGGCCCGGCAGATCCTGCGCGCCCACGGGCCGGTTCCGGGTGCGACGGTGGTGTGACGGCAGGTGTGACAAGGGTGTGACGACGCCGATACCCTGGGGCTTCACAACAAGAAGCTTTCCTAATAAAAAAGGGTAGATGCGCTCGTCACACAAGCGAACTTCTTGCACACGGCAGGCGTCTTGTACCCGTGACACCGATTACCCCGAGCGCTGATCCCTCCGGCGAGGTGGAGCGATGACGTACCTGTCCGGCCTGCTGGCCGTCATGGCGATCGCGATGATGGCGACGCTCGTCCTGCTGGCCGTGCGCCGCGACCGGGACCTGCGCCGCAACGCCCCCGCTTCCGTCGTCGCGGGACGGGCCCGGGCCGCTAGCCTGGAGGCGCACCCCGAAGGCGGATCGACGCCTCCGGCCGCCCTGCGCTGACCCCAAGGACGCCATGACGACCGTCGGACCACTGTTCCTGCTCCTGCTCCTGTTCGTCATGCTGGGGATCGTGGCCGTGGTCGTGGTGGTCATCGTCGCGTCCGCCAACCGCAACAAGGGCCGCCACGGCGGCGGCATGCCGCCCGGCTACGGCCCACCCGGCTACGGCCCCCCACCAGGGCAGGGCCCGCAAGGCCCGCCGCCGCCCGGCACCTGACAGGGGCGCGTCCGGCACGGGGCGTGTCCGGCGGGGGCTCCGGGGGCCAATAGGCTTGGTGGCGTCGTGAATCTGATCAACCTTGAGAACGTCGCCAAGGCCTACGGGCCCGAGCCGCTGCTCGACGCCGTGTCGCTCGGGCTGGACGAGGGCGACCGCGTCGGCGTCGTCGGCCGCAACGGCGGCGGCAAGAGCACCCTGGTGTCCGTCCTCGCGCGGGAGACCGAACCCGACACCGGGCGCGTCACGCACTCGCGCGGCCTGCGGCTCGGCCATCTCGCCCAGCGGGACGAATTCGCCGCGGAGGCCACGGTCCGGTCCGTCGTGCTGGGCGACCGCGCCGAGCACGAGTGGGCGGGCGACGTCCGCGTCCGCGACGTCCTCGGCGGCCTGCTCGCCGATCTCGGCCTGGACGCGCCGCTCGCGGGCATGTCCGGCGGCGAGCGCCGCCGTGTCGCGCTGGCGCGGCTCCTCGTCCCCGAGTCCGACCTGCTGCTGCTCGACGAGCCCACCAACCACCTCGACATCGAGGCCATCGACTGGCTGGCCCGGCACCTGAGGGAACGCAAGTCCGCGCTTCTCGTCGTCACCCACGACCGCTGGTTCCTGGACGAGGTCACCGACCGGACCTGGGAGGTCGTCGACGGAAGCGTCGAGCGCTACGAGGGCGGCTACTCCGCCTACGTCCTCGCCAAGGCCGAACGCGCCCGGATCGCCGCCGCGACCGAGACGAAGCGGCAGAACCTGCTCCGCAAGGAGCTGGCGTGGCTGCGGCGCGGCCCGCAGGCCCGCACGTCCAAGCCGAAGTTCCGGGTGGACGCCGCGCAGGCGCTGATCGCCGACGAGCCGCCGCTGCGCGACTCGGTCGAGCTGACCCGGTTCGCGACCGCGCGGCTCGGCAAGACCGTCTACGACCTGGAGGACGTGACCGTTCAGGTCGGCGGTGCTTCCGGTGACGGCGGCGGCGCCCGCACGATCTTCGATCGGATGACCTGGCGGCTCGGCCCGGGTGACCGCGTCGGGCTGGTCGGCGTCAACGGCAGCGGCAAGTCGACGCTGCTGCGCCTGCTGGACGGCTCGGTGTCGCCGGTGGCCGGGACGGTGGTGCAGGGCAAGACCGTCCAGCTCGCGCATCTGACGCAGAACCTCGAAGACCTGGACCCGTCCCGGCGCGTCCTGGAGGCGGTGGAGGAGATCCGCCGCCGGATCACCGTCGGCAAGCGCGACTGGACCGCGAGCCAGCTTCTCGAACGCCTCGGCTTCCAGCGCGAACGCCAGTGGACGCCCGTCGGCGACCTCTCCGGCGGCGAGCGGCGCCGCCTGCAGCTCCTCCGCCTCCTGATGGGCGAGCCGAACGTCCTCCTCCTGGACGAGCCCACCAACGACCTCGACATCGAGACGCTCACCGAGGTCGAAGACCTCCTGGACGGCTGGCCCGGGACGCTCGTCGTCGTCAGCCACGACCGGTACTTCCTGGAGCGCGTCACCGACCACGTCGTGGCGCTTCTCGGCGACGGGCGCGTGTCGATGCTCCCCGGCGGCGTCGACGAGTACCTGGGCCGCCGCGCCGCGGGCACGGCGCCGAAGCCGTCCCGCCCCGAGGCTCCCGCGGAGAAGGCCGCTCCGGTGAAGGCCGCCGCGCCCAAGCCGAAGGGCGGGCAGGACTGGAAGGCCCGCAAGGAGCTCGACCGGCTCGAACGCCGCCTGGAGAAGCTCGCCGGGCAGGAGGCCGCGCTGCACGAGCAGCTCGCGGCGCACGCCACCGACTACGCCAAGCTCCAGGAACTCGGCGGGCGGCTGAGGGAGATCCAGGCCGAGGCCGCCACGGTCGAGGAGGAATGGCTGATGCTCGCCGAGGACATCGGCTGAGACCCCGGCCCCGGCCGGGACCCCCGGCGGCTATTCGTCGAACGGGATGAGCAGGATGCGGAGCAGGTCGGCGAGGGCGTCGTGCTGGGCGGGGCTGAGGCCGTCGAGGATGACCTTCTCCCGTTCCAGCAGGTCGGCGATGGCCGCGTCCACCCGGGTCATGCCCGCGGCGGTGAGCCGGACCTGGACGCCGCGCTTGTCCTGCGGGTCGGGATGCCGCTCGACGAGCCCGGCCGCCGCGAGCCGGTCGATGCGGTTGGTCATCGTGCCGGAGGTGACCAGCGTGGCCCGCAGCAGCCGCCCCGGGCTGAGCTGGTAGGGGCTGCCCGCGCGGCGCAGCGCCGTGAGGACGTCGAACTCCCACGACTCCAGATCGTGGTCGGCGAACACGCCGCGCCTGGCGCGGTCGAGATGCCGGGCCAGCCGGGACACGCGGCTGAGGACCTGCAGCGGACGGACGTCCAGGTCCGGCCGCTCGGTGCGCCACGCCTCGACGAGCCTGTCCACCTCATCTTGCATGCCGCCACCCTACCTTTATCTTGATATCGAGAGAGGCGGCCGCGGCGGTGTCCACCGGTCGGTGGACACGAGGTTCAGCCGGACGGGCCTCATGCGGAAAGGGTGCCCGCGACGAGCATTTTCGCATGACGAACCCCTCTGTGAAGATGGCCCGGTGGAGCGCCGGGCACCCCTGGCGGGCGATCGCCGGCTGGTTCCTGTTCGTGACGATGTGCCTCGGCATCGGTATCGCGGTCGGAGGGCAGGCCGCGAGCACCGAGGACTTCCGGATCGGCGAGGCGGGCAGGGCCGAGGCGCTGGCCGCCGAGGGCGGTCTCCAGCAGCGGGCCGACGAGCACATCCTGATCACCGCGAAGCCCGGCACGGGCGCGCTGGACGCGCGTGCCGCCGACGCCGCCGCCCGCGACGCCGCCGCCCGCATGAAGCGGCTGCCCGAGGTCGAGTCGGTGTCCGCGCCGATCAGGTCGAAGGACGGGACCGCCGTCCGCGTCGAGATCGCCCTGCGCGGCCCCGAACGCGAAGGCAAGGAACACGTCGATCCGCTGCTCGCGCAGACGGCCGAGGTGCGGGCCGCGCATCCCGGCGTCCGGGTGGAGGAGACCGGCGGGGCGTCCGTCGGCAAGGGCATCGACGAGCTGCGCGGCGAGGACCTGTCGCGCACCGAGATCATCGCGCTGCCCATCACGCTGATCACGCTGCTGGTGGTGTTCGGGTCGGTGTCGCTGGCGGTCGTGCCGATCCTGCTGGCCCTGACCTCGATCGTGGCGGCCGTCGGCCTGTCGATGCTCGCCTCGCACGTCTTCCCGGACGTCGGCGTCGGCGCCAGCATGATCCTCCTGATCGGCATGGCCGTCGGCGTCGACTACACCCTCTTCTACCTCAAGCGGGAAAGGGAGGAGCGGGCCCGGTCCGGCGGGCGGCTCTCATCGCGGGCCATCGTGGAGCTGGCCGCGGCGACGTCAGGGCGCGCCGTGGTGCTGTCGGGCCTCGCGGTCGCGGTCTCCAGCGCCACGCTCTATCTCGCCGACGACGTCATCTTCTCCTCCATCGCCACCTCCGCGATCATCGTCACGCTCGTCGCCGTCGCCAGCTCGCTGACCGTGCTGCCCGCGCTGCTCGTCAAGCTCGGCAGGCGGGCGGAACGGCGCGCCGAGCGCCGCGCCCGCCGCGGCAAGGCGCCCCGGCGGACGAAGGCGAAGGACGGCGGCCGGATCACGACGGCGATGCTGCGTCCCGTCGGCCGTCACCCCGCCGCGACGCTGGCCGTCGGCGTCCTGGTCATGCTCGCCCTGGCCGCGCCGCTGCTGAACCTCAACCTGACCGACATGGGACGCGAGACCCACCCGCGCGCCATCCCGGCGATGCAGACCTTCGACCGGCTGAACGCGGCGTTCCCGGAGCTGAAGGCGGCGCACCGTGTCGTCGTCCGCGGCGACGCGGGCCGGGCGGACGAGGTGACCGCCGCCCTGCGCGCCCTCGCGGACCGCACGGAGAACGACGGGCGCTTCACGGGCACGTCCGAGCTGAGCACCTCGCCGGACGGCCGGACCAGCCTCCTCAAGCTGTCCGTCCCGCACTACGGCAGCACGGACGAGGCGCAGTCGTCGCTGAAGGCCCTCCGCGACGAGTACATTCCCGCCACCGTCGGGAAGACCGGCGCCGAGACCGCCGTCACCGGCGACGTCGCCCGCTACACCGACTACCCCGCGCACCAGGAGAGCAAGCTCCCCATGATCATCGGGTCGCTGCTGCTGGTGACGTTCGCGATGACGGTGTGGGCGTTCCGCTCGGTCGTGCTCGGTCTCGTCGGCGTGCTGCTGACCCTGCTGTCCGCCGGCGCCTCGCTCGGCCTGCTCACCCTCGTCTTCCAGGGGACATGGGCGGAGGGCGCGCTCGACTTCACCTCCACCGGGTCGATCTCCTCCCGCGTCCCGCTGTTCCTGTTCGTGATCCTGTTCGGCCTCTCCATGGACTACCAGGTCTTCGTGATCAGCCGGATCCAGGAGGCCGTGCTGGCGGGCGCGTCCACCCGGGACGCGGTGCTCGGCGGGATCCGCAGCTCCGCGGGCGTCGTCACCAGCGCCGCGTTCGTGATGGTCACCGTGTTCGCCAGCTTCGTGCCCCTGCACATCATGGAGATGAAGCAGATGGGCTTCGCGCTGGCGGTGGCCGTGTTGCTGGACGCCGTCGTCATCCGGATCGTGATCCTGCCGTCGCTGATGCTGCTGCTCGGCGAGCGGGCCTGGTGGCCGTCCCGGCCGTCCCGCTCGTCCGGGCCGTCCCGGCGGGCGGATGACCCGGTGGTCACCGGCCCGTCCATGGAAAACGTAGTCTGACCGCATGGCGCAACGGGCACTGATCCGGTGGTACGCGGGCCTCTGGATGATCCTCGGACTGGTCCCGCAGGCCATGGGCGTGTGGGACCGGCCGGACGACATCAAGTTCACCACGCTGGCGGTACTGGCCGTGCTCGCGCTCACGTATCCGATCACCGGCTCGTCCCCGGGCGGCCCCGCCGCCCGCCGGTACGCCTACCTCGGTGTGCTCATCGCAGGGACCGGCGCCGTCTCCTACCTGATGGACGGCGCCGCCTCCCTGCTGATCGTGACGCTCCCGCACTTCTGGATCTTCGCGGGAAGCCCGCGGCGCGCGGTCGTGCTCAGCGGCGCCGCCACCGCGGCCACGGTCGCCGGGAACATCGTCCAGCAGGCACCGGACGGCAAGGTCCTCACCGGCAACGTGATCGCCACCCTCATCGGCTACGCGGCCGGTTCGCTGTTCGGGCTGTGGATGCACCGGGTGGTCGGGCAGCGCGACGAGCGCGCCCGCCTCCTCGCCGCCGACCTGGAGGCGACGCAGCGGCAGCTCGCCGAGGCGCAGCGCCGACAGGGCGCAGCCGAAGAACGGGAACGGCTCGCCCGGGAGATCCACGACACGCTCGCGCAGGGCTTCGCGTCGATCGTCGTCCTGGCGGAGGCGGCCAGGAACGGGATCGCGGCCGACCCAGAGCGCAGCGCCCAGCAGCTCGTCTCGATCGAGCGGACCGCCCGCGAGAACCTCGCCGAAGCCCGCGTCCTGGTCGCGTCGGGAGCCGGCGCCCCCGCCGCCCCGGCCGGGGCCGCCCCGGCCGGGGCCGCGCCGGCCGGGGCGGCGCCCGCCTCGATCGCCGGGGCGCTGCGCCGCACCCTCGACCGGTTCACCGAGGACACCGGCCTCACCGTCACCGCCGAACTGCCCGAGGTCGACTGCGACCGGACGGCCCGGATCGCGCTGCTGCGCTGCACGCAGGAGTCGCTGGCCAACGTCCGCAAGCACGCCGCCGCGAGCACGGTCGGCGTCGTCCTCGAACGGCACCCGCACGGCATCGAACTGGAGATCACCGACGACGGCCGCGGCTTCCCCGCCGCCGAGGCCCGGACGGCGGGCGAGGCCACCGGATTCGGCCTGGACGGCATGCGCCGCCGCCTCGCCGAACTCGGCGGCGAGCTCACCGTCACCAGCTCGCCCGGCGACGGCACCCGCGTCCTCGCCCTCATCCCCCCGCACCCCGGTTCCGGAGAGAGATGACATGACCGAAGGCAAACTCCGGATCATCGTGGTGGACGACCACACCGTCATGCGCGCGGGCGTCGTCGCGCTGCTGGCCTCGGAACCCACCATCGACATCGTCGGCGAGGCCGGCGACGGGCACGAGGCCGTCGAGCTCGTCGAACGCCTCCGGCCCGACGTGGCGCTCCTCGACCTGCGCATGCCCGTCCTGGACGGCGTCGCCGCCACCGAGCGGATCGCCGCCCGCGGCACCGGGACCCGCGTCCTCGTCCTCACCACCTACGACACCGACGCCGACATCGAGCACGCGATCGAGGCCGGCGCCATCGGCTACCTCCTCAAGGACACGACCCGCGACCAGCTCGTCGACGCGATCCACGCCGCGGCCCGCGGCGAGACCGTCCTCGCGCCCCGCGTCGCGGAGAAGCTGGTCGCCCGGATGCGGCGGCCCGCGCCCGTGACGCTGACCGCGCGGGAGATCGACGTCCTCAACGCCGTCGCGGACGGGCTGTCCAACGCCGACATCGGCCGCCGCCTCGTCATCGCGGAGGCGACCGTCAAGACGCACCTCCTGCGCGTCTTCGCCAAGCTCGACGTCAGCGACCGCACCCACGCCGTCATCGTCGCCCTCGACCGCGGCCTCATCACCCGGCCGGACCCCTGATCGCCGAACCGATCAGCTCCGCCGCCGCGGGCGCCTGCCGGAGGCCCTCCCGGTAGGCGGGCGTCCAGCGCGCCATGTCGCCGACGTCGTCGCCGAACGCCTCCCGCGCCCCCTCGTCCGGGACGATCCGGACATCGGCCCCCGAGCCGCCCGACATCTTGGGGAGCGGCTCGATCAGCACGACCGGGCCCGTGCCCGCCGCGAGATGGGCGTTGGACCCGCCGCCGAACGCGCCGTCCATGTAGCGGCGGCCCCCGATCGTCACCGGCTCGGCGAACCCGGGCGCCGCGCTGCTCGCCGCGACGGCCGCCGTCAGCGGGACGCCGTCGTCGCTCCCGTCCCACACGACCGGCTTGCCCGACGCGACGTCCACGGCCGTGACGAGCAGCCGCGCCCGGCCCGCCCGCCGGCCGGGCCATTCGTCGGTCCCGACGAGGTACTCCATTCCGGCGCGGTGACGCTCCTCGGGCAGCGTGTCGGCCTCCAGCGCGAGCCGTCCGATCCGGCGCCTGACCTCGTCCGGGTCCAGGTCCGGGTCCCCGGTCAGCTCGAACGCCCGGCCCATCACCGAGGCGTCCGACGGCGGCCGTTCCCGGCCCCGCGGCGGCAGCTCCGCCACCGCCGCGAGATCGCGGCCCGTCGCGATCATCGCGCCGGCGATCGCGCCCGCGGACGTCCCGACGATCGGCGTCGCGGCGCCCGGATCCAGGCCCGCGCGGCGCAGCCCGGCGGCGAGGCCCGCCAGCCACGCCGTCCCGACCGGCCCGCCCGGCCCGAGCACCAGCGCCCACCCGCCCGATTCTCTGCTCTGCGTCATGCCGGCGAGCCTAGAAAGCACCCGCCCCCGACCGCATCCGCCAAACGACCGGGGCGGAGCGGCGAGCACGTTGTATCTTGATATCGAGACAAGTGCCGGGACACGTGAGGCGGATTATGAACACGGTGTTGGACCTATGAATACGGTGTGGGACCCCGCTCAGTACGAGGCCTTCGGCGGCGAACGCGCCAGGCCCTTCCGCGAACTCACCGGACGCCTCGACGGCGCCGCCCCAGCCCGCATCGTCGATCTCGGCTGCGGGACGGGGGAGCTCACCGCGACCCTCGCCGCCCGCTGGCCGGGGGCGGTCATCGACGCCCTGGACAGCTCCGCCGAGATGATCGCCGAGGCCAGGCGGCGCGAGATCCCGGGACGGCTGAGCTTCCGCGTCGGCGACGTCGCCGCCTGGCGGCCCGAGGGCCCGGTCGACCTCATCGTCAGCAACGCCGTCCTGCAATGGGTCCCGGAGCACCTCGACCTGCTGCCCCAGTGGGCTGACGCGCTCACGCCAGGCGGTCGGCTCGCCTTCCAGGTCCCCGGCAACTTCGGCGAGCCCAGCCACGTCCTGCTGCGCGAGCTGGCCCGCTCCGACCGGTGGCGCGGCAAGCTCGGCGCGTTCCAGCGGGACGCGCCCGTCCTCGACGCGGCCGGCTACCTCGACCTGCTGACCCGCCACGGCTGCGCGGTCGACGCCTGGGAGACGACCTACATCCAGGTCCTGCACGGCGACGACCCGGTCCTCGAATGGGTCAAGGGCAGCGCGCTGCGGCCCGTCCTGTCCACGCTCGATCCCGGTGAGACGGAGGAGTTCCTGGCCGCCTACCGGGAGCGGCTGCGGCAGGCGTACCCGGCCGCGCCCTACGGCACCGTGTTCCCGTTCCGGCGGATCTTCGTGGTCGCCACGCGGGTCGATTCTTGACCTCAAGATACCGTCTGGTGCATCCTGTCTCTTGATGTCGAGAGACACCTGAGACACCGTGCTCGGGCTCTCGGCGCCCAAGGACGGGGTGCCGCCAAGGCCCTGCCGAGGGACGCGAATCGTTCCCCTGCGGTGTGCCACCTCGGAGGGTCCGGCGGCGTCCGGCGTATCCCGGCCTCGTGACCCGAGGCCGGCGACCCCAACCGGCGGCCGACCGGACGAACTCCGGACGGCCGCCGGTGCCGCCCCGCCGGCCGAAGGAGGCGCGGATGATCAGCGGCGTCCACCACATCCTGCTCGCCGCCCCGCCCGGCAGCGAAGACGCGCTCCGCGCCTTCTACACCGGCGTCCTAGGCCTGGAAGAGACCGCCAAACCGGCCGCGCTCGCCGAACGCGGCGGAGCCTGGTTCCGGGGCGACGGCGTCGAA
The DNA here is from genome assembly GCF_044326375.1 of Actinomadura sp. 3N508. Taxonomy (NCBI): domain Bacteria; kingdom Bacillati; phylum Actinomycetota; class Actinomycetes; order Streptosporangiales; family Thermomonosporaceae; genus Actinomadura; species Actinomadura sp. 3N508. The sequence goes on from NZ_JBIRAX010000009.1 coordinate 360,123, forward strand.
CTGCACCTCGGCATCGAGCGCGGCTTCCGACCCGCCCGCAAGGCCCACCCGGCGCTCCTCGTCCACGACCTGGACGAACTCGCCGCCCGCCTCCGCGCCGCAGGCCACGACGTCACACCCGACGCCCTGTTCCCCGGATACCGCCGGTTCTACGCCGACGACCCCGTAGGCAACCGCCTCGAATTCATGCAACCGGACCGCTGATCACGCGGACGGGTCGGCGATCTCCGGATCGCGGCGCCCCCTGCGCTGCGCCCTCCCCGCCTTCGCCGCGGCCTTTTCCTCCCGGGCGGCGGCCTTCTCCTCCGCCTTCTCCGCCTTCGCGGCCGCCTTCTCCGCACGCTTCTCCGCGCGCTCCAGCTCCTTGCGCCGCTGGCGCGGATCGAGCGACGGCTTCGGCTCCAGCCCCGAAAGACCGTTCCAGGCGAGGTTCACCACGTGCGCGGCCACGTCCTCACGGCGCGGCTTGCGGACGTCCAGCCACCACTGGCCCGTCAGCGCCACCATGCCGACCAGGCTCTGGGCGTACAGCGACGCGAACTTGTCGTCGTAGCCGTGCCGGTCGAACTCCTGCGCGAGGATGTACTCCACCTCGCCGGCGATCTCGCTCAGCAGGCTCGCGTAGCTGCCGGTACCGGTGCCGCCGTGCGAGTCGCGGACGAGGATCCGGAAGCCGTCGGGGTGCTCCTCGATGTACTCCAGCAGCGCCAGCGCGGCCTTCTCCAGCTTGCCGCGGTAGTGGGCCGCCGAGTTCAGCGCCTCCGTGACGAGCCGCAGCAGCCGCTCGAACTCCCGGTCGACGACGACCGCGTACAGGCCCTCCTTGCCGCCGAAGTGCTCGTACACCACGGGCTTGGACACGCCGGCCGCGGAAGCGATCTCCTCCACCGACGTGCCGTCCAGCCCGCGCGCGGCGAACAGCGTCCGCCCGATGTTGAGGAGCTGCTCGCGGCGTTCCTTGCCCGTCATCCGCTTTCTGCGGGTCCGGGGAGCGGGATCTGTCACGGGATCAATTGTGGCGCTCACCCCGCCCGCTTGGTGCGCTTCGCGGCCAGCCGCTCATCGTTCGGCCACCGGACGTCATAGGCCCAGCCTGCCTTCTCGAACAGCCAGATGATCCGCGCGCTGATGTCGACCTGCCCCTTCAGCACCCCGTGCCGCGCGCACGTCGGATCCGAATGGTGCAGGTTGTGCCACGACTCGCCCAGCGAGGGGATCGCGAGCCACCACACGTTCCGTGACTTGTCGCGGACCTCGAAGTCCTCCTTGCCGAAGGTGTGGCAGATCGAGTTGATCGACCACGTGACATGGTGGACGAGCGTGATCCGGACGAACCCCGCCCAGAACAGCGCGGTCAGGAACCCGGCCCACGACATCGAGACCATGCCGCCGATCAGCGCCGGAAGCAGGAACGACACCGCCACCAGCCCGGGGAAGGCCAGATGGATGCGCCTGATGTCGGAGTCGTTCAGCAGGTCCTTGGCGAACCGGCGCTTGGACGTCCGGTCGCCGCCGAACAGCCACCCGTAGTGCGCCCACGCCAGCCCCTTCGTCAGCGCCTTCCAGTCGTTGCCGAAGCGCCAGGGCGAGTGCGGGTCCATCTCCTTGTCCGAGTGCTTGTGGTGCCGCCGGTGGTCGGCGACCCACATGATGACGGGCCCCTCGATCGCCAGGCTCCCCGCGATCGCCAGGAAGACCTTCAGTGGCCGCTTGGCCCGGAACGACCCGTGCGTGAAGTGCCGGTGGTACCCGACCGTGACCCCGCCCGCGGACAGGACGTAGAACACGGCCATGAGGATGATGTCCGTCCAGCCGAGGAACCTGCCCCAGGCCAGCGGAATCGCCGCGAACAGGGCCAGGAACGGGACCCCCGTGAACACGGCGACCAGCACCCGTTCGGCGTTCCCCTGGGGCACGGGCTCGGTCTCCGGAAGCCCCTGACGGCGAGGAGGACCCACGGCCGGCGCTGTCGTCATTGCGTCACCACTCCCTGTGATTGGCACTCCCTAGTGACTGGCGGGCTTACCTACGCCAACGTAACCTACGGAACCGTAGGTTGACACCGACGAACAGTAAATTCAGCAGGAAACTGCCCCAACAGCCACAAAACACTCTTCCCCCACCACCGCCGGCCCGGGGCGGAAGAATGGCGGGATGGCCCTCACCCTGGACGAACGCGCGACGCTCGCCGAAGGTTCGCTGGCCGGTCTCTCTGTGGGCGACGCTTTCGGAGATCAGTTCTTTCTCCTCTCCAACCGGGACGTCTCCCCGGAGACCGGCGTGCCGCCCGCCCCCTGGCCGTGGTCCGATGACACGGAGATGGCCTGCTCCGTCCTGGACGTCCTGCGCAGGTTCGGGCAGGTCGATCAGGACGCGCTGGCGGAGTCGTTCGCCACGCGGATGGACGTCGGCCGCGGGTACGGCGCCGGCGCGTATGAACTGCTCACCAAGGTCCAGGGCGGTACGTCCTGGCGCGTGGCGTCCCGGGAACTCTTCAGCGGGCGGGGCTCCTACGGCAACGGAGCCGCGATGCGCGTCGCACCGCTCGGTGCCTACTTCAGCGATGATCCGGCGCGGGCGGCGGAGCAGGCCGCCCTGTCCGCGGAAGTGACGCACTCCCATGCCGAGGGCATCGCAGGCGCCGTCGCGGTGGCGGCTGCGGCGGCCTACGTCGCGTCCCGGCGAGGACGGTCCGTCGCGCCCGAGGCGGTGATCGAGGCGGCCCTGGAGTGGACGACCACAGGGGAGTACGTGCGGCGGGGGATGCGCCGTGCGCTCCGGCTGCTCGGAAAGTCACCTCAGGAGGCGGCCCACGAACTGGGGAACGGGAGCCGGATCTCTGCGCAGGACACCGTCCCGTACGCGCTGTGGGCGGCCGCCACCCGGCTGACCGATTTCGAGGCGGCCGTCCGGGCCTGCGCCATGGTCGGCGGTGACATGGACACCACGGCAGCCATGGTCGGCGGCATCGTCGCCGCGCATCTGGGGCCCGCGGCCGTCCCCGCCTCCTGGACGGCGGCCCGCGAACCCCTTCCCGGCTGGCTCGCCTGAGGGGCCGGGCAAGGTCGCCCGCACCGTCCGGCGTGGGGCCGGTAATGGGTGTGGGCGCCGACCCTCCGACCGGTATCGTTGGACCGGCAGGTGATCTCCGGCGGGGAAATGTCCCGTTTGATCCGGCGTGGTGTAATTGGCAGCACCTGGGTTTTTGGTACCCATAGTTCAGGTTCGAGTCCTGGCGCCGGAGCTGTTGGGGAACGTCCAGGTTGTGCCGTCGCTGGTGCCTGGATCGTGCCACGGGTGGTGCCGTGGGTGGGCGGCGGGATGACAGGGGCGGGGTGGGCGGTATCCTGCCCGTGTCGGGTGCGTCCGGCCTGGTGGACAGGGATGTCGCGGGTGGGCGTGCGCGGCGAACCGAATCCCGTCCGCGATGCCGAGGAGCCTCCTTGTGAGTGCTGCGAGCCGACCGGCCGCCGTCATCGTTCTCGCCGCGGGCGAGGGCACCAGGATGAAGTCCCGTACCTCGAAGGTCCTGCACGAGCTGTGCGGGCGGAGCATGCTCGGCCATGTGCTGGCGGCCGCCCGCGAGCTGGAGCCCGAGCGGCTCGTCGTGGTCGTCGGGCACCGGCGCGAGCAGGTCGTCGAGCATCTCGCCGCGGCCGCCCCGGACGCCGAAACGGCCGTCCAGGAGCAGCGGAACGGGACGGGGCACGCCGTCCGGATGGCGCTGGAGCAGACCGGCGCCCTCGACGGGACCGTCGTGGTCCTGAACGGCGACGTCCCGCTGCTGCGGGGCGAGACCCTCACCGCGCTCGTCCGGACCCACGAGGACGAGCGCAACGCGGCGACCGTCCTGACCACCGAGATGCCCGACGCGACCGGCTACGGGCGCATGGTCCGGGCGGCGGACGGCAGCGTCGAGGCGATCGTCGAGCACAAGGACGCGACCGCGGCGCAGCGCGCCATCAACGAGATCAACGTCGGCATGTACGCCTTCGACGGCGCCCGGCTCGCGGACGCCCTCAAGCGCGTCACCACCGACAACGCCAAAGGCGAGGAGTACCTCACCGACGTCGTCGCGATCGTGCGCGGGGACGGCCACCGCGCCGGCGCGCACCTGGCCGCCGACTGGGTCGAGACGCAGGGCGTGAACGACAAGGTCCAGCTCGCGCAGGCGCGCAGGCAGCTGAACGACCGGATCCTCGAAGCGCACATGCGGGCGGGCGTCACCATCGTCGACCCCGCCACGACCTGGATCGACGTGCAGGTGACCGCCGAGCGGGACGCGGAGGTCCACCCGGGCACGCAGCTGCACGGCCGGACGCACCTGGGCGAGGGCGCCCGCGTCGGGCCCGGCTGCACGCTCACCGACACCCGGGTCGGGGAGGGCGCGACCGTGATCAACACGGTGGGCGTCGAGGCCGAGATCGGCCCGGAGGCGACGGTCGGGCCGTACGCCTACCTGCGGCCGGGGACGCGGCTGGCCCGCAAGGGCAAGATCGGCACCTTCGTCGAGACGAAGAACGCCGACATCGGCGAGGGCAGCAAGGTCCCGCACCTGACCTACGTCGGCGACGCGGAGATCGGCGAGCACTCCAACATCGGCGCGAGCTCGGTGTTCGTGAACTACGACGGCGTGCGCAAGCACCGCAGCGTCATCGGGTCCCATGTGAAGACGGGCAGCGACAACATGTTCGTCGCGCCGGTGACGGTGGGCGACGGTGCCTACACGGCCGCCGGTTCGGTGATCGTCCAGGACGTTCCGGCGGGGGCGATGGCGGTCGCGCGGGCGCGGCAGCGCAACGTCGAGGGCTGGGTCGAGCGGAAGCGCGCGGGCACGCCCGCCGCGGAGGCCGCCCGCCGGGCCCGTGAGGCGGACGAGGCCCAAGAGGCTCATGAGGAGGACGCGCCGTAACCTCGGCGCGTCCGGCGAAGACTGCCCCGCCCCATGGCGGGGAGGTGGAGGACACCGGCGTTCTCCGCGAACAACTAAGCAACCCGTGCGACCCGGACTCTTGTGGTGCGCGGGGAGTGGGGACAACAACCCACGTGAAGGCATATTCCATTGAGGGGGAGTTGTCAGAGGTGAGTGGGATCAAAGCGAGTGGCCAGAAGAAGCTGATGCTCTTCACCGGCCGAGCCCACCCGGACCTGGCCAAGGAAGTAGCCGACAACCTCCACGTCGACCTCACGCCGACGTCCGCGTACGACTTCGCGAACGGTGAGACGTTCGTGCGGTTCCTGGAGTCCGTCCGCGGCTCCGACGCCTTCGTGATCCAGAGCCACACCGCGCCCATCAACCAGTGGATCATGGAGCAGCTGATCATGGTGGACGCGCTGAAGCGCGCGTCGGCCAAGCGGATCACCGTGGTGGCGCCGTTCTTCGGGTACGCCAGGCAGGACAAGAAGCACCGCGGCCGCGAGCCGATCTCGGCCCGGCTGATGGCGGACCTGTTCAAGACCGCGGGTGCCGACCGGTTGATCACGGTCGATCTGCACACTGCGCAGATCCAGGGCTTTTTCGACGGCCCGGTCGACCACCTGTTCGCGCTGGACCTGCTGGCCCACCATTTCGAGAGCCGCCTGGACACCTCGCAGGTGACGGTGGTGGCCCCGGACGCGGGCCGGGTCCGGGTGACCGAGCGGTGGTCGGACCGGCTGGGCGGCGTCCCGATGGCGATCATCCACAAGAAGCGCGACCCCGACGTGGCGAACGAGGTGAAGGTGTTCGACGTCGTCGGCGAGGTCGCGGGCCGCACCTGCGTCGTGGTGGACGACATGATCGACACCGGCGGCACGATCGTGAAGGCGGCCGACGCCCTCTTCGACCATGGCGCCAGCCGCGTCGTGGTCGCCGCGACGCACGGCGTCCTGTCGGGCCCGGCGGTCGACCGTTTGAAGAACTCGCGCGTCTCTGAAGTCGTGTTGACCAACACCCTGCCGATCCCGGAGGAGAAGCAGTTCGACAAGCTGACCGTCCTGTCGATCGCCCCCTTGGTGGCCCGCGCCATCAACGAAGTCTTCTCCGACGGCTCAGTCACCAGCCTTTTCGGCGGGCATTCTTAATAGCTCCTCCTTCTGGTCCTGGCACCGCGGACGATGGCGGGCTGGGGGCTGCGGCTTGGGGTGGGTCTTCGATCGGCTAGACTTGGCCGACCGCGATTGCCTCAGGTCGTTCAGTGCGTACCGGTTAGGTTCCGCGCTCCCTGGGTAACGCAATGAGTCTTTGAGTCGCCCGCCCCCCGTTGGCGTGCGAGGATCGCTACTGTCCGTAGCGGACGTCCGATGGCGGACGGCCGTGGATCGCAACAATGAGGAGTTTTCGCCGTGTCCGAGGTACGCATCGCCGCCGAACCGCGCACCGAGTTCGGCAAGGGTGCCGCGCGCCGCACCCGCCGGGCCGGCCGGGTGCCCGCCGTGCTCTACGGTCACGGAACCGACCCGCAGCACATCTCGCTGCCGGGCCACGACCTGATGCTCGCGCTCAAGACGCCGAACGTGCTGCTGACGATCGAGGGTCTCGGCGGCGGCGCCGAGCTCGCGCTGCCGAAGGACGTGCAGCGCGACCCGATCAAGGGCTTCCTGGAGCACGTCGACCTGCTGCTGGTCAAGCGCGGCGAGAAGGTCGTCGTCGACCTGCCGGTCGTGCTGGTCGGTGACGTGGTCGCGGGCGGCCAGGTCGCGCAGACGGTCGTGGAGATCTCCGTCGAGACGGAGGCCACGCACATTCCCGAGTCCGTCGAGCTGGACATCAGCGGCCTGGAGATCGACAGCCAGGTGCTGGCCAAGGACCTGAAGCTGCCGTCGGGCACCACGCTGGTGGCGGACGACGACATCCTGATCGTCCAGATCCGCGACGCGAGCGTGTCCACCGAGCCGGAGGTCGAGGCCGAGGCGGAGGCCGCTGAGGGCGAGGGCGAGGCCGCCGAGGGCGAGTCCGCCTCCGAGTGACGCCGTCCTCCGGTTGACGGAGGCGGCCGGGCGCCGGGTCACCGGCGTTCTTCGGGCTGCACGGTTCTTCACGGTCCCCGCGGGTGTGCGCACCGGCGGGGACCGTTCTCATTGCGGGTGGAGGGTTTCGGGTGAGCGCGGATCTCTGGCTGGTGGCCGGTCTCGGCAATCCCGGGCCGGGCTACGCGAAGAACAGGCACAACGCCGGGTTCATGGTGCTGGACGTCCTGGCCGCGCGGGTGGGCGGGCGGTTCAAGTCGCATCGGGCGCGGGCGGAGGTGCTGGAGGGGCGGCTGGCGGGCGCGCGGGCGGTGCTGGCGAAGCCGCGGTCGTTCATGAACGAGTCGGGCGGCCCGGTGAAGGGGCTGTGCGACTTCTACAAGGTGCCGGCGGAGCGGCTGATCGTCGTCCATGACGAGCTGGACATCCCGTTCGGCGCGGTGCGGCTCAAGCTGGGCGGTGGTGACAACGGCCACAACGGGCTGCGGTCGGTGACGAAGTCGCTCGGGACGCGTGACTACCTGCGGGTGCGGTTCGGGGTGGGGCGGCCGCCGGGGCGGATGGACGCGGCGGCGTTCGTCCTGAAGGACTTCTCGGCGGCCGAGCGGAAGGGCCTCGACCTCGACGTGGATCGGGCGGCGGACGCGGTGGAGGCGCTGATCGCCGATGGTCTGGGTGCGGCGCAGAACGTCTTCCACGCGGGCTGAGCAGGCGGCCGGCGGTTCTCGAACGGCCTGCTGACGGCTCTCGAACGGACTGACCGGATCCGGCCACAGAGCGGGACCGCAAGATCACGATGAGAGACGATCTCCGACGTCCGGGCCAGGTTTTGCTGCACGTCCGGCCAGGTTTGCCGGTCTTCCCGCGGTTTTGGGGGTGTCTGTCCGCTGACCACGGCAAAGCGGTCGTAGGATGCTGCTCGAACGAGGTTCGTGATGCTTGTGAACCTCACGCGACGTTCAACCGTCTTCGGTGTGAATCGCGCTGACGGGGCGCGCGTTACAGGGGATTGGTGAGTGGTTTATGGCCGTCGTTGACAAGGTCCAGGCCGAGTCATCGATCAGCCATGAGCAGCGACGCGTGACCTCCCAGAGCTGGAGCGGAACCTACCGCCGGTTCGCCGGATGTCTCGACTTCTTCAGCATGCTCCTGGCCGGTGTGATCGCGTTCGTGCTCCGGTTCCCCGGCGTGCCGGAGAATCCTACGGGTTCGTACACGGCACCGTACGTGGCGCTGACGGTGGCGCTGCCCGTGCTGTGGGTGCCGACGCTCATGCTGTGCCGGGCGTACCAGCCGAGGTACATCGGCGTCGGCTACGAGGAGTTCCACCGGGTGCTGCGCGCCGGGTTCATCTTCACGGCCGCGCTGGCGATCATCGCCTACGCCACCAAGACCGAGGTCGCGCGCGGCTACGTGATCATGGCGATGCCGCTCGGCACGCTCCTCAACGTGTTCGCGCGGTACCGGCTGCGCAAGTGGCTGCACCGCAGGCGCTGGAACGGCGAGTGCATGCGCCGCGTGGTCGCGGTGGGGCACCGCACGTCCGTCGCCGACCTGATCCGGGTGCTGCAGCAGAAGCGCTACCACGGGATGGACATCGCGGCCGTGTGCCTGCCGCCCGCGCTGGCCGCGGGCGACGACGCGGTGAGCGAGGTCGAGGGCGTGCCGGTGCTCGGCGACTTCAGCCAGGCCGCCTCGGTCGCCGACCGGATCGGGGCCGACTCGGTGGCGGTGCTGGCCTGCCCGGAGATGGACGGCACGGCGCTGCGCCGGCTGGCGTGGCAGATCGAGCGCGACGACGTCGAGCTGGTGGTCGCGCCCGCGCTGATGGACGTGACCGGCCCGCGCATCTCGATCCGCCCGGTGGCGGGCCTGCCGCTGCTGCACGTGGAGCACCCCGAGCTGGACGGCGGCCGGAAGGTCCTCAAGGGGATGTTCGACCGGACGGCGGCGCTGGCCGGGCTGGTGCTGCTGAGCCCGCTGCTGGCGGTGGTCGCGTTCATGATCAAGGTGTCCAGCTCGGGTCCGGTGATGTTCCGGCAGGTGCGGGTCGGGCGCGGTGGCCGGGAGTTCACGGTGCTGAAGTTCCGCACGATGGTGCGGGACGCGGAGGCCCGCAAGGTCGAGCTGCTGCAGCACAACGAGAACGACGGCGTCCTGTTCAAGATCCGTGCCGATCCGCGGGTGACGCCGGTGGGGCGCTGGCTGCGCCGCTACTCGCTGGACGAGCTGCCGCAGCTGTTCAACGTGCTGCGCGGCGACATGTCGCTGGTCGGGCCGCGCCCGCCGCTGCCGGAGGAGGTCGCCCAGTACGGCGGCGACGTGTACCGGCGGCTCGTGGTGAAGCCCGGGTTGACGGGCCTGTGGCAGGTGAGCGGCCGCTCCGACCTGACCTGGGAGGAGTCGGTCCGGCTCGATCTGCGGTACGTCGACAACTGGACGCTCGCCCTCGATTTGCAGATCATGTGGAAGACGTGGTCGGCGGTCTTCCGCGGCTCCGGCGCGTACTGATCGCCCGGCCGCCCGTCGTGGGATGGTCCACCCTGCCGCGCGGCGGCATCCTGGACGCATGAGAAAGTTGACCGAGCAAACCAGCCGAGCCGGGAATGTGATCGAGAGATGACGGTGCAAGCGGCGGCGGACGATCACGCGCTGGCGGCGGACCTCGCCGCCGCGGCGGGACGCCTTCTGCTGGACGTGCGGGACGAGCAGGGATTCGCCGACGCGCGGGCCCTGAAGAACGCGGGCGACCTGCGGGCGCACGAGTACCTCATGGCGGCGCTGGCCGAGCGCTGTCCCGGCGACGCCGTCCTGTCCGAGGAGGGCCGCGCGTCGGTCGCGGGGAAGCGGGCGGGCGGCGACGACCGCGCCCCGACCCGCAACACCTCCGACGCCGGGCGGCGCACCGCCGACCGGGTCTGGATCGTCGACCCGCTGGACGGCACCCGCGAGTTCTCCGAGGAGGGCCGCCGCGACTGGGCCGTCCACGTGGCGCTGTGGCAGCGTGACCCGTCAGGCGGGGGGCGCCTGGTGGCGGGGGCGGTGGCGCTCCCTGCGCAGGGCCTGACGCTCCGCACGGACGCGACCGGCGGCGCGTCGCTCGTCCGGGTCGACCCCGGCGAGCCCGATCCGGTGACCGCCGGGCAGGACGCGTCCCGCAAGGGGCAGCCGCGCGAGGTTCCGCTGCACACTCCGGCGCCGGACGCGGGCAAGCTCCGCATCGCCGTCAGCCGCACCCGCCCGCCCGAGTTCGTCCGGCTGCTGGCCGACCGGCTCGACCTGGACGTGGAGCTGGTGCCGATCGGGTCGGCGGGGGCGAAGATCTCCGCGGTGCTGCTCGGCGAGGTCGACGCGTACGTGCACGCCGGTGGCCAGTACGAATGGGACTCGGCGGCACCGGCGGCGGTGGCGCTCGCCGCGGGGGCGCACGCGTCCCGGGTGGACGGGGCGCCGCTGGAGTACAACCGGGAGGACCCCCGGCTGCCGGATATCCTGGTGTGCCACCCCGTGTCGGCGCCGACGCTGCTGACCGGCATCCGGGACGTGCACGGCGCCCTGCCAGACTGATCGGCATGGCCCGATTGACCGGTATGGCCTGGTTCGCACGGCCCGGCTGACCCGTACGGCACGGCCGACCCGCACGGCCGGGCCGCCCGGCGGTCCGCCCGCGAGGGCCTCCGCCAGGCGGGACTGAATCCCTGCGGGCCGGCGTTCGATCCGGTGTGGCCTCGTCCCGTCGGCCACCGGTGCATCTGCCACAACAGCGTGAAAAGAGCCCTAGATCATGCAGCGTCGCGATTATCTGCTGTCCCAGTTGGACGTCCTTGAAGCCGAATCGATCCATATATTCCGGGAGGTGGCGGCCGAGTTCGAGCGGCCGGTGCTGCTTTTCTCGGGCGGCAAGGACAGCATCGTGATGCTGCGGCTGGCGCAGAAGGCGTTCTGGCCGGCGCCGATCCCGTTCCCGGTGATGCACGTCGACACCGGGCACAACTTTCCCGAGGTGATCGAGTTCCGTGACCGCAGGGTCGCCGACCTCGGTATCCGGCTGGTGATCGCGTCGGTGCAGGAGTCGATCGACAGCGGCCGGGTGGTGGAGGAGAAGGGGCGCCGCGCGTCCCGGAACCGGTTGCAGACGACGTCGCTGCTGGACGCCATCGAGGAGCACCGGTTCGACGCGGCGTTCGGCGGGGCACGCCGCGACGAGGAGAAGGCGCGGGCGAAGGAGCGGGTGGTCTCGTTCCGGGACGAGTTCGGCCAGTGGGACCCGAAGAACCAGCGTCCCGAGCTGTGGAACCTGTTCAACACCAAGATCGTCCAGGGTGAGCATGTGCGGGTGTTCCCGCTGTCGAACTGGACGGAGCTCGACATCTGGGACTACATCCGCCGGGAGGGGCTGGAGCTCCCGCCGATCTACTTCGCGCACACCCGCCGCGTGTTCGAGCGGGACGGGCTGCTGCTCGACGCGGAGACCGGGTTCGCGAACCGCGGCGACGACGAGCCGGAGTTCGAGGCGACCGTCCGGTACCGGACGGTCGGCGACGCGTCCTGCACCGGCGCGGTGAAGTCGTCCGCGGTGACGCTGGACGAGGTGATCGAGGAGATCGCGGCCACGCGGATCACCGAGCGCGGCCAGACCCGCGCCGATGACCGCACCAGCGAGGCCGCCATGGAGGACCGCAAGAAGGAGGGCTACTTCTAATGGCCAGCTCGAACGAGGCCGCCCAGGGGCCTTCCACCGCGAACACCCCGTCCGCCAAGAGCATGGATCTTCTGCGGTTCGCGACCGCCGGCAGCGTCGACGACGGCAAGTCCACGCTGATCGGGCGGCTGCTGTTCGACTCCAAGTCGATCTTCGAGGATCAGCTGGAGTCGGTGGAGAAGACCAGCGCCGACCGCGGCGAGGAGTACACGAACCTGGCGCTGCTGACCGACGGGCTGCGCGCCGAGCGGGAGCAGGGCATCACGATCGACGTGGCGTACCGCTACTTCGCGACGCCGCGCCGCAAGTTCATCATCGCCGACACCCCGGGGCACATCCAGTACACCCGGAACATGGTGACGGGCGCGTCGACAGCCGACCTCGCGATCATCCTGGTGGACGCCCGCAAGGGCATCCTGGAGCAGTCCCGGCGGCACGCGTTCCTGACCACGCTGCTGCAGGTCCCGCACCTCGTCGTCGCGATCAACAAGATGGACCTCGTCGACTACGACCAGGGCGTCTACGAGCGGATCGTGGACGAGTTCACCGCGTTCGCCTCCAAGCTGGAGGTGACGGACATGACGTTCATCCCGATCTCGGCGCTGCACGGCGACAACGTCGTCCAGCGCAGCGTGAACATGCCCTGGTACGAGGGGTCGTCGCTGCTGCACCACCTGGAGCACGTGCACATCGCGTCCGACCGGAACCTGATCGACGTGCGGTTCCCGGTGCAGTACGTGATCCGGCCGCACGCGTCCACCGACCCGGAGCTGCACGACTACCGCGGCTACGCGGGGCAGGTCGCGGGCGGCGTCCTCAAGCCCGGTGACGAGGTCGTGCACCTGCCGTCCGGGCTGACGACGACGATCACGCACATCGACGGCCCGCGCGGCCCGGTGGACGAGGCGTACGCGCCGATGTCGGTCACGCTGCGCCTCGCCGACGACATCGACATCTCCCGCGGCGACATGATCGCGCGCCCGCACAACCGGCCCGAGGTCGCGCAGGACATCGACGCGATGGTGTGCTGGATGACCCCCGACCGCACCCTCGCGCCGCGCTCCAAGCTGATCATCAAGCACACGACCCGCACGGCCCGCGCGCTGGTGAAGGACCTGCACTACCGGCTGGACGTCAACACGCTGCACCGCGACGACCAGGCCACGGCGCTGGAGCTGAACGAGATCGGCCGCGTCTCGCTCCGGGTCACGCAGCCGCTGTTCGTCGACGACTACGGCCGCAACCGGCTCACCGGCGGGTTCATCCTCATCGACGAGGCCACCAACAACACCGTCGGCGCCGGCATGATCACCGCCACCCGGTAGCCGGGGGAGCGCAGCACACGAGCACGCAGCGCAGAACACGCTGTACAAAGCAGACGCATCACACTGAACCGGGTCACATCGCCCGGTGAGGTGCGGAACAATGGGCTCCCTACACCCCCCGAACCTGCGAGGTCGAGCCGATGACGCGTGTCCCCCCACCGGAGCGCGGACGTGTCCGCTGAGCCCGCCGGAGCCGAGACCGGGCCCGCGGACCGGACGGACCCGCCCCGCGTCCTGTTCCTCGGCGGCCTCGGCCGCAGCGGGACCACGCTGGTCGAGCGGCTGCTCGGCGAGCTGCCCGGGGCGATGGCGCTCGGCGAGGTCATCCACCTGTGGGAGCGCGGCGTGCACGCGGGGGAGCGGTGCGGCTGCGGCGTCCCGTTCGGCGAGTGCCCGGTGTGGCGGCGCGCCGGGGAGGCCGCGTTCGGCGGCTGGGACGTGCTCGACCTGGAACGGCTCGCCGAGCTGCGCGCCGCCGTCGACCGGACCCGGTACATCCCGGCGCTCGCCCGCGACCGGCTCCCGGCCGACCGGGCGGTGCTCGTGGCCGAGTACGTCGACCACTACCTGCGGTTGTACCGGGCCGTCGCGGCGGAGACGGGCGCGTCCGTCCTGATCGACTCCAGCAAGCAGGCGTCGCTGGCGTTCTGCCTGCGCTGGGCGGCCCGCTCCGGCCGCCTCGACCTGCGGGTGCTGCACGTCGTCCGGGACAGCCGCGGCGTGGCCTACTCGTGGACGCGCGAGGTGCGGCGCCCGGAGGCCGACAAGGGCGGCGACGAGTACATGACGCAATGGTCGCCGCCCCGCACCGCCGTCCACTGGAACGCCGAGAACGGCGCCTACCAGCTCCTCGCCCGCCGGGGCGTGCGGGTGCGGCGGATGCGCTACGAGGACTTCGTGGCCGATCCGCGCGCCCGGCTCCGCGACATCGCCCGTTTCGCGGGCCTGCCCGCCGGCGACGAGGCGCTGGCCTTCGTCGGTGCCGGCGGCGCGGAGCTGACCGCGAACCACACGGCGTCCGGCAACCCGATGCGGTTCCGCACCGGGCACATCGACGTCCGGTCCGATGACCGGTGGCGGACCGCGCTCCCGCCCGCCGACCAGCGCAGGGTCACCGCCATGACGCTGCCGCTGCTGCGCCACTACAGCTATCTCGGAGGCGATGCATGATGGGGGACGGCGCATGACGCGGGAGCGGGACGGGCATCCGTCCGTCGGCGTGGTGATCCCCACGCACAACCGTCCGGAGCTGCTGCGCGCGGCGCTGGACGCCGTCCTGGCCCAGGACTATCCGGGCGAGCTGCGGGTCGTGATCGTGTACGACCGTGCCGAGCCCGACCCGTCGCTCGCGGACGTGCCCGGCGCGGACGGCCGCGTCACCGTCGTCACCAACGACCGCACTCCGGGCCTGGCGGGGGCGCGCAACACCGGCATCCTCGCGCTGGACACCGAGCTGGTGGCGTTCTGCGACGACGACGACAAGTGGCTGCCGGAGAAGCTGTCCGCGCAGACGGCCGCGCTCGCGGAGCGACCGGACGCGGTGCTCGCGAGCTGCGGCATCCTCGTGGAGTTCCGCGGCGGCGGCAACGCGCGCCTCGCGGGCGCCGCCGAGGTGACGCACGCCGACCTCGTCCGGTCCCGGATGGTGATGGTCCACTCCTCCACGTACCTGGCGCGCCGCGCGGCCCTCACCGAGCCGGACGGGATCGGGCTGGTGGACGAGACCATCCCGGCGGGCCAGAACGAGGACTGGGACTTCGCGCTGCGCGCCGCCCGCCGGCACCCGATCGTGAACGTCGACGAGCCGCTGGTCCGGGTGCTGTGGGGCCGGTCGTCGCTGTTCGCCGGCGAGTACGCCACCAAGATCGACGGTCTGCGGTGGATGCTGGAGCACCACCCGGAGCTGGCCGCCGACCCGGTCGGGTCGGCCCGCGTCTACGCGCAGATCGCGTTCTGGAAGGCGGGCCTCGGCCACCGCCGGGAGGCGCTGACCTGGTCGCGGCGGGCGCTGCGCGCGAACTGGCGGGAGCGGCGCGTGCCGTTCGCGCTGGCGGTCGCGTCCGGCATCGTCTCCGACGAGCGCGTGCTGCGGACCCTCCACTCGCGGGGGCACGGCATATGACCGGCGACGTGGCGGAGAACGCGTCACGGGTCGTCTTGCGCGGTGTGCCGTTCGACGCGCTGACCGAGGAGCAGGTCGTCGAGCACGTCGCCGCCGGTGTCGCGGACGGTGCGGGCGGCCACCTGGTGACGCCGAACATCGACATCATGCGGCTGGCCCGGCGGGACGCGGAGGCGCGGTCGCTCGTCACCGGCGCCGACCTCGTCGTCGCCGACGGGACGCCGATCCTGTGGGGCGCGCGGCTCGCCCGCCGCCCGCTGCCCGCCCGCGTCACCGGGGCGTCCCTCATCTGGACGCTGAGCGAGGCCATGGCGCGCGACGGCCGGTCGATCTACCTGCTGGGCGGGGGCGCGCCGGGCGTCCCCGAGCGGGCCGGTGAGGTCCTCGCCGAGCGGTATCCGGGGCTGCGCGTCGCGGGCGCGTCGGCGCCGCCGATGGGCTTCGACCGGGACGCCGACCAGGTCGCCGCGGTCGCCGCCGACCTCGCGGCGGCCAAGCCCGACCTGGTGTTCGTCGGCCTCGGCTTCCCCCGCCAGGACCGGCTCATCACCGTCCTGCGGCCCGCGCTGCCCGGCGCCTGGTTCGTGGGGTGCGGCGCAGCGATCCCGTTCGCGGCGGGCGAGATCGAGCGCGCGCCGGAGTGGATGCAGCGGTCGGGCCTGGAGTGGCTGCACCGGCTGGCGAGCGAGCCCCGCCGCCTGTTCAGCCGCTACATCCTGCACGACCTGCCGTTCGCGGCGCGGTTCCTCACCGGCTGCGCGCGAGACCGCTACCGCCGCTCCTAGGCCGCCGCACGCCGTCCGCGGCGCAGGATCGAGCGCGCGGCCTCGTCCAGGCGCAGCGGGCGGCGCAGCAGGTAGAGGCCCGCGACGTATCCGACGGTGCCGACGGCGGCGGAGGCGACCAGCTCGATGAGCCCGTCGCCCGCCGTCAGCCGCACGACCAGCGGGACCGCGCCGAAGCACACGCCCGCCAGCGCCGCGGACGCCAGCGAACCCCGCCCGAACGGGTGCAGGCTCAGCTTCATCTTGAGCTGGAGCAGCGGGATGACGTTGCGGGCCAGCAGCGCCGCGCCGTTGCCGAGCGCCGCGCCCATGATCCCGATGTGCGGGATGAGCAGGACGCTGACGACGACGTTCACGCCGAGCGCGAGCACGATGTTCGCGAGGTTCCAGGTGGTCTTGCCCGCCATCATCAGGACGACCTCGACCATGCCCGTCCCCGCGCGCAGCAGCATCGCGACCGCCAGCACCACGATCACCGGCACGCCGTCGCGGTAGCCCTCCCCGAACAGCCGCAGCAGCGGTTCGGCGAACATCACCGCGAGCAGGAACAGCGGCCAGTTCGCCAGCATCAGCCAGCTCGTGGCGGTCTGGTAGAGGGTGTTGGCCGAGCGGCGGTCGTCGTGCGCGAGCACCTCCGACAGCTGCGGCTGGACGGCCTGCGAGATGGCCTGGTTGGCGAGCTGCCCGACGACGCGCAGCCGCGACGCCGCGGTGTAGATCGCCGCGTCGCGGGCGCCGAGCATCGACGCGACCAGCAGGATGTCCATGCGCTGCAGCAGGATCTGGGTGATGCCCGCGAGCCCGCGCGGCAGCGCGTAGCCCCAGAACTGGCGGCCGAGATCCGCCGGGACGTCCGGTGCGGACCCGTCGGCCGGTGCGGTGCGGCGGACCAGCGCGAGCATCGCGAGGACGGCCAGCACCGCGGCGGGCAGGTACGGCCCGGCCCACGCGACCGCGATGAGCCCGGACGCCCCGGCCACCGCCACCGCGCCGACCGCGGCGAGCTGCAGCAGCGGGCGGCCGATGTTCTCGATCAGCACCGCCGGCCGCATCCGCCGGAACCCCTGCGTCGCCGCCAGCGACCCGGCCGACAGGTTCATCACCGGCAGGAACACCGCCAGCACCCGCAGGTAGGTGACGCCGTCACCGGAGTCGCCGCGGATCATCGCCTCGGCCACCCACGGCGCCGCGACGAAGAGCGCGACGCCGAGCACCGCGGAGAACAGCAGCATCGGCCGCAGCGCCAGCCGGACGATCGGACCGATCCACTCCTTGCGGTCGAGCGAGCGGAACCGGGCGATGAAGTAGACCAGGCTCGTCTGCGTCCCGAGCTCGCAGATCGCGCCGAACAGCAGGAACGCCGACGTCGCGGCGAACAGGATGCCCGCCTCGTCCTGCGAGAAGGCGTTGGTGATGATGGCGACGACGACGAGCTGCGTCACCGCCGAGATCCCCGCGCCCGCGATGTTCAGCGCGCCGCCACGGGCGAGCGACCCGACGTCCGAGCCCTTCGACCCCTTCGACCCCTCCGGTTCCGAGCCCGTGCCCGCGCCTTCGCCCGGGCCCGGGACCGCGCCGGTCGTGGGGGCGCTCACCGGCGCCAGGACGGGGTGCGGCCGAGCCACTCCGCCAGCCGCTCGTCGTACGGGCGGAAGTACTCGTCGAGGCGCGCCCGCAGCTCGTCCGGCAGCGGGGAGCGGCTGCGCGCGTTGTGCCGCTCGAACACCGGCGAGCCGAGCGGCGGGACGCCGAGGAAGTCAAGGACGCCCTTGTACACGGTCTCCGGCTCGGTGAAGAACTCGTGGCTGTCCACGACGTGGAGGCGGTCGCGGCCCACCAGCTTCTCCAGCCGCTCGATCTGCTCGATGTACCGGCTCCGCGCGAGGTAGGCGTTGTGCTGGAGGGCGTGGCTCGTCGCGGACGGGTCGGCCGCCAGCCGCTCGGCCTCGCCCGCCAGCCGCTCCTCCTCCAGCTCCACCGCCTTCTCGAACGGCTCGGTCTCGAAGCCGCGTCCCAGCTCGTGCGAGTGCGCCGAGTAGGCGCGCTCCACCGGGTCGCGGACGAGCATCAGCAGCTTCACCCCGGGCAGGTCGGCGGCGATCCGCGCCCCGGCCAGCGGATGGAACCCGTAGTACGGCGACGACTCGAACGCCAGCGGCTTCACCCCGTGCCGGCGCTCGACGCGCGCGGCCGTCGTCCGCAGCGGGAAGTGCCCCTGGTACCAGGCGGGGCCCTTGTCGTAGCCGGTGTCGAAGTAGTGGACACCCTTGTGCCACAGGGCCTTGAGCAGCGCCGGGTGCTGGCTGAGCGTCCGGTACATCGACGTCGTCCCGCAGCGCTGGCCGCCGACGATGAGGAATCCGGGCAGCATGCGGGCGCGGTGGGTGGCCTTGCCCGCGGAGACGGCGGCGGCCTGGGCCAGCCGCTTGTGCCCGGGGGGACGCGCTGCCTGGTGCTTGTCAGCCATTCGTTTCCTTCGTTTCGTGCAAGCCCTCGGAGAGGGCGGGAAGAAGCCACGCCCCGACATCGCCGAGACGGGCGCCCGCCTCGGCCTGCCGGTCGGCGAGATAGCGCGCGGCGAGTTCGGCGAGGTACAGCCGCGCGACGAGCGGCGCCTGCGCGGGCTCCACGGCATGCGGGGCGAGCGTGCCGGCCGCGTCGCGGACGCAGCCGGACGCCGCCCGCGCAGGGTCGGCCGCCGGGTCGGAGACCGCCTGCTGGAGGCGGTGGTGCAGCGCGTCGAAGCCCACGGGAACGTCGCCGGAGAACCGCTCCCAGTCCCACACCAGCAGCCCGCCGCCCGAGCCGCAGGCGTTCCAGGGGGTGAAGTCGCCGTGCCAGGAACCGAAGACGAGTTCGGCGTCGCCGTGCCGTTCGCCGATCGCCGCGAGCGCGGCGCGCAGCCGGTCCGCCGCCTCGCCGGGCAGCGCGGCGATGCGGTCGTTGAGAGCGTTCCAGTAGGGCGAGACCGGCAGGCGGATGCGCTGCGTCCCGGCCGACTCGGCGATCTCGCGGAGGGCGGCGGCCAGCGTGTCCGGCGCGACGGGACGGCCCGGCTCCCACGTCGGCAGCGGGGTCAGCGCCAGGACGTCCAGCCCCCGCCACGACCCGAAATGCAGCACCTCAGGGGCCCGGACCACGGCGTCCGCCGCGCGCGGCAGCTTCGCCAGCGCCTCAGCCTCGGCGCGGACGAGCCGTCCCGTCAGCTCGTTGATCCCGACCTTGACGAACGCCACCGGGGGACCGCTCGAGCCGGGGGACAGCGCCTGCAGAACAGGCTTGTCGTTGGCACGCCCAGCGGGCCGCGCGTAAAGCGCCGCGCACACCGGACGTCCCAGCGCCGCGCTCAGGTACGTCTCGATGGTCTCGGCGCCTTCGGGGACGTCCACCCGCATGCCCCGCCGCAGCACCGCCCGCGCGACACCGCCGCGCAGCGACCAGATCAGCCCGGCCGTCACCGCCCGCGCGGCGCGCGAGTCGACCCGCCCGTAGGCGCGCAGCGCCGCGACGGACGCCGCCCGGTCGGCGGGCAGCAGCATCCTCGGCCGGCGGGCGCCGGGCGCTAGCAGCCGGTCCCCGGAGCCGAAGGTGACGCGGGCCGGTTCGGGCCACAGCAGCCGGGCCGTCTCATTCAGTGCCGCCAGCCGGTCCGCCGTGTCGCTCACTGTGCCCCTCCCGAGTACTTTGCCCTTCCCGACCCCGCTGCCCTTCCCCGATCCGGATGGGCCTGCCGTTCGTGCGCGTCGACAGTGCGGCGCGGCGCGTCTTCGTCTCCAGCAGCCGCCGTGTCCGGGCGGCGCTGAGCGCCTTGTCGCGGGCCCGCTTGGCGCGCACCGCGACAGGCTCGATGCGCGGCGGCGCCAGGTCCATGCCGTTGCGCCACATCACCGCGAAGGACAGCAGGTAGAGCGGCAGCGGCGTGTAGAGCCCGTCGTAGATCGTCATGTAGTACAGCACGAGCATCATCGTCAGGACGCCGCCCGTCGCGATCGGGGAGACGTCCCGCCAATATCGCCGGATCGCGTTCAGGAAGAACAGGACGTACAGGCCCGCCCCCACGAAGCCCTGCGAGATCAGCAGCAGCCACAGCTGGCCGTCGGAGCCGAGCGGCGGGTGCTTGCACTGCGGGCACGCCTGCGTCTTGCCGGTGACGACCGTCTTGTCGCTGCCGACCGCGTAGCGCGTGTTGCCGTAGCCGATGATGGGCGAGTTGAACGTCGCCTCGATCGTCTTCGCGCGCGTGTAGGCGCGGATGCTGTTGCTCTGCGGGTTGTCGAGCCTGGTCTCGACCTGGGCGTACAGCGGCGACATCACGAACGCGGTGCCGCCGAGCACCAGCGCGACCGCCCCCACGCCGAGCGCCATGGTCCGGCCGCGCAGCGCCAGCCGGACGAGGATGTAGAGGACGCTGACCCCGATGCCGAGCCACAGCCCGCGGTTCAGCCCGTAGACCACCGGGATCAGCGACAGCGCGAAGATCCCCACGCCCAGCATCCGGCGCTTGCGGGACGCGTACACCCACCACCCGAGAACGAACCAGATCAGCAGGATCGAGTAGTTGTTCCCCCAGGTGTTGGCCCACTCGAAGGGGGCCTCGGGGCGGACGGCCTTGACCGCGCCGACCCAGTGGATCTGCGACGCGGTGGGATTGATGATGTTCTGCACGAACGAGTCGGAGCGCACCCGTGCGGGCAGCAGCATCCCGAACAGCGGCGTGACGGTGAAGTTCGGGAACACGACGCCGAGCAGCCCGCCGAACGTGGTCGTGACGAACATCGCCCCGAGCATCCGCACGAGCAGCAGCCGCGGCAGCTCACGCTCGCTGAGGTTGCCGATGTACAGCACGATGACCGCGGACGCGAGGTACATGGCCAGCCGCACCAGGACCGAGATGATCCGCCCGAGGCCGAACTCGCCGTACGCGCCGGGCGGGTTCTCGCTGAGCATGGACAGGCTGACCACGTACCAGATCAGGAACAGCACCCACAGCCCGAAGCCGGGCGGGACGTGCATCGGGCGCCGGTTGAGCAGCACCAGCACCATCGGCACGGCGCAGATGACGAAGCTGAACACGCCGAGGCCGACGAGCCACCACACGGGGTAGCCGACGAGCAGCGCGATCAGCGGCCAGGTCGAGCGCGGCAGCTGGCGCAGCCGGGTCGGCAGCGGTTCCTCGCTCCGCGTCGGTGGCGCCGGACCGCCCGGCGCGGCTTCCGGCGCAGGGCTCGCGGACGTCTTCGCGGGGGTAGGCATCGGCTCGGATCGTGTCGGGACGGCTCAGAGGCGGCCGGACTCGTCGTCCGTGTCCGCATGCCCGCTGCTGAAGCGGGGGATCACCGACGTCGTGTCCGGCTCGCTGCCGTTGGCCGGGGCGCGGTGCTCGCTCTCCCCGTCGTCGGCGGGCTTGGCGACCGCCCGGCGCGGCCCGGCGACCGCGCGGTCGCCGACGGGACGGTCGCGGGGCGGGTCGACGAGGGTGCGGTCCGCGGGCCCGTCCCCGAACGCCTCCAGGTCGATGGCCGGACCGGATGTGGCCGAACCGGAGGGCGAGCCCGTCCCGGAGGGCGAGGCCGCACCGGGCGCGGGGCGCGGGGCGCGGCGCGGCTGCAGGCGCGCGGTGGAGTGCGGCTGGGCCGGGACGACGAGCGTGCCGAGCACCGCGACGCTCATCCGGTCGAGCGCGCGCACCGACTCCTCGACGTCCTTGCGCCGGGCGTCCGGGACCTCCACGACGACCAGCGCGGTGTCGGCGGCCTCGGCGATCGCCTGCGCGTCGGCGCTGCTGGCGGTGGACGGCGCGTCGATCACGACGTAGTCGGTGTTGGAGCGGAGCTGGTCGATGATGTGGACCATCTGCCGCGTCTGGAGCAGCTCGTAGGCGAGGTCGGTGTCGACGCCCGGCGGGACGACCCACAGCCGCTTCTGCACGGGCGAGCGGACCATCGCGTTGCGGAGCGACCGCTTGCCGAGCAGGACCTCGGCGAGCCCGACGCTCGCCGGCGCCTCCGTCAGCCGCGCCGACTCCTGGGAGTGCAGGTCGGCGCAGACCAGCGCGACCCGGGACTGGGTGCGGGCGAGCGCCGCGGCCAGGTTCGCGGCCGACAGGCCCGCGCCGGGGCCCTCGGTGGCGCTCGTCACGAGGATCACATGGTTGCCGTGCCCGAGGACGGCGTTGAGCTGGTGGCTCAGCTCGTGCACTTCCTGCCCGTTGCGGCTGCGGGCGGGCAGCAGGCCGAGGCGGTCGCCCTTGCCCGCCGGGTGGAGTTCCAGCAGGACGGGCATGTCCAGCATCCGCTCCACGTCCGCCGCGCTGCGCAGCCGGGTGTCGAGACGGTCGCGGACGGCGCCGGCGCCGAGGCCGGCCAGCAGCCCGACCATGAGCCCGCCGGTGAGGTAGAGCGGCACGTTCGGGCCGCTCGGCCGGGTGGGCGTGGCGGCGGTGCTGATGATCCGGCCGGGGTTGATCGTGGTGGTGGTGAGCGAGCCCAGCCGGCCGGTCAGCTCGGTGATCTGGCGGCTGATGATCCCCTGCTGGCTGCGCGCGTAGGTGCGGGCGGCGCCGGTGTAGCGGGGGATCTTGTCCAGCAGGACCTTGTTCTCCTCGCTCAGCTCCTGGATCTTCTTGCTGATGACGTCCATCTGGGCCTTCAGGTTGGCCTGCGCGGACGCCGTGCGCTGGTTGAGGTACGCCTGGGCGAAGAGGTTCGCGCCGTTCGCGGCGCCGCGGGCCGAGTCGTCGGTGAAGGCGATGGTCAGGACGCCCGAGTTCGGCGGGACCGAGACCGCGACGTGCGACAGCAGGTGGTTCTCGGTGTCCTCGTACTTGAGGAGCCGCTTGGCCTCCTTGGCGACCTCGAGCGACTTGGCGACCTGGGCCTCGGTGTCGAGGTTGACGTCGAGCTTGCTCTTGGCCGCCTCGGGCGCGGTGTCGTCGAACCCGGTCGGCGCGACGAGCACCTGCGCCTCGGCGGTGTAGGTCTTCGCCAGCGTGAACGTGTACGCGGCGACGCCCGCCAGGACGAACGCGGCGCAGCACAGAACGATCCCCCAGCGCCGTCGAATCAACCCTGTGTAGTCGACGAACTCCTTGGAGGGCGCTGATCTAGACGACACTTCAGTCCCTTTCCGCGGTCACCGCCCCGCCGCCGCGCGAACTGCCTGGTCTGTGGGGCTGGCCGCCGGATGAGGTGGGGGGCGTGGCGTCGCGGTCACTATATCGATTCGACGGGCATGGTTCCGACAATCGGCGTGCGGCCGGACATCACCGGCGCGGATCCGACGTATGTGGACGGGGAGGTAAGTGAACGGGGGGCCATTTCGCTCCGCGTCCGTCACCGTCCGTTATTAGCCTGTCGCCGCGTGCCGTCCGGTTGCCGGATGCGGCCTGGCGGCCGGGTCGAGCCACCGCTATGCTACCGCAGGCTCCCCCCATAAGTATCAGTCGGGTAACTCTCGTCTCATGAGCATGTACCTGCGACACCATGGGCGCATTGGTCACCACTTTCTTCTTACCGATGATTCCCCGCCAAGGAGGCATAAGTGTCGCGTCTGCGCCGTGAGACCGCGGTTGCGGTGACGGCATTGGCAGGGATCGGCCTAGTGGCCGCCCCGCAGTTCGCCGAGGGCCGTCAGGTCCCGGTCGTCGCCAGTGCCGCCCTCGCCGCCGGGAAGATGCCCGTCGAGACGCCCTACGGCGGAACCCCCAATATCGAGCCGAACCAGGGCGGCTGGGCCGGCGTGGTCTACGCGATGACCCAGGTCGGCGACAAGATCATCGTTGGTGGCAAGTTCCGGTCGGTCAAGCAGGGCGAGACGACGTACCCGGTGACCCACCTGCTGGCCATCAACGCGACGACCAAGCGACTCGACCCCACGTTCCGTCCCCAGCTCGACAGCACGGTCGAGGCGCTCGCGCCCGGGGCGGACGGCAAGTCGGTGCTCGTCGGCGGCAAGTTCAACACCGTCAACGGCGCCGCCCGGCCGAAGCTCGCCCGGCTCGATGTGGCCACCGGCAAGGAGACCGCCAACGGCACCTGGAAGACGCCGGGCATCAAGGGCGGCGCTGTCTTCGACATCGAGGTGTCGAAAGGCCGGGTGTACATCGCCGGGCAGTTCACCTCGGTCGCGGGCGCGAACCGCAAGGGCCTCGCGGCGCTGAGCCCGACGACGGGCGGCCTGTCGACCAAGTTCGGCATCGTCCCGTTCAGCGGCATCCACAACGGCGGTGTCACCGTCGTCCGGCGGATCGAGGCCACCCCGGACGGCACCAAGATGTACGCGATCGGGAACTTCAGCTCGGTCGGCGGCGCGGAGCGGCGCCAGTTCGCCCGGCTGAACCTCGGCGACGCCGCCGACGCGGTCGACGCGAACTGGAAGACCGACGGGTTCGCCTCCCCGTGTGCCACCGTCTTCGACAGCTACGTCCGCGACATGGCGATGTCGCCCGACGGCAAGTACGTGGCGGTCGCCACGACCGGCGGCCCGGGCGGCACCACCCAGCTCTGCGACAGCGCGACCCGCTGGAACAACGACGACAGCGGCCTGAACGTGAAGCCGGCGTGGGCGAACTACACGGGCGGCGACACGCTCGACTCGATCGCCATCTCCGACTCGGCCGTGTTCGTCGGCGGGCACCCCCGCTGGTCCAACAACCCGCTGGGCCGCGACAGGTCCCGCGCGGGCGCGGTGACCCGGCCGGGCCTGGCCGCGCTCGACCCGCGCAACGGCGTCCCGTTCTCCTGGAACCCGGGCCGTGACCCCCGCGGCGACGGCGCGTGGTCGATCCTGGTGACCGCCGACGGCGTTTGGGTCGGCAGCGACACTAACTACTTCCTGCCGCCGTCGTCGCAGAAGTTCCGCGGGAAGATCGGCTTCTTCCCGTTCGCGGGCGGGTCGACGCTGCCGGAGGACGTGACCAAGCAGCTTCCCGGCAAGGTGTACGTCGCCGCGCCGGGCGCGGTCCTCCAGCCCAACAAGCTGGTCTCGCGCACGGTCAACGGCACGACGGTCGGCCCCGAGGTCCCCGAGGCGGTCGCGGGCGGCATGAACTGGTCGGACGTGCGCGGCACGATGCTGATCGACGGCGTCCTCTGGTACGCCAAGGCCGACGGCGCGCTGTACAAGCGCACCTTCAACGGCGTCACCGTCGGAGCCGAGCAGGTCGTCAACCCCTACGCGAACGCGCAGTGGGACGCCGACGAGCCGTCCTGGAAGGGCACCGTGCCCGACTTCTACAGCTCGCTGACGGGCGGCCTGACGCTCGGGATGTTCTACGACAACGGCCGGATGTACTACACCCGGGCCGGCAACGACTCGCTGTTCTACCGGTCCTTCACGCCGGAGAGCGGGATCCTCGGCTCGGAGAACGTCGCGGTGTCCTCCGGCTGGTCGAACGTCCGCGGGATGTTCGTCTCGGGTGGCAAGCTCTACTACGTCGCCGCCGACGGCAAGCTGAACGCGGTGACGTTCACCGGCGGCGTGCCGAGCGGCAGCCCCACCGTGATCAGCAGCGAGGACTGGCGGGGCCGCGGCCTGTTCGTCGGCTGATCAGCAGCGCCGGATGATCCATAGCTAGATAGCGAGATGGGGCCGGGCGCCCGCCCGAATACGGTGGGCGCCTGGCCCTTGTCTACGACGCCCTTGGTGCATCGCCTTAGGTACGAGTGGAGTTCTGTTTTTGATTGCCATGACGAGGAAGGTGCGCTGGGCGCTCGCCGGGACGGCGAGCGCCGTCGCGTTGGTGGTGGGCGTCGCGGTCGGCATCTCCATCGGGGGGGACTCCGAGCAGAAGGGCCCCGGCTGCGCGGTCTCCGCCAAGCTGGTCCCCGAGTGCGGCCGGTGGTGGGGCGTCGCGCCGGGCGTCTTCACGAACAAGTCGACGGAGCGGGCCCTCGCCGACTGGGAGGACAAGACCCGCCGCCCCGCCGACGCCGTCCACCTGTACCACCGGGACGGGGAGATCTTCCCGACCGACCGCGAGATCGCGATGGCGCGCGACGGCGGCCGCCCCCGGCTGCTCTTCCTCAACTGGAAGCCCGAGCTGGGCCGGACGTGGGCGCAGGTCGCCGCCGGTGACCCGGCCGTCGACCAGCACATCGACGACGTCGCCCGCCGCATCCGCGACGTCTACCCGGACCGGTTCTTCCTCGCCGTCCACCACGAGCCCGAGGAGGAGGTCCGGCCGGCGCCCGGGTCGGGCTTCACCGCCCGCGACTACGCCGCCATGGTCCGGTACGTGATCAAGCGGCTGCGGGCCGGCGGCGTGGACAACGCGGTGACCGTGATGGCGTACATGGGCGTCCCGAACTGGGGCGCGCAGCCCTGGTTCAACGACCTCTACCCGGGCGACGACGTGATCGACTGGGTCGCCGCCGACCTGTACGCGGACAAATGGGTGAACGACTTCGCCACCCTGGTCAACAAGACGCGCCCGGATTACCCGGCATGGCCCGGATTCTATGAATGGGCGTCGAAGCGGTTTCCGAAGAAGCCGCTGATGCTCGCCGAATGGGGCACCGTGAACCGCAAGAACGACCCGGATTTCAGCCGGCGGTTCTTCGCGTCCGTCCCGCGGCAGCTGCCGAGCTACCCCCGGCTGAAGGGGCTGCTCTACTTCGAGTCGCCGAAGACGCCCGTGGGCGACACGAGGTGGAACGCCACGGGCGCCTCGGCGAATGCATTCCGGAAGGTCGTTGAAATGCCGGACTTCAACCGCCTGACGCCGCCCTGACCGGCTCGCGCTCGCCGTCCGCGGACGACCCCGCGTCACCGTCGCCGTCCCCGCGCTCGGCGAGCAGCGACCGGCCCGCGAACACGGCCACGGCCAGCAGCAGGTAGCCGTAGATCCAGCCGGCGTACACGTCGGTGATCCAGTGCTTGCTGAGATGCCAGCGCGTGTACCCCTCCAGGAACGCGAACGCGGCGAGCGCGCCCCACACGATGGCGCGCGTCCGCGGTCCGGCCCGCAGGTAGGTCAGTGTGATCAGCACGATCACGCCGTAGATCGAGATCAGCCGGGCGCAGCCGCCCGACGGGTAGGTGCCGAGCGTCGTCGGCGGGTGGCCCCGGTCGACCAGCTTGGCGAGCCCGGTCTGCTGGAACCGCTCCACCAGGATGACCAAGCCGATCAGCACCACCGGCACCCACGGGCGGCGGCGCAGCCTGAGGGCGACGAGCGTGAGGACGATCGCCGCGCCCAGCCCGACGTACCGGGTCTGCCACACGTTCCCCGACTGCGTGATGAGCTTCATCGTGTCCGTGAACGCGCCGGGCCGCACGTGGCGCTGTGCGAGGTCGAACATCGGGACGTCGTGGGCCTTGAGGAGCCGCTGGCACAGCTCGCCGAGGGGCAGGCACACCGCGGTGACCAGGAAGGTTCCCGCGCCGAGGAAGACGACGAAGGAACCGAACGGGCCGAGCGTCCGGTCGAGCTGCGCGCGGGCGGTGCGCAGCCGCACGACCGCCCCCGTGCCGGCGCCCGCCGGACGGGCCGTCACGACGTACCCGAGGACGAACGACAGGACCATGCCGAGCAGGCAGAAGGCGATGAGCGCGGCCATCAACGGCCCTCAGGACGGCCGTCGCCGCTCGCGGAGCCACCGGGCCGCGGGTTGTTCGGCTGCGCGCCTCCGGGCGGCGGCACGCTGCCCGGCGGCTGCGGGGGCGCCTGCGCGGCGGCACCGGGACCACCGGGGCCACTCGGACGCGGACCGCCCGGGCCACCGGGACCGCCCGGACCGCCCGGACCGCCCGGACCACCCGGACCACCCGGACCACCTGGGCCGCCCGGACCACCCGGGCCGCTCGCGCCGGGGGCGGGGCCGCCCGCCGGGGAGAGGGCGGGCTTCTGCCTGCGGCGGAGCAGGAACACCGCGCCGCCCGCGGCCAGCGCGACGGCCGCCACGCCGCCCGCGATCAGGCCGATCGGGGAACCCTCGTCCTCCGGTGCCGCTCCGGGGTCGGTCGCGGCCTTCTCGTCGGGCGGGGGCGGGGGCGTGGCGACGGGGCTCTCCGTGCCGACGTCCGGTCCGGGGCCGGCCTTGCCGGGCGCCGCGCTGCCCGCGCTGCGCGCGAACAGCGAGAGCTCGTTGATCAGGCTGCCGCCGCCGCCCCGCCGCGCGCTCGCCCACGCCTTCGCGGTCGTGCTCGGCGCGAAGCTCCACGAGTAGGCGCGGACCGTCTTGCCGACCACGACGGCGTAGGTGCCCTTGCGCTTGACCGCTTTGTAGATGTCCACGATCAGCTGGTTGAAGGCGGTGTTGCGGGCGGGCAGCGTGCCGGCCGGGAAGATCGCGATGTAGACCGGGAGGCGGGCCCCCTCCAGCGGGGAGCGGAGCCGGTCGAGCTGGCCGTCGCTCAGGTCCTGGACGTCGGGCGCGATGTAGAGCCCGCCGTTCTCGGTGAGGCCCTGGACGACGTCCTCGAGGTCGATGCCGTTCGGAGCCGCGGCGAGCGCGCCCGGGGCGGTCCGCGGCGCGGCGAGGGCCGCGGTGTCGGCGGCCTGTGCGGCGGGCGGCCCGGGGATGGCGAGCAGCGCCACGCAGGCGGCCAGAACGGCGGGCGTCAGGCGGCGGACTCGCCCCGCCTGGACGCGCCGGATGGAATGCGGCATCACGAGTGACGGTCCTTCTTGCTCAGGGCGGGGGGTTGCTCAGGGCGAACGGATAGGGGACCACCGTACTGGTGGTTACCGGGCTTCTGGTCGCGTTTCCGCCTATTTCAGGTGCTCAGCGGACGAGCTCGTCCGGCGGCACCCTGACCGTGTCCGCCTCGGCGCGGAGGCCACGGGCGGTGCGCCGGCGCAGGACGAGCCATACGGCGGCGGAGCCGGCGATCAGCGCGGTCATCGTCCAGGCCAGCGGGACCGCACCCAGGCCGAACATCTTCAGGGACGACGCGACCAGGACGATCGCCAGGATACGGCGGATGATCCCGCCGGGGGCGCGCGAGGAGATCCGCGAGCCGAGGTAGACGCCGGGGATGGAGCCGACGAGCAGGGCGGTCGTGACCTCCATCTGGAAGTCGCCGAACAGCAGGTGGCCGATTGCGGCCGCGAGCACCAGCGGGACGGCCTGGAGCAGGTCGGTGCCGACGAGCTGGTTGGCCTTCAGCGCCGGGTAGAGGGCCAGCAGCGCGACGATGATGAGCGAGCCGGAGCCGACCGAGGTGATGCCGACGACGAGCCCGCCGACCGCGCCGACCACCACGGTCGGCACCGGACGGACCTTGACCTTCGGCGCCGTCCCGCTGGTCTTCTCCTCCGCGGCGTCGGGGCTGGCGCCCGCGCGGCGGGACAGGTAGCCGCGCAGCACGAGGCCCACGGCGGCGATCATGAGCGCGGCGCCCATGGCCTTGCTGATGATTTCCTCGACCTCGCCGCCGTGGCCTAGCGCCCGCGCGAGCAGGACGCCGGAGAACGCCGCCGGCACCGAACCGGCGCACAGCCAGGCGACCAGCCGCATGTCGATGGTGCCCTGGCGGTAGTGCACCGCGCTGCCGACGGGTTTCATCACCGCCGCGGCCACCAGGTCGCTCGACACGGCGGCGAGCGGGCTGACCCCGAAGAACGTCACGAGCATCGGCGTCATCAGGGCGCCGCCGCCCATGCCGGTCAGCCCGACGATGATGGCGACGAGGAACGAACCCAGCGCCATCGTCCAATCGAAGTCCATCGGCATGACCTACCAGCTTTGTAGGGATACTCGTCCAACAGGGTAAAGGAGCCCATCCAGACCTGGTAACCCTGGTATGCCCGAGTGAACCCCTCGGTTCGTTATTTATCGCGTTTGCGTAGCCGGAACTACGCGGAGCGTACCCAGCCGCCGTCCACCAGCAGGTCCAGGACCTTCGCGACCGCCTCGTCCGGCGTCATCCGGGACGTGTCGAGCGTCAGATCGGCGTCGACCGGGGCCTCGTAGGGGTCGGAGATGCCGGTGAACTCGGGGATCACGCCCGCGCGGGCCTTGGCGTACAGGCCCTTGCGGTCGCGCCGCTCGCACTCCTCCAGCGGCGTCGCGACGTGCACCAGGACGAAGTCGCCGACGGCGGACACCATCCGGCGGACCTCCGCGCGGGTCGCCGCGTACGGCGCGATCGGCGCGCAGATCGCGGTGCCGCCGTGCCGGGTGATCTCGGCGGCGACGAACCCGATGCGCCGGATGTTGAGGTCGCGGTCGGCGCGCGAGAACGTCAGGCCGGACGACAGCATCCGCCGCACGACGTCGCCGTCCAGCAGCGTGACCGTCCGGCCGCCGCGCTCGATCAGCGCGTCGGCGAGGCCGCGCGCGACCGTCGACTTGCCCGAGCCGGACAGGCCGGTGAAGAACACCGTCATGCCGCGCGACAGCTTCGGCGGCCGGGCCAGCGCCAGTTCGGCGGCGACGGCGGGCGGGGTGAACCAGTCGGGGATTGGCTCGCCGGCGTCCAGCAGCTCGTTCAGCCGCTCCCGGGTCAGCTCGGCCTGGACGTGGTCGGGCTCGATGCGCGCGACCGGCCGCCACACCTCGACGTCGGCGTCGTAGGCCCACGGCTCCGGCACGACGACCGGGATCGCCGTGTCCTCGATCTCGTGCTCGCCGAGCAGATGCGTGGCGCCGTACGCGGCGGCGACGTGCGCGTGGAGGTGGACGTCCCGCTTCTCCTGGACGCCCTGCTCCCCGCGCGCCGGGAGCGGGACGGGGATGATCCGCGCGCCGTCCGGCAGCTCCTTGCGGACGCCGAGCAGCGCCCGGACGAGCGACTCGTCGTGCTCGCCGCCCAGCAGCGGCAGCACGAGGACCGCCCCGGGCCCTGCGCCGAGCCGCTCGGCGACCTGCCTCAGCTGGCCGAGCTGCTTGCGGTGCAGCGGTTCGCGGACGGCCACCGCTAGAACGTTCCCTTCGACGGCGGCGAGCTCGTCGGGGCGGCGCCGCAGGCCGTGGAACGGTCCGTGGGCGGGGGCGCGGAGGGCCTCCAGCGGCCCGGCGAGCCGCCAGTCCCGGGTCGTCGGGTCCTGCCACGCCTCGTCCACCTTCAGGACCGCGACCGGCACGCCCTCCGGATCCTGCAGGACGATCCGCTCCTGGTCGGTCAGCTCCTTCGGGACCGACAGCGTGACCGGGACCGGCCACGGGGTCCCGTCGGCCAGCCGCCCGCCGGCGATCACCATCGCGGTGTCGTAGGAGCCGAGGAACCCGGTCAGCGGCCGGTACACGCCGGCCAGGACCAGCTCCAGGTCGGCGAGCTCCACCGGACCGGGGGTCCAGGCGGGCAGGTCGCGCAGCGTGTCGGGCAGGCCGGACTCGGCGGTCACCGCGATCTCCGATCTTGAGTCGGCGCCGCCGGTCAGGGCGCGGCGGCCGGACTGGAATGAATGGAGTTTCCGCAGGAAAAATACTGCGCCGGGCCGGGCGCACGCACCACCGCCCCGCCTGTGCGGGGGAGTCAGATGACCCTGGCGAAACGGTTCTCTGGTTTGCGGATCACGAGCGTGACCTCGCTGTGGTCCGCGGGAAGGCGGCCACGGCCGAGCACCGAGACCAGCCGGCACAGCAGCTCGGCGAGGCCGGTTCCGGCCCCGAGAGCCTTGATCGCCTGCCGGGACGTGTACTCCTCGGCGATCACCAGCCCGCGCATGACGCAGTACCACTGCATGCCCGACCGCGACGCGACCCGGTCGTAGATGGCCGGGGGCAGGCCCGTCCGGCCGGCGACGTGCAACCAGTTCGGGACCGTGCGGTCGAGGAAGCCGAAGGCGGTGTTGCGGTCGCGGAGCCGGACCAGCAGCAGCCCGCCGGGCTTCAGCGCGGCGACGAACCGGTCGAGGACCAGCTCGGCGTGCGGGACGCGCTCGATCAGGAACGAGGCGTGGACGATGTCGAAGGCGCGCGGCGGCAGCGGCACGGTCCGCAGGTCGCCGAGGTGCCAGGCGTCCAGGTCGGACCGCGCGGAGGTGGCGGCGCGCAGGTCGGGGGAGTCGATGTCGACGCCCGTGACGTGGTGCTCGCGGTCGCCGAGGTCCAAGCCCGTCCCCCAGCCGCAGCCCGCTTCCAGGATGTGGATCCGCTGCAGGGGCTTCTCTTGGGCGTACTGGCGAGCGCGTTGCGAGAAGAGATCGCCGTCGCTGACCGGCGGCGTACGCAGATCGGTCACAGTATCGCAGCGTAATCGACCGACTGCGTTCCGTCCGCTATTTGCCTATTCTTGGTAATGGCCGTGTCGCGCTGCGTTGCGGCGCTCGTCCCTCCGCCGGTCCTGTCCGCGAGCTGTGGCATCGCCTGAACGAGCGGGTGAGGCGGCGCGTACCCTGGAATCCGGTACCGGGATCCAGGTGGGATTCCCGGGTTTTCGGGCTGCCCTGCTCCGGCCGGCCGGCGGCTCCGCCGGCGAAACGGCCCTGCTAACGAGACGGCCCTACTAAACGAAACGGCGACGATGACGCTTTCTGGACTTGTTGATCTCGCGAGCACCGATCCCGGGTTGGCGCGCGCCCTCCAGACGGCACGGACGGATCAGGAGATCGTCGCGCCGTCCTCGCTGTGGCCGATCCTGGCGGCCGCGCTGAGCCGCCGCATCGGCGGGGACGCCGGGGGCGGTGTCGTCCTCGCCGTGACGGCCACAGGACGCGAGGCCGAAGATCTGACGGCGGCGCTGTCGAGCCTCCTCGACCCGGGCCGCGTCGCGCACTTCCCGGCGTGGGAGACGCTGCCGCACGAGAAGCTGTCGCCGCGTTCCGACACGGTCGGGCAGCGGATCGCCGTGCTGCGCCGTCTCGTCCACCCGGGCACGGGCGGCCCGCCCACCGAGGAAGAGTCGGGCACCGAGAAAAGCATGGGCGGTGCGGGCAAGGGCGGGGCGCTGGACGTCGTCGTCACGCCGATCCGCGCCGTGCTCCAGCCGATCGTGTCCGGCCTCGCCGACCTGGAGCCCGTCCGGCTGGTGTCCGGCGAGGACGCCGACATGGACGACGCCGTCCGCAGCCTGGTCGAGGCCGGGTACCACCGCGTCGACCTGGTGGAGAAGCGCGGCGAGATCGCGGTGCGCGGCGGCATCCTGGACGTGTTCCCGCCGACCGAGGAGCACCCGCTCCGGGTGGAGTTCTGGGGCGACACCGTCGAGGAGATCCGCTACTTCAAGGCCGCCGACCAGCGTTCGCTCGAAGTCGCACAGGACGGGCTCTGGGCGCCGCCGTGCCGCGAGCTGCCGCTGACGGAGCAGGTCCGCGAGCGGGCGAAGCTGCTGGCCGAGGAGCATCCGGCGCTGGAGGAGGTCCTCGGCCGGATCGCGGACGGCGACACCGTCGAGGGCATGGAGGCGTTCTCGCCCGTCCTCGCCGAGCGCATGGAGCTGCTGACCGACCTGCTGCCGGACGGCTCGGCGCTGCTGGTGTGCGAGCCGGAGCGGATCCGCACCCGCGCGGACGAGCTCGTCCGGACGAGCCAGGAGTTCCTGGAGGCGAGCTGGGTCAACGCCGCCGCCGGGGGAGAGGCGCCGATCGACCTGGGCGCCGCCGCGTTCCGGTCGCTGGAGGAGGTCCGCGCGCACAGCACGGAGCTGGGCCTGCCCCGATGGAGCGTGACAGCGCTCAACCCCCTCAATGCGAGCGGAGCGAGTGCGGGGGGTACAGGGGGGGCGTCCCCCCTGAGTGATGAGGGCGACGCGCTGAATCTGGGCGTGCAGCCTGCGGAGGCGTACCGGGGCGACACGATGCGGGTCGTCGGCGACCTCAAGGGCTGGATCGACGGCGGCTGGCGCGTGGTGATGGTCACCGCCGGGCACGGTCCCGCGGAGCGGCTCGTCCAGCTCGCCGGGGAGGAGGGCGTCGGCGCGCGGCTCGACGACCTCGCCGGGCCGCCCACCCCATCGGTCGTCACCGTCACGACCGGGCTGCTGGACACCGGGTTCACCTGGGAGTCGGTCAAGCTCGCGGTGCTGACGGAGACCGACCTGTCCGGGCAGAAGTCGTCCACCAAAGATGCGCGGCGGCTGCCGTCGCGGCGGCGCGGCGGCATCGACCCCCTGCAGCTCAAGGCCGGCGACTACGTCGTGCACGAGCAGCACGGCGTCGGACGCTACGTCGAGATGGTCAGCCGGACGGTCCAGGGCGCCACCCGCGAGTACCTGATCCTGGAGTACGCCAAGAGCGACCGGCTGTTCGTCCCGACCGACCAGCTCGAAGAGCTGACCCGCTACGTCGGCGGCGAGGCGCCGAGCCTGCACCGGCTCGGCGGCGCCGACTGGCAGAAGGCCAAGTCCCGCGCCCGCAAGGCCGTCAAGCAGATCGCCGGGGAGCTGATCCGGCTGTACTCGGCGCGGATGGCGAGCCCCGGCCACCCGTTCGGCCCCGACACCCCGTGGCAGCGGGAGCTGGAGGACGCGTTCCCCTACGTGGAGACGCCCGACCAGCTCGCCGCCATCGACGAGGTCAAGCTCGACATGGAGAAGCCCGTCCCGATGGACCGGCTGATCTGCGGCGACGTCGGCTACGGCAAGACGGAGATCGCGGTGCGGGCGGCGTTCAAGGCCGTCCAGGACGGCAAGCAGGTCGCGGTGCTCGTCCCGACGACGCTGCTGGTGCAGCAGCACATGTCGACGTTCACCGAGCGGTTCGCGGCGTTCCCCGTCGTGGTGAAGCCGATCAGCCGGTTCCAGTCCGACGGTGAGATCAACGAGACGCTGCGCGGGATGGCGGACGGCACCGTCGACGTCATCGTCGGCACGCACCGCATCCTGTCGTCGCAGACCCGCTTCAAGAACCTCGGCCTGGTGATCATCGACGAGGAGCAGCGGTTCGGCGTCGAGCACAAGGAGGAGCTGAAGCGCCTCCGGACGCAGGTGGACGTCCTCGCGATGTCCGCGACCCCGATCCCGCGGACGCTGGAGATGGGCCTGACCGGCATCCGGGAGATGTCGACCATCCTGACCCCGCCGGAGGAGCGGCATCCCGTCCTGACGTTCGTCGGGCCGTACGAGGAGAAGCAGATCGCCGCGGCGATCCGGCGCGAGCTGCTGCGCGAGGGCCAGGTGTTCTTCGTGCACAACCGGGTCCGGTCGATCAACAAGGTCGCGGCGAACCTGGCCAGGCTCGTCCCGGAGGCGCGGATCGGCATCGCGCACGGCCAGATGAACGAGAACGAGCTCGAAAAGGTCATGGTCGACTTCTGGGAGAAGAACTACGACGTCCTCGTCGCGACCACGATCGTCGAGTCCGGCCTGGACGTGCCGAACGCCAACACCCTGATCGTCGACCGCGCCGACATGTACGGCCTGTCGCAGCTCCATCAGCTCCGCGGGCGCGTCGGGCGCGGCCGGGAGCGCGCCTACTCCTACTTCCTCTACCAGCCGGAGCAGCCGCTCACCGAGACGGCGCACGAGCGGCTCGCGACGCTCGCGCAGCACACCGAGATCGGCGCGGGCATGTACGTCGCGATGAAGGACCTGGAGATCCGCGGCGCGGGCAACATCCTCGGTGCCGAGCAGTCCGGGCACGTCGCGGGCGTCGGGTTCGACCTGTACGTCCGGATGGTCGGGGAGGCGGTCAAGGACCTCAAGGAAGGCGGCGGCCGCGAGCCGGAGGCCGTGGAGACGAAGGTCGAGCTGCCCGTCGACGCGCACCTGCCGCACGAGTACGTCCCGGGCGAGCGGCTCCGGCTGGACGCCTACCGCCGCATCGCCGCGATCACGTCCGAGGACGAGATCGGCGCCGTCCACGACGAGCTGAAGGACCGGTTCGGGCCGCTGCCCGTCCCGGTGCTGAACCTCCTCGAGGTGGCGCGGTTCCGGACGAAGGCGCGCCGTGCCGGGCTCGCGGACGTGACCGTCCAGGGCAACTTCATCAAGTTCAGCCCGGCGCGCCTGCCCGACTCCAAGCAGGTCAGGCTGCAGCGGCTGTACCCGAAGAGCATCCTCAAGCCGGCGACCGACACCCTGCTCGTCCCGGCACCGAAGACCGCCCAGATCGGCGGCCGCCCGCTCCGCGACCAGGACCTCCTCCGCTGGGCCACCGACCTGGTTCAAGCGCTGTTTCTGGAGGCACCCGCCGCCTCTGGCAGCCGGTAGTCTGGCGCGACTTGATCTACAGCCCCATCGTGTGACGACGAGACGAGGTTTCCGTGCCTGGTAAGTCCGTGAAGGCCGCGGCGGCGGCCGGCGCCGCCGTGATCGCGGCCGGCGTGCTGACCGGCTGCGGCGCTTCGCCGAAGGTCGGCACCGCCGCGCTCGTCGGCGACGACCGCATCACCGTCACCACGCTCAGCCAGACCGTCCGCGACTGGCGCGAGCAGTTCCGGACGGACCCGCGCGCCAACGAGCTGCGCGCCAACCCGGGCAACCCGGCGCCGCAGCTCGGCGGCGAGTCCGAGTCCGACCTGCGCGGCGCGCTGACCCTGATGATCAACTTCCGGGTCGCGGGCGAGGTGGCGGAGAAGGCGGGCGTGACGGTCACCGGGGCGGAGGTGGACGGCGCCCTCGACTCGCTGAACCGGCAGGGCGGGGCCGCGTCGATCACCCTGGCCAGCGGGCTGCCCCGCGCGCATGTCCGTGACCTCGCCCGGCTTGTCGCCACGCAGCGCGCGGTGATGCAGCGGTTCGGCGCCGACCTGCGAAGCGAGCTGAGCCCGGCGACGCAGCAGGCCGGGCAGAAGTGGAACGAGCTGTTCCGCAGCACCGCGGACGGCATGGACATCGAGGTCAACCCGCGCTACGGCAGCTACGACCCGGGCCAGTTCGAGGTCGGGCCGGTCCGGTTCCGGCTGTCCAGCCCCGATTCGGGTACGCGGGGCGCATGAGCCTGACACTGCTCGCGACCACGCACCGCGTGGCGCCGGGCCTGCTGACCTGGCGCGCGTGGGACGCGCTCCGGTCGGCGTCCGCAGTCAGGGCCCGGACGGGGCATCCGCTGCTGCCGTCCCTCGGCGACGCGGGAGTCGTGCCCGAGCTGGTGGACGAGCCCGACGCGGCCTCGCTGGTCGCGGACGCCCGCCGCGCCGACGTCCTGTGGATCGCCGCGCCCGAGGGCGACGAGGCCCTGATGCGCGAGATCGGCCACCTGGTGGTGAGCGACCCGCTGGAGGTGGAGGTGCTGCACGGGTCGTACGACCTGCCCGGCGCGCGGCTCCTCGACCTCGTCTCGGTGATGGACACGCTGCGCCGCGACTGCCCGTGGGACCGCAAGCAGACCCACGCGACCCTCGTCCCGTACCTGCTGGAGGAGGCCTACGAGGTCCTCGACACCATCGAGGCGGGCGACTACGGCGCGCTGCGCGAGGAGCTCGGCGACGTGCTGATGCAGGTGGCGTTCCACTCGGTCGTCGCCGCCGAGCGCGACGACGAGACCGCGTTCACCATCGACGACGTGGCGGGCGCGATCGTCGACAAGCTCGTCCGGCGGCACCCGCACGTGTTCGGGGACGTGACCGTCTCCGGTGCCGACGAGGTCAACGCCAACTGGGAGCAGATCAAGGCGGCGGAGCGGGCGGAGAAGAGCGGCGAGGAGGCCTCGGCGCTCGACGGCGTGCCGATGGGGCAGCCCGCGCTGTCGCTCGCCGCGCAGCTCCAGCGCCGCGCCGCCCGCCTGGACGCCCCGTCCGGCCTCGCCGACGGTCTCGTCACCAATGACGATGACAACAATGACGATGACCTGGGCGAACGGCTTTTCGGGCTGGTCCGGGAGGCGGTGGCGCGGGGGCTGGACGCCGAGTCGGAGTTGCGGGCGGTTTCGAGGGTATTCCGGGATCGTGTCCGAGCCTGGGAGCGGTCGAACCGGTCCGACTGATTCGCGAGGTATCTACCCAAATATCGCGGATGGGGTAGTCCGGTGGGGGCGGCGCGTCTACTCTGAGCGCGTGTCGGCTGGGGCTGATGGTGACTCCGGGGACCCCGAAGTACTACAGGGCGTCCCCGCGGGCGAGCGCGCGCCCGCAGAACGGGACGTCCTGAACCCGCCACGCCGCCGCCCCCGGCGCGTGTTCACCGCGTCCACGACCCGCGCCCAGAAGGCCCGCGCGCTCCGCAACCTGTTCACGCTCGGCGGGCTCGCCGGCGGCCTCGTCGCGCTGATGCTGCTCCCCACCACCTGCGCCGCCGGGGTCGGCGCCCGCGACGCCGCCACCTGGTTCTTAAAGGAGCCGGAGGGGCTCACGACGTCCGGCGTCCCGCAGCGGTCCACGATCCTCGACGCGAGCGGCCGCACCCTCGCCACGTTCTTCTACCAGAACCGCGTGGACGTCCCGATGGACAAGATCGCGCCCGTGCTCCGGATCGCCGTGCTCGCCATCGAGGACAGCCGCTTCTACAACCACGGCGCCATCGACGCGCAGGGCACCCTGCGGGCGCTCGCGAGCAACCTCGGCCACGGCCAGGTCACCCAGGGCGGCTCCGGCATCACCCAGCAGTACGTCAAGAACCTGCTGGTCACCCAGGCCGACTCCGACGCGGAGCGGCAGGCGGCGCAGGAGGTGTCCGCGGCGCGCAAGATCCGCGAGCTCAAGTACGCGGTCGCGCTGGAGAAGCGGTTCACCAAGGACGAGATCCTCCGCCGCTACCTCAACATCGCCTACTACGGCGACGGCGCGTACGGCATCGAGGCGGCGTCCCGGCATTACTTCTCCAAGCACGCGTCCGAGCTGAACCTCGCCGAGGCGGCGCTGCTCGCCGGCGTCATCCGCTACCCCTACGCCTACGACCCGACCCAGCATCCCGAAGAGGCACGGGACCGGCGCAACGTCGTCCTCAACCGGATGGCCGAGCTCGGCTGGATCGAGCGCGCCACCGCCGACGCCACCGCGCGGCTCCCGATCAGGCTGGACGTCGACGACGTCAAGAGCGGCTGCGTGACCAGCAAGGCGCCGTTCTTCTGCGACTACGTCCAGCGGGAGATCCTCACCAACCCGGTGTTCGGCCAGACCGCCGAGGCGCGGGAGAAGCTGCTCAAACGCGGCGGCCTCACGATCCGCACCACGATGGACCGGCGGGCGCAGAAGGCCGCGCAGCGGGCCGTGGACCGGCACGTCCCGCAGAAGAACTCCGCGGGCAAGGCGGCGGCGGAGGCGATGGTCGAGCCGGGCACCGGCGAGATCAAGGCGCTGGTCGTCGACCGGCAGCTCGGCCCCGACAAGGAGCGCGGCAAGACCTGGATCAACTTCGCCGCCGACGCCAGCCACGGCTCCAGCATCGGGATGCAGGCCGGGTCGACGTTCAAGGCGTTCACGCTGGCCGCCGCGCTCGACGAGGGCATGCCGTTCGGTACCCGGCTGATGGCGCCGCGCGAGTACACGCCCGTCGGCTTCCGCAACTGCAAGGGGCAGCGCGTCGGCGACGCGTCCAAGACGCTCGGCAACGCCGCCGACGGCGAGGGCGGCAAGAAGTTCAGCATCGTCACCGGCACCCAGCACTCCGTCAACACCTTCTTCCTCGCGCTGCAGAAGGAGGTCGGCCTCTGCGACACCGTCAAGATGGCCGAGCGGCTCGGGATGCGGCAGTCCAGCGGGGAGCCGCTGGAGCAGTTCCCGGCGTTCACGCTGGGGTTCAACCCCGTCTCGCCGCTGCGGCTCGCGGCGGCCTACGCGGCGTTCGGCGCGCGCGGCGAGTACTGCAAGCCGATCGCGATCCGGTCGATCATCGACGCGTCCGGGCGCAGGCTGAAAGTGCCGCCGCGCGAGTGCGACCAGGTGATGGACAAGGGCGTCGCCGACGCCGTCAACCACGTGCTCACCGGCGTGCTCACCAAGGGCACGGCGCGCGGCATGGGCCTCGGCCGCGACGCCGCCGGCAAGACCGGCACCGTCGACAACTTCTCCGCCGCCTGGTTCGCCGGGTACACGCCCGACCTCGCCTCGGCCGTCTGGGTCGGCGATCCGCGCGGCGGCTACAAGTACCCGATGGAAAGCCTCTGCATGGACGGCCGCTGCTACGGCTCGGTGTTCGGTGCGACGATCCCCGCGCCGATCTGGCGGCAGAGCATGCTCGGGGCGCTGTCGGACACGTCCCCAACGTCGTTCGTTCGGCCGCCGTCGCACTTCTTCAGCAAGGGGACGGGCGAGGAGAAGGTCGAACTGCCCGACGTCCGCGGCATGAAGCCGGACGAGGCCGTCAAGAAGCTCCGCGAGGCCGGGTTCGAGCCCCGCATCGAGAGGCCCGCCGTCGAGTCCCGCAAGTACAAGAAGGGCACCATCGCCGAGATGGACCCGGCCCCCGGCAAGGCAGAGCCGGGCGAGACCATCGAGCTGCGCGTCAGCAAAGGTCCAGGACCCCGCGACGGCGACCCGCCGGTCCCGCCGGTCACCCCGCCGCCGACGTTCCCGACGTTCCCGGCCGCCCCCGGCGACCGCTCCCAGCTCACGCCGCCCTGATCCGGCTCTGCCCTTCCCATAGGGCCTGACCTGCTGCTTTGTGTGATCGTCCGGCGTCCGGGTAGATCACCGGTGGGGTGCTCACCCCTGTTGAGCGTCGCGAAACCTAAGCTGTGCGAATCAAGCGTGCGAAATATGCGTGCGTATCCGTTCGGGGGGACGATCGTCATGCGAGCCATCGCCGTGTCCGAGTACGGCGCCACACCGGCGCTGATGAACCTGCCGCGCCCGGAGCCGGGTCCCGGGGAGATCCTGGTGAAGATGATCGCGGCCGGGCTGAACCCGTTCGACTGGAAGCTCGCCGACGGCATGGTGAAGGACTCCGTCGACACCACGTTCCCGCTGATCCTGGGCGTGGACGGCGCGGGCGTCGTGGAGGAGGTCGGCGAGGGCGTGACCCGGCTGCGGGAGGGCCAGCCGGTCTACGGGACGTTCGCCGGGATCGAGCGGGGCCTCGGCGCGTTCGCCGAGTACGCCCTCGTCCGGGAGGACGGGCCGGTCGCCGCGATGCCGGAAGGGATGATCTACACGCAGGCCGCCGCGGTGCCGACCGCGAGCGGCGCCGCGCTCGGGATGGTCGACCAGGCGCGGGTCGACGAGGGGCAGACCGTCCTCGTCGTCGGGGCGACGGGCGGCGTCGGGCAGGGCGTGGTGCAGCTCGCCTCCCTCGCCGGTGCCAAGGTGATCGCCACGGCCTGCGACGACATGGCCGGGACGATGCGCCGCCTCGGCGCCGACGAGACCGTCGACCACACCCGCGGCGACGGGGCCGACGGGCTCAACGCCCAGGTGCTGGCCGTCCACAACGACGGGATCGACGCCGTCCTCGACGTCGTCAGCGACACCCCCGCCACCGAGGACATCGCGCAGCTGCTCCGCCCCGGCGGGACCTACGTCAGCTCAATCTGGGCGGTGAACCCCGACGCCATGGAGGCCAAGGGCCTGCGCGGGCTCAACCTGGAGGGCGGGCTGAGCTCCGGCACGCTCGACCGGCTCTCCGCCCTCATCGACGCGAGCGAACTCCGCGTCCAGGTCGAACGCGAGGTGCCCCTGGAGGACGCGCCGGACGCGCTGGCCGCCAACCGGGCGGGCGGCGCGCGCGGCAAGACCGTGATCCGCATCTGATCCGGTGCGAGGACGGGATGCACGGGTGAACCGTCCCGCCACGGGCATGCAGACCCACGGGAGGAACACATGAACCACAGCAGTCCGGACGACGACCGCCCCGCCGCCGACGACCGGTCCGGCGACCGGTCCGCCAACGACGATCGGCCCGCCAGCAACGACCGGTCCGCCAACGACGATCGGCGCGCCCGGCTCCGCGACATCGACGCGTCCCTCGACCGCCTCCGCGCCGACCTAACCCCGCCGCCCGCCGACGCCGGCGACAACATCGACTCGGGGCAGTACCTCGCGGCCCGGCAGGAGCTGGAGGGGCAGATCGAGCTGCTGGAGTACGAGCGCGAACGCCTCCGCTCCGAACTCGGCCTCTCCTGACGCGGTTCCCTCGCCCTGGAGGCTGCGGTCTCAGCGGGGAAGGCGCAGGACGAACCGGGCGCCGGGGACGCCGTCCAGGCGGTCGGTGAGGACCAGCGAGCCGTTGTGCGCCTCGGCGATGTCGCGGGAGATCGCGAGGCCGATGCCGGTGCCGCCGGCGTCGCGGTGCCGGC
The DNA here is from genome assembly GCF_044326375.1 of Actinomadura sp. 3N508. Lineage (NCBI taxonomy): Bacteria > Bacillati > Actinomycetota > Actinomycetes > Streptosporangiales > Thermomonosporaceae > Actinomadura > Actinomadura sp. 3N508. Next base: position 401,998 of record NZ_JBIRAX010000009.1, read on the forward strand.
CCTCCGCCAGCCGCGCGAAGCGCTCGAACACCCGCTCCCGGTCGGTCGGCGCGACGCCGGTGCCGTCGTCGATCACCTCGACCACGGCGGTGGACGGCTCCTCCACGCTGATGATGACCGTCACCTCGGACGCCGCGTGCCGGTCCGCGTTGTCGATCAGGTTCGTCAGCACCCGGGACAGCTCGCTGCGGCCGCCGTTGACCGTCACCGCCCCCTCCGCGAGGACGGTCACCTGCTTGCGGAACGGGCGGCGCAGCACCTCCTGGTCCGCCAGCTCGGTCAGGTCCACCGGCTCGCGCGGGAAGTTCCGGTCGGCCTCCAGGCGCGACAGCGCCAGCAGGTCGTCCACCACCGCCCCCACCCGGTCGGTGTTGATCAGGATGGCCTGGAGCGTGTCGCGGACGTCGGCGTCGTCCGGGGCCGACAGGGCCAGCTCCAGCTCCATCCGCAGCGCGGCGAGCGGGCTGCGCAGCTCGTGGGACACGTCGATGACGAACGCGCGCTGCCGCGCCACCGCCCGTTCCAGCCGGTCGAGCGTCGCGTTGATGCTCACGGCGAGCATCCCCACCTCGTCCCGGCGGGCCGGCACCGGCACGCGGCGCTCCAGGTCGGTCGCGGTGATCTCGTCCAGCTCCTGCCGGATGTCGTTCACCGGGCGCAGGGTGCCGCCGACCGAGCGCCACGTCCCGTAGCAGACGATGCCGGTGCCCAGCAGGACACCGATCAGCAGCAGCAGAGCGAGCTTCGGCTGGGGCAGCAGCCCCGGCTCGGGCGTCAGCGAGTAGACGTACTTGGCGTTCGGCCCCGTCCCCACGCGGAACTCGACGATGAGGAAGCAGGGGCCGCCCGGCAGGTTGCCGCTGCAGGTGCGGCCCTCGCGGCGGTCGTCCCCGGGCGGGGGCGGCGGGAACCGCGGCGGCAGCCGGTCGCGCATCCGCGGCGATGCCGCGATCACCTGGCCCTTCGCGTCCAGCACCACGAGCAGTTCGTTGCCGGAGGCGCCGAGCTCCTGCTCCGCGGTCCCGGCGTTGAGCGCGACCGCCACGTGGCGGCCGTCCTGCGAGATCTCCTGCATGGCGTCGTCGATCGTCTGCTTGCGGCTGCCCGACAGCACCAGCCCCGCCATCGCCGTGGTCAGCACGAAGGCGACCAGCGTCGAGGTCAGCGTCACCCGCAGCCGGATCTTGGGCGGGCGCAGCAGGTTCCGCCAGATCCAATCGCCCAGGCCCGAGGTCAGCCCGCCGCGCCCAGAAGTCCTGGGCCGGGGGAGCTTGGGCCGGGGGAGCTTGGGCCGGAGGCGCCGTTGCCGGAGACGCCTGGGCCGGAAGCGCGAGGAACGGACGCGTATGACGACCTCCCCGGGACGCTCCTGCCAGTACCAGATCTTTCTTGCCTGAAGCGGGCAAACATGACCGTGGGGGACGGGTAAAAGATCGTTCAGCCGCCTCCGGGCCGGAACCGGCCCGGAGGCGGCCGGGCGTGCCGTGAATGCTCCGCGATCGTCCGGTTTGTACGGGGTCGCGGGGAAGACGGCGAGCCCGTTCGGCGGCTTGGGGGCGGCGCGGCTAGGCTCGGTGGCTGCACTCAGACACTCGTCATCATCATCAGGGGGTTCCCCGTGTCATCGATCGAGGCCGTACTCGCCCGGGAGATCCTGGACTCCCGCGGCAATCCGACCGTCGAGGTCGAGGTACTGCTCGCCGATGGGACCGAGGCGCACGCGGCCGTGCCGAGCGGGGCCTCCACGGGCCAGTTCGAGGCCGTCGAGCTGCGCGACGGCGGCGAGCGCTACGGCGGCAAGGGCGTCCGCAACGCCGTCCGGGCCGTCAACGAGACCATCGACGAGAAGCTCGTCGGCTACCCGGCGTCCGACCAGCGGCTGATCGACCAGCTCCTGGTCGACCTGGACGGCACCCCGGCCAAGTCGGCGCTCGGCGCCAACGCGATCCTCGGCGTCAGCCTCGCCGTCGCCAAGGCCGCCGCCGACTCCGCCGGGCTGCCGCTGTTCCGCTACGTCGGGGGGCCGAACGCGCACCTGCTGCCCGTCCCGATGATGAACATCCTGAACGGCGGCGCGCACGCCGACACCAACGTCGACGTCCAGGAGTTCATGATCGCGCCGATCGGCGCGGCGACCTTCGCGGAGGCGCTGCGCTGGGGCGCCGAGACCTACCACGCGCTGAAGTCGGTGCTGAAGTCCAAGGGCCTGAACACCGGCCTCGGCGACGAGGGCGGCTTCGCGCCCGACCTGCCGAGCAACCGCGACGCGCTCGACCTGATCATGGAGGCGATCCGCAACGCGGGCTTCACCCCGGGACGCGACATCGCCCTCGCCCTGGACGTCGCCGCCACCGAGTTCCACGCCGACGGGCAGTACACCTTCGAGGGCGCCAAGCGGTCCGCCGACGACATGGCGGCCTACTACGGCGAGCTGATCAGCGAGTACCCCCTCGTCTCCATCGAGGACCCGCTCGACGAGGAGGACTGGCCCGGCTGGGAGGGCCTCACCGCCGCCGTCGGCGACCGCGTCCAGATCGTCGGCGACGACCTGTTCGTCACCAACCCCGAGCGGCTCGCCCGCGGTATCAAGGCCCGCGCCGCGAACGCGCTGCTGGTCAAGGTCAACCAGATCGGCACGCTCAGCGAGACCCTCGACGCCGTCGCGCTCGCGCAGACCAGCGGCTACCGCTGCATGATGAGCCACCGGTCCGGCGAGACGGAGGACACGACGATCGCCGACCTGGCCGTCGCCACCAACTGCGGCCAGATCAAGACCGGCGCGCCCGCCCGCAGCGACCGCGTCGCCAAGTACAACCAGCTGCTGCGCATCGAGGAGCTGCTCGACGACGCCGCCCGCTACGCCGGCGCCGCCGCGTTCCCGCGCTTTGACGGCCGGGGCTGACTGACGCGCCCCTGACCGAGGCCGGGGCGCCCGGCCCGAGCCGGACGCCACCGGGGACCGGAACCCTGTTCCGGTCCCCGGGCCCGCCGGTTTTCGGACAGATGGCCCCGACCGCACACCGGAGACACGCGAGTCCAGGACGACCACGCAGGGGACACGATGGCTGACGGCAAAGCCGCCCCCAAAGGCGGGAACGACGGCGACGACACCGGCCGCGAGGCCGCGCACGGCGGCGGCACGCGCCGCGGCAACCCGGCCCTGACCAGCCGCGCCGCCATCCTGGCGGTGGTGGTGTGCGCCATCGCGCTGAGCCTTGCCTACCCCGTCCGCGAGTACATCGCGCAGCGCAAGGAGATCGCGGACCTCCAGCGCAAGGAGGCCGCGGCCCGGCGGCAGGTGGAGATCCTTGCCCAACGCAAGCAACAACTGGGCGAGAAGTCGTACATTGAGCGTGAGGCGACGCGAAGGCTCCATTACTGCCGCCCTGACGTAAAGTGCTACATCGTCCTGGACGGCAGCGGCGGGGACGGACGGCAGGCCCGCAAGGGCGGCCCGACGACCAGGCCGCCCTGGTACGAGACGCTGTGGCGGTCGGTCGAGTCCGCAGACAGGCCGCGCTGACCCGTCCAACGGGCCCGGTGCGACGTGTCCGGCGCGACATGGTCGACTGGCGCCGATGGACGCGTCCCGGCAGGAGCACCGGGGCACGGACGGGAGAGCGCCGCCGGTGCTGCGGGCCCGCCCGCGCCACCACGGGGCCGCCGCAAGGCGCCGTGCCGGCTTCCCGAGCGGCGGGAAGTGCTTGTCGGAGGGCGTCGCAGGGCGCCGGAGGGGTGTCGGCGGCCGGAGGCGCCGTGCTGGGCCGGAGGGGGCCGTGTTGGTCGTAAGGGCGCCTGTTGGTTGTAAGGGCGCGTGTTGGTCGAAAGGGCGCGTGTTGGCCGGAGAGCGCGGCTGGAACGCGCAGTCGAGGCGGGTCGGGGAGCTCCGCCGGTGGGGACGTACATGATCGAAGCACGTGACACGGCCGCGGTCGCGGCCCAGCTGGGGCGGGAGCCGCGCGGCGTCCGCCGGGTGGCGAGCCGCTGCCCGTGCGGCCTGCCCGCCGTGATCGAGACGGCGCCGCGGCTCCCGGACGGGACGCCGTTCCCCACGCTGTTCTACCTGACCTGCCCGAAGGCCGCGTCCGCCATCGGGACGCTGGAGGGCGGCGGGGTCATGCGGGACATGCAGGACAGGCTCGCGGCCGACCCGTCCCTGAGGGCCGAGTACAGCGCCGCGCACGAGGACTACCTGCGGCGTCGCGGCGACGCGGCCCGCGAGGACGGCGTCGAACCGCTGCCCGAGGGCACCCAGAGCGCCGGCGGCATGCCGGAACGCGTCAAATGCCTCCACGCCCTCATCGCCCACGAACTCGCCGTGCCCGGCGCCAACCCGTTCGGCCGCGAAGGGCTGGCCGCGCTCCCCGAATGGTGGCGCTCAGGGCCCTGCGTCCAGATCGACGAGCCGGAGCCGGAGCCTGAGCCGAAGCCGGAGGTGGAGCGGTGACGCGCGTCTCGGCCATCGACTGCGGGACGAACTCCGTCCGCCTGCTGATCGCCGACATCGCCCCCGGCGAGGGCGGCGGGACGCTGACGGACGTCGAGCGCCGCATGGAGATCGTCCGGCTGGGGGAGGGCGTCGACGAGACGGGCCGGCTGTCGCGCGCCGCTCTGGAACGTACCTTTACGGCGATGCGCGGCTACGCCGCCCTGATCGAGCAGCACGGGGCGAGGGCCGGGCACGGCCCGATCAAGACGCGGGTGGTGGCGACCAGCGCGACCCGCGACGCCGATAACCAGGCCGACTTCGTCAGGGGCGTCGTCGACATCTTCGGCGTCGTCCCCGAGGTGATCACCGGGGACGAGGAGGCCGAGCTGTCGTTCACCGGCGCCACCCGGGAGCTGGCGGCGCTGCGCCCGGCGCGGCCCTACCTGGTGGTCGACATCGGCGGCGGGTCCACCGAGTTCGTCGTCGGCAGCTCCTCCGCCGACGCCGCCCGCTCCATCGACATCGGCTGCGTCCGGATGACCGAGCGGCACCTGAAGGACGGCGACCCGCCGTCTCCCGAGCAGATCTCCAACGCCGCCGCCGACATCGACGCCGCCCTCGCCGCCGTCCGCCGGACGGTGCCGGTGCACGAGGCGCGCACGCTCGTCGGGCTCGCCGGGTCCGTCACGACGGTCGCCGGGATCGCGCTCGGGCTGGGGGCGTACGACCCGTCCCGCATCCACCTGTCCCGCATCACCGCCACGCAGGTCCACGAGGTGACGCGGCGGCTGCTGCACGCCACCCGCGCGGAGCGGGCCGAGTTCGGCGTGATGCACCCCGGGCGTGTCGACGTGATCGGCGCGGGCGCGCTGATCCTGGACCGGATCATGCGGGAGTACGGGTTCGGCGCCGTCGTGGTCAGCGAGCACGACATCCTGGACGGCCTGGCCTGGTCCCTGGTCTGAGCGCCGCCCCTGGTCTGAGCGCCGCCCCTGGCCTGGACGGCCGCTCTGGCCTGGACGCCGTCCCTGGCCTGAGCGCCCGCGCCGGCCGCGCGCGGCGGGTTCAGCGCTTCAGCTGGGTCAGCAGGGCCGGGATGAGCACCGCGTTCGGGTTCTGCTGCGGGATGTAGAGGATCGGCGCGGAGCTGTTGGCCTGCTGGATCCACACCCGCCCGCCGTCCACCGTCGCCCCGGAGATGGCCGTCCAGCTCAGCGAGACGCGGTTGCCGCGGACGCCGCCGGGATGCACGGTCAGCCCCTGGGCCACGTCGACCGACTCGCCCGACCTGACGCGTCCCGCCAGCTCGTTCACCAGCCGCTGCTCGGCGTGCTCCTGGCACAGCTGGATCAGCCGGCCCCAGATCTGCTCCGGCTCGCCCTCCGCGCCAACCGCGTCGGCCCTGCTCGCGCCCGCGTTCGCGGTCCCGGGAAGCGCCTCGGGCTCGATGACCACCTCGACGCGCGGGCCGCCGCGGAACGGGTACCGGCCCGCCTGGAAGACCCACTGCGTCGCGGTGGACTGGCCGTAACCGGCCGGGCGCTCCGCCGCCCAGTACGCCACCCATTCCACATGTGGCCACTGAAGCGAGGCGTTCCCGTACGCCACGAACCGGTCGTCGGCGTAAAGGTGCAGGCCGCGCACGTTCATGTCCAGCGGCTGGACGGCCGGACGGGCCTCCCAGGTCGGCTGCTGGAAGTGCGGCGCCGCGTAGTGCGTCCCGTACTCGGCCCCGTATTGGGACCCGTACCGGGTCTCCTCGTACTCGTCCCGTGGCCGTTGCTCCTGCGCGGGGAGACGCAGCCGCGGCGGACGGACCGGCTCCGGATTGAGGCGTTCCGTCCAGCTCTCGCCGTCCCACCAGCGCAGGCTGCCGGTGCCGTAGGGGTCTGGATACCAGCCCGGTTGCGACACTGCCTGCCTCCGCTTCGCCCATGGCGTGCCGGACTCCCGCCTCCCCGACCGGCGAACGCATCGTACCGAGATGAACGGCTCGTGCAGAGGGTTGGGCGGAACCCGGCCACCGCCTGTGGCGTGCGACGATCGATGGTATGCCGACCGCCAACGCGCCGTTCGTCCCGCCCGGGACCGGATGGCCCGAAGACCCCGCAACCCCCGAAACGCCTGTGGCGCAAGGGACCGGGGACGTCATCGAGCTGGCCGCCAAGGCCCCCGACCTGGACGAGCTGTGCGCCCGGCAGTCGGTGTGCCGGGCTTGTGACCGGCTCGTGGAATGGCGGGAGAAGGTCGCCGTCCAGCGGCGCCGGGCGTTCGCGGACGAGGAGTACTGGGGGCGCCCGATCGCCGGATGGGGCGAGCCGGAGCCGCGGATCCTGATCGTCGGGCTCGCCCCGGCGGCGCACGGCGGCAACCGCACCGGCCGGATCTTCACCGGGGACCGCTCCGGCGACTGGCTGTTCGCCTCGCTGCACCGGGTCGGGCTCGCCGCGCTGCCGACGAGCGTCCGCGCCGGCGACGGGCAGCGGCTGATCGGGGCGCGGATGGCGGCGACCGTCCGCTGCGCGCCGCCCGACAACAAGCCGACGCCGCTGGAGCGCACGACGTGCCTGCCGTGGCTGTCCCGGGAGGTCGAGCAGGTGGCGGCGAGCGTCCGCTGCATCGTGTGCCTCGGCGGGTTCGCGTGGCAGGGCGTGTGGCCGGCGCTCAGGCAGGCGGGGTACGGGCTGCCGCGCCCGCGGCCGAAGTTCGGGCACGGCGCGGAGATCGAGCTGGCGCCGCCGCCCTCGGCGGGGTCGCGCGGGCCCGTCCTGATGCTGGGCTGCTACCACCCGAGCCAGCAGAACACCTTCACCGGGCGCGTCACCGAGGAGATGTTGGACGCCGTCCTCACCCGCGCGCGCGACTACCGCTAGGAGATGGCGGGGGCGCGGGGCAGGGCCTTGGCCAAGCGGCCGGAGCGGTCAGGGCCGACCCTGTCCCGGCCCGACGTCCCGCGGCCGCTTGGCGCCCCCGTCCGGCCCTGACCCGCGTCTTTCCTTGCGCCGGTGCCTCTCGGGGTACCGGCTCCTTTCTGCTACGTCCCCTGAGATGCGGATCCGGACGGCTTGGTTCGGGCGATTCGCGAACTCGTGGACCGGCCCGCTCACCGGACGCCGGTCCGGCGTGGTGAACAGCCCCCATATGCGGGTATCGCTCCCGGCATGCCTTCTGATCGCAATCCTGCCGGGCGGGAGCCGTCCGGACGCGGGACCACGACGCGCATCGTGATCGTCGGTGGCGGGTACGTCGGCATGTACACGGCCCTGCGCCTGCAGAAGAGGCTGCGCCGCGAGCTGCGCCGCGGCGAGGTGGCCGTCACCGTCATCGACCCCCAGTCGTACATGACCTACCAGCCGTTCCTGCCGGAGGCCGCGGCCGGGAACCTGGAGCCGCGCCATGTCGTGGCGCCGCTGCGGCAGGTGCTCAAGCGCTGCCGGATCCTGAACGGGTACGTGACGCGGATCGACCACGCGTCCAAGCGGCTGACGGTCCGGCCGGCGGGTTCGGAGACGGCGGGCGTCCCCGACCGGGAGGTCGGCTACGACCTGCTCGTGGTGGCCCTGGGGTCCATCTCGCGGACGCTGCCGATCCCCGGCCTCGCGAGCTGCGGGATCGGGTTCAAGACCGTCGAAGAGGCGATCTTCCTGCGCAACCACGTCCTGCACCAGCTCGACATCGCGGCGTCCAACCCGGACGACGAGAAGGTCAGGAAGCGGGCGCTGACGTTCGTGTTCGTCGGGGCCGGGTTCGCCGGCGTCGAGGCCATGGCGGAGCTGGAGGACATGGCGCGGGACGCCTGCAAGGCCTACCCGGGCATCGACGCGCGCGAGCTGCGCTGGCTGATGATCGAGGCGACCGACCGGATCCTGCCCGAGGTGGGGTCGGAGATGGGGCGCTGGGCGGCGGAGGCGCTGCGCCGCCGCGGTATCGAGATCAGGATGGAGACGCTGCTGAAGTCCGCCGAGGGGCGGCACATCGTGCTGAGCGACGGCGAGGAGTTCGACGCCGGGACGCTCGTGTGGACCGCCGGCGTGAAACCGCACCCGGTCGTCAACAACAGCGACCTTCCCATCGACGACAAGGGACGCGTCAAGGCCACCGCCGAGCTGACCGTGGACGGGGTGGAGGGCGCCTACGCGGCGGGCGACAACGCGGCCGTTCCCGATCTCACCGACACCGGCGACTTCACTGCGCCCAATGCGCAGCACGCCGTCAGGCAAGCCAAACGTTTGGGTGACAACATCGTGGCGGATCTGCGCGGAAAGCCCAGAAAGGCGTACGTGCACGCCTACGTCGGCTCGGTCGCAAGCCTTGGCCTGCACAAAGGCGTCGCGAACGTGTACGGATTGAAGCTCCGCGGCTTCCCCGCCTGGTTCATGCACCGCACATACCATTTGTCGCGGATGCCGACTGTGAATCGTAAATTCCGGATCACCATGGACTGGACGCTCGCCGCGTTCTTCCGGCGCGAGATCGTCTCCCTAGGCGAACTGGAATGGCCCCATCAGGAGTTCGAGCTCGCGGCCGGCCGCCAGCACGACACATGACCCGTTCCGTCCCCGCAGCCGGGCCGGCGCGAGTCATGATGGCCTGAAACCGTCATCGCGAGGAGGCGCGCCCTGCCATGCACGACGGAGACGCCACCTGGAGCGACGTGCCCGCGGAACTGGAGGCGGCGTCGGCCGCCGGGGAACTCGATGCGGCGGGCTCCGCGACGAAGGGGGTGGCGCTCCGGCTGGCGCCGCTGCTCACCAAGATCCTGCTGGGCGAGGGGCGGGAGGCGGCGGACGCGCTGCCGATCCGCGTCCTGGCCTGGGACGGCAGCTCCATCGGCCCGCCCGGCGCGCCCGCGTTCGTGCTCAAGCACCGGCGGGCACTGCGGCGGCTGCTGTGGAAGCCAGGCGAGATGGGCCTGGTCCGCGCCTACGTGGCCGGTGAGCTGGACATCGAGGGGGACGTCTTCGCCGCGCTCGACGCCGTCCGGCGGGTGATGCGCAACGGCGACGAGCCGATCCGGCTGAGCAGCGACGACAAGCGCGACATCGTCCGCACGGCGGTGACGCTGGGCGCCGTCGGCCCCGAACCGAAACCGCCCCCGGAGGAACTCGCCACCGGACGCCGCGCCGCCGGCTCCGACGCCGCCGGCGAGCCGATGGCGGAGCCCGCCACGTTCTTCGCCCGCCTCTTCGGCGAGGACCTGGCGCACATCACCGGAAACTGGAACGACCTGGGCGATCACTTGCCCGCCGACCTGGGCGGTGACCCCGGCGCCGGCGTGGACGTCGACCTTGAGGGCGATCTGGGGGCCGCCCAGTTCGCCGCGCACGTGGGCGTCGCCGAGCGCCTCGGGCTGTTCGCCGGGGCCAGGCTGCTCGACCTGAGCTGCGGCTGGGGTGCGTTCGCGCGGCATGCCGCCGTCCACCACGGCGCCCGGGTCGTCGCCCTCGCCCGCACTCCCGAGCAGGCCGACCACGTGCGGGCCGTGACCGCGGACGACGATGTCGACGTCCGCGGATTCGACCTGCCCGAGGCCGGTGACGGGCCCTACGACGCGATCGTCGGGCTGGCGGGGGTGGCGTCCATCGAACGTCCGGCGTCGGAGCTGTACGAGCTCCTCGCGCCGGGGGGACGGATCGTCCTGCAGCAGCCGGTCCGCCGCCCCGCCCCGCACCAGGCCCGGCGGAACTTCATCACCAGCTACATGGTCCCGGACGACGCCGACCCGCGCCCGCTCGGCGCGCTGCTCGACGATCTGGAGGAGGCCGGGCTCGAAGTGCGCAGCGTGGAGGCACTTCGCGAGGACCATGCGCGGACGCTGCGCGCCTGGGCCGCGGGCCTGCGGCGCCATTGGACCGAATGCACGGAACTGGCCGGACCCGGCCGCGCGCGCGTCTGGCTGCTGTACCTTGCCGCATCCGCCCTGGCCTGCGAGAGCGGCCAGATAGGCAGGCATGAAATCCGCGCGATTCGCCGCGTTGACAACGTCCGAGCCGCCGCCATCGAGGCGGAAGGACGGACCGTGATGACCCGCTGACTCGATATGATTGCGCCGCCCCTGTAGCCCAATGGCAGAGGCGGGCTCCCTAAAAGAGCCAACGTGTCGGTTCGAGTCCGACCAGGGGCACACAACGGCCGGCCGGCGCTCTGCCGAGGGCGCCGGTCCGCTCGGACGGACGCTTTCTCACCCCGTTCTCGCGCGGCGGTATTGCGGTAACCCGGAAGCCTGGCATTCCCGAAATGCATTCACATTTAGCCCGCCGAATTTGCGCTCGCCCGGATGTGCCACGCGCTCCTATCAAACTACGGATGGAGTTCTTTGAACTACGTGTGTAGTGTGTTGCCATGTCAGACAGACGTGAGCGGCTGCTCGACGCCGCGATCTCCGTCCTCGGCGAACGGGGGATGCGCGGGCTCACCCATCGCGCCGTCGACGCGGCCGCCAGGCTGCCCGCCGGTTCCGCGTCCAACCATTTCCGGACCCGGGAGGCGCTGCTCGACGCGGTAGTCGAGCGGTTCGCCGCCCGAGAGCGGGCCGGATGGGACGACATCGCCGCGCGCATATGCCCGACCACGCCGCAGGAACTGGCCCAAGCGCTCACCGCCTTCGCGCAGGACGCGACCGGCCCGCGCCGGACACTGACCCTGGCCCGGTACGCGATCCTCGTCGAGGCGGGCAACCAGCCGTCGCTGCGCGCGCAGCTCACCGAGACGGGAGCCAGGGTCAACGCCTGGTTCACCAACTGGCTGCGCGCCGCCGGCTCGACCGATCCCGGCCGCGACGCACCGATCATCATGAACCACTGGACGGGAGTCGTCCTGCACCAGCTGGCCAACCCCGACCCGGCGTTCGACCCGTCCGCGCAGATCTCCGCGCTCGTCACGTCGGTCGTCGGCTCGAACCCCGTGGAGGCATCGACATGAACCGCGAACGCCTGCCCCGTCCCGTGACCTCGGTCGTGCTGGACCCCGACGAGACCTGGCAGGTGATCGACGCGCAGCGGCGCAGCCTGGCCGACCTGCTCGACAACCTGTCGGACGACCAGTGGCGGCACCCCTCACTGTGCGCCGGCTGGACGGTGCGAGACGTCGCCGCCCATCTGACCCTGCAGCAGATGGGCCCTGGCGCCGCGATCGCCATGCTGGCGCGGTGGCGCGGCAGCCTCGACCGGACCATCCAGCACGCCGCCTGCCGCCGCGCCGCCGCGCTGACGAACGAGCAGCTCATCGCCCGGATCCGCGGGACGGTGGGGTCGCGGCGCCACAACGTCGGGGTCACTTACCTGGAGACGCTCACCGACATCCTCGTCCACGGGCAGGACATCGCCGTCCCGCTGGGTCTACGGCATGACGTCCCGTCGCACGCCGCGGCCGTCGCCGCCGGCCGCCTCCTGACCATGCGCTGGCCCCGCCCGCTCCCCTCGACCCGGAAGGTGGCGGGTTTCCGCCTGGTAGCCACCGACACCCCCTGGACGGCCGGCCGCGGCCCCGAAGTCCAAGCCCCGATGCTCGCACTACTGCTGGTATGCGCAGGAAGACGAGAAGCAGCACCCGACCTGTCCGGCCCAGGCGCCGAAGCCTTGGCCGCGAACCTAACCGCCTAGCCGCACACCCGCCCCGCAGTAGTCCAGCCTCGCGATCCTCTTGCGGGGCCGCCTGAGAGCGCGGCGGTGCAGGGTCGTGGTCGTCGAGGGCCGCAGCCGTCCCGGGTCGGTGTCGTTTGGGCACGGTCGTTTGGGCACGGTCGTTTGGGCACGGTCGTTTGGGCACGGGGCCTAGAGGGTCGGTCGTCCCTGGGGGCGCGTTCGCGGTCGTTCGGGTGTCCCTATGGCTTTCGTCAAGCGGGTGCTAGGTGCGATCAATGGTCGTAGCCGCCAGCCGAGTGGTGCCAGCGAGGCGGCCGGGCTGGACGCGGGGAACCGCCTGCGGTGGCTGAGTGGCGCAAGCCCTGATCCGCGCGATAGCCAGATGGCCCATCTGAGGATCCACCACAGGGGTGGTCTCCGCCATCGACCCGCCGCAGTGGGGGCGGGAGAGGGCGCGCGCGCTGCCTCGGCGATCACGAACGCGTCGCGGACGTCGGTCTTGGCGCTGCCCAGGTGCACACCCGGCCAGTGACCAGACCTAGGACTCGGCGAGCGGGGATGATCAAAGAGATGACCGAGGCGCGGTCGTTGCGGCGGGCGCGGGGGGCGTGAACGCAATGATCAGCCCCGCGCCTGGGCGTGGGGCTGATCAGTTGTGGGATCTCAGCGCCAGAGTCGTGGCGCGAATACGGCGGCACGACGACGGGGGCATCCGTTGGCGGGATCCCACCAAGTTTGTATGAAGTTCTTACGGGAGCCTTGCTCTCTGCTCGGCGCACGGTGCGCCCGGCATCAGGCTCAGGGGGTGCGGCGTCGGCCTCGGTGATGCGACGTCCGCCGCACTAGGCAGCAGTACGCAATACCTCAGTACCGCGTCAGGCTCGGTTACCGCGTCAACTCAGTAGTGCCTCGCACGGCGGGTGCGCTCGTGCTCGCGCACCAGCGCGGCGGCGTAGCCGTGGGAGAGGTTGTGCTCTTCGGCCAGCCAGGAGCTGCGTTCCTCGCAGCGGGTGAACGACGGGCCGTTCTCGATGGCGGTGAACCACTCGGGGATGTCACGTCCTGTGACTTGCGGAATGCGGGCTATCAGCTTGCTGTGCGTCTCCGGCGAGTGGTTCAGTGACAATTGGCACCTCCAGGTCGCGGGGCTCTTCCTGCTGACTCTGCAACAGGAGTCCGGATGTGACAACCCCCTAACGGGGACCTATCTATTACGTTACGTAGATCGTCAATAACGGGGATGTTCTCCGGAAAACCTGCAGGTCGCCGCCGTGGTCGGTGGTTAGCCCGCGCGTGTCGGGCGGACGGCCCGCCGTGGAGGTGTGTGAGACGTTCCGCGGCGGGCCGTCGGCCGTGCGATCGTCGTCAGCCGGCCGCCAAGGTGCTACGAGAGGCGCTCCACGACCATCGCCATGCCCTGTCCGCCGCCGACGCACATCGTCTCCAGCCCGAACTGCTTGTCGTGGAATTTCAGGCTGTTGAGTAGCGTGGACGTGATGCGGGCGCCCGTCATGCCGAACGGGTGACCGACCGCGATCGCGCCGCCGTTCACGTTCAGCTTGTCGATGTCGATGCCCAGGTCGGCGGCGGACGGCAGCACCTGCGCGGCGAACGCCTCGTTGATCTCGACGAGGTCGATGTCGTCGATCGTCATGCCGGCCTTGGCGAGAGCTTTGCGTGACGCGCCCACCGGGCCGAGGCCCATGATCTCCGGGGACAGGCCCGTGACGCCGGTCGAGACGATCCTGGCCAGCGGCGTGATGCCGAGTTCCGCTGCCTTCGTGTCGCTCATGACCACCACTGCGGCGGCGCCGTCGTTCAGCGGGCAGCAGTTGCCTGCGGTGACCGTCCCGTCCGGGCGGAACACCGGCTGGAGCTGCGAGACCTTCTCATAGGTGGTGCCGGGCCTGGGGCCGTCGTCCTTGGCGAGGACGGTGCCGTCCGGCAGCGTCACCGGAGTGATGTCCTTCTCCCAGAAGCCGTTCGCGAGGGCCTTCTCCGCGAGGTTCTGCGAGCGGACGCCGAACTCGTCCTGCGCCTGCCGCGACACTCCGCGCATGCCCGCCACGTTCTCGGCGGTCTGGCCCATCGCGATGTAGATGTCCGGGAGGCCGCCGTCCTCGCGCGGGTCATGCCACACGGGCGAGCCGCCCTGGCCCGCCTTGGCCGTGCGGGCCTGGGCGTCCGCGAACTGCGGGTTCTGCGTGTCGGGGAGGCCGTCGCTGCTGCCCTTGGCGAAGCGGCTGACGGTCTCGACGCCCGCGGAGATGATGACGTCCGCCTCGCCCGTCTTGATCGCGTGGAAGGCCATCCGGGTCGTCTGGAGGGACGACGAGCAGTAGCGGGTGATGGTGGCGCCGGGCACGTCGTCCCAGCCCAGCAGGACGGCCACGACGCGGCCCATGTTGTAGCCCTGCTCGCCGCCGGGCAGGCCGCAGCCGAGCAGGAGGTCGTCGATCTGGCTCGGGTCCAGCTGCGGGACCTTGGCCATCGCGGCTGTGATCATCTGAGCGGTGAGGTCGTCGGGCCGCATTTCCTTCAGCGACCCCTTGAATGCGCGGCCGATCGGTGAGCGCGCCGTTGCGACGATGACTGCCTCGGGCATGTGCGGGTCTCCTGTCTCGCAGCCGTTCCTGTAGCGACCACACCGGTCGGTCCCACGGCCCCGCCCCCAACGTGCCGTACGACCGTGTCCCGGGACACCGCCGAATGGTTCGGTCTGGCGGCCGTGTCACGTGACGTCGGTGTTACTCGTCGGTCACCAGCAATCTAGCTGCTGTCTCGCCGGGAGTTATAGTGCGGGTCCCCTTTGTGTTGACAGTCGGGCTAATAGCAGTCTGGTGCGGGGCCGGCCGGTTGGCTTGTGTTGGTTCCCGATCCGGTGATGACTTCCGTCCCATGTGGGCGGGACGTCGAAGGCCAGACCCTTGACGCGGCCCCACCGGGCGGCCGCCGCAAGCGCGGGCGGCGGCCGTGTGACGGGGTCGAATGACCGGCCGGGGCTCGTCGATGGTGACCGGACGGGCCCCGGTCCTCGTTCCTTCGACTTTGTTTCCGTTTTCGATTCTCTGTTGTCGTGTGTAGGCGTATTTAGAGTCGTGTGTTGGTGGATTCAGATTCGGGGGTGGGGGCGGCGCTGCGTACGGGGCCGCCCCTCCAAAGTCAAGGGCGCCTTCGGCGTCGCTTCGCGATGGGACTCCGTCCCACCCTTGACTTCGGAGCCTCTACGGCCCCTGGTGCAGCTCTCAACGGGCAGGCTCCGCCTGCCCCCGCCCGACGCCCCGCCCCCACCCTCCAACCAAGAAACAAACAACAACCCACCCAACCCACACCAATACGAAACAATACACACAAAACCCCAGAACACCGTTCCAGCCGACCCCAGACTCCGACTATCCCATCCGCCACAACAATAAGACCCATCTCGGCAACGAAAGCACACGCACGTTCGATAATATTTAGATGTGAGTTCGATATCCATTGATCTTCGTTCAGCGTCCACCGGGGAACTGGTCGACGCCATCGCGCAGATCACCCACGAACTCGCCCAGCGCGACGCCCCCGACTCACCCGCCGCCTGCATGCACATCGCCGAAACCCTCGCAGCCGCCACCGACCGGCAGGAAAGCGCGCTGGCCGCACTCATCGGGCGGGTGGACGCCTCGGGGGAGATGCGCCGCTGGGGCCTGCCCTCCACCCAAGCCTGGCTCCGCACCCGCATGGGCATGCGCGACACCCGCGCCCGGGAGCGGGCCACCCTGGCCCGGCAACGCCACCGCCTGCCCCGCGTCACCGAACTCCTCGCGAGCGGCGAGCTCGCCTACGGCTATGCATCGACCGTCGCCGACGCCGTCGCGCGCCTGGACGACGCCGACTGCGCGACTGCCGAAACTCTGCTGCTCGACATGGTCGGGCAGGGGTTCTCGGCCGGGAAGGTCGCCTCGTTCGGGCGGCGTATCCGAGACGTGATCGCCGAACGCGACGGCACCGACAAACCCGATGCCGAATCGCGGCGCGGGTATGAGCGGTCCTGGGTCACCTCCACCCGCTCCCTGGACGGCGGCCGCTATGTCAAAGGCTGGCTCAACGCCGAGGACGCCGCCGTCTGGGACGGCACCCTCGCACCCCTGGCCAAACCCGCCGGGACCGATGACCGGCGTGACCTGCCCGAGCGGACGGCCGCAGCGCTGACCGCCGTGCTGGCGGGCGGGCACCGCGCCACCAAAATCACCGTCATCTGCGACCTGGACACCCTCACCGGCGGAACCGCCCCCGGCCGCCTCACCGACGGCACCCCCATCCCCGCCGCACACATCCGCCGCATCGCCCTCAGCGCGGGCGTCTCACCCCTCATCCTCGGGCGCGGCCACGTGCCGCTGTATCTGGGCCAGCGGGCCCGGTTCGCCACCCCCGGCCAACGCCAAGTTCTCGAAACCCTGTACCCGACGTGCGCGGTGCAGGGGTGCGAGGTGCCCGGCACCCTGTGCGAGGTGGACCACGTCACCGGCTGGGCCCTCGGCTCACCGACCGACATCGACCGGCTCGCCCTGTGCTGCGGATGGCACAACCGCTTCAAACACACCAACGCCGAACAGATGACCATCATCCGCGACACCACCGGACGCCACATCTACCGCGTCCTCCCACCACCCGACACCCAACCAATCGACATCCACGCACCACCACCACCAACCGAACCGATCGAGTGGGCCGCCTGACCAACCCCAAACCGGGCCAGGACGACGACCAGGCGGAGCATGCCAACCGGCCCCTCTCCGCCACCCGAAACACGCGGCCGATTCCACACGGGCCCCCGACCAACGCGCTCGGGCGGGGGCCGCGTGACAGGACATCCAGCCTGGCCTAAGGGACGCCCGTCATGGCACGCCTCCCCGGGGCCCACCCGATACACGCACAGTCGATCCCGATACACGCACAGTCGATATCCACGCGCCGCACCGCCAACCGGTGGGATCGGCTGAGCGGGGCCGCCTGGCGGGACTTCAGGCCGGGCCTGGCGCGACTGGTCGCGGCACGCCTACCGAGCTTTCCCGCTGGCCGGATACGAGTGCGGTTGGTTCCACGCCGCGCCGCCAACCGGCGGGATCGGCTGAGCGGGGCCGCCTGGCGGGACTTCAGGCCGGGCCTGGCGCGACTGGTCGCGGCACGCCTACCGAGCTTTCCCGCTGGGCGGATACGTGTGCGGTTGGTTCCACGCCGCGCCGCCAA